>NZ_JAHLQJ010000040.1 GCF_018919145.1 Paenibacillus brevis
CTGATTAAAACACAAATGACCCACAAGAGGGTCACTTTTTTCAAAGTGTCCTTCTTATGGGTCACAGTTCAGCTTTGCAAGCTGCTTTTATTCTATTACATCGGTAATATGCGTTGATTTTTGTAGAAATTCCACGATAATGTTTGAACTTTCATAACAGCTGATCAATCAACTCGGCGATTCCCTTGGTTCGGGCGACCGTAGAATTATTTAGAAATAGCACATCGGTAGCGTGATGCACCTCTATAAAGGCAGTCAGGCTGCCTTTGTAAAATCTGGGATCGATATAATAAATGGATTCAAAATGAGGGATCAGATACGGAATGAACGCATTGGCATACGAGTCTTTAATCACGACGATGCTTTTGCCATTATCCTGCCCGGTATGAATTTCACCCCAGGGAAAATCCCCGCCTAGGAAGACAGAGTACAGGCCGATATCCTCCTTGGCATATGACGGATCAACTACTTTTCCTTCAACTTTCTTACCATTCGTATAATATCTGGTGTAGCTATAACTATCCGCCGGCTGATAATAGGTAATCACATCCGGATGGGATTTCAGCTTGTAGCTTAATGTAGCCTTATAGGAGGAACCCAAGAAATCATCAATCTCCCCCTGTGCAAAAGTGCTCAGCGGCACTGCCTCTTCTCCAACGGTCTTCATGAATTCGCTATATGCATAATAGGCACCCAAAGCGGTCCAGTGATGATCTGTGCGAAAATAGATGTCCTCCTCCTTATGCTGATCCAACGCACTATAAGCATCAATCTGTTGAATTCCGGAGGACAGCAATTCATTTATATGTCCTAACGCCTCCTTCTGCGAATCCGAGAGCTGGCTATAGTGGTCATGATCAATAAATTCGGAGGATGTCGGGACCAGCATGGAATACACTCGAGCCGCGGAGTCAACCTCGGAACGAAAGCGGTTCAGCGTCTCGGCATACAGCTCGGCAGCGGCATTCGAATACTTAAACAGCGTGTAAGCCTGCTCTTTATAAATTAAATATTGCGTATCCTGGCTTTCTTGCACCAGCTGCTCCATATCATTATCACCCGTCAATCTTAAGGCGGTATTGTCCCCTCCTTGCTGAACCAGGATCGCTTCCTCGTCAGGCAGCCCTTTCCACGTCATGATAAGTGCGCCTGTCTTAGCCATGGAGGTGCGGAGAGGAAGATGATCATTAAAATATTGTTCGAAGTCCTGAATGAAGGCGCCTGTCGCCAGACTCCCCAAGGAAAAGGAAGGGAGTTCTCCCAAAGCCCGCTGCTCAAGAGATGAGACACTTCCATTATCCGCGTAGGCATGAATCAGGCTGATGATCCCATAACCAAAGGTTGCAGCCAGAAATATGGCCGTATTTATTTTATATCGTAAATTCATACCTGCTCCTCCTTTCATCAGAAACGATAGTACAAAAAGGGATTATAAGAACTGCCGACAAGCAGGACTGTGCAGAGAAAGAGGATAACGGCTTGAAGGACCGGGGCTCCTGCAAGCGTGAGACCCCTTTCCAGTCTAGGAAATGCCTTGCCAAACCATTGTGCGCCTGTTACGAGCAGCGGTATCGAGAGAATCACGGCAGCAACAACCAGGATCAAATTGTCGCGCACATAAAATCCCAACTCTACATTGAGAATGGCTTTATGATTAAGGCCAAGCATGGTAAGCAGGGCATGGATCGCTTCAGACAAATCTGTAAAGTAGAACCAAACCCAACCGATCAGAATAATCAACACAGCATATATATGGGCAAATAGAGCCGGCAGCTTATCTAGCCATTTTCCGAGAAACTGTCTTTCAATATAGATTAGCGCCCCGAAATAAAGCCCCCAAATAATGAAGTTCCAGCTGGCCCCATGCCAGATGCCGGTCAGAAACCAGACAACGAACAAATTCCGCATGGTGTTTCTTTGGTTGCCTCCCAGGGGAATATAGACATAATCTCGGAAGAATCCCCCCAGGGACATATTCCATCTCCGCCAGAACTCTCCCGCAGACTTGGAGATATAAGGATAGTTGAAGTTCTCCCGGAGATTGAACCCGAACATTTTGCCTAAGCCGATCGCCATATCTGAATACCCTGAGAAATCAAAATAAATCTGCAAGGCGAAAAGCAGGATTCCGAACCACATCCCCAAGACAGAGACAGAGGCTTCGTCCGCATGTAGCAGGAGATTGGCCGATTCCCCCAAGAGGTTGGCCAGCAGCACCTTTTTCCCAAGTCCAAGGACAAAACGGGAGACCCCTCCACTGAATCCGGCCAGAGTGACCTGCGGTCGTTCGATCTGCTCTTCGATATCCCGATAGCGAATGATCGGCCCAGCCACCAAATGCGGGAAGAAGGAAACGTAGAACAGCACCTTTTTCGGTGACCGCGGAGCTGCGATGACTCCCTTGTAGACATCTGTGAGATAACAAATTAATTCGAAGGTGAAGAAGGAAATACCGATGGGGAGCTTTATATCCGGAACCGGGAACTGAAACGGCAGCAACGTGTTCAGAGTCCCCATCAGAAATCCGGTATACTTAAAAAAGCATAGAAGGCCGATGTTGACTGCAATGGCTGTGATGAACAACAATTTGGATAGCGAGGTTCCTCTTGTCCGCTCGATGCCAAGAGCGAATAAATAGCCTAACAGGGACGCACCCAACAACAAGATGACCCATACCGGCTCACCCCATGCATAAAACACATAAGAGAATCCGATCAAAATCCATATCCGATGCGCGGGCTTTTTGAATAAGAAATAAGCCGCGAGCAAAACGGGCAAAAAGAGGTATAAAAAAATCATGCTTGAGAAAACCATGTATGTAACTCCCTTCTCTCTATCAGAGCTTCCAAGAGAAGTATAGAAAAGGAAAGTTAATAATCCATACAGCAGTTCTTAACAAATGCTTACCATTTTCTTATCTTTCTATCCGAGGTAATCAAGCTAATCGAGGCATGCGGGGCTATCCCATAGGCCCTTGCTAATGATGCTGCGTGCTGGAGGCAAACGTGTGAAGGTTGCTTACGATCGCTGTTGCTCGCGGATTTCTCCGATTGGACTAAGTTTTGAAAAGGAAGAAATCCCCTCCCAAAGGCGAACGCTCCGCTTCTGCAGCAACCTTTACACTTATGCCCTTCCTGCGCAGGCACTAACTGCAATCTATTTGCTTTCCGGCGTTTGTTTTGCCGCATAATCCGCCAGCCCAGCAAAATAACTGCTTTTGCGCATTTGTTTCGCCGCATGAGCTCCCCTTCCAGCAATTCAATAGCTTTCCGCACTTGGGCAAGGCCTGGAAAAATAACATGAGCAAGATCGATACCATCTGCTTAAGATAGCAGCCATAGACGAAAAAAACCAAGGAGCTGAGCGGAAAATAGGCCGCTTGGCTCCTTGGCATTTTATGAATATCATCCTATTTTGTTGATATGGGTGTTCCAAAGCTTGCTTTTGGACCTTCTACTTGCAATTTCAATTTCTATCTTTTCGTTGCCAGCGGAAGCAAAACCTCGAAAGCCGTGCTCTGCGGGCTGCTTGTAACAGACACTTGCCCCTGATGGACGTCAATAATACTCTTGGCGATAGCCAGTCCCAGCCCGGTTCCTCCGCTCGTCTTGGAGCGGGAGCTGTCCACTCGATAAAAGCGGTCAAACAAGTGCGGCAGACTCGACGAAGGAATTTCTTTGCCATAATTAATGAATTTCACGCGGGCCCAAGGCTCTTCGATGGAGATTTCAATATCGATAAATTTGCCGTCGGCGCCATATTGGATGGCATTACTTAATAGATTCTCAAATGCACGTACCAGCAAGTCCCCATCTGCATAGATGACTGCAGTATCCTGCTGCGCGGACACACGGCATTGCATAGCGGAGTTGTCCAGAATGGGAACAAACTCCTCCGCAAGCTGACCCAGAAAACCGTTCAGGTCAAGCTCGGACTTTTGCAAAGGCAGGCCGTTCTGAATCCGTGTGTATTCGAAGAGCTGGTCGATCAGCTTCTTTAGGTCCTTCGCCTTTTCATATGCGATATCTACGTAGTAACGCAGTTCTGTCTCGTCTTTATAACGATCCTCTTCTATGACCTCCAGAAAGCCGAGAATGGACGTGAGCGGGGTTCGGAGATCATGGGAGACACCGGTGATCAGATCATTCTTGGACCTCTCCGCCAGGCGCTCCTCTTCGATAGACTGATTCAACCGGTCTGCCATATGATTAATGCTGTCCGCAATCTTGGCCAGTTCCCCCGCTTGCGCCGGGATCTTCCGTTCGAGATTCCCCTCCGCAATTTCGCCGAGACCGTTTGTGATCTCCCGAATAGAGACATTAAGCCCCTCGACCGTTGCATTCAAATGCTGCGCCAAATGACCAAGCTCATCAGAAGTACGCAGGGGGATCTTTACATCCATGCGCCCGAGTCCGACTTCCGTCAAGGCTTGATCCAGCTCTTTTAAGTACCGGATGGTTCCCCTTGTCAGCATCCAGTACGTCAGGATAAAGATCCCTGTCCCTGCCACGATCATCGCGGGAATGGAGCCCCATTGCTGGATGATCCCGCGAACGACCTCTCGAATGGGAGACCAGAACGTCGTATTGGGAAGCGTCAGGATATAGGCAGCCAATTGATGGCATAAATACATGACGGTGACGGAAAGCAGCAGACTGACGATCGTGGATACCAAAAATTTTACTCTCAATGAAATTAGTCGTTTCAAGCTCATCCTGAATACCTGGCTTTCTTATTGGACTTCTATTTTATAGCCGATTCCCCATACAGTCTTAATGTACCGGGGATTCTGCGGGTTCAGCTCAATCTTCTCCCGGAGTCTGCGGATATGGACCATAACCGTATTTTTCGACTCTATATAGGGTTCTTTCCACACTTCCTCATAGATCTTGTCCATGCTCAGCACAATGCCGCGATGAAGTGCCAGCAGCTTGAGAACCTCGAATTCGCGCGGCGTTAATTTGATCTCCCGTTGGTCTACTGTTACTCTATGCATAGCGGTATAAATCACCAGATCGTCGATCACAATTTCATCCGGAGCAGGAGCTTGGGTATTATTGATATATCGATTATACCGCCGAAGCTGTGACTTTACCCGAGCGAGCAGCTCCAGCGGATTAAACGGCTTAGTGACATAATCGTCCGCCCCAATGCTTAGTCCGGAGATTTTATCCATATCCTCACTCTTGGCCGACAGCATAATGATAGGAGTATCACGTTCTTCACGAATCCGCATGCAGGCCTCCAAGCCATCCAGCTTCGGCATCATGACATCAAGAATGATCAAATGAACCGGATGCAACTCAAGAAGCTCCAGCGCCTCCAAGCCATCAGATGCAGTCAATAGGTTATAGCCTTCATTGCGCAGGTAAATCTCCATCAGCCTGACAATTTCTTTCTCATCATCCACTAGTAAAATCGTTTCCTTCACTTCGACGTACCTCCTTGACAGGTATGTAAGTTCGGCAAAGAAGGACCGAATTCCTCCTGTTGCCTTTCTGAGCAGGAGAAAAGAGCTTATCTAAAAAGTCCTCAAAACAAAAAGTTGGGCGAGAAAACGCAAGGTTTTCCGTCCAACTTTTGTTCGTTCGCTTCTTTTCGCTCTTGCCATAGAAATTCAGTTATTCATCAGGCATTGCGGGTATAAGTTCCCGTTGTTGATACCGTCAGAGTACCGTTCTCTTCATCAATAGTCAAGGAATCGCCTTTTTTCACGTTTCCTGTCAGCAGCTCTTCCGATAACCGGTCTTCGATATGCTTCTGAATTGCCCGGCGAAGCGGGCGTGCGCCATAAGCGGGATCGAAGCCTTCCTTGGCCAGAAAGTCCTTCGCTTTATCTGTCAGCGTAAAGTCCACATCGTACTCTCTCAGGCGCTTGCGAAGCTCCTCGGACATGAGCGTAACGATCTCGGCGATGTGCTTTTGTTCCAGCGAGTGGAAGACAATGATTTCATCGATCCGGTTGAGGAACTCGGGACGGAAGCTCTTCTTGAGTTCTTCCATCACTTTGCCCTTCATATTGTCGTAATCGGCACCGGCATCCTCCATGGCTGTGAAGCCAAGCCGCGAGTTCTTCTTAATCGCATCGGCTCCCACGTTGGAGGTCAGGATAATCAGCGTATTCCGGAAGTCCACGACACGCCCCTTGGAGTCTGTCAATCGGCCGTCCTCCAGAACCTGGAGCAGGATATTGAAGACTTCAGGGTGAGCCTTCTCGATCTCATCAAGGAGTACTACGGAATAAGGCTTGCGGCGTACCTTCTCAGTCAATTGTCCGCCTTCTTCATAGCCTACATATCCAGGAGGAGCCCCGACCAGACGGGCCGTAGAGTGCTTCTCCATGTATTCCGACATGTCGATTCGAATGACGGCATTTTCATCGCCGAACATGGATTCCGCAAGCGCACGAGCCAGTTCCGTCTTCCCGACCCCGGTCGGACCGAGGAAGATGAAGGAACCCATCGGCCGCTTCGGATCTTTAAGGCCTGCGCGCGCCCGGCGGATAGCCCGGCTGACCGCCTTCACGGCCTCATCTTGACCGATCACACGCTCATGCAGGATAGACTCCATATTGAGCAGACGCTCGGTCTCTTCTTCCTTCAGCTTATTGACCGGAATTCCCGTCCAGCTGGCAACCACCTGTGCGATATCCTCCGGCGTTACTTCGGAATCGGTCCGTCCTTGCTTTTCTCTCCATTGGTTCTTTGTGATATCAAGCTCTTCGCGAATTTTTTGTTCCGTATCCCGAAGGGCCGCTGCTTTCTCGAACTCCTGGCTCTGAACGGCAGCATCTTTCTCCTTGCGGATATCCTCCAGACGGCTCTCAAGCTGCTTGAGGTTTGGCGGTACGGTGTAAGAGTTCAGCCTTACCTTGGAGCCCGCTTCATCAATCAAGTCGATTGCCTTATCCGGCAAGAAACGATCTTGAATATAGCGATCCGACAGCTTCACCGCTTGCTCAATCGCTTCATCCGTAATTTTTACCCGGTGGTGAGCTTCATAACGGTCCCGAAGTCCATGCAGAATCTGGATAGCTTCCTCTACAGAAGGCTGATCGACGGTAATCGGCTGGAACCGGCGTTCCAATGCGGCATCCTTCTCAATATATTTGCGGTATTCATCCAGCGTTGTCGCACCAATGCACTGGAGCTCGCCCCGAGCCAATGCAGGCTTCAGGATGTTGGAAGCATCGATGGCTCCTTCGGCCCCACCGGCACCGATAAGAGTGTGAAGCTCGTCGATAAACAGGATGATGTTGCCTGCCTGGCGAATCTCATCCATGATCTTCTTCAGACGATCCTCGAACTCGCCGCGGTACTTCGTACCGGCGACAACGGAGCCCATATCTAGGGTCATAACCCGCTTGTCGCGGAGTGTCTCCGGAATTTCGTTATTGATAATCTTCTGGGCAAGACCTTCTGCAATGGCAGTCTTCCCGACGCCCGGTTCCCCGATCAGAACCGGATTGTTCTTCGTCCGGCGGCTAAGCACCTGTATGACCCGCTCAATTTCCTTGCTGCGGCCAATGACCGGATCCAGATTGCCTTCTTTAGCCGAGGCGGTAAGGTCCCGAGCCAAGCCGTCCAGTGTCGGAGTGTTCACATTGGCCGGAGCTCCATGATGACTGGATACAGCCTCACTGCTTCCCAGCAACTGCAGGACCTGCTGACGGGCTTTGTTCAGGCTGATGCCAAGGTTGTTCAGAACCCGTGCGGCAACGCCTTCGCCTTCGCGAATCAGTCCAAGCAGAATATGCTCGGTTCCAACATAGGTATGTCCCAGCTTCCGTGCTTCATCCATCGATAGCTCTATAACCTTCTTGGCACGCGGTGTATAGGCAATGTTCGTCGGCTGCTCTTGCCCCCGTCCGATCAAGGTTTCCACTTCATCTTGAATCTTCTCAAGTCCGAGGCCGAGACCGATCAAAGCCTTGGCCGCGATTCCTTCGCCTTCCCGAATCAGTCCAAGCAAAATATGCTCGGTTCCAATATTATTATGCCCCAGTCTGACTGCTTCCTCTTGAGCCAGTGCGAGCACCTTCTGCGCACGTTCTGTAAATCTTCCAAACATCATCCTACATACACCTCCAATAAGAATCTATTCCGTTAATTACCCACTTTTTCCCGAATCAGCTTCGCCCGGTACATATCACGTTCGCTTGGAGAGAGGTTCTCTCCAAATTGCTTCCGCAAGTAACCCGGCTGGGTCATGACATTCAGCTCGTTAATGACCTGAGCGGGGAGGGATTCAATAAGACCGATATCTACGCCAAGCCGCACATCGGACAGCCGCTGAGCAGCTTCCTTGGAATCGATAATAGCAGCATGGGACAAAATCCCGTATGATCTCATCACCCGGTCCGTCATCCGAAGTCTGGACTCATGCAGAAGCTTCTCGCGCGCGTTCTTCTCATGCTCGATGATTTGCAGGACAACTCCATACAAATTCTCGATGATTTCCGCTTCGCTTTGTCCCAGTGTAATCTGATTTGAGATTTGAAACAAGTTCCCAATTGCATCGCTGCCCTCACCATAGATGCCGCGCACGGTAAGTCCCACCTGAGATACAGCCGATAAAATAAGGTTGATCTGTTGGGTCAATACGAGCGCCGGCAAATGCATCATGACAGAAGCCCGGAGACCGGTGCCGACATTGGTCGGACAACTGGTGAGGAATCCGCGGTTGGCATCGAAGGCATAATCCACATGCTTTTCAAAAATATCGTCAACTCGTGCGGCCTTCTCCCATGCTTCCTGTACTTGAAGCCCTGGATATAAACATTGAATTCGCAAATGGTCCTCTTCGTTCACCATCACGCTAAGACTTTCATCTTCGCTGATAAATACAGCGCCATTTCGTGATTCATTCGCCAAATTAGGACTGATCAAATGCTTCTCCACCAAGATCTGCTTATCCAGTTCCTCCAACTCGTTCATAGAGACCGGAATCAGCTTGCCAAATTGCTTCAGCTCTTCGTCGGAAAGCACACCCTCCATAAGATGAAGGATCTCTTCCGACTGTTGATTGGTGGACAGCATCGGAAATGGATGATGAATCAAGTTGCGGGCGATGCGTACTCGCGTACTCATTACAATTTCCGACTCGTTGCCGCCCCGGCTCATCCACTCGCTGAGCGGCTGCTCTGTAAATCGCAGACTAGTCATCGCGCCTTCCTCCTAATTTGATTCTGCGGAACATTTCTTTTCAAGCTCCCGAATTTGATCCCGAATCGCTGCCGCTTCTTCGAACTCTTCCTGTACGATTTTGTCCTGCAATTCCCGGCGAAGATCCTCGATCTTGCGTTCAGCCTGGATGTGAGCTCCTATCCGCTTCGGAACCTTGCCTACATGGACGGTATTGCCGTGTACTCTCTTGAAGAGCGGATCCAATCGGTTGTTAAAATATTTATAGCATGAACTACAGCCAAAACGTCCAATTTTGCTAAACTGGGCATAGGTCAGACCGCATTCCTCACAGCGAAGCGGCTCGGATGGCTTAGTCTGTGCGGATTGCCCTTGAAAACCAGGATGGAATTCCATTAATCCTGATAACAGATTGTGGATGGAGAAACCGCCGGATGTTCCCGGAATCAGTTCTCCCTTTTCCCTGGCACATGCTTCACAAATATGAAATTCCGTCTTCTCTCCATTCACAATTTTGGTGAAATGCAGAGTAGCCGGGCGTTTGCCGCATTCTTGGCATTGCATGATCAATGTCCCTCCTTGTCTGGATAGACCTAGATTACTGCTCTAATCGCTTAGCTTAGCAACGAAATGAGCATTGCTTTCATCATTCTGGCCCGGATCTGATCCCGGTACGGCAGCTTCACCATCAGTACCTCGCGGGATACAGCCGCTTGCATCAAGGCTGCCTCGCGGGCGGTCAGGAAGCGCGCCTCCACTAACTGATAAATTAACCCTTCCGCTGCGGATTGCCCCATCTCTTCACCGATGGTTTGATGCAGATGCGTGTGGAGCGTGGTCGGTCCCGGCAGTTCAATGCGGCGTATTCTCACATAGCCGCCGCCCCCCCGCTTGCTCTCGACCAAATAGCCTTTCTCCAGGGTAAATCTTGTACTGATCACATAATTAATTTGTGATGGCACGCAGGAAAATTGCTCAGCCAAATCATTGCGCTGAATTTCAATGATCCCCTCGG
This sequence comes from Paenibacillus brevis, assembly GCF_018919145.1. Taxonomy (GTDB): domain Bacteria; phylum Bacillota; class Bacilli; order Paenibacillales; family Paenibacillaceae; genus Fontibacillus; species Fontibacillus brevis. Next base: position 10,159 of record NZ_JAHLQJ010000040.1, read on the forward strand.
GGCTGTCCTGCAGGATGGCCTTGAGATATTTTTCGATAATATCGGAAATATTGCGCATCACTCACCCTCCATAACCCTTTGGACCCTTTGTTTTTTGTTTGTTGACTTTGACTTTCTTTGACTTTATATACATTATAACATAAATCATCATTTTGCCAAGGGGATATCGTATCCTCAATAATTTCAGTTTGGGCGCTATAGACGCAAATTATTCTATTGCACCTCAAGAGGTGATAAAACTTCTAAGGCTAACACAAGCGGCTACTTCCGCACTAAGGTTGTTAAAAGAAACATGAGCCTATGCATATTCCTTCACTACTCGCTAATGGAGACCAGGTGCTGCAGCGGTGCTTGATAAGAAATAGCATTCAGATCAACCGTCGGTTCCAAAAAAAAAGAAAAAAGCACCACCGAGTTATCGGCAGTGCTCTTTGTGTTGCTTGGCGGCGTCCTACTCTCCCAGGACCCTTCGGTCCAAGT
>NZ_JAHLQJ010000041.1 GCF_018919145.1 Paenibacillus brevis
TGGATATAAACCTTTGGTTAAAAGGCAAAGGAATAGGGGATTGACAAAAAACGTTCATAGCAGTGAAAAAAGTTACCTTAAATTCAGTGAAAATAATAGAAATGCGGATATAGTGAAATTTTTGTACTTAAAGTTGACTAAAACGTGGGTTTGGCTAGTTACTGGCGATCTAAGGTAAGTTTTTTCACTAAATATGGGTTCGAGCGTCGAATGAAGAATTTAAGGTAAGAAATTTCACTGGAGCGCGACCGTAATGAAGCTGATCAAGCAGGCGAGTAAAGTTTCAGAGCAAGGCTGGAATACTTAGTCGAATAACGAAGTTCCGCGTTCTGTGTAAGGCCGAAGCAACGTGCGACTGGGCGCGCAACTCCAGGCGCTCAATGTTCCATTTGGCTGTGCGTAAAGTGAATCGCGCAGGCTTCCTTCGTGATGCCTAACCTAAGGCGAGCCTGGCAGCAAGGGGAGGTTGGGAGGAGGCTTGCGCGGAGTAACCTGCCTGTGTCCGCAGGCGGCCAACTTACTGTAATGCATGTGGGCGCAGGCACGTGCAAACTGCATTTCAGTTAAACAGCAAAGGCGAAGTAGTTAGGGCATAAGTGTGAAGGTAAAAGCTTTTTGTAAGAAAGCTACGTCGGAAGCATAGAGCGTCAGCGGTCGCCTTTGTGAGCGGATTTCTCCTTTGTTAGAACTTAGTCCAAATAAAGAAATCTGCGAACAACAGCGATCGTAAGCACACTTCACACGTTGCCCCTCCAACTCGCCCTCCGAAGATTTAACTGTCTTCCTGCTGTTGCACACTTTCCTATTTGCTGCCGCAGGCGGCAAGCTTATTGCAATGTCCCCCGGTAAATGAACAGCTTCAGACGCGGCTCATTCAAGATAGCTCGCGGGGCAGGCTTTCCTTGATGTCCTTCATCCATTCTTTGAGCTCAGGGCTCAGCAGGGTATGCTCCCCATAGATCAGACAGGTTTCCCGCCGGGTCTGTACCAATTCCTTCATGGGCACGGTTACAAGATCATTGTCTCTTAACAGTTGGCTTCGCAGATAGGATTTGGGAAGAAGAGCAGCGGTCTTGCAGGTAGGAAGCAGTCTCACGATCGCCTCAAAAGAATCGATCTCCATTCTAATGTCCGGCACCACCCCATATCTTCCGAACAGCTCGTCAATCAGCCGCCGGTACCAGGTTCCCTTGGAGAAGACGATCATCGGCTGTCCCCGCAGCGAATCCATCTCTGCTCGAGCCTGCCCTGCTAATTCATGGTTCTTTGCAACGACGAGCTCAAGGTGATCATCAAACATAGGGATACAGATCAAGCCGGTTTCTTGAATCGACGAAGCAATGATGCCGACATCGACCTTTCGTTCCCTTACAGAGGCAACAATCTCATGCGTTTTCCCGGTAATCAGCTTCATTTCGATATCAGGATATTTGTGCATCAGAGCCGTGACAAGCGGAGGCAAGGTCGTCTGGAGCGTAGTCAGACTTGCGCCTATCGTCACCAGTCTGCGCTCTGTGCCTTTAAACCGGGATACGGATTGCAGGAACTTCTGATGGCGCTTGAGCTGAGCCAGGGCATATACGTAAGCCTCTTGTCCGACCTGTGTCAGCTCCAGCCGCTTTCCTTTACGCAAAAATAGAGCTACTCCCCATTCTTCCTCCAGCTTGGCGATTTTACGTGAAAGGGCCGGTTGTGATAGATTGAGCAGCTTGGAGGCTTTATTCAGACTGGATTGCTCCACGACAGTGGTGAAGACCAGTAATTCCTCGTTCATAGTTATCCTCCTGCCTCTTATGCATAAATGTAATAAGGATTAATAAATATATTGCAATTCCATTATAAGATAAAAAGGAGTAACATGAAAAGTGACACAAGTTGTTCACAAGTAACATTTTTTTTAGTGGGGAACAGTCTTGTTTTTGTGTAATTTTTCATATACGTCAACGAATTGCGAATTTGTTAAAGGCCTTGAAGAGTTGGAGTATCTATGACATGGAAAGGGGTTCATGAACTTATGAAAGGGTTTTATTCCAGGAAACTGCACTCGCTTCTGGGCGTCATTCCGCTTGGCTTCTTCCTGTTAGAGCATATGCTCACGAATTTTTCTGCGGTTGAAGGCGGGAGCGAAGGGTTTAAGGAAAGCGTCGCCTTCCTGAACAGCTTGCCGATGGTGCTGGCTCTGGAGATGTTCGGTATATGGCTGCCGTTGCTCTACCACGGCGTCTATGGCATGTATATTGCTTTTCAGGCAAAGCCGAACAATAATCGTTTCCGGAATGAACGGAACTTGCGTTACTTGCTGCAGCGTATTTCGGGTGTGCTTGTATTCGCCTTCGTGATCTGGCATGTCTATGAGACCCGTGTGCAGGTAGCGTTAGGTAATGTCACCCATGAGGAGCTGGGTGGAGTGATGCACGGGATAGTGACCCATCCGGTCTATTTCATATTGTATCTGATCGGGGTCATCTCGGCAGCGTTTCATTTTGCGAATGGTCTGTGGTCCTTCCTGGTTAGCTGGGGGATTACGGTCGGTCCCCGCGCGCAGCGGGTATCGTCGAACATTTGCATGGGGCTGTTTGTTATCGTGGCCATTTTATTCACCTGGTCCCTTTTTGCTTTCCGGGGAGCGGAGTTTCAGGCCGAAGGAACAGCTTGGCTGGAGATGACATTCCGGACATTGGCCGGATAGGGGCGGACGAAGCGAAAGCTTACGAAGCAACCCGAGAAGCTTATGCTATACAAAACTAAGCCGCTGCTTACGAAGCGAGTTTTGTACGAAGTTATTCGAGAAATGTATGCTATACAAAACTTTTAGGAGATGAGCTTACATGGCAAAACAGAGCATCATCATCGTCGGCGGAGGCTTGGCCGGGCTCATGGCAACGATCAAGGCCGCAGAGACGGGAGTTCCGGTACAGCTATTCTCGCTGGTTCCGGTCAAGCGCTCGCATTCCGTGTGTGCCCAGGGCGGGATTAACGGAGCGGTGAATACGAAAGGGGAAGGCGATTCTCCTTGGGAGCATTTTGACGATACCGTTTATGGCGGGGACTTTCTTGCCAACCAACCGCCTGCCAAGGCGATGTGTGAGGCAGCTCCCGGCATTATTCATTTAATGGACCGGATGGGCGTTATGTTCAACCGTACCCCGGAAGGCCTGCTGGATTTTCGTCGCTTCGGCGGCACCAAGCATCACCGGACCGCATTTGCGGGGGCGACAACCGGTCAACAGCTTCTCTATGCGTTGGACGAACAGGTGCGCAGATATGAAGCGGAAGGACTTGTAACCAAATATGAGAATTGGGAGTTTCTCTCCGCGGTGATCGACGATGAGGGAGTGTGCCGGGGAATTTGTGCGCAGAACCTTCGATCCATGGAGATTGTTACATTTGCGGCAGATGCGGTCATCTTGGCGACCGGCGGGCCGGGTATTATTTTCGGGAAAACAACGAATTCGGTTATTAACACAGGAACCGCGGCAGGAGCGGTATATCAGCAAGGCGTTCATTATGCAAACGGGGAATTCATCCAGATTCATCCTACCGCAATTCCGGGCGACGACAAGCTGAGGCTGATGTCCGAATCCGCCCGCGGGGAAGGCGGAAGAATCTGGACCTATAAGGATGGCAAGCCATGGTACTTCCTGGAGGAGAAATATCCGGCTTACGGGAACCTGGTGCCCCGGGATATCGCGACTCGCGAGATTTTCCACGTCTGTGTAGACCTGAAGCTTGGCGTAAATGGAGAGAACATGGTCTATCTGGACCTGTCTCATAAGGACCCGAAGGTGCTTGACGTGAAGCTGGGCGGAATTATTGAGATTTATGAGAAGTTTATGGGCGATGATCCCCGGAAGATTCCGATGAAGATTTTTCCGGCGGTTCACTACTCTATGGGCGGGATGTGGGTCGATTATAACCAGATGACAAATGTTCCGGGCTTATTCGCTGCCGGGGAATGTGAATATCAGTATCATGGTGCGAATCGCCTCGGTGCGAATTCGCTTGTCTCGGCCATCTATGGCGGGATGGTTGCCGGGCCAAAGGCGGTGGAATACATTCGCGGGCTCAAGACCTCGGCAGAGGACATCAGTCCGGCTGTATTCGAGCGTTACACCAAGCAGCAAGAGGCAAAATTTGATCGCTTGCTCTCCATGGACGGCACGGAAAACCCGTATGTGCTGCATAAGGAGCTGGGCGAATGGATGACCGACAATATGACGGTCGTGCGTTATAATGACCGCCTGGAGGCGACGATCAGCAAGATTAAGGAGCTGAAGCAGCGATATCAGAATATCAATATTAACGATACCTCGCGCTGGAACAATGCCAGTGCCGCGTTTACCAGACAGCTGTGGAATATGCTGGAGCTTGCGGAAGCGATGACACTCGGTGCGCTCCTTCGCAATGAGAGTCGCGGCGCGCATTACAAGCCGGACTTCCCGGACCGCAACGATGAAGAGTACCTGAAGACAACCAAGGCGACGTGGACGCCTGACGGGCCGCAAATCTCTTATGATCCGGTCGACGTCTCTCTGATCCCGCCGCGGATTCGCGACTATTCCAAGGATAAATAGGAGGGAGAGAATCATGACTACGGATACGAAGCTCGCTGTTAAAAAAGTGAAGTTCATTATTACTCGTCAAGATGATCCCGAATCCAAGCCATATATCGAGCAATTCGAGCTGGATTACCGTCCAGGCATGAATGTGATCAGCGCCTTGATGGAGATTCAGCGGAATCCGGTCAAGCTGGATGGGGCTCAGACCACAGCCGTATGCTGGGAGTCCAATTGTCTTGAGGAGGTGTGCGGCGCTTGCTCGATGGTGATCAACGGCAAGCCCCGGCAAGCATGTGCAGCGCTGATTGATCAATTGGAGCAGCCGATTCGAATCGAGCCCATGCGTACTTTTCCCGTAGTTAGGGATCTGGTCATTGACCGGGCCCGGATGTTCAATGCCCTGAAGCGGGTAAAGGCATGGATTCCGATCGATGGCACGTATGATCTTGGTCCTGGTCCAAGAATGCCGGAGAAGAAGCGGCAGTGGGCCTATGAGCTCTCTAAATGCATGACATGCGGGGTATGCCTTGAGGCCTGCCCGAATGTGAACGAGAAAACCGATTTCATGGGGCCGGCGGCAATCTCGCAGGTCCGCTTGTTCAATGCGCATCCAACGGGAGAGATGTACGAGGATGAACGGCTGGATGCCTTGATGGAGGATGGCGGGATTGAGGGCTGCGGAAATTCCCAAAACTGTGTACGGGCTTGTCCGAAGGGGATTCCATTGACGACTTCCATTGCGGAAATGAACAAAGCCACCACAAAGCATATGTTCAAGCGTTGGTTGAATGTATAGTCATATTTTATATATAAGTTGAACTGCTGAATATTACGTTCTGGGGCAACGTGTGAAGTGTTCTTACGATCGCTGTTGTTCGCAGATTTCTCTAATTGGACTAAGTTATTATAAGGTGGAAATCCGCTCACAAAGGCGAACGCTTTCGAGCTTATGCTCCCGAAGCAGCTTTGTTTCAGAAAGCTTTCACTACAGCAAACTTATGCCCTTTCTACGTAGCCTTTATAGTTCAACTTATATAGCAACATATTCATAGCGGCGTCTCAAGCAGGTTCTCTGACAGGTGCAGGGAATCTGCTTTTTTATATATTTTTGAAAGCGTAAACAAATTTTGTATTGATCTAAAAAATGGAATATGATACGATGTCGGAGAAATCGAAAACGTTACCGAAAAGGATGCCGATAAGGTTTTCGGAAACGATACCGATTTAAATCGATATTTTATTTGGAAACGGATTCATTATGTTTTATAAAAAAATTTCAGGAGGGTTATTAGAGAATGAAGCGTAAAAAATGGTTGGGTTTGGTCCTTGCATTAACTTTGTTTGCAGGACTTGCTGCGGGCTGCGGTAAGGACAACAGCGGGGCTTCTGGTTCGAATGGCGCAAGCGGCAGGGCCGGAGAAATTTACTTCCTGAATTTCAAGCCGGAGATCGCAGAGGTGTACGAGAAGATTGCCAAGGATTATGAGGCGGAGACCGGCGTTAAGGTGAAGGTAGTTACAGCTGCTGCGGGTACCTATGAGACCACGCTGAAGTCGGAAATTGCCAAGTCCGAGGCTCCGACGATTTTCCAAATTAACGGACCTGTAGGGTATCAGAACTGGAAGGATTACACATTGGATCTTAAGGACACCAAGCTGTACAGCTACTTGTCCGATCAAAGCCTGGCAGTAACGAGCGAAGGCGGCGTATACGGGATCCCTTATGTAGTAGAAGGGTATGGCATTATTTATAACGATGCGTTGATGAAGCAATATTTTGGACTATCGGATAAGGCGGTATCGGTATCTTCGATGGAAGAAGTCAATAACTTTGATACCCTGAAAGCCGTGGTCGAGGATATGACGGCGAAGAGTGAGCAACTGGGCATCAAGGGAGTGTTTGCTTCCACCTCGCTGGCTGCAGGAGAGCAATGGAGATGGCAGACCCACTTGGCTAATATGCCCCTGTACTATGAGTTCAAAGATAATAAAGATTATGACAATACCGTGCTAGCCGGTCTTGCAACGAACGAAGCAGAGTTCAAGTATAATGCGAACTTCAAAAATATTTTTGACCTCTATATCAATAATTCGGTCACGAAGCCTACGCTGCTGGGCAGCAAGTCTGTATCGGATTCCATGGCGGAGTTCGCCTTGGGTCAAGCGGCAATGGTGCAGAACGGCAACTGGGCATGGTCGCAAATTAATGAAGTGGACGGCAATGTAGTGAAATCCGAGGATATCAGGTTCCTGCCCATATACACTGGCGCAGACGGAGAAGAAAGCCAAGGACTGGCGATCGGAACCGAGAACTACCTGGCGATCAATAGCAAGGTGTCTGCCGAGAAGCAGGAAGCCTCCATCGCGTTCCTGGAGTGGCTGTTCTCCAGTGACAAGGGTAAATCCTATGTGACGAACGATCTTGGCTTCATCGCTCCTTTCAATACCTTCAAGGAGAATGAGAAGCCTGCCGACCCGCTTGCGAAAGAAGTAACGAACTGGATGGAAAAAGACGGCATCGTCTCGGTTCCATGGACCTTCGCCGCATTCCCGAGTGAGGAATTCAAGAATCAGTTCGGGGATGGCCTGCTGCAATATGCCCAAGGCAATAAGTCGTGGGACGAAGTGGTGACAATCTTCAAGGACAGCTGGAAAGCGGAAAAGGCAAAGTAAGGCTCAGTACTCGAATGTGTTTAGTGCCACGGTGTACCGGCCGGTATGCCGTGGTCTTCCTTTTTTTCAATTTCGCCTATCAAGCTGATCCATCATGTCAAGCAAGGTGAGGAGCAGAAATCTCATGCAAAAATCGTTAAAAAGATATTTCGCCCTTTTTGCATTGCCGACGATCCTGGTGTTCGCCGTCATTTTCATTATCCCGTTTATTCTGGGCGTCTACTTGTCCTTCACGGAATTCAGGACGGTGACCGATGCCTCTTGGATTGGACTAGGCAATTATATCAAGGCCTTCTCGAATCAGGATTTCATAAATGCGCTGTGGTTTACGGTGAAATTCACAGTGGTTTCTGTAATTACTATCAATGTATTCGCATTTCTTCTGGCGGTACTGCTGACCCGGGGCGCCCGAGGCACCCATGTGTTCCGGACTGTATTCTTTATGCCGAATCTGATCGGCGGTATTGTATTGGGTTATATCTGGCTGCTCATCCTCAACGGAATCCTGATGAAGTTCGATGTAACGCTAACCTTCAGCGCTACCTACGGATTTTGGGGCCTGGTTATTCTGATGAACTGGCAATTGATCGGATATATGATGATTATCTACATTGCAGGCATTCAGAATGTATCCAAGGAAATTATCGAAGCTGCGCAAATTGACGGAAGCACCCGGTTTGGCATATTACGCAATGTTACGATTCCGCTGGTCATGCCCTCTATTACAATCTGCTTGTTCCTGACCCTGTCGAATTCGTTCAAGCTGTTCGATCAGAATCTGGCGCTAACCGCGGGCGCACCCTCCAAGGAGACTTCGATGCTGGCTCTCGATATCTATAACACGTTCTATGGGAGTGTAGGCTGGGAAGGGGTTGGCCAAGCGAAGGCCGTGGTATTCTTCGTGCTGGTTGCCTTGATTGCTCTGATCCAGCTGGCAGCTACACGAAGCAAGGAGGTAGAGAGCTGATGAAAAAGACCATAATCCGCGATACAACTTTATCAATTCTGCTGTTCCTGCTGGCCTGTCTGTTCCTGGCCCCTGTGCTGATCGTATTGATGAACTCGTTCAAAGGGAAGTTTTATATCAGTGATACCCCGTTTCGGTTTCCGGATCAGACGACGTTCATTGGGTTGAAAAACTACACAGAAGGTGTGGCAAAGACCGGTTTCTTCAATGCCTTCGGGATGTCACTCTTTATCACTGTCGGTTCGGTTCTTATTATCGTACTGCTGACAGCGATGACGGCCTGGTATATTACCCGTGTGAAAAGCGGTTTTACGAAGATGATCTATTATGTTTTCGTATTTTCAATGATTGTTCCGTTCCAGATGGTAATGTTCACCATGACCAAGACTGTCAATATGCTGCATCTGGATAATCCGGTTGGCATTCTGCTAATCTATCTCGGGTTTGGCTCGGGCTTGTCTGTGTTTCTGTATAGCGGCTTTGTCAAATCCATCCCGCTTGAGATCGAGGAAGCGGATCTTATCGATGGTTGTACCCCGGTTCAGTCCTTCTTCCTCGTCGTCCTGCCGATCCTGAAGCCGATTGCTATTACAGTTGCTATTCTGAACGTAATGTGGGTATGGAACGACTATCTGCTCCCGCTGCTGGTCATCGGGTCCGAATACAGGACGATTCCGATCGCGATCCAGTATTTGAAGGGCGGGTACGGTTCGATCGATATGGGCGCGATGATGGCGATGCTGGTGCTGGCGATTGTCCCGATTATCATTTTCTATCTATTCTGCCAAAAGTACATCATTGAGGGCGTGGTGGCAGGCGCTGTTAAAGGGTAGGACCTCGGGTCTTGTATTCCATAAATTTAATTGCTATATTCAACATGAGAATGACAAGACCAAGAATATGAGGGAAGATCGTAAAAATGGCATCGATTACAATTATAGATATTGCAAAAATGTGCGGTGTTGGGGTAACGACGGTATCCCGTGCCATCAATAATCATCCGGATATCAGCGAAGAGACAAAAGCGATGATTATGAAGGTCATCAAGGAGAACCATTATGTTCCGAACAACAGCGCCAGAAATTTGAAGCGCTCCGCGTCCAAGACGATTGCTGTGCTGATCAAAGGGATCACGAATCCGTTCTTCAACCGGATGATCCAGGTGTTCGAGAAGGAAATCAAGCGCAAAAAATATTCCTTCATCCTGCAAAGGGTAGATGAGCATCAGGATGAGATCGAGGTGGCCATTGAGCTTGAAAAGGAGAAGCGGCTGAAGGGCATTGTGTTTCTCGGCGGATACTTCTCTCATTCCAAGGAGAAGCTGGAGCAGTTGACAGTGCCATTTGTCCTCAGCACGATCGGGATGGCGCCGGAATTCGATCCGACTGAGTTCTCCTCCGTTTCAGTGGATGACTTTAAGGAAAGCTATAAAATCGTCGATTTTCTGTGCAGCCTAGGCCATCGCAAAATTGCGATCATCACGGCTCCTATGGACGACGTTAGTATCGGGAAGCTGAGATACGAAGGATACAAGAAAGCGCTGGAGGACCACGGCCTGCAGGTTGACAGCAGACTGGTCTGCAGTATGAAGGATCATCTGGAGAGCTACTCGATGGAGAATGGCTATGTGGTCACCAAAGACTTGCTGGAGTCAGGCGAACCGTTCACAGCACTGTTTGCTGTCTCGGACAGCTTGGCTGTGGGGGCGTGCAAGGCCATTTTTGAAAGCGGTAAGCATGTGCCGGGTGACTACTCGGTTGCGGGCTTTGATGGCCTGGATATCGCTTATTACTATAATCCTTCGATTACTACGATCCGGCAGCCTGTTGAGGAAATTGCCGAGGAAACGCTGCGGATTCTGTTCGACTTGATTAATAAGAAGCAGACCCATTCCCACAAAATTTTCCCCGGAGAGCTGATGATCCGTGAATCCACTACCCGGATATGACAGAACCCGGCTGCGCAGAGCATTCTGCACAGCCGGGTTCTTCTTGTTAATGGCTTAAGCCAGTTGAGTACGCGAAGCGTGCGAAACAGAAAACCACCCGCTATGCGGGTGGTGTAG
>NZ_JAHLQJ010000042.1:0-1701 GCF_018919145.1 Paenibacillus brevis
TTGGATAAGCCCTCGACCGATTAGTACCTGTCAGCTCCATACATTGCTGCACTTCCACCTCAGGCCTATCAACCTCGTCGTCTTCAAGGGGTCTTACATACTGGGAAATCTCATCTTGAGGGGGGCTTCACGCTTAGATGCTTTCAGCGCTTATCCCTTCCGCACTTAGCTACCCAGCTATGCTCCTGGCGGAACAACTGGTACACCAGCGGTGCGTCCATCCCGGTCCTCTCGTACTAAGGACAGCTCCTCTCAAATTTCCTACGCCCACGACAGATAGGGACCGAACTGTCTCACGACGTTCTGAACCCAGCTCGCGTACCGCTTTAATGGGCGAACAGCCCAACCCTTGGGACCTACTTCAGCCCCAGGATGCGATGAGCCGACATCGAGGTGCCAAACCTCCCCGTCGATGTGGACTCTTGGGGGAGATAAGCCTGTTATCCCCAGGGTAGCTTTTATCCGTTGAGCGATGGCCCTTCCATGCGGTACCACCGGATCACTAAGCCCGACTTTCGTCCCTGCTCGACTTGTCAGTCTCGCAGTCAAGCTCCCTTATGCCTTTGCACTCTTCGAATGATTTCCAACCATTCTGAGGGAACCTTGGGGCGCCTCCGTTACTCTTTAGGAGGCGACCGCCCCAGTCAAACTGCCCGCCTGACACTGTCCCCGCACCGGTTCACGGTACCAGGTTAGAACTCCAATACGATCAGGGTGGTATCCCAACGGCGCCTCCTCCGAAGCTGGCGCTCCGGATTCCTAGGCTCCCACCTATCCTGTACAAATCGTATCAAAGTCCAATATCAAGCTGCAGTAAAGCTCCATGGGGTCTTTCCGTCTTGTCGCGGGTAACCTGCATCTTCACAGGTATTAAAATTTCACCGGATCTCTCGTTGAGACAGCGCCCAAGTCGTTACGCCATTCGTGCGGGTCAGAATTTACCTGACAAGGAATTTCGCTACCTTAGGACCGTTATAGTTACGGCCGCCGTTTACTGGGGCTTCAGTTCATAGCTTCGGGTTACCCCTAACCACTCCCCTTAACCTTCCAGCACCGGGCAGGCGTCAGCCCGTATACTTCGCCTTGCGGCTTCGCACAGACCTGTGTTTTTGCTAAACAGTCGCTTGGGCCTTTTCACTGCGGCCCCCTCGTGCTATTCACACTACCGGGGCACCCCTTCTCCCGAAGTTACGGGGTCATTTTGCCGAGTTCCTTAACGAGAGTTCTTCCGCGCGCCTTAGAATTCTCTTCTCGCCTACCTGTGTCGGTTTGCGGTACGGGCACCTTCACCTGGCTAGAGGCTTTTCTTGGCAGTCTGAGATCATGACCTTCGCTACTGTAATTTTCACTCCCCATCACAGCCCAAGGTTACGTAGCACGGATTTGCCTATGCTACCCTCTCACTGCTTGGACGGACATCCATCAGTCCGCGTCACTACCCTACTGCGTCACCCCATTGCTCATAACGGTTTACGGTGGTACAGGAATTTCCACCTGTTGTCCTTCGACTACGCCTTTCGGCCTCGCCTTAGGTCCCGACTTACCCTGAGCGGACGAACCTTCCTCAGGAACCCTTAGGCTTTCGGCGGATCAGATTCTCACTGATCTTTTCGTTACTCATACCGGCATTCTCACTTGTATACTCTCCAGCGCTCCTTACGGTACACCTTCAACGTATATACAACGCTCCCCTACCCCTGA
>NZ_JAHLQJ010000043.1 GCF_018919145.1 Paenibacillus brevis
ATCGAGGGGAAAGAGATTCTGAAAGGGATCAACCTTGAAATAAAAGGCGGAGAGATTCATGCGATTATGGGGCCGAATGGTACAGGTAAAAGTACGCTGGCTTCTGCATTGATGGGTCATCCGAAATATGAAGTAACAGATGGCAAGGTAACTATCGACGGTGAAGATGTGCTGGAGATGGGTGTCGATGAACGCGCATTGGCAGGATTGTTCCTTGCTATGCAATATCCGAGTGAGATCGCGGGCGTAACCAACTCCGACTTCTTGCGCAGTGCGATCAATGCACGCCGCGGAGAAGGAAATGAAATTTCCCTGATTAAATTCATACGTCAAATGGAAACCAAGATGAAAGAGCTTGAGATAAATCCTGAGTTCGCTCATCGTTATTTGAATGAAGGCTTCTCCGGCGGGGAGAAGAAGCGGAATGAAATTCTTCAGATGACGATGCTTGATCCGAAGATCGTTATTCTTGACGAAATCGACTCCGGTCTTGACATCGATGCGCTCCGCATTGTTGCGAACGGGGTTAACGCCATGCGCAGCGAAGAACGCGGCTTCTTGATCATTACGCACTATCAGCGTTTGCTTAACTATATTACTCCAGACTATGTTCATGTCATGATGCAAGGACGTATTGTGAAATCCGGCGGACCTGAGCTTGCCGAGCGTCTGGAACGTGACGGCTATGATTGGGTGAAGGAAGAACTCGGTATTGTGGATGAAACGGTAGGCCAAGAAGCCTAATCGGAAGGAGGAGAAGCAAAATGACGACACAAATCGTTCTTCCGGTCAATCCGGAACAACTGCGGAGCTCTTCTTCGGGCAGCGGTGAGCCGGCATGGCTTACAGACAGCAGAGTAGATGCGCTGAAGCTTGCCGCCGATCTGGAATTGCCTATATTGGAAAAGACAAAAATGGAACGGTGGGCCCTGAACCATTTTGGCTCATGGACCTCCTCCGCTCCCGCATTGAAGGAGCAGCTCCCGGAGCAGGTAGCATCATTCGTGAATCTGCAGGAAAACAGTAATTTGCTGGTTCAGCAAAATCATACGAGTGTATTTGCGCAGTTGAGCGCTGATTTAGCTGAAAAAGGCGTTATTTTTACCGACTTGCAGACAGCAGCACGCTCGCATGGAGATCTGGTGAAGTCTTATCTTCATTCGATCATTAAGCCGGAGGAGAACCGTCTAAGCGCACTGCATAGCGCGCTTTGGAACGGCGGCGTATTCCTCTATGTGCCCAAAAATGTGGAAGTGGATATTCCGCTGCAAAGCATTTTCCTGATCGACAGTACAGAGACCGTATTCGCCCCTCATGTGCTTATTGTGGCAGAGGAGAACAGCCGGGTAACTTACGTCGATAATTATATTTCTGGAGACTATAGCGAAAGCATTGTGCATAACGGTGCGGCTGAGGTGATCGTCAAGGATGGGGCTAAGGTACAATTCGCTACGGTCCATCACCTGAATGCAACTACAACTGATTATACGATCCGCCGGGCTAGGCTTGGAAACGATGCGAGCATCGAATGGATTGTAGGCGAAATGAATAGCGGGGATTCAGCCAGTGAGACCTTGACGATTCTGAAGGGCAATGGCTCGAATTCCGATGCGAAGGTGATTGCGGTTGGCTCTGGCTCCCAGCGCTTGAACTATACCACCAAAGCAGTTCACTTTGGCAAGAGCTCAGAGAGCCAAATGATTACCCGTGCGGTCATGCGGGAGCAGGCTACGGCCATCATAAACGGGATCACCAAGATTGAGAAGGGCGCAACCAAGGCAGATGGGCAGCAGACGGAAAAAGTGCTGATGCTCAGCCCTAAAGCACGCGGGGATGCAAACCCGATTCTTCTCATTGACGAAGACGATGTCACAGCGGGACACGCAGCATCGGTTGGACAGGTGAACCAGGAGCAAATTTATTACCTGATGTCGCGCGGCATTTCCCGTGAGCAGGCCGAACGCCTGATTATTTACGGCTTCCTGGCTCCGGTCGTCTCAGATATTCCACTGGAACAGCTGCAACAGCAATTGCAGGGATTAGTGGAAAGGAAGTTAGGCCAA
>NZ_JAHLQJ010000044.1 GCF_018919145.1 Paenibacillus brevis
TCGTCTCAGATATTCCACTGGAACAGCTGCAACAGCAATTGCAGGGATTAGTGGAAAGGAAGTTAGGCCAATGAATGCGGAACTGATTAAATCCCAGTTTCCAATTTTGAATCAAGAGATAAATGGGCACCCGCTGGTCTATCTGGACAGTGCGGCAAGCTCCCAGAAGCCGACAAAGGTACTTGAGGCTGTTCAGAAGTACTACGAGCATGACAATGCCAATGTGCATCGGGGCGTTCATACGCTGGGCAGTCGGGCTACAGATGCTTATGAAGGGGCGAGAGCGCGCGTTGCCCGTTTTATTGGGGCGGCCGGGACGGAGGAAATTATTTTCATGCGCGGAACGACCACTGCACTGAATCTGGTGGCCTCCTCCTATGGCCCGTCGGTGCTTGAAGCCGGAGATGAGATCGTAATCACTCCTATGGAGCACCACAGCAACCTGATTCCTTGGCAGCAATTAGCCAAGCGAACGGGAGCTGTGCTGAAATATATACCGCTGCAGCCGGACGGTCATGTCGAGCTTGAGGATGTAGAGAAGACTGTGACCTCCAAGACGAAGATTGTCTCGATAGCTTATGTGTCGAACGTGCTTGGCGTAGTGAACCCTGTCAAGGAGATTGCGGCTATCGTTCATCGCCATGGCGGTGTGATGGTCGTTGATGGTGCTCAAAGCACGCCTCACATGAAGGTGGACGTCCAGGATTTGGATTGTGACTTCTACGCCTTTTCCGGCCATAAAATGTGCGCGCCGACTGGAATTGGAGTACTATATGGAAAGAAGCATCTGCTGGAATCGATGGAGCCGATTGAATTCGGCGGCGAAATGATTGATGATGTCGGGCTATATGAGTCGACATGGAAGGAGCTGCCTTGGAAATTTGAAGGCGGGACCCCGATCATTGCAGGGGCTGTGGGACTTGCCGCAGCTATCGATTTTCTGGAGGAGATCGGTCTGGATGAAATCCACCGTCATGAGACAAAGCTTGCTGCGTATGCCATCGAGCGATTGTCAGAGATTGAAGGCTTGACGCTGTACGGACCCCGGGAGCGTGAAGTCGGGTTGCTGACATTCAATCTGCTCGACGTTCATCCGCATGATGTCGCTACCGTCCTTGACACGATGGGAATTGCGATCCGTGCAGGACATCATTGCTGCCAGCCCTTGATGCGTTGGCTGCAAGCAAGTTCAACAGCAAGAGCCAGCTTGTACATGTACAACACGGAGAAGGATATTGACCGGCTTGCGGAAGCTTTAATCCAAACAAAGGAGTACTTCGCGTAATGCAACTCGATGATTTGTACCGCCGTGTTATTATGGATCATTATAAAAACCCGCGTAATCGCGGAAAGTTTGAAGAAGGAGCCTTGACGATTGATCTGAACAATCCGACTTGCGGGGACCGGATCTCGTTGCAGCTTCAGGTTGAAGATCACATCGTCAAGAACGCCAGATTCACAGGGGAGGGCTGCTCCATCAGCATGTCCTCGGCCTCGATGATGACAGAAGCGGTCAAGGGCCGTACTGTCGAAGAAGCATTGGAGCTGGCGGACCGGTTCTCTAGCTTAATGAAGGGCGAACCGGTTGAATTTGATGATTATGAAGATATCGAAGCACTGTCAGGCGTAAATAAATTTCCGGCCCGGATCAAGTGTGCCACCCTTGCGTGGAATGCACTCAAAAAGGGTATGGAACAGGAAAGCTAATCATTATTTTGAAGGAGGTAAGGCACCATGGCTAAAAAGGCCCCTGAGATGGAGGAGTATAAATATGGCTTCCGTGACGAGC
>NZ_JAHLQJ010000045.1 GCF_018919145.1 Paenibacillus brevis
GAGGCTGTCCCAAAAGTCATAAACAATGATGACTAAGGGTAAGCCTCCTTTTAAAAAAATGTAAAACAAAAAGAAACCTTTCCTTGGTAAAATGGAAGTGTCGAGCAACCATACAACCAAAGGAGAGGTTTCTTTTGTACATTCAATATACCATGGATCAACTCTGTTTACCAATGGATTTAGAAGAGGATATTCCCGTTAATCACCTGGTTCGAGTGGTGAACACCGCCGTCAATCGTTTGGACGACGTCATCTTCGACGCGGCTTATCCTGGAGGCGGACGAGACAGCTACCACCCTAAAATGCTTACCAAAGTCATCATTTACGCCTACACTCAGCGTATCTACTCCTCTCGCCAGATCGCCAAAGCGGTCCGTGAAAATATCATGTTCATGTGGCTCGCCGGCAGACAAAGACCGGACTTTCGTACCATCAACCGCTTTCGATCCGAACGCATGAGGGAGGTACTGGAAACGGTTTTTACCGCCGTCCTTCAGTTTCTGGCTGAGGAGAACTACGTACAACTCGAACATTATTTTGTGGACGGCACGAAAATCGAAGCGAATGCCAACCGATACACTTTTGTTTGGGGCAAAGCAGTGGTGAAGCATAAATCCAGGCTTCAAGAGAAAGTTCAGACCTTATTTGCTGCCATAGAGGAAGCCGAGAAGCAAGAAGAAGGAACGCATAGTGGTAAGGATCTTCTGGAGCTTGGCGAGTCCTCTTCCCTCACCCGTGAAAAGCTGGAGCAAGCCGTTCAGCAGTTAGAGGAGCGCTTGCAGGAGAAGCCCAAGAACAAACCGCTCAAAAAGGCAGTGCGCACGCTTCGCAAGGACTTGCTGCCCCGTCTGCAAAAGTACGAAACCCAACAAGCCATTGTAGGGACAAGAAACAGCTATAGCAAAACCGACCCGGACGCTACCTTTATGCGTATGAAAGAAGACCACATGCGAAATGGTCAACTCAAGCCGGGCTATAATGTGCAGATCGGGACGGAGAATCAATTCATTATCGGTTACAGTTTGCATCAACGCCCGACCGATACACGTTGCCTCATCCCGCATTTGGAAAAAGTGGAATCGCAGTTAGGAAAGCTACCGAAGACGGTCATCGCCGATGCGGGCTATGGCGGCGAAGAGAATTATGCTTATCTGGAGCAGCATCAAGTGAAGGCCATCGTGAAGTACAGTACGTATCATCGCGAAAAGAGCAAGGCTTGGCAAAGGGACATCAGCAAAATCGATAACTGGACCTATAACAGCGAACAAGATACATGGACCTGCGCGGCTGGACAAACGCTTCATTTCGGGCGAGAAAGTAAGGAGAAAACAGAAAGTGGATATGAGATTGAATATCGACATTACCGAAGCACGGGCTGTGAGGGATGTCCGCTAAAGCCGCAGTGTACAAAAGCTCAAGGGAATCGCGAGATCAAAGTCAGCATGAAGTATTGGCGGCTAAAGAACCAGGCAAGGCAAAAGCTCCGTAGTGAAGAAGGTTATGCCCTGGCCGTAAGACGCATGATCGAGCCTGAGCCTGTATTCGGTGCTTTAAAAAACAACCGAGGCTTTAGACGGTTTCTGCTTCGAGGCTTGCCCAAAGTCAGTCTGGAGGTCGGGTGGCTTTGCCTTGCCCATAATCTGCTTAAAAAAGCGACGGTGGATGCTAAAAACCGAGGAGCTAAGCGTGAATAAACCGCTTAGCTCCTCGGTGTATTTCGTGACTATACTTAAACTTCTTGCTTAGGCTGTCCCGAAGTGTACTTTTGGGACAGCTTCTTT
>NZ_JAHLQJ010000047.1 GCF_018919145.1 Paenibacillus brevis
CCTATTCGCAAATCGTAGGTTAAAATAGAAGGTGAGAAACCACTATTTCAGAGCTACATGCGAAAGGAGCTGCTAATATGAAGAATACCACAAAATACGTAGGAATGGATGTATCCAAAGACAAAATTGCTGTTGCTATTGCGGATGAGGGCCGGGAAGCACCAAGATTTTATGGAACCATTGCCCATAATCCAGATGCTGTGGCCAAGCTGATTCGAAAGCTTCAAGAGAAAGATGTTGTTCTTGAGGTGTGTTATGAGGCCGGTCCGACGGGATACGATTTGTATCATTGGATTACCCGAATGGGAGTGAGTTGCGCAGTCATTGCCCCTTCAAGAATTCCTGTCCGTGCAGGGGACTCCATTAAGACGGACCGCCGGGATGCCGAGCGGCTAGCTCAGTTGCATCGTGCTGGAGAGTTGACCCCTATTCATGTACCGACACGAGAAACCGAAGCTTTAAGGGATCTTGTCAGAGCACGTGAAGATGTAAAAGAAGACCTTCATCGAGCCCGTCAGCGTATCATTCATTTTTTGCTGCGTCATCACATTCATCCACCGGCAAGCATGAAGAGACGCTGGACCAAAATGTACCGCCAATGGCTTGCAACGCTTACTTACGAAAGAAAGGTGGAGCAAACGGTATTCGATGAGTACCTGCAGCAGCTCCGGGAAATCGAAGAGCGGATTAAACGTCTGGAGGCTACCCTGCGAGAAGCAGCAGAAGTTTGCATCCATGCTCCGGTTATTCGTGCTATTCAAGGACTACGCGGAGTAGCACTGCTAACCGCCATCACTTTGGTTGTCGAGATTGAAAGCTTCGAGCGCTTCCGCTCTCCCGTTCAACTCATGAGCTACTTGGGACTGGTACCTCGTGAACATTCGTCAGGGCCAACAACCCGGCGAGGCGGATTGACAAAGACAGGAAACTCAAGGGTAAGACGTGCGCTCATTGAAGCGGCATGGAGTTACCGTCATCGACCAGCGGTTAAAGGAGATTTGGAAAAGTGCCTCGAGGGGCAGTCGGCTCATACCCAGGAAGTATCCTGGAAAGCTCAGAATCGTTTACATACAAAATATCTAAGGCTGCTCCGGAAGGGAAAACACAAAAACCTCGTTGTCGCTGCAATCGGTAGAGAACTCGTGGGATTTATTTGGTCGATAGCCGTAAGTGTTGAAAGATCTGCACAACATCAAGCTGCATAGCTACTTGTATGGATTCAATGAGTTAGATTATTTGTGATATACCACTCGTATACATTCTTGGGGCATGGGAACGAAGAGAAAGGTTTGGAGGATAACCCGCGATTTTCACTTGCACAAGGTATATTACCTGGCGTGCGTCTGTAGTTATCGGAAGGTCCTCCTGTACGAAAGGCATAACATGTGGAACCAACCCACGGATAGCAGTCTGCCAGCCGTTGACTCGCATTTTGTTCCCGTGCCCGAAGAATGGATATAAACCTTTGGTTAAAAGGCAAAGGAATAGGGGATTGACAAAAAACGTTCATAGCAGTGAAAAAA
>NZ_JAHLQJ010000048.1 GCF_018919145.1 Paenibacillus brevis
TGAACTGTGACCCATAAGAAGGACACTTTGAAAAAAGTGACCCTCTTGTGGGTCATTTGTGTTTTAATCAGAGTAACAGCTAGGGAGAGAGCGTGACGTACATGGGATATATGAATCGTACATTGTTTACAGAAGAGAACATGAAGAACTTAGCAGCGAATCCGCACGTACAACAGGTTTCCGAGACAAACATAACGTACAAGCCTGAGTTCAAGATTGCTGCAGTAAAAGCTTATGAAGAGGGCTTCACACCGGTAGAAATATTCATCCAAGCTGGTTTTGATCTGGATGTAATCGGTCACAAAAAGCCCAAGCACAGTTTGAAACGATGGCGAGAAACGTTTGCTAAATACGGTGAGGCTGGGCTGGCGGAAGAACGCCGTGGCAAAGGTAGCACAGGAAGACGGCCAGCGGGCGAACTATCTGTGGAAGAAGAACTACAGCGCGCTATGGCCAGGATTAAACTGCTACAGGCTGAGGTGGATTTCCTAAAAAAGCTCGAAGCGCTCGAAAGGCAGAAAAAGAAACGTTAACGCCCTCTGAGCGCTATGAAATCATCAACCACACAATTCGGCTACACAATCTCAAGAAGATGACTCGCTATCTATGCGAGATTGCAGAAGTGAGCCTTAGCGGCTATTACAGGTGGCTTGGAGCTGAGGAACATCGGCAACTCCGCCAAGCCGCTGATGAACGGGACCTTGCCCTGATTAAACTTCATTTTGACGCTCTAGATGGGAAGGCTGGCGCTCTAGTAATCAAGATGCGTTTGGAGCAAATCAGCGGTGTTGTTATGAACCACAAAAAAATTCGACGCCTTATGCACAAGTTCAACTTAGTCGCAAAGATTCGTCAAGCAAATCCTTATCGAAAGATGGCTAAAGCAACTCAGGAACACCAGACTTGTCCGAACTTGCTAAAGCGCCATTTTGACCAAGGTGAGCCGGAGAAAGTATTCCTAACCGACATTACCTACCTGCGATACGGGAATGGGCAGTGGGCCTATCTTTCCTGCGTAAAAGATGGAGCCACTAGGCAGATCCTCGCCGAATGCGTCTCTTCTACACTGGAGCTATCGCTTGTTAAACGGACCATTACAAGCCTGTTGGAACGGCTGGACGGGAATATCCACCCCGAAGCCATCTTCCACTCAGATCAGGGGATGCACTACACCCATCCAAAAACTCTGACCCAACTGAAGAAAGCCGGTTTTAAACAGTCCATGTCTCGCAAGGGAAACTGTTGGGATAATGCATCGATGGAATCATTTTTCGGTCATATGAAGGATGATGTCAACTTCACAGACTGCCAAACGATCCGTGAAGTACAGGAACGTGTTTCTGAATACATCGCTTATTACAATTCGGAACGGTACCAATGGACATTAAAAAAGATGACCCCCGACGAATTCAGGAGTCATCTCTTGGCCTGCTAAATAAAAGGCTGCTTTTAATCAGAGTCCACAAACCGGGTCACAGTTCA
>NZ_JAHLQJ010000049.1 GCF_018919145.1 Paenibacillus brevis
ATGTTGTTGTGCTGTGATAATGTCACCCTATAACTGTTCTGAGATAATGTCACTATGGGACAGGAGACATTAACATTGACAAGAGCAGAATTAAAGAAGGTAGTTGTGGTGGAAAAAGTCCTTGGGGGACATATGACGAACAAGGAAGGTGCAACTGCCTTAGGGCTGACGGAACGGCAGATGATTCGATTAAAGAAGAAGTATATCGCTGAGGGGGGAGCGCAAGGATTGGTTCATAAGAATCGTGGAAGGAAACCGATTCATGCTTTAGACAACGAACTAAAGAAACAGGTGACGGAATTATATCAGAAGAAGTATTACGGCAGTAATAATTGTCATTATGCAGAGTTATTGGAGGAACATGAAGGGATTCAATTAAGTCCATCCAGTGTCCGTAGAATCCTCCTGGATCAGGGGATTAAACAAGCGAAGCAGCGACGTCGTAATAAAGCTCATCAGCCTCGTCAGCGTAGATCTCAAGCAGGCTTGCTGTGGCAGATTGATGCGACTCCTTATGCTTGGCTTGAAGACCGAGCCCCTGCCTTTGCGCTGCACGCAGCCATTGACGATGCAACAGGAATTGTTGTTGGCGCTGTGTTCCGCAAGAACGAATGCCGCGAAGGTTACTCTCTTGTGATGCAGCAAGGCATCCAGAACTACGGCGTACCGCTTGGTCTGTACAGTGATCGGCATACCATCTTTAGATCACCTAACGAGAAACTTACTGTAGAGCAGGAACTTGCCGGTGTGTCCAGGCCCCTCTCCAACTTTGGTAAAGCCATGGCAGACCTACATATCGAGCATATCAAGGCCGTTACACCTCAAGCTAAAGGACGCATAGAAAGACTCTGGAAAACATTCCAGGATCGTCTGGTGATTGAACTGCGACTCTTGGGCGTAATGTCGATGGATGAAGCAAATAGCAAGCTGCCCCTTTTACTTGATAAGCACAACAGGAAGTTTGCTGTCTTGCCGACAGAGACCCCATCCGCTTACATCCCGTCTGATAGCTCCGTCAATCTTGAGCATATCTTTACCATTCGTGAATACCGCCAGATGGGTACCGGCAATACACTTTCCTACAATGGAAAGATCTACACCCTCGCAACACCTGCTCCACTCCGACTAGATGCAAAATCCACAGTCGAAGTGCGTGAGACTCTAAATGGCGAGCTGCTGTTGTGGTACCAAGAGCAAGCCTTGCCCTTGAAAATGACAGAAAAGCCTGAACGAAAGGCTGAAGAGACAAAAGAGGCGAGTTCTGCGCAGCCACGCAAACCCGCCCAAAACCATCCGTGGAAATCCACGTATGGCAGAAACCAAACAAAGCGTACCACAAAACAAAGTTCATTCCAAGATGCTATGTATTCGCAACATAACAGCTATTCAGAGGCCTCCTGGTGAACAGGAGACTCCAACAAATAAGTGACATTTTCATAGCACAGTTAAGGTGACATTTTCACAGACGATTGACAGA
>NZ_JAHLQJ010000005.1 GCF_018919145.1 Paenibacillus brevis
GTGCCAAAAGGCATTAAAATCCACGGCTGGAGCCGGGCCGAGCACATTTTAGTGCCAAAAGGCATTAAAATTCGCTGCCGGGGCCAGGCTGAGCTTATTTAAGTGCCAAAAGGCATTAAAATTGCGCCGACGTGGCTGGGTGGAACGAATTATATGTATAGAATAGGGGCCCCTTCGTCACCCACGTGACTTTGAAAGGGCCCCATTCATCATATTAGAAGCTTCAATTCTATATCCATGCCCGCAGATTAACTTGCTTAATAAACTCTGCCGTAGACATAGCTTCCTTTGTTGGTTCCTTCTGCTCATCCACATCATGGTCTTCACCATTTAACACATGCAGAAACAGCTTCTCGTTATGCGTAGCCAATGCGTAATCAATTAACGCTTCCTGCAGCGCCCGTTCTGCTTCCCATTCTATCAGCACTGCTTCCGATTCGACATCTTCGGCAGGAACATAATAGTTCCGTCCTGTCTTCGGAGAGCGGATCACATAATCAAAAGCATTATCCGGATTACGGTCATAAGCAATCACGTAACCATATTCCCCAACAGGAAGATTCTGCTCAAAGGCATCACCGACGAATACAATCTTTTCTCCCAACTGTAGCATCGTCTTCCTCCCTGAAATTAAAATGAGTGTTCAAAAAGTCAGATTTTCAGCGCCGAGAAGATTGGATAAAGCCAGGACTGAGCAGCGGAGCTACACGTTTTCGAAGAAAACAACTTCGGAAGCATGCGCTTGGCAAAACCTGCGTGAGTCAAATGCTTTCAAAGGAAAGGCATGCCCCGCAAGCAATGGCTCGGACGGCCCGGCTGAATTCAAGATTCGACGTCGAGTCTGCTTCATGATCTACTTCGCGATCAAAAGATGACTTTCAGAACTACCTCTTAAAGTTATTATATAATCCTACTAAAAAAAATAAAGAAGGGCAACTAGTCAAAAAAAAGAACGCAAACCGGGACAGGCCGCAGCTTGCGTGCTTCGCAAAGGTTACAATTAATTAATGATTAAATATTAGCAAAGCGCTGACAGCTTGTCCAGCCTTTTTGCATTTTTTGCACAGAAATTTGTTGTAAATGCAGAATACCCGTCGAGAAAGCTTAAGATACATAAGGATTGTTCTGCTTCTCAAACCCGATCGTCGTCGTTGGGCCGTGGCCAGGATAGACCTTCGTGCCCTCAGGAAATTTGAATAATGTGCCTCTGATCGAGTTATACAAGTCCGCCTCTCTGCCTCCTGGCAGATCGGTACGGCCAATGCTCATTTTGAACAGGCAATCACCCGAGAATAAATGCTCTCCGCACAAGAAGCTTACACCCCCAGGGGAATGTCCCGGTGTATGAAATACTGTAAACTCATGCCCCGCCAGCTTCAGCTTCTGACCTTGCCCCAGATCATACTCGGCCTCAGTCGTCGCGATCGGAACGGTTACATTAGGCCAGAGCAGGGAGCCATTAAGCTTAGGGGTTGTAAGCCATTCCGCTTCCGAAGGATGGAGGTAAACCGGACAGCCTTTCAGCTTCCGGATTTCGTCCACTCCTCCAATATGGTCGAAGTGGGCGTGCGTCAGTAAAATTGCTTCTATCTCGATATCCTTGATCCGCTTAATCAGAGCGCCAGGGTTCATGCCAGGATCGATAATAATCGCCTTCTGCTTATCCTCTCCATAGATCAGATAGGCGTTGGTCTGGAGCGGGCCAAGCGAAAAGCTCTCTACATTCAACATGCTAGATTAACCCGGAGATCAATTTGCGCAATTCGGTTACGACCGATCCGTTCACTCCGGCTCCTTCCTCATACTTCACAGCCATCGCTTTCCGGACTTCGCCGATCTTCACATCGTAATCCGGTGCCTCCCGGTCGGGATTCTGACGCTTGAACTCAATCATCAGCGCCTGTACATGCTCCGGTCTTGGCCCCCATTGGCCCAGTACCTGCCCCTGGTCGTCGGCAAAAATGATGATCGGAACGGAACGTCCTCCGTTCGTCAGGAAATGCTCCATAAGGTCCTGATGCTGCTCCAGAATAAATACCTCCACCGTTAAGCCCGAAGCTTCAAGCACTTGAAAGACGACGGGTACACTGCGCACCACATCCCCGCACCAATCCGCGGCAAGAATCAGTACGCGCAAATTACTCTTGCCTTGCAGTCCCTCAAAAAAGACAAGGTCTTCTTCACTCTGCCAAGCAAATTTGTCATAATTGGCTTGAAAAGCCTCCTTATTCTTCTGCATGCCCTCCATAAATTGAAGAGGCGTTATTCCAGCTCCGAACTTATACGCAACATTTACACTCATATTAGGCATCCCCTTTCTTTTTTGAAGCTCCGTACCATTTTACGAGAATATACACAATGAACAATGCCGCGGCAACCAGCAAAATCGGAATAACAAGCGGGCCAGCCTTTTCATCTACATGCTGCCAGCCTTCACCCAGCTTGAGTCCCAGATAGACAAACAACACGGACCAAGGAATAACCGCGAGCGTTGTCAGCGCGACAAATTTACCCAAAGGCATCTTGGCCATCCCGGCGGGAATAGAGATCGCATGTCTGGCCACCGGAATAAATCTAGCCGTAAAGATCACGCCAGGACCATATTTTTCGAACCATGTCTCCGAGACATCGATATGCTTCTTTTGAATTAAAATATATTTGCCGTAGCGCTCCAAAATGGGTCTTCCTCCATAACGCCCGATCCAGTAAATAAATATTTGAGCAATCACGCCGCCGACGACACCGAAGATGACAGCCCCTATAAAGTTAATATACCCGCCGTAGACTAAATAGCCGCCATAAGCCAAAACAATTTCGCTCGGAATGACTTCAATCATCAGTCCGAACATAATTCCAAAATACCCCATCTGCTGAATCCACTCCAACAGCACGCTAATCACTTGATTAATCCATTCCACTGCGATTGCCCCGCTCCCTGATTTCCTTTTTCACCAGTCTATTCTATCACAGCCCGGGACATGCATTCTACTTAAGCAAACGAATCCCATTTAGCTTGAGGGAATGTGCCCTTTCAACATTCAGAGGCATATGCTGAAGAGAAGGAGGGAAGCAAGATGATGCCCAAACCCGGGAAACACACTTCACCGCTGCCCACGCCCAGAAAAATCCGCCGCAGCTGCAGCAAGGAGCTGTATCGCACAATCAAGCGGCTGGACACTTATATTCCGGAGGAGCGTATTCAGCAAGGAGAAGCTCTATATTACCGCAAGGTCATCGGCAATCTGCTATGGATCGCGGAAAATATAAGCAATCGGCGGCTGCTCGCCGACTGGTGGGATGAAGCCGTTAGTGCAGAGCTCGCCAAGCTGTGGCAGGTGGACCGAGAGAATCTATCCAAAGCCTTCCGGTCCGCATTTGGCGGCTAATGCGGACCAGGCTGACTGGCGGAATCTGAACCGGGACTCATTCGTAAAGCCGGCAGCGACTCTCTCATTCTCCGAAACTGCTCGCCAAGCCGTGCCACTGTCTCCTCTCTTCCGAAATCCAGATCATTTCTCCGCCAGGGCCCTCCCGCTGTGAATTCCAAATAACGATCGTAAAGCTCCGCTCCTGCGGTGAGCGCTTGCCAGGCAGCCTGCTGCTGTGATTCCCGGTCTGCCATCGTCATTTCTGCCAGCCGGGAGGCTTCCGACAGTGCGGCAACCCATGTCTTATTACTATAGCGATTCAATTCCGTTGCCCGCCGCAGATGCTCCAGAGCGGCCAAATCTCCGCTCCCGGCAAGCAGCTTGCCAAGCGCCAGTTCAAGCTCCGGCTGCCCTCGCTCATAGCTGAGTCCGCGCTGCAGCCAGACGGCGGCGCCTTCCGCATCGGAGCGTGCAGCAAGGGCAAGGTACAGCCCGGGCCTTGCGGGAGCCAAGGCGCTCGCCTGCCGGAGCAGCTTCTCTGCTTCTCGTGGATGCTGAGCCTCTATGGCAAGAGCCAGTTGCTCCCGCCGCAGACTCACTGCTTGTCCAAAGCACAAGACGGCGGCGCAGAGCAACACCAGTACAGCGGCGCCGGGCAGCAGAATACGAAAGAAGCGAATACTTCGGGAATGAGCCAGCAGGACAAGCCGATACATTAACGAATGCGTGAGCAGGCGTCGCCACCTCTGTGGCAGTAACGAAGTTTCTTTCGATGAAGTAATTGGGGCCTCGGCCTTGGCCCAGCGGAACAGCCAGATGAGCAGAAGCCAGATCAGACCATAGCTAAGGTCGAAGTCGATGAGGCTGTGAAGCAGGAGGAGCAAGACGCTGGGCAGCAGCCGGCAGCGGCTCTGGAAGGCGGAGCGCAGAGCCGGGATGATCCAGGCGAGCGGCACCAGCAGGCCTGCAAGCCCGAGATCCAGCAGCAGGTCGAGATAGCCGCTGTGCACCTCGCTGCCCGTATATGGGCTGCTCTGCACGCTGCGATAGACGCTGCGCCAGGTGTCCCCGCCCTGGCCGAGCCAGGGCGCACCGCCGATGAGCCGCAGGGCATCGGCATACATGTCGCCGCGCGCGAGCAGCGTCGCGGCGCCCGTAAGGCGCTGCGGCAACGCCTGCAGCGCGGCGGGCCGTGCCGCCGCCAGCGCCAGCAGGCCTGCGGCTGCGGCGAGGGCGGCAACACCGGCAGCGCAGCGCTTGCCGGTGATACAGCGCAGTGCGCGCGGGCCTGCGGCGGCGAGCGCTGCGCTGACTGCGGCCCAGCCGCCGAGGACGGCGGCAAGGGCCGCAAGGCCCTGCAGTGCGGGCGGGGCCAAGCCCGCACGCATGAGCGGCGCCGCCAGCAGAGCGCCGGCGCCAAGGGCAGCCGCGCTGTGCAGGGCGAAGCGCAGCCGCTCCCCGCGGCGCAGCAGGAGGGCGGCGACGGCCCAGGCCGCCGCAAGCGCCGCGAAGGCGCCGCGCGACTCCGTCAGCAGCAGGCACAGCGCAAAGGCCGGTGCCAGGGCACCGGCTCGCTGCCCCTGCCAGCGTCCCGCGCGGCTGAAGGCCTGCCGGGGCAAGGCGGCAAGGGCGGTCAACCGCTCCAGCAGCGCAGCTCCCATCACGGCTCCGAACGTATTCGGATACTGGAGCAGACCGCCAAGCCTTGCCCCGGCAGCAGCCACCTCGCGATCCGCTGTGCGCAGGATCGCGCCAGGCCACGGCAGGCAGCCATAGACGACGGCCAGTGACGCAAGCGCCAACAGGCCCGTGGCCAGCAGCCAGCCGGACTCCAGAAAGCGGGCAGCCCTTCTTCCTCCGGAAGAGGCTGCCTGTAACGCGGCTGCATAACCCGACGCGAACAGCCAGAATACCGCGGACAAAATAGTCGCTTGTACAGAAGCAGGTTCGAGGCCCAAGTGCAAGATATAAAGAACAGCTAGAGCAGTTGGAGCCAGAACAGCTGGAACTGGAGCCGCCTGACGCAAAGGAGCCGTCATCGGCTCGGATTGGCGAACTTTTGGAGATACTCTCGAGCTTTTTTGAATCCACCTAAGCGCAATAATGATTGTCATCCCTGTCATCCAGAAGGCTATAAGCAGAAGGGTCGCGCTATCCTCAAGAAAGAACATTCCGCCCAATGCGCAGGTGGCAAGCAGAGTAAATACGAGTACGGATCTTAACCCCGCAACAGCCCATCCGCCCTCTCCCGTCCCCATCTTTATTCCCTCCCATTTCTCACACCTTATTTCAGAAACCACGCAAAAAAAGCCAACACTATAAGTGTTGACTTCCTGCTCCCGGAACAAACCGGGATCCTCTAATGATTGCAAGTAGCGGCATGAGCCGGCATCCTGGTAACGATTATCTCTTAACCAGATTCCTATGCCCGATGACAATTACATCATGGGAAGCAAATCGCGGCAGGCCCGTTCCAAATAGGGGGAAGCCCCGAGGAAATCCCGGAACACCATGTATTCCTGCCATAATCTGTCGCGGTCTCCGCTTTCCGATCGAACCGCACGGATCAATATATTTTTCGGGGTATGTTCCATATCAATGAACTCCAGCAGCTGCGTCTTGTAGCCCATCAGATCAAGCAGCTTGGCCCTAATCGCATCGGTTGCCAGTGCCGAGAAGCGTTCCTTGAGAATGCCATGCCCCAACAACGGGTCTAATACAGGCTGCTGAACCTGCTCGAACAACTCATGCTGACAGCATGGTACCGAGAGAATGACGGAGGCGTCCCAGCGGATTGCCTTTTCCAGTGCCGCATCGGTTGCCGTGTCACAGGCATGCAGCGTAACAACCATATCTACCCGCTCTAATTCATCATAGTCCGCAATATCGCCGACAAGAAACTTCAAGTTTTGATAATTCAGCTTTTTCGCCAGCGATCCGCAATGTTCGATGACATCCGCTTTCAAGTCGAGTCCGACAATATTCAATTCTCTTTTCAACTCGATCGACAAATAATGATATAAGGCGAAAGTCAGATAGGACTTGCCGCAGCCGAAATCAATGATAGTTAGCGGACGGTCGGCCGGTAAATGAGGGAGCACATCCTGAACCATTTCTAAAAAGCGATTGATTTGACGAAACTTGTCATATTTCTTGGCAAGCACTTTGCCTTCCGAATTCATGATCCCCAATTCTACAAGAAAGGGTACAGGTATACCCTCATCGAGGATATACCTTTTGGTCCGGTTATGGGTAAGCTCCCCGGGCTTTTTAGTAGCTTGCTTTTTAAGGATGGAAACCTTGTATTTTTTGCTGATCAGGATCTGGTAATCAGCTTCAGACGTATAGATTTGCGCTTGACGGAAGGTCTGCTCGAATAACGGCATTACCTGTCTGCTCAATGAGCCTGCCGGAATATTCTCATGAGTAACCTTGTTTTTATAATGATAAGTCAATTGGTAATTCAGCTTCTGCTTCAGCAGGACGGGCTTAATGACGACTTTGGTGTAGCTCTCCTCATCAGCTTTGCGCTGCTGGCTTAATATAGCCGTAATCAAATGCCCCTGCTGGTCCGTATGCTCTAATAATTCAATCAGCTTGTCCAATCATATCACGCTCGCTTTCTCTTACACTTGATGCTCCCAGGCGGCCAGCCAGGCCAGTTCTCCCTCTTGCACCTCTTCCGGCGGAAGCCCTCCCCGGATCAGTTCTTCCGGAGAGAGGAGAGAGAGTCGCCGGTAAAAGAGGATGCCTTCCTCTTTGGTGATGGCCTTGCTCTTTAATAACCGATAAAGTGTATCCTCCGCCTGATCATACCTGCGAAGTTCCTCCTGATAGTCCAGAAGCAGCCGTTCAGTATCAACGGGCAGCACATAAGGCTTCAGCAGAATGCGCAGGTCGTCTACAGAAGCCTCCAGATTCCATAATTCCCGCTGGGTACCGTACTGGCTGGCAGCCAGGAAAAGATGAAGGGCTTTGATCTGTCTGCGAATTCCCTGATCAGGATCTCCGGAGGATAGAAGGATATCGCCCTCCTCCTTGACCAGCTTGGCCAAGCTTTGCAGCTTATCGGATTCGACGGATCCTCCCGATCTCATCAGTTCAACAAGATCTCTGGCAGACAGCCCTCCGATCAGGTCCGAGTTAAGTCTGAACAAACGCCGATACAGATCATCGATCTGCCAGAGGGCATCGATCCATTTACGCTGCTGCTTCAGGTCAAATATCTTTCCGATCATTTCCGTCATTTCTTCAATCATACGAACCAGATAGTCCTTGCGCAGCATAAGCTGTCCATCCTCCCAAAATCGGCACTTATTGAAGCCCGCTCGCAAACTCCCTGATGATATCGGCGAGCCGCTGCGGTTCTTCATACATACTCATATGTCCAGCCTCATGAATAACTGCCTTGGTAACATGCTCTTTATCTGTTGTGAAAGTTCTTTCCGGAGGGATAATGCCGTCTTTCCCTCCGGCAACAAGAAGCACCGGAATCGGAGCAGAGGAGAGCACATCTCTGCGGTCTTCCCGTTCACGCATCGCCATCGCCGCTCCAACAGCTCCTTGCGGCGGTGTTTTATAGCCAAGTTCCTTCACACGGTCAACAGCCGCAGACAGCTTATCCAGCGACTTCGGAGCAAACAGACCGGGAACCAGCCCGTCAATAAAGGGGGTAATCCCTTCGGAGTTAATGGTCGCTATGGCCTTTACGCGCTTTTCTTTAGCTTCATCACTGTCCGGATATGCGGTGGAATGAACAAGGCCAAAACCGCTGAGACGGCTGTTGTAACGTTGTGCCAGTGACAGAGCGATATATCCGCCCATTGAATGGCCGAGCACCGCATATTTCTCCACGCCAAGCTCTTCCAGCAACAAGGCAACATCGTCCGCCATTTGTTCTATAGTATACGCACCCAGCGGCGCATCCGAAGCTCCATGTCCCCGAAGATCAGGCATAATAACACGGAAGGAATCCGCCAACAGCGGAGCGACATTCTCCCAATAGGCCGAGCTTCCGCAGAAGCCGTGCAACAGGACGAGAACCTCTCCTTCTCCTTGCTCTTCATAAGCGATCGTCAAGCTGCCAACTGTCACTTTCTCCATTATGAGCCCTTCTTTCCTTTAAATTACTATTCATCTCGGATCAACTTGCACTATTAAAAGCATGTGTTCAAAAAGTCAGCTTTTCAGCACCGAGAAGGTTGCGAGAACCCGACGAAGGAGGAACGGAGTGTAGGCAAAACCTACAGGAGTGAAATGCTTCCAATGGAAGCATGCATCGTAAGCATTCGCTTGGACTTCGAGGGTGAACGCAAGATTCGATGTCGAATCACTCCCTTGAAATTCTTCGTGATCAAAAGATGGCTTTTTGAACTACCTCTAATATGGTTCTTTTCCATATCATTAAGCTTGATTAGCCTCTTTGAAACCCTTTGGCGGCCGCGAGCGCAATCTGCTCCGCCATCTGCATAACCAAATGAAGAGAAGTCATCTGCAACGTCCAGTAAGGCTTGGGACTATTAACATTGACCACAGCCGCCACACTGTAGTTGCCAACCGCCGGGAGCTTTGTCCCCACGGATCTTGCAGGGTACAGCGGCTGCTCCGATACAAGAAAGGAGCCTACCGAGGCTGGGGAACCGAGGCAAGCGTCGATAGCAATAATAATACTTTCCGGCGGAATATCGAGAATAAGACGCTCCAGGTTGGCCGCGTCGCAGGGATTTGGCATGGTTCCTATTACATAGTTGAAGCTAAGCTCCATAAGCCGCGAGCCTACCAACGGACCCAGCGCATCGCCGGAGGAGCGGTCGGTTCCCACACACAGAAAGACGACATGCTCTCCGTGGTGGCGCCGCCTTATTCCTTGAAAGAAGTCCGCCAGTTCGTCTCCGGATATTCTTTTGTAATCCGAGCCGGTTGCTGACAATTTGCGGTTATCGTCAAGCAGCATATTCTCCCCCTCTCCTCAAGCTTTTCCAATATGTAAGATAGTATGATTGTATCGCAAGAGATTAGGGACCGCAAAGCAATCGGTTGTGCGATTCAGTCAATAACATGGTACAATAGCCGGGATAATACGATGAAGGGAAGAAGTGAAGAATGGATTTAAGCCAGAGAAGCCAAGAAAATGTGGAGTATATGATTGAAGCCATCAAGACCAAGCTGAAAATGGCAACCGGTGCTGCAATGAACGCTTCCGCCTTCCATGTTGGCCAATATGATGACATTATGGATATTTACGAGCTCGTTATAAACAAAGAAAGGCTCAGCATCTCCGAGGTGGAGGCGCTGGCCCAGGAACTTGGTCATCTTCGAAATAACAGCAAAGCTTAAGCGACGAACATCCCGGTCAGGGCATCTCAATAATCAATAGTTCAGCCGGGTCTTCACCTGTTTTGCCGATACTGATTTCTTCCTTACTTTGAATGCGGGCCGCATCTCCAGGATGCAGAGAAAATGTCTGTTTGCCGCAACTGAAGTCTGCGTGTCCCGCTATCAAAAACAGGTGTATCCGGCGTCCGTCCGGTGACAGATGGACCGGCTTCTGATCCGTTAGAACCGGAGCATAGATCATGACGTCTTGACGGATCTGCAGATTCTCTCCTGTACCGGCATCGCTGCTGATGACAGGCTCCACCCTGCCAACCCGCTGCTCTTTCGGAAAGCATCTATGGCTTAACTTTGGCGCCAAGCCGCGATCCTCCGGCAAGAACCACATCTGCAGATATCGCACAGGCTTGCCGCCAACGGGAGCATGCTCCGAGTGGGTTACGCCCGTCCCTGCACTCAACACCTGAAAGCTTCCTTCTTCCAGCAATTCCTTACTGCCTGCGGACTCCAGCTTATGCAGCAGTTGTCCGGAAAGAACGTAGGTTACGATTTCCAGATCCTGATGAGAGTGAGACTCCAGGCTATGCCCAGGAGCCATCATATGATCATTCAGAACCAGCAGACAGCCAAAATGGGCATTCCCCGGGTCGTCATAGTCGGCGAAGGAAAAGCTGTATTCACTATGAACAGGGCCTTCTTTGGCCGTATGGCGCTCTGCGGAAGTTACAACTTTTATCATCCTGATCCTCCTACCTCTCTTTTAACCTCTGACTGGGATTTATATGTTTTTACCCCTATCGCCGTTCGGTTAATCAAGGCATCCAAGACATGGCTGACTACCCTATTCCAACAAAAATTCCGCTTCCGAGCTCCCGACCTCCCATCCTTCATCATTGTGAATGATCCCGCTAAATGATTCTTTCAGGCGCTGAAGAGTAACGGTATTTTGATACCCCAGCTGCCGCAGGATTTCCTGCACGATCAGACCCCATTCCTCCTCTGAACCGTCCATGATTTTAAAGGCGATTCCCAGACGTTCTTTGCGCAAGCTGAAGGCATAGACCCCTTTGAATCCGCCCTTGGCTACGATGTTATCGTCCTCCAGCAGCAGCGTATCAATACGGCCGCTTCCGCCTACCATCTCAGGATGCTTGTTCATCGCCGCTCCGATCGACCGGGCAGCCTCAGCCGTCTGCGGATCTTCAATCCGGTCCGGGCAGGCAAGCTTCATATATGCCGTTGCCAGCGAGGAGAGCGGCAAATTAAATACGGGTAATCCACAGCCGTCTGTGGCAAGCCGGATATCCTCGGCAGGATAATCAGCCAAATCCGCAAGCACCGCCAATATTTCCCTTTGAACCGGATGCGCGGGGTCGTTATAGTGTTCCTGCGTCATGCCGGCCATCTTGCAATAGGCCTGAATTCCAAGATGCTTACCGGAGCAATTATGATACAGCTTTCTTGAATCTCCTCCGTCACGCAGCAATTGAGCCCGTGCCTTTCTGTCCAACGGCAGGGCAGGAGCACACACCAATCCCTGCTCCTGCAGGCCGGTCTTCCGGAGCAGGCTCTCCAGGGTCTCCACATGGTGATGCTGGGCGCGATGGGAGGCTGTCATAATAGCAACTTCAGCTTCATTTAACCCATAATGCGGAATCAACCCGGCGCGAATCCCGGGTATCGCTTGAATCGGCTTGGCTGCCGAACGGGTAAACACCCGAAAGCGCGGATCTCCTGCCTGTTTCCTTATGGTTCCATGCTCATCAACAATACATATATGTCCATTATGGATGCACTCCAGCATGCCGCCGCGATATTCCTTCACAAGCAATGCTTCCCTTGTCATTCTAATCCCCTCTTTGCAGTGATGTACTCCATTAACTATCCGTCACTACAGTATAGTACAGCGCCCCTCCAATCGCCACATCCCTTTGTTTCACCCTATTCCCTCACGTTTATATACCAAGTAACAGCCTGTAAATATCAAGGCGCTATATTCATTAAATTTATATAAAAAAGGAGCGGATTTTCATGAACGAAGCGGAAAAAGAATATCCAGTGCATAGTAGTGCAACCTTCACGAAAGGACTTGTTATCGGTGCCTTGCTCGGCGCTGCCGCAGCCTTGCTGTGTGCTCCAAAGCCAGGACGCGAGCTTCGCAGCGACCTGTCCGAAAAGATTAGTGTCGCAACAGACAAAACGAAGGATCTGGCTGCGGTAGCATATGATAAGGGCTCGGATTTGGCCAAGACGGCCGTGTCCAAGACAACAGATCTGGCAAAGACCGTAAGTGACGGTGCCAGTTCAATCGTATCCAGCCTGAAGGAGGCTTCCTCGGATGTCACGGAAGATGTGAAGAAGGAAGCGAAGGAGGTATCCGAGAAAACAGAGGATACGGTAAAGGATTTGAAGGATGAAGCCAAAAAGACGGCTGACGAGACCAAGCGCGAATTGGGTTCATCATCTAACTCCCTGTAACGGGGCTGTCTTTAAAAGCGCCAGCTGCCGGCTGGCGCTTTATCATTTTACCGGCAAATCTGCCGCCCAGGAGGTATCCCATGGCCCAATTGAATCCCTATGATACAAAAGAACACCCCTTTGAGCTTCGGCATGAAGTCAAACGTCTGAACGGACGGCTGGATCAAATTGCCGATATGCTGGAAAAGTCGGAATTCAAGGATATTCTCGAAAATTATACGAATCCTAAAAAGCGTGTCATTTCTAACTTTATGGCAGGCATGTCCCGCGGGTTGGGATTAAGTATCGGCACCTTTGTTGTTCTCGGTTTGCTTGGGTGGCTGCTCTCCCTATTTGTGGATCTGCCGATGGTCGGTGACTACATCAAGAATTTACAGGATTACATTCAGTCGCAGCCTTAAGCTCCCCTGAATCTATTTTCAATGAAACGGAGGCCTCTCTGATGCGAAAACAGCCAGGCAAGGAAGAGATCGGCGCTTATACCGAGCGCCAGATTCGTGAAGCTGATCAAGGAGAGTATCCTGGGCATAAAAGCATCGAAACCGCTGAGAATGGCTCCATGGTGAATGATATGGAGGATTTGAAGCAATTAGGTGAGGATATGGAGGAGATGCATACCTCCAGCGAGGATCACAAGCAGGGAGTTCATGTTGATCCGGAACAGTAATTGCAAAAAACCTGAATCTCTGCCATAGGCGAGATTCAGGTTTTTTATACGTTTTCGTCTTTACTTTTTGCTTTTAGCAAATCACCGGTCCAGCCCTTGGCTCGAATCCAGAAGTACATCCCTCCAGAAAGCAACAAAATAATTCCGCACATCAACGCAAATCCGAAGGACCCTAAGTCGTCCCAAGGAAGACGCTTAAAATTCATTCCCCATAACGCTCCGATAACGGTGGCAGGAGTAAAGACAGAGGTCACAATGGTTAATGTCTTCATGATGTCATTACCGCGGAAAGCAGTCACTGCATCATCAATCGAGATAAGGGTATCCATCTCTTTCTCGTAATGCTCAACCAGCTCTTGCATCCGATTACCCCGATACAAAAAACGCAGGTAAATCGGACTTTCTTCAATCTCCTTCAAATAGGCTTCCTTTACTGCAGTAGCGATTTCCCTGCAGGGTACGAACAAATTCGACCAGTATAGGAGCTCAAAGCGAGCGGAGATAATTTGATCCAGCAAATATTTATGATTATTCTTCTGCATCGTTTCTTCAACTTCACGCAGCTTCTTTTCAAATTGATCCATGCCGGAATGCAAATAATGCATCAGCATTCGAATGATGACCAGCAGTCCTTCTGCAGCAAGCGGGGCGGATTTCAGCATATTCAGATGACCCTGCTGCTCCAGATGCCGTCTTGTCTCACCATCCAGGTTTATCGTAATCAGCTTGTCCTTGTTGACATAAAAATGAAGCAACAGGCAAGAATCTTTTTCTTGCATTTCTTCGGAATTTGTATAGAGCAGAGAACCGAACAGAACAGGTTCTCTGCCATCCGGGAAGCGAACCGTTAAATAATTGGTCTCCTGCTTTGAAATTATATCCAGCCATGTCCGGGTATCCGGATGATCCCGGCGCAATTGTTCAATCCCAGGGGAATCCCCCTCGTGGTCTTGGAGATCAAGCCATATCCAATCGTGATCTGTAGGGATTTGCTTCAGCGCGCTAATCTTCTCCAAAGCCAGTCTCACCTCAGGTAAATTCAGAATTGGACATGATCAGTTTCAGCTTCTCGGTTGCCCGTTTCTGAATACGGGATACACTCATTTGCGAGACCCCAAGCTTCTGGGCGATGGCCCGTTGGGACTGTCCCTCCTGGAACGCAAGGAGAAGTACTTGCTGCTCCTGATCCTTTAGTTGACTAAGCGCCTGTTGTAGATCCATGCGTTTTTCTACCGTATCGTAATCATCCGCCTCGGAGCTGATCAATTCGCCGAGCGTTGCGGCACTCTCCTCTTGAGATAACGGGGAGTCCAAAGATACGTAGTGATAGCATTCCCTTCCTGCCAGCACCTCCACAGTCTCTTCAGCTGACAGATCAAGAAATTCTGCAATTTCCTGCACGTTTGGCGATCGTTCCAGCTTAACGGTTAGTTCATCAATGGCCTGCTGAACCAACGCTCCCTTTTCCTTGATTCTCCTTGGCACCTGGATATACCAGGACTTGTCCCGCAGAAAATTTTTCATATGGCCAATCATGCTTTTCATGGCGTAAGGCTCAAAGGGAATGCCCATCTCGATATCATACTGTTGAAGCAAACGAATTAATGCCATTTGCCCCACCTGATATAAGTCCTCATAGAGATCCGGGCGGTTGCGGGCGATTTTCCCTGCCGCCATCTTGACCATGGGTTCATATTTTTTGATCAGGACGGTAGCAATTTCATTGTCCTTTGTCTGCTGGTATTCCCAGATCAGACTGGTTGATTCATTCATGGACTCAGGGGGAGTCACTTTATCGGTCATACCCTTTCCTCACTCTTCACGAGGCGCCTTGTCATAACTACCTTGGTGCCCTTACCGGCTTCGTTCACCACTGAAACGTCATCCATCAGTGCCTGCATTAAATAAAAGCCAAGTCCACCAATTTGCGCGTCGCTAAGATTCTTGTCATGCAACGCCGAGCGTTCTCCCCACGACTCAAAGCTCTCCCCTTCATCCTTGACCGTAATGGACAATGCCTCATTCTGAACTTCAAAGACAACTTCCATCATTCCGGCTCCATCCTTATAGGCATAGAGAACGGAATTATTACACGCTTCGGAGACAGCGACCTTCATGTCCTCTATCTCCTCGTAAGAAAAACCCATCTTTGATGCAATCCCGTACAGGTTTAGCCTTACGATATCGACGTACTCTGCATTTGCCGGCAAACTGATAACTATCTTCTGTACCTCATCAATCATGTGACTCTTTCCTTTCCTATTGGGTGTTCTCCTGAGCGGCAAAGAACTTTGCGATTCCTGTCATATCGAACAATTTCTGAATTTGATCGGGTACTTCTGTTACGAGAAATCCGGCGGCCATTCCATGTCTTGTCTTGAGAATGGACAGCAGAATACCAATGCCTGTGCTGTCGATGTACTTCAAATCCTTCAGGTTCATCACAAGGTCCTGCTTCTCATTTACAGCGAGAGGTTCCATTACCTGGCGAAAATCGGGTGCAACAGACAGGTCCAGTTCACCGCGCAGATACACGGTGCAGGTTCCATTCTCCACTTGCGACGTAGCGGTAAACTTTTCATTTTTATTCATATTCATAGACACTCTCTCCTGAAATATGTTTTCTTTATAGATAACCCGCCAAGCAGGGAATTGAATCAACCAATTCCTGCCTCTGCCTGAAAAGCATTGCTGTACTGAGTCAGCACAGTTTTGACAGAGCCTAGCTTTAACGGTTTGCTGATGTAATCATTCATCCCCGCCTCAATACAACGCTCCCGGGTACCATCCATGACATCCGCGGTCATAGCTACAATCCACGGACTCTTCCCCGAAACCATCTGATCGGCATAGGCTCTAATCTTTTTCGTAGCGCCAATCCCGTCCAGAATCGGCATTTGCAAATCCATAAAGATCATATCGAAGCCCTGTTCACTCTCAAGGGCCATTTGAACGGCCTGATGCCCATCTTCAGCGACCTCGGTCTCATACCCCAGCTTGCGCAGCATACTGACCATAAGCCGCTGATTGACCGGGTGATCGTCCACAACCAGCATCGTGCTTTTGGGCGAAGAGGATCTTTCGACAGCCGCCTCCAGCACAGCACACGAGGAATCATCCGTCTCTTCCTGAAAACGGGATACCTCGATGGTGAATACAAAGGTAGCCCCCTTCTCTTCCAGCAATTCAGCCCGAATACTTCCGCCCATCAGATGCACAAGAGTCTGGCAGATGGCAAGCCCCAGGCCTGTCCCGCCATATTTTCTCGTCATCGAAGAGTCCACCTGGGAGAAGGGCTGGAACAACCGCTCTACCTTGTCGGGAGCAATTCCAATGCCTGTGTCCTTTACTGTAAACTCGAGAATATGGCTATTCTCTCGGGTCTCATGCATGGTAACAAGCAAATAAATCCCGCCCTGATCGGTGAACTTGATACTGTTGGCAATCAGATTTATTAGCACCTGGCGCAGCCGCCCCATATCTCCGAACAACACCGGGGGGACCTGGTCATCAATGAAATGAACCAGTTCCAAGGCTTTTTTACCCGCTTCCACCGAAAAGAGGTTAATGACCTCCTTTATGACGGAATTCAACTCGAACGGAGTCTCTTCAAGCTCCATCTTGCCGGACTCCATCTTCGTAAAGTCGAGAATATCATTTATAATGGCGACCAAGGTATCCGCACTGTTGCGGATAATCTCGGCATACTCTATCTGCTCGCCCTTCAGCTCCGTCTCCATGAGCAGATCGATCATTCCGATGACTCCGTTCATCGGGGTCCGAATCTCATGGCTCATCATGGCCAGAAATTCCGTCTTGGCCTTAGCTGCAATCTCAGCCTCTTCCTTGGCCTGGACAAGCTCCTCATTGATTCGCTCAAGCTCCATCGTCTTCTGCTGGAGCAGCGCGCTCTGGGTCTTCAAACGCTGGTTCGTCAAATACATATCGACAAAAGCATCGATTTTAGAGCGGAGAATCTGCGGGATAAACGGCTTGACCATATAATCAATAGCCCCCGCGGAGTATCCGGCAAATAAATGCTCCGCTTCCTTGCTGTTCGCTGAAATAAAAATGATCGGTATGTCCTTCGTGCGGTCTCTTGCCTTAATCAGCTTGGCTGTCTCGATACCATCCAGTCCAGGCATCTGAACATCGAGTACAATGACAGCAAAGTCATCCTTGAGCAGGCGTCTCAAGGCTTCCTCGCCCGAGGTTGCTTTGACCAGTTCGTAATGCTCGCTTTCCAGAACCGCTTCCAAGGCCATCAGGTTCTCGGGACGGTCGTCAACCAGCAAGATATGAATGGACTCTTGGATTTCCATGGCATCCTCCCGTAGGGTTCATTTTATTTTCCGATAGATCTTCTCCACCCTGTCCAGCGGCTCATAACTATCTGAATACTCTGTAAAATGAAGAGACTCTTTCGATCCTAATACCAGAATGCCAAAATGACTAAGACTTTCGTGAAATAGCGAATGTACCCGATTACGCAATTCATCATCGAAGTAAATCATCACATTTCGGCAAAAAATGACATTGAACTCATTGAATGAGCGATCTGTAGCCAGATTGTGCTCCGCAAAAATCATGTTCTTGCGAAGAAACGGATTAAAAATGACGGAATTATACCTTGCCGAGTAATAATCCGAAAAAGAACGGGTGCCTCCGGCCTCCAAATAATTTTTCGTATACTGCTTCATTTTCTGGATGCCGAAAATCCCTTCCTTGGCGAGCTGAAGCGATCTGGCATTCATATCCGTCGCATAAATTCTGGATTTCTCATATAGCCCTTCTTCATGAAGAATGATGGCCGTCGAATACACTTCCTCACCTGTAGAACAACCAGCATGCCAAATGCGGATATAAGGATAGGTTCTGAGAATCGGAATGACCTTTTCCCGGAACGCTTTGAACAGCGGAGGATCTCTGAACATCTCAGTAACGGGGATCGAAAGGCTGTATACCAGTCTTTCGAAAGCATCCCGATCATGAAGCACCTTGTCCTGAAGTCCGGATATTGTTAATACATGCTCAGCATGCACCTGGTGCCAGATCCGCCGGCGCAGAGAAGGAAGAGCATAGTTGCGGAAGTCATAGCCATAAAGACGGTGAACCCCTTCCAATAACAGCTC
This sequence comes from Paenibacillus brevis, assembly GCF_018919145.1. Classification (GTDB taxonomy): domain Bacteria; phylum Bacillota; class Bacilli; order Paenibacillales; family Paenibacillaceae; genus Fontibacillus; species Fontibacillus brevis. Next base: position 17,979 of record NZ_JAHLQJ010000005.1, read on the forward strand.
GATCTCCAGAAGCTCTACCTCTTTGTCTACCGATGGTATGAATGTATCTATATCCGAAAAATCACTAGGTGCCATAAATTCATCTCCGATATTGATTTTCTCTTGCTACTACCCTTTACCCGTTCATCTCCATTACGAATACAACCACACGCGCATCAAGGAGAGAAGCTGATCGGTCTGTATAGGCTTCTTCACGTAATCGGAAGCGCCCGCCTCGATACACTTGAAGCGGTCATCCTTCATGGCCTTCGCGGTCAAGGCAATAATCGGCAGTTTGCTGAATTCCGGCATTTGCCGGATTTGCCTCATCGCCTCATAGCCGTCCATTTCCGGCATCATCATATCCATCAGGACAAGATCGATATCCCCGTTCTCCTGCAGCATTTCAATGGCCTCCCGACCGTTTTCAGCGTAAATCACATTCATCCGGTATCCTTCCAGCACACTGGAGAGCGCGAAGACATTCCGCACGTCGTCATCCACCAGCAGGATCTTTTTACCTTCAAACAGTTCTTCTTTATTGTGAAGCTTCTGCAGTATCCGCCGTTTATCCTCCGGCAAATCCGCCTCAACGCGATGGAGGAATAGCGTCGTCTCGTCCAGAAGCCGCTCCGGAGATTTTACGTCCTTAATAATGATAGACTCCGCATATTTCCGAAGACGGGTCTCCTCCTGTTTGTCCAGATCCTTGCCTGTATAAATAATGATCGGCAGATCCCGCAGATCCTCGTCGTCACGAATTTGATCAAGCAGATCAAATCCGGTAATATCGCTCAGCATAAGGTCCAGCACCATACAGTCATAGTGCTTCTCGCGCAATTCCTTGAGCGCCTCGCCGCCGGTTGATACGGCCGTAATGATGACATCGTCATGACCGATCAGTTCGATAATCGAATTACGCTGGACATCGTCATCCTCAACAACCAGCAGATGCTTCAGGCTCTTCTCCGTAAAGGACTCGATGTCGGTAAAGGCCTGCTCCAAATGCTCGCGGTCGGACGGCTTTCTCAGGAAAGCAATCGCCCCCATCATCAAGCCATGCTTAGCCTCATCCACGACAGAAATCACATGGACTGGAATATGCCGGGTTTCTGCATTCCCCTTTAGATCATTCAAGATCGACCAGCCATCGAGCACAGGCAACTGAATATCCAGAATGATCGCATCCGGAATGTATTCCTTGGCCATATTCAATCCGATATCCCCTTGAACTGCCACCAGCGTCTTGAAGCCGTGTGCGCGGGACATATCCAGCAGTATCTTGGCAAATTGAATATCATCTTCGACAATGAGCATCCATTTCCCGCCCGCTTCTCCAAGCTGGTCGCGATCATCATCCAACGGATTGTCAATGACAACCGGATGCTCAACAGGACGTGCAAAGCTGCTCTTAGGATAGAACGAGCTCACGGCCGGATTAGTCGTCACGGCCGCCTCCTGCTCGGCCAGAAATAGATGAGACGGCGCCTCTTTAGGCAAGTACAAGCTGAAGGTACTTCCCTCACCCTCTATAGAGGTGACGTCGATTCTTCCACCCAGCAATCCGGCAAGGCCTTGACTAATGGATAGCCCCAGACCCGTACCGCCGTATTTGCGGCTCGTCGTTCCGTCCACCTGCTGGAACGCTTCAAATATGATATCCATCTTATCCGAAGGAATACCGATACCTGTATCCTTGATCGATAGCTTCAAGTATTCCCGCTCCTTGTCCAGACCGTAGGGAAGCTCTTCTCTGCTTGCCGACTGAATAATTAGCGATACGGTCCCCTGCGTCGTAAACTTAAACGCATTCGATAGCAAGTTGCGCAATATTTGCTTCACCCGGTGTCCGTCAGTCACAATTTCCCTAGGGACGCTGCTCTCCACTTCGGTATACAGCTTAATATTTTTGCTCAATGCAACCGGCTCAAAGTTCTGGCTGACAAACCGCGTCATTTCTTCCAGCTTCACCGTCTCCCGGCTGATCTCCATTTTTCCCGCGTCAACCTTGGACAAATCGAGAATCTCATCGATCATCTTTAACAGATCGGCACCGGACATATGAATCGTCTGTGCGTATTCAATCTGCTTCTCGGATAGGTTATCCTCTTTATTCTCATATAGAAGCTGGGACAAAATCAGCAGGCTGTTCAACGGGGTGCGCAGCTCATGGGACATATTCGCCAAAAATTCAGACTTATATTTACTCGTAACTGCCAGTTGGGCGGCGTGCCGCTCCAATTCACTCTTGGTCTGCTCAATTTCCCTGTTCTTCTCTTCCACTTCTTGAACTTGTTCTTCAAGTGCTCTTGTCTTAGCAATTAATTCCGTATTAAAATGCTCCAGTTCCTCCTGTTGACGCTGGAGCAGCTCTTCCGAGCGTTTGAGCGCCACCGTCTGCTTCTCCATGCTTTCATTGGATCTGCGCAGCTCCTCTTGCTGGGATTGGAGTTCCTCCGACTGAACCTGTAATTCCTCGGTCAACGCCTGCGATTCTCGGAGCAGTTCCTCTACACGCAGCCGGCGGTTAATATTGTTCAGGATGATACCCAGGTTAGCTGCCAGCCCGGCTAACAATTCCTCCTGTACAATGGAGAATCCCTCAAAGCTGGCAAATTCCAGCACGGCCAGCACTTCATCCTCAAAGACCGCCGGGTAAATTCGAATATGGTTCGGAGCGGCTTCGCCAAGGGCAGAACGAACCGAGATATACTGTTCCGGAGCCTCATTTAACGAAATCGGTCTTTTATCCAGAGCAGCCTGACCTATAAGGCCCTCGCCAGTGTGAAAGGTCGGCGGCGCATCAAGCTCTCCTTGTCCCCCATAGGTAGCCATCAGCATAAGCTTGTCCGGATCCATATGTTCTTGCTTAAGATAGATGGCTCCATACAGCGCCCCTAACACAGGAGTAAACTCACTGATAAACATCTGCGAGACCTGTTGCAATGAGTTGACACCGTGGAGCAGTTCAGTTACCCGAGCCAAATTCGAATTCACCCAGACCTGATTTTGCTGCATCTCCAAATATTTCTGCTCAGCAGCCTGCTTCTCTTCCAGATCCTGAGACATCTCCTGGAAGATCACGGCTACCTCTCCGATTTCATCCTCGGTCCCCACGGGTACCCTCTGAATTGCACTAAGCTCGCCCCTGCCAAAATACTGCATCATGGCGTTCACGCTGCCGAGCCCGCGGGCGATGCTTGGCAATACCCACAGTATAATGGCAAGCCCAAGCAGCAGGCCGACGGCCATCGTAGCTGTAGTCAATTGAATGGAGCTATCATACGCCGCATTTGCAGAAGCGAGTGCTTCATCAATTTTCACATCATAAAAGTCTCTCATATCATTCAGTTTATCCAGCAAATTATCTTGAATGACTTGACCGTTCTCCAGGCGAAGCTTTATTGCCTGCTCATATTGCTCTTTCTGAAGCAACGCGATGACTTGGTTCTTGTAATCAGTAAAAAGTTCGATTTGCTTATCGACTTCCCCAATCAAACGCTGCTCATCGGTTCCGCTCATCTTGTTCCTGATCGAATCGTAATACCGGAAGGCTTCTTCCATCTTGCTTTCCAGCTTTGGAGTCTGAGATTCTATAAAGGAGACCTCAGGCTCCTGAAGAAGGTTAGTCAGAATGCGGGCTACATCATTGAATTCGCCGCGCATACTGGTTGCTTCTTTAATAATGGTATAGTGGTTTGAATACAGTACATCCAGTTCATCATTCATATACTTCAATCTGTCGTAGCTGATAAATGTCAGCACAAGCAGAATGGCCATCAGTGAACTGAAGCCAATTACAAGCTTACTCCTTATCTTCATCCTTGCTCGTTTCCTCCTTCTAATGTAATCCACACCATACATTTGTCATCTTCACGATCTTGAGGCTGTTCCTCTGCAAACATTAACTCCCTCATATCTTCCTTAGGAAACACATGATCTCCTGCCAGCTGCCGCTCCAGCCAATCCAATTGTTCTTCCTGGGTTCCTTCGACACTTTCGGTTAATCCGTCGGTATACAAGACCAGATGACCGTTTCCTTCATACGTAATCGTCTGTGTAGGTGCTTCAATTTTGTCGAATAGACCGACAGGCGGGCATACCGTCCCCAGCTTCACTACTTCCCCGTTCTCCTGATAGAACAAACCGGGAGGATGCCCTGCATTTACATAATCTATTTTTTTGTAGCGGGTATCAATAACCAGATAGATGGCGGTGAAATAGTACTGCACAAGTTGATTGTCAATATAGAGCATATTAAATCGCCGGTTCAGCTCTTGAATGACCTTCTCCGGTTCCACATAGGTGCTTACCGTGTCCTTCAGAACGGAAGCAATAAACATACAGAACAATGATGAAGAAATCCCATGCCCCATCATGTCCAGCAAAATCACGCCATATCTGCCCTCCCCTAGCGAATACCATGAGTAGAGATCGCCAGCCAGTTCAAAGGAAGGCTTATATAGTGCATCAATTTGGAAAAGCGGATCGGAAATCGGCGAGCTCAGCACTGCGTTTTGTATCAAGGCAGCCAGCTTTAGCTCCTCCTGAATTCTTTGATCACGCTCTTTGTGCCAATCTTTCTCCTGCTTCAGACGTAAAGCCGATCGGATTCTGGCCATGAGCTCCACTTTGTTAATTGGTTTCGTGACATAATCGACCGCTCCGGCATCCAGTGCTTCTGCCAGCTTCTTGGAATCGCCAACCGCTGTAACCATAATGACGGGTATATCCTTCATTCTCTCTCTCTGCTGCAGCAGACGGCAGGCCGAGATTCCATCCATCTCCGGCATCATCATATCCAATAAAATCAGATCCACATCTGACTTCGAGGCTGGACTTGAAAGGGGAACGTCATCGTAGTATCCCAATCGTGCCAGCATCTCTCCGGCCGAATTCATGGACTCCGTATTTCGGTAGCCCTCCTTCTTCAATATTTCGCGAATAATAATAATGTTGGTAGGATTGTCGTCAACGATTAAAATTTTCATATTCTTCTCCTCAAAATCACTTAAATAAAATAAGTTAATTCAAATTTCAGCACCCGCATCCATTTTCCTTCATTTTTGGTCTAATTTAGACAGTATAGATTAAAACGTAGATAAGGAATGGGGACTTGTCCCATTCCTTATCTATGCTTTAATCTGCTAAGTTATCGGCATGCTGTATATGCCTGATTATGATCTTCTGGCAATAACCAATACTTTGCCCAAGTCTAGTTCCTTTTCATAAAAAGCGGCTTCCGCCTCTGTAAAGCCCAGTGCTTCTATTGTCGCACGAAGCTCGTCACCGCGCGAACGGAATAAGTTGGCAATTGAAGTGAAGACGCCCTCTTCCTTGATCCCGATATCGCCTGCATCGGCAGCCTCGGTAATCCGGTCCGTCCTATCCTGATTATGGGCCAGTACATGAATATCTTCCTTGCGATACCCGGCAGCGTGAAGCTCGTGAACCGTCTCTACAGCCTGCACACCATTTTGTACAACTTTGGCATATGCTTTGTTATCGATTATGCTCATCGTTTCTCGCTCCTTTGTAGTTAAGTTCGAGTTCAACCTCTTCAAGAGAGGATATCCTTGAATCATTACCCATCCCTATTCCTCATGAAACAGTATCGTCGAACAGATCCGCCGCGATGATAGATCCCGAGTCATCGCGAAAAAGCTTAAGCGCTGAATATCCCCGGATATAGACATCCCCATCCTCAGCTATGAAATCCGGTTCGCCCAAATAATAGCGAAGCCAGAAATCTTTTAACGGAATGACAATCCCGTTCAGGACGATCTCGTCCGGCCGTCTATCTCTACTTATATAATAGATGCTTTCCTCATACATTCCGACTACGAGATCTCCGTACCGATACTCCGTAAATCCGGTATAAGGATCTTTAACTGCGGAATCCGCCTCACCCAATTTTGCAGTGACATCCTCGAGCCCATCTGCTAAAGAGATCCCGCCAAAGGTCGAGAACGTCTCCAGCTTCCCCGATATACCGCCATCCTGATCCGGCAGTATTGCCGGTTGTTTCCATAAAGCATGTTGAATATTAGATGAGGCTGCCGTCACATGCATGTCCGGCGTCTCCCCGGCCCAGGGGGAGAGAAGACTCCATAGAAGCAAAGCAATCTGTATCATTCTTCTCACCCTTTCAGTAAGTTTGCGGGACACGGGAGGCCATCATCACCTTACTGTTTCAACCGCTATCCGCGGTACTTTTGCCAGGCGCCGGCTGCAATGTCCACCCATTTCATCCAGCCAGGAACGGCGGCAGCGGATGAAGCCGGGGCAGCATAGGCTGTTGCCTGGGGCGGAATCTCGCTGCCCGTCACTACAGGCACCGTATTGCTGCTGACTTTGGATGGCTTGCTTTTGGAAGGACTTTTAATTTTATCAATCAGTGCAGTGGATACCTGCTTCGTTGCTAAAGTAACCTCATTCAGAATATCGCCGACATTCTTCACGGATTCCAGTACAGGATCAATTTGCTCCATCTTATGTTGAAGATCGCCTGTAATCTGATTGGCCTGTCTGACCACGCTCTTCACTTCATAGCTTAATTCATCGATCGTCTTCTGAACTTCCTGCAAGGTCTGTGTTGTTTTGTCCAATGAATGTTCGGCCGCTTTTAAGGTTTTGACCAGGAATACCACCAATACGGCAAAAGCCACCGCGATAACTGCAACACTAATTTCCCAAATCATTCAAGTTCCCCTCTTTCTGTCCGGTTTCTGCTTTCGTTAATGGATAGTTACCCTCACCCAGCAAGCCCGAAACAAACCAAAGTCCCTTGCTGCTCCAAGGTTTTCCAGTCTGTTTCAAGCCAAATTGCAGGGGTTAATGGTAGCTACAAGCTCGAGGGGCTATGTATCATTCAGCGGCCCCTAATATAATCACTATACCTTATTTTATTATGAAAAGGAGATGGATCTCATGTTGAGATGGGCTTTGATTTTTCTGGTAATCGCACTTATCGCTGGCATATTCGGATTCTTCAATATCGTAGCGGCTGCCGCTTCCATTGCTAAAATTCTATTCTTCGTCTTTATCGTTCTGTTCGTCATATCCTTGATTACCGGGCGCCGTCGATCAATGTAACATGTGAATTACCCGCTTCTTAGTTGATAAAAAGGCCTTGGCACACGCATATCGAGTATGCGGCGCCAAGGCCTTTTTATTGTCAATCATATTAATTTAAGATAACGAGCCACTTCAAGCCAATCCAGTGAGAACTTGAGCTTGATCGATTTGCCGAGAAAATCGATTTCTTGTACTTTGACCACATCAGGAAGATATTCCTGAAGATCAATCGTTACCGGTTCAAGCCCTACGGTCCCGGGAGGCAAGGAGATACCTTTTACAGCTACCGATTCCGGATAAAGTTCAAGCTGCCCCGAACTGTAGTTCAATCTAAAGCTGGCTGTAATTGCCGCATCAAGAAATCCCCGGGTCACATTGAGCTCGGAAGTGATCTGATTCCCGTAGAGCCGGAACTCCGCTCCGGTCACTTCCACAGGGAGTGTATGTTCGGCCAGATATTCAACAAGTTCCTTCTTGGCCAGCTGGTTCACTTCCTGTTCTGTAAGAATGATCTCCGCACGTCTCGTCTCGGCCATCCCTTGGAGCTTATCCTGCCAGGATACATTCGTATAGGACAAGGTATGCTGCTCGGTCGGCCGGATATAGAGTATTACGCTTGTGATGAGCACAACCAGCAGAAGAAGAAAAAGTCCGATGAATAGCCTGCTTTTCGACAATCGTAGTCCTCCCTCATTTAATTATTTTCAATTTAATGATTCTTTGGATGCTTGGCTGTGTATTACATAAATAGACTAGTAACTACTAACCGATTCAGAGGAGGAGTACCTTATGAAAAAGTTTACCGCCATTTCCGCAACCCTTATTCTGGCCGCCGCACTCGGAACATCCGCTTCAGCTGCTACATTAGAGGATCCAGTAGTTCCGGTTCTAGATGAGCCCATCGTTGAAGCAGAGGATGTCTTCTTTGCTCCAAATCCGATTACTCTTCTAGAGATTACTTATTTCTACAATGCACCTAGCGGTTCGGCAATTAGCGCGCTTGCACCGCAGGATGTTCATCCGACTGGCCAAGTTCTTGGAGACTGGGTTGAAATCTATACTTGGCTGGGTAAGGCCTGGATCAATGTTCCCGGCTATATTCCATCCTACTTCTAATTTATAAGAGAATACCAGAACTACCGCTCACAAACAAGATCGCTCTACGGATCAGGACACCCCTACCGCAGAGCGATTTTTGTTGTGATATGAGTTGTTTGTTACTTGAGCACGCTTCCTCCATACAGGAAACGATATTTCCAGGAGCCCGTCAGCTTGTCCACCCGCACTCCTCCTGAGGAGTTAGAATAGGTATGCAATATCTCCCCGTTTCCGAGATAGATTCCCACATGCGTAATCCGTTCGGTATTCGGGTTCACCCCGGTATAGCTGGAAGCCGATGAGCCTTTGTAGCTCATGAAGAATACCAAGTCACCACGCTTTAAACTATCCATGCTGTACACCGCAGTCCCATTATCCTGAATCCATGTCCCTTGCTTCCTTGAATCTGCCGGCAGGACAATCCCGATCGATTCCCGATAGGCTTGTCTTACGAAGTCAGAGCAGTCAAAGGTGGCCGTCGTATTTCGATCGGACCCGTATTCATAGGGTGTTCCTAGATATTTCTGTCCCGTCTGGATCACTTGCTCAATCTTTGCATTAACCGATGCCCCCGGGGCCGGTGAAGGAGTTGGCGAAGGTGCCGGCGATGTTACCTTGCCACTAATCTCCAAATACTTGGAAGATGTACTAACGTACCCCTTCAGCCCATTCTCCGTCTCGACTTTATAAAAATAGCTGTTGCTCTGCTCCACAATGGTTACCTTCGTACCCTTGGAAAGCATCTTGATGACCTTGCCGCCAGTAGAAGGCTTATCCCGCAGGTTGACTCCGTAGATGACAACTCCTGTAGCTGCATTGCCCCCGGCCTTCTGCACGCTTATGTACTTGTCGGCCGTACTGATATATCCGGTCGTACCTTCCGAGGTTCTTACTTTATAGAAATAATCGTTGCTCTGCTCCAGAATCGTCACTACAGATCCCTTGCTGACAAAACCGATGATTGAGCCTGATAATGAAGGCTTTGAGCGCAGATTTACACCGCTAATAATTTGGCCTTGCTGTACAGTCTGGACGGCCGCCTCTGCTGCATAGGCTTGTCCCTGCCACGTAGATAATGACGTAAATATCAATGCTCCTATGACCAGTATCGACATGCTCTTCTTCATTTGGTATACCTCCAGTTGTCTTCTCGATGTCAAAAGGCGAATCTTTGCCCTCCCTCCTTTCTTTGGCGCTCTTCCCATTATAGACCATGTCGAATTATGTCTAAATCGGTCATTTATCATAATATGAATAGTAAAATATTCCTTTAAATTGATTCCATGTACCTATTTTGTGAAAGTAAGAGAAGGTTCCATAAATTTTCACATTACTGTGTAAATATCATTCTTTTTTCAACCGATAAAATAATTAGCTTACATATAATGACTAGATTCTGGAGGGTTAGGAATGAAAGGGAAAAAGGGTTTACTCAATTCGATTTATGTAAAATGGACGGCGCTTCTTCTGACGATCTCGATTCTCCCGCTGCTTGCTTCAATTTATTTCTTTACAAGTTACTTTGGGAATCTTCTGGAGCAGGACAATGAGCAAATTGCCAACCAGGCATTGGAATTCAATCTCAATCGGGTGGATGAATGGATCGGCACCAAAGTCGGAGCTGTATCTGATTTGATTGCACAGCACGAAGAGTTCCGTACGATGGATCCTGAAACGTTGTTTCCATTACTGAACATTTTAGATCAGAGTGACAATCAATCTGAAGGTTATAGTCTGATTGATAAGAACGGCCTACTGCAAAATATGCTCGGCATGACTTCGGATATGAGCACGGCAGACTACTTTCTAAAAGCCAAAGAAACAAAAACTTATTCGGTAGCCGATATGTCCTACCTAGAGGCTCTGGATCTGTATATCATTCCTCTCATTGTTCCGATCACCGATGCGAACGGGGAGTTTCTGGGCGGGGTAGCCTTCTCGGTAACTCCTAAAGTTCTAGGCGATATGGGCAATAATATTAAGCTGGGTGAAACCGGTTATGCCTACTTCATTTCCGGTGATGGTGCGTATTACTCCCATAGCGATATGAGCCGGATCGGCAAAAATGTTGCAGAATTCGAAGATACACCGGAGCAGGCCAAGGCATTCCAGACCATTCTCGAACAAGAACAGGGGATGGTAAGCTACAAAGATGAAGGTAAGGCGCTGCTTAGTTACTTTGGAACTGTTCCGAATACGAATTGGAAGCTTATCATTACCGTGCCTGAGCAAGAAATCACAGGCAAGCTTACCCAGGCCTATCAGCTCATTACGATTATTTTCATAGCTTCCATCATTGTCGTTACCTTAATTGCTCTCTTCTTCTCACGCATGATCGTCAAACCGATTCTTCGCATCTCGCACATTGTCCGCATCGTAGCGGAAGGAGATTTGAAGCAGCATGTCGAGGTCAAATCACATGATGAGATCGGACAAATGAGTGAAGGTATTAATCTGATGATTTCGAACATGGCCGGTATCGTGCAGCAGATCAACACCACGATTGAGCAGGTCTCTGCTTCTTCCTCCGAGCTGCTTCAATCGGCCAATCACTCTGCACAGGCTGCCGGCGAGATCGCCACTTCCATCCAGGATGTTGCGGCAAGCGCAAATACACAATTGCAAAGCGCCGAGCAATCCTCCAGAGCTATGGAGGAAATGTCCGTAGGTGTTCAGCGCATATCGGAAACTGCATCAGGCGTGTCCGGTCAGTCTGAGCATGTGACAAGCGAGGTTGAAAATGGCTTCACTGAACTGCAGACTGCAATCACACAGATGAACAAGATTGGCCAGTCCTCTATGGAGACAGCTTCACAAATCAAAACAATGGACGAGCACTCCGAACAAATCGGTCAAATCGTCGATGTTATTTCTGAAATTTCAAGACAGACCTCCTTGCTGGCCCTGAATGCTTCCATTGAAGCAGCCCGTGCCGGAGAACAGGGGAGAGGCTTCGCCATTGTCGCCAGCGAAGTGAAGAAGCTGGCTGAGCAAACTAACAATTCTATTGAAAGTATTTCTGAGATTGTTAAAGAAATTCAGAACTTCTCCTCTGTCATCGTGGATGCGACAGAACGTAATAATGAAGAGATTGCTAGCGGAATCGAGCATATCCGCCAGGTGGGCGAACGGTTCCAGCATATCCGCCTCTCCATTCGCGAGGTATCTAATCAAATGCAGGATGTGTCCGCCACCACACAGCAGCTATCGGCCGGCTCCGAGGAAATTACAGCGTCAGTCGAAGACATGTTCAGTACGGCGAAGGAATCTGCTGGAAATGCATATGCAGTATCTGAAGCCTCAGAACGCCAGAACGAAATTATGGATAGCTTCGTACAGTCGTTCAAAACACTCGATGAAATGATGACCGCGCTGAAGCAGCAGATTCAGGTTTTCAAATATTAAAGATTTATAGATAACACAAGAGGCCAGCCCCCTGGAAGATTTCTTCCGGAAGGGTTGGCCTCTTGTGTTACGTTCATAAAGTCGGATTTTCAGCACCGAGAAGGTTGCGAGAATCCGAAGAAGGAGGAACGGAGTGTAGGCAAAACCTACTTGAGTGACTACCTGAACTACTTCGTGATCAAAAGATGACTTTCTGAACCACCTGAGCTTGGCTCGACATGAACATGCACATGCATCACATTCTTCACTTTCCTCATCTGCTCTTCTACCCGATCGCTAATCGCATGGCCTTGAATGACTGTCAAATCAGGTGCCACCTCGATGACAACGTCTACTAGTACATGATTGCCATGAACCCGCGCCTTCAGATCACGAATGCTCTCCACACCTTCGATCCGGGCGATCATCCTTCTAAGATCGCTTAGCTCCCCCTCATCAAACCCGTCCGTAAGGTTGTGTGTGGCATCCCTGAAGATGTCCCAGGCCGTCTTGCAAATCAATATGCCGACTGCGATAGCTGCCGCCACATCAAGCCATGGCAGCCCAAATTGGGCTCCAATTATACCGACAGCTGCTCCGACACTGACCAACGCATCGGACAGATTATCCTTAGCCGCCGCCATCAACGCCTGATTGTTGATTTTCCTGGCCAAATTGCGATTATACCAATAGACACCGCCCATAGCGACTGCACAGATCAAGGCCACTCCTGCAGATATAATGTCCGGTTTTTCCTTCTGCCCTTCAAATAAAGATTCCACTGCGGTAATAATAACCTGGATGCCGACCATTGCCATAATAAATGAAGCCACTAGCGCAGCAATTGTCTCGGCCCGGAAATGCCCATAGCCATGATTGGAATCCGGCGGCTTCTGGGATATTCTCAAACCGACAAGCACCGCCACCGAGGCAACAATATCCGTCAAATTATTAAATCCGTCCGCAAGAAGCGCGCTTGATGCAAACCAATAGCCGCTGAACAGCTTAAAAGCAGATAGCAGCAGGTAAGCTGCGATACTGACCCAGGCGCCGCGCTCTCCTTTTCGTATATCATCGTAAATATCCATCCATTCCACACCTCCAAAGCCTATCACGACGGTTAATAGGTCCCAATCTCACGGAAAAACTCAACTCAAATCATTATTCCCGTTGTAACCCTTTTTAAAAACGTATATGATAAGGGCAAGCCCCTTTTCAACAACGAGGAGATGATTTTTGTGTCTGAAAACACTAATGAACCGCGTAAAATCGACCTGGCCGAGGCCATGCGGCAGAAGCTTCAACAAAAGAAAGAGCAGCAAAAGAATGCCTCCAAGCCGGGAATGAACGGCAGCCTGCAGACGAAGGCATTGAGAACCCAGAACAACAAAAAACCTAACAATCAGCGTCGTCGGACCGGAGGATCATAATTCGGAAAGATGAAGAAGCTGCTTCTGCCTATAATCGGCGGAGCAGCTTTTGTTATAACATCTCATATTCACAATATATAAAATGACCTTGGATCGAGTGACACCGAACCAAGGTCATTTATTTCAAGTAGTGTATTTATTATTGTTCTTCCGGATACATGCTCTTGCGTAGTTCTTGAATTTCTTCATTTTCCAGATATTCGTCGTATGTCATGACCTTATCGATAACGCCGTTCGGCGTAATCTCGATAATCCGGTTGGCAATCGTCTGAATGAACTGATGGTCATGGGACGTAAACAGAATTGTGCCGTCAAAATCGATCAAGCCATTATTCAACGCAGTGATCGATTCCAGATCCAAGTGGTTGGTCGGCTCATCGAACAGCAGCACGTTGGCGCCGTTCAGCATCATTTTTGCGAGCATACACCGAACCTTCTCGCCCCCGGACAATACGCTTGCCTTCTTGAGTGCTTCTTCACCGGAGAATAGCATTCTGCCAAGGAAGCCGCGCAGGAAGGTCTCATCCTGATCATTCGAATATTGACGCAGCCAATCGACCAAGTTCATGTCCACGCCATCAAAGTAGTTGGAATTATCCTTCGGGAAATAAGCCTGAGAGGTGGTCACCCCCCAGCTGAATTCACCGCTATCCGCCTCGATCTCACCCATCAGCACCTGGAACAACGCAGTTTTCGGCAAGGAGTTCGGACCGACAAATGCGATTTTATCACCTTTATTGACGACAAAGTTGAGGTTATCTAATACCTTCTCGCCTTCTAAGGTCTTGCTAACATTGTCTACGGTAAGCAATTGCTTACCCGCTTCGCGCTCAGCCTTGAAGTGCAGGAACGGATATTTACGGTTGGAAGGACGAAGGTCATCCAGCGTAATCTTATCCAATTGCTTCTTCCGGGAAGTTGCCTGCTTCGACTTGGAAGCATTGGCGGAGAAGCGTTGAATGAACGCTTGCAGTTCCTTGATCTTCTCTTCCTTCTTCTTGTTTGCGTCCCGCTGCAATTGCAATGCAAGTTGGCTGGACTCATACCAGAAGTCGTAGTTGCCGACATACATTTGGATCTTGCCGAAGTCGATATCGGCGATATGGGTACATACTTTATTCAGGAAGTGACGGTCATGGGATACTACAATAACTGTACCTTCATAATCCATCAAGAAGTTCTCCAGCCATTGAATGGATTCCAAATCCAAATGGTTGGTAGGCTCGTCAAGCAGCAGGTTGTTCGGACGGCCGAACAAGGCTTGCGCCAGCAAGACGCGAATCTTCTCATTGCCGCTCAGTTCAGACATTTTCTTGTCATGCAGATCACGTGGAATTCCGAGGCCAATCAAGAGCGCAGCCGCATCAGGCTCAGCATCCCAACCATTCAGCTCGGCGAATTCACCTTCCAGCTCACCCGCACGCATTCCGTCTTCTTCCGAAAAGTCAGCCTTCGCATACAAAGCATCCTTCTCTTTCATAATAGAGTACAGACGGCTGTGGCCCATAATGACCGTCTCCAGCACGGCATACTCATCATATTCATAATGGTTCTGCTTGAGCACAGCCATACGTTCGCCCGGCGTCATGCTTACATCACCCTGGTTCGGCTCGATCTCTCCGGAGAGAATCTTCAAGAACGTTGATTTCCCTGCCCCGTTCGCTCCGATCAAACCGTAGCAATTCCCCGGCGTAAACTTTATATTTACATCTTCAAAAAGTGCCCGTTTTCCATAGCGGAGCGTCACACCACTCGTACTGATCATTGAAATAATCCCATCCTTTATGAGTTATCACACTACTGACTCCGTATTATAACACATATTTCCCGGGAAGTTGAGCCTTCCCGGATATTGGGGCTGCACGAGCCGCGGTCTTTGTCCGCAGAAATGGAGGGGGGATCGCTGCGGGGGTCTCAGGGTTAGAGTGCCGGAGTCTCGGAGCTTGAGTACCAGAGGCTCGGGGCTAAAGCACCGCAGTCTCGGATCTCGCAGCTCAAGTGCCGGAATCTCTGGGCCCAGTGCTGGAATTGCGGATTATATGGGGAGGTGGGGGTGGCAGGGAGCGCTTGCTTTTCGAGGTTCTCGCCGCAGTAGTATCTTTGTGGTGGTTGCGGCGGTACGGTGGTTATGGTGGTGTGGTTATGGTTGTTGCAGTTGGTTGAAGAAGTTGCGGTTGATTGAGGTGGTTTGTACGAAAAATCGTATAAAATTCTCGGAAGAAGGGCGGATTATTGAGATTTTATACGATTTCTCATACAAATTGTGCAAACTAGAGGCCTACGGGATACGATTTATACGGAATTTCGTACAAATTCCTTGAAGCACGCGGCAATGATTCGCACGGTTATGTAGATTTCGATTGTTAGTACTGACAAGTGTACCTCAAAGAGTACCGACAGGGTGTACGGCAGAGAGCACCAACAGACGAGTAACACAGCGAGTTCTGATAGGGACCGGCCTTCCTCTATCCTATGTTTCCTTCCAGTTGATTTATTCAACCGAAATCAACTACAAATCCCTTATGCAACACAACAGATTCTTATAAACTGGAAGTAAAGGCGGTGATCAATATGAAAGAGATCAATATTGCGCATGTACTGGTCAGCAAAAGGAAGGAAAAGGGGATTACACAGGATGATCTGGCCCATTTTATCGGGGTGTCCAAGGCATCCGTGTCCAAATGGGAAACCGGGCAAAGTTATCCGGATGTGACCTTGCTGCCCCAATTAGCTGCGTATTTCAATATCAGCATCGATGAGCTAATGGACTACAAGCCGCAGATGGTGAAGGCGGATATCCGGAAGATGTATCTGCAGCTAGCCGCAGACTTTGCCTCTGAACCCTTCGACAAGGTCATGAATCGGTGCCGGGGCATAATCAAAAAGTACTTTTCCTGCTTTCCGCTACTGTTTCAAATGGGTGTACTGCTAGTGAACCACAGCGGACTGGCTGGGTCCCCCGAAAAGACGTTATCGGTGATTAAAGAAGCCCTGGGCCTGTTCCTCCGTGTCAAGCTGGAGAGCGATGATCTTGGGCTGGAAAAGCAGGCCTTATTCATGGAAGCCTTGTGTCATATTTCACTTGGTGAGCCGCAAGTAGCACTTGAGCTTCTGGATGGTGCCCCGGCTCCGGCCATGCCCCCGGAAGTACTGCTTGCCTCAGCCTACCAGATGACCGGCAAGCTCGAGGAGGCCAAATCGGTTCTTCAGATCGGAATATATCAAAACATTGTGGTGCTGTTTAATTTCTTTATTCCCTATCTTGCTTTATGTGCAGATGAGGCTGATAAACACGACGAAATATTGCGTCGGGCTTTGCTGGTAGCTGAAGCCTTTGACCTGAAGCATCTGCACCCCGCTATCTATAGTCCGATCTATATTACAGCCGCACAAACCTACATCATGCAAGGCAAGAAGGATCAGGCACTTGATATGCTGCAGAGCTACACCAGAGTCGTAACGGGAGACATCTATCCATTGCGGCTGCACGGAGATAAATTCTTCGACTTGCTCGACAATTGGCTGGACGAGATCGATTTGGGGAATAACCTTCCACGGGACGAAAGAACAGCCCGGCAGAGTATGTTCTCAATCGTTGCAGACAATCCGATTTTTACCGTACTAGCGGATGAGCCCAAATTCCAACAAATCGTGAATAGCCTTAAAAATAATAGTTAGGAGGCGGTTCTCATGGAAATATTGGCCCAATACTGGCTCTTTATTCTTCCCCTTTTCGTCATCCAACTGGCTCTGGCACTAACAGCTCTTGTTCATGTACTGAGGCATCCCCATTACCGGTTCGGTACAAAAGGGCTTTGGATCATCATCGTGTTGCTCCTCAATACGATTGGACCGATTGTTTACTTTGTCTTCGGCAGGGGGGAGGAAGAATGAA
This sequence comes from Paenibacillus brevis, assembly GCF_018919145.1. Taxonomy (GTDB): domain Bacteria; phylum Bacillota; class Bacilli; order Paenibacillales; family Paenibacillaceae; genus Fontibacillus; species Fontibacillus brevis. Next base: position 34,842 of record NZ_JAHLQJ010000005.1, read on the forward strand.
TGTATTGGAAATACATCAGTTGAACAAACGTTTCCGGGAGCATCAGGTAATCGATGGGCTGGAACTAACCGTCCCGGAGCATGCTGTGTTCGGCTTTATCGGACAGAACGGCGCAGGAAAGACGACAACGATGAAAATGGTCCTGGGCTTGCTTAAGCCCGATAGTGGAAGCATTACCATCTGCGGCGAGAGCGTCAGGTATGGGGAGACGAAATCCAACCGTCATGTGGGCTATCTGCCTGATGTGCCGGAATACTACGGGTATATGAATGCAAGAGAATATTTGGCCCTCTGCGGTGAAATCACCGGTTTGCCGAAGAAGCGCATCCAGGAACGAAGCGGCGAGCTGCTGGAACTAGTGGGGCTTGGGAGCACCAAGAAAAGGATCAGCGGATTTTCTCGAGGAATGAAGCAGCGGCTCGGAATTGCACAGGCTTTGCTTCATGAACCCCGGCTTTTAATCTGCGATGAACCGACCTCAGCACTTGATCCGGTTGGGAGGAAAGAAATTCTCGATGTATTGTACGCTGCAAAAGGAAAGACGACCGTGCTCCTCTCCACGCATATTCTTACCGATGTGGAGCGGATCTGCGATCATGTTGCTATTCTGCATGGCGGTAAGCTGGCATTGAACGGTACTTTATCCGAGCTCAAAGAAGGACACCGCCAAGACGGCTATGCCCTTGAATTCAGAAGCGCCGAGGAGGCAGCAAGATTTGCGGAGTGCATGAAATCGAACCGGTTCGCGGCAACTGTCGCGCAGGAAGGAACTGCCATAAAGGTGCAACTGCAACTGTCCGGTACCCTTGGCGGCGGGCAGTCCATCATCGGCCTTCTCGCTCATCAGCAGCTTACTCCGGTCCGGTTTGAAGCGCTTGAGCCCACACTCGAGAATCTGTTTATGGAGGTGATTCAATGAGCGGCTATTATGCATTTCTCAAAAAAGAGCTGCTTGAGAGTATAAGAACTTATAAACTGCTCATTTTAATCGCCGTATTTTTCATTTTTGGCATGCTCAGTCCGCTAACCGCGAAGTTGATGCCAGATCTGCTTTCCTCCTTTTTACCGGAAGGAATAACGCTGACGGTCGCCGAACCCACTGCCCTTGACGCCTGGATGCAATTCTTCAAAAACACTTCCCAAATGGGTCTTATCCTGACCGTCATTCTGTTCAGCGGCATACTGGGTACAGAGCTGACTCGGGGAACGCTTATTAATATGCTGACAAAAGGACTTTCCCGTCATGCCGTCATTCTATCCAAACTGACCGCCATGATCTTGCTGTGGACGGTCAGCTATATGACAGCGTTTGTCGTTACATGGGGTTATACAGCTTATCTGTTTCCGAACGATGTTCCGCCTCATTTAGAGCTATCCGTATTTTGCCTATGGTTGTTCGGGACTTTCCTGATGACCCTGTTCCTTTTCGCGGCAACACTTGTCAAAAGCAGCTACGGAGCTCTGATCCTTACAGGCGCTGTATCAGCCCTGCTGGCGATGGTAAATATAGCTCCGCTTGCACAGAAATACAATCCTCTAATCCTTGCCCTCAACAATACGGCATTGCTCACAAATGCAATCCAGCCATCAGAGATGTACAGTGCCCTTACCGTAGCTTCTATCTGCTTTCCACTGCTGATCGCTGGCGCTGCTGTAACATTCAAGAAGCGGCTGCTATAGCAGCCGCCGCTTCTTTTCCGTATACAAAGCATCTTGATCTCCTTTGCAGGGTAGCCGAGGCTGGCTAACCCGATTCCGCATAAGACATCGCCTCCGTCATCAGACCGGCAGCAGCGGCTATGCGTCAGATCAAAAAGATGTGTGCCCTTCATTGATTTTCTTAATGATATTCAGTGGAACCTTTGGCTCCCGATTCCAGGTAAGCAAACCGCAAATTTCCGTCTCCGTATCGGTCAGTTGAGTGTAGCAGTAGCCTTGAACTAGCTTTGAAGAAACGTACGGATGAATGACATCTACCAATTGCTGCACAAATTCCCCCTGATTCTCCGCCTTTGGCTCTACGATCGGAGCGGTCGGCTCGCAATGGTAGTTCACTCCTCCAAATTCAGTGCAAAGAACCGGCTCGCCTTGATAGGAAAACCCCGGGTTATAAATGAACTTCTTCCCATTCAATCCAGGCATGTCAGTAATGATATTCTTAATATCCGAGTACCGTTCACGCAAAACTTCAGGATCCTTGCAGTAGTCATGGACGGTGCATAAGTCTGATTTACAATGCTCCCAGCCGTCATTGGAGATGACCAGCCTAGTGGAATCGACCGACTTCGTAAAGTGATACAAGGACTGGGCATGATGCTGCTGCTTCTCATTATAATAAATGTCGGCAACTCCCCAGCTTTCATTGAGCGGCACCCAGACAACGATAGAAGGATGATTATAATCACGCTCGATGACTTCTTTCCATTCATCCATCATCCGATGGGCGTACTGCTCAGTGTATATATAAGCAGCTGCCATCTCTCCCCATACTAGAGCTCCCAATTTATCGCACCAATACAAATATCGCGGGTCGGCAACCATCATATGCTTTCTAAGGCCATTGAAGCCCATTACCTTCGCGAGCTCCACATCCCGGCGGATGTCTTCATCCGTTGGTCCTGTCAGCAAGCTTTTCGGAAAATAGCCCTGATCCAGTACAAGCTTCATTTCATAGGGACGGTTATTCAGGCTTAGCTTACCATTATCCACCGAAATTTTCCGCATTCCGAAGTAACTCTCGATCCGATCAACAATTACTCCGTCCATCTTTAATTCAAAGAGCACATCATAGAGATTGGGATGTTCTGGCGACCACCATCTTCCCATTCCATGATCGTTGAAGTCACGCAAGTTAATTCTCCAAGCTTCCACACTAGCATGCACAACTCTTTGTTCTTCAGAGATAACTTCTCCATTGAATTGAATGATCGTCGAAAGCTCCAACTTTTGATCCTTGTTCCAACCCTCGAAAAAAGGCTGCACCTCGATTTCATTCGTATCTAGATGTGGAGTAAAACGGACTTTACTCATATGGACTTCATCCATATACTCAATCCAGACAGACTGCCAAATGCCTGTCATATTTGTAAACCACATGACTTCCCCTTTTTCTTTCCAGTATTGCTTGCCTCTCGGGATCGTCAAATCGTCCAAATAATCTTGAGCCATGAGTGTAATTACTGCCTGATGCTCATGGATTAATTCGGTAATGTCTAGAGAAAAGGAAGAAAATCCCCCTTGATGGCTTCCGGCGCGCTGTCCGTTCACCCAGACTTGGCATTCATAGTCCACTGCCCCAAAATGCAATACAGCGCGTTTATTGCTATATTCCTCCGGAATGCTGACCGTTCTCTGATACCAGACCCGTTCATGGTTGCTTTTATCTTCAACGCCACTTAACTCGCTCTGATAGCAGAAAGGCACGGTAATTTCCATAGGAAACGTTTCCTTGCCCAGGTACCATTTCTGTTTCAGTCCTATCTTTCGATCGTCGAATGCAAAGGACCAGCTTCCGTTGAGACTCTGCCAGGAATCCCTGACGAACTGAGGACGAGGATATTCAGGTCTAACACTTGTCATGGTTTCCCTCCTATTCAAAACTTACCTTCATTAAAATCTCTGATCACAGCCAACGGAATTTTCGGTTCGCGGTTAAAATCCAGTAATCCGTTGATTTCTTGCTCTACATCCGTCAATTGAGTATAGCAGTAGCCCTGAATCAGTGTTGAATCATACATAGCTTTGATAACGGCCCGCACACGTTTTTTGAAATCTTCCGTATCGCTGGCCCCCGAATATCCCCAGCCGGTAACGTCACCCATTTGGAAAGATATCCCTCCAAACTCAGTCATTAGAATCGGTTGTCCATCATATTGGAAGCCCCGCACATATACATCACGATTCTGAGGAGCGTCCATAGCCGATTCAATCTCGCTATATTTCATGACCAGTTTATTGTAATCCCATTGATAATCGTGAATGGTGCATAGATCCGATTGAACATGCTCCCAGCCATCATTTGAAATGACCAATCGGGTAGGATCAAGCGACTTCGTCAAATGATACATAGCCATTGCATGAGAACGCTGTTGCTCATCCACCTTGATATTCGGGATTCCCCAGCTTTCATTTAAAGGAACCCACACCATAATGGACGGGCTGTTGAAGTCGCGATTCACCGCTTCAATCCATTCAGCCGTAAACTTTCGAACATAATCCTCGCTAAAGGCGTATGCGTTAGCCGCTTCTCCCCACACAGCAACTCCAAGGTGATCGCACCAATATAAAAAGCGGGGATCTTCAATCTTTTGATGCTTTCTCACACTGTTAAAGCCCATCTGCTTGATTAATTCGACATCCCGTTTCAATGCCTCGTCAGAAGAAGCGGTGAGGATACCTCCCGGAAAATAACCTTGATCCAAGACCGACTTCATGAAGAAAGGCCGGTTATTCAGACATAGCTTCCCGCTATCTACCGAGACCTTCCGCATCCCGAAATAGCTTCTTACCACATCCCTTTCAATTCCGTTCACAAAGACCCTGTACTCAACATCATAGAGGTTCGGCTTGTCCGGACTCCACCAGCGTCCCATACCATGATCGTTAAAATCATGAAGCTCTATGCGGCGTTTCTGTCTGGAAGAAATCATTTGATACTCTTCATTTGCGACGATCTCTCCTTGGAAGGACACCCGGGTGTTTACCCGGATATCCGCTTCACCTGTCCAGTTTTCAACCACATATTGGATTCCGATTTCATTACGATCAATATCGGGGTAGTAGCTTACCCGGCTTAAATGAATCGGTTCTACTGCTTCCATCCATACAGATTGCCAAATTCCCGTAGTAGAAGTGTAAAAGATCAACTCTGACTTTTCCTTCCAGAACTGTTTGCCCCGAGGCAAGGTTACGTCTGTGCTGTAATCTTGTGCCTGAACCGTAATGTCGTTTGGTTCATCCGGACGAAGGAATTCCGTAATATTTGCCGAAAAGGGGGTGTGTCCGCCCATATGGGTTGCTGCCAGATGCCCGTTAACCCATACTTTTGAGGCGTAATCAATAGCTCCAAAGTGCAGAATGATCTCCTTCCCTTTCATTTCCAAAGGAATGCTGACTTTTTTCTTATACCAGACGGTATCATGAAATTCGGATATCCCTATTCCGCTCAGTTCACTCTGGTAGCAGAAGGGAACCTGGATCTGACGATCCAAAGCCACCTCCCCATACCAACGCTCTGTCTCACCAATCTGAGCATCGTCAAATTGGAACTGCCACTCTCCGTTTAGGCATACCCAAGCCGTACGCTCGAATTGCGGTCGCGGATACTCATTCCGCAAATAACTGTTATTCATAGTTGTAATCTCTCTCCTCTACCTATCACGCTTTACAGGCTTAGGCCTACGGCTTTAATTTCCTTTATAAAATTCTCTTCCATTTCATCGAGCGCTTCCTGAGGAGACAATTCTTCTCTCAGCACGCCTTGAATTGCATTTTCCATAATATCGTTCAGCTTAGGAGAAACGTAAGGAACATCCGGATCCACTAAAATCTGAGCAGCTGACAGGGAATCCAGCAGCGCCGGGTACATCGGGCTAGAATTCAGAATTTCCGGCTGATCGTAGTTGGACGTCCGGGTTGGGTCCATCGTATAGTCGATTTTCAGAAGCTCTCCATCTTTTGAAGTCACATATTCCAAGAACTTATAAGTCGCATCCGGGTATTTAGCCGATTTGGTCATTGCGATGGCCCATCCACCCATTGTAGGGGCTCCGCCTGGCGTTACACCGAAACCAACTTTCCCCTTTACCTTAGATTGCTCACCTTCAATTGTGCTGAATAGTCCCGGCCATTGCTCCATCATGGCAACATCGCCGTTTGCGAACAGGGTATTAGCTTCATCCCATCCCAATTGCAGCCATTCGGACGGAGCATACTTCTTCAATTCCAACATCGTTTCCATAGCTTTCAGTCCGGCTTCATTGTTAAAAGCAGGTTCGAAATTCTCATCAACGTCTTTCCCGCCATAGGCTGCCAACCGGTTTTGCCAAATCAAACGACTGTTTGTTTTGGAGGCCATGGAGCTGTATCCATATTTAGTTGGAGAATCCGGATTGTATTTCTGAGAGAAAAATTCAGCAGTAGACAAGAAGTCTTCAACCGTAGTAGGAACCACCAAATCCTTCCCCGTCTTTTCCTTATAGAGCTGTTGAATCTCCGGATCCTCAAACAAGTCCTGACGATAGAAGAATAATTGCGAATCGGGCTTGTAAGGGAAGGCTACCAATCTATTTTGGAATAAACCGTAACTCTTCAATAAGCTTGGAATAAAATCTTCAAGATCCAGATTCGGACTGGCGATCCTGTTAATGTACGGCTGCAGGTCCTGGACCAGCCCACCTTCAGCATAACTATGAATATTCGCTACCGGCATTAGGACAGCATCAAACTGTTGACCGGTATTCAAATCCAGCTGAATCTTCTCAATGTCGTTTCCTGCAGGGAAGCTTTGAACCTCTACCGTTGCGCCTGAAGCTTCTTCAAAATACTTTGCGGCATTCTTCAATGCATCCGCAAAATCCCCTGTCCGGGTAGCAACTACAATCTTTTGCCCTGCGTATTGTCCTCCCAGAGTTCCTCCACCGTTCAAGTCCGTCAATTTAATTCCTAATACATCCGGCGCCTCCACGGTCGCTTCTTTAAATTCCGCTTGCGGTTCGGCGGGCTCGGACGAAGATTCACTTTTGCCGCCGCATGCGCTCAGCACGAATGATAGCGATAATAGGCAAATAAGAATAAGGTTGAATTTTTTCTTCATGGGTTTTGACCTCCAGATTTAATAAATTGAACTGATATACATAGGGGGTTAACCCTTTACAGCCCCTGCTGTAATTCCTGCTTGAATATATTTCTGAGTCGTCAAGGCCAGGATAAGCGCCGGTATAAAGGCTATGGTTCCAGCAGCTGCCAAAGTGCCGAATGGAGTATCCTTTTGCAGTTGAATCATCCCGCTAATGCCCAAAGGCAGGGTCTTATTCTGATCGGTAAAAATAAGAACCAGGGATAAGCTGAATTCATTGTACGCGGCCAGAAAGACAAGTATAGCTGCCACAACAATTCCGGGAACGATAAGAGGAAGCGCAATTCTCCAATACGTATTGAATTCATTGCACCCGTCTATCCTTGCGGCTTCAAAGATCTCGGTCGGCAATTCATCAAAGAACCCCATGAAAAGCCAAATTGCCAATGGCAAGGCAGCTGTTACGTAAACGATAATGAGGGTAAATAAAGTATCCAGAATGCCTAACTTTTGAAAAATAATGTAGTAAGGAATGATGAATACAAGCCCGGGCACCATTCTCATCACGATAATCGCATATTGCCAGAATGCTCGTCCTTTAAATTTAAAGCGGGAGAATCCGTATCCAGCGAACGTAGCCACGATAATTGCACATGCAGTACTTGTGATCGCCACAAACATACTATTGAGAAAATACGTACCAATTTGGTGCTTCGTAAAAACTTCAATGTAATTCTGCAGAACCCACTTCGAGGGGATGAACTCCGGCGGAACCTTCATGATCTGTCCGGTCGATTTAAAGGATGTCGTAATTGCCCAGTAAATTGGAAATAAAAACAAAATTACAAAAAAAGCAAGCAGCAAGTAAAGTACAATCTTCTCTGCGCTATTTCTTTTCAAAGTCAGCCCTCCTTGCTACTGCCGATCATTTCGGATTAATTTCATAAATATAAGCGTTACGAAAATTATAATGATAAAGAAAATGATCGCGCCTGCCGAACCAGCGCCCACATTCATATATCGAAATGCGGTTTTGTAGATCATCGTGCCCATTGTCTCTGTACTGTCTCCAGGGCCTCCGTCCGTCAAGATCATAATCGAATCGAATATTTTCAAAGCGTCCATGACCCGCAAAGAAACAACCAGTGCTATAAAGTTGCGGGTAAGAGGGAGCGTAATCTTGAAGAAAACTTTTACACGGTTGGCCCCGTCAATGGATGCACTTTCATAGATATCCTTTGGCACCGTTTGCAAGGCAGCAATTAAAATTAACATACAGAAGGGAGTTGCCCCCCAGACGTCAATAATAATAACTGCGATCTTTGCGGGCAAAGTTTCCCCAGTCCATGCGACAGCCTGTAAGCCGAGCGATTCGAACAAATAATTGATCGGACCATAAATAGCTCCAAACATAATCTTCCACATCGTCGTCGAGACGACCGGTGCGAGCATCATCGGCAAAATGAACAGACTCTTAAAAATTTTTGTTTGTCTGCTGACCTTTTCGTTGTTTAAAATCAGGGCCAGAATCATTCCCAGCGTCACATTCAGTAATACGGTAAAGAAGGTGAACACCAGCGTCCAACCAATAGACTTCATAAAAGGGCCATTAGTCAGCATGTATTTGTAGTTATCCAGCCCTGTCCATCTGATCATCGAATTCGGCAGCGACAAGTTATAATTTAATAGACTTATATAGATGGAGTAAGCCAGCGGCACAATTGCTAATAATGCGATGAGTATGACCGCCGGCCCAATAAATAAGTAGGGCGTAGCCCTTTCCGACAGTTTTTTGACAGCCCCTGCACCTGATTTCATGAAATTTCCACCTTCATTCCTTTCTGGATAGCGCTTACACATAAATAATAAAAACTACGACCTCTAAACCCCCTTTGAAAATCCCAGCTCTCCTTTCTAAAGTCGTTTAATAGATTGAGATACATTGAATTAAAGTTGCTTTTTTATACTATTATATTATTGAAGAATAATATATACTAAATACAGTATAAAGTATATTTAATATATTAAGATGAATTATTTTCTTGTTTTTAAAGGTTTTTTTATATACTAATATCGTTTTAATTTATAGACTTACCTGATAGTGAATTATATAATCTACTTGGTATAAAAAATATTATGTTGTAGGTGTGATCATTCAATATGAAAGAACAACCGCTGTACAAGCAAATCCAAGAGAAAATCAAGGAGCAAATACGCTTGGGGATTCTTCGCCCGGGGGATCGGGTAGGTTCGGAAAAGGAACTGTCTCAACTGTATTGTGTCAGCCAGATCACAACAAAAAATGCTCTAATCGGGCTTGCCGAAGAGGGGTGGGTTGAGCGGGTTCAAGGGAAAGGGACCTTTGTATCTTCGCAATCCTCTGAGTTGCATCCAGTATCTACACATCCTGTATTAATTGGGGTCATCCTTCCCAGCATGAGAAACATGATTGACCAGCAGTTGCTTAACTATATTGAACAGTACACCTATGAGGAAGGATTTCAAATCCTGCTGCGCATAACGAGAGAATCTGTAGAAAAGGAGACCCAGTCGGTTAGGGATCTGCTGGAGCTCGGAATCAAGGGCTTAATTATTTTCCCTACAGAAGCAGAAAACTATAATGAATCTATCATACAGTTGTCCTTTGATAAGTTTCCTATAGTACTAGTTGACCGCTTCTTCAAGAACATTCGTGTCCCCCATGTGATCTCCGATAACGTGACGGGAACCTTCGAGGCAATTAAACACCTGCTAAATAAAGGGCATCGCCAAATCGCTTACATTTCGCCTGAAATCACAAATTCAGTTACTGAAGACCGGGCAGCCGGCTATGAAAGGGCTCACCTGGAGCATCATATTCCCATCGATAAATCGCTTTGGTGTCTTCTCAGCTTGAATTCGATTCAGCAAAATACTGCGGAGCAAAAGATCGCGGATTTTCTAGAAGCTAAAGATAATGTCACCGCAATTTTTACCGTCAATGTCCGGCTAGCACATATCGTATATTCCTATTTGCGAAAGCACGGATTATTGGATCGGATTGAGCTCATAACTTTCGATATCCCGGACATTCCCGGAGTATCTTATGTGGCTCAAAACATTGAAGCCATCAGTCGGAAAAGCATAGAAATGCTGAAGGCCCAATTAACCGGGGGAAATGTGCCACAACAGCACTTGGAGCCGGTAAAGCTATGTTTGCAATCCAATTAAAAAAGTAGCGTGAGCATCAAATATTCGAACTTGTGCTCACGCTACTTTCTCATCTACATAAGCCGCAATGTCTCCCCGTGCAGCAGCACCTTAATCGCATCCTCGGGAATTCCGCGCTTTGCCCGGTCTGCCTCCAGCCGATCCAGCGCCTCTCTTGCGGTATCATCGGCAAGCCGGAATGTGCCGTAATGCATAGGCACCATCAGCTCCGCCTTCACATCGAGAAAAGCCTGAACAGCTTCCTCCGGGGTCGTATGCTGGCTGGTCATGAACCATTCCGGCTCATACGCTCCGATCGGCAATAGCGCCACCGAGATATCGAAGCGTTCTCCGATCTGCTTGAAGCCGGGAAAATAACCGCTGTCTCCGGCAAAATAGATGCTTCGCATCGAGCCTGAAACATCCTCCAGCACGAACCCGCCCCAATGCGAGGTGTTCGTATCGAATGGCGTTCTCCGCGTCCAGTGCTGGGTCGGGACAAAGGAAATCCTGGCGTCCCCAATCTGCATGCTTTCCCACCAGTTCAGCTCGCGGACACGCCGGAAGCCCTTGCGGGCCATCTTGCGGGCTAACCCGATCGGAACGATCAACTGCGTGTTCTCTCGATATAATCTCCGGATGGAGGATACATGCATATGGTCGTAGTGCGAATGTGAAATGAGGATCACATCCACCTCCGGTACATCGCTGATTGGCAGTCCCGGCATCCCCAATCTCCGCTGAAATCCCATTCGCATTGCCCAGACCGGGTCTGTAACGATATTAAGACCGGCGAATTGGATCAGAAAAGTGGAGTGCCCGATCCATGTAATCGCAAGCTCGCTGCGGTTGGAGCTTAAATAGTCGAGCTGCGGAGGAGAATTGGGAATTAAATATGAATAGTCCTTCTTCTTCCGGCGGCGTTCCTCCCGCCATTGCCTGAATTGCTTTAAGGTTTTATCCGTACTGATATTGTCCAGATTGGTATAGCGCGTCTTCGGCATTTAAAGATTCCTCCTTCCAGCCCCTGATCTATCTCTTTTTTCATTGTAGGGCACCTCGACCGAATTTTCCAACATCCCGGTTCAGGTGGTACTGGACGGCCTCTCTCATTCGAGCTCATCGGCTCGGGGTTTTGATTTTGCCGCATACACGAACAAGAACACTACCGCCGCTACAATGACCAATTCAGGAGCGATCATGATGATAAAGTGTTCCATCGGCTCCTCATCCTTTCTTCAGCGGACTGCCGCTTACATATTTAGCATCGAACAGGAACAGGCGCATCATTAAGATCAACGATGGAATCAGCACGAGCAAGCCGGCGAGAAATGCGGCAATCAGCGCCCCAGCCATCACATCGTTGGTTATACTGTCCGCCGTACTGATCTGGTCATACAGGATATAGGGAAGATGCGATCTTCCATAGCCGTACCAGGCAAATCCGAACTGCAGGATGACCAGCAGGAATGACCAACCGAGATTTTTCTTCTTCCATATAAAATAAACCGCCAGTAAAAAACAAATCAGTGAAGCGATGAACATCCAGGCCATATCCAGCATGTTGCTGAAATGGGCCGGGTTCTGCCGGTTGATCTGAAAGAATGCGAACAGGCAGGCCAGAATTGTCGGTCCGCTCCAAGATAGAGCATATGTGCGAAGTACGGAAAATGCTCCTTCATCCCCCGCCTTGTGAGCATAGAAAGCTAGAAACATCGCAGAAATGTACAACACGGACACCAGCGCTAGGATAATGACGGACCACGTATACGGATTTGTGAGGAACCGGGCCCAGTCAAGTACGACCTTCCCGTTCTCTTCCCGGATAATTCCTCCTTCGGATATCGCCAGGATAGTGGACAAGGCTGCCGGAATCAAGAGACCCGTCGCCCCGTAAATCGCCATATAAGTTATATTATCCTCTTTGCTGCTTCCGTAAGTGTTATAGGCGTAATATGCGCCGCGCAGGGCAAGCAATACTGTGACGAGACTGCCCGGCACCAGCAATGCCGTTCCATAATAATAAGCCGAATCGGGAAAAAAGCCGATCAGCCCGACCACAAAGAAAATCAGGAAGACATTCGTTACTTCCCATACCGGCGATAAATAGCGCTGAATGATCGTATGCACCTTATTATTGTGCCCGGTGATCTTGCTGTAATAGCTGAAAAATCCCGCACCGAAGTCCACAGAGGCCACGATCAGATAGCCGAACAGAAACGTCCACAGAACAGTTATTCCTATGATTCCGTAGCTCATGACCGTCCTCCTTCCGGGATCCCCAGCTGCTTCATCTCATCATTGACGTCTTTGCCTCTGAACAGCTTGACAAGCACGGCAATACAGGAAGCACACAGCACAATATACAGCAGTACGAACAAAATCAGCATATAACCTACGCTGTTAGAGGTGGTTGCCGCTTCCGATACTTTCATATAACCTCGTACGATCCATGGCTGCCTTCCGATCTCCGCAAACATCCAGCCAAGCTCAATTGCCGCCATCGCTAAGGGGCCCAGCGCCATCACCCCCAGCAGCAGCCAGCGGGGGTAGCCTTTACTTTTCCCGCGAAATCTTCTTCGTAATAAAAATAAAAATGGAATAGCAAGCAAGACAACGCCAATCGTCACCTTTAAATCAAACATATAGTGAATGAGCAATGGCGGGCGCTCATCCTCCGGGAATTCCTCCAGACCGATCACCTTCGTATTCGGCGAATTTCCGGCCAAAATACTGAGCGCGTACGGAATTTTCAAGGCATAATGGACGTTACCGTTCTCATCGCGCACACCGCCAAAGATCAATGGAGCCTGCGTCATGGTCTCAAAGTGCCATTCAGCCGCCGCCAGCTTCTCAGGCTGATAATGAGCCAGAAATTTTCCGGAAAAATCCCCGATAATAGCCGTACTGGCAGCAAAGATAAAGGAAGCCATCACAGTCAGGTTTAAAGCCTTTTTGAAATAAACCTCCTTGCGCCCCCGCAGCATGCTGTATGCGGCAATACCAGCCAACAGCCCGGCGCTCAGCGTATAGGATGAAGCCAACACATGAGACACCTTGGTCGGGGTAGCCGGATTGAACATGGCTGCCAGCGGCTGCACATCGGTGAAGACTCCGTTCCTTAAAGTGAAGCCTTGCGGTGAATTCATAAATGCATTCAGACTCGTAATGAAGAATGCCGATGCCGAAGAGCCGATCGCCACAGGAATAAGCAATAATAAATGAAGCATCGGCTTTTTGAAGCGGTCCCAGGTATACAGATACATCCCGAGAAAAATTGCTTCGATAAAAAAGGCAAACGTCTCCATGAATAGCGGCAAAGCAATTGCATGGCCGGCAACCCGCATAAAGGTAGGCCAGAGCAGGCTCAGCTGCAAGCCAATCGCCGTGCCTGTTACAACGCCAACCGCCACAGAGATGACAAAGCCCCTTGCCCAGCGGCGGGCAAGCAGCGTATAGTGGGGATCCTTCGTTCTGATGCCCCTCCATTCCGCCAACGCGATCATCAGGGGGATTCCCACGCCGATGGAGGCAAAGATAATATGTACGAATAATGTGAGCCCGGTAAGTATCCGGCTTAAGGTAACGGGATCCATCGATAGCATCGGAATTTCACTCCTTAAGGATAATATTGCATGAAACGAAGCGTACTTCGGACAAATGCCGCCAGCATAATGACAGCGATGACAAGACAGACGAAGATTAAGGTTTTTTCCTGCTTCTTGAACATGCGCTCTCCTTCCTTTATCCAACACCTCTGATCAGAAGCCGACTTCGAGGGTGAACGCAAGATTCGATGCCGAATCAACCTCTTGAATTACTTCGTGATCAAAAGCTGACTTTTTGAACTACCTCTCAAGTTAGTGTGTCAATTCGATTCCTTTTTATTCCTTTGCTCTTTTCCGGATTATAAGGCAGGAACTTGGGCTTCTCGAAAACATAAGATACAATAGATTTGAAGTATTTTTTTGAAAGGAGCTTTTACACGGAGATGAAAATTGTCTTTATTGAGCCTACCCCAAGCCCTAATTCCATGAAGCTCCATCTGGATGAGACGCTGGAGTCCGGGATCCGCAGAACATACACGACCGATAACATTCGTTCCGCTCCTCCATGGATTGCCGACATGCTTCGCATTCCGGGAGTAAAAAGTGTCTTTCATACAGCGGATTTTATCGCTCTTGACCGTAAAGGCGGGGCGGATTGGGCTGCCATCCTTGCTGAGGTTGAGCACCAGTTCGGCCAGGAGGGCATCTCCTCCGCTTGGGACCCTGAGGCTGCCAAGGCTGCCGGCTACGGCGAATCCGAAGTGCTGGTGCAGTTTTTCCGCGGCATCCCGATGCAGATCCGCGTCAAGTCCGGGCAGCACGAGGAGCGGATCAGTCTCGGGGAGCGCTTCGTCTCGGCGGTGACCGAGGTGGCAAGCGCCACGCTCATCAAGGAGCGGAAGCTGACGGATTACGGCGTCCGCTATGGAGAGCCGGCCGAGATCGCCCGCGAGGTCGAGCAGGAATTGGAAGCCGCTTATCCGCCGGAGCGGCTGGAGACGATTAAGACGCAAGCCATCGCTCACGGGCGCAGCGAGGCTGAATTCATCGAGCAGCGCCGCACGCTCGGGCTTGCGGAGGTCCGCGGGATGATGGAGCACGCGGACTGGCATGTGCGCTACGCGGGGCTCGAGGCGCTTCAGCAGCCAGGCCCCGAGGCACTGCCTTTGCTGGCGGAAGCGCTGCGCGATCCGCAGCTTCAGATCCGGCGCCTCGCGGTCGTGTACCTCGGCGACCTGAAGACGCCGGAGGCGGTGGAGCTGCTGTGCGAGGCGCTCCGCGACCGCTCGCCGGCCGTTCGGCGCACGGCCGGCGACACGCTGTCCGACATCGGCGATCCTTCGGTAACACCGGCGATGATCGCTGCGCTGAAGGACAGCAGCAAGCTAGTGCGCTGGCGGGCAGCGCGCTTCCTCTATGAGGTGGGAACCGACGACGCGCTGGACGCGCTCATTGAAGCCGTCGATGACGTTGAATTTGAGGTCGGGCTCCAGGCCAGAATGGCGGTCGAGCGAATTCAATCTGGAGAAGAGGCGGCGGGAACAGTCTGGCAGCAGATGGCCAAGCGCAAATAAACCTCAGCAGCAGTAAACAGTGGAGCACACAATGTGAAACACAAACAGAGCGAAGCACACTGGTGCAGTAAGGTAAGCAAAAACAACAAAGCTAGGCCTTCAGAGCAAGCAGAGTTCAGCCATCAGAAGTCAGCCTTCAGAGCAAGCAGAGAGGATGCCACAAGTGAACCTTGTAGCATCCTCTTCTTTTATGCCATATAAAAGACCGAGATACCTCCCAGGTTCTGCGGTCTTCTGCCGTAAACGTAATAGCAGCTCTCTATGCTCTTTGCCGGAAAGGCAAGCCTACCGCTTTTTTCTGACGATTCCCAGGTACAAGGCCAATACGAGCCCCAAGCCGGCATTACCTGCAACGTTAACGAGCAGCGTGCGATTGCCTGTGCCTGCAAAAAGCAGTACGTTCACCAGCAATGAAGCGGCACTTAAAATCAGCAGCCATTTCAGTATGGTATTCAGCATCTCATTTCCTCCCCAGCGCTATTAAAGTACGTCGTCACGTTCAACATTACGAATGGAAAGGTAAGCGACAGCCGCACCGAGTAGCGCCATACTCACCGGGACGGCGACAATAGAAAAGAGGTTGAAGCCCTCAACGGTCTGGCAGACAACCGCAGCGACCAGGAACGACGAAACAATGGTTGCTGACACCGAATGCTTGCGCATGCCAACATACAAGGGGATCAGGCTTAAAAAGCTGGTCGCCAACGCACTCATGACGATCGTCGTCAACGTTTTGAACACAATCGACAAGGTCAGAGGCTCCGGGATGATTGAGATGAACTGGTTTACTATATAGATGCTTATTCCCACCACCAGATTTGTCAGGATATAGGCCGAAAATACAAACACGATGATGACCAGCAGCTTGGCGGCAATAAGCTTTTTCCGGTTAATAGGGTACATAAACAGGACGTTAATAGATTTGCTCCGATACTCTTCTATTACAATCCTGGCAAGAAGCACGGCAGCGAATACGATATAGGTCCCCCGGACGAGCACATCTAGAATAGTGAACCAATTTTCATAGTTCATTATGGGGAAAATTTCTCTCATTTCCGCATTCAAGCTGAAGGTGCACATCAGGATAAAAATAACGGCAGTCGCAAGTAAAGCAGCGTAAATATACGAGCTTAAACGAAATTTACGCATTTCCAGCTTCATAAGCTTAAGCAACAGTGCCACCTCCTTTCAGGATCGAAAGGAAATAATCCTCCAGCGACCCTTTTTTCTGATGGACAGCCTCAAGCTCTACCTCATGCAGCACCAAGCCCTTCATTAGTTCACTTTGAGAAATGGGGCAGTCATAAATACGAAGCTCGGCATCTCCGGTGATCCGGATATTCGTGAGGTTCAAATAGTTCTCCAGCACATAAGCGGCTTTATGGGTTGAAGGGGTAGTGAGTTCGATATATTCCGCAGTCTGCTGAGCGATATGATCCATGGAAACCTCCTGCAGCAGCTTCCCTTCATTCATCACCGCAATCGTATCCGCAATCAGCTCAATCTCGGCAAGAATATGACTGGAAATAAGAATCGTGATTCCATACTGCTTGCACAGCATTTTGAATAAATCCCGAAACTCTTTGATCCCCACCGGATCGAGGCCATTAATGGGTTCGTCCAGAATAAGCAGCTCCGGCTTAGTCAAAATAGCCCTTGCAATGTTAAGGCGCTGCTTCATCCCCAGCGAAAAATCCTTAACAGGCTTCCCTTCAACTTCCTTCAGACTCACCAGCTCAAGCGCTTCAGTAATCGACTGTTTGTTGTAATAGCCCATGTACTCACAGTGAAGATCCAAATTCTCCCGGGCTGTTAATCTTTCGTAAAAAATTGGGTTTTCAATGATCGTACCCATTCGCCCTAATAAGTGGTATGAATGAGGAGTCAGCTTTTTTCCGAAAATTTCAATCTCCCCTGCTGTCGGTTTGACCAGATTGGTGAGCATTTTCATGACGGTTGTTTTTCCCGCTCCGTTGGGGCCGAGCAGACCGTAGATTTCCCCCTGCCTGATGTTCAGATTCACATTGGAAACAGCCTCCTTGCCGTTATAAGCACGGGTAAGCTGTTTCGTTCTTACCGTATAAGTCATCCTTGTATCCCTCCTTTATTCCCTGCAAGATTTATTCTAAGGATTAGTCTTTCCTTCTTTCTTACTCGTTCCTTACGAATTTCTTACTTTGAAAAGGAGATGTGTTTTAGCTGGACGGTAAAGATCGTTTTTTCATAGGGCTTGCTGTGGATGCGGATAACGCCTTCTTGCGCCTCCACCAGCCTTTTGGTAATGGTTAGTCCCAGACCGCTGCCTTGAAAAAATTTATTGCGTGAGTCCTCGAGGGTATACATTCGTTCAAACACCCGTTCCTGATGAAGCTCGCTAATTCCCTTGCCCCGGTCCCAAACCTCCATATACACAAAATCATCATCGGCCCGCAAGGTTAACCCAAGCGTTTTTCCTTCCCCGCCATGCCGGATGGCGTTGGAGATTAGATTGTTCAGAATCCGCTCCAGCGCCTCCTCATTTCCCCATACGAGAAGCGGGTTGTCCGGAATTTCGATCAACACCTCAAATCCCTTGGCCGTAAGGGTGTCGTAAAAGGCTAATATGTTTTTTCGGGACACTTCATTGATGTCAACGGGCGAAAGCTCAATCCGCTTATCTCCGGACTCCAGTCTGGCCAGATCAAAAAATTTGTGAATCAGCTCCAGAACCTCGTTGGCCTTGACGTACACTTTGCCTTGCAGCGCCTTCCGTTCCTCCTCGCTAATGCCCGGGTGAAGATGAAGCGTCTCCAGATAGCCAAGCACCACCGTGAGGGGAGTCTTTAAATCATGAGAAATGTTGGAGATCATTTTGCGCATCGCTTGCTCCATCTCCATAAAATCTGCGGCTCTCTGCTGATTATGCTCCAGCAGTCGGTTAATTTCGATCAGAACGGGAATCAAGGCTTGATCCGATGTAAACACGAGCAGCTTCTCGTTCGTCCCTTCCGTGATGATGCTGTTCAGCTGATTCTGAATGTGCTTCAGGTTAGCGCTTCTCACCTGATAGGCATAAAATTGAACCGCAGCAATGACCGCCAGGACAACAACTAGGACAACAAGAATAACTAGAGCAATCACCATGTTATTGACCATCCCATTTATAGCCGATGCCCCACAAGGTTTTTATATAGCGGGGGTTAGATGGCTCGTCCTCTATCTTCTCGCGCAGCCGGCGGATATGTACGTTTATGACATTCTCATCGCCATAATATTCATCGTTCCATATAAATCTGTAAATCTGCGCTTTCGTAAACACCCTGTTAGGATTAGTGGCAAACAGCTTGAGAATTTCAAATTCTTTAGCCGTCAGCTTAAGATCTGTCTCGTCCCTCCTGGCTGAATAATTGTCCAAATCTATCTGTAAATCCCCGAAATTCAAAACCTTAAATTCAGGGGCCTGGTCTTGGAGGACCGAAGTCTCTGGATTTGAATACATGGTAGCCCTGCGGATCATCGCTTTAATCCGGGCCGATACTTCAATCAGGGAGAAGGGCTTCGCAATGTAATCATCCGCCCCGAAGCCGAGTCCAATCGCCTTGTCCACATCGCCGTCCTTGGCAGACACGATGATAACGGGAATAGCGCTTTGATTCCTTATTTGTTTAATGACCTCAATCCCGTCGAGTTGTGGCATCATAATATCCACGATAACCAGATCGAAATGATCCTGTCCAAATCGGATGAGCCCATCCACCCCATTCAGCGCAGCCGTAACATCATAGCCTTCTTTTTCTAAATAACCCTGGAGCATTTCCACGATTTGTGTATCATCCTCAACCAATAGTACTTTATAAGCCATGAGATTCTCCCTCTTCTATATAAATAAAACGTTCCCGTGCTCAAGCGGGCCTTGCTCAGCTTCTATATATATACTGCTCCCGGCTTTATGCTCCCTTCGGAGGGCAGCAGAAAGCCAACAGCTCCCCATATGAAAAAGAGGTGTCCCCAAAGTCACTGACTAGGAAGCACCCTCTGATTATTACTTATTTTCTTCGAATCAAAGCTCCCAGGCAATCCACACTTTCAGATCTCCAGTATCCTCAAATGGTTCGGACATATACGTGATCCGGTCGATTGGGAACTGATACAGCTCCGGCAGGTCCTCAAGTAATTGCTCCAAGGTTCCGGCATAACGAATCGTGATATTCATGCCGCCGTCCTTGAGCTTTGCCGCAACCGCATTTTTAAGCTGAGCCTTGGAAGTGATCACGTTCTCCCGCTTATACAGGTCGTAGCCCAACTCTACTTGAAGCTGTTGATAGAAAGCTGCCCGGTTATCCCCCTTAGACTCCAACACCTGCAATGCATCCCGATACAACGTTGAAGCTACGGGCACACTGACACTCCAGCTATGATCCTTCCTGATCTGCTGATCATTGAGCAGATAATACTTATAGCTGATGTCATCGGGAAGCGATCCGATCGGATCGTCCCACGTCGTGTCCAGATGGTACCATGCTCCATTGATCTGAACTAGGTTCCAGGCATGCCGCTGTCCTCCAGCCATTCCTTCTACAATTAAATTCTTCATTCCTGATTGCTCCAACAGCCTGTAGGTAAGAAGGGCATAGCCCTGACAGACCGCTTCGCCTGAATAGACGGCATCATAAGCCGTATATTTTTTCATTTGAGTGTCATATTTCATATTTTGAACGACATAGTCATGTATTGCCTTCACTTTCTCATGCTCATTCATACCGGCAACCAGAATTTGCTTGAGAATTTCTGCGGCGCGCTTGTTCACATAATTGCTCTGGGCCGCATTTTCCCGATAAGTCACCTTTAACGTGATATTCACAATCCCGTTCTTGGTTCCTTCCCAAGAGTAGTTATAACGCTCCACTACATATTTCGTGTAAGGGTCGCTTTCCAGAGCCGCATTCATCGCAGTCTGGAGCAGACTCCCCATTGATTTTGTAGAGCCCTTGTATTTGAAGCTGATTGAGGTTTGACGGGCCTTCATGCCCGTGACGAACTCTTGCTGAATGCCCTGAGTTGTAGTCACATAAGCCTGCTTCGCTGCGGCTACGACGATAACATTGTTCCAATTGGCCGGAATACTGCAAAGGAGCACTGTTCCTGCAATTCCCGCTGAAATCCAGAAGTGGCCTCGTCCTTGTCTCATGCTCGCTTCCTCCCTTGGAAAATTCCGCTATCTTTTCTATTGTAGCACAGGATTAACCGCAAAAGTCTTCTAGTTTTGTCAGTAGGACACGCTTTGTCAACAACTCACGACTGAAGTCGCAAACTTGTAACTGCCCGGAAGTGAGAACGATAGTTAGCCTCCTTCCTTATAGGTGGCGTTACATTAGGCAGGCTGACAGCTGCCCAGCTATGTAGGTGTACCTACATAACCCCTTCAGCGATGTACTTCATTCCAATACGCTGAAGATTCATTGCAGCAACACGGTCATCATTGGATCTATAGCCACATGCCCTACAGCAAAAACAATGCTTCTTTTTATCCCGATTCGCTTTGTTTTTGTAAGTACACTTCGGGCAGGTCTGTGATGTGTACCTGGGATCAACTGCGATTACAACGGCTCCGCGGAGGGCTGCCTTGTATTCGATCATCTGTCTAAGCTGGTAGAATGACCATGACACGAACTCATAACGGTCTTTAACTCGAACCTTTTCAGTAGCTTTTCGGATACCCGTTAAGTCTTCTACAACAAATAGGGTAGATGGCTTGTACCGTTCAACGAGTGCCTTTGAGATGACATGGTTCACTTGGGTCATCCAGCGGTTTTCTCGTTCACCGATTCGTTTCAGCTTCCTGCGTGATGAAGGTGTGCCGACTTGTTGCAACGTTTTACGTAGAATCTTATATTGTGACCGCTTATCCTTAATCGGTCTGCCCGGATAGAACACACTTTCCCCTGCGGTATCATAGGTAGTTGCAACAAAGTTGATGCCTAAATCAATACCAACAACTTGATTGATCAAGGGAAGGGCAGTTTCTTCGACTTCTCTGGTCATGGGAATGTACAGATACCACTTTCCGCGCTTTGTAACTAACTTGGCACTACCAAAAGACCATGTAGAGCCAAAATAGGTCTCCATCCCTTTCATAACAAAAGGGACCTTGACGCGCCCTTGAAGCGTATTGATAGAGAAGAGTTGCTTGCTCAGTGAATAGTCGCGATGCCAGACAAGGTCGTACTCGGGCTTTTTGAAGTGAACCCGAGTCCACGGATGACCGTTACTGACAGCTGACTTATACCGAGCAACCACCGTTTTCAGAACAGATTGTGCCATCTGTGACCGTAGATTGAAGGTGTTTCGCAGTTCATGGTAGTGAAGCTTGTGAAGCGAATGTACATGACGAATCCTCGTCATATAGACAGTCTGAGAGACCAGATTGCACGCTTGCCGATAAGCACGAATCGTTTGAAGCATTTGCTCCGCTTGCTCGGGTGACGGAATAAGCTTCACTTTAGCGGTTACTGTGATCTTTTTCTTTTCTTCCATCCTACCGATCACCACGATTCATTGGATTAATGGGGGCAAAACCAAAATCAGGTTCTGATTACCTACATAACCATTATTCCAAACAATTGTTCGCATCGGAAGACCACTACATGTATTTAATTAACAATTATTTAGAGGGAGGCAGTTAAAGGAACTGAACTAAATACAGGCGGCAGAACACGTAAATTCCTCTCGCGACTGAAGTCACGAGTGTTCCTTTACGCAAATCATGAAGTTTCTGATATTTTGAATACACAAATAAAACTGACGTTAAATTGACTTATTTTTCAAACCTGGGCATCCAAAAATGAAATCAGGTTTGGTATAATAAAAAAACAGTTCAATATTGTGATATATGTCATTGCTTAAATCATTTTCAAAGTTGGGGAGCGGTTACTGCCATGACGATTGTTGATCTTTCGGATATTTCCATCGAATTATTTATCGCCGTGATGTTCTTTCTCTTGATTATCGCACCTTTAGTCAGTCTGGGAATTCTCCGGCTATTTCAAGGAAAGAAAAAGGTCGGACTTGGCCTGATCGGCAGCGGCGTGATCGGATACTTTATGTTTCAACTGATCGTCGGCTTGCTCGTGTAAGTTACAGACTCGATGAATTCGGCATAAACAGGGCCGCACTCAAGAATCGGAAAATTCCATCTCTTGAGTGCGGCCTTTATTTTAACCTATAATGCTATTCTGAGCTACTGCTTGATGCTCCTTGCTCTCCAGAAACTTCTCGCAATCCAGCGCTGCCATGCATCCGCTGCCTGCTGCAGTAATTGCCTGCTTGTAGCGCGTATCCTGCACATCGCCGCAAGCGAATACTCCCGGAATATTAGTCTGCGAAGTGCCTGGCGTTACCAGAATATAACCATTCTCATCAGTCTCAATTTGGCCCTCCAAAAAGGCGGTATTCGGATGATGGCCGATCGCGACGAAAACGCCGGACGCGGAAATGAATTCTTCCTCTTCAGTAGCATTATTTCGAACCTTGAGTCCGGTCACCACCCCGTTCTCGTTCACCACAACCTCCAGTGGAGTGCGGTTCAGCGCCCATTCTACTTTTTCATTCAGACGTACCCGATCCTGCATAATCTTCGAGCCCCGCAGCTCATCCCGGCGGTGTACCAGCGTCACCTTGGAAGCAAAGCGCGTAAGGAATCCGGCTTCCTCCAATGCGGAATCTCCCCCGCCCACAACAATAATCTCTTTGTTCCGGAAGAAGAAGCCGTCACAGGTCGCACAGGTACTCACCCCGCGGCCTACATTTTCCTGTTCGCCAGGAATGCCAAGGTACTTAGCAGTAGCACCTGTCGAGAGCACCAGACTCTCCGCAAGCAATTCGCCGATTCCTTCCACTTGCAGCTCAAATGGACGACGGCTTAAATCCACTTGATTGACCCAACCTGTACGGAACTCCGCACCAAACCGCTCGGCTTGCTTCCGCATATTGTCCATTAACTCCGGACCCATAATTCCGTCTGGAAATCCCGGAAAATTCTCAACCTCTGTAGTAGTCGTAAGCTGTCCGCCAGGCTGCGGTCCTTCAATCACCAATGGATTCATATTGGCGCGTGCCAGATAGATAGCGGCAGTCAGACCCGCAGGTCCGGTTCCGATAATAATGGATTTATACATCATAGACTCCTCCTCAGAAGCGAAATACAGTTCATATACCCATGAATAGAATAAAATTAGCTGAAAGCTGACTTTCTGAACTTTCATTATAAGATTAATTATGTGGACTGTCTCCTGCAGTGTCAACAATTCCGGCTGTAAGGTTGGGTGAAGTTTACATGAAGGAATGATGAAATGTCTTGCACATTCCGATTAACGCAGCAAGCGCAGTCCGTTCAAGATCACCAGGATCGTACTTCCTTCATGGCCGATAACGCCGAGCGGAAGCGGAATGTCCTGAATGAAGTTACTGGTAACAAGCAGCAAAATCACGGTTCCCGCAAAAATCAGGTTCTGCATAACGACTCTGCGGGCCCTTGCTGCCAGCTCCATCGTATCCGCAAGCTTGTCGAGCTTGCCGTTCATAAGCACGATATCTGCGACATCAAGTGCGGCACCGCTGCCTCCCTCACCCATTGCAATTCCGACCGAAGCCGTCGCCAGCGCAGGGGCATCATTAACACCGTCACCGATCATGGCCACCTGGCCGATCCGCTGTCCCAGCTCTTTGACCCGCTCCAGCTTCTCTTCCGGAAGCAGATCACCATATACCTCATCGATTCCCGCAGCGGCCGCAATGAAGTCCGCCGTTACTTTTCGGTCCCCGGTCAGCATGACCGTCTTGATCCCCAACCGATGCAGCCTCGAGATGGCCTCCCTTGCTTCCGGCCTGATTTCATCCCGAATTCCAAGAATAGCTGCATAGTTCCCATCACAGCTAATAGCGGATACCGTGTTTCCTTGCTCTGTCAGTCCGTGGATTACTTCTCTCAGTTGATCCGGGAACAGCAGATCCTGCTCATTCGCTTTTTCAATGATCCATGTTCTTCCGCCGACACTTGCCTGAATCCCCCGCCCTGGAAGCGACAGGATATCTTCCGCCGCCGGCAGCTCCAAGTTCTCCTTTTTGGCCTCCGCAAGGATGGCACGGGCGAGCGGATGCCTTGACCATTGCTCTATCGAAGCGGCAGCAGCCAATACCTCGCCCCGCTCCCATCCTTCCAAGGTGATCATCTCCGTTACAATCGGATTGCCTAAGGTCAGCGTCCCTGTCTTATCGAAAGCGGCTACCTTGACACCTGCCAGCCGATCCATTGAAGCAGCCGCCTTGAACAGCACGCCCCGGCGCGCGCTTCTGGACATGGCCGACAGCATGACCGGCATCACTGAGGAGACCAGGGCACATGGAGAAGCAACCACCAGAAACACCATGGATTTATAGAAGCTCTGCTCCCAGGACCATCCCAATATTACAGGTGACAACAGCAGCAGAACTGCTGTAACCGCAAGAACGGCTTTAGCATAAGTGCCTTCAAGCCGCTTAATAAACTGCTGCGTTTTGGGGGTTTCCTTTTCCGCTTGTTCAACAAGCTTGATGATTTTGGCAAAAAGAGTCCCTTCAGCAGGTGATTCGACGGTAACATAAAGTGCGCCATCCTCATTGAGCGTTCCGGCATAGACCTCATCTCCCCTTCCCTTGCGGACGGGAACCGACTCACCGGTAATTGATGCCTGGTTGACATAGGAATCCCCATTTTGAATCAAACCGTCTGCGGGAATGACCTCATCGGGTCTGATCAACAACAGGTCTCCAACCTCCAATTCCTCAACCCGGACCTCTCTCCTTACTCCGCCCTCGATTTTTACAGCTGTCTCGGGGCGAAGCGCGGCAAGCGCTGAGATGTCTTTTTTGCTCTGTTCACTGGCATAGGATTCCAAGGCACCGCTAAGGGCAAAGATAAAGATCAACATCGCCCCTTCATTCCAATAACCGATCGCGGCTGCTCCGGCAGCAGCGGCAATCATTAGCAGATTCACATCCAAGTCCTTTTCGCGCAGCAATGTCGCAACACCGTCTCGCGCTTTCGCAAATCCTCCCAGCCCGTAAGCCGCAATATACATACCGGTTGAGAGCCAGCCCGGGAGAGCCCACTGTCCCGCTATCCATCCGATCAGCATCATAACTCCGCTGCCCAGCGCCATCATCATTTCCCGATGACGCAGCAGCCGGGCGAATGATCTCCGATGCTTGCCCCCCGGATCAGGATTGCCCGAAGTTTTCGCCGTTGCTTCCTTCGGCTTTAAATATGCTTTCGCTTCCATTGTGATCTCCTCCTCGTTGTTCCCTCTAGCTAATTGATAATGAATACCATTGTTAGCCCCCTAAAAATGGCACATGCTGCCCCGGAAACTCCGGAGCAGCATGTTATTGAGAATGATAATCATTTTTGTACTAATACAATAAAATTGCGCGTGGGAAACTTTTATTTAATTTTATTGTATTCCTAAGTACCTGCAATGTAAACCATCAAATAGAAATAAATGAAAAAAAGTGAGATTACGCCGTGCGTTGCGAAACAAGTGCCGAAAAGCACTAAAATGATTGGTGGGCGGCTCGGGCGGCGAAATAAATGCCAAAAGGCATTAAAATTGCTGGCATGGGCGTTCGTGCGGCGAAATAAGTGCCAAAAGGCATTAAAATCGCTGGCGTGGGCGTTCATGCGGCGAAATAAATGCCAAAAGGCATTAAAATTGCTGGCATGGGCGTTCGTGCGGCGAAATAAGTGCCAAAAGGCATTAAAATCGCTGGCGTGGGCGTTCATGCGGCGAAATAAATGCCAAAAGGCATTAAAATTGCTGGCATGGGCGTTCGTGCGGCGAAATAAGTGCCAAAAGGCATTAAAATCGCTGGCGTGGACGTTCATGCGGCGGAATCCGCTGCTGGAGCCGGACCGAGCTTATTTTAGTGACAAATGCAGCTAAAGCTTAGAGGTTTGCCAAAACCAGCAAGCATGGAGGTAGGACGGCTTTTCTCTCGCCCATAATTTGATTAAGAAAGCCGCAGTTGGACGCAAAAAGAAACCAAGGAATCAAGCGAGAGAAGGCCGCTTAGCTCCTTGGTTTCTAAATGAATATCACTCTGTTTTGTTATTAAGGGTGTACAAAATTTTAGGGACACCCTCTTAATTGGATTAGACTTGGCTGGCGGCGATCGCCTGTTCCAAATCATAGAGAATATCGTCAATGGCTTCTGTCCCGACAGACAGACGAATCAGCTCAGGATTAACTCCAGCCGCCTCCTGCTCCGCTTCGTTCAATTGCTGGTGCGTTGTGCTTGCCGGGTGAATGATCAGAGACTTCGAGTCACCGACATTGGCCAGGTGAGAGAACAGCTTCACGCTTTCGATCAGCTTGCGTCCTGCTTCCAGACCTCCCTTTATGCCAAAGGTAAGAATCGCTCCCTGACCCTTAGGCAGGTATTTCCGGGCCAAGTCATAGGAAGGGTGGCTTGGAAGGCCGGCATAGCTTACCCATTCCACGGCTTCATGCTGCTCCAGGTACTTGGCTACCTTGAGAGCATTCTCGCTGTGACGCTCCACGCGAAGATGAAGAGTCTCCAGCCCTTGAATCAGCAGCCATGCATTGAATGGAGACAAAGAGGCGCCCAGGTCGCGCTGCAGTTGAACCCGTGCTTTAATAATATAGGCAAGCGGGCCGACGGCTGCGGTATAGACAACACCATTATAGCTTGGGTCCGGCTGAGTCAGTCCCGGGAACTTATCATTCGCGGTCCAGTCGAACTTGCCGCTGTCGACGATGACACCGCCAATCGAAGTACCGTGTCCTCCGATGAATTTGGTCGCGGAATGCACGACTATATCTGCGCCATAATCAATCGGCCGAAGCAGATAAGGGCTCGGAAAAGTGTTATCCACGATCAGCGGGAGGCCGTTCTCATGAGCAATCGCCGCTACAGCTTCAATGTCGAGCACATCACCTTTGGGGTTTCCAATCGTCTCTGCGTATACAGCCTTGGTCTTGTCGGTAATTGCCGCACGGAAATTTTCCGGATTTGAGGCATCCACGAATTTCACGGTAATTCCCAGCTTCGCCAGAGTAATCGCGAAAAGGTTATAAGTTCCGCCATACAAGGTAGATGAGGACACGATCTCATCCCCTGCCCCGGCTATATTCAGAATCGAGAAGGTAATCGCCGCTTGTCCGGAAGCCGTTGCCAAAGCACCGACTCCGCCTTCAAGCGCTGCAATGCGTTTCTCAAAGACATCATTCGTCGGGTTCATGATCCGGGAATAAATGTTGCCGAATTCCTTCAGACCAAACAAATTGGCAGCATGCTCAGTATCATTAAATACGTAAGAAGTGGTCTGATACAACGGAACTGCTCGTGAATTTGTTACGGGATCCGGCTCCTGCCCTGCATGAATAGCTAGGGTTTCGGGGGCAAATTGACGTTCTTCGGACATAGGGTAATCCTCCTTTAATTTGGCTATAATCGACCCGTCGGTCAAGTTGTTTTCACTATTCTCTCACAGAATGTTCAATTTGGAAATAGTAAATCCGATAATTTTTGTATGAATTAAAAAAATAAAAAAACGGAGCCGATGAGAACACAATGATTCCCGCAGCTCCGGCGTTACAGTCATGCTATAAATTATTGATTCAAGGCACCTGCCGCTGCGCTTTCGCCTCCGAGTCTCCCCGAAGTAAAGGCATATCCAAGCCCGACGCCATTTCCTACATACGTATCGTTGAAGAGGACGCCTTCGGATTCCAACCCTACAGCATACAACCCCTTCACAGGGACCCGGCTATCATTAAGAACCTGGAATTTCGTATTCACGAGTAACCCGCCTACAGAGCCCAGGTTATTAATTTCAGCTACGACTGCATAGTAAGGGCCTTCCTCGCCCATCGGCTCCAAATATTCCTTCGCCTTGCCGAACTCGCTGTCTACGCCGCTCTCCGTTGCCTCCACGTAACTATTGAACGCATCCTTGAAGACCTCCACATCCATACCCGCGTTGGTCGCAAGCTCTTCAATCGTATTTCCCTTGAATCCGTCACCGCTGGCCACCATAGCGTCAAATACTTGCTCCGCATTAGTCCATGGATTCTCCAATGTGAACTGGTCCGCGAAATCAGCATAGAATTCCGGCGGCATGCCCGGAAGCTTAGGCGCGTTTACGCCTGTCATCCCTTTCGCTGCCAGCGCATCCAGCTGGGACTGCGATACGATAACCAGATGATATGCTCCATTGAAAGCACTTGTGTTAGCTGCTGCAACAGCCGTCAATGTAGCCGCCTCGTCCCGGAATCTCGCACCGGACGGGCCAACGTTCATGAAATTCGGCAAGTAGGTCGTCATCACCGGATAGCTTGCCTCAAAGGAGGTGAATTCCTTTTTCAGATTGCCGGTCGCTCTTGCCAAGGTCTGGTGAAGCATTTGTCCGCCGAAATTGTCCGGCACCTTGGCTCCAGCCTCCCAGGACATTTTCAAGCCTTCGCCAATGTTCTGTCCGAGGCCGCCATTGACCCCTTCAAATCCAAAGCTTTCTTTAACCATTTCCTTGTTCCCGGCATAGCCGCCAGTCGCCATGATGACACTCTTGGCCGAGATTTCCAGCGTTGTTCCGTCTTTCTTCTCGGCTACCACACCTGTAACAGCACCATCAGCGCCAGTCATCAGCTTCTTGGCTGTTGTCTCCGTCAGGACTTGTCCGTCATGCTGCTCAACCGACTCGGCGAGCATAGCCCGCAGCAAGGTTTCCCGTGTCTCATAAGCAGGAAGCATATGCAATTGCTCACCGCCGAAATTAATGAAGGTGGTATTATAGCCCTTTTGATTCAACCAATCATAGGTTTCACCGGACTTGGTCACATATTGCCGGATGGCGGCCGCATCGACTCTCCAGTGATTATCAACGATCCAGTCAGCGATCTCCGTCTCAACCGCAACCTTCACATCATTTTCAAGCGCAACCGAGGAATTATAGAACTTCCCTGCCCAGGACAGGTTACTCGCGCCCCCGATTACGGCCGTCTTCTCAATAATAATAACCTTGGCGCCCTTGTCGGCTGCGCTCACCGCTGCCGAGACACCCGAAGCGCCTGCACCCACGACGACAACGTCTGCTTCAAGCTGCTCGACCTTGCCTTCTCCGGCTTTGGCTACCGTTCCGGCCTTCAAAGCTGCCAGATCTCCGCCTGCTTGTTTAACTGCAGCTTCAACGGCAGCCAGAAGCGCGTTACTTGTCTCGCTCGCACCGCTCACTGCGTCGATGGTGAGAGTCTGATGCGTCAAAATTTGCTCTTTGATCTGCTCAATGGCCGAGTCCCCCAGACCCGCTGTCTCAGATTGGCTAACAATCTGAATATCCTTGATCTGATCGGCCTGGTCCATCGTGACCTCAACCTTGATAGTGCCTTCCTTCCCCTCGGCTTCCCCCGTGTAGGTTCCAGCCTTGAAGCCCGTCTCCTGCTGGTTTGATCCAGCTTCCGTATTCCCGTCATTTCCGTTTCCCTGACATCCGGCCAACAGCCCGGTGATCAGGATAAGGCACAGACCGAATGCCAGAAGCGATCTGAACCTTTTACCGTTCCGAATAAACATACTCTCTCTCCCCCAAACTCTATTGTATGGCGACTACCAATGTGAAGTTTTTCACTTTATATAATGCGACTAAACCTCGCTGACTCCTTCACCCGGCAAGCCTATATTCGGAGTATAAACCTTAGTCCAACACCAAGGTCAAGCGTGCAATATGCTGTTAGATTGAAATATTTACTTCCAGATAGGAGCGCTTCTTTCCCCGTTCCTGCTCATTCATAATAATTCTTCCTACGATATCACCAGTGACCTGATAGCCCGAGGCCGTCAATTCTTCAAACATAAACTCCAGCGTCTCCTTCGTGATCGGACTGGACTGGGATTTTACGATCGCAGCGGACAGGCACGGGGTCGGGGGAATATATTCGACCTGATCATCGATCTCGATGCCGAGCTTGTGCACATCCTCTTCCGTCAAGGTTAAGCCCCAGCTATGCTTCCAATTCTTCGAGCTGTCTGTGAGCAATTCCTCCTGTTCAATCCGGAAACTGAAAAAGGCGAACGGCAAACAGTCCATCCATTGATTGACCAAGCGATTCATGCGCTCATTTTTCAAAAGCCGGTTATTCACTGTCTGCTTCAGCCGATACCATCCAGGCCGCTGCTTGATCCTGCATTGGAACAGCTCCGCATCCAAGGTGCCGATCTCCTGCTCTATCTGATTCATCTTATCAAGCAGCATCGTCTTTCTGCGGATTTCTTCCTCTAATTGCTCCCGGCTCCTTGCTATTTCATGGTTCACCCGGTCGACAGAGGCATGCTTCATAAGCTCGGCAACCTCGGGCAGTGGAATCTCCATGCTGCGGTACCATCGGCTCATCAGTAAATTTCTGGCGTCCAGATCACTATAATAACGGTAGCTATTATGATTATCCTTCGCCGGCTCCACAATTTGATGCTTCTCATACAGCCTCAGCGTATCCTTCGTAATCCCCAGAATCGTTGAAAACTCACCTATGCAATATTTCATCTTCTTCCTCCTGGTTCATCTCATTCTCCCAATCATATCATTCAGTCATCCGGACCGGGTATAACCTGCTTCACACCCGGCTCAGACCCTATTCCCCATTCCATGAAAAAAAGCGCCGCCCCTTCATTGCTGAGGGGACAGCGCTTCTACATCCTAAATAGCTTCAATTAGTAATCGCCCTTGCTCGCAAGCCCTTGGGCAATCGCCACACCGGCGCTCGTTCCAAGTCGGGTAGCCCCCGCCTTGATCATGGCCTGCGCATCCTCCAGACTGCGCACACCTCCGGAAGCCTTAACGCCGAACTCAGGCCCCACGGTCTTCGCCATCAAGGCCACAGCTTCAATCGTTGCTCCGCCTGTAGAGAACCCTGTTGATGTCTTCACGAAATCAACGCCGGCCTGAACTGCCAGACGGCAAGCGCGAACGATCTCTTCTTCGTTCAGCAGGCAGGTCTCGAGGATGACCTTGACCAGCTTGCCCTGCGCACTCTTCACAACGCCTGCCATGTCAGAACGCACGGCTTCATCATCGCCATCCTTCAGCGCCCCGATGTTAATAACCATATCGATCTCACCCGCACCATCGGCAACCGCTTGTGTGGTCTCGAAGGCCTTCGCTTCAGGAGCGGACGCGCCCAGCGGAAAACCGATTACCGTGCACACCTTGACATCGGAGTCCTTCAATTGCTCTGCCGCCAGCTTCACCCAGTAAGGATTTACGCATACAGAAGCAAAGCTGTGCTCCTTCGCTTCCTCTACCAGCTTGAGAATCTCCTGCTTGCCGGCATTCGCCTTCAAAAGCGTATGATCGATCATACCCAGAATTGCTTTCGTGTCCATGCTAATTCCTCCATAATAAATATTCTCCATTTGAAATCCTTCGTGATCAAAAGATGACCCTTTGAACAGCCTCTATTAATATAGGCTGGAAATCTGCACTCCATCCGGAAGCTTGAATGGATGCTCCTTGTTAATCCGGTCATAGAACATGATTCCGTTCAAATGATCTATCTCATGCTGCATCACAATCGCATCATACCCCTTGAAGCGAAGCTTCAATTCCTTGCCTTCCGCATCGTAGGCCTTGATCTGAACCTTCTCGTAACGAGGCACGAAGCCTTGAATTGCCCGATCCACCGACAAGCAGCCCTCGCTTTCCGGCAAATAAGTCATCGCCGCCGAGTGGCTGATGATTTTCGGATTGAACAAGGCCACTTCACGGTCATTGCCTTCATCATCACTGAGCAGCGCGGCAAACATCCGCTTGTTCAGACCGATCTGATTCGCGGACAAGCCTACGCCGGGGCGTAATTTGTATTTCTTAGAGAGCTCCGGATCCTGGCTATTCTTCAAGAACTGCATCATAGCCGCCATCTCCCCGCGGTCTTCCTCGGTCGGGGGAATGCTGACCGGCTCGGTAACGGTTCGCAGAATCGGATCGCCTTCTCTAATGATATCGTCCATTAAAATGATATAGTCATGGTTAAATTTGCTCATGATATGAATCCTTCTTCCACCTTCATCTGAATTTTCAAGCGTTCTTTTTCAGCTTCAAAATACCAGCATCAGCGTAGCATGACGATGGTAAAAAGTCAAAGCCGGCGCACCATACGCCGGCTTCTTTGAAGGTGTTCCCACCCAAGGAAATTCAGTTAAAATTCAACCTGATTAAAATAGTCACTTTGCGTGCATATATCCTCGCCCAGACAACCGATTCGGATTACACGTTGACAATCGCCTTGCGTTTAAGCACCACCGAGCCATGTACCGGCAACTGAAGACGACGCTCCACGATCTGCCCGCCCTCCAGATCTGAATACGCTCTATCATCCAGATCTACAAGAGCCTCCTGGCCCGAAAAATTAAGAACAAACAAGTATTCATGAGTCCCGTCCGTTCTCATCTCCACGCTGACCCCTTTAGGCAAAGAACTGTCCAGACATTTTAATACGCTTGCCTCAGACACTATTCTGGCGTACAGCACTTCATAGAACTCGTCTTCCTTCACACGGGCCGCCAGGTAATAAGCCTTGCCTTCACCAAAGCGATTCACCGTAAGCACGGGGTCACCGGCATAGAAATCCGAACCATACGTAGCCAGGACCTCGGCACCCTCACAATGAATTCTTTCGCATAGCTCATGCACCGCATAGCTGCCCTTGAGCCCGAGCGGATTATCTTGCTGGAGGATAAGCTCATTGTGATCATGATCATGCAGGCTGTCGATCTCCTCCGCCCAAATTCCTGTTACCTCCCGGAGCGGCCCCGGGCAGCCGGTAAGATGGCAGAGATCATGCTCATCCACAACACCAGACCAGTACGTTACCAGCAATATTCCGCCTTGCTTCACATACTCCGTCAGCTTCCTGCCCGTCTCCTCCCGAAGCAGATATACCATCGGAGCAATCAGCAGCTTATATCGATTCAGGCTATCGAATGCGCCGATAATATCAGTCGGCACGCCGAGCTGCCACAGCGCCCGGTAGTGCTGAACCACCGTCTCCTCGTAGTGGATTCCGCCATTCCGGGGGCCCTGCGCATCGAGAACGGCCCACCGATTATCCCAGTCAAAGAGGATGGCAGCCTCTGCCGGCACCGTTGTTCCCAGAACCTCCGTCAGCTCGCCAAGGGTACGCCCAAGGCTGGCCACATCCTGAAATACCCGGGTATGCTCATGGCCCACATGGTCGACAACCGCTCCATGGAACTTCTCGCTGGAGCCTCTGCTCTTCCTCCATTGAAAATACTGTACGGTATCCGAGCCGTGCGCAACCGCCTGCAAGGAAGACAGCCGATGCATCCCCGGCCGCTTCAGCTTGCTTGTCCTCTGCCAGTTGGTCTGGCTCGGCGTGCTCTCCATCAGCATAAACGGCTTCTTCTTCAGGCTGCGGAACAAGTCATGGTTAAATGCGAACCACGAGGCCACACCCGTCTCTGAGGACTCTGAATGCCAGGTCGGATAAGCATCCCAGGATACCACATCCACAGCCTTGGCAAATTCACGGTAGTCCAGGCCGTAGAAAAGATCCATCATATTCGCAGTGCACGGCAAATCAGGATTCACTGCCTTCAGCGGCTGAATCTCATGGCGGAAGAAATCAATCGTCTGATCCGAGACAAATCTCCGCCAATCCAGATTATGTCCATGAACCATCATTTCCCCGTGAGGAGCAGGAGACTCCACCTGGGACCAGGAGGTAAAGGTATGGCTCCAGAAGGTTGTCCACCAGGTCTGGTTCAGTGCTTCGAGTGTGCCGTATTTCTGCCTCAGCCAGCTGCGGAATGCGTCCTGGCAATACTCACAATGGCATTCACCGCCATATTCGTTCGATACATGCCAGCCGAGCACGGCCGGATGGAACGAATAGCGCTCCGCCAGCCTGGAGTTCATAATTCTCACCTTCTCCCGATAGACGGGAGAGGTGAGGCAATGATTGTGCCGCATCCCATGCAGATTACGTTGTCTGTTCTTCTCCACCCGCAGCACTTCCGGATACTTCTCGGACATCCAGGCAGGACGAGCACCGCTTGGCGTAGCCAGCCAGACATAGATGCCATTCTTAACCAGCAGATCAAGCACCTGATCCAGCCAATCCCAGGTGAATACTCCCTCCTCCGGCTCCAGCTTTCCCCAAGAGAAGATGCCCACGGACATCACATTGCAGTTGGCAAGCTTCATCAGCCGGATGTCCTCTTGCAGGATAGCCGGATCGTGCAGCCATTGCTCAGGATTATAGTCCGCCCCATGCATGAATACGGGCAGCTTGCCGCTAATAGCCGGAAATTTTATCGTCATGTCGTGTGTCCCTCCGTTACAATGGTAGGTCATTATTGCAATGCGGCAAGGAAAGCATCAATTTGCGCTTGAAGCTCGGTTTGAATCTTGTCAATTCCGGCGGACTTGAGCTGCTTGTTCAGTTCCTCCTGGCCCTTATCCAGATCAGCGATTAATCCATATTCAAGCGGGATTGCATAGCGCAGCATAACATTGCCTACGTTGGCTACCTCATTCTTCACCTTGGAATCATCAAATACGAAAGTTTCCAGCGGGAAGTGGTATACCTTCTCCTGCCATCCGGCAAGAATCTCATCTGCTTCAACCGGATAGGATGCGTCCGAACGATTCAACTGCGAGTTCCATCCCCAGTTGGAGAATCCGGTATAGTTGGCGGCACTTGGACCCGCGTTGTATTTATCGTCGCCCACGGGTTCATAATGCTTGCCGGCGATCCCGTACATCGTCAAATCATGAATTTCCTTATCGTTTTGCAGTAAATCAATCAGCATCAAAGAGCGTTCAACATGCTTGGATGTAACATGGACCGCCATGCCATTCTGGGTCGAAATCGCTCCGATCTTCTTCTTGTCCGGTGTGAGATCTACAATGGCCGCTTCATATTCCGGCTTATCCCGGCGCATTTCAGCCAGGTTGAAGGCAACGGTTCCCAGGTTTTGCGCGTAGGACCCGGTCTTGCCGGCTTTGATGTCCTGCCAGACATCGTTTTTGTTATTCACAATGTTTTTGGACCAGCCCTTGTTATCTGCAAGGTCTTTATAATAGTCCAGCAGCTGTCTGAACTCGGATGTATCATACACATTGAATACCTTCGAGGATGCATCCTCCAGCTTGTAGGCCAGCGGCATGCTATAATCCACAAGATTCCACTCATTCTGCTGCTCCAGCAAAATCTGATCAAGCTCATGCCACTTCCAGCCATCTGCCGGCTTGGCGCCGAAGGCATTGAACCCGCTCTCATTTGCCGCAATCGTCTTGACGTAATCCGCATAGGTTTCCGGGCTGTTCACCGGGTCGAGGTTATACTTTTTGCGCAAATCCTCACGAATCAGCACCACCTTATCGGTCACTTCCGTATTGTTGTTCGGAACCATGTACAGCTTCCCTTCTACCTTGGCCTGCTCCCAGGACACGGCCGGCATAGCCGCCCAAGTCTGAGGCATGTACGCGGACAGCAACTCCTCACTCAGCTCCAGAAAGCCTCCTTTTCTTGCCTGGTCGTTGTAAAACGCCCAGTTCGCTGTGTAAGCGATGTCAAAATCCTCATTGGCTGCGAACTTCAAAGGATACTTCTGCGTCCAGTCGGACCAATCCAGAAATTCAGCTTCTACCGTGGCGTTAATTTTTTCTTTTAGCAGCTTGTTCAATTCGCCGAATACTTCGTCATAATCCGCGGGCTTGCCCCCGACC
Organism: Paenibacillus brevis; assembly: GCF_018919145.1. Classification (GTDB taxonomy): domain Bacteria; phylum Bacillota; class Bacilli; order Paenibacillales; family Paenibacillaceae; genus Fontibacillus; species Fontibacillus brevis. Next base: position 70,725 of record NZ_JAHLQJ010000005.1, read on the forward strand.
AGAAGCATCTTCAGCTTGACCTCTTCGGACAGGTCTGGTCCGTTATTCTCCTCTTTCACCGTATTGGCGGCAGTGCTGGAGTTATTCTCCGCCGGTTTGTTGGACTGAGCATTAGTGCTCTCGCCATTCCCGCCGCAAGCACTGAGAAAGGCGGACACAGCTACGATCATCGCCAATAAAAACATGAATTTCGTGTTCTTCCGTCTCATGACAAAGCTCCCCCTAATCATTTGGATGGAATCTATTGATAACCAGGTTCCCCTGTGGTCATCCTTTCACAGCACCAATCGTCAGCCCCTGCACGAAATAACGTTGAATAAACGGATATGCCAGCAAAATCGGCCCGGTAGCTACGACTGTCATCGCCATCTTGAGGCTTTCGGTAGGAATATTGAAATTGACAACGGCTCCGGATTCCATCATCGCCTTGCGCATGCCGTCCATGTTGCCTAACAAGCGGTACAAATAGTATTGCAGCGGCATCAAATCCGAATTGGATATGAACAGCAGAGCATTGTACCAATCATTCCAGTAGGCCAGCGCTATAAACAGTCCAATCGTAGCCAGCGCCGGCTTCGACAGCGGCAGAATAAACCGGAGATAGATCTGAAAATCGCCGGCCCCGTCGATCTTCGCGGATTCGATAATCGCCTCGGGAATGCTGCTCATGAAGGTCTTCATCACGATAATATAGAAGACGTTCATAAGCATCGGCAGGACCAGAACCAGCAAAGTGTCCTTTAATTGCAAGTAATTCACGATGAGGAGATACCAAGGAACGAGTCCTCCGCTGAACAGGGTGGTAAAGAAGAAGAAAAAGGAGAAGATGTTCCGCCATTTAAAATCTTTTCTCGCCAGCACATAAGCGGTCATCGAGGTCAGGAACAATCCGGCCAAGGTGCCCAGCGCCGTTACTGAAATCGTCACCCCGTACGCCTTGAGCATGTCCGTCGGAAATTCGAATAAAATTTGGTACGCCTCCAGCGAGAAACGGGTCGGAAAGATCTGAAATCCGTTCTCCACAATGGCGCTCTCTTCGGTAAGCGAGGAGGAGACGACCAGCAGAAAAGGAAAAATACAGAATACGGCCAGCAAGGTCAGCATGAAATAGCCGATAATCGCGAGAATCAAGCGGTCGTGCTGTGTTGCTTTACGCCGTTCCGGCTTTAGATTCTGAGACAGAATCACGTTCATTGCAGCACCTTCCTTTCGTTAGAACAACGCATGATCTTTGTCGTATTTGCGCACCGCGTAGTTGGCGAGCATAATGGTCGCGAACCCGAGGACAGACTGATAGAACCCAGCCGCTGCGGACATTCCGATTTCATTGGACGTGATCAGCAGGCGGAATACGAACGTATCGATGACATCCGTAGACGAGAACAGCAGTCCGTTATTGCCGACCATGTTGTAGAACATCCCGAAGTCTCCCCGGAAGATGTTGCCGATTGCCAGCAAGATCAGAATGATGACCGTAGGCATCAGATTGGGAATCGTAATCTTGCGGATACGCTGAAAGATGTTGGCCCCATCAATCTCGGCTGCTTCATACATCTCGGTATCGATGCTCGTAATCGCAGCCAGGTACATGATCGTTCCATATCCAAGCGCCTTCCAGGCGGATACCAGCACCAGTATGACCGGCCAGTAGGCTGCCGTATTGTAAATATCGATCGAATCCATGCCAATTTTGTGAAGCAGCATATTGATCGTACCCACATCATAATTGAACAGATTGTAGGCAATGGCCCCCACGACCACCCAGGAAATAAAGTAGGGCAGGAACATCACCGTCTGGGTTATCTTGCGGAACCATTTGCCAGCAACCTCAAACAGGAGGATTGCAGCGAAAATTTGCAGTCCGTTATTCACCACAATGAAAGCAATGTTATAGAGTGCCGTATTTCTTGTGACGCGCCAGGCATCTCCCGAATTAAAAAAGAACCGGAAGTTGTCGAATCCATTCCAGGGACTGCCGAAAATGCCCCCGCTGTAATTGAACTGCTTAAAAGCCAGAACAATGCCCCCCATCGGGATATAGGCAAACAGCAGGAAAAACAGTACACCGGGAACCAGCATCAGCAGCAGCGTCCGGTATTTCTTCACATCGCTCCAAAAGCCGCGGCTTCTTCTCATCTTGCAGTTCTACTCCCCTCTTGTTGCTTCTGCCTTAATTATAGAAGGCTCGCCCTTATGCAAGTAATCCAGCGAGCCAACAATTTTTAATACTTTTTCTACAAAAATAAGGCACCCTGCGGGGCACCTGATGATGCTACTATATATTCTGTTTCTTCCGATATTCTCCCGGCGTCATCTCCATAACCTGCTTGAACTGCCGATTGAAATACAGAATGTTCTTGTACCCCATTCGCTCTGCAATTTCATAGATTTTAAGGGTCGGGTCACAGAGCAGCTGACAGATACGCTGAATCTTCAAGCTGTTCAGATATTCGCTGAAATGCTCTCCGGTTTCTTCCTTGAACAGATACCCCAGATAGTTAGGTGTAAAATCAAACCGGGCTGCTACCTCCTTGAGCGTAAGCTTCTGCTCCAGATTCTGCTCTACATAGATCATAATATCTTCAATAAGCTTCCGCTTTTGCCGCTGCTTCTTGACGTACAGCACCTCGGAAAGCTCAAAGAACCGTCTTCTCAGCCAGGATTTTATATCTTGGACGGTCTCGAACTGGAAGAGGATGAGCGGCTGATAAGCATCCCACTTCAGCAGCTCATACAGACTTTCACCCATCTGTCTTAGATCGGCGTGAAGCTTGGTTGTAATTCTCAGAATCAAATCATAAACCTCGTTCTTCCGTCCAGGCTTCAGACGCGGGTTAAACATCTTCTCAATACAGTCATCGATCCTTACCAGATCGTAGGCCATAATCGCCTGGAGCATTTCATCCAAAATAGCGTCGACGCTGGGCACCGGCGTATTCGCATCCGGCACCCATTCCACCACATCCAGCGAGATCAACCGATCCTTGCCTACCAGCCATTTCATGCTTAACGCAGCTTGTGCCTGACGGCATGATTCCCGCAGCTGCTCTTCGTCCCGGGCCAGCTTGCCGATCCCGATCGTCACTGTAAAGGGCGAAGAGGACCGGATCGCCTGGACAAGACCCTCAAGCTGGAGCGGGAATTCCCGTTCGTGCAAGGAGGACAACACTAGAAACTGGTTCGGCTGGCTTTTGGAAAAGGTGCCGAGCATATTCTCCTCCACATAGCAGCGTATAAATCCTGCAAGCTGGTGAATCTGTATGCTTTTTTCATCCTCGCTTAATTCGGACGCTTTCCACTCCAGATCATCAATCTCAATGAGGGCAGCCACTGTACCGGTGCAAAGCAACGGATGCAGAATACTTTGAAGATGCTTTCCAACCCTGCTTCCGGAATCTTCATCCGTAATCCAGCGGATCAGCAGCTCCTCCATCACCACCGACCATGCTGCCGTTGCCGAGGTAGATGCCTCCCGTTCCTGCTGTACCGTCTCGCACAGCGATTGGAGCATGTCGGTTAACTCTGAATCCTCTACCGGCTTCAACAGATATCCTGATGCGCCAAGCTCGATCGCCTTTTTTGCATACCCGAAATCCTCATGCCCGCTGATAAAGACGATCTTGATCTCAGGCTTGATCTCCTTGGCCCGACGGGCAAACTCCATACCGGACATAATCGGCATCCGTATATCGGACAAGATAATATCGACTCTCTCCTGTTCCAGCAGCTTCAAGGCCTGAAAACCGCTGTTGGCCGTCCCAGCTATATGAAGCGGATAAGACAGCGGGCCCGCGGCAATTCGTCTGCGAAGCCATTCCAAATCGACCGCTTCATCATCCACCAGCAAGATATTGATATCCATACGAGGCTCCTCCGAAGTCAATCTATCCATGCATTGAGCATAGCCTAATCCCTATATCCTGAACATATCGCTTGTCAATGAAAATACATACTTTCCCAACGATTCCTTAATTGTCCTCGATCCCCTCGGCTGGAGCTTCTTCCCTGATCGGCAAGGCGATGCTTACCGTCGTCCCACCGCCATATATGCTTGCAATAGACACCCCATACTCCTCGCCATACCTCAGCTTAATGCGCTCATCCACATTCTTGATCCCGTAGCCGCCCGTCTGCTCTCCAGGAGCAAAGAGCGACTGAATCCGATCAAGCCGAATTCCAATTCCGTTATCGATCACCTTGAACAGAATGCGATCTCCTGATCTAACTGCTGAGATGCGAATAGCTATGCTGTCGCCGAACCAGGCGTGCTTGAACACATTTTCTACGAAGGGCTGCAAAATCAGCTTCATGACCGGCATATCCTGGATATCTTCCTCGACGTCTATATAGATTTGAAAGCTGTCAGCATATTTGACTCTCTGGATCTCCAGATAGGTCTGCACTTGCCTGATTTCATTTCGGAGCGGAGTAATTGCTTGTCCATCGTTAAGCGTAAGCCGGTAAAACCTTGATAATCCCTGCACCATTTGCGTGACCTTCTCCGTCTCACCCAGATTAGCCAAGCTGCTGATGGCAGACAAGGTGTTGTAGAGAAAATGCGGATTAATCTGGGCTTGAAGCGCTTCTAGCTCCGCCTGCTTTCGCTGGATTCCCTGGACATACACCCGGTCAATCAATTCCTGAATATTGCCTGCCATCACGTCAAAGGCATCGGCAATATGGACAAATTCATCATTTCCTTTAAAGGCGATCCGCTTCTTAAAGTTCCCTTCCTGGAAGGAGCGGACAAAACGCACGATGCGAGCCATTTTCCGCCCGGATAGCCGGGCCACCATAGAACCGATCAACGACATTCCTGCAAAGCTGATCGCACACACCGTCAGGATGGATCGCTGGAGCTTCAGAGTATCCTTGGTCAGATAAGCATTCGGAACAAAGGTCTGAATCCTAAACTCTGTTCCCGGAATCGGCTCCTCCAGCCGGAGATAGTCCTGCTCCAATTGCGTCTCGCTCACTTCCCCGCGTTGGTATAACACGGTTGCAGGATCAGCGCTATCAACCAAGGCCAGCACAATCCCCTCCTCTACCGGAAAGGTGGCGAAGTCGCCGAACAGATCATCTAACGGGACGGTGATTCGTACGTACCCGATCACTGTTTTGTAATCGCTATATGAGACCAGCTTTCGAATATGCGATATATTTCCCAGCCGCTGATCTGTATCAATCTGGAGCCAGATATTGTCCAGCTCCGAATTCCTGTAGGTCCGATACCATTCGCTCTGCTCAATCTCTTCCAATGGCAGTATGTAGTAATCACTATCCTCAATCGGCGCATTGAGGTCATCTCCGCTGACCAGATTCAAATCACTGTTCACCGTATACAGCAATAATCTGATGCTATTGCCGAACAGCTTCAGCGGAGCCGTAATTTGCGGAACGATCTCATCCAGCATGACCAGATAGATTTCATAAGGCTCTCCCTTCGTTTGAAGCGCACGCTGAAAGGGCAGGCTTCCGAACAGTGTGTCCGACATTCGCTGAATCTCGTCCATTTGATAACGTATATTGTTCCTTGCCTGCTCCATCCCGGTTCGGATATTGCTCTCGGCCATCTCGGTTCGCGATTGAACGAGCATGTTGTAAGAGATATAACCGATGATCATATCGGTCACCAGGACCAGGATCAAATAGGGAATTAACATTTTGTATGTAAAAGGCATATACTTCCGCTTCATAAGGTCACCATGCGCATACAGCCCTCTCCGTCAGTCTGCGAACGCTTACATCCAAGATCGAAAAAACCGGAAGCGTTCACCCAATGGCCCTGCTTCCGGCATATTTTTTATTTGAACTTTTTCCAATCCATGCTGCTGTTCTTCAGCAGATGCTCGAAATCATTGTCCAGCCTTTTCTGTTCTGCTTTCCGCGCTTGCTCCGCTTTAAGCCTTGCCTCTTCCTTGCGCTTATCCTCTTCTTGCTGCAGAGCGGCAGCCTGCTCCTTCAGCTTCGCAATCGTTGTCTCCCCAAGCAGATCCTTCAGTGTTGCCGGCTTGTCCGCCGCCGGGGCAGGACGTGTTCCCTGTGTCTTTTTCTTCGCCATCTCTTCATCACCTCGAATTCAAGTGTAAATTATCATGAGTCCCCTGGCTTGTCAACTCATAACCGGGTCATCGAATGAGAATGATTAGAGTTAGGAAAAAAAAGAAGGCCAGCTTGTTTTAACTGTATAGAAATACGTGTAATTTAACATATATACGTCTACGTCGATGATGATTCAGGTGAGCCGGGAGGAGAAGATTATGAACAAGGAACATGAGCATGGAGCCTTAGGAGCCCCAGTCGAGAAAAGAGAGCGTATTTCACGGACGGAATATGCCAAGAAGCTGAAGACAAAGCAAATCCATGACTGGTTGCCTCTACAGCTGGAGATGGCGCATCATTGGATTGAGCATGAAAAGACACAGACAAAACGGAATATGGCGAGAGGCTCCGTACACTTTTGCCAGTTTGGGGAAAATATCGGGTGTGAGCAAAACGAAGAGCGTCCTGTCGTCATCATTTCAAATAATACAGTTAATTCTACATCGGGCAATGTACTTGTTGTTCCGCTGACTAAAAACCTGAAGATCCGCACCTTTCCAAAAACAGGACAGCCTATCCTGACCAAGGAAGGCAATCCGATCCCACGATTTCAAAGTCATTATTTTTTATTCAAAAATAAATATGATTTCCTCGCGTTCGACTCGGCAGCCAAAACGGAAGAAACCACATCGGTAAGCAAAATACGTCTTAAAGATCATCTGGGCTCGCTCGACGAAGAAGACATCAGCCGACTGGAAACCCGGCTTAAGTGGTCATTTGGATTGTAGCACTCAAGAATAGGTTGACTTTTTCAAATCGACAGGGTAGAATGAATATAAATTGATTCATTACGTCATCCACCCCGTCGTGGATAAACTCACACGTGCCCGCGTGTCGTTGAGTCCGAGAAGGAGCCGAAAGGCTCCTTTTTTATGTTATCTCCACACTTCTAACCTTTTTCATCTCTACGTTGGTATCTTTAAATTCCCTCTTGCTACCATTTACCCGCTGGAACAGACTTTAACCATTTTTGGGCCTGCGTATTTTTGTTTTTGTGATACAAGCCCCTCCCGTCGAATAGGATGTACAAGTATCACGACGTTGGAGGTGCGGCTGTTGAATCAAATGCTTGGTTATATCGTGCTCGGGCTGTCGTTGTCGGCCCCGATCGGTCCCGTCAATGCCGCCCAGCTGTCCAAGGGCATTCGGGGCGGCTTTATGTCAGCATGGCTTGTCGGACTCGGCGCAATGACAGCGGATGTTATTTATATGCTGCTGGTGTTCTTTGGTGTAATTCACTTCTTGAATATTCCGTTTATGCAGACCTTCCTGTGGCTGTTCGGCGGCTTCCTGCTCATATACACGGGCATAGAAAGCCTTAAGGATGCGGGAAAGCTTCAAATGGCGGATATGCGAGGCCGGGAGCCGCTGCTGAAATCCTTCATGTCCGGCTTCTTTATGTCGCTGGGCAACCCGCTGTCCATTCTGTTCTGGCTCGGCATTTACGGCTCCGTGCTTGCCCAGACGGCTGCCCAGTCCGGATTAGGGGATCTGATCCTGAACAGCTTCTCGATTATTCTTGGCCTGCTGATCTGGGATCTGACCATGGCAGGGTTTGCCACGATTTTCCGCAATTATGTGAGCGTACGTTTGTTAAAAGGAGTATCCGTGCTGTCCGGGCTGTTCCTAATCGGCTTCGGACTATATTTTCTGTTTGAGGCCCTTCAACTGCTGCTGCAAAGGATATAGTCATGAAGAATGGCTCCTTCAGCTCTGTCTCCCCGCCTGCTGCTTGCTCCATACTTTGCGCTGCATGAACCAGGCCACAATAGCGATTACCGCCAAAAATCCAAGACTGCCCCAGAAACCCGGCCTTCCCGGCCCACGTGCCAATGTACCGAAGACGGCTAGTACAATGAGGGCCAGACCGGTCACCCGCTTGATCCGTCCCTTGCTTCCTTTCCTCAGTACTCTGCCTGCGGAGAGCAGAATAAAGACCCAATTATAGAGCAGCAGCAAGCCGGCAGCTATCGTAACCGTCTCATAGATCGTGCCGGGGATGAGGAGGGACAATACGATGGAGGCGGCAAGGCCTATGGCTGACATGCCTAGAGCATATATAGGCCGGTCTTTCATCGCGGTTCTGGAAAAGACCGCCGGCGCATCGCGTTCTTCCGAGAGGGTAACGAGCATGGTCACGACCGCATACAAGGAAGCAACCATCGTCGAGAAGCCGGCGATGATCAATACCGCATTGAATACATGGGGAATAAAGGGCAATTGAAACTGGTGCAGCGCAGAAATCAGCGGGCTTTCCTTCGGATTCAGCTTACCCGGTGCGATCAGGGACAACACCAGTCCGATGGTCAGGCCGTACAGAATCGTCAGGAGCAGCAGCATGACCTTGCCGGCCTTCGGCGCTTCCTTGGGCTCCTTCATCCGAAAGGCCATCATGCCCATGACCTCAATCCCGCCAAAGGCATAAAAGGCGAAAATGAGGCTGGACCAGGCGCCGATCCAGCCCCCAGGCAGCCAGTCGCGATAGGCCTCGAGCCCTCCCTTCGGCCGCTCCCCGTGGAGCCAGCCCATCCAGGCCGCGCCGGCTATGATGATAAACATCACCGTCGCCGCCAGCTTGGCGACAGACAGAATATTCTCGGTCGTATCAAATCCCCGGTTACCCAGAAAAATGATCAGCAGCGCCAGGACCGCGAAGGCCGTCGCGCACAACCAGAGCGGCAGATTCGGCAGCCAGAACCGCGCAAACATCGAGATCGCGGTCAACTGGCTTCCCATGATGAGAATCTCCGATGACCAATAGACCCAGCCGCTGCTGAAGCCGGCCCAGCGTCCGAATGCCTGCTTGGCATAGGTCCGGAACGATCCCTTCTCCGGCTGCTGGGCCGTCATCTTGGCGAGGGATTCGAATACGGTATAGGTAGCAAAAGAAGCGAGCAGCAGACCTGCCAAAAAAGCCGGACCAGCTGCCTTTAGCCCAATCGCCGAACCAAGGAAGAAGCCGGTGCCGACGGTCGACGCAACTCCCAGCAAAGCCAATTGCCACCAGGCCAATCTGCCCCTCTCCCGATTCCCCTGTTTGCCTTTTCCCTTCACCCTATATGCCTCCAATGATTTCGAAATTTTCCTGATACGGCCGCTACTTCTCCGGTGTTTTTTTCATATTCGGTAAACTCTTGCCGAGGCCGAATGTAAAAGAGGATCGATATTGAACTGGAATTTATATTGTTGGAGGAAATCATGATTAAAATACATCGATTTCTTATTGCTGCCGTAAATCCGGATTTCTTTATTCCCTCTTCGCATCGGAGAGATTGAGACTCTCTCTGCTGTGTTATAATGGCTTAATTAGAGTGATCAGCGGAGGTACAACTATGGCGTTCGGCATCAACCGGCAAGAACTCAATCAATGGAAAAAGGCGGTCTCTCAAGGGGAGATCGCCTACTTGACCCACTACTGGCTCGATCCTCGGTTCCCCGGAATCAAAACCGTGACCAAGGTAGGGTGCAATGATCTTATACGTCTGGAGGACTGGTGTCTTCGGCACGAACTAAGTCCGGATTACATTCACCATCGTCCTCCCTTCCCTCACTTCGATCTGCTTGGACCGAAACAGCGGGAGATTCTGGTTCAGGAACAGCTTTGGGAGCAACTGAAGCGATTCCGTCTTCTCTGATCAAATATATTTCTGAAGCGTCTCGGAGATGACGGTGCTCTTCAGCGGCTTACAAATATAATCATCCATCCCCGCCTGCAGGCAGAGGTCCCTGTCCTCATTCAAGGCGTTAGCGGTTACCGCAATAATGACCGGGCAAGCCCCGGGCGCCAGAGTCTCCTTCAACACTCTGGCAGCATCGAGTCCATTCATTTCAGGCATATGCACATCCATAAAAATAATATCAAAGGCTTCATATGCAACGGCTTGAATAACCTCGTAGCCATTCGCCACCGTCTTGGTCGTATGCCCCTGCTGCTCCAGCATCTTCTGGAGTACAATCTGATTCACTTCGTTGTCTTCAGCGATCAGTACATGCAGCTTCCTTGCTCCCTGCTGCTGCTCCATACCGGATTCTGCATCCTCCTGCGGATAGACAGCGCCAAGCGTCACCTCGAATCTAAAGGTTACCCCCGGCCCCTGATGCTGCTCAACCCATATCTTGCCTTCCATCATCTCTACCAGCTTCTTTGTAATCGCCAGTCCCAATCCCGTACCTTCAAACCGGCGTGTCATGAATTGATCCAGTTGCGAGAACGGCTCAAAGAGAAAGGCGACCTTTTCCTCCGGAATCCCGATGCCTGTATCCTTGACGGCGAAGCAAAGACGAAGCCGCTGTGCGGTCTGACTCAGACAAGAGACCTCAACCGCAATTCCACCAGAATACGTAAATTTCAATGCATTTCCGATCAGATTCATTAAAATTTGCTTGAGCCTGTCCGGGTCCCCGATCACGAGTGCAGGAACCTCCTGATCGGCGTTAAAGGAAAGCGCAAGTCCCTTTTCGCTAGCCCGAATCTTCAGAATGTCTAATGTCTCGGATACAGCCAGACGAAGATCGAACACACTTTCATGAAGCTCACTTTTGCCGGACTCGATTTTCGCAAAATCAAGAATATCATTAATGATGGCCAGCAGGGTATCACCGCTCTTGCGGATAATCTCCAGATACTCCTTCTGGGTCTCCGTTAATTCGTTCATCTCGATCATCAGATCGGTCATTCCGATGATGCCGTTCATCGGTGTCCGAATCTCATGGCTCATCATCGCAAGAAATTCGCTCTTGGCCCGGTTTGTTCGCTCAGCTGCTTCCTTCGCGATCAACAACTGCTTTTGTTCCCGGATATCCTTCGCAATAATATAGAATCCGACGTTCTCGCCGCTGATAATAATCGGTGCGACGGTCGCCAGCACCTCCGCCTCCTGTCCATTCTTTTGACGGATGCTGTTAATGCTCCTGTCGATTGCCGGTGTGGAGAAATTCGACTTCGCCGCGGATAAAATATCCCGCAGCTTGCTTTCGCCGATGAACATCGAAAAGCGTTGTCCGGTCATTTTCGGAATATCGTAACCTGTCAATTTCTCGGCCATAGCATTGGCATTGATTACATGACCCTGGAGATCGAGCGAGAACACGGCGTCATGATTATACTTCTTCAACGAATTATATCTCTCTACCGTCTCCTGAAGCTTGCGCTCCACCCGCTTGCGGTCCGTAATATCCTGCACGGTTCCGCTCATTCTGACAGGGGTTCCGCTGCTGTCATAGCTTACGGTGCCCCGCAGATGCAAGTATTCTGTCTCCGTCTCGGGAATAGCATGTCTGAATTCGAAGTCAAAAACCCCGCTCTCAAGTGCCTCGCCAAGCGATTTGAGAAACCTTTCCCGTTCACGGGGCGAGAACTTGCTTAAAATCTCTTTCGACGTAACCATATTGCTGGCTTGATCGAACCGGAGCATCCGGAACACGTCTCCGAGCCAAATCACCCTGTCGTCAGACAAGCTCCATTCCCAGCTTCCTATCCGTGCCATGCCCATTGTCTCTTTCAGAATATCAATTTCGCTTCCGGAGAGAGAGGCTTCCCGCCCAACGGCAATGAGCAAGGGCTCTTTATCTGCCTCCTCAGCAATCGAGAAGTGAAAATCATAGGGCAGGTACGCCCCGTTCTTGTGCTTTAGAGTAAGCTTTACATCTCCATGCGCATTCTGCAGTATTTCCTGCCAGCTCCGCGTCTCATCCAGCAAGCCCCATTGCATGAACGGAACACCGATGATTTCCTCCGGCGCATATCCAAGCTTCTTCTCTACAGACGGCGAGCAATAGACTCCCATTCCTTGCAGGTCGCAGCAATAAACCAATTCCTCCATATGCTTCAGAATCATCGGACTCAAGTCTTCGCCAATCGCATATTCCCGCTTCTTGTCCATATTCAGCCTCCGACCATAGTTAAATGGATGTACTGGTCTACCCCTCTAATTATTATAATTTAACAGCTTAAAAGTAAAATTTATGTATATCTCATTTTTCCCTTTTCAAGATGCTTTCGTCAAGCTATGATTACTCTGGGAGAAACCGTGGATAGGTGCATGTTCAAAAAGTCAGCTTTTTGAACTACCTCTAAAAAGATAAAATTATATTAAGGTGGTATACGATGACTAACTCTGCTTCTATTCATTCCGCCCCGACGAGCTTGTTCAAGAACAAGTTCTATCAGACGATTCTGATCTCGAATATCTTTCTTCAGATCGGAATCTGGGTGCGGAATTTTGCAATTCTGATGTTTGTTACCGACCAGACCAACAGTGATCCGCTCGCTATATCCCTGATCTCGGTTGTCGAATTTGCGCCCATCTTTGTCTTCTCCTTTATTGGCGGCGCATTTGCTGACCGGTGGAAGCCCAAGCGAACGATGATCTGGTGCGACTTCTTGTCCGCTGTCTCGGTCTTTGCAGTACTGCTCACTCTTCTGTACGGCTCCTGGGAAAGCGTCTATCTGGCAACCTTTGTATCCGCCATTCTATCCCAGTTCTCACAGCCCTCGGTCATGAAGCTGTTCAAGCAGCATGTTCATCCGGATAAAGTACAACAAGGGATGGCGCTGTTCCAGTCTTTAATTGCTATCTTTATGGTGATGGGACCTTCGTTGGGCATCTTCGCTTACCATCAATTCGGTATTCATTTGTCGATTGGGGTAATGGGCGTTGCGTTTCTTCTGTCCGCCCTGGTCTTGTTCCGGCTGCCTGCCGATGAAGAGGAGCATACCGCGGCAAAAGAAAATAAAGGTTCCAGTATTCTTCAGGAGCTTCGCGACGGCTTCCGTTATGTATGGCAAAGCCCGGTTCTGAAGGTGCTCGGAGGGGCCTTTGCCATTGCAGGCTTCGCGATCGGCACCATTCAGACGCTTGGACTATTCCTCGTAACAGAGCGTCTTGGCCAGGATAAGGAGTTCCTGCAATATCTGCTAATGGTGAACGGCGTAGCGATGTTAATTGGGGGCGGCGTGATCATGACGCTCTCTCGGAAGATTCGCCCGCAAATTCTTCTGGCCTTTGGCACGGCGGTCAGCGCAATATGTATTATAGGTATGGGATGGTCCAACAGCATACCATTAACCTTGTTTTTGCAGTTTCTAAACGGTTTGACCTTCCCATGCATTCAGATCGGAATCAATACACTAATTCTGCAATCCACCGAGCAAAGCTATGTCGGCCGGGTAAATGGCGTGCTTAGCCCGATGTTCATGGGCATGATGGTCATTATGATGTCCCTGGCGGGCGTAATGAAAAAGCTGTTTCCATTGGTGGGAATTTACTCAATGGCCGGTATTGTGATGTTGGTTGGAGCGGTTATTCTCATTCCAATCTTCAAATACAAGCCTGCAGCACTGGATTCACAAGCAGCAGCTCCAGAAATGCACTAACCCCTCTCTACAAGAAAGAGTCCTGACAACCCTCATGCCTTCGCATGGGAGTTGCAGGACTCTTATTGCTGTCTGTTTAACGTTGGTTGAAAATATCGGTAAGGACAGGAACGATTTGAGATTTACGGGATACAACGCCCTTCAGCACGGCGGTATTGTTCTCCAGCTTTACCTGATAAGCTGCCTCAACAGCATCAGCCGCTTTTCCGAGCGCAAGCCCGACAGAATCATTGTTCAGAATGTCTGTCACCACGAACAGGAACAAATCCAGCCCCTTGCGGTCCACGATTGCATTCAAAGCCGTCTCAAGCTCAGCCTGGCGCGAGAGAACATCTTGAACGTCTACCGCATTAACCTGTGCGATCTCCACCTTGGAGCCGCCCATATCGAATTCCTTCGCATCCAGTGAAATCAGTTGCTCAATCGTCTTGTCGCTGAGATCGGCACCTGCCTTCAGCATATCCAATCCGTATTCCTCCGCATTTACCCCTGCGATTTCAGCAAGCTCGCGGGCAGCAGCCACATCCTGCCCGGTGCAGGTTGGAGATTTGAACAGCAAGGAATCAGAGATAATCGCGGATAGCATCAATCCGGCAATATTAGCAGGAACGGAAATTCCATTTTCCTTGTACAGCTTATTCAGAATCGTCGCGGTGCAGCCTACGGGCTCGGCACGATAGTACAGAGGTCCGCTGGTCTCAAAATTCGCGATACGATGATGGTCGATAACTTCGACTACGGTAAGCTTCTCAATATCGGAGACGCTTTGCTGACGTTCGTTATGGTCGACCAGAATAACCTTCTTCACTTCTTCCGAAGCCGATTCAATAACGCGCGGTGCCTGGAAGCCGAACTTGTCCAGCGCAAATTGAGTCTCGCCGTTCGGTGCGCCGAGAGCCACAGCTTCAGCATCCCAGCCGAGCTTCTTTTTCAGGTCCGCGTAGGCAATAGCAGAACAGATGGTATCCGTGTCCGGATTCTTGTGTCCGAAAATCAATACTTTTTCCATTCGATTACTCTCCTTTATGATTTCGCTTAGAAAAGTATAGCTCACAACCAGTTTTACAATCAAGACCTCTCCTTAGCGAAATGAATTTACATCACCGGATAAACCATGTACCATCTAAGTAATCTGTTGCCGCCGCAGGGCTTCGGCTATAAGTGTGAGTGTAAGCGAACCCTGCACAGACTCTATAGAGTTTCAGTTCCTGTTCAGGCGGCATTCAGCGGATGTTCAGCGATATCGGACATAATAGATGTAATTATAGTTTGCGTTGTACTGGAGGCTTGTACCATGAAGAACATCAAGGGTGTCAAAATTATGCTCGTCGATGACGAGGCACATATTACCCAGTTTCTCGAGCTCGGACTTGTAAATGAAGGCTTTGACATCCGGACCGCTGCCGATGGCATGACTGCGGTGAATCTGGCTATTGAATATCAGCCTCATGTCGTTATCCTTGATGTGATGATGCCGGGTATGGATGGCTGGGAGGTCTGCCGGCTCCTGAAGAAGACGCTGGGCAATGTAGCGATTATTATGTTAACCGCCAAGGACGAGGTGGAGGATCGGGTAAAGGGTCTTACGACCGGTGCGGATGATTATGTAGTGAAGCCGTTCAGCTTTGAGGAGCTGCTGGCCCGGATCGGAGCACGCCTCCGCAATCAGTTTCCCGCTTTATTCGGAGAAGTCAGCTTCGGGCCATTCAAGCTCGATGACCGGCGGAAGGAGATTCAGTATAACGAAGGCGTACTCGAACTATCTCCGACGGAGTATGAGCTTTTGAAATATCTTGTCATCAATCACGGCATTGTTCTCAGCAAGAGTAAGATTCTGGAGCAGGTCTGGGGATATGATTTTGGCGGCGAGGAAAATATTGTAGAGGTCTACATCCGTTCCTTGCGCGAGAAGCTGAATGATAAGGAGCACCGGCTGATCCGGACGCTCAGAGGCGCGGGGTACCGCGTAGACCTCCCATGAAGCCCGGCATCCATCGATGGTCCAAGAGGCTTCGGAACAGTTTTTCCCCCTCTTCTTTGCGAACCCAGTTACTATCCAGGTCATTAATTATTCTTGCTGTCCTGCTTCTGCTCATCGGTACCGTGCAATTCATTGTTATGAAAACCTTCCTGTACAGTAACCAGGCTGAGACACTGCAATCACAGATCCGCGGTCTTCCGAAGGAGCTCTTGGGCGAGAACAGCTGGATCATCCGGAACCGGTTCAAGAATGAGATGGGTACGGCGTTTGTCCCCCCCTCTGCATCGCCTCCTTACGATGAGTCCGAGGTTGGAGAGCGGAGGCCGTTCTTTTTCCTGCCGGACACCTCGATTGCGCTGATCAACGTTGAGAACGAACTGATCAATCCTTCCTCCAACGAATCCGGACTTCCTGCCCCGCAGCTGGCATCGGAGCAATACAGCAAGATTCGGAAGGAATGGGACATCCAGAATGTGAGGGCTTATCAAATCGCTCATGATCAGAATGGCAATGAGCAGCTTCTTGTGTTCCGTCCTGCCGACGGGCCTGGAGGGTGGGACCTGATGATTCAGATGGGCATCTCTACAGCGCCGTTGAAGGCTATTGCCTGGCGGCAGCTAACCATCTTCATCAGCCTGTCCCTCATCGCGCTTGGTGCCGGACTGATGTTCTATCTGCCGATTCTGCGCAAGACCTTGAATCCCCTCAATCAGATGGTACAGACGGTCGAAGAGTTGGATGCCGGCAAGCTGGACCGCCGTTTTGATACCTCTCTGGGGCAGAGCGAGATCGACAGGTTGGCGGAATCGTTCAACGGGATGCTGGAACGCCTGGAGGTTTCGTTTGAAAATGAGCGGGAGGCCAAGGAGCATATGCAGCGGTTTATCGCGGATGCCTCTCATGAGCTGCGGACACCGCTCACTTCGATTCACGGTTTCCTTGAGGTTCTGCTGCGCGGTGCTGCCGAGAAACCGGAACAGCTGAATGCGGCGCTTGGAAGCATGCTCGGTGAGGCCAAGCGAATGAAGAAGCTGGTCGAGGATTTGCTGATCCTTGCGAAGCTGGACCGTACTCCTGCTGTCAGCAGATCCGAGACTTCGCTGGATACATTGATCGAAGAGATGGAGCCGCAGTTGCAGATGCTGGCCGGAGAACGGAAGGTCACCTTCTCTCTGGCTCCGCATATCCGGGCTATGACGGATCGCGACCGAATCAAGCAAGTTATTCTGAATCTGTTCCACAATGCAGTACAGCACACAGACCCCGAGCTGGGAACCATTCATATTTCCCTAGCTGTCCTTGGAGGAAACTGGGCCGAACTCCGGGTGAAGGACAACGGTCCGGGGATTGCACCGGAGCATCTCCCCCATGTGTTCGAACGCTTCTACAGAAGCGAGGTCTCCCGGGTCCGCAACCGCCAGGGCGGCGCAGGCTTGGGACTTGCGATTACTCAATCAATTGTTGAGGTGCATGGCGGACAGATCGAGGTCGACAGCACGCCGGGTGATGGAGCAGCATTCATCGTGAAGCTGCCCATCCTGTCGGCGGATGTTCCCTCCAATTAAAAAACAGGGCCAGCCCGATCCTCCACTTCAGAGGCACTGGGCCGGCCCTATCTGCCGTTAGCAGATGTTAAGCTTCAATCTCTATCGGCTCCACGACATAATGCTCATATTTGCCATAATCGCTCTGCCTGCATTCCAGTGCAAGGCGCGTGCCTTCCTCTTCATAGCTCGTATGCAGAATATTCGCATGCTCATTCAGATAAGAGACGACAGCTCCTTGATCATAGGGAATCAGCATGTCGCAACGGATGTAATCCTTGAAGACCTGCCGGGAGATCAAGTCCGCCAGCTCATCCATGCCGATCCGGCTTTTGGCCGAGAGGTAGATCCGATTGTCCATCATTTCGGGGATCGCCTGCTCAGTCAGGTCCGCTTTGTTATAGGCATAGATGACAGGGATATCCTTGATGCCGATGTCCTCCAGTGTCTTGTTTGTAATATCGATCATGCGCTCGTACTCCGGGTTGGCGTAGTCCACGACATGGATAAGCAAATCCGCCTCTGCCACTTCCTCCAGGGTGGACCTGAACGCCTTGATCAGATGATGCGGCAGCTTGCTGACGAAGCCGACCGTGTCGGTGAGCAGAAAAGTCTTGTTATCCGCAAGCGGAATACTGCGAACCGAGGTCTCCAGAGTAGCAAACAGCATATCCTTCTCCAGTACCTGCTTCTCCTGCTCCGGATTAAACCGCTCCAGCATCGCATTCATTATCGTAGATTTGCCTGCATTGGTGTAGCCGACCAAAGAGACCACGGGAAAATCGTTCTTCTTTCGCTGCTTCCGTTGCGTCTGCCGATGCAGCGTCAGCGTCTCCAGCTCCCGGCTTAGCGCTGTAATCTTCTCTTCGATCCGCCGGCGGTCCAGCTCCAGCTTTGTCTCCCCGGCACCGCGGTTCTTGGTGCCCACACCGCCGCCCTGACGGCCAAGCGATTCACGCATCCCCACGAGGCGCGGCAGCATGTATTTCAGATGTGCAACCTCTACCTGAAGCTGCGCCTCGCGTGTCCGGGCCCGCTGATCGAAAATGTCGAGAATGAGCACGGTTCGGTCAATAATTTTGCAGTCCAAGTCCGCTTCCAGATTGCGAATCTGCGAAGGTGACAGCTCATCATTAAAAATGACCAGATTCCCGTCATTGGCTTCCAAGAGCGCTCGAACCTCTTCTATTTTCCCGGTGCCGATATAGTGGGATGAATTAATCTTCGCCAGATTCTGGACGAGCGTCGCCACGACCTCAATGTCACAGGCTTCAGCCAGATTGGCAAGCTCCTCCATGGAGTATTCAAAATCCTTCTGATGATTCAGGTTTACGCCGACCAAAACGGCATTCTGTATTAATTGTTCCATATCATATTCCTCCCTAGCGTTCATGAATAAGTTTAACCATTAAGGTCATGTTCAATCGCGCGGGAATGTGCCCTGCATAACAAAAAACACAGGCAGCAGCCTGTGTCGGAACAAACGAAAATAAAGGTGAGAAGGCCATGATTCGCGGCAAATGACACCCGCTCCCGGCAGCTTCTCCTTCAGTCGGCATATTCTATTCAAAAGATGAGTCCCTTCGTCATAGCATACCAATCCCGTTTGCCCTGCACAGGTGCAGAGCCTTTGAGCACTATTCAATTAGCCGCGCAAAGTGGAAAAACGGAATTTAATAATAATCACGAGGAACCCTCCGTTCGCTTAAGATAGTTCTACTGTAACATAAAGCGGTTCGCCTGACAATTTGCGTTTACAGTTCATGGCGGAAAAAGGGGGTCCTTAAAGCGTGTAATCCAAGCTGGCCTTTTGAACTGTCTCCTAAAGATTCCGGCAGCAAAAATAATCGAAGTCTGCCGCTTTCTTTTCCCCGCTTAAATCCTGCACGCACAGCCCGACAAATGCCCCTGTGAAGCCCCAGTCCGTAAAAAATCCGTTCACATGGCGAGTCGCATACTCATCCGAAAGATGTCCAAAAGGAAGAGAATCGCCAACCGCTGTCCAGCTCTCTCCGTCCGGCGAAGCAAAGAACCGGACCTCATGCTCCTGGATTTGTACTTTAAGATAGCAGCGGCCGCCCCAGTCACGGATGGGAAGGTCTTGGGCGAGCAGCTCATCGTAAGCTCCGTTGTCGCTAATCAGGACATTCAGGGTCTTTCCCAGCTTCTCATCGTGACTAATACGCAAATAGTAATAATTCTTGCTGTTGTAGTAGCAGACTAATCCGGCCATCTGCTGGAAATGCTCGGGGTCGAATTCAACAACCGTCTCTGCCTCAAACCTGAAATGCTGAATCCGCTTGGCAACGAGGCTCTGACTGAAATGCGAGTTCAGGGATTGTCTGCCGTAGAGACGCAAATTACCAGGACGCTCGGTCAGACTCAGCCAGCTGTCTTCGGCAGGCTCACGCAGTGTGGAATAATGCACATCCAGGCTAGTCCCGTCAAAGTGATCACATTCTACAGGCGCAAGGGCAGGTGCTGAAGGCAGTGCCGGACTCTGCACATTCGCCTGAGGGTGCCGCCCATTGACAGGACGAATCCAGCCATCCTCTGTCCATTCGCATTGTTGAATCCCCGTCTCTCTTCCCAAAGGCGACTGCTGCAGGCCCGGAAGCGGGCGTGAGCAGAGATGCACCATATACCACTCCCCGTTCTGCGTCTCCACCAGGCTGGCATGACCTGCCTTCTGCAGCGGCAGGTCCGGATTACCCTGCGAGGTCAGAACCGGATTCGCCGGGTCTACCTCATAAGGACCTGACAAGGAACGGGACCGGGCTACGGTTACCGCATGCTCATACCCGGTGCCTCCTTCGGCCACCATCAGGTAATACCAACCATTTCGTTTATAAATGTGCGGACCTTCCGTACACCCCAGCTCGGTGCCCCGGAAAATTACTTTCTTAGGGCCAACCAGCTTCTGCTCAGCCTCCGAATACTCTTGAAGCACGATGCCGTGAAAAGGATTCCTGTTCTTCCGATGATCCCAGATCAAATTAACAAGCCACTTTCTGCCGTCATCATCATGGAACAGTGAAGGGTCAAACCCGCTGCTGTTCAAATAGACCGGATCAGACCAAGGGCCGCGGATATCGGTTGCCGTAGTCAAATAGTTTGGCGTATCCTTGAACGCGCCGGCCAAGCTTTTGACATCAGTATAAATCAGATAGAATACGCCTTCATGATAGCTAAGGCAAGGCGCCCAGATGCCGCCTGAATTCGGGTTGCCGCTCATGTCAAGCAGACGCCGCTCCCCAAGCGGATGTCCGATCAGCTCCCAATGAACCAGATCCTTGGAATGATGCAGCTGTACTCCTGGAAACCATTCAAAGGTTGAAGTCGCAATATAATAGTCGTCACCAGCACGAACAATGGACGGGTCCGGATTGAACCCCTTTAGTATCGGATTGCTGATCGTCATATCTTCAACGCCTCCCGTAAAGAAGTGGATTTCTTCTTGTTTCTATCCCTCATTATGAGGTATTCCAAGGATACTTCAATAGGGGAATAAAAAAGGAACGGTCTCCATAAATCAGAGATCTAAGGAGACTGTCCCTTTTCTTCATCTTACGGTATCAGGTTGAATAAATGATAGATTATTATTGCCGCTTCAGCTCGTGTGGCAGAATCCTGTGGCGCAAACAGGTTATTCCCTTTGCCGTTGATGATGCCTGAAGCTTTCATCGCAGCAACTGCTTCTTGCGCATACGAGGAAATCTTCTCCTGATCGAGGAAGGAAGCACCGATTGAAGAAGGGCTGAATTGGATGCCGGCCAATTGCGCGGCACGATAGGCCATGGCAGCCATCTCCTGTCTGCTAATGTCATCGCTGACGCCGAAGCTGCCGTCAGGCTTGCCGTTTACAATTCCCAGCTTCTGCGCGCTTGCGACTGCTTCGTAATACCAAGCTCCTGTCTTGGCATCAGTAAAAGAGCTCGATGCTTTAGCATCGCTTAACTCTAAGGAGCGGATCAGCATCGAGACAAATTCAGCCCGCGATACCTTTGCTCCCGACTGGAATTTGTTATCACCGATTCCCTGAAGGATTCCTCTGGCCGCGAGTGCGCTGATTCCCTGACGCGCCCATGCGGCATGACCCAGATCATCAAAGGAAATATCTCGGTAGGCAACGGCGTAAGTGCCCAAGTCGGAAGCTGACAGCTCCGCCCTGCCTGGATCGGAATGATAAGCACCATTTACAATCATCCGCGGTCGTCCCTCGTCATCTATAAAGAATACAATGACATGTTCCGGATCTTGCCCTGACTCAAGCTTGTAATCCAATCCGATCCGAAGCGTGCGCGGAGCAAGCCCCGATACGATTTTGCCACCGTGCTCCAAGACAACCTCGTACGCAGCAATGACTCCACTTAAGCCGTCGACTCCTGTCAGATCAGGCCGTTCACCGTTCCTGGATACTTTCAAGGTGATTGTTCCGCTTGCTGCTAGCTCTGACGGAAGTGCGGACGGATCGAAGGCCATCCTGGCAAAGCCCAGGTCAAGACTCAATTGCTTGATTCCCTGCTTGGATGCAGCATCAAGAAGCTCCGCCTTCAAGGCAATAGCTGCACGGTCAGCAGTTCCTGACGCGGCAAAAATTGCAACCGTTCCATCTGCCGCTTTTGCAGCTGCCTGGATGAACAGATCAGCAGGCACTTCGTAGAATACGGCCCCATTCGCATCAGGCTTAGCTTCGATTAACTGCAGTGTGTTTCCATTCACCTGTCCTGCCGTATCCGAAGGCTTCGTTCCCGAACCCGGTATGCCAGGTGATGGGGAAGAAGGGCCGCCCGGTGTTGGAGATGTCCCTCCTCCGCCAGAAGCGGCTTGCTGCCCGGAAATAACTACAGTGATTTCCCCAAAGACGTCCGGGGTGCTTACGGAGGTTGCTCGTATGGTCGCCGTTCCGTTACCTTTGGCGGTTAATAGCCCGGCGAGCGAGAGATCTGCGTATGCATTTCCGTTGATGATCGACCAGTTCACACGCTTATCGCTGGCATCCGCCGGAAGCACTTCGGCAAGCAATTGCAGAGTCCCGCCCTTACTTGTAATACTCGCGACACCGCCGGCTCCGGATACCGCAATCCTCTCCACGGCGACCGGTTCAGGTTCAATGCTCTTACTGGAAGGCATCGGCTGCGGCGTAACCGTTGGTCCCCATACTTCCATCGCATCCGGTCCGCTCTCTTGCGGAACGAACTGAACGCGGTCAATCGCCAGCTTTCGCGGCTCAGTCTGACCCACGCGGTAGTGCGTATGGTAGACCATAAATAATTCAGATCCATCCGGCGAATAGATGAGGGAGTGATGGCCCGCACCCGGCACCAGTGTGTTTGACTTCATGATCGGGTTATATTCATACTTCGTCCATGGACCTGTCGGTGTTGGCGCTGTCGCATATCCGACCCCGTAATCCGGACTTTCAAAGTGATTACCCGAGTACGTCATATAATAGGTTCCATTATGCTTGATCACGAACGGTCCTTCATTGATCTTTGCTGCCGGCTGCTTCGTGCTTAGCTCCCAGTTTTGCGTAGGCGCAAACACAAATTGGACCGTGTCTTCCTTAATGGACTTCATATCTTCATTCATTTCCGCAACCAGGATGTGATTGTTATTGTTGAACCGAACAAAATACATATAACTCTTGCCATCATCATCCGTAAAAATATGCGCATCAATCTCAGGCGTATTCAGATGAAGCGGCGCCTGAACATCCTGTACAAACGGCCCTAAAGGCGAATCACTTGTAGCAACGGCAAGGCGTTCTTCTACGGCATAGTACATGTAGAAGGTGCCGTTCTTCTCGATCACCTCCGGCGCCCAGAACCGATTATTACCCCAGGTGTCTTCCTTGCTTAAGGCATAGCCTTGATCCTCCCAGTGTACCAGGTCGGTTGAGGTATAAGCCTTGATGCCGTTCTGCGTACCCGGCCAATCCGCCGTATGTGTACCGTACAAATAATAGACTCCTTCGTGGAACAGCACATAAGGATCGGCTATGCCCGGTAACAAGTCCGGGTTGGAGTAGGTTTGTTCCGGGAGTTGTTCCGCATACGAGCTTACCTTCACATTATCGAACTTCGCCTCGGCATTCCAGGTTCTGAAGCCGAGGGCTCCTGTGCCTGGATGAACACTGTCCGTCAAATCAAACTTAGGATAAGGATTTAAATTCAATGGATTATCGTTGATGTAAATCCGGATATGCTCATCATCCGCAACGACTTTGATTCTATAGGTCTGATTCAAATGGATCGGCAGCGGTCTGGCAGCAATCTCCCGCCAGATTCCACCTTTCATTTCCCCGAAGACTGCCGATTTGTTGGCTGCATTGATGCCTATATAATAACTGTCCAGAGCATCCGGTCCGACTGCGGCATTGGCAGTCCGGAAGATCAGCCCCGCTTCCGTTCCGCTAACCAAGGTGACATCAGCTTCATAAATGTAATCTGTGAAGTGCTTCCCCTTCAGCAAAGCCTTGAAGCCTGCTCCGCTATTCACAGTCAGAGCATGATCAGAAGAGATGGTCCAGGTTCCTCCGTAAGTCTCCCAATCGGAAATATTGCCTTGTTCAAAATCCTCCTCATATAAGACCTCCGGTACGGCGCTTGTGTCCTCCACCGTAATCACAGCTTGTGAGCTGTAATTGCCGCTGAGATCCTTCGCGGTAATTACCGTGCGTCCCTGTGCCTTGGCCTGGACAAGACCGGAGGCATTTACCTCGGCAATACTTGTATTTGATGAAGCCCATATTACATGGTCTCCGCTTGCCCCTGTATTGGTAAGCTGCAGGCTTTCCCCAACCTTCAGCGCCGCTGTCTTCGGCGTCACATCAACGCCGCCGGTCATTTCGCGGACCGCGAAATAATCGAAGGACGCTTGCTTGGAAACGCCGGATACAATGCTGTTGGCATAGAAGCCTACCTTGACGCCGCCAAGATCTGCCGTCACCGGATCCGATGCCTGAACCCATTGGTAGCCGTCCCAATAGAAGGTTGTATACACGTTGCCCATTTTGCGGATTTTGAGCGTCATGGTGTCTCCGCCCGGATGCGCAGCGTAGTTGCCCGGCTTGCGGTAGGTACGGTTCAACTCATAGGCCGTTTCGATAATCCGGCCGTTGCTCCATACATGCCCCAGCTTCACGAAATTGTCCGCATCCTTCCACACAAACATTCCCGCCTGCTCATGATTGGCCGTAATAGGCATGGTCATCTTGGCGATGATTTCAAAATCGCTGCTCTTGGATACCTCCCGTAAAAACACATTGTCTTGGGAGTTGTTATCCTGGTACACATCAGTGGCTGTCGTATTGATCGTCAGGGATCCCGGATTTTTACCCAGACTCCAGTTCGCCTTGTTTTCCTTTACAATGGACCAGGCGCTATCCAATTGGGAGGTGTCAAAATGATCAATCGTGAACCCGGTCAAGTCCGGTTCTCTTGCTTCGCCAAGCACGGTAATCGGGAGCTTGATCTTCAAACCGCTGTTTGACTTGCTCGTAATTTCGACTGTCGCCGTGCCTGGCTTAATGCCTGTTATGGTATAGAATGCCCTCCCGGTAGCCGTATCCTTCCCGCTCCAGGCAACCTCGGCCACCTGGCTGTCGGAGGAGACCGCTGTAAGCGTCTTGTCAGTTCCCGCAATCGGTCTTGCTGCTACTTCTACCGTAACAGAGGCACCCGCTCTGACGGAAACCGAGGTTTTATCGGGCCATAAGTCTTCAACCGGTTTACTGCCGGAATCTGCTTCAATCCGCTCCAGTACAATATAATCTACTTGAGCAAAATTCATCTTGCCGGCAATCCGCACCGTATTCGAACCGCTCTCCAGATGAACATCGATCGAGGATGGATTGTAGTGTCCCCAGCCAAAGCTCGGATGAGAAACACTCTGAGCTGCTCCATCGTTAATCCGGACGGACTGCTCGGCTAACCCGCTGCCGGAGGACCCGTTGTCAGCCATAACAATGAGCGTGTATTCTCCTCCGCGCTCTACATCCACGCTGAATTCAATATAGTCGGATGAAGTATCCAGTTTCCCGGCGACTTTGCCTCCCGAGGCATTGCCTTCGCTGACTATAGCAGCCTTGCCGCCCAAATGCGCATCCTCTGCCTCATATTGATACCGTTCGATAGCAGGAGTACCCGAAGGCTCCACGATGGCGGCACCATAGGACACCGGTGTCCCGAAATTAGGCGTGCCATCGGCGTTCCAGGTGAATTTCTGTGCCCGAACACTGCGGTTGGCCCAGCCTCCGCCGGAGTTTTTCACAGCATGGTAGACAAGCCAATCCTCCTTTCCGTCCGGAGATACCGTGAAAGTGTTATGGCCTGGACCATATGCCGTAGGTGCTTTAGAGAATACCGGACCGCTCTTGGTCCAGGAAGCCGGATCAAGCACATTTCCATTTGTATTCGTCAGCATGCCTAGCGCATAATCATCCGTCCAGCTGCCGCTTGCCGAATAAACAATGAAGATCTTGCCGTCCTTCTTTAGAAGCTCGGGACCTTCATTAATATAGGGCTGGCCGTGCAGCTCCCAGGCTTCTGCCGGGGTTGAGATCATGACTCTCGGTCCGCTGATCGTCCATGGATTGCTCATCGGTGCAATGTAAAGATTTTGCTTTACATTCACTGTGCCCTCCCAACCGGACCAAATGAAGTAGAGAGCGCCATCATCGGTCTGGAGAACCGCGCCGTCAATCGCCCAGCGATCTGTTGAATCGGTAATCTTCCCCTTAAAGGTATATGTTCCCTGCGGGTCCTGCGAGTTGGCTTCAAGCACATACATCCGGTGATTGGCATTGTCGCCGTCATCGGCGGCAAAATAGATGTACCATTTGCCGTTAATGTACTGAAGCTCCGGAGCCCATAGATCCTTGGAGTACATCATCCCGCTTGGCGGTGTATAGACGGTCACGCGCGGTGTCGAGCCGATATCCTGAAGCCTTCTGGCTTTCGCCACCACAATGGAGTTGTCTCTCATAGACTTTACATAATAATAGTAGCCGTCCTTGAACACGATGGATGGATCCGCCGATCCTCCCCCTCCGGAGACCTGAACAATCGGATTCGCAAAGGTAGTTCCCGTATCGACCTCTACATTCACGGTCGCGCTCATTCCCCCGTCAACCGCTGTAGCCCGAATCGTTGCATTGCCTTTGGCCACGCCCTTCACTACACCGTCAGAATTCACCGCAGCAATCCCCGGCTTGTTCGAGCTCCAGATCACATTCTGATTGGAGGCATCTGCCGGTGTAAATTGCGGGATCAGCTGCCGCGATTCCCCTGCTTTGAGCCGGATGGAGTCCTCTCCGAAGGAAATGGATTCGACTGCCTTATCCGCATAGACCGGCAGCATGGCTTGCTTGCCCGTTCCCGGTCCGGACCAGAGAATATGCAGGCTGGCATCGCCTGCAGCATGCACATACTCTATCTTCACCGCATACTTCTCATGAGCAGCCAATGAGAGGGTTGCCTTTACTTCTTCTCGTTGACCGGAGGTCTTGTCGATGATCTTTCGACCATCAACCCATACCCGGGCAATATGATCGCTATCGGCATAAATCGTATATTCGCCTGTCTCAGCCGGTTGGACTGTGCCGACCCAGCGGACGGAGAAATGATCCTTATCCATGCCGACAGATGCGTCCGGCGCACCGGTGCCGCGTTCATCGCCCAAATCGAAATCGATCGAAGGCGTTATTGATTTTTTTGCCAATCTCGCAAAGTTATCATCGTAATAATAAGAAACGTTATATACCGGGAGTTGATTGAAACGCTCCTCACCAATCATGGCCTTGATATCGTTGATATCCCATGGGTGACCGTCTGGATATACAATCCCGTGAAACGGCACCTCCATCTCTTCTTTTGCCGGATTTACGTCTGTCCCCCAATAGAATCGGGTATTATCCCGGCCAATGCCGAACTCCCACATCACGAAGCCATGCCCTTTCTTTCCAAAGCCGGAGACTACCCCCGGAACAGACTGAGTCAGCCGGTTCATGACCTCGTCGGCAAGCACTTCACGCGGATCGCCATACTCGGCAGGAATCGGATAATTCGATTCATAAGGATGGTAGGTAATGAAGTCGGAGAACGGGCCTCCTGAAAACTGTCCTCCTGTTGAGGACATGGCATGAATCGGACCAACCTCGCGAATCCAGATTCTGGAGTCATTCATGATCTGCTTGGTCACTTGATCCATCAGACCGGATTCCCCGTTGCTCGGTTCGTTAAATACGTTCCAGAAGGCAATGCGCTCATCATTCTTGAAGCGGCTGACAACACCCTTTACATAGTCCTCCAGCTTCTGCTTCACTACTCCGTCGGCGGCATTATACTGGGCCTTGTAAGCATCGCCCGGTCCTTCCACCCACTGACTGTTATGCTTGCCGAAGACCGGAGCCGGATAGTCGCCGTTTGGTTTGAGCTCCGGATAATCATTCCAGCAGTCATCGAACAGCACGACCTCCACCTTGATGTCGTATTTGTCTGCGATCTGCAGGAAATCCTCCATGTTGACAAGCAAGTTCTCCCGGTCGTATTCCCACAGCAAATTATGAATATAGACGCGCACCAGATTGATCCCGTACAATTGGGCATAGTACATTTCCCGGTCATTGATGTCATGGTCGTACTGATGCCACTGCTGAAGCTGGTTCACCGCGTTTGTCGGAACGAATACCGCCCCCTGTACCCAGGACCAGTCAAAGGAAGGCAGATTGGTAGGAACCGTTTCCGCAACGGACAAATTATCATAGGTGGCATCGATCAGGAAATTGCGGACACCGATCGCGCCTGTCGTATAAGTTCGGTCTACGACGCTGACAATCCACTCCTCATTGATGTAGACATCGATATTGCGGCCATCAGCGATAACCTTCATGCGATAATTGGTGTTTGCTGAAACCGGATAGGGGATGGAGGCAAGCTCCTTCCAGTTGTTATTGAACTTCCCCACCTGAACGCGTCCATTGATGCCGATCCCGGCATAATAGCCCTTCAGATTATCTGTCCCCACCGCAGGATCCTGTACCCGGAAAATCAATCCGGCATTGTGGTCATTGGTACCGCTGCCCAGACTGACATCAGCCTCATAGACAAAATTGCTGAAGCTGGTTGATGAGGCCACAGCCTTTGTCCCCGAGCCGTTCTTGGCAGCATATTTGCCATCGGTAACCGTAAACGTTCCCCCGTACGTTGTCCAGCCATCTGCATTCCCATCATTAAAGTCTTCAGTAAATGCAGCGGAAGGCAGCGGCGGATCTGCCGGGTCGACCGGCTCCTCAGGAATGTCCGGCAGCAGGGTTAACCCGGTATAACGGATATTGTCATAGGACACCAGCCCATTGTCGTTCCAAGCTCTCAAGCCTGTATTACCCCACATATACGTGCTGTCTGTAAAGGTATAGACCGGAACTCCATTGAGTTCAATATAATATGTGGTGCCGGCGCCGATGACCTTCAAATGGTTCGGGCTGTCCGGATTTACCGGCACGCCCAGCCTGGCAATTCCGGTCCAGCTTCCGCTGCCGTTATTGCCGGCCGAGTCCATTCTTCCAATCTCCAGGACGCCCGGATTGCCGATCCCGACAAAATAACCGTTCATTTTGTCAGGCCCTGCCCCCGGGTCGCTAACCCGGAATACAAATCCGCTGCTCTGCCAGCCCTCGTGCAGATCTATATCCCCTTCGAAAATGAAGCTCTCCTCATCAAGATCGATCAGCAGCTTATCTCCGGAGCTATCAAACACGGTGTACGCAGCCTCCGTGACGGACCATGCATCATAAGTAGCACCAGTTGCGGACCACTCGCCGCTTCTCCAGCCGTCAAAGGCAGTCCAGCCGCCTGCATCGCTATCGCTAAAGCCCGGCTCCAGCCTGACCTCGGCATCCCCAACGGTATATAACGCAGTCACCGTGTCCGAGACCATCTCTCCCGCTCTCTCCGCATAAGCCTTGATCATCTTCGCAGAGGATACAGGAATCGGAGAGCGGTAAATACGCGACCGGCGGTCAGGCTCGCTCCCATCCGTCGTATACCGGATGACTGCATCGTCCGCTGCGGAAGACAATGTCACGAGCTGAGAGCTTTCATAGTGTCCGCCTGCTAGACTGAACACCGGCGCACTTGTCTGAGTCCCTGCATATTCCTTAACGACGATATTATCAATCGTCGAGGTTCCCCACCAGGTACGCAAGCCAATGGCTCCGCCCTCCGTAATCTCTTTGCCGTCCTGATCGATATAATCAATCACCGGAGAATGCATGTCGTTCACAAATACCTGAAGGTGATTGCCCACTGCAACCACCTTCAGATGTCCGCTCGTCCAGGGGATTGAGACGGTCTGAAGCTCCTTCCACTCATTGTTGCCGGTAACCCGGCCCAGCATGGCCTTCTTGTCAACCCTCAAGGAGACATAGTAGCCGTTATAGCCGTCGGCAACATTCCCGCTCAGATGATCCGAGACTCGAAAGAGCACGCCGGTAGAGTCGTCATTATACCCCCCTACAGTGAAATCCGCCTCGTAGACCAAATCAGTGAACGAAGCGTCTTGATACACCGACTTGGTTCCGTCCGAGCCGGTTACTTGATATTGGCCATGATTTACCTGCCAAGCATTGCTGCCATTCGCCGCCGCATAAGTAACCCAGCCAGCGGCATCCCCGTCGTTGAAATCCTCCTTGAACACATTTTTAGGCGGATCCGATAGCGGAACCGGATTCGCGTCTGCAAGCGCATTCAAGGGTTGAAACAGTGAAAGGACGACTGAAACCGATATGAAGAGGGGTAGCGTCTGTCTGAGTGCTCTGCGGGTTGCCTTTTTCCATGAAAATAACAAGTCCCTTCCTCCTTCAATAGTTATTGATCGTGCTGCAATAAGCACAACTACATTATAAAAATCGCATGGCAAGGAAGTATTTATAAAATCACGGCATTTCATGTAATATTCCGCCCTTAAAAATCCCGGTTGTGCAACTCTCGCTTAGCGGTCTCCATCGGAAACAATCCTTCCGCGGTAATAATCTTCATAGGCAAATCCTTGCCGTCCATTAAGTCCCGTACCGCCTTCATCAATTGAGGTCCGAGGAGCGGGTTACACTCTACCGCCATGTTCAGCTTCCCGGCAGCCATGGCCTGAAACGCCGGCCTTGTCGCATCGATGGAGATCAGGATCATATCCTTGCCCGGAGCCAGTCCGTAATCCTCAATAGCCTGAATGGCACCCAGCGCCATATCGTCATTGTGGGAATAGACAATATCGATCCGGTCTCCGTATTGCTGCAGCGCTCGCTCCATAATAAGCCTGCCGCTTTGTAGCGTGTAATCTCCGTAATATGACGAAAGCAGCTCGTACTGGCTGTACTGCCGGATTACCTCATCGAAGCCCTTCTTGCGTCCGAGTGCCGGCGCCGATTTCTCTGTTCCTTGCAGCTCAATTATGCGGTATTGCTCCTTCTCCCTCACATTCTTGACGAGCCAGTCCGCAGCCCGGCGCCCCTCATCCGTCATATCCGAGCCTATATAAGCCGTCCACAGGGTATCGTCGCTGACATTCACTTCCCGGTCCGACAGAATAACCGGAATTCCTGCCTCTTTCGCCTCCTGTAGAACGGTCTCCCAGCCTGTTTCCGTCTTGGGCGAGAAGGCGATCACATCCACCTTCTGCTTGATAAACCTGCGGATAATTTCAATTTGCTTCTCCTGCGACTGCTCGGCGTTATCATAGACAAGTTCAATATCCGCTTCCTTGGCGGCCTCAATCACCGACTTCGTATTCGCCAGCCTCCAACTGCTCTCTGTACCCACCTGGGCAAATCCGAGCACAATTTTGTTCTTCTTGCTATTCGCCCTCTTTTCCGTTTGTCCGTTCAAGGCTTGCTTATCACCCTCAAGCCCTCCGGTGCCAAGACTGCTATCGGCAGTGATCTTCTGGCTCCTTAAGATAACTTGCTTCGGAATCCCCTTCTCCTTATTCAAAATATCGATCGCATAATTGACGGCCTCTTTCCCCCCAGTCGGGCTGGTGAATGTACCTGTAAGCTGGTTGTCCGAGATCAAATGATAGCTTCCATTCTCCGAATTCACGCCGTCAATGCCGATGATATCCAGATGGGGCAAGCCGGAGTTCTGGGCTGCGCGGTAAGCCCCCAATGCCATCGCTTCATTATGGGCAAACACAAGATCCACGTTCCGGTTGTCAGAAAACCAGCTGGTCAACAGATCCTCTGCTTTATCCCGCTGCCAGTCTGCCTGAAAGGTCCGGACGATTTGCACCTTCTCGGCATTTTCCACGATATCGCGGAACCCCATGCTTCGTTCCATCACGCTGGGCGAGCCCTCCAGCCCCTGGACTTCAACCACTCTTCCTCCCTGCTCCCCCAAGGTTTCCAATGCGAATTCCCCAGCCTTTTGGCCAATCATTTCATTATCTGTACCGATGTACAGGGAGTAATCGTATCCCGTCACCCCCCTGCCCATGACGATGACCGGGATCTTGCTGTAAGCCTCGGTAATCGCAGGCGTTAAGGCAACCGGATCATCCAGCGAGACAATCAGCAGATCGATTCCGTATTCAAGCAGATTCTTTACATCCTTCGCCTGCTGTCCGCTGGTCTGTCTGGCATCCATGAAGATCACTCTGACGTCATCCCGGCGCTCCACTTCCTCAAGAATCTCTTCATTCATAACCACCCGCCAAGGCTCCGACAGGTTGGGCTGCGATACCCCGATCAGATATCGCACCTCATTGCCGGTCTCCTTGCTGTCGAACCATTTGCATTGCCAAGCCAGAAGGCATACCCCCAGCAGGAAAAGCACCATGATTCCCCTTACCATTCTGCTCATCAGCGCTGCCCCTTCCGGTACATTAACGGTGAGATTCCGGTCACCTTCTTGAAGGTGTTGCTGAAATAATGCTGGCTGCTATAGCCGACCATTTCGGCAATTTCATAGACCTTGGCCGCCGGATCAGTCATCATTTGGATGGCCCGCCGAATACGCACCTCGGTTAAATAATCGATAAAGGACAGCCCCAGCTCCCGCTTTAATTGCTTGCTCAGATAAGTCGGGCTGACCTGGACGCCTTCTGCGACATCGCTCAATGACAGCTCCGGCTGATGATAATTGCGATCGATGAACTTCTTAGCCAGCACAACGACCGGAGACAGACTGCCTTTCTTCTTAAGCTCAGTGATCATTTCCATGTACTTGGCGGGTATTTCTTCAACCCCGTTTGACACAAAGTTCTGTTCATACAGCACGACTTTTTCAAGGATATTCTCAAGCTTCTGCTGGACCTTCTCTCCAAGCTCTATACGCTGCAAATGCACCGGACTCGCATACAGAACGACAATATGCCCTCTTTGATCCCCAAAGACAATGGCCTGCTCGGAACGAACAGCGTCTTCAACCACATTTCTGGAAGCAAATTCAAGCAAATCCTTGTCCCATTCCCGATGGGTATAACCGGTGTCCAGATGACTCATCACCTTCACGATCAGCATGCCGCAGGCT
Source organism: Paenibacillus brevis (assembly GCF_018919145.1). Classification (GTDB taxonomy): domain Bacteria; phylum Bacillota; class Bacilli; order Paenibacillales; family Paenibacillaceae; genus Fontibacillus; species Fontibacillus brevis. Next base: position 103,251 of record NZ_JAHLQJ010000005.1, read on the forward strand.
CCCTCCAGATGAAGCTCGAAAAAGTTCAGATTTCTGCGTATCTCCTCCTCCTGCTGAGTCAATCCCTCCAGCCAATTCATCAGGAACCGATCCCGGATCAGAGATGAATTGGACTGAATCTGATCCCCCAGCCATCGCTGCTCCTCCTCCTTCAGCCGGGACTGCTCCAGGCTCTCCACTGCCCGGGCAATAACAGACTCCAGCTTCGATTTGATAACCGGCTTCAGAATGTAATCGAACACCCGGAGCTTCAATGCCTTCTGGGCATAGGCGAATTCATCATAGCCGGTAATGACGATAACGATGCAGCGCTGAAGGAAAGGCCTCATTTGTTCAATCAGATCCAGTCCGTTAATAAAGGGCATGTTGATATCCATAAACAGAATATCCGGCTGAAGTCCTTCGACCTGCTCCAGAGCCCGTTGGCCGTCTTCCGCTTCACCCACAAGCTCAATGCCCCATTCCTGCCAGGGAATGATCTTGGCCAGCCCCCGGCGAATCTTCGGCTCATCATCAGCGATTAGCAGCTTCCACATGACTGATCCCCCCATCTGTCAATTCACTAATGGCAAGCGGACTACAATTACCGTTCCTTGTCCCAACGTACTGTCGATTGATATCCCATAGCTTGGGCCATAGGATAGCAGGATTCTTTCATGAACATTGAACAGTCCGTATCCGCTGTTGCGCTCCGATTGTCTAACATGCTGCAAATCCTCTCTCACCTGCCGCAGCTTCTCCTCCGTCATTCCGATCCCGTCGTCCAGAACCTCCAAAGTTAAGCTGTTGTCCTTTATTCGTCCGCGAATAAGGATTTTTCCCGTTCCCGGCTTCAGCTTGATTCCATGGTAAATGGCATTTTCCACAAGCGGCTGCAAAATGATCTTTACGACCTGATAACCTCTGATTTCCGCTGGGACATCCATCTCGTAAGTCAGCTTATTTTCATAACGAGCCATCTGAATGACCAGATAGCTCTCCACATGCTCCAGTTCCTTGCTTAGCCCGATAATCTCGTTACCTTTACTCAGGCCGATCCGGAACAGATTCGTAAGGGCAATAACCATCTCAACAATGTCTTGAGCATCACGATCCTGAGCCATCCATTGAATCGTATCCAAGGTATTGTAGAGAAAATGCGGCTTGATCTGGGCCTGAAGCGCTTTCAATTCTGCCTCGCGTTTCTCCCTTTGCTCGAGGTACACCATATTGATCAGATTCTCGATCTCCTGAACCATTTTGTTAAAGCTGTTGCCGAGTTGGCCTATTTCATCCTTGGACTTGCCGGGAAATCGAATATATAGCTCTCCTTCCTCGACTTTCCGCATCAGGCTCCTAAGTTTGTCAACCGGCCGCACAATGGAATTCGTGAAGAACCAGGAGACAATAAATGCGACAAGAAGCGTGAACATCGCCACGATTACCGTAGCCGTCTGCAGATCGGTGACCACCTTTAACAGCTCGCTTAGCGGGATCGTTCCGACGATTCTCCAGCCCGTGCCGTTGAAGCTATTGTAGAAAATCTGATACTCCTTGCCGAAGATCGGCTTGATCAGACTGCCCGATTCCCCCGTCAACCATTCTCCCTTGATCCGGTACACCAAGCGGTTTACCGGTGAATAGACAACCCCGTCCATTTCATCCATGATGAAAATGAATCCGCTCTTGCCCAGGGACACGGACTCGACGTTCCGTTCAATGAAATCCAGTCTCATATCGATCAGAATCACCCCGATGATCTCGGCGGTAACGGGGTCTTTGACTGCCCGGACGATGCTAAGTACCTGATCCGCACTCAGATTCGGCTGTCCCTTCATCTTGATATTCCGGCCAATCGGATGGCTGAAGAGATGCAGCTGATCCGGATTGCCGACAGCCGCCCGGTACCACTCCTCCTCTGTAAGCGGGTCTCTTGTGATCCGCTCCATCGTGTTACTGGCGTACAAATTGCTCCGGTTCACAACCAGGATTCCTGCGATTTCAGGACGCTTCAGCTCATAGAGCAGCTCCCTCTGCTTCACAAGAGCAACGAGTTCATCCAGGCTTCCCTCTTGCAGCTCCTTGCCCCGCATAAACTCGATTACGGTATCTTCCTTCGTCAAATAATGAATGACATTGTCCATTTCATCCAGGTAAATCTCTATATTTCTCTGGACCTGATTCATCATCTGGATCGTATGGGAGTGGGTCTCTTCTTCAATCGACTCTTTGTACAGGGCACTGCCCCAGAGCCCTAGAGTCAGAATCGAGAAGGTAACTGTAAAGACAAAGTACAAGAGCAGCTTGAATCTTATGCTTCGATTGACAACCACACCAATTCCCATGGCATCAGCCCGTCCTCCTGGAGTTTATGGATGCTTCATCACTCATCTTTCAAAACGCGAAAATGCAAAAGAGAAAGTTCTCTTTTGCAGAATCGCTTAACCTATTGTATTGGGACAACCTTCCACTTAGTACTGGCGATTCGGCAAAGCATCAATCGCCTTTTGGCCGAAATAGACATCTTCCTCGGATTTGATCCATTTCGGAAGCTCCTTGCCTGCCTGATAATCCAGAATTGCCTGCTTTAACTGAGGCCCGAGCAGCGGATTACATTCCACGGTCACATTCATCTTGCCTTCGGCAATCGCCTCAAATGCCCCCTTCACCCCGTCAACGCCGATGATCTTAATGTCGGTTCCAGGCTTCAGCCCGGCTTCCTCAATCGCTTGAATCGCTCCAAGCGCCATATCGTCGTTATGCGCATAGACGACCTGAATGTTCTTATCTTTTTTCAAGTAAGCCTCCATGACTTCCTTGCCCTTTGCACGCGTAAAGTCCCCGGTTTGGGAGTATACGATTTTGTAGCCTGCATTACCGGCAATCGCATCCTCGAAGCCCTTTTTACGGTCGTTTGCCGCGCTCGCTCCTACCGTGCCTTCGAGCTGCACGATATTCACCTGCGCATCGGCACCAAATTCATCAAGCATCCATTTGGCCGCATTTTCGCCTTCCAGAATGAAGTCGGAGCCGATGAAAGAGGTATACAGATCTTCATTCCCTGCCGTAATGCCCCGGTCGAGCAGGAATACGGGAATGCCCGCATCCTTGGCTTCCTTCAGCACCGTCTCCCAGCCGGATTCCACAACCGGAGCAAGCCCGATTGCATCTACCTTCTGAGCGATGAAGGAACGGATCGCTTTGATCTGATTCTCCTGCTTCTGCTGGGCATCGGAGAACTTCAACTCAAAAGCGGGGTCATTTCCGAAGGTATCCTTGATGGAGGCCGTTTCCGCATCACGCCATCCGCTCTCTGCACCGATCTGCGCAAATCCGACGACGATCTTCTTGCCTGCCGGTTCATCCGCAGGTGCGGTGTTCGCCGGCTTGTCGGCAGGCGCGTTATTTCCTTCTGCTGTATTTCCGGAATTGCTGTTGCCGCAAGCGGCAAAGAGCGTCGCAACCATCATGAGTGTAAGAAGACTCAGCAGTAAGCTTTTTCTGTTTCGTTTCATACCTTCCAATTCCTCCCCTTGAATAGGTGATGTAGCATTGCATCTTCACTATATCGATTTGAATACTCGGTGTATTTACATTTTCACGTCATTCTTTGCAATATTCCGAGCTATCTTCATCGGGGCTCCGCCGCTTTCTTTACGCATAACGATCAGCCGCTGCAACGCCATGAAGAGGAAGAGCAAGAAGCCTACTGCAATCTTGGTCCACCAGGAGCTGAGTGTTCCCTGGAAAATAATCATCGTCTGAATGATGCCGGTACACAGTACGCCAAGCATCGGCCCGAGCAAGTACCCGAACCCGCCCGTCAACAGAATTCCCCCGATTACGCAGGCGGCAATCGCATCCATTTCCATCCCCATCAGGTGAAGGGAGTTGCCTGACAGCATATAGAAGGTGAACACAATCCCTCCCAGGGCGGAGCAAAAACCGCTCAGCGCATAGACCGCAATCGTCGTTCCGCTCACCGGAAGCCCCATCAGCACTGCCGACCGTTCACTGCCTCCAAGCGCATAGACAGCCCGCCCGAACCGGGTATATTTTCCGACCAGAAGAGCAACCAGTACGAACAACAGGGCAATAACCACACTGATCGAGATGAAGCTTCCGCCAAACAGCCTGAGCTTGTAACTTGAAATAGCGGTGTAGGTTGCGTTGGTGATTACGATGCTCTCGGTTCCGATCAGATAAGCAATCCCCCGCCCCAGGAACATACCGGCCAACGTCACAATCCACGGATGGAGCTGGAACTTGCTGATTAAATAGCCTTGCCCGGCACCGAACACAATTCCGACCAGCAGCGACAGAACCATTACGAGGTAAGCATTCATGCCTTGCTGAAGCAGCGACGCCGAGATCATGCTGATCATGGCGACTACAGAAGCCACGGATAGATCAATGCCGCCGGTAATGATGACAAAGGCCATACCGGTCGCCACAATAATCAAGTAAGCATTATCAATGAACAGATTCAGAAACACCTGAAGGGAGAAGAAGCCGGTGTACATGAATGAGCCTGAGCCATACAACAGGATGAGCAGCAGCAGCGTCGCCAGCACAATAATGTTATTGCTGCTTATACGAAGTCCGGATTTGATCACGACGCCGTCACCTTCCTTTTACGAGCTGTCAGCTTCTGCCTGAATACATCGGACTGGATCAGACATACAAGGATGACGACGACGGCCTTCACCAACAGAATAGATTCCGGAGGGACGCCGAGCGAATAGATCGTAGTCGTCAAGCTTTGGATAAAGATAGCTCCGACCACCGTTCCTCCCAGATAGAAGCGCCCGCCGCGCATGGAGGTTCCTCCGATGACAACAGCCAATATGGCATCCAGCTCATACCACAGTCCCGCATTATTTGCATCCGCACTGCTGAGATTGGAGCTGTAGATAATTCCGGCGAGCGCAGCGAGTAGGCCGCAGATCGCATATGCCGTCATGAAGATAACCCGGGGCTTGACGCCGGCAAACTCGCTTGATTTGCGGTTCGCTCCAGTCGACTCGAGAAACAGGCCGAAGGCGGTCTTCGTCTTGAGCAGATAGATCAACAGGAAGACAATTGCCGCAATATAGACTGCAAAGGGGATGCCAAAGAGGAAGCCCTTGCCGATGAACTCGTAGCTGTCCCGGGTCGTTGTGAGAATTTGCCCGTTCGTGATTAGCTGGGCGATCCCCCGTCCTACCGTCAACAGAATCAGCGTTGCCACCATCGGCTGAATCCGCAGTACGGCTACCAGCATCCCGTTCCACAGTCCGCAGAGCAAGCCAACCCCGAGGGCGGCAAGGATCGCAACCCATAGGCGATGTCCGTCCAGCATGTAAATCGCCATCGAGCCGGAGATAGCCAGCACGGAGCCGACCGAAATATCAATTCCTTCCTTCGCGATCACCAGCGTCATGCCGAGTGCAATAATCATCAGCGGTGTCCCGCGGTTCAATACGTCCACCAGATTTCCATATAGATGCCCGTCGATCAGTTCTACCCTGAAAAAGCCGGGCATCACGATCAGATTGAACAAGTACAGAATCAGCAGAGCGAGGAGCGGCCAAACCACCTTAGGTGTCGGTGTTCCGCGCTCAAGCCATGCCGGCTTCTTCATATCGTTCTCCCCCCTCCGCAATCATCTGCATAATCCGGCTTTCATTCATTTCCATGCCGGATACCTCGCCGATTTGAACACGGTCTCGCAGAACGATAACCCGATCACAGCTATTCACTAATTCCTCCAGCTCGGCCGAAATAATCAGGATCGATATGCCGATGGCGGCCAGTTCGAAGATCAGTTTGCGGATCTCGGCTTTAGAACCAACATCGATGCCGCGCGTCGGCTCGTCTAGGATCAACAGCTTGGGCCCGGTGGCCAGCCAACGAGCCAATATGACCTTCTGTTGATTCCCGCCGCTCAAATTATCAATGCGCTGTTCTGTACTTGGCGTCTTTATCTTCAGTAGGTCAATGTATTTCTCGGCGATTTCCTTCTGCTTGCTGACCGGAATATAAGGAAACAAGCCATGCTTGGCTTGCAAGGCCAGCGTGATATTTTCGCGGATCGTAAGCTCGCCTACAATGCCCTCCGCCTTGCGGTCCTCGGGGCAGAAGCCCATCCCGCTGCGAATGGCCTTTTGCGGATAGATCGCTGCCAGCTTTTCTCCGTAAAGCTCCATAACACCCGAGTCGCTCTTGTCGATTCCGAACAGCAGGCGGGCTACTTCCGTCCGCCCGGAACCAAGCAATCCTGCAAGTCCGACCACTTCCCCTTCGTGGATCTTCAGGTCGAAGGTCTCAATGGAGCCTTTTTTGCCAAGCCCCTTTGCTTCCAGAAAAATTCCGGTCTGCTCGCCCCGCTCGCTCTTCTCCAATGCCATCTCTCCCGGATTCCATTCCCGCCCGATCATGTGGGAGACGAGCTGTGTCCTTGGAAGCTGCTTCGTCTCATACTCCCCAACCAATAATCCATTGCGCAGAACCGTAATCCGGTCCGATATCTCGTAGACCTGATCGAGGAAATGGGTGACGAACAGAATCCCCATGCCTTCATCCTTCAGCTTGCGCATAACGCTGAACAGCTGCTTGACCTCATTCGTATCCAGGCTTGATGTCGGCTCGTCCAGAATCAGAATTCCGCTGGAAATATCAACGGCTCTGGCGATGGCGACCATCTGCTGGACCGCTACCGAGTACAGGGACAGTTGCTGCTTGACGTCAAGATGCAGATCTAATCTGGCCAGCAGCTCTTCGCTGAGACGGTGCATTGCGTTCCAGTCGATCATGCCCCGCTTGCGCGGCTGTCTGCCGATATAAATATTTTCCGCAACAGAAAGATTGGGACAGAGATTGACCTCCTGATAGACCGTGCTGATGCCCAGTTGCTGCGCCTCAAGCGGTGATCTGGGATGAATCTCTCTTCCGCGAAGCTTTATTGTTCCGGCATCCTCCTTATGCACACCGGTTAGTACCTTGATCAGCGTTGATTTTCCCGCTCCATTCTCTCCCATCAACGCATGAATTTCCCCCTTTCGAAGACAGAAATCGACATTCGAAAGTGCTACGACACCGGGAAACTCCTTCCGTATTCCCTCCATCCGCAGCAAAATATCACTATCCATTCGCTCACCCTCTTTCTTTGTTCAATCTCATTTTAGAAAGTAGAGGGCGGCGCTGTATTTAGAATAATGAGTCTTTTTTTAAGCAATTCGGACTTTTAAAGTAAGAAAGCAACTATTCATAAGAAAAGCACATCCGGCATGAAACTCCCAGATGTGCTCGCTTGATCCTAATTCAATTTTTGTTCAACAGTTATCTACTATATTAAATTAACTACGGACATAGAGACGGCTGCTCTCCTCCCAGATCTCGCCGGGCTCAAGCCCGAACAAGCCGATCTCATCTGCTGCCAGGCCCGTATTCGGTGCATTGACCAGATTGATCTGCGGCTCCGGACAGAAGAAGCCTTCACGGGCTCCATTGTTCCAGATCATCCACTGCTTGTACGAGGTGCCCGCATCGTAGACCAGTGTCAGCCCGCGGCTCTGGTCGGTTAGTTCCATCCGGCTTCTTCCGTTCTGTGCCGCAGCCGTATAATGATTATCCATGCTCTCGAAGAATGGATAGACACCTTCGCCCTTCATCAGCTGTTCCTGGGCCGTAAGCGGCTGGAACTTGCCCGTTGGCAGCATCCGTTCATTCAGCTCCCAACGGTCGCCAATCGTCAGCTTCAGACGATAATCCGCAGCCGCGCTTCCCTCCGCGAACGGCGCATTGACCGAGGTATGAAAAGCGAGCAGGCACGGCATCGCTTCCTCTCCCGTATTCAGCACCAGGACTTGCTGTGAAAGCCCCTGCTCTCCCAGGCTGTAACGAAGCCGAATCTTGTATTTGTAGGGGAAGTATTGATAGGATTCATGCCGTTCATCCACGGACATGATCACCGACACGTAGCTTTCCGTTCCTGTAGTTCCGTAATCCTCCACCTGCCAAGGAATGTTATACAGAAAGCCATGCAGATGGTTGCCGGTCGCACTCTCATTTACCGGAAATTGATGAATCTTCCCGTTCCAAGGAAACTTACCGTCCTCATAGCGATTTGGAGGGAACAGTACCGGGATGCCATGGATCATCGGTCTTGCCTTGAACGATTCCATCTCCTCGGCAGTCGGTTCATGCAGCAGCTTAAGTCCCCGCTCTACGTCGCGGAATGCAATCAGATTCCCGCCGATTTCGGGCAGCAGGGCGGCCTCATAGCTTCCTGCCTTCAGCCAAATGGCCGTCTCTCCTTGATATTGTCCTTCGTAAGCCTTCAATTCCAATGCACACATATGCACCTCTCCTTTATCTATTCAATCCTTATTGCAATACAAATCCAGTTGAAAGGCTGCCCTTTCATACCCGCGTCTTTCGGAGCCCGATTAGCGGAAACTCACCGATCCGGAGCCGGGCGCTGCCATAAGGCACCAATTCCAGCGCTTTAACAGGCTGGCCTGACGTATCAGGATGCATTGGCGGTGTCCCGGCATTGTTGCCCTCCATCTTCCATTCCCGAACCAGCTGACCTTTCACCTTCAGTCTGACCGGTGCTTCAGCAGCCAGAAAAGGCTGATAAGGAATCTCATATTCGGTATGCTCAAATTCAGTATCTGCCAGCAAGCCGTATTTCCATGGAGAGGCAGGATAGACTTCCCAGTCATGGAACATTTCACGTTCCTGCAGCAGCATCCAGTTCTCCTTAACCGGAAGTACATACACGAGCGGTCCTCGTTCAATACTGGCGGCATACAAATTTCTGGTTGTTATGACCGGTGCAGCATTGAAATGAATAGTAATTACATCGCTGTCTCTCCATTCCCGCACCAGCTTCAGGTAGCCCAATTCCGCATGCCCCTGGGCAGACTCGCCGTTAATGGACACTACAGGAGCCGTACACCATCCAGGAATTCTTAAAGAAACAGCAAATGCATCCGGCTGCTCCAATTGAAGGGAAATTTGCACAGAATCCCTAAATGGATATTGCCCGCTTACTTCAAGCACCGCTTGTGTTCCTTTGCCTACCGTTGCGTTGACGGTACAAGGAGCATAAGATACTGCGGCGAGCCCGCCGCTCCGGTCCGACATCCAGAGATGGGAGGTTAGCTTAGGCCAGCCTTGATGCATGTTAGCTGTGCAGCAGCCAAAATTAGGCTCCAGCCCGAACAGATTGGCTTCCGGACCATTGCTCCAATTGCGGGGGGCACAATTACACATAATCTGGTTGACCTGTTGATCATATTGATGCGATGTCCAATCCGGAGAGATTGCCGCAGGGAGAGCATTGAAAGCCACCCGCTCCAGAATGTCGCCAAAGTGCCCGTCGCCAAAAATCCGAATCAGCTGCTCCATGGAGAACATATACTCTACAACCGCACATAATTCTACACCTTGACTCGGGTGAGTACCGGATAACCATTCATCTCCGGAGAACATGCCATGTGCCTGTCCATGATAGGTCATCAAAGCATCGATCCCCCGGATGACCGCCTGCCGGTCTCTCGGTTGCCCGCCAAGTTCATACATCACACCTGGCATTTTGATACCCATGGCGACATTGACCACATGCGTTGTCCAATCCCAGGACTCCACCTTCCTCCAGAATGGAAAATCATGAAAAATATCGTTCCATTCTGTAGTCTGCTCGGCTACCCGCTTCGCCAGCTCCAATAGCCTCTCATCTTCATTTCGCTGATACAGCCAGAGAATACTAAGCAGCATGTCCGCTCCTCTTGTCTGAGCCCATCCCCGAAGAGGCATTGCTTCCATGGTTCTGCCGGCAAAGCTGAAGAACTTCTCCAGAAAAGGCACTACCCGCTCATCATCGGTCGCCTCCGCATATTGGGTAAGTACTTTCAGCATGATCATATAATGCCACCAGTCCTGCTGCTTATCGACATCCTGATTGACCGTCTCAATCCCAGCCGGGCCGAAGGAACCGTCCTCGCGCTGACTGGTGAGTGCCCACTCGACCCAGCGCTTGGCCTTGGAGATTAAATTTTCATCCTCCAGCACATAAGCCAACGGGATCAACCCATCCAAATAGTAGGGGCCGCGTTCCCAGCTTTCTCCGCTCCCTCCGATCCAGCCGTTATCCGGCCCCACATCATTCCAATGCTCCTCCAGATGTCCCGTTAGTCCATCTGCCTGAATCCTGAGCTGATCTCTCAGCCACCCGGATGGCTTGATCGCTCCGAGCGGCAACGACTCGAACTTACTTCCGTACAGCTTCTCCTTCATTTAGCCATCCCCCGTAACTACTATTGTCCGGATTCATTATGCATGCCGAACCTCAAGCTTTAGTGAACGCACAGGCAGATACATACACGAAACGCTCGCCGCGCGCCATCACATGACATTTCTGCTCGGGATAATGCTCGTACAAATAATCAACAAAATAACCCGGCTTCTCGCTATTCCCAGCAAACACATCATAATGCAGCGGAATCACGGTCTCCGCGCCAATCCGGACTGCTAATTCTGCGGCCTCACGGTAGTTCATATTGCCGATGATTCCTTTTTCTCTGCGGAAATAATCGCGCCCGTTAATCGGCAGCATCGCCACGTCGGGAGCTATTGCGGCAAGCCGCTCTGCCAGCCCGGGATAGATCACGGTGTCTCCGGCATGATAGAGGGTCACGCCATTCAGCTCCAGCACATAACCAACGCTGCGTTCAAATCCGTTCTCATCTTGCTCAAGCTCTTCATGTGCAGCAGGAATGATCGTCAGGCGCAGCTTGGAGAACAGCTCCCTTGCTTCCCCCGCATCCGCCGTCAAAATACTAGCGCCATCCACACCCATTCGTAGCAATTCTTGCCGGCAGCATGCTGGCGCTATAATCGGTGCCTTCTTATTCCGGGCATGGAACACCGTCAGTGTCCCTTCATCCATATGATCATCATGCTCATGGGTAATCAGGCACAGGTCAGCCTGCGTAATATCCTCGGGAACAATCGGAGCCGGGTAGGAACGAACGGGACCGTTCCGATCCAAAAAGTCGGAGACATAAGGATCGATGTAAACCGTAATCCCGTCTCCCTTAATGATCACACTCTCCTGACCCAGGAACCAGATCGCCAAGGTGCCAAACGGAACCTCGGTGCGGTGCACCTCCTGGATCAATGCTGATCCTTTTCTTGCAGATTTCATCGTCAACCTCCTTTCTTAAACACTCAGCCTCTGCTGCTGAAGATGGTTTAATCCCAAAAAACTGCTTAATTATCGGCAGAGGAAGACAACGGCCTCAAATCGAAGAAATCAAGCTCTGCTTCTCCAGCTCCTTTTGCAAACCGAATCGTGTTGTCACCGGCCTGCAATTGAACTTTTGCCGTAGATAGGCCCCAATTATCCCAAGCTTTGTGAACGACATACAGCTCGTTCGGACTGCCTTCATTCACGCTCAGCAAGAAATGAGAGGTCTTTCCATCCATTGTACCATTAGCCGTTCTGGCGAGAAGCACATATTCCCCTTCTTGATCAACTTTCACATTGAACTCCGCATAGCTGCCTTCCTCGTTGAAATTGCCTGCTTTCTTGCCCCCGGAGCCTGTGCTGCTCTCCAATGCAGCTGCTCCGCCGCCGAAGGTTCCCTCCTCTGCTTCAAAGCGGATCCTTGCAGCTTCTCCCGCCGGCAGGGGGATCGGCTGATTCGGATCAACAGGCTCGCCAAGATAAGGGGTGTTATCCTCATTCCAGGTGAAGGTCTGCGCCCGAACTTCTCGGTTCCACCCAGCACCGTCATATTTAGCGGCATGGTAGACGATCCAGTCTTCCGACCCGTCAGGAGAGGCCGTAAAGGAATGATGCCCCGGTCCATGGATGCCGTTAGCCGACTTGAAGATCGGTTCATCCCGCTTATTCCAGGAGGCTGGATCAAGCAGGTTGCTGCCCGCTTCTGCGGTTATCAATCCCAGGCAGTAATCATTTGTCCAGCTTCCGCTTGCCGAATATACGAGATTAATGACTCCGTTGCGAATAATCACCTGCGGACCTTCGTTGACATTCGGAGAATGATTCGTCTCCCAGCTCAGTGTCGGTCTCGCAATTTCTACCCGCTCCGAATCGATCGTCCACGGATTGCTCATATGGGCAATATATAGAATTTGCCGGATATTGACGTCTCCCTCCCAACCGGACCATATAAAATAAAGCTCGCCCTCCGCTTGAAGCACGGTACCGTCAATTGCCCAGCGGTTAGTCTCATCGGTAATCTGGCCCTTCTGCTTCCAGAAGCCCTGGGTCGGGTCCTCCGAAGTGTTCTCCATAACATACATCCGGTGGTTCACATTGTCGCCATCGTCCATAGCGTAATAAATGTACCAAGCCCCATTGATGTAATGAAGCTCAGGCGCCCAGATGCCGTGCCCTCCCGTCGAGATCACCTTTTTGGTGCCGGTATCGAGCGTAGTCAAGTTCGGGGATTTCCAGACCGTGACATTGTCTCCTGTTGTCTTCGTGAAATAATAAAATCCGTCGGTATGTTTATATACCCAAGGGTCAGCCCCATCCTGCATGATCATATTGAAAAAGAGATTCGTGTTCCCCATCTTTTCCACCTTTCCACAGCCGATCGGGACCAGTAAAAACAGGCAGATCGCCGGCAGCAGTGCTTTTCTGATGATAAGCTTCCTCATGCCCTGCCTCGCTCCCTCCTGGTTTAATCCTCGATCGCTGCTTTTCGTGAATTAATTTGGCGAATAACTGCCGGATCAAACTTGGCTTTACGATCATAGGTGTACAGGCCGTTCACTTCCTGCTCTACATCATACAGCTGGGTGTAGCAGAAGCCGAACATTTTCGGGTGATCGAGTAGAGTATCAGTTAAGCCGCGATAGCGCTCGATGAACTCCTCTTCGGATTTCGGCCGGTCTCCATATCCCCAGGATTTCTCATCTTTTTGATCCGGGTTCCACCAAATGCCTCCGTATTCACTGATGAAGTAAGGCTGGCCTTCATACTTTTGTCTATCGGAGAACGTTACAAATACCTCTCCGTCAGTCTTCATCGGTTCATATCTGGCCTTGAAGGTTTCCGGATTTTGATCATAATCATGGATATCGAAAATATCTGTTACCACGTGGAAGTTGCCGCTGGTATCAATAACTGGACGGGTCGGGTCCATCTGCTTCGATACTTCATAAACAATTCTCAAAATCTCGTTATCCTGTTTCGTACCGTTACGATCCCATGTTTCATTGAATGGACACCAGCCAATCAATGCAGGATGGTTGAAATCACGCCGCATACCTTCAAGCCATTCCGGCAGGAAAGAGGAGAGTCCGGCCGGTGTCGTAATATCAAGGCCCCAGTTGGCATGCTCCCCCCACACGAGATAGCCCATCCGATCCGCCCAATACAGGAAGCGCGGTTCAAACATTTTCTCATGAAGTCTCGCTCCATTGAAGCCCATATCCAGTGAGAGCTCAATATCCTTCCGCAAATCCTCATCACTTGGAGCCGTGTAAATTCCGTCTGGATAGAAGCCTTGATCCAGCACCAGACGCTGAAATACCGATTTGCCGTTAATGCGGACCGCCATACCGTCAATCGTTATCGTCCGAAGTCCGAAGTAAGCCCGGACCTTGTCTTCTGTGCCTCCATCATGACGAAGGGTAAGCTCAAGGTTGTACAGCCGGCCGTTGCCAACCTCCCACAAATGAACCTCTGAAAGAGGAAGCGTCAGGAAGGCATAGGTGCCGGCAACCGCTGCCGAGACTTCGCCAACAGCCTTTCCTTCAAAGAAAGCAGCTGCGGTAACCACAGTCCCTGCGCTCCTGCCCTTGATCTCCAGCTCCAGACGGGCACAGGCATTGTCCGGGTCGGCCACTAGCTTCATATTAGACAAATAGGTCCCAGGCACAAATTCCAACCAGACGGTCTGCCAGATTCCAGTGGTCCGTGTATAGTCACAGCCATGGGAATAAAATCTCTCACTCTGCTTCCCCCGCGGCTGACGACCGGAACGGACATCATCTTCGGCCAGAACGGTAACGATGTTCTCACCGGCTGCAAGCTGTTCTGTAATATCGAAGCTGAAGGATGAATATCCGCCACGATGTGTCCCAACGGATACGCCATTAATCCAAACCTCTGTCTCATAATCCACTGCACCGAAATGCAGAAGGACCCTGCCGCCAGTCCAGGCTTCAGGGACTGTAAATCCTCTTCTATACCAGACGGCTGCCATAAAATCCTTATACTCCACACCTGACAGCTTGCTCTCGGGGCAGAACGGCACTGTGATTTCTCCGGTCAGATGATGATCCTTTTTGAAGTATTCACGTTCTTTTCCGCTCTTTCCATGATCAATCTCAAACTGCCATGAGCCATTTAGGTTAAGCCACTCGGATCGTTCCCAATGGGGTGTAGGATGTTCCGGACGAGGCTGTGTTTGGGAGGACTTCGCATTCGATATCTTCATATGTGTGTGCTCCTTTATTAATCATTTTTAGTGTAATTCCGTTCGTTGTGAAGCTCTATGCATACAGTGAAAAACTACCCCCGCCAATATTTAGGAGGGGGCATATAAAGGGGAATTATAGATAATAGAAGAAAATGATAAAATTAACCTTTGATGGATCCGACATATACGCCCTTGACAAAGTACTTCTGCAAGAACGGATATACCATCAGAATCGGCAAGGTCGATACGACAATGGCACAGTACTTCACCAGCTCGCGGAAGGCTGTTGAGCTCTCCGCGCTGTTGATCACCACGCCGCCGGCGCTGCCGATCGTTGTTGCCGTTGCATCGTTGGCAACGAGGATTTCCTTCATGAGCAATTGCAACGGGAATAAGCTCCGGTCTTTTAATAGCACCATCGCATTGAACCAGGAGTTCCAGTTCCCTACGAGATAATACAAGAAAATAACGGCAAGCGTTGCCTTGGACAGCGGTAAAATAACCCGAATCAGAGTGTTGGCCTGACTGGCTCCATCAATCGTTGCCGCCTCTTCCAGTTCTAGCGGCAGGGCCTGGAAGCTGGTTCTCATAATAATGATATTCCACGTACTTAACGCTGTCGGCAGAATCATCGACCACAGGTTGTTGTAGAGGCCGATATCCTTCATCAAGAGGAACCAGGGTATCAAGCCGCCGCCGAAGAACATCGTAATGGTAATCAAGATCATGATGAAGTTCTTGAAATAAAGATCGCGGCGCGAAAGAACGTAAGCCCCCATGATCGTCATCACCATATTGACAAGCGTTCCCAGGCCTACGTATACAATCGTGTTTCTGTAGCCTATAAGCAAGCTGTTATCCTTAAAGACCAGCTTGTATCCATCCAGCGTGAAGCCTAAAGGCTTGATCAGCGCGCCTTTATGAGCCACTAGCTGAACCGGATTACTCACAGAAGCGAACAAAATATGCAGTAGCGGATAGAAGCACGCGATTGTCAGAGCAATCAACAGCAAGATATTGACGACATCGAACACCCGGTCTCCGAAGGAGGCCGGCTTTAATTTGCTTTTCTTGAATCGAACCTGTTGTAATCGCGACATAGCCATCCTCCTTTCTACCAAAGACTAACTTCTGAGGTACGTTTCGCGACCTTGTTCGTAACCCAGAGAAGTCCGAAATTGATAATGGCGCTGAATAATCCTACGGCCGTCGAGAAGCTCAAGCTGGCTTCTCTCAGACCACGGCGATATACATATGAAGCAATAACATCGGCCGTATCATAAGTCAGAGGGTTGTAGAGGAGAATAATCTTCTCATGTCCGGAAGCCATAAGTCCTCCAATAGCGAAGATAAAGAGAATTACGATGGTCGGAGCAATCTGCGGCAGGGTAATATACCACATTTTCTTGACTCGTCCAACACCATCAATATCAGCAGCCTCGTAAAGTGCAGGATCGATGGTACTCATCGCAGCGAGATAGATAATACTATTCCACCCTATACTTTGCCAGATTCCCGAGAAGGTATAGATGGGCCTAAAGAAAGAGGAATACCCAAGTAATGAGGTATACTCTTTACCTGTGATCAATTGAAGAATTTGCGTGATAACCCCTTCATCGGCGGTAAAAATATGAATGATACCTGCTACAACGACGAGAGAGATAAAATGAGGCATGTACGTAATGGTCTGAACCGTCTTTTTAAATTTGCCATCACGCACTTCATTCAGCATCAATGCCAGAATGATCGGTGCTGTAAATCCAAAGACAATGCCCCATACGTTCAAGAGCAAGGTGTTCTTCACGACCCTCCAGAAATAGGGTCCGGTAAAGAAATCAATAAAATGCTTAAAGCCGACCCAATCACTTTCGGCAAAGCCGAGCAAGGGCTTGAAGTCCTTGAAGGCGATCATAACGCCCCACATTGGGCCATAGCAGAAAATAATATACCAGGCCACAACCGGTATAACCAACAGATAGGCAAACCAGTTCTTCTTGAAGTCCTTTTGGAGTGTATGCTTAAGGTTTTTGGACTTTCGAGCAGGGACGATTTTGTCAGCATTATTCTTGCTTGGTGCAATCTCCATTACCTATCACCTACTTTTCCTAACCTGAATTTGATTGAAAGGATGACGAGGGGCCAAGCTTCCGCCGGATTCCCCTCGTCGTTGTCCTATTCATGAATCTTCAGGTTAATTGGTTATTATCTGCTGTTATACCGGTCCAATGCTGCCTGGTGGATACTGAGGAATTCATCCAGTCCCATCTTCTTCGCTTCATTCAAGAACTTGTCGTATGAATCTACGGACAACTCGCCCTTAATAATCTTGGCAAAGTATTCACCGCGCAGGGTCGACAACTGATTGCCCAATTCCGCTTCACGCGAGGCCTCTTCCTGTGTGAATGTAATCGGAGGAACGGCTACGCTGGTGTCCATATTTTCAGTCCAGTATTCGCGAATGTCGCCGGAATAGCTTCCTTCCGCTACAATGTTCGGGTTGGAATTATGCTCGTCGCGAATGTTCGCCCAGCTGTGTCTGCGGTATTTATTAAGTGCAACAGAAATCGGTTGACCATCAGGATCGTTGTAGATGTAGCTTTCTTTATGGAAGTATGGCTTGCCGTTCTCATCGATCAAATGCACTTTGCCGTACTCGCCATAGTTATAAACTTCCCAGCCCTTTTTCGAGAAGGCAAAGTCAAGCCATGCCATAGCAGCTTCCACATTATCGGCTTGTGTCGTAATAGCCGCGGCCGTGCCTGTTCTCATAAAGTTTTTGTACGTTGTTGCCGACTTGTCCCCAGCATTCAGAACCGGGTTCAATGCGCCGACGAAGTCTATATCGTTCTGCGTCTTCCAATAGCTCCACATGGTGTCCGGGGAGTCCATCATGACCGCAGTATCATTAGAAACGGCACTTGCCATTCTTTGGCTGAAGTCGGCTGTTGCCCAGTCAGGATTCAGCAAGCCTTCTTTGTTCCATTGCTGCATCATTGTCAGATATTCCTTTGCCTTAGGCTGTGCAGGGCCCCATTGTACCTTGCCGTTCCCGTCCATGAAGGTCCAATCCCAAACGCCATAAGCACCGTTAAGAATACCCGTGAAAATCTGACCATAGTTGGATCCATAGTTCAATGGATTCTTATAACCCACTTCCTGACATTTCTTCAGGAATGCATACCATTCGTCGATCGTGTTCGGAACTTCCATGCCTGTCTTGTCAAGCGCTTCTTGCTTGATCAGCATCCCAAACCATGTCCATTCCGAGTAAGGAGCGATACCGTAGAAGCCTAACAGCCTTCCATCGTCCGTAACGGTCGTTTTTCTCCGCGTCTCATCGGAGTTTCTCCATGCGCTGTAGTTCGGGGCATGCTGCTCCATCAGATCTGTCAGGTCCAGGTAAGCCCCGTCGTTCACGCCCGCTTCCAGTCCGCCCGGATAGCGGCCCGGATCAATAATGATATCAGGCAGATCGCCGGAGGAGATCATCAAAGTAAAGGAGTCGGCTTCTTGTCCAAGCGGCGGTGTGATAAAATTAACCTTGATCCCGGTCATCTTTTCAACCATCTTTTGGATGCCGTGTGCATTTTGATCCGGAATATCGCTGTTCGCCGGCAGCCAGACATCCAGTGTTACACTTTCTTTGAACGGATAAGCAGAATAATCATTCGGAATAACTGTATCAAAAATATCGCCGAGATAAGTGTCGTTCAGCGTTGTGTTCACCTGTTCAATTTGCTCAGCACTAGGGGCCGCATTGCCGCGGATATCCGCGCTGATATCTGAAAATGTCGTTTCATTGCTCTTGTTCGTTTCTGTAACATTTGTAGAGCTGTTGCCGGAGTTATCTTTCGAAGCATTCTTGTCGGAGCTTCCACCGCAAGCTGTGACGGTTGTAATCAGCAATACCGATACTACCGCCAGATTAATCATGCGTTTTGTGAATTTTTCCATCTTTATCCTCCTTTTTCTTCTCAAAAGATCAAACAGCCAGATGTTACTGCTTTACCAATCCAACCACGGGTCTGGCAAGCCTCTAACTCTTGTCTCCTTCCCTGAAAGATATATCCCCTTTTTTTGCTGTTAACTCTTAGATACAAATTAATTATGTGTTTTAATACAATTATTTTGTATCTTTGGTAGAAGTATAAGATATAGATTCACTTCATGTCAACGCTTTCATTATGATTATTTAATTAATATTCGATTTACCCTATGACAAAAAGACAAAAAGCCCCTGGCACAATGAGCAATCATTGTGTCCCAGGGGCTTTTTTCCATAATGCTTTAATCTGATTCAGTTGTGTTCCATCCTCATAACAATACAACCAGCTCGATGCTTATTTTGCGCTATTCCCCGGAAGGTACAGAAATCCATTCATTAGCTGCTACC
This sequence comes from Paenibacillus brevis, assembly GCF_018919145.1. GTDB lineage: Bacteria > Bacillota > Bacilli > Paenibacillales > Paenibacillaceae > Fontibacillus > Fontibacillus brevis. The sequence goes on from NZ_JAHLQJ010000005.1 coordinate 122,070, forward strand.
GGGATGCCAAAATCCGGAGTTCCATCCTCACTCCAATGGATCTTCTGCATCCGCGTGCTGCGGTTGGAGCCTTCGGACCGCTTCATTTCTGCCTCCGAATAGGAATATGCATGATAGACGATCCAATCTTCGCTGCCATCAGGGGAAACCGTAAAACTATTGTGGCCTGGTGCAAATACGCCCTGTTCGGGGTTTTTGAAGAACACGGGACCCTGATGCTTCTCCCATGCTGAAGGATCCAACAAGTCTGCATTTTCCGAGATGCTTGTCATCCCTAAGCAATAATCATCTGACCAGGTTGCACTTGCGGAAAATATAAGAAATATCTTTTCGTTCCGGCGCAAGAAGACAGGTCCTTCATTAATTGCCATTCCGCCTTGCTTCTCCCAAGCTTCCGTCGGTGCAGAGATCAGCACGTCCGTTCCGGTGAGCGTCCATGGATTAACCATTTTGGCTGCATAAATCGCTGATCCGTAGTCAGGGAAATGCCCGTAACCGGAATAGAAAAAATACAATTCTCCGCGATGCGGGAGGACTGTGCCGTCCAGTCCTGCATAAGCGGTATTGACTGCGCCTCTAAAAACCCATTCATCGGTCAGCGGGTCTTCCCCCTGAAGCTGAAGAACGCATACTCTCCGAGTATCATCGCCGCCCCCATCATTCGCGGTATAGTAGATATACCAGCAGTCTTCGATATAGTGCAGTTCAGGCGCCCATAAATTACGGGAATACGGACCTTCTGGCTCGGGCGTCCATACGGTTACCGGCTCGGCTTCCGCGAGGCCGGCCATACTGGAGCTGCGCCGCAAATCGATGCGGTTTCCCAAAGTTACGGCTAAATAATAGCTACCGTCCGTATGCTTGATCATCCAGGGATCAGCACCGTTAGGAAGGATCGGGTTTTGGAATGTTTTGTCGCTCATCATTTCTCTCCTTTCCCTAATTTAAGACAAATTAACTTCTCGAATGACTTCAAGCGGCACTTTCGGTTCACGGTTCTCTGTCAGCAAGCCGTTTATCTCCTGCTGAACGTCCGTAATTTGCGTATAGCAATAGCCTACTATATATTCCGTCGCCTTGATAGCCTGGTGAATGCTGCGGAAGCGGGATAGAAAGGCTTCCTTGGACGTCTCTTGCTTGCCGTATCCCCAGCCGGATTCCGATTGAAGCGCGATTCCTCCGAATTCGCTGACAATAATCGGCTGCCCCTTATAGGAATAACCGTCAGCAAAGGCATATTTCGCGTTATTAAAGGACTTGCCGTTATTTACGATTTCATCCTTATCCGCATAGCGTTTAAAGAACTCGTCGCCGGATTCCACATAATCATGCAAAGTCAGAATATCCGATACCGTGTGCTCCCAGCCATCATTCGTAATCACCGGCCGGTACGGGTCAAAGGATTTCGTCAAGTGGTAGATCGTCTCCGTAAATTGCTGTTGTTTTTTATCTTTAAAAATCTGCATGATTCCCCATGACTCATTGAATGGTACCCAGGTCACGATACTCGGGTGATTATACTGCTGACGAACAACCTCCATCCATTCAGAGGTGAAGTTCTGGACAGCCTGATCGTTAAATTCAAAGGTAGCCGCCATCTCCGACCAAACCAAAAGCCCTTTTACATCGCACCAATAGAGGAAGCGCGAATCCTCCACTTTCATATGCTTGCGGACTCCGTTATATCCCATTTGCAGCGTCTTGTCGATGTCTTCCAAAATTGCTTCTTCCGAAGGGGGAGTCAGATGGCTCTCGGGCCAATATCCTTGATCCAGCACAAGGCGCTGATAGATTGGAATATTGTTAAGCAATACCTTCCCTTTTTCGATGGAAATCTTCCGCATTCCGAAATAAGAATATACATGATCAAGCAGCTTTTCTCCTTGATAGAGGATAAACTCCACGTCATACAGATTCGGGTGAGCCGGAGACCACAAATATTGCTTCCAAGGGCCATTGGCCTCGTGAACCAAATCCACATCCAGTTGGAGCCAAGGGCGGTCTATAACCAGACTCGCTTTCTTCACTTGCTTCCCATTCAGGCTGATCCTTGTTTCCAAGCGAATTTCCTCGCCGGCAGCATAGTCGCCCTCCACTTGGTACTCGAACCGGACGGATCGTTCGTCAATATTCGGGGTTATTTTTACAGCATCGATATATACAGGCTCAACAACCTCCAGCCAGACCGATTGCCAGATCCCGGTTGTCTGTACATAAAAGCACTCGAAATTTTGCTCCACCCACCGCTGCTTGCCCCGGGGCTGGGTCGCGTCCATTTTGTCTTCCGCTTTTACAGTTAATTGATTGACCTCGCCTAGGGTGATATACGGAGTGATATCTAAAGAAAAGGCTGAGTATCCGCCTTGATGACTCCCTACATGCGTTCCGTTAATCCAGACTTTAGCCAAATAATCTACAGCCTGGAAGTGCAGGAGCACCCGCTTGCCCTCATATTCTTTGGGAATATCAATCTGACGGTTATACCAAACGCAACGGTGATGCTCCTCCCTTCCAATGCCGCTGGCTTTCGTCTCATACGTAAATGGAACGATGATCTTCAGCTCGCCCTGGAAATGATCTTGCCAGCCTTCCCGCTCACCTGAGTTGGCGTCGTCAAACCTGAAATCCCATTCCCCGTTCAGATTCGTCCAGTTTTCCCTCACAAACTGTGGGCGTGGATAATCTTTGATATACATCTTGGTTGCCATACAAGCTCCTGCTCCTTTATTGCACAATGACTTGTGCTTTATTTATACGATTATGCATCCCGTCTAGTCCAATGATTTGACAGTAACCGGAGAAAATAGCCATCCCTGCGATCCCGTGCGTATTCCGACGCGCCCTGTTAAGAATGCATTCGGGTCCATCCAGGTTAACAGCGGTTTTTCTGCCCCATCGATATATATGCCGATAGTCGCCCCTTCAAGCCTTACCCGGACGTCTGTAGGCTTGTTATTTCCAAGTTCCAGAAGCTCCGAAGCCATTTCTTCGTTGATTTCATAGTTAATCCGCTTCAGTTTCACCAGTCCATTATTGAAGGAAAGCTCATATCCCCTGAACGCATCCTTTACCTGATCCGGAAAATCGGATTCATTCGCCGTTCTGAACAGAAGCGAGGCTTCTGCGGATACCTCGTCCGTAGAGGTCAGCTGGAAGCTGACTTCGTAATCGCTCCACCCGGATTCTCCTCCAAACAGCTTGCCTTCCCGAGCTTCGTTTCGAAGGGTCGTCTGTCCCCCGGTAAAATCCCAGCTGCCATAAATCTTCGTGAAGTCGACGGTATGTTGTGATGGTACAGGATTTAGCAATTCGGTCTCAATATATCGAACGGTTGCTTCCCCTTTCTCTCTGGTCAGCGAAATCCATTGGGCTCCCTGGCCGAGATGGAATGAGCCTAGAGGAATCTTTGTCCATTCAGACTCTTCCGAGAAGTCCTCCAGCTTAAGCTGAATCTCCTTGCTCTTGTCCCCGGCCCGAACGGAAAGCTTACTTCCTGCCCCGTCCTTTGCCACCATAACGGAGATCAGATAATTACCTTCCTCCCTGGCATAGACCGGAAAGCTCAATGCCGAATCCTTCTGCAGCAGGGTTACCGCATAGCTTCCGTCCGGCGTATTCTCAGTACTAACGGAATACAGCTTGCCTTCATCTTCGCCCGAGATCCCGTGAACGGCTTCCATCGTTCCCGGAGCTTGTTGAATTACACTTTGATCACTGCTGCCGCCTGCTTCGTTCGAAAAGGCGGTATAGCCCAAAATCGGCTGCAGGCCGGCCGACCAGCGGTAACCGATTGTCCCCGCTTCCCCCTTCGTTTCTTCGCTGCCAATCAAGAGCAGGTTATCCCAATAGACCAAGGTCCCTTCTTTTGACGATTCCGTACGTAAAGTGTGATGCTTGGTCAGGTCCATTTCATCCGGTAATCCGGCGGTTTGAATGATCCGTTCCTGCCCCTGCTTTATCTCGAACAAGGACATGGACATCGTATCGCCGTCTACCCGAATTCCCCGGAAGTTGTCGGCATCGCGGTAAGAGAACAGCGTCTCAAATACGCTTGCTTCCGGATCAGCCGCTTCCTTGCTATTCAAAATTACAGCATTATATTCAGCCGTAAATCTGCTATTGGTGCCTTCCTTTGTAACCCAGGTTTCTTTGTCTTGCTGTTCCGTGCGTTCCCAGCGCTCTTCCTGCGGCATCCCATCCAAATGGTCATAAAATCCCGGCATTGCAGGCGCCTGAACGGGAAAGCCATGAGTAGGGCCGGCCACTGACATTTTATCCCCATTAAAGAGCAGCCGATCCATATTCATCATCCGAACCGGCGGTCCCTCGGCTGAACTGCCGATCAGATTGTGATATACGATATAATAGGAATCCATATCCGGACCCATGACGGTCGAACTATGCCCTAAGCCGTTAAAATCATCTTCCGTGGATATGACAATCGGATTGTTTTCCGGAATCGTATAAATTCCATTAGGCGAATCATGAGCAACGGCATAATTAACGCGGTATCCGCGGCTGAACACATGATTTCCGGTATAAGTAATGTAGTATCGGCCTTGGCGCTTAATAATCATGGAGCCCTCGGTCCAATGCCCCAGCGATGTATTCAGTTTATCTCCCACACCGATCGTGTAGGGATCTTCCATTAAGCTGGCCATAATACCGCCAGAGGCTGCATTTGTGAAATACCACTTCCCGTCGTCATCAATAAAAACAGAACCATCGATGCTTAACCCCAAATTCTCGGTTTCAATGGTAAACGGACCCGTCGGAGTGTCGCTTCGAAGCACATAATGTCCTTTGCCTGCCGGTGAAGTGTACATATAAAATGATCCGTTCCAGTACACGACCTCAGGCGCATAGGCCCCCTCGGTCAACGGCTCTTCCGTAACCAGGCCCTCATATTGCCAGTGGATGAGATCCTCCGAGCTCCATGCCTTAATGCCGACCCGCCAGTCTTTCGTGCTGCAGTATAAATAATATTTTCCATTAAAACGCATTACATAAGGATCCCCTATACCGTAATCCTCCCATTCCTGATCGAGTGTCATGGGATTTTGATAGGTTTGCTCCATTACAATCTCTCCTTCGAATGCCCGCTCGCTCTTGTGCTCACCGTCCCAAGCAAATACTACAATTACCGCCGCCGCAGCAGTTGCTATAAGACCCATTACCGGCAGTCTCCATGATTTTCGCATCCGCTTCATCGGATCAACCCTTGATACCCGTAATCGCGAGCGATTCTATAAAGTAGCGTTGGGCGAAGCAAAAGACGATAACCACCGGTAAAAGTGCGATGATCGAAGCGGCCATAAGCGACGGATAATTCGAAGTCGAAATGTAGTTGGACTGCATGCTTGCAATCAACACCTGGATGGTCTGACGCTCGGGCGTGTGCAGATAAATAAGCGGTCCGAGAAAGTCATTCCAAATCCCCATGAAGCCAAGCGCAGCCTGGGCTGCAATCGCCGGCTTAACGATAGGAAGCGCCACGGTCGTAAAGGTACGGAAATACCCGCATCCATCAATTTTGGCCGCGTCGATAAGATCGTTCGGAATGGAGCCCTGCATAAATTGCCGAAAGAAAAAGATCGTCACAATATTTCCGAACAAGCCCGGAACAATTAACGGGAGTAACGTATCAACCCATCCCAGCTCTGAAAATCCGATATATTGAGGGATCATTACGACAGAATAAGGGATCATCATCGTTCCCAAAAGGGCAAGGAAGATTCCTTCTTTAAACGGAAAGTCAAACTTGGAAAATGCGTATGCCGCCATAGCGGCAACAAACAAACCGACGGTCAGAACAGTCACTACGACGATAAGGCTGTTCATAAAACCGTACAACAATGGCGCTTTAGACCATACATCCTTATAGTTCATCCAGGTCAACGGATCCGGGATCCACTGGGGCGGGATATCAAAAACATGCTTTTGGCTCTTTAAGGATGTAGAAATCGTCCAAGCCAGCGGAGCCAGCATAATTACCGACCCCGCAATAAGTAGGAGATAGACGAGCAAATTGATGAAACGGCGTTCTTTTACCATACTTTTTCAATCCTCCTGTTCCTGCATGAGCTTAATCCTGGTAGACCCAACGTTTGGAGAAGCGGAACTGGAAAAGGGTCAGGATGAAAATCAGAATTCCCAATACCCATGCCACAGAGCTTGCATACCCCATGTTGAAATACTTGAAGGCTTCCTGGAAGATGTAATATACAATCGTCGCCCCGCTGTATTGAGGTCCTCCATCAGCTGCCAGGATGTACATTTGGCTGAAGGATTGGAACGTGCCAATGACCCCCATGACAATGACATAGAAATGAATCGGCGATAAAAGCGGAAGCGTAATATGCTTGAATTGATGCCAGCGGGAAGCCCCGTCCACTTGGGCAGCTTCATAATAAGTCGATGAAATACCTTGCAAGCCAGCCAAGTAAAGCACCATATTGCCGCCTACTCCGCCCCAAAGTCCCATGATGATAAAGGACGGTTTAACCCAGTTAGGATCACCGAGCCAGTTAGGACCTTGTATTCCAAAAATGTTCCAGATAAACTCATTGATAATCCCGTAGTCATAGTTCAAAAGCCATTGCCAGAGCAATGAAACAGCGATAATCGGTGAAATGACCGGAATATAATAAATGGTACGAAACAGTGCGATACCTTTTAACGGCCGATTCATCAGGATTGCTAAAAACATGGAAATAATCATGCCGATCGGAACCCCGAGAAGCAGGAACGCCGTGTTAAAGAGCGACTTGTAGAACTTCTCATCCGCAAACATATATTTGAAATTTTCCAAGCCCGAGAATTTGGCGGGCGTGAACATATCCCATGACATGAAGCTTAATCCAAAAGATGTGACAATCGGTACCAGGCTGAATATCAGAAAGCCAAGAATTGGCGGGGCAATAAACAGCAAAGACCAAATAATTTCTTTACGCCGATACCCCGGGGTTTTGTTCTTCATTCACTTTTCCTCCCTGTACTGAAAACGGAAAAAGCGAAAACGTCGCAAATTGAGCACCCGTCGTTTTCGCTCTTCCGCCACAGCATTAGCTGTCCTTACTTGTTGTTCTCGTCGTACAGCTTTTGCAGCTTAGGCTGCTCTTCTTTTACAAACTCTGCTGCTGTCTTCTGACCATTCCATACTAGACTTGCATCCTGCCAGAACGTGTCCAGCCATTTGGTGTTCTTGGAGGATACTTCAATTGGAGGACGTCCGTAATCTTCAATAATATCGATAAATACCTGACGCGATTGCGGCGACTTATCTACTTCCATGAACTCGCCCTTCGCCATATCAATCAAGTTCGGCACTGCTTGCCCCAGAACATAGTTTTCTCTTTGCGAGTCCGTATCGAGACTGAGGTAAGCCGCAAGCGCGAATGAATCTTCCGGATATTCCGTATTATTCGATACTACAAATCCGAGCGATCCAAGCCATGTTGCTGTTTCGCCTGTATTAGGACTTGCCGGCCATGCCGCAATGTCCCATCCGAAAGGCAGATCCCAGAAGCCTGGCTGATCCCAAGGTCCCATAGGGAACATTCCCACTTTACCTGCAACAAAGCGTGCATACCCGTTCTGTGCCTTCTCGTCGTCCGGAGAAGGACTGACTTTGTGTACCAAACTCAAGTCGGCTACGAATTGCATAGCTTCCGCAAATTCAGGGGTGTCAATCGTAATTTGTCCTGTGGCTGTATCCACCCAATCCCCGCCGTTCGCCCATACTGCGGATTCAAGCGTATAGGCAGCAACGCCAAATGTATCGATTTTTCCGCGTTCATTTGTAACTGTCAGTTTCTTGGCATCGGCGATCAAGTCGTTCCAAGTATACTCTCCAGCCTTAGCGCTAGGATATGGAAGGCCGGCTTGGTCGAATAGATCTTTATTATAGGCAAGTGCCCATGGACCAACGTCTTTCGGCAAACCGAACAGATCGCCAGATCCTACGTTCGTGCCGTCATACCGGTAACGATCTAGCCCTTCTTTCCAGACGTTATTTTGATCGACCGCGTCGCTGGAATTCAGATAAGATTCCAGATTCAGCAATACGCCGCTGGAGACGAGCTTATTGAAATGAGCACCGCCCGCATAAAATACGTCAGGCGTTTTCTTTGCCGCAATGAGTGTATCCAATTTTTGATAGTATTCTGCTGGAGGAACAACAGTATATTTTACTTTTTTGTTCGGGTATTTCTTCATGTAGGAGGCAATCAGCTTCTCAAATACGGCTTTCTCCGTGTCGCCGCCCCATCCCATAAATTCAATTTCGGACTTTGAATCACTGCTATTGCCTGTAGTTGCTTCTTTATCATTCTGCGATGGCGAATCTGCCGGCTTGTTCGCACTGTTGTTACCTGACCCACAACCTGAAAGCACCAACACGAAGCTCAATAACAAGGTTAAAGAAAGACTGATCCATTTTCCTTTCCGAAACATAATCCTTGTTTCCCCCTTTAATAAATTCTTAATAAACAAAATAATCGAATGAATCCGCTTTAATAATTCCATCGAATTCGTTTTGTTTCAATTATTTTGTTTATATACAGAATAATAAAGCCTGTTTATTTTATTGTCAACGCTTTCTTTCGGTTTTTTTGTTTCTTTTCCATAAAAAAAGTCCCGGAACGTTTTGTTATTACAAAACATCTGGAACTTTTTGGCTGTTAATTGTATTCCATTCGCATGATAATTCCCTGTGCATAGTCGCCAAATCCCCGCCCAAACAGATTGATGCCTCCCTGATGCTTAGCGTCCGGCTTAACCCCAATCCGGAGTGTGATGAACGGCTTATCCTCCAGATGAAGATCATAGAGAGAAGTGTCTGAGCATCTTTCCTTATCGACCATGCTCTTATGCAAATCGATCGACCAGGTTTTCAGCAGCCCGTGCTGAGTACTGTTGTCATACCACCATGACGGGTTCAGCTTGCCTCTGTGATCTCCGAAATCCCCTGGCGATATCCATGATCCGATCTCCACATCATTGACCCAGACCGTAATTTCGGAGGGCCAATCATTATTATAGTTCGGAGCCTCGGAGCAAATCTCCAGAGAAAATTCAAGGTTGTGGACCTGCGCGCCCACAGGAAGCCTTTTAGGAAACCGATACTCGATCCAGCCCTTGCGGAACCAGATAATTTCGGCCGTCCGGCTATCGGGAAGATAGAAATTGACCGGATCATCTTCTTGAAAAACCATCCCTGTGCCGTTAGCCATACCGCAAGTTGGAAGAATATCAAAGTTAATAAAGTTTCCGATCGGCATCTCTATCTCTTCCACTTTGCTCGTATTTTGATCATAAACACTAGGATTCAAAATGAGACGAACATCGTCAAAGTTTCGGCTGCATACCTTCATGGCTCCTCTTGTTGCCGGCTGAAGCTCCGTAACGATCAATTCGGCTTCCTCGAGCACCTTGACGTTGTTGGCTGCCGTGGATACAGGGATATCAAGCCTCTCGGCAATTTCAAGAACATTGAGATTAGGTCTTTCCAGCAACAATTTGATGATATTGACTCGGGTATGGGTACTCAAGGCATGTGCCACTTTTACTAACCGGTCGGAATCATTAATAGTCAATTCCAGCAAGGCATAGCCACCTTCTTATATTTTTTACAATATTATAAACACAAAAACATGTTTTTGTACAGTTTTATTGTAATGAAATGATATTGCCGTAATAATTCTGACACAAATTTGGGTGGGAAAATGAAAATAGCACACCCGCTGCGGGTGTGCTATTCACGCTGAAATTCATCCTTTTATTCCCGAGAGACTGACCCCCTTAATGATTTGACGTTCGAAGATCAGGAACAGAACCATGATCGGAAGCGAGGCCACGGTATTGATAACCATCGGCTTCACATAATCCTCCGTATACTGGTTCATCAAGGTCGGGATCCCCATCGGCAGGGTAAACAGGTTGTCGTCGGTGACGGACAGGAACGGCCAGAGAAAGTTATTCCAGGAGCCGATAAAGGTCAGGATCGCGATGGAAACTAGCGCCGGCCTGGTCAATGGAAGCATGATATTCACGAAGATTCGCCAAACTCCGCCTCCGTCCATCTGTACGCTTTCCAGCAGATCGTTAGGAATTCCATCGAAGAAGCTTTTTAGCACGATAATCGCAAAGGGGGAAGCCAGAACAGGAAAAACAAGTCCCATGTAAGAATTCAATATCCCCATATCTTTGGCAACCTGGTAGAGCGGAATAAGAGTTGCTTCCCCCGGAATCAGCAGACCCGCCAGAATGAAGAAAAACATGAAGGTTCTGTACCGGAACGGAACCTTGGACATGACGAACCCAGCCATCGCCGCAATCATGAGCGTCAACAAGGTCACGCACACGGCAATAAAGAAGCTGTTCCAGGACCATTGGATCAATTTGGTTTCTGTAATGATCTCCTGATAAACCGCAAGGGAATATGGCGGCGTAAACCAGTCGACCACGGATGTGATTTTCATGCCTTCCTTTTTAACCGAAACCACAAGCATCCACACCAAAGGAAAAGCAAACAGTAACGCCATGAATATGGAGAAAATCCGATAGAACCATTTCACCCTAGTTTGCCTCCTTCCGGTTGTTAATCCAATATTGCAGCCCTGATAGAACAAGAAGTATGACAAACAGCATATATGACATTGCGGAGGCGTAGCCAAGGTCATTTTTACGGAAGCCCGTCTGCCAAATCAACTGGATGACCGGCCTTGTCTGATCCAGCGGCCCGCCGCCGGTCATGACATAGATCTGCATGAACACTTTGAAAGAGGCGATAATCTGCAGCATGGTGATCGTCTTGGTAATCGGACTCAGCAGTGGCAGCGTAATTCTCCAAAATACTTGCGAATCACTCGCTCCGTCCAGTCGGGCTGCTTCATAGACTTCATCCGGTATATCCTGCATCGCCGATAAGTACAAAATAAAGTTGAATCCGACCGTCCACCATAACGTTAATAACGAGATAGCGATCCAGGCCAGGTGAGTCTCCGACAGCCAAAAAATCTCTGCTCCTTCAGGGAGCAGTTTGATCCAGTGAAGTAAAGAATTCACAAGACCCGTATATGGCTGAAACACAAACAAACCCAGGAAGGATGCCACGGCTACGGACAAAATGCTTGGAACAAAAAACACACTGCGGTAAAATCGCTGCAATCTGGAATTACGGTTGGCAATCAATGCAAGAACAATTGCCAATACAAGCATCAAAGGAGTGGTAATGAGGACAAATATTGTAGAATGCCAAATCGATGCCCAGAACTCATTATCCTGGAACATCCGCTCATAGTTCCCCGTGCCCACATAATCCATCTTCTTGATAAGCGTCCATTTATAGAAGCTCATCTCCACGCCTTTGATCATCGGCCAAATGGTAAACAGAAAATAGACAAGCAGAAAGGGGAACAGAAATAACAATGCCTGTACGTCTGCCCTTAATTTATTCATTTTCATAGCGCATTCCCTCCCAATATGACCGGCAGACTTTACAGCACAAGCCGCAAAGTCTGCCGATTCATCGCTGATCCGCTATTCGCTGAGCACCTTTTGGACTTCGGCCTCCATCTTAGAAATACCGTCAGCCGGAGTCATTTTGTTCGCCCATACTTCATTCAAAAATTTGAACATCGCCAAATCGCGAATTTGCCAATTCTTTGTGGAGGGTTTGCTGAATTTAACAGTAGATGCTACAGAGACGTAATCGCTGCGGTAAGGAAGATCTTTAAACTCTTGCTTTTCAAATACGGATGGCTTGGAAGGAATGTGTCCGGCTTTAGCCCATACCTGGCCGTTGTCAGCCAGCCAGTTGGCAAAAGTAATTGCTGCTTTCCGCTTCGCCGGATCTTCCTTCTTCGTTATCGGAAGAATGACGGTATGCGAATCCCCCCAGGTCGCTTCCTGATCGAACACTTTCGGAATTGGCATAGCGCCGAATTCCAGATCCTCTGTAGATTCCCAGGTTCCCGTCGCCCAGACTCCGGTCATCATAATGGCGGCCGTACCGCTTTGAAAATTTTTGTAGAAATCGGGATCGTTCACTTTGATTACTTTATGCTTATGGAATAAATCCTGAATGTACTGGGCGGCTTGAACCGCTTTGTCCGTATCGATTTGTGCGGCAGTCAGATCGTCCGACACCACGTCATTGCCGCCTAATTGGGAATAAAGCGCCCACCACAAGCGGAACGGGTCGTCGTTTGTATTCGACAGGGCAAACGGGGTCACTTTTTGCGGTAATTTCTCTTTAAGTGTAGTCAAGAAGGCGACAAACCCGTCAGCCGATTGTTCCAGAACCGGCTTGCCTTGCTCATCAAGCAATCCTGCTTCATTCAGCAGCTTTTTATTGTAGTACATGATGAATGGATGCGTATCGATCGGTACCGCATAATGAGTTCCGTCCATAATCGTAGCAGCCAGGATATTCTGATTAAAGGTAGACCAATCCACGCCAGCCTCGTCGGCAACGCCGTCGAGCTCGGACACTACGCCTTGGTCGATCAGATCCGGGAGACGAGACGTATGCGAAATCCCGATATCGGGGCCGTTTCCATTGCCCACGGCGGTGATGAGCTTCGTGTAATACTCTCCCCACTCCAGCTTGGTATTCTTGACTTGAATGTTCGGGTGTTCCTTGTTAAATGCATCGATCATCGCCTGCATATTGTCTCCGTCACCGCCGGAAAATAGCGTCCAGAATGAGAGCGTCACCTTTTCTTCTCCCTCGCTTGTAACGCTTCCATTATTATTCTCAGCTGCTCCGTCATTTGTGGATGATCCCCCGTTCCCCGCATTCCCATTACTTCCGTTTCCGCATGCGCTTAAAATCATTGAAAACAAGAGAACGAAAGTTACCAAGATTCCCAAGCTCTTTTTCATGCTTGCTCCCCCTTAAGTGGTTGATGAAGAGAAAAACATAAAATTGTTTTATTACATATTTTATGTTCATTTGAGAAGGGATTAGAACATAATGCCAGCGTTTTCAAACTATTTTTTAGTAATGAACAAAGGATTTTCCTCCCAATTACAAAAAAAATGTACCTAATTCTTGCTTTGCTTGTCCGCACTTGGAACAAATGGACAAGCAGAGACAAAAAAGCGGGGATGGCGATCAACGCCAAACCCGCTATGTCCAGATAGCATATTCCCTAATTAACTTTAGCTATATTTTACAGTAATATCCAATGGATAGCGCCCGCCGTTTCTTCCGTATAGCGTGACGCCGCCTTCTTCAGCCTGAAGCTCTAGACGGAACGATCTGCTTCGATTGAGTTCCAAGAGCAGTTGGACCGGAACTTCCAGCTTGCAAAGGTAGCCGTAGGAACCGGCATCATCGAGTTTGTTCGCCACAGGCTGATAGTGCCAGGACAGAACGCCTCTGGCGTCAGCCGGGTCATCCGGCAGCTCGAAGGAGCCAACCGCAATGCCGTCGATCAAGATATTCAGACGGGATGGATGTTTGCTTTCGTCAGTCATGTAGTACGTATTGGTGTTGTACTCTACTTGCGCATCTGCTCCATGCATCGCACCGATTCCCATATCCGTTGATTTGGAGCCCTCTACGTTACGGGCAAGCACACGTTTGGCCCCTGCTTCAAGCAGGATCTCAAGCTGGTCAATCGATGGCTTCGTCTTCGCATCCGGCAATTGGATCTCATACACAAAGCTTCCCTTGCCTGCTCCGTTGTGCTTAGCGCCTTGCAGAGAGGACCACTCATGCTGGAAGCTGTGCTCGGAATAAGCGCCGGGTTCAACAACAACCACGCCCTTCGTATCGTTGCCGCGAACATCAAAGGCAATAAAGTTGCGCATGACCGGATTGCCTGCAGTGTCAGCCAGTGTTACAGCCAAAACGGCGACTGCATCATGCTTCGGCATCTTGACCTGCAGCGTACCCAGGTCAGAGACGCCGAATCCGTCCCAATCCACTGGAATGCTTCCGCTGCTCTCGACCATGGTGGTGCCGAAACGGTCATAGCGAAGCTCCCACTGCACTTGCATTTGCTGACCATGGTGCTTATCCGAGTAGCTTGATCCCAGCAACGGAACCTCAGCCACAGCTTCTGCGTCCAGCGTCTGGCTAGGCGGAGCATCCAATACGATGAAGTCTGGAGAATGCAGATCCGCAATCGTCATTCCCGGCACCAGATCACCGTACCCAAAATCTTTTCCCGTTCCATCCAAACGATAATAGCCATTAAATTCATTCGTTACATCCCGGAATTCCGTGAACACGAAGCCGCACAGCTTATCATGCTTTCTGAACTCGTTCATCATATAGCGGTAATGCCAGGCCAGATCGCTGTCGCCGGCACCGCCGACGATTCCCCAGACGTTGCCACATTCGCTGTTCATAAGCGGCGCATCGGATTGAACATGTCCGCCGATGTAGTTGAACGTTGAGCCTGGATAAGTCTTGGCATCAACCTCATCCAAGTGCGCACGAACCTGCTCATACCCGTTAATATAGAAATGCCAGGTATTTAGATCACTTTCGACATGGTCATAGTTACACGGCGAGTTGTCTTCCACCAGGCGCGTTGGATCGAGCTTTTTCGCCCAAAGATATTGTTCCCGCACCCATGCCTGCGTCTCCGGAAGGTAGCTGCTCTGCTGCTCCGCTCCGCCGGTCACATCCATAGTCGATGGATCCGTCTTCAGTCCCCAGGTTTCATTGAACATAACCCATGAGAAAATCGATGGATGATTGTAATCCCGGTCGATAATCTCCAGCGCTTCGCTCTCATATGCCTTGCGTGCCTGTTCATCCGGATTGCCCCAGAAGCAAGGCATATCCTCCATCACAAGAATCCCGAGCTTATCCGCCCAATAGAGCTTGCGAGGCTCCTCCGGCTTAATGTGAATCCGGACAAAGTTAAGGCCCAAGCGCTTCATCAAGTATATTTCATCATGCATCTCTTCATCTGAAGGATACGTAAAAAATCCTGTCTGGTGATAAGACTGGTCGAGCGTACCGTTCAGGTAGACCGGTTTGCCATTCAGGGTAATCCAGCGATAATCGCGGTCTCCGAATCGCGCAGTGCCAATCTCCCGAATGCCGAAGTAGGTACTGACCTCGTCACAGCCGGATGCGCTGCGCAGGCGAAGCGTCCCCTCATACAGCTCCGGTGTTTCCGGGGTCCACAATCGCGGATGCTTGACCGCAAATGTGGTAGAGATGCGGTTTTCGCCTGTCTTCAACTCGACCACGATCTGATGCCGGACCTCTCCGTCGGCAAAATCAAGACTAAGCTCGGCTTGACCCGCTTGATCCGCATGGATCACAGCCTCAAGCTCTACTTTTCCGTCTATATACGTTCTGAACTTGGATTGTCCGATATATTGAGTAGGCCGCGCCTCAAGCCATACCGTCTGCCAAATCCCCCGGACCTCACCATAACCCTGCTTTCCGCGCGCTTGATAGTTATGATCCTGGTCTTCCGTTCTGATTACGATAAGATTCTCGCCCTCCGGAAGCCACTGACTGGTAATCTCAAATTCGAAGGAACCGTATCCGCCTTGGTGGGAGCCGACATGCTCTCCATTCACCCACACATGACACAAGTAATCCACAGCACCGAAGCGCAGGAAGAGTCGGCTGCCCGGCTCGGCAGGAGTCCATGACACCATGCGGCGGTACCAGCCAACTCCCTTTATATCCTTCCCAATGCCGGACAACGGACTTACCCAGGAGAAAGGCACCGTAATTTCGTCTTCAAAAGAGATGCTTCTGTTCTTGTTCCATTCTTGCTGAATCCCTTCATTATCCGTATCGAAACGGAACGACCATGCTCCATTCAGATTGTTCCAGTTCTCGCGTTGCCAATGCGGATGCGGAAATTCAGGACGGGGAATCAGTTCTGTTTCGGCGTTTTGAAGTGTTGTGTTCACGCTATACACGACCTCTCAGCTTATATTTGTGCTTAGTTTAGCACGCATATTATGATAACGCAATATATATTGTGATTTTACAATGAGAACGCTTCATTGTAGAATTAGAGTATCGTTAGATTTATGAAAAGGATGGTTTTTGAATGAACGAACCCGTGCAAGACATCATCCGTTACCCTGCTTCACGTATTCTCGATGTAGCCAAGGCACTGTCCGGGGATCTGCGTGTCCGGATTCTTGAAGCACTTGGAGATAAGTCGATGAGCGTCAGTCAGCTAGCGGAGACACTTGGAGTAGCCCAGCCGACTATTTCTATTAATGTGCAGACCCTGGAGCAGGCGGAGCTGGTCACTTCCACACAAGGAGCCAACAGAGAGAAAATCTGTTCTGTTACCTGCCGCTCGATCCAGCTTGAGCTCCCTGCCAAGCCAGGCGACGGCCTCCATGCCATTGAGGCGATCCATATGCCGATCGGCATGTATTCCCATTGCTCCGTCAGTCCCTCCTGCGGAATGGCGGCGAAGGATGGATCTGTGATTGGTTCGCAGGATGATCCGCGCGCATTTTATATGCCTGAGAGAGTCGACGCTTCTCTGCTGTGGTTTGCTGGTACCGGATATATCGAATATTACTTCTCTAACCCGCTCCCCCCCGGTGTCGCTCTGGCTGAGATCCGCATTCGCGCCGAGCTGTGCTCCGAGGCTCCAGCCTGCAATATGGATTGGGCATCCGACATTTCCCTTATCGTTAATGGCCACGATGCCGGTACTTGGACCTGTCCTTCCGATTATGGCGACCGTAAGGGCAAGCTGACACCTGAGCGTTGGAAGAGCGGTACAGAATACGGCATGCTGACTGAATGGCGCATTACGAATGAGGGGAGCTTCGTGAACGGGCTGACTTCGGCGGATACCACGGTTGATATGCTTCAGCTGTCCTTTAATCAGCCGATTGCGATTCGTTTCGAGGTCAAGGAAGATGCTCTTAACAAACATGGATTGAACCTGTTCGGAAGCTATTTCGGGGATCATCCTCAGGATATCGTGCTGGAATTTATTCGACGTGCTGACCAGGAGTAGTTGAAACATTTCCTTCCTTCCTGCGTAGAATGATCAGATTACATTTTTTAGCCAAGGTTTATGAGTCTGTCAGCTATGCTGTACATAAAAGGGGAGGGAATCATGGATGGATTCCAATTTTGGCTCGTTCAGCTCTGGCCCGGGGGCAGGCTTTGATTTTATGTTCACACTTGTTCCTGTGCTGATCGGGATTGTATTTGTCATCATCATTATTTCTCTGATAGGCAGCGGAGTCCGATATGCGAAAAATGCCTCGTCGCCTAAAAACACCCATTACGCCCGGATTGTCTCCAAGCGTATGGATGTCAAGAATACTTCGCACAGTCATGGCAATGACAACATGATGCACAGCACCTCGTCGCGTACGTATTATTACATCACGCTGGAATTCGATAACGGGCACCGCCAAGAATACCTGGATGTAAAAAATCTGTACGGCTTGGTCGCGGAGGGGGATGAAGGGTACGCCGCTGTTCAAGGGGACTGGATCGTCGCCTTCGAGCGGAATGTCAATCAGGGGCAGAGCTCATTCCGATAATCGATTTATATGAACATGGACAAACATTAACTGGTTTTCACAGCCCCGAGGAAGAGGGTGCCCCTCAGCATCTGCGACTGCTTTCGGGACACCCTCTCTTTAGGTTTAGTTGAGGGGCAGACCAAGCCGTTTGGCGTAGTTGCCCCAATGAGGACGTTGACCGTCTGCATCGATAAATCCATATTCCTCCGATAAATCCCAGCTGGTCAGCGCTCTTCCTGCCTTTTCCCGCACCAAAGGATCTGCGGCAAGTGCCGCCACAGCACGGCCGACGAGAAAAGGGGTCTCGGAGGCAATAAAGTGCGGCTCCTGCTTTGCAGCCTCCTGCCAGTTGTTCTCCGTAACTCCGAAGTGGTCGAGCATCTGCTCTGAACGGAGAAAACCCGGCGTGACGGCAAGCGCCGTTACTCCATGAGGCCCTAATTCCTCTGCCATGGCCTTTGCAAGGTGGATCGAAGATATTTTAGCCAGACTATAATATAGATTTCCTCTGTAGTTGTAGGTCGATCCATCCGTGATTTCAATCAGCAGACCTTCACGCCTTCTAATCATGAGCGGAGCGGCATAATAGCTGGTAATCAGATGGGCATGGACAGCCCTCTCCTGCATAAGCAGCCCGTCCTGCAGCGGTTGTTCCCAGAACGGAGTATCCCAATGGGTCAGATGTTCACCGCCCCAAATATCGTTCACCAGTATGTCCAACCTGCCGTCTTGCTCCTGATTCACACGCTCAAACAGCGCCTCTACTTCCGTTTCCAAAGTATGATCTGTTCGAACGGCAATCCCTGTACCTCCCCGCGCCGTGACCATTTCGGCCGTATCCTCAATCGTCTCTCTCCGATTTAAATCCGAAGCATTTCCTCGAATGCTCCGTCCAGTGCAGTATACGGCGGCTCCGGCTGCGCCAAGCTCGATAGCGATGGCCCTTCCTGCCCCACGGGTTGCTCCTGCAACAACAGCCACTTTTCCTTTTAACGGTTGATCCAATTCCAATTCCTCCTCAGTAAATGTAATTATCGTTCATGATCCTCAGTTTATCCTGCATATATGACATCCTATGTCTTATAAAGAATGATAAAATACGAGAAAGATGATCGAAAGGGGATAAAGACATGCGTGCTGACCGTCTGCTAAGTATTATGTTGCTTCTCCAAAATGGCGGAAAAGTGACCACCCGCGCACTGGCAGCCAAGCTGGAGGTGTCGGAAAGAACGATCACCCGGGATATGGATGCCTTAAGCGCTGCGGGCATTCCCATCTATGCCGAGCGTGGACCTCTGGGCGGCTGGAGGCTCACCGAGTCATACCGGACAACATTAACCGGCCTGGGCAAAGAAGAGCTCCTTGCCTTACTGGTCAACAGTCAGAGCAAGCTGCTGCATGATCTTGGCATCCTAAAGACACATCAGGAAGCGGCTTATCAGAAAATTGTGGCTTCTTCTCCCGCTTCTTTAAAGCAATATATAGATACCCTGCAGGAGCGAATCCATATTGATGGAGCTCCCTGGCACACGCAAGAGGAGCATTTCCCCTATTTAAGCCTGCTTCAAGAGGCAATTTGGACACAGCACAAGCTCGAAATGAGGTATAGAAAGACGGATGGAAGCGTGAATGAACGAATTGTCCAGCCGATCGGCTTGGTCGCCAAGGGAAATGTGTGGTATCTCGTTGCAATGGATGGACAGGAAAAAGCCGCCGGTGACGATACCATGCGCAGCTTCCGTATTTCCCGCATGCTCGATGCGCAACGATTAGAAGAGGGCTTTGAGCGGCCGGAGAACTTTTCATTGGCCCAATACTGGGAACGATCCACTGCAGAATTTAAGGCCAGTCTTCCCGCCTTTCCCGCCTGCATATGCATCACCAAACAACGGTTGACCCGCTTGAGCAGGAACCGCTATGTCAAAGTGATTCGAACATCATCATTACAAGAGCACAAGGAAGGTTGGGTCACCGCGGAGATCCAGTTCGACACGCTGGAATCAGCCAGGGAACTACTGCTTGGATGCGGCAGAGAGGCTAGGGTAATCAGCCCGCAAGAGCTCGCCGAAGCGATGCAGGCTGAAGCCAAAGCAATAGTGGAGCTATACAATAAGTAAAGATTAGATCTCGGTATCGGGGGCAAGAGGTACAGATGATGCTGTAAAATAAGCCTGCAGTCTCCGATTCATCCAGATGGAGGCGCCGATAAAGAGGGCAACCCCCGCCAGCTTCAGCGGCTGCTCCATAAAATCGGTCAAATTCGTTCCGATATACGAAACGCAAAAAACCATAACGGCCTTGCCAAGCGCAACTGCCACAGCAAAGGACGTGATCTGCATTCGGGTTAGCCCGGCCGCCATATTCACCAGCACGAACGGCCCAACAGGCAGCATGCTAAGAAGAAATACGAAATTAAATCCGTTCTTTTGCGCCCAGTTCATCAGCTTCCGAACCTTAGGCTTAGTAGCCCATCGTTGCATGTATGGCGTCCCCGCCGCCCAGCGGAAGAACAAAAACGTGATTAGGCAGCCTGACACCAGGCCGATCCACGAATACAAAAATCCGGCCCACATTCCATAGATCGCGGCATTCGCGCCAACAATCACCAGTGTCGGCAGCGGAGGAATAAAGGACTTCATAAAAGTTAACAGAATCCCCGGGAGCGGGCCCAAGGATCTGAAGGCTTCAAGAAAGGCTTCCAGTTGCTGTTCCGTAAAATAATCCATCAGGCTAAGTTCAGTGCCTAACATCGCTTCACACCTCTCTACACAGGGTCACACAATTATACTATAGGAATCCTGTGTTCCCAGCCAGCAATATCAACAAAGTTAAGAAGGAAATTTCCGCCGCATTCTAATTTACATGTTAACCTCACAGTACTTACTTCTACTATTTTTACTTCCCTCTACTCTTTCTCTTTTTTAAAATGATCATTTTCTGTTTAATGAATGATAAATAAGTCACATTTTTTATTGTGCAATCTAATGTTTCGACATAAAATGACGATATATATTAACACAAGTACTACTAACGTCCTATTAACCCTTCTTTTTTATTCCAATTTTGTCGAATTACTTGCTCTGAAATTTCGATCAGTATTCATCATACTGATCTTTATATATACACATGAATTGTTAAAGGAGCCCACCTATGACTAAAAGAACAAAGTCAAAAATACTTGCCGCACTTTTATCCTCCTCAATTCTTCTTTTCTCAGCCATCCCTGTCCCTTGGACTCTAACCGTTCATGCAGCTGGAACTTTTAAGGCAGCAACGTCGGCTGCGGAACTCGTCAATTCATTAATTGCACCTGACACCGGGATTACGATCAAAGGGGCTCCCATTTATAAAGGAAGCTTGTCGGCAGCCTCCACCTTTTCAAGTCTTGACTTAGGTTCCATGGATGGGGTCTCTTATTCCTTGCCAGCTGGAATTCTTGTCACTACCGGAAGCGGAACGCCGCCGGAATCTAATACTAGTGGTAACTATGGCGTAAGTAATAACTCAGGCAGTGATGCCGATGTAGAAGCCTTTGCAGGAGTGTCCGATTCACAGGATGCATTTTCTTTAGAGTTTTCGTTCACCGTCCCCGAAGGTTACCCGGCCATTCAAATGGCATTCATGTTCGGCTCTGATGAGTACCCGGAATATTTGAACGACGTCGTTGATGGAGCGGCCGTCATCGTCGATGGAATCAATTACGCAAAGTTCGCTGGTGATGTTCCGCTTAAAGTGGTAAGTGAAGCTGAAATGTTGCCTAACAATGGACTTAACATCGAATATGACGGTATTTCCGCGCCAAAGAAGATAACCGCACTACTGGACAGTGCGCGAACAGAACACACGATTAAAATTGTCATCGCAGACACCTCTGACACTTTTTACGACACAGGCCTATTTCTCTCCACTTTGAAGCCAAGCAAGGCAACGACTGGCGGAATCGCTGAAGAGACTCCGGTCCTTAGTGATGTTGCCACAGTAACCTCGGATACTTATACCGTTAGTAAGAACGGTACAAGCCAAGAGACCATTACAGACATTCCCGCAGGCACTTCAAAAGAAGCTTTGCTGGCTGCCTTAAGCAAGGATGAAGTGCACCAGACCTGGAACACGGACAATCTGTCCGATCCTATTGAAGCTGGAGACACTCTTATCGTTACCGCTCAAGATGGAGTAAGCGTCGTAACTTATACCTTGAGTCTGAAAACCGCAACGAGTCCAAGCAACATTGCCACCGTTACATCCGATACCTATCAAGTAAGCACGACCGGCCCGAGTGCAGGTAAAATTACCGAAGTCCCCGCTGGCACAACGAAGGAACAACTGCTGCTTGCCTTGACCAAAGGTGAAGAACATCAAACATGGAATACTGATGGACTTTCCGATCCTGTCAAAACAGGCGATACTCTGATCGTCACGGCTGAAGATGGAGTGACTGTATTTACTTACACGATTGTGTTGAAGTCTTCATCCAATACGGATCCGGGAAATACGGATTCCGGCTCGAACTCCGGCTCAGGTTCAACTACAACTCCGCGGAATCCGGGAAATTCAACTGGTTCCCAGGGCCAGAATAACGGAACTATCGTCCTCGTGAACGGGGAAAGAAAAGAGGCAGGGAAGGAAACTTCAACAGTACGAAACGGAGTGAAATCTGTCGAAGTCCTGCTGAATTCCAGTGCAATCGCTGCAAAGATTGAAGAGGTTTTGAGCAAAGAGAAGGAAACCGGCGTTATCGGCGATCACATCGTTGAGGTGCTCGTGTCGTCAGAGAATCCTGACCAATTAAGCGTGATTTTAAACGGAGATATTATAGATAATATGGCAAATCATCAATTCGATCTCTCCGTGAATGCAGGAAACGTGAAGTATATCATTCCGGCTGGAGAAATTTCCGCCACCGCAGTAATGCGTGGGCTTGGCGTGAATGCCGGCAACATCAAGAGCTACACTATTGATTTGAAAATAAACAAGGCCGATGCATCGGTTATTGAACAGATGCAAGGCCAGGCAAGCAGAAATGGGCAGCAGCTTCTTTCTATTCCAACCGAATTCGATATTGTTGCAACAGTAACGTTGGACTCGGGAGAGGTGAAGGAGATATCTCTGAACACATTTGCACAATATGTTCAAAGAGTCATGGAGATTCCCTCCTCAATCGACCCTAACAAAATTACGACGGGAATTGTGTTCAACAAAGACGGCACCTTTTCCCATATTCCAACCGAAGTATTTAAACAAAATATTCTATACTATGCCAAGCTTAATTCCATGACCAATTCCGCCTATGCGGTCATTTGGAATCCGCTAGAAGTTAAATCAGTCGAAAATCATTGGTCCAAAACTGCAGTTAATGATATGGCGTCCCGCCTGGTCATTAAAAATCCGGAAACCTTTACCCCGGACGTTGCAATTACAAGGGGAGAATTCGCCGAATATATTACTAAGGCGCTGGGCTTATTCCGCACAGATGTAGCAAATACCCGCCTCTACAGCGATGTAACGGAAGCGGGAGACCTAGCTGATGCAGCTACAATTGCAACCGCATACGGGATTATTACCGGATACCCGGATGGAGCCTTCCGTCCGGACGGGAACATTAGCAGGGAAGAAGCAATGACGATGTATGCCCGGGCGATGGATGTCATCCAGCTGCAAGAGGGTAACGGTACGCAGATGTCTGCGTTTAAAGATGCAGACCAGGTAGCGGGCTGGGCATATGAGTCTGTGAAAAAAACGGTCAGTGCCGACATTTTCAACGGCCGTACATTCACCACCCTTGCTCCGAAAGGAACTCTTTCCTTCGCGGAAGCGGCAACGGCTGTAAGAAATCTTCTCCTTGCCTCCAAGCTGATCAATGATTCCTTTTAGACAATAACCCTCACAAAACAACAAGAGGCTCTTCTCGGCAACCGTTCGGTTTCCGGAGAGAGCCTCTTTAATTTACAGATTAGCTTGCTCCACTTTCTTCGGCACATCCAATGGCGCTTGCATTCCCTGCAACGATTTGGCTCTTAGCGAGAGCACGAAGCAAAGGATCAATACAATGGCTGCCGCCACGTAGGGGTAATTGACATCAAGGTCAAACAAGGCCCCCGCAACGATCGGCCCCGCAATATTTCCCAGGCTCGTATAAGCCGAGTTGAGGCCTGCGACGTACCCTTGCTGCTCGCCAGCCATTTTGGATAATTGGGTACCCACCGCTGGACGAAGAATATCGATCGAGAGAAATACAATAAAGGTAACGGTAACGATCAGCCAGTAGCTGGATACGAACAAGGTTAGTGTAACGAACAAGCCGGCAATGAGCAGACAGATCGCAATCACCCGTCTTTCGCCAAACCGATTCAGGATCCATCCGAATATCGTCAACTGCACTACTGCGCCCGCAATTGACCCGAAGGTAATAATGAAGGCAATATCTGTCGGCGTAAATCCAAACTTATGATCCACGAACAATCCGAATACCGTCTCATAGTTGGCTAATCCAAATGCCAGCACAAAGACAATAATCAGGTTGAAGAAGTAGCGCTCCTTGCCCGAGTTCAGCAGTTGAGTCAGCAGGCTCTGCTTCTCGGCCAGATCCGCTCCGGCAGATGCCCGTTGTTCTGCTGTACGGGATTCCGGCAAAATAAACATAGTAATGACCGCCGCGACAGCCCCGGCAACCGCAGCTGCAAAGAACGGCACGCGAATACCGAATTCCGCCAGATAGCCCCCGATTCCCGGTCCAATAATGAAGCCTGTCGTAATCGCTGCGTTGATCAGCCCCATGCCCTTGGCCCGTTCCTCATTGGTGGTTACATCTGCAGCATATGCCATAACGGCAGGCATAATCAAAGCGGCCCCCACGCCTCCCAGCATTCTTGCCAGGAAGAGCAATACCGGCGAAACGGCAATCCCGAATATCCATTCCGAGAGCGCGAACACGATCATACCGGCAACAATGATTTTTTTACGCCCCAGAGAGTCAGACAATCTGCCGGCATAGGGAGAGAACAGTAATTGAGTCAGGGAAAAGGCCGCAACCAACAGACCAACCGTACTCCCCGTAATGTGAAGCTCATTCATATACGTTGGCATAATCGGAACAACCAGACCAATTCCCGTGAATACCAAGAATATATTCAACATCAGCAGGAGCATCGTGCCCCTGTTTCTTAATAATAATGACATAAAAAATCCTCCTCGATTCTGTAAACCAATCAGCCCGGTGTATGGGAGGTGGTTACCGCAGAAATTCCGTATAAAAAAACTTTCATTGCCTGATGATATAATTCAAGCACCGCTTCAGGCTTACGGTTGCGCGACATGTGACTCAGACCGAATAACAGACTTTCAAGGACAACGGCATATTCATCCGCCTGCTCCGCACGATACTCCCCGCGGTCAATTCCTTCCTGGATCAACCGGCGGTTCCATTCCAGGTGTCTCTCCACCATTCCGGTAATACGTTCTTCAATCTCGCTGGTCTTCTCTTCATTGAAGAATTCATCCGCCGCCTTGGTAAGAGGATGATTCAAATCATCATGCACCAGGACCTCCGCAAGTCCAAAAAGCTTCTCCGAGCTGGTCTTGAACTGGGACTCCCTCGCCTCCCATTTCTCCTCCCATTCCCGATCCCACTCATCAAGCAGAAAGAGAAATAAGCCCTCTTTGCTTTTGAAATGATAATAGAGGTTGCCTTTACTCGTTCCGGTTGCGGCAACAATGTCTTCGATAGAAGTGGCTTTATAGCCCTTTTGAGCAAACAACGTACGGGCGGCATCCACAATTCGCTTCCTCGTCTGTTCGCTTTGCAACTGCTTCTTATTCACACTTCACCACTCCAATCCCACGATCAGACGATCTATACTGAACGTTCGTTCTGTATTTTAACAGATAAAATTATTCATTTCAAGAGTCTCTTTATGACAGAAAAAGAGAGCGCAACCATTATGCGCTCCCCTTAAAATTGTCATTAACGGACTGATTCCAAAGGAGCAACCCGCCCGTAGGATACCTTGGCTCCTTCGCCCTTGACCGCCCAGCGAACACCATTAATGATCACACGCTGCACCTCGGCTTGATGATAGACCGGAAAGGTCTCATGTCCGGGTCTGAAATAGAATACTTTTCCCAGTCCCCGCTTATAGCAGCATCCGCTTCGGAACACTTCGCCTCCCTCGAACCAGGAGATGAACACCAGCTCATCTGGAGCCGGGATTTCAAAGCGCTCTCCATACATCTCTTCCTTCGGAATCTCGAAGTATTCTCCGAGTCCGGCGGCAATCGGATGGGCCGATTCAATGACCCAAACCCGTTCCTTCTCGCCGTCATCCCGCCACTTCAGCGAGCCCGTATTGGTTCCCATCAGAGCGCGGAAGATCTTTGAGGCATGTCCCGAGTGAAGCACAATCAGACCCATTCCCTCCAGAACACGCTGCCGGACTCTCTCCACTATCTCATCTGCTACATCCCCATGAGCGACATGTCCCCACCAAATCAGAACATCCGTCTCTTGAAGCAACGCTTCT
Organism: Paenibacillus brevis; assembly: GCF_018919145.1. Classification (GTDB taxonomy): domain Bacteria; phylum Bacillota; class Bacilli; order Paenibacillales; family Paenibacillaceae; genus Fontibacillus; species Fontibacillus brevis. The sequence goes on from NZ_JAHLQJ010000005.1 coordinate 148,085, forward strand.
GTCAGTCCATGCTCGGGCTCGTCAAGCACGGCCGTCCGCGCCGATATTCCTTCCTCTGCATTCAGGAACGTTGCGATTGTCGCGTGGATTCCTTCCGGATAGATGGCTCTGACACGCTCGTTATTTTTTTCATGCTGAAACTCGTTCCATACCGTTACTCTAATTGAAGACATGGCCCAGCCCCCTGCAGTAATAAATCCCTTACCTATTCTTATGAATGATTCTACGACTAAAAACGGGATTTGTCATGTTGCCTTGTTATCCTGTTTTGTTATCCACAAAGTTATGCAGATATTATCCTGAGTTATCCACTTATTAAGCGGCTATCCACAATGACATTGTTAATAATGTGTACAAATCTGCAAGGAATTACTTTATCCCCAGCCCCAGAATCCGGAATTGCTTCCCGTCCAGCTTAAAGCTTGTGGATTGAGGCCCCTTATCTTGTTCCGCCTGTTGTCCTGTCCACAAGTCGACTACCGATTTCCCGCTCCATGAAGCTGGCAGCTCAAATTCGACCGGCTGATCCCCCTTATTCAGAGCGACGAGAATCTCCTCATTCCCCGAGCGGCGGCGATAGATGACCAAACCTTTAGCATCGTCAGTCTTCAGAAATTCCATACGGGCGTTATCCGTCAATGCAGGCGAAGCCTTGCGGATCGCAATCAGGCGCTTAACAAAGGCGAGCAGCTCCTGGTTCTGTTTTTCAGGCTCCCATTCCATGCATGCCCGATAATAAGCAAAATCATCCCCGTCTCCTGTCAGGCCAATCTCATCCCCGTAATAGATGCACGGGCTTCCCGGATATGTGTAGAGCAGCAGGAATGCCAGCTTCAGCTTATTCAGGTCTTCCCCGCATACCGTGAGGATACGCGGTGTATCATGACTGCCGAGCAAATTGAACAGCACTCTGCTCACATTTTCAGGATAGATCTGCAAGTGGCTGGTTACCAGGCTGGCGAAACGTGTGGCCTCAATTTTGTCCTTCGCGATAAAATCAATGACCGCCTCGCCGAAAGGATAGTTCATGACCGAATCGAATTGATCCCCTTGCAGCCAAGGCATAGCATCGTTCCAGATTTCGGCTACCATATAGACATCGTCCTTGACACCGCGAACCGCATTGCGGAATTCACGCCAGAAACGGTGGTCCACCTCATTAGCCACGTCCAGTCTCCAGCCGTCGATATCAAATTCCTCGATCCAATGCTTGGCTACGTCGAGCAGGTACTGCTTAACTTCCGGATGGCTTGTATTCAGCTTGGGCATATAAGGCGTAAACGCAAAGGTCTCATATCGAGGCGCCTCTTCCCCATTGCCATAGCTCAGCATGTGGAACCAATCCGCATAGCGCGACGCGGCCCCGTGCTTTAGCACATCCTGGAACGGTCCGAAACCGTATCCGGCATGATTGAACACCGCGTCCAGCATAACGCGGATTCCCCGGTCATGGCAGGCCTTGACCAGCTTGCGGAATGTCTCCTCATCCCCAAATTGCGGGTCCAGCTTCATATAATCAATCGTGTCGTATTTATGGTTGGTCGGTGCTTCGAAAATAGGGGTCATATAAATACCCGTAATTCCCAGATCGCTTAAATAATCCAGATGCTCCAGAATTCCTTCGAAATCCCCTCCGAAAAAGCTGTCCGGCCCCGGCACATCTCCCCATACTGCATTCGTGTTGGTCTTGCGCGCCGGATTGCCATTTGCGAACCGCTCCGGGAAAATCTGATACCATACAGTATCCTTTACCCATGCCGGCGCATCAAATACGTCAACCGCGTTTAGATACGGGAAGCGGAAGAACCGGTTCTGCTCGATGTCCGCCGTAAATCCCATCTCTCCGAACACCCAGGTTTCCCGGTCATCACTCACCTCAAACTGATAGACGAAACGCTTATTTTCAGGCTCAATGGCAATGAACCAATAATCATACAGCTCATCAGCTGCCGCTTTGACCATTGGCAGCTTGTCGGAAAGCATCCGCCCTTCTGCCCAGCGGTAAGGATCGCCATGAATCAGTTCGACCCTGGTCAGGTCATTCTTTTTCGCCTGAAGGCGGATATGCAGTGTGTTTGCGTCGTAGGCGTAAGCAAAGTTGTTCTTGGGACGGTGAAAAATCGCTTCTTTAATCAAATTAATCTCCTCCTCAAAAATAGAAATCAGTATTGGATGAACAAAACAAAAAGACGAGCACACCCCCTTTGAATTCGGGGTTGTGCTCGTCGATCCAACATCCAATGGATGATTTCAGATGAACAAGTCAGGCATTGCCCTTATGTTTATAGTTTTAATATAGCCGCGATTCGAAGGAAACGCAACTACCTTCTTCATCCTTTCGAAATTCGATTACTTCAATTGCTCCAGCAGTCTCGAAATGACTACTACGCTCTCTGCGCGGCTTGCCGCTCCTTGCGGATCGAATGCTCCGCTGCCCTTGCCCTGGATCAATCCCAGTTCAGCTGCCGCTGCAACCGATTTCTCGGCCCACGGACTGATCTGATCCCGATCGGCAAACGAGACCGCACCGTTGCCTTCTGCGGCTGGCCCATTTCTGGATTCATAGGCCTGAACGAGCATCTTCACCATTTCCTGCCGGGATATGGCAGCGTTCGGAGCGAAGCTGTCACTGGAACGGCCGGAGATGATGCCGGCAGCGTGAGCGGCCCTAATAGCCTCCGCGTACCACTTCGTGCTGTCAACATCGTTGAAGGACGCTGATCCCGCAGGCTTCAAGTCAAGCGCCCTTGCGATCAATGCCGCGAACTCTGCGCGGGTAATCTGCGCTTGCGGTGCAAATTGCGCCTCAGCAACACCGTTCACCAGCAGTTGTGCAGACAGGCTCTGAATGGCTGCGTAAGCCCAATGTGATGTGCCGACATCCCCATAAGACTTGTCGAAGCTAAGCAATACAATATTCCGGCCTAGTCGATCAACCTGTACGGAGAAGATGCCGTTGTTTAATGCTCCTCCCGCATAAGTCAGCTGCCCGTCCTCTGATACATAATAAGCTCCGAGGAGTCCAGCCGAAGGCGCAGCAATCCCCTGCCATTCTACAACAATCGGTTCCGGCAATTCAGACAGTTTGTATTCCGTACCATCCTGAGCTATTGCCGACAGGCGTAGCGCAATCATTTCACCAGTTATAGCGAGGTTCGCCTTCGTACTGCTCCGTGCTTGGTCGATCAGCTTCTTCGTTTGTTCAGCCTCAGGCGATCCGAGCTCGAAAGAGAGCTGCGCTTGCGCCAGATCTTGTGTAGGCAGCAATCCCTTCAATGCTTCAATCACCTTGGCTGAGATGCTCAGTGCTAATTGCTCTTTTTGAATGGTTAGCCTGTTCTTTCCGTCCAAAGCGGAGGCATTGGCCGGAAGAAGCAACTGCTGCTTGCCCTTTTCCAGAGAGACATTTACAGTTCCGTCCTTTACTTGCAGATCAGGATCCTGGGCAGACGGCACCGACGGGGTGGTCGCCGCATTTCCCGACGGCGAAGCAGGCCCCTGGCTTCCGCCCGGGGATGGCGCCGACGGAGTGATCGATATGGCGGCTGACTTCAGCGACTCATTCTGATCTTTATCGACTGCGCTGACGGCAAAGCTGTAGGCAACACCGTTGGTTAACCCGGTTATTTCCTTACCAGGCTTGTTGCCTGCGGAGGCCGGAATCGTGTTAATCTTTACTCCGTCTTGATATATATAATAGGACTCAAGATCATACTCCGTATTGGCAGTCCATTCCAAGTAGGCCTTACCGTCTCCGCCTCTACCCGTCAATCCGGCAGGCGCATTTGGCGCATAGGTATATATTTCAAAATCATCGATAGCAGCCCAGTTTCCAGCTTTGGCGTCGGAGAATACCGCAAGCTCCATTTGCCCGTTCGTCACTTTGATTTGATCGATCGCGAACGAGCTCCAGGTACCGCCGCCGGCCGACTTCATATCCTTGGTCAGCTCAGATCCGCCATAATTTTTCACTTCCAGCTGGAACTTGTTCTGACCGCCACCGGTTCTGGCCCATACCTGAACCTTATAGGTGCCGTTCGGCAGCTCAAGGGTCCGGTACGTGGATTGCACATAATCATCGCCTGACCAGTGGGTCAGCTTGTAGCTTCCGCGCGGGTTGTCATCGTCAACGAAATTCGCAACCGGCTGTGCTTCCGGATGCCACTCTGACCAGCCTTCAAGGCTTCCCTTTTCGAAGTCCATATTGTCGAATTCCAGCTTGGTGCCCGAAGCTGTTGGGGAAGCCGCGACAGCTTCACTATACGGTGATTCGTTGCCATTCTTATCTACTGCGGATACGGCAAAGATATAATTCTCTCCCGGAATCAATCCCCGTACCGTGTATTGTGTCTGCGTTATCGTATTGATGGAGCCGATCAGCGAGCCGTTTCGATAAATGTTATATTTGGCAAAATCACGCTCCAGATTCGGCTCCCAATAGAGCGTAACCTGTTCAATGCCCGCTTCTGCCCGCAGTCCTTGCGGCGCTGCCGGAGGCACCCGGTCCTGTCCAGTCTCGGTCGTTGCGCTCACACTGCGCGTTACCGCCGACTCACCGTCTTCATTGAAGGCGGATACCGCATAATGATAGGTTGTGCTTCCTAGAAGCCCCGTGTCGGTAAATGTGGTTGTACCTGCAGAGACAATCCCCACCTCGGCAAAATCCACATAGACGTCATCGGTAACTGTAGCCTGGGACAGATCTGTCAGCGAACGATAAACCTTATACCCCGTTGCCTCTTGTACAGGTGTCCAGTCCAGCTGAATATCCTGGCCCTCGTATACGCCGGCTGTCACTGTCTCCGGTTCAGGCGGCGGATTTATGCCGGTTGGCTTTGCCGGAGCCTTAGTCGTAACCCGGTACAGCTCGAAATCATCGTAATTGGCCCATTCAGACCTCGCCGAGCTTGATTTTACCCCGATTTCAAGCTGGCCGTTCGTCACACGGATGTTCTCAATCGTAAACTGCGTCCAGTCTAAGTACATGTCTCCCATGTCCGCAGCCAGATTCGGACCGCCGTAGTTCTTCACTTCCAGCTTGGAATTGATATTATCCGCTTTATTCACCCAGACCGATGCCTTGTAGGTTCCGTTAGGCACCTTGACGGTTCGGTAAGTATATTGCTCATACCCTTCGGAGAACCAGTGGTTCAGCTTATACTCTCCGCTTCTCCCTCCCCCAGCTTCCACCTTGTGCGCGGTTCCCTTCGTGTTCCAGCTGCTCCAGCCGGACAGATCGCCTAGCTCGAACCCGCCGTTCAGACCGATGTAATTCATCGTATCCAGGTAGGAGGTCTTAGAGAATTGGAACCAGTTCAGGCGCACAGATCCATCCATAACAAGGTAGAGCGTGTGAACTCCGTTCGCACCTTCGATGGAGGCCGATTGCGTCGTCCAGTTCTGCAGCCCGCCCGTCGATGATAGATCCGCACTGCCGATCAATTGGCCATTCGGGCTATCCAGTCTGAGCTCGATACGAGACTCGCCCTCTGCCGCTACCCGAAGTTGAACACTGGCCGTACCGTCGACGAACTCCACATTCGAATAAGCTAGATAACCTTGTCCGGACAAGCTTACACTTTTGCCTCCGCCAGCATCGGTTACGACAGCTTCGGAGACTCCATACGAACTGCTCAAGGCATCGTAATCCTCAGCCTCCACCCGGCTGTACGGAGTTACCATATCGGGCCCATTGCTGCCTGGCGTACCTTCCCAGGTAAACGTAGCTACCGCACCGGCAGGAAGGGTATAGACGAAGCTTTCGTTCCCCGAGCGAACCTTGAATTCCCGTTCCGCCCTGGAGGAATTCAGCACGATCAGGGCTTTGGTGCCATCAGGATTTAGGAACGCCACATTCTCGATGCCGCCGCTTCCGAACGTGTTCGTCTTGATGCGAACGGCTCCCGGCTGCACGAACTTGCTGGCATGTCCAAAGGAATAATACTCCTCGTTGTAGGTCACATTCTTCGATTGTCTATCCACCGTCACGATACCGCGGCAATCCTCGCAGCCGCCGACATATGGACCATTATCCTCATCAAGCGCAAAATTCCATTTTAGCGAGGTTTTCGCCCAGTTGCGAGTTGCCCCGATGATCAGATTCTGCACATCCCAGGCGAGGTTATCGCCGAAATTCGGCGCGAATTCACCGCCCGAGCTTTCCGTGAAATAGATGCCCTTGTCCGGGAACCGGTCATGAACGATCGACTGGCTCTCCACATTGCCGGCATAGCCGTGGAAGGCAGAACCGGCGATGTAGCTATACACCTCGTTATCGCTCAACACTTCAATCGGATAATCGGGATTGTCCCAGTTATGGTCCCAGATAATGATTTTCGTGGATAGCTTGGCCGCTTCCAAGGCTGGACCCAGCACTTTGACGAAAGCAGCCTGGTCTTCCGGATCCATTTTCATGCCCGAATAGTTATCCGGCTCGTATTGCGGCTCATTTTGCAGCGTTACGGCATCAATCTCTATGCCTGCTTGCTTGTAAGCCTCAATAAACTTCACAAAGTATTGGGCGTACACGTCATAATATTCTTGCTTGAGCTTCCCTTTCATCAGAGAGCCCGATGTCTTCATCCAGGCCGGCGCGGACCAAGGCGAGCCCATGAATTTCAGATCAGGATTAATCTCCAGCGCCTGCTTCAAAATCGGAAGGATATAGTCCATGTCATGCTCAATGGAGAAATAGTCCAGATTAACATCTGTCGTCACTCCCCCGGGTAAGTCGTTATAAGTATACTTATCTAATGCAAAATCGCTCGCGCCCATCGGAATCCGGATATAACTGAATCCCGCCCCTTGCGCCGGATCGAACAGCTTGCGCATGGCTTCTTCTCTTTGAGCTGCATCGAGCTGCTCAAACAGCAGCCAGGCCGATGAATCGGTCATTGAGGCTCCAAAGCCGTCAATTTCCTGGTATTTCACATCTTCGTCCACATTAATCGTATATTCTGTCGGCGTATGATCCGGCTGGAAAGCGATATCATTTTGCGGAGTTAAAAGATTACTCTTGTCCCCCGTCGTCAGCCATACCTTTACCGGCTCTCCTGGTGCAGCCGCGGTAGGGGACGCCATTTGAGCAAATAGGGATGTGACCAGCGCAGCACTGAGCGCGACGCTTAATAACTTGTTTATCTTTTTCTTAAGCTTCATTGTGTTCCTCCTTGTTTCAAATGAATGTAATCGATTACAATAGAATTCGAAATAATCCCGGATCATTCGTCAAAAAAGAGTCCTTCAATACCTGTCAGGGACAACCCCACGGGCGAAAACCCCCTCCTTTTTCTAATATTAATCCTAAATACCGTCACTATATCATCAATTGTAATCGATTACAATATGGAGTATAAAAGAAATTCCTGCAATTTATTTCACAAATTTCGAGGACTCTCTTACCAGCAACTCGGAGTCCACCTTGAATACCCTTTGTTCCTTGAACTGATTCTCGTTCATCTGGTCTATTAGCTTCTCTGTTATTAATGCACCCATTGCGTATTTCGGTTGGTTGACCGTGCTTAGCCGAGGCGAAATGTATTTGGATATCCGGTTGTTGTCGACACCTACGATCGCCAGCTCCTCCGGAATCCGAATCCCCATTTCCGCGCAGGCCCGATATACGCCAAGTGCCATCTCATCATTAGCTGAATATACGGCGGTGAAATCCACTTCCTTTTCGATCAGGCGCTTAAAGGCATGATAGCCGCCTTCTTCATTAAAGTCGCCGTTCTCAATCAGCTCTTGGCGGAAGGGCAGCCGGTTCTCCCTGAGCGCCTTCATATAGCCCTCCAGACGTTCATAACTGTCCAGGGCATCCGGGTATCCACTCAGAAAGGCAATGTTCTTATGGCCTTGCCCGATCAGATGACCGACAACATCCATGGAGAACTTGACATTATCGGTAAAAATGCAAGGCACACCGGGGTGCTCAATATATCGGCCCACTACGCCGATGTTATAATTCTTATCCACCAGATTACAAATCAGCTCATCGGAGATCGATCCGTTAATCGAGACCAGAATCATCGCATCCACCGTCCGGTTTAACAGCAGCTCCAAATATCCAAGCTCCTCTTCCTTCTGATTCTGGGCATCGCAAATGATGACCTTATAATCTCTGGAATAGGCCATATTCTCAATTCCTTTTACAATCTCGGCATAATAGGACACGTTAATATCCGAGACGATCACACCGATCATCATCGTCTTCTTGGATCGCAAGAACTTGGCTGTCGCATTCGGATGGTAATTCATCGCTTCGATTGCTTCCTGAACCTTTCTCCGGGTCGCTTCGGTGACCAGACCGCTGTTGTTCAACACGCGCGATACGGTTGCTACCGATACATTGGCTACCTTTGCGACATCTTTAATCTTGATATCCATCCGTTTTTCCTGCCTTTATCATGACATTCACTTTCCGATTCCATATTATAGCATACCCCATTAAAATTGACTTCTATCGTTCGCGCGAGAATGAACTATTCGGCTATTCAATTGTAATAAAAGATATTGATAGGGAGACAGTGCCCGTTTAAGATCTACATAGTTTACAACAGTTCACTTCCGTGACTCAGGGATGACTAAATGAAAATGAGGTGGAGGATTAGTATATGAGCGTTGAATTTAAAAAAGTGAGCGAATTTCCGCGGGGAACACTTTTGGCATTACTGACTGATGCGTACTTATTTGACGGCAGATACGAACAAAGCTGTCATTCCGATTGGCAGGATTGTGATGATTTTTTCTTTGAACATTCACAGATTGCAGATAAATGCGCATTTATCACGGCATTGGACGATGAGCCCATCGGATTTGTGGTCTGGGACCCGAGGAATATGCCGGAATACGCGGAAATTGGACATAATTGCATCCTTTCAAAATACAAAGGTCATGGATATGGCAAGCTGCAGCTTCAAGAAGCGATGAATCGAATCCTCCAAGAGGAGACAAGAAAAATCATTGTAACCACCAATGATGACCTAATCCCTGCTCAACGAATGTATGAAAGTGTTGGATTCAAAATGCATCAGAGAAGGAACAGTCAGAATGTTGCGGATTTTATCGGCGAGCACATAGATTATGTATATTCTTTAGAAAGGAACCAGACATAGCCGTATTACAATCGCAGCAGGGTGTTATAGAAGGAGGGATCGCTAACGCTGGCGAGAGCGCCCCTCCTTCATGGATCAGAAAAGCTTTGAACAAGCACCTTGCATCTACTGCATATTTACCCGAACCACAGCCGGAGTAAAGCCGATTCAAGACCATGTCCCCAACGGCTCTTTTTATCGGTTTAAACTTGCTTCTGCTTGATTTCCGATACGATTCGCGCGATCAGCTCCCCAGACTCTATAAGCCCTAAATCGCCCTCTCCGCGCCTTCTTACAGATACGGTTCCCGCATCGGCTTCCTTATCGCCCATGACGAGCATATACGGCACCTTCTCCAGTTGAGCCTCACGAATCTTATAGCCCAGCTTCTCCTGACGGCTATCCAGCTCGGTCCGTATGCCGGCTTCTGCTAACGAACGTTTGACCTCCAGCGCATATCCCAGCACCTGATCGGATACCGGAAGCAGCTTCACTTGCACGGGCGCCAGCCATAGCGGGAATGCTCCTGCATAATGCTCAGTCAGCATACCGATGAAGCGGTCAATAGAACCGTAGACAGCACGGTGGATGACGACCGGCCGATGCTTCAGTCCATCCTCCCCGATATAGCTCAGCTTAAATTTCTCGGGCATCTGGAAGTCCAGTTGAATCGTGCCGCATTGCCAGCTCCGCTTTAAGGCGTCGAGAATATGAAAATCAATCTTGGGGCCATAGAATGCCCCATCCCCCTCATTAAGCACATAATCGATTCCCCGCCGCTCCAGCACGTTGCGCAGTGAGGATTCCGCCCGTTCCCAGAGTTCCTCCGAGCCCATGGAATCCTCTGGCCGGGTAGACAGCTCAATCTTGTACTCGAAGCCGAAAACCCGATACATATAGTCGATCAGATCCATGATCTGTCCAATCTCCTCTTCGATTTGCTCTGGCAGTACAAATAGATGGGCATCATCCTGACAGAAGGTGCGAACCCGCATCATGCCTCCCAAAGCACCGGACATCTCGTGCCGGTGAACCTGGCCGAATTCCGAAATCCGAATCGGCAGCTCGCGATAGGAGTGCAGACTGTTCTTATAAATCAGCATATGCCCCGGACAATTCATCGGCTTCAGGGCATACTTGGTCTCATCCACCCAACTAAAGTACATGTTGTCTTTATAGTGATCCCAATGACCCGACTGCTCCCAAATCCGGTTGTTCATCATCAGCGGGGTGCGAACCTCTTCATAATCACGCTGCCGCTGAATTTCACGGGCAAAGTCTTCAAGAATCGTCCGGATCGTCATTCCCTTAGGAAGATAGAACGGCATGCCGGGAGCTTCTTCCGAGAACATGAACAGCTCCAGCTCTTTACCGAGCTTGCGATGATCCCGGCGCTTTGCTTCCTCGAGAAATTGCAAATGCTCCTTCAACTGAGCCGCACTGGCAAAGGCAGTGCCATAGATACGCTGAAGCATCTCATTGTCGGAATTCCCCCGCCAATAGGCCCCCGCAACACTTAACAGCTTGAACGCCTTGATCCGCCTAGTTGTCGGCACATGCGGCCCCCGGCACAAATCAACAAATTCACCCTGCTCATAAAGAGTAATCACTTCCTCTTCCGGCAGATCATGAATAAGCTCCACCTTGAGTCTTTCGCCCTGCTGCTCAAATAATGCGAGGGCCTCCTCGCGGGAAACTTCTCTGCGGGTTATCGGGAGGTTCTCCTGTATAATTGCATTCATTTCCCGCTCGATCGAAGCAAGATCCTCCGTCGATAGCGGACGCGGCAACGCCATATCATAATAGAACCCGTCCTCAATAACGGGACCGATGCCCAAGCGGACCGCTTCTTCTCCGAAAATCCGCTTGACTGCCTGCGCCATGACGTGGGTACAGCTATGTCTCATGATTTCCAGTCCATCCTGGCTGTCCAAAGTCAAGATCTCCAAATGGCTGTTCTCCACAAGAGGACGATCAAGGTCGGCTACCCTGCCGTCAACCTTGCCGGCCACGGCCTGCCTAGCTAATCCGGTCCCGATCAGACCTGACATTTCCCGGATTGTCGTCCCTTGCTGCACCTCCTTTACAGTCTCATCCGGCAATGTGATTTGAATTACCATGATCATCCTTCCTCCATTCTTCGATTATTGAATTTGAACGCCTGGCTATTCGGGACAAGTGCACGCAAAAAAGCACTCGTCCACTTAGGGACGAGTGCGTTCGACTCGTGGTTCCACCCTGCTTCGGTCTTGACCTGCAGTTCATCTCTTCCCCTCAGCCAATATAGCTAAGCAGGAGGATTCAGAAGTCAAAGACCCTCATCAGTATCTGTTAACGGGGATCAACCGGTGATGCTTACTCGCCGTCTGGTGCAGGGAAGTATTACAGCCTTCACACCAAACAGGTTCAACGCCACAGCTCCAAAGGGGTAATCGCCGACCGTTGCCGGAGAAGCTTGCAGCCAGTGCTCCTCTCTCTGTGCAGCCCGTATATCGGAAATCATGTCTTCGGTCATCGCCTGAATATTGATATTGTGTACTACAATAATCCAACCATACGTCCGAAGTCAAGCGTCATTTATAGCTTAACCGACACTCTCGCGGTACCATTCCGTTACAACAAGCTCTACGATGCGCCGGGCGGTATCCTTCCGGAACGGCAGGACATGACCGTGATAAGGATAATACATCAGATAGCTGTATAATGTTTCATAGCCTCCCTTTTCCCACTCCTCACGATGAGGCAGATAGCCCGTGCAGCCATTCGTGTAGCCATTAAGGAACAACAGCTGCGACTCGACTCTGAGAGAGGCTTCAAGCGATATTTCACAAAAAATCTCATCCGGCAAGCCGCAAAAACAACCTTCATTTAGGAAGAAAAACTGGACACTCGTCTCCTGGATTTGGCTCACGATGCCAGCCTGTCTAAGTCGTTCGCACTCGTCCAGCCAGGACGCCCCCTCTATTCCAAACCGAGCTCGCGCCTCATCGGCGATTTGCAGTGCCTGCTTCTTTGAGGGCACGTCAGAATGAAATTCGATCTTCCTGCTATACAGGGAGAGGCGCTCTACTTGGCTCGGTTCAAAATGAAGCCGCTTAGCATCTTGCAGAATCAGGTCGGAAATTCGCTCCACATCCTGCAGCGTACCTCCGTTAATCGTGTTTACTCCTCTAGGCTTGAGATTTCCAGACGCTCCTTGAAGCAGCATGACCGGACATCCGAATTCATCCGACAGCTTGTCTCGGGTCATCCCGAAATAATCGCTTGATATATCCGTATGCTCCATCAGGATATTGGGATGTGCGCCGATCCTTAGAATCAAGGCCAACGGGCGGCCGTTAGCCGCATTAACGATTTGGAGCGCTCCGAGGCGCTTATCTGCAAGCGAGCATCCATCCCTCCGATTTTCGGCTAATTCCGAATACGTGACCGACCAACCGATCAAGCAGGGCTGCAACTGGAGCAGCGCTTCCCGGGTAGCCTCGGCTACCTTGCTGCACAGCAGGGTGAAATATCTCTGTCCATTTAGCGGTGATAACGGAGCGGGGGCAGAATGGGTATGTGAGAAATTAAGCATTACCCTGGTTACAGGAATGCCGAGTACTTTCGCTGTTAACGAACGCAATTCATCGGATAGCTTCGCAGTCAGTCCAAGACTGTCTATCGCGATCAAACAGCTGCGCTCCTGTCCGAGCTCGAACAGAACGATCTGTGCGCTTAGGCGATGCAGGATGCCTCTCGCTTGGCTGTCTTCCCTATAACCGCCAATCAACTCAACCGGAAAATCGGGGGTAATATCTTTTTGCGATAATGCGGCTTTGCAATGATAGGTTAGATTCATTGAGCTCTCTCCTTAGTTATTCTTTGGATGGATCAAGCCTGAATCAGGGCCCCTTTTCTATCCTCTTCATGCATTCCCGGCCCTGTCAGGCTATGCATGAAGATTTAACAATAGCTAGGTTCATACCTATCACTCCCGGATCATTTCTGATTCTTATTCCTCATATTACCATGAGGATGTCATCTTTCCGGGGATAAAAGATCACATGCAAGTCATTCACTCCATACTCAGCACCTCTAAAAGCTCCATCTCAAGACAGACTCGGAGGGACAAGGTGCGGATGTCTTGACCGAACCGGATATCGATCAGATCCCCGTTCATTCCGATCACCTCGCCCATTCCGAAGCTGTGGTGTCTCACGCCGTCTCCGGCCTGCAGGGCCACCGTCCGGGCGCTGCCATCAGACGTGATCGTGTGCTCCGGCTTCACAAGAGAACGGACATGGGAGACAAACCGGGACTCGCTCGTCTTCTCCCCTCCCCGCTCCCGGCAGAAGATCAGCTCCAGATGGAATTTTGCCCGGGTCATACCGACATAGAACAATCGGACCGCTTCCTCCAGCGGGCTCTCGTTACCGGACGCATAAGCCTTTAAATCCTCACTCGACGGAATGATGCCGTCCATCAAATCAATCATGTACACCTGATCAAATTCAAGCCCCTTCGCGCTGTGAAAGGTCGACAAGGTCACGGCGGGCACATCCTCTTTGCGTCTCTTTGACGTCTTCAGGGCGGCCTCCAGCGTCTTTAGCCTGGCCGCGAACGCTGTCATCGTCTCCTGCGTCTCCGCAATCTCCTCCAGAGTATTCAGAATTTCGACCATGTGCTCTTTGCGGTGGCCCTGCCACTCGCACAGCCTGTCGAGCCCCTTATCATATCCCAGCCGCTCCCGAATGACCCGAATGGCCGGAAGCGGCGGCATTCCGCTCATCTCTCGGAAGGTATCGCGGACCGTCTCCAGCGGTTTGATCTGGTAATCCTTCAGAGATACATGATGAAGCAGATTATCGAATACCGGTTCCTGATTTTCGATGCCAAGCAGCTCGGCCATCTGTTGCTTGCTGATGTATCCGTTCATTTTCAGATGGATTTTGCTCAGCAGGTCCGGACGCTTATCCGTGAAGGTCATCCGCATAAAGTTCAATATATCCTCGACGACCCAGTGGGAGAAGAAACGATTATCCGTATCCTTCATGTAAAAAGGAATCCCCGCATGGTCCAGCGCGTGAATGACCGCGATCGAGGAGGCATTGTTCCGGTACAGAATGGCCGTGTCGGCAAGCTTGTCCCTGTCCACACTCCGCAGTGCCTCTATGAGATAGGCCGTTTGCGCCCGGGAATCGGCGGCTGTATGGATGCGTACCGTGCCTTCATCCTGATTGTCCGTGAACATATTCTTGTCGTAGCGCTGCTTGTTGCGCCGGATAAATTGGTTGGCTGTATCGACGATAACCGGTACGGAGCGGTAATTCTGCTCCATGAACAACACCTTCGCCGCCGGGTATTGCTCGCGGAAATTCAGCAGGTATCCCGGTTCCGCTCCGCGCCAGCTATAAATCGACTGGTCGTCATCTGCGACCACGAACAGATTGCCGTGCCGCTGCGCCAGCTTGGCGAGAATATCGTGCTGCACCAGTGAGGTATCCTGGCTCTCATCTGTCAGCAGATAGTCGTATCTGCCCTGATAGACCGCCAGCAGCGCAGGGTTCCGCGCAAGCAGATCATTGGCCATCGTCAGCATATCGTCATAGTCGACGAGCAGGCATGAATGGCCGCTGCGCTTAAAGCGCTCGTACTCTCGGAGCAAGCCTTCCGCTTGCGGGATGCTGATTTTGACGGTTCCCCACTCGTCTTCGGAAAGCATCTTGTTTTTGACATAGCTGATATAAGTCGTCAGTTCCTCCATCTGATCATCCGTCAACGGTTCTCCGGTCAACGATTTGTACAGATGCCGCAGTATAGCCTGCTTATATAAGGGAGGTTGGACGGCGTGTCCCGTGGCGGCAGAAGCATTCCTCGCATCATTCCGGACAGCCCCCTCCTTCGGGGCATCTGCTCCGCCTTCAATTATCAGGAACGAATCCGGCTGATTCCCGTAATATTCTCTGACAATTTCGAAGGAGAGGCTATGAATCGTCGAGAATTGCACCTGGGATTTCTGCCCCGGAAAATACCTGACATACCGCTCCTTCATCTCGACTGCAGATGCTCGGCTGAAAGTAACAGCTTTGATCCGGGACGGATGGGTGCCCAGCTCGTGTACCAGATACCCGATCCTCATGAGGAGCGTAGTCGTCTTGCCGGACCCCGGAGATGCAAGAAGCAGGACGGCCCCCTCCGTTTGAGTGACCGCCTGCTTCTGAATTTCATTTAATGTTACGCCCAGGTCTTCCTGGATCCGGGTGAAATAATCTGTGGCCAAACTTGTATTCATGATCGCATATCCTTTCTGTCCACAGGTACTCAAATTGCCGGGACCGCCATATCCACTTTCGGGCTCGGCCGGTGCCCGGCTCCAGCGTTGGTGATTATCCGCCTGTTATCTTATGGGCTCAGACAGTTATCTGTAAAACTTTGAACTTATAGGATTATATCAAACTTCAGGCAAAAGAGGGGGCTTAATTCGCTCCATTCCAGTACCAGTTCAGCATCGGCTCTAAGTATTTGGCCCGGTGCTGCAACAGCACAAAAAAACGCCAAGAATCCGTCATCCGGTTCTTGGCGTTATCATTCATGACTTATCATACAATCTCTGCATTTTTCAACGCGTGCTCCCAGCTGGGAAAGTAAAACAAGGCACTGCGCATCAATTGGGGATCATTCTGCTTCACTTGCTTCTTGTTGACCGAGCCGCCTTCCATGTGCAGCTGTCTGATCCGGTCAAGAACTTGATCTGCGTCGAGTGTAATATCCATCCCATCACCCCCTTGCTTCCATCATAGCCAAGACAAGGGGGATCTATGCACCCGCAACACTCGCCGTTTCAAGCCTCTATTTGATTCCGATGCGCATCCGGTAACCGAATCTCAGGGGTCTCCGGCTACCGTCGAACAAATCCCTAACGCTAGCTTCAAATGACTCTCTAGCCGGAGCAAGCGCATCCGGATGCAGCTTCATTACCGTCTGCAGCCCGCCTTGACTCAGCGCCAATCCGATAAAACGCTCCGCGTCGCACTCCTCCTGATGATGGCACACAATTTCCCGGGTATAGCGGAACACTCCGCTCTCGCGAAGCACCGACAGATGCTTCTCCTTATCGCGCTTCACGGCGCCGCTGCCCGGCGTCTCCAGCTGCGCAAGCAGTTCGTCTCCCGCAGCAATCAACCGGGCATACTCCTGTTCAAGCTGCCAACCGATCACCGGCGGCCAATCGCAATCATAGGCAGCAAAGACGCCGCCGGGTTTAAGCACCCGTTGTATTTCCTTCAAGGTACTGACCGGCTCCATCCAATGGAACGATTGGGAGCAGGTAATAATATCGGCCGACTCGTCCGCAGCCTCCAGCTGATTGGAGAACCCTTTTACGAAGCTGATTGTATCTGCACCGCTGCTGCGCAGCTTGGCCTCTGCCTGATCTCTCATCCCGTCATTAGGCTCTACTCCGATGACACGCTCCGCATGGCCGTTCCAGACCATTGTCGACAAGCCAGTTCCGCAGCCGATATCCATAACAAGTCGCGGCTTCCGTCCCAAATAACTTTCAAGAATCTGAAGAACTGCCCTCGGCGCCTCTGGACGATACTGATCATACAAGGCCGCAAATCCGGTAAATCTCTCCACATTTTCTTGTCTGTTTCCCGCAGGTATATTCATCTTCCGCTTCTCCTCTCCCGAATTGTTATCATTATATCATTTCAAGAAGGAGGTTGAAGCTGATCTCCAGACTCGGCATTGGTTTCTAACCGAATTTCATCCGGCATGCGCTTAGGCTTGGAAACACCCGGAACTTCCCGAGGATAGAATTCGATCATCTCCGAAGAATACACCGTAATTTGGACCCTGCCCTGACCTGAGAATGTTCGGAGCAGCACAGGCTGATTATATGGATTACGAAAAGCAAAATCAGGACCTCCCCAGCTGACCGTTGCATCCCGTCCGGAAGGGACATAAGGAACATGCCTGCTGTGCGAATAACGATGGACAATCTGTAATCCGGCACGGTCAATCGCATTAAATAGAGTGGAGGAGACTTGGCAGATACCGCCTCCAATCCCTTCGGATAATTCTCCCCGTACGATAACCGGCGCCTGCATATAACCTTTTTCCCGTGTTCGAATTCCCACCGTTTCATTGAAGGAAAACGTCTCCCCGGGGAAAACAACCGTATTGTCGATGGCCTTTGCCGCCAGATGGATATTATGGGAACGGCTCTGGTTGCGGGAATTATAATAAGTCACATAATAGCCGATTGCCTTTTCTCGTAGCGGAGCTAATATTTCACTGTCTACCCGCGGATAAAGCGCCCTTCGAGGAACCTCAACCGCTGGAGAGCCTTCTCCATACATAAAACCATAAAACAGCTCAGCAAAACGTTCTTCATCCAGCGTATAGCCAATAACCTCCGGAATGATCGCCCCGGAATTGCCGAATCGGGCGTTCTCTGGCTGCTTGTACACTACAGGAACAAGACTTTTCATCAGCGAATCCAGTTTGGCTTGATCCACAAGGGGCCAGACTGGTTGCTCATATTCCTGTCGCTCCACATTAGCTACCGTCTGCTCTTTAAAGTTAATGGATAAGTGATCCGGCATTGTGTTGTGAAGCGCCAGTATTGTTGATACAGCTGTGGCTGCAATCCATTTCAAGCGTATGCACCTTCGATCCAAGTCCAATTTTGGTTAGCTTGACCTGAATCTCTATATCTCATACCACTGGAGTAATACAGCCTATAAAGCAGCAGAAGACACAGGGAAGAGTTATTCCGTCGTACCGGATTAGTTGACCATGAGCACTCTAAGTCAATCACAACCGGTTCCACTTTTGGCTAGAAGGCAGCAGAATAAGTGGGACGAACCACTATTCGCTACAATCCAGCCGATCAAGTGCCTGAAATGCATTAAAATTGCCGGGGTGATGGCTCACGCGACGAAATTAGTGACAAAAGGCATTAGAATTTCCGAGTATCACGAAAGCCGCTCGAGGGAGGTAAAATCAATCATCCCAGAGCGGCTGTTCCATTTCTGTCCCACTATTCAGCTTGGGTATAAATCAGATATTCCCAAGGTTCAAGCTCCACCGTCAGTTCAGCGCCCAATGAGACCGGGGCGCCATCCGGGAAGGAGGAGTAAGCTCCAGCGAGGGGTTCGGTCTGAATCTTGCCTTGTATCGCCTCTTCGGACAGGTTCATAACCACAATTACTGTACTGCCCTCCTTCTTTCTGGCAAAAGCCAGCACCGGCTCTCTCTCCGATTCAAGCCGCTCGAATGTTCCGCCCGCCTTGCCGTTCCAGAGCGCAGGATGCTCATGCTTCAAGCCGATCAATTCCCGGTAGAAATCCTGCAGCACCAGGTCATCCCAGACGATCTCGTCCTTCTCGAAAAATTGCAGCCGCTTGTTGAGTCCTGCTTCCTGGCCGGAATAGATAAGCGGCATGCCCGGCATCGTGAAGGTCAGGACCGCCATCGGCTTGACGGCCTCGCCGAGGCGCTCGTATTCCGTTCCGGTCCATGAATTCTCGTCATGGTTCGAAGTGAAGTGCAGCGGATAGGTGCCGCTCGGATAGCCCGTGGTCAGACGCTCCCCATAGCGGAGCACCTGTTCCTCATGGTTCTGCCCTTGCCCCTTGGCGATGCTGTTCATCAGATTGTAGAACTGCCAGCCGTAATTGGCATTGAAGGCATAGCTGAGCAGCTTGATCTGCTGATCATCCTCAGCCAGCATATAGACAGGCTTAAGCTGCTCCAACGACATGCGGGCTTCTTCCCAGAAATCGGCCGGAACTCCGCCCGCATAATCGCAGCGGTATCCGTCCACATCGAACTCCTCCACCCAATATTCCATCGCATCCAGCATGGCGGCCCTCATCTCGGAGTTATCAAAGTTCAGGTCCGCCACATCCGACCAGTTCGTTCCCGGCGGTTGTACGACGTTGCCCGCTTCATCGGTCGTGTACCAGCCGGGATTGCCCAGCCATTCATGATCCCATCCGGTGTGATTCGCCACCCAATCGAGCACGACCTTGAAGCCTAGATCATGAGCCTCCTTCATCAGTGCTCTGAAATCCTCTTCAGTTCCGAATTCCGGATTGACCGCTTTATAGTCCCGGACAGCGTAATACGATCCCAGCGAGCCATTGCGCTTCACTTCCGAGATCGGATGAATCGGCATCAGCCAAAGAATATCGACGCCAAGCTCCTTGAGCCGGGGCAAATGCTCGGCGAAAGCGCGGAACGTCCCCTCCTTTGTATATTGCCGCACATTGACCTCATACATCACGGCTTGATCCGCCCACTCCGGAACCGGAGCAGACCGGGATACGAGCTCCTTCTCTCCCTGAGGCTTCTTGTCAACTTCCCCTGTGTCTCCGCCGGAAGCCCCTCCACAGGCGCTGAGCCCCAGGATTGAAATCATGAGCGGAACGACAACGAGCCATTTCGTCGGTTTATTCAAAGCATTAACCTCCCGGTTTATTTCTGGTGAATCCGAATTTCCATGTCTGACGACGGGCGGGAAATCCATAATGTCAATTCTTGCTCGGCTTCATCATAATAAATATCAGGGCTGTTTGACGCTTTAAAGACTCCGTCCGCTGAAATTGCGCCTACGGCGACTTCTCCCGGCAAGAAGGGCATATGCTTGAACCGCAACCGCCAGGTATCCTGTGAGGTCCCATAGCCGGAATGCAGCGCATCGATGCGCAGCATGACCACACTCGCCTCTTCCTGAAGCCGGAAGCGGCGCAAACTGTAGGCACCAGCTTCATAATCCAGGGTCAGCCCGTCATCCTCATACAACTCAAAATGACCTGTCGACTCGTCCCCCGAGCAATACACATCAATCATTAGCTCCCTCTGTGCTTCAAGGGCCGTCGACTCTACCACCGGCTGATGCGGCACAATCGCTCCTGCCTTCACATAGAGCGGCAGGCGTTCGAGCGGAGCCTCCGCCAGAATATGCCGCCCGCCTTCGTACCGCTGACCGGACCAGTAATCGATCCAGGTTCCCGCGGGCAAATAAACGGCCCGGCAGGTCGTCCCCGGACGATATACCGGTGCGGCAAGTAATTGCTCACCCAATAGGAACTGGTCACACAGATTCGTGACATTCGAATCCTCCGGATACTCCAGCACCAGCGGGCGAATGACCGGAAGTCCGGTTTCGGACGCTTCCCGGAATACAGAATAGATCAGCGGCAGCAAGCGATATCTCAGTCCGATATACTCACGGCAAATCTCCTCCGCCTCCGGGCCAAAGCACCACGGCTCCTGGCGGATCGAACGAAGCTCACTGTGATTGCGGCAATACGGAAACAAGGCGCCCATCTGCGTCCAGCGGACGAGCAATTCTCCGCTCGCATGGTGAGCAAAGCCGCCGATGTCGGGCCCGGCAAATGCCACACCCGACAGCCCCAGGTTCAGCACCATCGGCATGGACATCGCCATATGCTCCCAGAAGCTGCGGTTATCTCCCGTCCATACCGCGGCGTAACGCTGAATCCCGGCATAACCGGCTCGTGTCAGCACAAAAGGACGATGTCCGTTCAGGTTTCGCTTCATCCCTTCCGCCGTCGCCTTGGACATTAACAGTCCGTACAGATTATGGATCTCTCCGTGGCTGACTGGCTCCCCGTTATTGCCGTGCACCGTATCCAGATCCATCGTCATCGACGGATTGAATACCGCCGGCTCGTTCATATCGTTCCAGATTCCTTCGATGCCCATCTCCGTGTAGAAGCGGTGCAAATCTCCCCACCATTCCGAGGCGCGATCCTCCGTAAAATCCGGAAAGACGCTCATCCCCGGCCAGACCGGCCCGACGAAGGGCTGACCATCCGGCTTCAGGCAGAAATAGCCGTTCACTGTCCCTTCCTTGAACACCGGGTAGTTCATGTCCAGCTTCACGCCGGGGTCGACAATCGGTACAATCCGGATGCCTAATCCCTTAAGCTCCGCAATCATCCCCTTGGGGTCGGGGAACCGCTCCGGATCAAAGGTAAAGACCCGGTAACCTTCCATATAGTGAATGTCGAGATAGATGACATCACAGGAAATCTGCTTCTCCCGGAACGTACGGGCCAGCTCCAGCACCTCCTCCTGCGACATATAGCTATAGCGCGACTGATGATACCCGAGCGCCCAGTGCGGCGGCAGCTCCATCCGTCCCGTCAGGGATGTATAGCGCGAGACGACGCCCTTCATATCCGGTCCCGGAATGAAATAGTAATCCATGCTTCCTGTTTCAGTCTGCATCAGGAAGCTGTCCGTGTTGCTTCGCATATCAAAAAACGTTCTTCCCGGATTGTCCAGGAACAAACCGTACGTGTAGTCTTCCTCATGAACGACGAGCAGCGGAATGGATTGATATAATGCCTCAATCTCCGGCACATGCGGCGCATAGACATCGCTGTTCCACATTTCATAGCGCTCGCCCTTCTTATCGAGAGCCCCCGTCTTTTCACCAAGTCCGTAGAAATGCACCGCTTTCCCCGCCGTAAACAGTCCGGTGACAGCCAGGCTCTCATCCCATGCCAGCGGAGCTTGATCCGCAATGAATTGGCGGCTGCCGCTCATAAACGAAATCCCGCCATCCTGCTTGCCGATAGACAGAATCGCCTCGCTGGTCAAAAGTGTATACTTGTCTCCCTCTTCCATGAGCTGCGCCTCCGGCAATGTCCCTTCTGAATTCTCCTGCGGTACAACCGCAACGGTAGATTTCATCGAGAGAACTGCATCTTCGCCGGCAACCCCCGGAAAGAGCTTAATACGAATCATCCCGCGCGGAAGGATCCGGATAACCAGACTCCCGTTCTCTGCGCTGATGATCAAGTCCTGCTCCTGCCTTCGGACAGACTGAACCGGGCCGAGGGTCTTGGACCCGATCGTTCGGCCGATCGCCTGCACCTTATCAGGACTGATTGCTTCACTTGTCAGCATGTCTCTGCTTCCTCCTGCCAATTACTCTATAAATTTTGATGATCGGCAAGCACGTAAATGCTCCCTAGCTTTTATCTAAATCAATCATTTGCCAATATTAGAAAATGAGCCGCACACTCAACCCTTGACCGATCCGAGCGTGATGCCTTTGACGAAATATTTTTGCAGAAACGGATAGATGACCAGCAGCGGCAGCATGGAAATAAAGATTTTCGCCGCATTCAAGGTCTGGTTCGATAGATTGGACATCCGTTTCACCGATTCCTCATCCATCTTGGTCGGGTCGATGACGACAGCTACCTGCCGGATATAGGATTGCAGCGGGTAATGATCCGCCTTGTTCATCAGCACGAGCCCCTGGAAAAATTCATTCCAGTGATACACAATGGTGAACACCAGCACCGTAGCCAGCACCGGCATCGCCAGCGGCAGCAAAATGCTGAACAGAATCCGCCAAGGTCCTGCGCCGTCGATCAAGGCTGATTCCTCCAGCTCCTTAGGCATATTTCGGATGTAGTTCATGACCAGAATCACGTTAAAGACCGGCAATCCTCCGCCTAATACGAGCCCCCAGATGCTGTTGATCATGCCCAGTGACTTCATCGTCAAATACCATGGAACAAGTCCGCCGTTAAACAGCATGACGAAGATCAGCAGCCACATGATGATGTTTCGCGGGCGAAATTCCTTCGATGTCTTCGAAAGCGGATACGACATTAACAGAATCGCAAAGAACGAGATGGCCGAGCCATAAGCGACCCGTTGTACCGAGATAAAGAAGGACCTCAGAAACTGGCTGTCATTCACAATGGTCCTGTACGAATCAAAGGTAAAGCCCTTGGGCCATAAAAATACAGTCCCTGCCGCAGCCGCAGCTTTGTCGCTGAGTGAGATGGACAGGGTATACCACACCGGCAAGAGGCACAGCAGCATGGTCAGAATCAATACAACGACATTCAAGCCGTTAAACAATCGGGATAACGCCGAACGTTCGGTAACCATATGACTTCATCCTTTGTCTTAAAAAATCCGGTAGTTGGCGAACCGGTACGCCAGACTGTAAGAGACCGTAATCAGAACAAATCCGACCACCGATTTCAGCAAACCTACAGCGGTGGCAAGCCCGTATTGCATATCGATCAGGCCCGCACGATACACCCAGGTGTCGATAATGTCTCCTGTCGAATAGACGGACGGGTTGTAGAGGTTGAAAATCTGGTCGAATCCGGCATTCAGAATATTGCCCAGACTCAACGTGGCGAGCAGAACGGCTACCGGCAAAATGCTCGGGATCGTAATCTTCGTCAGCCGCTTCCACTGAGAAGCCCCGTCGATGGCGGCCGCTTCGTACATTTCCGGATTGATCGAGGTCAACGCCGAGAAGAAAATGATCGCATTGAAGCCGAACTCCTTCCACACATCGCTTCCTACCAGAAGGGCCGGAAACAGTCTTTCATTTGTGAAGAACATCATCGGCTGTACGCCTAATACTTCCAACAGCGAGTTAACCGGGCCGTTATAAGAGAAAATATCCAGCATCATCCCGGCCACGATGACCCAAGAGAGAAAGTGGGGCAAATACACTGCAGTCTGTACCGTCCGGGTAAAAAGCTTGTGCTTCACTTCATTCAGCATCAGCGCAAAAGTGAGCGGAACAAGCAGGTTGCCTACCATTTTCGAAAAGGCAATCAAGATTGTATTTCTGAAAATCAGCTTGCTATCGTCAAGCTCGAACATATATTGAAAATTCTCCAGCCCGACCCACGGCGACTTCAGAATACCGAGCCCCGGATTAAATTCCTTGAACGCCGTCAGAATGCCGTACATGGGCAGCAGATTGTAAAAGAAAAGCCAGATCAGACCCGGCAGCAGCATCAGATAATAATGCTTGTTAAAGCCTTTGTTCAGCATGCTTCATATCTCCTTATTAGGATGTCAAGACGAGTACCAGGTACCCGTCTTGACGAAGAATCAACCTATTTAAGTTCGTTCACTTCTTCAGTGATTTTGTCGCCGCCTTGATCCTTCCATTTCTCCACAAAGGTATCGAACGAATCCAGATCAGCACTGCCCATAATAATCTTCAGGAAGGTCTCATCCTCGAGCTTCTTCAGGTTGGTCCATCTGGACTCCATCGTCTTGGTCTGAGCCGTGGCGATGCTGCGTACCCAGTTGATATCGGCATCCACGAAGGCGGAACCGCCATTCAAGTGGGCGTACAGGTGAGTGAAGAATCCGGCATCGGTCTCTTGATCCCAGTATTCGATATCATAGTTATCCATCGGATCTTTCTTGACATTCAGTGCATGGTTAGCCATTTCATAAGCCCAGCCATAGTTGTTATTATCGAAATCTTCCAAGGTCATTTTGCCTGCTAGGTAGTCGCGAAGCGAGTTCACAGCATACTCAAGCTGGTCGCCGGCACCCAGAATCAGGAACAGCGGCACCTCTTGCGAGGTCATTTGCTTGCCTGCGGTCAGGGTCTGATATTCTTCATCCTTGCCCCATTGATGGAGTGTCGTCATCTTGATGACGGTCTCCGGATGCTTGTAATTCTTGCTGACTACGAGATAGCTGCTGCCTGTGGCCGAGTTGGAATTGAACTTGCCGGAAGCATCGAGAGGAGCAGCATAGGCTCTCCAGTTGGCCTTCGGATCGTTCTTGATATTGTCAGGAATGTTGTTATAGGCGGACCACCAAGGCCCGAAGAAAATACCGGTCTGCCCGCTTGCTACAACCTCGCCTGTGCTCTTGCGGACGCCCAGCTCCTTATCAAGAATGCCCTTGGCATACCAATCTCTCATCAGGGCAAGTGTCTCTTTCGTCTCTGGTGTTGTCGAGCCGTACACGGCATTGCCGTCCGCATCCTTCACCCAGATTCCCGGATAGGCGCCGTTGGCAAAGAAGATCGAGGAGAAGTTATACCAATGATCCGTCGAGTTCAGGAAGGTAGAATAGAGCGTTCCGCCTTGCTGCGTGCCGACGATACCGATCGTATTTTCACCGCCCATTTTATTGTCAATGAACGCTTGGGCGATTTTCTCAATGTCCTCCAGCGTCTTCGGCGGCTCCAGGCCGAGCTGGTCGAGCCAGTCCTTACGGATCCAGGTCAGCGGAGCGGACGGAAGTGTCGTCTCCGGAAGGGCATACAGCTTGCCGTCGAAGGTCACGCTGTCCAGCAGCCCGGGGTTGGAGTCGTAAACCGCTTTCAAAGCCGGGCTTGCGTATTTCTCATATACTTCTTTCAGGTCGGCCAGTTGTCCGGCTTTCACCATTTGTCTCAGTTGAGTTTCGTTGACGATCATGGCATCCGGCAGATCGTTGCTGGAGATCGCCAGACTGACCTTTTGCTGGTAATCGGTACCGTTAGCCGCTTCCCAGGCGTGCTTGACGACGATATTGTATTTGTCTTTGAGCCAGCGGGTGTAGACGTTATCCTCTGATGTATCTGTGCCGTCAAACTTGTAGTTCGGGTCGATGCCCCGGCCGACGGAAATCTCGGTAGGCTCGTCGAACTTCGCGAACGGATCCACCACTTCCTCCACAACCGGCGTGTTCGTTCCCTTATTGCCGCCCGATGCATCGGGACTGTTCGAAGCGTTGCTCCCGGCATTCTTATTACCGCCGCCGCAAGCAGACAGGCTCATGGCTACGAGGATGACCGAAAGCAATAACAACAAATGCTTTTTCATTTTGCTCCCCCTTTAGGATGGTTACTTCTTGTGACGACTTCACTATAGCACGGGCTTCCCGCTGCTCGGGATAGAGAGCTTTCGCCGATCAGGGTAGAGAATTTGATGCTTTCCGGATTCAACCCTGCGGATACTGGCGATAGATTTCATACCACGTGGAGTATTCGCATGGAGTGACGGCAAGTTCCGCTCACGCTGGAATACGGTGATTTTGTGCAAAATTTCGTATAAAAAGGCGCACGAAATGTCTACCTTCATTTCGTGCGCCTCTCTACCCTTGGACTATTGCTCTGAAGAAGAAGCCTGCTGCCTGTATTCGCTCGGCAGCAGGCCGACCTGCTCGCGGAATAGCCGGCTGAAATATTTCTCATCGTTATAACCGCATTGCTCGGCAATCCACTGGATTGTTCGGGACGTATTGCGCAGCAAGCTCTTCGCCTGCTCCATTCGAGTGACACGGACGTAATCCGCAAAGGACTGGCCCGTGTACTGCTTGAAGCATTGGCTGAAATAGCTGCTGCTCATATTCACCAGCTGAGCGATCTCACCGGTAGAGATCGATTGGCTCAGATTCTGGCGGGCAAGGTTCATCGCTTTATCCAGGCTGCTGCGGATCTCAAGCGAAAATTGCTGCTTCGCTCCTGCCAGCCGGATCTGATCCCGGGCCCCTGCCAACCACAGTTCAAAGCTATACCAGCTTGGATAGTAATCCTCCATCGTGATGGGTTCCTCCAAGGTTGGCCTGTACAACCGGTTCCATTCATCCGAGAGTGAAATGAAAATCCGGATCAATCGCACCGACGGGAGTCTCATTCCCTTCAATTCCTGCAACAGCCTATAGAATAGCCGGTCCTCATAAATCCATTCCGTTCCGCTCCAGCGGTCCCGGATGGAATCCATGGAGGGACTCTGTTCCGCGGAGTCCCTATTCACCAGTTCCCTTGCATCCACATAATTAACCGGGGAGGAAGGTTCATAGTCATAGAACAAGTCGTGCTTCTTATAGGAACGAATGACCTGAAGAATCGTCTTGCGATCAAGTCCCTCCAGCCCGGACAGCGTGACCCGGGCCACACCGGGTCCAGGCTGATATTCCGGCTCCGCCTCCGTACCCCCATCCCCGGCTTCCTCATCATGCCAATACCAGACCCCGGGCTCCGCTTCGACAGCGGAGGGCGGTACCTGGCCTGACTCCGCCGCATCTGCGGATGGATTTAGTATATAGCAGAGCTGCAGGGTATTTATGCCTTCCCTCTCCCAGCTGCTATCCGGATCCGGCCTGGTTGAACCCGACTCCTTCTGCTTCATCAACCGGCTGACCCGACCAAGCACCTCCTCGAATTGTTCCTTCTCCAACTGAATTTTTGCAATGTAATCAATCGCCCCGAGCCTCAGCGCTTCTTGAATGTATTCGAAGTCTTGATGGAGGGTCAGGACGACTATCTTGACTTGACGATAGCGCTCCCGGACGATCCTCATCAGCTCAATTCCTGACATCACCGGCATGGAAAGATCGGTCATCAAAAGATCCACCGGATTGGATTCCATGAATTTCAAAGCATTCTCGCCATTGTTGGCTTCTCCGACGACCTCCATCTCAAATTGCTGCCAGGGCATCGCGGAGATAAGTCCCTTCCGAACCAGCTTGTCATCATCTACAATCAGGACGCGAATCATCCTATCTGTTCACCCCCGTTAATGGGAAGCCGAAGTGTAACTACCGTTCCTTTGCCCAGGTCGCTCTTGATGAACAACCCCGCCGTATCACCGTAATTGGCTCTCAAAATTCTCTTCACATATTTCATGCCGATCCCCATCCCAACCTTATGACTTTCCTTGCTGTCGTCATGCAACAGACTGGCTATCTTCTCGGGAGTCATACCTTCCCCGTTATCCTGAATAACGATAACGAGTTCTTCCTCTTGAAGCCTTGCGCTGACATTAATGTATCCATCATCGCTAACTCCATGATATAAGGCGTTCTCAACCAAAGGCTGCAATAAAAAGCGCGGGCTAGGCAAAGCCAGGCACTGCTCATCAATATCCAGGTCTACATCGAACTGGAAGTCGTACCGGATCTGCTGAAGCTGCAAATACTCCTTAAGCGCCTCTATCTCGTCCCCGATCGTCGAGACCTCTCCCATTTTGCCCAGATTATAATAGAGCAGCTTGTTCAGACTGAGCACCAGCTTGTCGATCTCGGTCTGGCCATTCATGAGTGCAAGCCAGTGTACCGTATCCAGCGTATTCATCAGAAAATGAGGATTGATCTGGTAGAGCAGCTTCTCTACCTCAAGATCAGCTCTTCGCTTTTCCTTCTGCTCGATTTCGTTATATAGAGCCCAGATTTTCCCCTTCATGCTGCGGGTCTGATAGAGCAAATAATCAAATTCCGGGATAAACGTCTGCTCCGTCTGTACTGTTGCATCGGAGTGAATCAACGACTTAATCTCCCGATGGAACTTATCCAGCGGACGATAGACCATTTTCCATAGCACCCAGGCCATAAATACCGTTACCAGTAGGAAAATCAAAAAAATGCCTGTAATCTGGATCAGCCAGCGGTTCCGCTCCTGCTTCAGTTCATGCTCGGGCAAGACGGATACGATACTCCAGCCCTGATTGCTGGTCTCCCGGTTCCAGAAGTATTTTCCAGAATAACCGGAGGTCATCTCCGGATTTCCGCCGGGAAACATCGTGTTTACCGGAAATTTATCCGGTACCTCGCTGAAAGCGATTGCACCATCATCATTAAGAAGCAGCAGTCTTCTGGAGCTGTCCTTCTGATTCTGGGGCGCGAACAAAGACTTGAGCGCATTACGCCCGGATTCAATATAAAGGTAAACATTCTGATCCGGAAGATTCACCTTGCGCATGATGCTGAAGACATATTGGTTAATCGAGCCGTTATAACTGGTGTGCGGGCCAAAGTAGGTTATCTCCGGATAAGTGGACAGCACCGGCAGACTGTCAGGCTCAAAGTTCCCTCGAACCCGGAAGTTCTCATATTGATAGGTTTGTTTGTCGGGATAATAATACAGCACTAAGCCCACGTTGGGGTTAGAAAAGGTAATAATATTCAACTCGCTGCGCAGCTCATTAGCAAGCCTTAACCGCTCGTAGGGCTCCTGCTCGGCCGCAAGCTGCTCGAACAGACGGTTCGTTCCGACCCCGTATGCAAGCTGCTGGGAGACATGGCTCATATTGCTCAGCGCATTCTCAAGAGTCATCAAATCCTGCTTCAGATTACTCTGCAAGGCACTCTCCACTTTATTGCCGATAATCGAATCAATCGTATAAAAGGAGATGAAGCCCAGGCAGATGAACGGCGCTAAACTGCTGATGAGAAAGATGAAGATGATCCGGTTTTTGAATGTTATATTTTTCAGCCGCCTAAGGATTCTGTCCGTAAGCTTCACCCTTTCCTGATTACTTCCCCTGTAAATACGAGTTCAAAAAGTCAGGTTTTCAGCACCGAGAAGATTGCGAGAACCCGAAGAAGGAGGGACGGAGAGTAGGCAGAACCTGCGTGAGTGAAATGCTTCCAAAGGAAGCATGCCTCGCAAGCATCCGCTCGGACTTCAAGGGTGAATGCAAGATTCGACGCCGAATCAACTCCTTGCAATACTTCGTGATCAAAAGGTGACTTTTTGAACTGCCTCTGTAAGATTCGGGAGCCTGGAAAGCCCCTATTTATACATCATAGCGTGAAATACGATTCAGCAGGGGGGAAAGTTCACCGGGATCAGGGTAGAAAAATTAACAGGAAAGAACTGTTTGACATTCCTTCCAGATCGAGGTATATATCAGACAAAAAACAAGGAGTGATCTGAGATCATGGAGGAAAGGGTCCCGGCACGCGAGAAAGTATTCTATTCCGGCGGTTTGCTCGGGCAAAACATGCTTTACAGCTTCATGTCCGCCTATATCCTTTTCTTCTACACCGACCTGCTCGGCATAAAGGCTACCACCGCCAGTCTCATTCTCGTCGTTGCCAGCATCGTCGATGCGTGCCTGGACCCGTTGATGGGCATGATTGCCGACAAAACGCGAAGCCGATGGGGGAAATTCCGCCCCTATCTGCTGTTCGCCCCTTGGTTGATTGCTGCGGCAACCGTCCTGTGTTTCTGGGATTTCGGCGCTTCACCTGGCATCACACTCGCGATATCCGCAGCGGCTTATTTGCTCTGGGGCATGCTCTACACCGTCTGCGATACCCCATTATGGGCTTTATCCTCCGTGATCTCCACGGCGCCCAAAGAGCGGAATCTGTTGGTGACTCTAGGCAAAATCGGCGGAATGCTCGGGGTCGTCGTGATCACGATCGGCGGGATTCAGCTCCTGCTTTCCTTTGGCGGGGAACGAAATTCGCGTGCCTATTTACTCTCCGCCATCCTCATCGGTATTATCGCGGCAGTCCTGATCTTTCTTGCCGGCTTTACTTCCAGAGAGCGGATTGCCCCTCCGGTTGAACGCATCTCTTTTCACCGTAATATCCAGACCGTCTATAAGAACAAACCTTTGCTCGTCCTGCTTTTCTCCCTGCTCGTCATGAATCTGGTCATTAATTTAATGCAAGGGATTCAGCTGTATTACGTTGTTTATGTGTGGCAGGATGCCGGCTTTGTCATGAAAATCGGTATTAGTCTGGTGGTTGGAATGATTCTGGGGATGGGAGCTACACCGAAGCTGCTTCATCGTTTCCCTAAAAAGAGACTATATATTTTCTCCTGTCTTTTCGGCTGTCTTTCATGTACGATCACATTTTTGTTAGGACAGCAGAATCCCGTTCTTATTCTGATTATGCTTGGATTCAATTTTTTCTTCTGCGGAATGGCGACCGTGGTCAGCACCTCCATGCTGCTTGATACGATTGATTATTCCGAATGGAGACTCGGCTTTCGCGGCGAGGGCATCGTCTTCTCGACCAACACCTTCATCTCTAAATTTAGCGGTGCTGTGTCACGGATGATGATCGGCGCAGGGCTGGGTCTGCTTCATTATGTGGAAAATCAGCCCGTTACCGCACAGCTGCAAAATGGACTCAGCTTTATGATGCTAATGCTTCCCGCCCTGTGCTTTGCCGCCGCCATTATTCCCGTATTGTTCTATGGAATTACCGAGCAACAAAGGATTCATGTCCAGCATGAGTTGGAGAGAAGGAGAACCACCCTTTCAGGGTGATCCATAGACATGTCATCAGAATTGTACGTTCCATCCATCCATTTCCATACAAAGGAGCGATCTTATGATGAACTCATCGCTGAATGAAATCAACAAGCTATTGGCGCCGCCTGACATTACCGGCTGTCGGAAAATCCTGTGCATTCAGCCTCACCCCGACGACAATGAAATCGGAATGGGGGGAATTATCGCCAGCTACGCTGCAAGAGGCTGTGAGATCCATTATCTGACGATTACAAACGGGGATCTCGGCGCACTGGACGTTAGCTTGTCCCATGAACAGATTGCCGAAGCAAGAGTACAAGAGACGGAATTAGCGGGCAGACATCTGGGGGCATCCTTCTTTTATACACTTGGCTATGAGGACGGAACCCTGCAGGACATCCCCTCGCTCTCTCAAAAAATAGCCGAAATCATCCGTCAGGTTCAGCCGGAAGCGGTATTCTGTCCTGATCCTTGGTTGAATTACGAAGCGCATTATGATCATATCGTTACCGGAAGAGCGGCGGCACACGCAGTCATTAGCAGCTCTCTGCCGTCCTATCCAAAGGGCACGCAGACAACTCCATGGCAGCCCGCCGCCATCGGCTTCTACTTCACTTCCAAACCGAATACCGTTATTGACATTACCCCGTATTACGAGCAGAAATTCCATGCTATGCGTCTGCATAAAAGTCAACTGTCGGAAGAAATTCTTGGTCTTTACTATATTTATTTCAAAAAATCAGGACAACAACTGGCGGCTGACCTGGATTTTGAAATCGGAGAAGGGCTAAAGGTTCTGTCTCCGCTTCACCTGCACTGCTTTGTCAATGCAGAGCACATCTAAATGCACACGACGCCGTATCCTGTCTTGACGGCAGACAGAATACGGCGTCTTGCTTTTCATAAATTTAACCTTATTTCTTTCCGGCCAGTCCATACAGGAACAATTCCATGACTTCCTTCGTATAAGGCAGAACCGAACTGTAGACGGATTTCTTGCGCAGCCCTTCAGTGAATATGCTCAGATAGACGATCATGGCTTCAATCGTCAGTTCATCATGAATCTTCCCATCGTTCTTTCCTTGCATGAACAAGTTCATATAGAGCTCAAGACCTTCTTGCTCGTACAACTCGCGGACCCGGCTGTCCGGTCTGTTATATTCCTTCATTACCTCATCGATAAATTCCGAGGAGTTGTGCTCCATCTCGGCGCTCTCTAAGAACATCATCTTCTCCAGCTTGGTCTCAAAGCTCAGGTCACCATGCACGATGGCATGGAACTCCTCATATACCTCGGATATATAGTGCAGAATGACCTCGCGGATCAGGTTGTCCTTTGTCCCGAAGTAGTTAAATATCGTAACCTTGGATACTCCGGCATCAGCAGCGATTTCAGCCACAGTCGTATCCTGGACCCCTTTTTGCAAATAGAGTGAAAGAGCGCTCTTTAAAATTGCCTTCGTCTTCACTTCTTTTCTCTTCTGAAATCCGTCCATCCCGATCCCTCCAACTTTATTATAGCCATTTTTTGAACTTCCTCAATGATTTTAGTTCAAAAGTATTGCATAACCATTAAAATCGCAGTATATTATGAACCATAAACGTTATTTGGGTTCAAAATTTAGGAGGGAATCGGATGGATACAATTGTTACGATCCGTGGTTTGTCGAAGAGATTTGGCACTTTCTCAGCTTTGAAAAATGTCAACTTGGATATTCGGGCAGGTGAAGTGCTGGGCTTCATCGGACCTAACGGAGCGGGAAAATCGACGACAATCCGTCTATTGCTTGGGATCCTGAAGCCTTCATCCGGCACGGCAAAAATATTCGGAGAGGATGTATGGAGCCGCGCCGTCGAGATCCATCGCCGTATTGCTTATGTCCCCGGCGATGTAAACCTCTGGCCTAACCTGACCGGAGGCGAAATTATCGATCTCTTTATAAAGCTGCAAGGCAGCGGAGATGTTGCCCGCCGGGACGAACTGATAGGTCGGTTCGAGCTTGATCCGTCCAAGAAGAGCCGGACCTACTCCAAGGGCAACCGCCAAAAGGTTGCCCTCATTGCAGCATTTGCTTCCGACGCGGATTTGTTCATTCTGGATGAACCGACTTCCGGACTTGATCCTTTAATGGAACGGGTATTCCAGGAATGTGTGGAGGAGATCAAAGCCAAGGGCAAAAGCGTTCTATTATCGAGCCACATTCTGTCCGAGGTGGAGCGCCTGTGCGATCGCGTAGCCATCATCCGCGAGGGAGAGATTATCGAGACCGGAACTTTGGAAGAATTGCGCCATTTGACCCGCAGCCTCTTTCAGGTGGAAACCCGCATTCCGGCTGACCGTCTATCTACATTTCCCGGTGTGCACGATCTTGAGCAGACTGAACGCAAGGCGGTATTCCAGGTCGATTCCGAACAGGTCGGCGTAGTGTTGGAGTATTTAACAGGCCTCGGAGTTATGAAGCTGGAGAGCATGCCGCCGACACTGGAGGATCTGTTCATGCGACATTATGAGAAGCAAGGCGGAAGGCAAGGTGCATCCCATGCCTAAGCTCTTTGCCTCAAGCATGCGGCTCCTTCGCTTCCAGCTTCGGCAAGACTGGCTCAAGCTCATGCTCTGGATTGCCGGGATCTCCTTATTCTCCATTGCCGTCGGTTATAGCCTTCCCGGCTTATTTCCTACGTCAGCCGAGCGGCAGGCGATCGCCGAGACGATGCGCAATCCCGCGATGATCGCCATCATCGGCCCTAGCGGGGCTCTGGACCATTATTCGATCGGAGCGATGTTCAGCCATGAGATGCTGTTATTTACCGCTCTGGCCGTCGCCGTGATGAATATAATGCTCGTGACAGGGCATACCCGAGGCGATGAAGAAGAAGGCCGCCTGGAAATGCTGAGATCCATGCCAGTCGGCAAATTGGCAGTCCTGAGCGCAACATTTATGGAGATGCTTCTTGCCAATGGCCTCTTGGCTCTGATTCACGGCATCGGACTTGGAGCCCTCGGGCTTGAATCCATGTCCGTAGCCGGATCCATGCTCTATGGCGTTTCTCTTGGTGTCGTCGGAATCGCTTTCGCAGCTTCTTCCGCACTCTTCGCACAGCTGGCTGCTTCCAGCCGGGGGGCTATCAGTCTATCGCTCGCCTTCTTGGGTGCCAACTATATGCTCCGAGCCGTCACCGATGTCAGCGCGCCTGAATTTTCCTGGCTATCACCACTAGCCTGGGGCTATCTGACCGAGCCTTACGTAAAAAACAGCTGGTTACCGGCGCTCATCGGGCTTCTCTATTGCGGGGGAATACTGAGTGCAGCTTTCCGGCTGAACCACTTGCGCGATCTGGGCGCCGGATTTCTTCCGCAGCGCGGAGGCCGGGCCCATGCCAAGCCATCCCTTCTCTCCCCGCACGGTCTGGCGCTTCGTCTTCTGAAGGCAACGCTGATCAGCTGGATCATCGCCTTGTTCGTTATCGGGATCACTTACGGCTCGGTATTCGGAGATCTGGACAGCTTCTTTGAGGGCAATGAGTCACTGGAGCTGATGCTCCCCAAGGACAGTACCTATACGCTTACGGAGCAGTTTATGAGCGTATTGATGGTGATCCTTGCCGTAGCGGGCACAATTCCGGTACTCACCGCCATATTCCAGTTGAGGGGAGAAGAAAAGAAGGGGCGCATGGATGCCATTTATGCTGCAGCGGTGTCCCGGAAACGCATGTATTTCACTTATATTGCCATCGGAGCCGGGATAGGAATCGTCTCTATGTTCGCCTCCGCGCTTGGGCTGTATCTTGCCCAGGCAGCCGTCATGGAAACTCCGATCGATCTCGGAACGATTCTGCTGGCCGCATTGGCTTATGTTCCCGCACTCTTATTCATGCTTAGTATCGGCAGTCTGCTCGTGGGCGCCCTGCCTAGATGGACCGGAATCGGCTGGCTCTATCTGGTTTATTGCTTTATTGTTGATTATATGGGGGGCCTCTTGCAGCTTCCGGAGTGGATGAAGAAGCTGACCGTCTTCAACCATGTACCGAAATTGCCGGTTGAATCCTTACATTGGGGACCGCCGCTGATTACGGCGGTGCTGGCGGCAGGAATCTGCCTTGCAGGCGCTGCATTCTATCGAAGAAGAGATATCATCGAGAATCGATAATATATTTTATACACGAAGCAGGCAGCCGTTCTCTTGGTAAGAACGCTGCCTGTTTTTCTCATTATGAAAGTCCCTTTGAAGCATATACTCGATCTTACCTTGATCCGTTTACCGTAATCTCCTCATTTACCGTCGATACGAAGCAAGATAGCCTCTCGCGCTGCTCTTGTGAGTGAGTTAAGCACCAGCTCATAAGAGTGATCGATCATGTCCTGCAGATCGCTCATAGGAAGACTCCCATCCACTGCTACGGTATTCCAGTGTGTCTTGTTTAAATGATATCCCGGCTGAACGCAAGGATGCTGCTCCCGCAAATTCGCGGCAATGACTGGATCGCATTTTAAGGATATTCGGGTCTCTCCCTCAACGGTCCGACTCAGCAGCGCAAACATTTTACCGCCAACCTTCAATACAACCGTTTCGGGACCAAACGGATAATCCTCGACAGCCCCTTTTTTCGAAAGACCATAACCGGTCAACTGTGAATGCAATACTATCTCTCCCTCCTCAAAATTCTATACAAAAGCTTAGGCTTTCTTCCTGAGCCGCAGCCATAAAGGCTCGATCTTGCCGCGGCCCATCGCCTTCGCAAACATCCATTCACTTTCAGCATCAATCATATCCATCAGTTGGTCCGCAGCAGTAGAATGATCCTCTATAGTTAACCGATTCATCACCGGCTTGAGCTCCTCCAAGATGACCCGCGGCAGGCTGTCCTGTAGTGTTTTCATCCCCAAATTAGCCTGTTCCGGCACATAGCGGTGCAGCAGCACCTTAGAGAAGTGCGTAAGAACTTGATGGAGAAGATGCACGCACCAGATATCATTTTGCCGTTTCGCACTCAGCTTGTACTGATAAATAAACCATACCGTATCATCGACATCGGCTTGGAAATCTTCCTCTCGGAGCGTCAAGCTCGTGTCCATCTGCAGTCCGCTCAGCCGGTTAAGCGGATCATATAGAATCTTGATGGCATCTTTCTTGCTGATCTCATCGAAGGTAACGGTGAACAGATCAATATGTACCATATTCTCGAATACACCCAGAATTTGCGGGGCGATAATATAGATATCATCCACAAAGATCAGTGGCTGATAAGCCTCCAGATGATTTATCCGTGACGGCAAAAAGGAAGGCACATCCCTAACCGCGCAATACATATCGATATCTGAATAGGCATCATGCTCGTCCCGGGCTATGGAGCCTCTCAGAAACACCGCCTCTACGTTTGGATCCTTTTTCAGACTATCCAAGATCTTGTCCATTGCGACTTGCAGTTCCACTGCCATCATCTCCCGGCCACATTTACTTGCTTCAATCTAATGATTCTATTATAAACGCAGCCGTAACACAGACAAGCCCGCTGTCCCCTAAAAGGATAGCAGGCTCGAAGTCCGGTACTCAGGTTTTTAGAGGCAGTTGTCGATACTGTTGCCTAGCGGGCTTCGGCAAATCCCCATGAAGATGCCCTTGGATTGGATTGCCGCCTTCAAATAAAGGAGCGGAGTCCCCGAGAAGACCTCATCAATCTGCCTGCTCATTCGCTCCCTCTCAGCCTGGGAAACGGGCTCGCCGGAAAGCAGCTTTCCGAACCAATTTGTTATTTCAACAGGATATAAATTACCCGCCATAGAGGACAGACGATTAAATCCAAGCTTGACCTTGTCCTCCAAGCCCGTATCCCCACCGGCATAATAGTAAAACGCCTTATCGATCCTGCTTCGTAAAAGCTCGACCTTCGACGGATCGCCTGCTTCTTTTATTCCAATTACCTGTTCTAAGCGGCTTAATTGCAAAATAGCATCCACCGACAGATCAAATCCGGTTCTTCTGGGATTATTATAGAGGATCACCGGCTTATTGCTTGCTTCCGCAATCTTTTCCGAATATCGCACCGCTTCTGCTTGAGAAGGAAGAATATAGGGCGGGTATCCTAATAGAATTCCAGCCACTCCTGTACCTCGGATCGCTGCTGCCAGCTTCACAGCTTCGGTCTCCCGAATGGAGGCGACCCCGAATATGATCTCCATGTGATCACACAGCTTCTGGTCCTCCGTCACAGCTTGAAGCAGCATCAGCTTTTCTTCAAGATTCATACTATGCTGTTCTCCTGTCGAGCCGCTAACAAGCACAGACTGAGCACCTTGACGACGTAAATCATGGATATGCGCGAGTGTTGCCCCCACATTTAACGATTCATCCTGGTTGAAAGCGGTTGGAACTGCGATATGCACCACTGCGTTAAGCATAGTCGGCCTCCTTTATCTCTAACATGTCTTCTTCAACATATCAGAATCCGGACGGAACGAAAAGCTCAAAGAAAGAAGTCTCAGGAAGGCAACCTGTCAGCCCAAGCCGCCAATTCGTCCCGGAGTCTATTGCCCAGCAGATCGACTTTGGAGAAGTCCATCGCGGACACGTAAATCCCCTCCAACTCGTCGCGGTACCGCTTCGCTTCCGCAAGATGACTTATAGCATCCTTCATGCTTGCTTTATACTGGGAGCCCACTTCCGCAAGCTGCCCAGCATAACGTTCATCCGTTCCCGGCTTCACGCTGGCAGCATAAGTATCAATGATCTCGTCTCCTTCCCGCTCCGGAAAGTATTCATGCGGACTGGTGCTGTCAAAAATCGTGAAATTCAGTTCGCGGACAATGACCATATCCAGGCTGTTCGGATCAAATCCGCAATGATAGATTTCAACGTCAAAGCCGCGGCTCTCCGCCTCCGCTGCAATCTTCTTCAGCATGGTCGATTTGCCAGTGCCTGCCCGGCCTTTTATAAAGTAACGGTGCGCTAATCCTTCCGTCAGATTCGGTACGAAGTCAACCGCCCCGGCAGGCGTAGCCGCCCCCAGAAACCGATGCTTGACGATCGGGCTCTTCTCAAGCCGATGATCTCCAAACAATTGTACCAGCATGCGATGGGTCAATTGATCCGCCTGCTCAAAATCCATCTGGGCATAATAAATCTGCTCCCATTGGTCATGAATTCGGAGTGCCTCGGCGAACTTGCTGTAAGCAGATGCATAGGCATCGGCAACTTGTTGATTGATCAGAAGAATCTCTTCCTTCTGGCCGATCAAAGCGCGGGAATCCCATGCTTCTCCGAGATTCACATACTCTTCAACAGCTCCCGGGGCCTTCGGCTCAATCACATGAGGCGCCGTACCGTCCACAACGCCGACTCCTAATGCCGGAATGATCACTGCGTCAAGAGATTCGGCGTCGGAGGAGCAGTGAATCAGCTCAACATCATAGCCCCGCTCATGCCATTCCTTGCCAATGCTCTTCATCAGCGTGGACTTCCCGGTTCCGGGACCTCCCTTCAAAATAAATAACCGCTGGAGATCCTTCAGATTGGATTCAAACAAAGAGTAGAAGCCCCGTGCCGTATTCCCGCCAGCAAAATATCTCAATTCTCTTGCAGTCACAAACCCACTTCCTTTCCCGATTCTTCCCTGAATACTGTCACCTTACAATATGCGTCAGCAATTAGGGAGGTGCCTATAGGGAGAGAGATGTCCACAGCGATACCAGCAAGTATAGCGCCGTTCCCCAGATAAAGACGGCAGAGCACTTGTTGAACAGCACAAACATGCTGTAAGGGAGATTCATCTTCTTGAACGCAGCCCCCGTTACAATGAGTCCAAAAAACCAGAGCCAAGAGACGGTTATGCATGCCAGCATAAAGGACACTTGGGCCTGGCCGCTGTATTGGACTGCACTTGTTCCGATGACGCCAATCGTATCCAGCAGCGCATGCGGATTCAAGATCGAGACGGAGCAGGCGAATAGAATCTGCTTCTTCAGCGGCAGCGCCTCTTTATTATCCAGACTAGTCACCGCAGTTGAACTCCAAATCATTGTCCCCATATAAAGCAGAAATATAATTCCGCCAATAAGCAGCATAAGCCTGAGCCACTCAAACTGCGTCACTACAAGGGATAGTCCCGTTACAGACAGGACAATTAATACCGTATCGCAGACCGCTGCGGCGATCATTGCCGGGAATGCCTTGATCAGTCTGGGTTGCGTGATGCCTTGCGAGAATACAAACACAT
Source organism: Paenibacillus brevis (assembly GCF_018919145.1). GTDB lineage: Bacteria > Bacillota > Bacilli > Paenibacillales > Paenibacillaceae > Fontibacillus > Fontibacillus brevis. Next base: position 187,182 of record NZ_JAHLQJ010000005.1, read on the forward strand.
TTTGTACACCTAAAGGTAAAATCAGTCCTAGCGCTAAAATCAGTCCATGGACTACCGGTTCCATTCTCTCAACTCCTTCCTTCTCTATCATAGTCATGGTATAACTAGAGAACAGGTCCAATTGGATGGGTAAATATCCAACCAATTATGCAAGGAGGGATCGCTATGAACTGGCAGCCTGACCGCTCGCTGCCCCTAAGCTTAACTGCGCAAATCAAGGATTGGATGATCGAAAAAATTCAAAGCGGGGAATGGCCGGCTGGAACCAAGCTGCCTCCGCAGCGTAAGCTTGCGCTATCGCTAGGCGTCAATCGCAGCACGCTTCAAGAAGCAATCGACGAGTTGAAGGCGGACGGATTGCTGAGTTCCCGGACAGGATCGGCTACCTTTGTTGCCAATGATTCCTGGTATCTTCTCGTTAAGCAAAAGCTGCCGAATTGGCAGCAATATATTGAAGCAAGCATTCATAAATCCAATTATCAGACCATCCAGCTGATCAACGAATTCGAGCAGGACGCTTCCATAATTCGATTAGGAACAGGCGAGTTGAGTCCTTCCCTGCTCCCGGTTAACGAGCTTCAAGCATCCCTCGGCTCACTGCCCCTGGACGGAAAGATGCTCGGATATTCCTCTCCTCAAGGCAGCGAAACTTTGAGACAAGCCATCTGTGACTATGTGAAAAAGAGAGGGATCACTACCGCGCCCGAAAATATTTGCGTTGTCTCTGGAGGACTTCAAGCCTTGCAGTTGATTGCGCTCGGCCTGCTGGAACCCGGATCGCTCGTCCTTCAACACGAATATTCTTATTTGAATTCCGTGCGCCCCTTTCAATCCTTCGGCATGAATCTGCACGGGCTTTCGGCAGATCAATATACGGCCGAGCATATCCGGGGGATTCGCAGACGCAGACAAGCCATCCTTTATACCATTCCAACCCTCCATAATCCCACAGGCGAATGCATGACATGGGAGGATAAAAACACCTTATACCAGCTATGCGAAGCGGAAAAGCTGCCCGTCATCGAGGATGACGTCTATTGCGAGTTGAGCTTCGGTCCCGCAGCCCCCGCTATAAAATCCCTCGACCAATCCGGGCAGGTGATCTACATCGGCAGTGTGTCCAAGACCCTAAGCCCCGGGCTTCGGATCGGATGGGTTATCGCCTCGGCACCGGTCATTCAGCGAATCTCGGATATTAAAATGCAGATGGACTACGGCTCGAGCGCCCTTTCCCAGCTCGTTGTCGAGCACTGGCTGCGCACCGGCTTATATGAAAATCATGTTCGGCAATTAAGAGCTGAGCTGCAGTCGCGTGCAGAACTTATGGAGCATTTGCTAAAGCAATATTTTGATAGCAGGGCTTCCTGGGAAAGTCCGCAGGGAGGATTCTACATCTGGTTGAGATTTCATCAACCTGTCATTACGAAGGAACTGTTCATGCGGCTTCTGAAAAAGAAGGTGCTTATTCATCCCGGTTATATTTACGGGGCACAGGATGCCCACCATCTTCGGCTATCCTTCGCCTACAGCTCGGAGGAGGAGTTAAGGAAGGGGATGGAGGTGCTGTATCGCGAGATTTGATCCTAGTGAAAAGGGTGTCCCCCCATCGACGATGGATTTTGGGACACCCTCAGCTATCCGCAGCATTTGCGGTCACAGCTATATTCGATTCACACGTTGCTTCATCACACACAATCATCAATTCAATTTAGATGAAGCCGTTAAATCACATACTTTTCCAATGTGCCCCGTACGGCCCCAGGGCCTGACAGCATCTCATGGAACATTGCCTCAATCTTCCCGCCAAGGCCAATCTCATATAATTGCACACCGAATAGCCGGGCATCTTCCAGAATATGACGAACCCCTGGCGCATGCGCATCTCCCAGCCGAACGCCGTGCAAATGATCTTGCAGAGATTCAAGCAGAGGATCCGGACTAAGCGCAAACGGCTGCCCCTCATCATCCACCCCGAGCAAATAACGGCACCAGGCAGCAATCGCCAGCGGAATAGCCGTTAATCCGGCAGGGTCCAGGTCTGCTCTTCGCACATAAGCTTTGAGGGTCTCCCCGAAGCGGATGCCTACCTTTTGCGAGGTGTCCGTGGCAATCCGCTGGGGCGTATCCGGAATATACGGATTCGCGAACCGCTCTTGCAATACCTCATCAAGAAATGCCTTTGGATTAATGATACCGGGGTCTACCACGACCGGCAGCCCTTCCTCGTAGCCGATGATTTCAACAAACCGCCGCAGCACGGGGTCTCTCATCTCATCCGCAATCAACGTATAGCCTAGCAGGCAGCCCGTAACGGCAAGTGCGGTATGCAGAGGATTGAGGCATGTAGTAACTTTCATCGTCTCGATCTTGTTAACGGTGTCCCGATCGGTGAAAATGATTCCCGCCTCTTCCAAGGCCGGACGCCCGTTTGTAAACTTGTCCTCGATGACCAAATATTCGCTGATCTCTGCATTCACAAACGGAGCGGTGTACGTATGCTTGGACGTGACGATAAGCTCCATCCCGGACAAGCCTGCCTCCTTCAGTGCCGATTGGACCTGTTCGGAGGGCCGTGGTGTAATCTTGTCGATCATGGACAGCGGGAATGTAATTTTTCGTTCATTCTCCAAATAAGGCACGAAGCCTTCTTCCACCAGGCCCTTGGCAGCCCAGGCCTTGGCGACAGCAAGCACACTGTCCCTCAGCTTGTCACCATTATGGGAACAGTTGTCCATACTTACGAAGGTCATCGGGTATTGCCCTTTGAGATAACGGCGGTAAGCCAGCGAAGTGACAATGCTCATGACATGGATCGGCCCTTCAGGACCAGTCACTAAATCCTTCTCCACAATACCCGTGTATTTGCCATCCGGTCCAGTCAGGGAGTAGCCCTTCTCCGTAATTGTGAAGCTGGCCATTTGCAGACTTGGATTCTCGAACGCCTCAATCAGGCGGCGATAATCCTCCGGACGTTCCTTTCCCACGGCAAGCCCCTCTACAATACTCCCGACTACATTCTTTCTAAACTCTCCTTTTGCATTCATCAGGACCAGTAATGTCAGGTTATCATAAGGCTTATAGACCTTGTCGATCATTTCGAAATCGAAGGTCTCTGCCGCCATGATACCCGTATTTGCCTTTCCGGCGTTAAGCAGCTTCTGATGGGCGTTGGCCACAAAGCCGCGAAAAATGTTGCCTGCTCCAAAATGCACCCACTGCGGATTGACTTGTGTATTCTTTGCAACGACGTCCAAATCAAATTGCGGCAATCCGACTCCGGCAGCCGCCCATGCTGCCTCATCCGCGATCCCCTTACGATTAAGCTGCAGCATTCACTTCACTCCTTTTACATTTTCCAGACTGTCCCAGACACCAAGCAGATACATAATTCCCATGGCCCGGTCATACAGGCCATATCCCGGCCGGCAATTCTTCTCTTCGCCCCATAAATGTCTGCCGTGATCCGGACGCACATATCCCCGGAATCCATTCTCGTGGTAGGCCTTAACAACCTCAGCCACATCCACACTTCCGTCTTGTCCGCGATGAGACACCTCAATGAAGTCCCCGTTCTCGAACACCTTGACATTACGGATATGAGCAAAATAGATACGGTCATGGAACTCCCGAATCATGGCCGGCAAATCATTCTCCGGATTTGTGCCTAGTGAACCCGTGCAGAAGGTCAGCCCATTATACGGACTATCAACCATGTCAAGTAAGCGCCGAATGGTGTCCCGACTGCGGATGATCCGCGGCAAGCCGAAGATCGGCCAGGCCGGGTCGTCAGGATGAATCGCCATCTTGATATCCACTTCTTCACAGACAGGAATGATACGCTCCAGAAAATACTTCAGATTATCAAACAGCTTCTCTTCCGATACATCTGCATAGGCTGCAAACAGGTCGTCCAGCTTCTCCAGCCGCTCCGGCTCCCAGCCAGGCATGGTGAAATTGCCCGCCCCCTTGAGGATTTTATCGACCATACTGCGGGGGTCGTCAACAATGGCAGCCTTTTCATAAAACAGAGCATTAGACCCGTCCGGCAGCTCCTTGTACAGCTCGGTTCTTGTCCAGTCGAACACAGGCATGAAATTATAACAAATGACCTTTACGCCTACTTTAGCTAATTTTCGGATGGTATCGATATAGATATCGATGTATTTATCACGGGATGGAAGGCCGATTTTAATATCGTCATGAACATTCACGCTCTCTACAACCGCCGTACTGAAGCCTTTGCTTGTAATCTGATCAGCAACCTTTTGAATTTCTTTCATTTCCCACACTTCTCCGGCGACCTTGTGATGCAACGACCACACGATACCCATTACACCCGGAATTTGCCGGATATGATCCAACGTAATATTGTCGTTCCCTTCCCCATACCATCTCCAAGTCATATTCATAACTGAGCCCTCCAAGTATTAGTCTCGACATCTTGTATACAAGATTTTTCTTGATCATAAGGGAAGGAAATTCATTTGTCAACCGCTTAAAATGGCGATTTCAATTAATATATCAAGTGAATTTCTTTACAAAGGGTTTGACCCTTATCGAACAAGTTGTATACTAGTGTTAGTTCATTTAATGCGAAAGTAGGAATGGAATGTACACGAAAGAAGAAATCATGAAGCTGTTGAAGACCGATATATTATCGTTAAAGTTAAAACCTGGAACTATCCTGAGTGAAACTACACTCGCTGATCAATTCCAATTATCAAGAACGCCTTTGCGCGATGTATTGAAGCAACTATCCCTGGAGTCCTATATCGATGTCTATCCTAAGAAAGGGAACTTCGTCTCTCACATAGACCTGGATTCCGTCGAGCAAATGATTTATTTGCGAAGCGCGCTGGAGAAAGAGATCCTGAAGGACCTGACCTCCAAACTGTCACTGAACGATACCCGAGAATTAAAAGAAATTTTAGACAAGCAGAGGTTGCTGATTGAGGATGAAGAAGCTACAGACCTATTTCTTGCGCTGGATGACCAGTTTCACCGCACTTTATTCAAAGTGGCGGGCCGCGAGTTTCTATGGAATTTAATCCAGCAGTCCAACGTGCACTATGTCCGTTACCGCAAGCTGCACATGCTGGAAAGAGGGAAGCTGCTGCAGATTTGGGGCGAGCATCAATCCATGCTGGAGTATATTGCGAACAAAAATACAGAAGAGATCGACGCCCTGGTGCGGCATCACCTTAGAGATGATATGAATTCCCTGGAGTTTCTCGACAAATACTCCGATTACATCAAGAAGTGACTGCCACAATGTTAATTCTATATGACAAGCCGGATTAAAAAACCGGGCAATTCAGCACTTTCTCCTGAATTGCCCGGTTCCTTTTTTTAAGCAAGCTTCGTTACAAACGCCTCATAAGGCTGCAACTTCAGCTGTTGGAAATCTACGGTATCTCTCGCATAGTTGCCGATGATGAATTCGCTGACCTGACCGATCCCCGGCATTTCCAGCATAACTGGTGCGGGACTAAAGTTGGCGGTAACCAGCCAGGTCTCGTCTTTATAGCGGCGGAAGTACATAAACATTTCCTCGGGAACGTCCTCCACCAGTTCAAACTCACCCCATACCACGATCGGGTTATTTTTCCGCAGCTCAATCAGTTTGCGGTAGCAGTGAAAGACCGAATCGGGATCGGCAAGACTCTCTTCTACATTGATCTCCGCATAATTGGGATTCACGTGCAGCCAAGGCTGTCCGGTCGTAAATCCAGCGTTCGGCGTCACATCCCACTGCATCGGAGTTCGCGCATTATCTCTCCCCTTGGCATTAATCGAAGCGATAATGTCTTCCTTGGCATAGCCCTGGGCAAGACGCTCATGATACATATTGACCGTCTCAATGTCTTGCGCCTCGCTGATATCATCAATCGGATAATTCGTCATTCCGATCTCTTCGCCCTGATAAATATAAGGCGTCCCCTTCATCAAATGAAGCAAAATCGCAAACATCTTCGCGCTCTCCACCCGGTACTTGCCGTCGTCCCCCCAGCGGGATACGATTCTCGGAAGATCATGGTTATTCCAGAACAGGCTGTTCCAGCCTTCATTTCCCAGCTCGATCTGCCACTTGGCCAGTACCTGCTTCAATTCATGGACGGACAAAGGCTTCAAATCCCACTTGTCCTTCCCTTCCTGCTGATCCAGTCCGATATGCTCGAACTGGAATACCATCGACAGCTCATTCCTGTCCGGATTGGAGTATAGCTTCGCCACTTCCGGCGTTGCTCCCCAGGTCTCTCCCACTGTCAAGACATCATGCTTGCCGAAGGTCTCCCGATGCATCTCCTGAAGGTATTCGTGAAGCTTCGGCCCATTTCCCGTAATCTCCTGATCGGGAATCTTGCCGACCAGATCGATGACGTCCATGCGGAAGCCGCCAACGCCTTTATCCAGCCAGAAATTCATCATGTCCCAGACTTCCTGCCGGACTTTAGGGTGCTCCCAGTTCAGATCAGGCTGCCTGCGGCTGAATAGATGCAGATAATATTGGCCGCTTGCCTCATCGAACTCCCAGGCCGGACCGCTGAATGTGGAGCGCAGCGAATTGGGAACCCCGCCGTTCACCGGATCGCGCCAAATATAGTAGTCCCGGTAAGGATTGTCTTTCCCTTGACGGGCTTCGATGAACCAGGGATGTTCATCCGAGGTATGGTTCACAACCAGATCCATAATGATTCGAATGTTGCGAAGCTTGGCCTTCTCAATGAGCTCATCCATGTCGGCCATCGTTCCGAATTCGGTCATAATATCCTTATAGTCGCTAATGTCATAGCCGTTATCGTCATTGGGAGACCTGTATACCGGGCTGAGCCATATCGCCGTAATGCCAAGCTGCTCCAGATAGTCCAGACGATTGATCATTCCCCGAAGATCACCGATCCCGTCGCCATCGCTGTCCTGGAAGCTGCGGGGGTAAACCTGATAGATGACGGCTGTCTGCCACCATTTCGTACTGTTCATAGGTATCACTCCTGTTCGCTATATTTTACTACGACCATGGACCGGATTTCCAGGCAAGGCAAAAGGGACCGCCGCAAGGCAAAAGGGACCGCCGCAAGGCAGCCCCTAGCAAGGGTCGTTCATTATAGTAAGCCAGTACGGCGCTATTCACAATAATGTCGCTACTCCTTAACGCCCCCAAGCGCAACGCCTGCGATAATATACCGGGACAGCAGGAAATAAACCACGAATAGCGGCAAGGCCGTCAGGGCCAGCCCCATGTAGATCGAGCCGAATTCTGTCTTGTAAATATCGCCGCGCAGCAAGCTTACCATGATCGGCATGGTATATTTTTCCTTCTGAGTTAAGAGAATCAATGGCATGAACAGGTTGTTCCAGTTCGCTACAAAGGCAAAGATCGCCTGCGTTGCGACCGCCGGCATCATCAATGGCAGAATGATCCGGTTAAACGTCTTGAACTCGCTGGAGCCGTCCACCCGGGATGCCTCCACGATCTCCAATGACAGTGTAGCCAACAGGTATTGCCGCATGAAGAACACAACCGCCGGAGCCGCAATGGCGGGCAGGATCAGCGGAAGAAAGCTGTTCGTCCAGCCCAGTTTGTACATGAATTGATAGAAGCCGATCGCGCTGGCCTGGGAAGGAATCATCATGACGCACATGATGAACGTAAAGAACGGCTTGCGCAGCTTCCAGTCATAGGTCACCAATCCGTAAGCGGCCAGTGACGAGAAATATACCGTCAGAATGGTTGCCGAACCCGAGATAACGAAAGAATTCATAAAGCCTTGAATCGGATCAAAGCTCTTATCAAGCAGCACCTGAAGGTTATTCATAAAATGAGTCGAAGGCAGCAGGGAGAGACCGCTTTGAATTTCTGCCGTGGATCGCGTAGCGTTGACGAACATAATCCAGAACGGGAGAATACTGAGGAGCGACAGCAGGATACAGATGATATAGATGATCGTCCGGCTGAATTTCAGGCCGAAGGCTCCTCCGCTTTTCAGTTGTTTATCCATGTGTTACACCTCTCTCTCGACTGCTGTTGCTTTAAGCGATTTTTTGTATAGTTTTTCCGCTTTCTTTACTTTCGCCGCATCGCGGTCCCGCATCACGTAGAACAGAACAGCAGAGAGCGCTGCAGCAATCAGGAACAGGATCATACTTGCCGCTGCTGCGCGGTTGTACAGGTAACTTCCCTTGAAGGCTTGCCCGTAGATGAACATCGACGTTGTCAATGTGGCATCATCCGGTCCGCCCAGAAGGAACAGCTGCGGAATATCGAACATGGTCAGACCGCCGATCATCGACGTAATCAGGGTAAACAGCAGGATCGTGCGAAGACTCGGCAATGTAATCCGGAAGAAGGTCTGCCATCCGTTGGCTCCGTCGATCGCCGCGGATTCGAAAAGTGCCGGGTTAATCCCCATCACGCCTGCAACAAGAATGATCATGGTATTGCCATACCACATCCAGAATTGGATGAACGCCACGATTCCCCGTGCGGTCGTCTTATCCTGGAGAAAGAAGATCGGTCCGTCAGACAATCCCAGCATTTGAATTAAACTGTTGATTGGCCCCATCGGATAGGCGAACATTGTGCTGAACAGAATGGCGATTGTACTGGCCGTAATAATGTTCGGCATATATAACAGTACCTTGAACGCGCCTTGCCCCCTGATATTTAGCCGCTTGTTCGTGAACCATGCCGTAAGCAGCAGCGCGAGTGTAATCTGAGGAACGAAGTTGACGATCCAGAGGAGCCCCGTGTTTAACAGGGACTTTTTAAAGGACGCATTTTCAAAGATAAGATCCTTGAAATTTTGAAACGGGTTATCCAGAATATGAATCGGCTTTGGAATAAGTCCCTTCATATCGGTAAACCCGATGACTGCGGTATATAGGATTGGGTATAACGAAAAAATCAAAAATGCCAAGACGAACGGAAAGGTAAAAATATAGCCGTACTTCGAGTAGTTCACACCTTTGCGGCGCATGCTCTCACCCCAATTGTTGATATGAAGAGGCGGGGTTGCTCCCCCGCCCCTTCTATTCTTAATTATTCGCTGCCAATATCAAGCTGGTCCTTGACCTGCTGCTTGAAGGTAGCAATCGCATCATCGCGGCTCTTGTTGCCTGCGGTGTACTCGCGTACCTGATCCCGCCACAATCTGTTGATCGTCTCATCATATTGCGTCAGGTTCTTACCGGAAGCGTTCGCATTGGCCGGTACGAAAATATCGAACATATTTTGTCCGCCGAGCAGCGGAACCTCACCATTGGAATTGCTCATCACCACGGAGGAGGCAACACTGTCCTTCGTGCCTTGCTCGCCATCCTTCATCGTTCCGTTTGCCCAGAAGTATTGAAGGCCAGTCTCGGAGGAATCAAGCGTTACCCAGTTGATGAAGTCGGCAACCGCCTGCTTCTTGGCTTCGTCCTTCGTTACGTCTTTATGGGCGAGAAGCCAGGTACCGCCCCAGAAGAAGCCTGTCGGCGGCTCGGTAACAGCCCAGTCACCATCCGTGTCTTTTACTTGACCGTTCATAACATAGTTAATCAGCCATGCCGGACCGAAGAATCCGAAGATCGGTTGGGCACCCGACCCGGACATATCCGCATACCAAGCTTCCGTCCAGTCTTGCGTATCGTTATGGTAGCCGTTATCCTTCAACTTCTTGGAGAGATCAAGGAACTCTTCGCGCTTCGGATCAATATGAAGCTTACCGTCAACGATCCAGCCTTTCTCCGAACTGTTCTCGATGGCATGCCAGATATCGCCGTCACCGGATACAATGCCGTAGCCTTTGGCTTTCAGCATGGCGGCTGCTTCGTAGAACTTTTCCCAGCCTGGACCAATTTCGCTCTTTATCGTAGCAGGATCATCCGTACCGAACACATCCTGGGCAATCGAGCGGCGATAGATAAAGGCTCCGCCAGTCGCCTGGTAGCCGAGGCCTTTCAATTGACCGTCTTTGCTGCCGATATCCACGGAATACTGTGCGATGCCTGCATCCTTCACTTTTTGGTCATCCAGACCAAGGTCCGCATAGTTCGCGGCATAGTCGGATGCATCGCCCTGGGTATACTTCAGGACGAATGCGGCTTCAGCTGCGTAAATGTCCGGAGCATCCTTGCCGCCAGCAGCAAGCGCCTGGTCAAGAGCCGGTTGATAAGCACCGTCCGTTGTTGCAATGATCGTAGTCTTGAACTCTACATTCGCTTCCGGATGGACTTCCAAATATTTTGTCGTCATGTTCGGAATTTCGTCTGTAAAGCTCCAGAGATTAATGGTAACCTTCTCGCCGCTCGTGTTGGACGGCGTCTCGGCCGCGTTGTTCGTCGATGGGGCTGGAGTGGAATTCGAGCCGGACGAGCTGGAGTTGTCTCCGCACGCCGCAAGCAGCGATGTCATCATGAGAATTGCTGAAATTCCGGCTATTACACGTTTCATACCTTTCATACGTTTCATACTTTGCCTCCCCCTATTTATTGAATCTTCGGTTTTTTGTAACCGCATACATATTATAAATCCGGTAATATGCAGGCATAAGGAGACAGGTATTGGATATAATTCTACTTTTATTAGATTGTGAGCGAGGCGAAAATTTTAATGCAGAATGTCACTATAATTGCTGATGCGAGGGCTCGTGCGGCGATTTTAATGCAGAATGTCACTATAATTGCTGATGGGAGGGCTCGTGCGGCGATTTTAATGCAGAATGTCACTATAATTGCCGATGGGAGGGCTCGTGCGGCGATTTTAATGCAGAATGTCACTAAAATTACTGATGTGGGTGACTAAAAAGCTTCGAGGCTTGCCAAAAGTAAGTTTGGAGGTCGGTTGGCTTTCACTCGCTCATAATTTAATCAAAAAAGCCGCGGTGGACGCAAGAAACCAAGGGGACTAAGCATGAGAAATCCCCTTGGTTTCTATATGTTTATATGAATATCAGTCTATTTCGTTATTAAGGATGACTGAATTTTACTTTTGAGACACCCTCTTCTCGATGAAAGAAAGCTGCTCAATACATGAATCATGGCCTGCTACAAAAACTCCAGTGTCATGCTGTACGTATAGATGCCTTTCTTAATTTTGTATTCGTCATGAATCGTCTTGGTCCAACCGTTATCTCCGCCCAGGCCGGCATGCTTGTGATCGAGATTCAAGTACACCCTATCGGAGAGGCCTAACTCCTCCGCATAAGACGCGCTGTCAATCTGATCTACGCTGTGCCGGTGAATATCAAAATGGAAATGACCCGCCGCGGCTACTTTAACCTTCCGGCCATCTAACGAGGATACATATAAATAACGTACGTCTTCCATGCCGCCGCATTCCACCGGAAGAATATAAGGAACATACTGCTGATCGACCGTGCTCTCATAAAGCCCGATCAGCGCTGACGTCTTGCGGTCCGTATAGTTCTCCCATGGGCCGCGCCCATACCATTGAATCTGATTCCAGCCCTCTGAAAATGCGAAACTCAGACCGATTCGCGGAATTGAATCGACCTTGGCATTATTCACCACGGTATTGGTGATCTCGATCCCTTTTCCGCCCACCGCATAGCTTGTTATTGTTTCAATGCAACCATGGTAAAGACTGCGCACCTCGATAGTCACGCAAGCGGATGCTGCATATACCCGGATATGCTGGATGTCTTTTTGCCGATGATGAAGCCCGATTCCTCTCCATTCATCTGCATAGTTTGGGGACTCCAGATGGATTCCGGCATCGATCCCTGTAGGTGGACGGTAAAACTGATTGGCACCGCCTGTGAAGTAACTCTGATTCTTATAACGCACTACGGTGAACTCTGCCGTGCTTTTCGAGAAGGCAACTTCCAGATGCTCATTGTGAATCAGCACTTGCTGCTCCGTCTCCTCGCAGGTCAAGCTGCCTTGCTCAATCTCTCCGGTATGAAGACGACGGACCGAATCCTTGATCTCGAACTGGCAGGCATAAATACGGGAGCCCCTATCTGCATAAAATATGTCTTCGTCCAGAAGCGCATAAAAATTAAGAAATGCTTCCCCGTTCACTTTGGAGTAATCATAAGGCGGTTCAATCCATTCTGTTGCCCCGGGCGGTGTGTTGAATTTAGGGAAGCTCCCGCCATCAACAACCGTCCCGTCGCATACCAATTCCCAACAGATATTCAGATGCCTAAGATCCCGATGCGTGTAATGATTGAATAGCCGATACTTTTTTGTGCCTTGAGGATCATATGGCGACTCGAAATCATCAATCAGGAGCGGCGAATGCACATTCCTGATTTCATAAGCTGCAGGCTTCGGCGTCAAGTCCGGGAAAACAATGCCGTTCAGACACATATCCAGCGCCGGGTCCACGATTTCTTCGCCAAAAGCTCCGCCATAGACATATTTCATGCTGCCGTCTTGAGCCGTTTTAACGAGTGCTTTATCCTGGAAATCCCAAATGAATCCTCCCTGGAAGCGAGGAAACTTATGAATGAGATCCCAGAATTCCTTAAAGTTCCCGTTGCTGTTGCTCTTTGCGTATGCGTATTCACACATGATGAAGGGCCTCAAGTCCTCGCTGTTAGCCATGATATCCAGAATCCAATCCTTGGGAGGATACATCGGCGCGATGATATCCGAGACATTGGCCGGCGGATTTCCAGATTCATACTGGACATATCGGGTCTTGTCATATTCCTTGATCCAGCCGTACATGGCCGCATGATTGGCGCCATATCCTGATTCATTGCCGAGAGACCACAAAATAATCGACGGATGATTCTTGTCCCGAAGCACCATTCGGGCCGCCCGCTCCATATAAGCATGAGTCCACACCGGCGATTCGCTCAATTGGCCGCCGATCCCATGGGTTTCGAGATTCGTCTCGTCCACCAAATAGATGCCCAACTCGTCGCAGAGGTCGTACCATTCGATTGCATGAGGATAGTGACTGGTTCGGACAGCATTGATATTCAGCGATTTCATCAGCTTGATTTGCTCTCGCATATAGTCGGTTGACACTGTACGCCCGGTTTCCGGGCAAAAAGCATGCAGGTTCACGCCCCGAATCAGGAGGCGCTTGCCATTGATCTTAAGGATTCCGTTACCGTCGATTTGGACCTCGCGGAAGCCAACATTTGCGCTCTCGATATCGACGATGTTACCGTCCTTGTCGATCATCTCCAACACCAATTTATAAAGATAGGGCGTCTCGTCGCTCCATAAATGGGGCTTAGAAACAGCCTGCTGGACCTTCGCCACGTATTTCTCTTGCAGATAGAATCCACAATCTCCGAATGTCGGCGTTTCAAACTGCGTAACCAGCATAAAGTCGGCGTCGTAAAGCGAAAGGCGCACATATGCTTCCCCGTAGCGGTCCGCCTGGTTGTTAGGATAGACCTTTACAACTAATTCAGCTTGCTCATAATTTCCCGAAAAAAGCGTTTCGATCTTATAATCCTGGATGCGCATGCGCGGCTTGGCGTAAAGCGATACATCCCTAAAAATCCCGGAAAGATGCCAATAGTCTTGATCCTCCAGATACGTACCGGCTCCGAAGCGCATCACCTGAACGGCTACCCGGTTTTGTCCCTGTTGAAGGTAATCCGTAATTTCGAAGGCCGCATTAAGCTTGCTGTCCTGCGAAAAACCCGCCCATTTCCCGTTAATCCACAGATAGAAGCAAGATTCCACGCCACCGAAGTCTATGAAGACGTCACGGCCAATAAAGTCCTCAGGCAGTTCAAAGCCCCGGACATAGCATCCGGTAAGATTACCATCCTCCGGAACAAAGGGCGGATTCAGGACGAACTCATCCTTCTTGAGCCGAATTTCATGACGGGAATTCTCCCCCTTCTTGCCAAAGGGATACAAAATGTTCGTATATACCGGTGTACCATAGCCTGACAGCTCCCAATTTGACGGAACGGAAATCGAATCCCAACCGGACACGTCATATTCCGGACAATAGAAATCATCGGTTACCCGATCCGGAGAAGGGTAGAGCTTAAACTTCCAAGAGCCATTCAGGTATTTCATGTATTTAGAGCTGCTGCGATCCCCTTGAAGAGCTTGTTCTACAGATTCGTATACTCCATAAGGCTCGTGCATGGGCGTCCGGTTCACTTGCGTAATTTGCGGGTTCTCCCATTCGCGATTCAGCTTCATTTCCTGGAATCACACTCCTTGTTCTATTTGGTGTTGATTCAATGTCCCACATCCTAATAATATAAGGGTATAGCGTGTCTTGAAATGTCAGTAATGGTATTTCATTTATCCATTTTGGTAGGAGTGGTTCTCAGTGAATTACGAAGAGATCAAGGAAAACGATGTCGTCTACCGGTGCATCGGCGACAATTTTGATCAAGGCATTTTATCCTGCGGCTTTATGCGAAAAAGAACCGCCGAACGCTCTCAGTATGATTTCAAAATCGGGTACTATAGCTGTGTTTTGATCCTGCAAGGAAGCGGACGTTACCTATCCGAGGACGGCACAGTGACGCCCATGCAAGCCGGCGATCTGGTCCAACGGTTCCCCGAGCGGTTGCACTCCACCGAAATCGAACCGGATGGGACCTGGATTGAGTTCTACATCAGCGTCGGGCATCCTGTGTACGACTACTTGACATCGTTGGGACTTCTCAGGACCGACAAAGAGGTACAAGTGACAACACAGCATCCTGGCGATGTTGTTCAGGATTTCGCAGGGTTGCTTAACTCCCTTAAGGAGGCAACCGAGGCAAGCCTCCCCTATCTTCTAATGAGGGCCCAGGAGCTCCTGATCCGGCTGCATGGCAGCGTCCAAAGTCCGCCAAGCGATCCCCATGAAGCGATAATAGCTAAGGCCTGCCAGCTCATTAGCGGGTCTAACGATATCCATTTCGAGATGAAAGAAGCAGCAGCCGTACTGAATATGGGTTACGAAAATTTCAGGAAGCTGTTCAAGCGGATTACGGGGATCTCCCCCCAGCGCTACCACACCGGGCAACTGATGAAGCAGGCCAAAATGATGCTGCTCTCCGGGCTCACCATTAAGCATGTTGCCTTAAGTCTGGGCTATGGCGATATTTATTCCTTTACGAAGCAATTCACGAAGTCGGAGGGGATGCCGCCGGGACGGTATGTGCGCAGCCGTCAGCGGGACAATACAAAACGGCCTTAGTCCAACATGAGGGACCAAGGCCGCTGTTCAAATAAATGATGCTGCTGTGCGAGCAATTGAAGCTCCTGCTCCATAGGCTGGCAATCAGCCTTTTACGGCGCCTTCAATCATCCCTGCGATTAATTGCTTCTGGAAGATCAGGACGATAATCAGCAGCGGTACGACACTGATCACCGAACCGGCCATAATCAGATGATATGGCGTATTGTTGCTGTCCTCCAGCGCTTTAAGCGCAACGGACAAGGTCATGTTCTCCTGGGAACGGAGAATGACCGAGGGCCACAGAAAGTTATTCCATTGCTTGACGAACAAGATAATCCCCAATCCGGCAAAACCGGATTTCAGGTTAGGCAATACGATCCGCCGGAATAGCTTAAATTCGGTGCAGCCGTCAATGCGGGCCGCCTCCAACATCTCTTCCGGAAGCGCCGAACAGTACTGGCGCATAAAGAAGATGCCAAATGCGTTCGCTAAATCCGGCAGGATGACGCCCCAAATATTATCAATAAGGCCCATTCCTTTATATATGGAGAACAAAGGAACCATGGTCGCTTCATGCGGGATCATGAGGGAAGCCAGGACCATAATGAACAGGAAGTTCTTCCCCTTGAAATGATATTTGGCAAATGCGAAACCGGCCAAGCTGCAGAAAACGAGGGCAACTACCGTAGAAGTGGTTGCGAGCAGGAAGCTGTTCCAGGTTATGATGCCGAACTTGCGGTTAACAAATAGCTCAGTGAAGTTCTCCCAATGAAATACCTTGGGTACCCACATCGGCGGATTGACGAAAATCTCGCTGATATCCTTGAGCGAAGAGCTGAATAGCCAGAACAAGGGAAACATGGTCGCAAGAGAGACCAGGGTCATGATGATAAAGGTAGTTACGGACAGGATTCCGCGCTTCCCCTCGTGATGCTTCACATGCTGCAATTTCATCGCTTTTTCCATCTCACTCCCACCTCCTATTCCTTATCATCGAATACGCGCATCTGGATTAACGAGATTGTCATCATCAGAATAAAGAAGCAGACGGCAATCGACGACGCGTAACCGAAGTTAAAGTTTTGGAAGCTTTCCGTATACAGCATCAGAACGGGAGTTAAGGTAGAATTGAGCGGTCCGCCCTGTGTCAAAATGAACGGCTCTGTGAACAAGGAAAAGGTTCCAATGGTGGACAGTACCGTGCAGAACAACAGCATTTTTTTCACCAGCGGAATTGTTATGAAGAAGAAACTTTTAATCTTTGTCGCCCCATCCACGTAAGCCGCCTCGTAAAGATCCTTTGAAATATTTTGCAATCCCGTCATTAATAGCAGCATATTGTAGCCAAGCCAACGGTAGAGCACCATGATCGACACCGAGATTCTGGCCCACCATGGTGATTCAAGCCATGGAATCGGATTATCAATGAGTCCGATATTTCGAAGCACACTGTTGAAGAGCCCATTTTGCGTGTTCAATAACAGAACGAACACGAAGGATACCGCTACGACGGATACAAAATTCGGAACAAACAAGGCCATCCGGAAAAAGCCCTTGCCTACCATCCAGTTAGAATTCAGCATCGATGCAAATATAAGTCCGAGGAACAGCATCAAGGGCACATACATTAAAAAGATGATCGAGCTGTTCCACAAGGATAACCAGAAATTTTTGTCCCCGAACAATTGGACATAATTCTCAAAGCCTATGAACGTCTTCTCGCCTGACCCATTCCAGTCCGTAAAGCTGATGTAGATAGAATAAAGAATGGGATAAAGGGAGAAGACGAAGAACAGGATGAAATAAGGCGAGATGTAAATATAGGGAGCTATTTTCAACTGCTTATTTAATCTGGATGTCATATCGTCCCCTCCAATCCTATCAGAAATATGCGCTATTCTCTTTTTGTTTTACTGCGAAGCTCGTCCGCCATTTCCTTCAATGCCTGCTCGAGGCTTGAATTGTTAAGGAATACCTTGGCCCATACATCGGTCATCAGCTTGTTAGCCATAGGGAAATCGGAAGTATAGGCGAGCGGGTAGGTGTTTGCCAAGGAATCGGCATAAACCTTACGGATCGCTTGGTTGTTAAAGTAGGTTGAAGGCTCATCAATAGCCGGGTTATTATCGATCATCATGGCCGGGAACAAGCCTGCGTCGGACATCATTTTTACCTGATTCTCTTCACTGCCCAGCATAAATTCGATGAACTGCCATGCTTCTTCCGGATGCTTGGAATTTTTGTTAATAGCCAGGTTGGAGCCGCCTTGGTTAGCGCCCGAATACTTGTCGTCCTTTGACCACTTCGGCATCATGGCTACGGACCATTTTCCGCTATCGGCCGGAGAATATTGATTTTCGATAATGGCATCATGCCACGATCCGCCCACCACGGTTGCAACCTGTCCGTCACGGATTCCGTTGCCCCATTGGTCCGTATTGGCGCGGGCATCGTACACGAGATTTTCCTGTTGCATCTTAATCAAGTAATCCGCGATTTCTTGAATTTCCGGAGAATCCACAGCTACCTTCCCTTGGTCGTCAAAATACCACAGCCCGCGCTGCCACATCATGGATTCAAATACCCGGTTGCTGGAGTTGGTTTTGGAGTCCCCGTACATGAATGCGCCGGTTTTTTCCTTCACCAGCTTCGCAGCCTCATAATAATCTTCCCAGGTCTGGATTTTCTGGGATACCTCAACCGGATCGGTTGGGAGTCCTGCCTGAGCAAACAGGTCGTTCCGGTAAAACATGACGACCGGACCACTATCCCATGGCATAGCGTAGGTCTTGCCGTCCTTCGTCGCATCCTCCCACTTGTAGGGGCTCATCTTGTCTTTGTAAGGCGCTACTTTATCCGTAATATCCAGCAAGGAATCGATCTGTACAATTTGCGCCAGGTTGGTGGATTCTACAGTAATGATATCCGGCACGGCATCTTCCGTGTTCGAGGTGATCAAGTATTTGGAATACAAATCCGTGGATTTCATATTCTGAAATTCAACCTCAATGTTCGGATATTTCGCCTGAAATGCTTCCATGTTCAAGTCAAGTCCATCTTTTGCCGTTTCCCAGGTCCACACAACCAGCTTGACCTTCTCGTCGCCCTTGCCCTGTCCCGCAGCCGATGAATTGTTGTTCTTATTGCCTGAGCAGGCCGTAGCCAGCAAAGAAATCATTAAGCAAGCAATAAGCAAATAGGCTATACTTTTCTTTCGCATTATTTGTAACCCTCCTTAGATGTGTACCGCTTCTTTCACTTAGTATCTTAAAATGTCTGAAAGGGCTTTCATACTGACATATGTTTTATATTAGTGTCCTCTTTTTCGATAAATAAAAAAATGCCCGAAAAGGCAGGGCATCGGAGTAGTTTTGTTGGAATCCGGCGTCATTTTGTTTGAATTCTATACTGGCCAGGTGTAAGCTCGGCTCTTTTCTTGAACCATTTAGAGAAATATTTAACATCTTGAATGCCGACCTTCTCAGCCACTTCCTCGGTACGGATCGTAGTTGCGCTTAGCAGTTCCTTGGCCTTTTCCAGCCTGCGCTCGGAAATGAAGGTAATGATGCTGCTTCCCGTAGCCTCCTTAAAAATCGTGCTGAAATAGCTGCGGCTTACGCCGATTTGCGAGGCCACATCCGCCGCACGCAGGTCGTCCTGCAAGTGTTGATCAATATAATCGATCGCTCTAATAATGTCTTCCTTATGGGTATCCTGCAGCAGCTCCAAGCCGGATTCGATTCCCCATAAACGGAACAAGGCCTCGGCCTGACGGAGCCATTCGTCTTCACCGTTGATTACCGGGCTTTGTCTCCATGCCAGTCCGCTATGCTTCAGCTGCATTTCTACCAGCGAGGATTGAACGAGCGATAAACAGGACTGATGCGTGACCACGATAGCAGTGCGGTCATCGGTCTGCAAGAAATCGATTTGACCCGCGCCGGCAGCCATAATATGTTTCCATGAATTTCGAAGAGATTGCATGCCTCCCCCTCCTTCTTCTTCAGGAAAATATAAAAACAGGATGTAGCACTTCTTGAGCATCCAATGCCATTCGGCTCTGAGCTTCCGGAGTAATTGTTGCTTGGCCGTGTAGTCGTTTTGATGCAACCATGCGCCCAGTGCCTCCTCTCCATCGCTTTGAATTTCTGAAGAAGGGGAATCTCCTGCCCACGCGGTAGTCTGTTGAGCGAGTACCCGTTGATCAAATTGCTGACGGATCCGCTCAAGAGCAAGCTCCATATGCTCATCATCCATGTCTGTCTTTACGATATAATCATGGACACCGATTTGAATTCCACTCTTCGCATACACGAAATCCCGATGGCAGCTTAATAATAGAATTGCCGTATCCGGCGCCTCTTCTTTAATTTTTTTGGCCAGCTCGATCCCATCGAGCTCCGGCATAACGATATCTGTAATTACCAGCTGCGGCCGATACTGCACAAACTTTTGCCAGCCCACGCTGCCATTAGGCGCATCGTCCACAACCACCATGCCATACTTCTCCCAATCCGTCGTCATACGAAGACCCTTACGCACCAACTGCTCATCATCGACAATTAGCACTTGAATCAGAGATGCATGTCCACTGTTGTCTTTAACCATGATAAAGTCACCTTCGTTCCCTTATTTCTGTTGGATCCTATCGAGAGACCGTAGCTATTGCCATAGTGCTGTTTAATTCGTTCATCCACATTCCTAAGTCCCAGTCCGCCTTGCTTGCCGGGAATCTTGCGGCCCGACGCTATATATGCCAAATGTTCCGGCTTCACGCCGATCCCATCGTCTTCCAGCACCATAAACAGCTTATTTCTTTCCGAATATACCTTCATCGTAATCCTTCCTTGTCCATCACGGAATCCATGGAAAAAGATATTTTCAAGCAAAGGCTGAAACACCATACGCGGAATAAGGCATTCCTCCAGCCCCGGCTCCACTTCCAACTCGAAGGTAAATGCATCGTCATAGCGATATCGTTGAATTTCAATAAAATGATAGGCGATATCAAGCTCTTTTTCTAACGGAACCAGCGTCTGCTTAAAATTGAAGCTTCCCTCAAGCACTACAATCAAATGCTGAAGCATTTTATGGATTTCCGGCTGATGCGCCAGCTTGGCCTTCCATTGGATCGAATTCAGCGTATTGAACAATAGATGGGGATTAATCTGGTAATGAAGAATTTGTAATTCAGCCTCACTCTTAAGCTTTTCGGTACGACTGATTTCATGCATCGAAGCAATAAGCCGTTCCGTCATTTTATTAAAGCTCTCGCTCAAAAAACCCAGCTCATCCTTTGACATGACCGGAGTTCGGATCAATAGATCTCCTTCCCCGAACCTGCGCATGGAATGGGCTAATTTCTTGATCGGCATCGTAAAGCGGAATGAGAAAAAGCTCGCCATAGCGATACCTAGCAAAATAGCCAGGACGGAAATAAGAATGGAATATTGTAAAATCACTGTGGAGGATTCATAAAAATCCGCATATTTGATTCTGGCTTCCACAATCCAATCTTCCATTTCCAAAGAACGGGACCAGACGATGTCATCATCGTGATGCTCATTGTCTGCCGAAGTTTGAAGCAACGTTTGCCCTGACGGGTCCATGATCTGCAAATGGGAGCGGGTATCTTTTTCAAACGACTTAATGACCTCAATCACTGTATCCGCTTTCATATCGATTAATATTTTGCTGCCATGGGGCAGGCCGAATGAGTTCTTTAAGGGCATCAGGAGGCTGATCACATATTCGTCGTTCTGCGCCGAATAATAATCAGGGATATGGATAGATACATGTCTTCGGTCGTAAGCAGAGATGGAGGTCCAAAATGGCGAACTCGCCAGCTTCTCGCTGACGATAAGCTCGTTGCCTATGATTCTTCCGGAAGGAGTTACCACGGCCACTTTATACAGGTTATTGCCTAATGAGTTCAAGTAATTTTGAAAGTCCCGCTCTTCAACGAATCGGGTATATGTTGCAGGCGGCTCATCCTCAATATAAATGGAGGAAGCTATTAAATACGTTAATATATTGCCAGTAATTTGATCCATCTGCCGAAGATCGTTATCGATATGAATTTTCAACTGCTCCACCGCATACATTCCGTAACTGCCGAACTGTGTATTCACGACCTCGGAGGACTTATGAAACGAGAAGTAGCTTAGTGCTCCCACAGGTAATACGGCTGCAATGAAGAAGGCAAGCAGCAGCTTGGTACGCACACTCCCGTTATTTCTGAATAGCTGTAATCTTCTCCAAAAGTTCTTCATTCTTGTACCTTCTTGCTGCGAATAGAGCCGCCGATTTTTTTAACCAGTATATCAAAAGTACTCGCTAATTTGAACAAATGATGTCCCCATGAAATCATGGAGACACCTGGTCCGTTCATTTATTCATCTTCCTTGAACACTGGAGTTATTGCAATTTCAAAGGAGAATTCCTTCTCGTCCAGACGGTATATATCCAGAAGCTCCGGTCCGCAGGAATTGGAACCTACGCCGCTCATTTTATAATCAACATGAACAATGGTTTCCTTCCGCGGCTTCAATTCGTACGTATGCTGCGCCTCGGTCAGATCCTCCGGCGTAAAATGGGAGGCGTTGAACGAGAATGGCTGCGGCCCCGTAAATTTCAAGCCCATGCCTTGCTCATTGGTTACGCTCACCCATTCCGTCCCGTCATGGGAGCCGTTCTCCTGAGGCATGACATACGGGACGAACAAGCTATCGACCATAGCCAAATATCTTCCTTTTCTGGTGCTGTGATTCTTGTCGATATAGCTCTCATGAGGGCCATTACCGAAATACTCCACCTCCTCGGTCCCGGGCGGCATCGTGACCTGCAGCCCGAAGCGCGGCAGGAAGATCAGGTCTTCACGTACGCGCACATCCACCTTTAAGTCTACCCGGCCATCTCCGGCCACGCGCCAGTAAGCAGTCCCATGCAATAATGGGGGCTTGATATAGCCGCCAAGAGAAAAGTCTACGCTGATCGCTATCTTGGCCGCGTCCTGCTCGGTGACTTCTGCCTTATACACATGCATAGTTGCCCGGTCATAGCCCTCTTCGTACCATTGCCGCTTGACCTTCCGGTCATTATCGATCGGGGCACGCCAAATATTAAAACCGAGCGGTTTGTGCAGCATCTCTACCCCATGCTTGGTCATGGAGATAAATGAACCATGATACGTATCGAAGACATGTCTGAAATCAAAGCCCTCAATGATGAGTTGATCCTTCTGCTTCACGATCTCGATTTCGTTGTTCCTTATGCCCGCAGCTTCCTTAGCAAGCCGTGTCACCGGGAGCTCAAACTGCTCGAAGGTCACTTCATGTCCGGCGGGTACGAACCGCTGATCCTCTTTCAATCTGCAGGACAAGGTCAATATATAGGGCCCTACCGCTGCCTGCGGACAATGATACGGTATCTCAACATTCCGGGAGGCATGGGCTTTAATATCTCCCAGGTCAATATAGCCCTGCTCCTTAAGCAAGCCTTCCTCTTCTACCTTCCAAAATAGTCTTAAATGAGATAAGTCTATAAAATCATAGAGATTGTTGATTTTAATCATGCCTTTGGCCAAATCTACCGCTTCAAAGGAGGCTGGCGCTATAATTTTTTTCAGCTCCAGCAGGCCCGTATGGGGAATCCGATCCGGGGATACCAATCCATCGATACAGAAATTCCCGTCATTAGGCTCATCCCCGAAATCCCCGCCATACGCATAGTAAGGAGTACCGTCTTCCGTGGCCGTCAAAATACCGTGATCGGACCATTCCCATACACAGCCGCCCATCAGCTTCGGATATTTGTAAATGACGTCCCAATATTCCTTCAGATCGCCGGGGCCATTCCCCATAGCATGACTGTATTCACACATGAACATCGGCTTCGTACTGTTCTCGTTCTTGGCATACTCTTCAATATAGGCCGGGGAGGAGTACATCCGGCTCTCCATGTCCAGCACCACGACGTCCGGGCTTCCGAAATGCCGCGGATCCGAGCCTTCATAGTGCACAGGCCTTGAAGCATCCCGTGATTTCGTCCATCTGGCCATGGCCATATGGTTCTCGTCATAGCCGGATTCATTGCCCATGGACCAGATAATGACGGACGGATGGTTCTTGTCCCGTTCAACCATACGGATCGCACGTTCCACGAAAGCAGGCTTCCATTCGGGAATACGGGTCAGCATGTTAAAATCTCCGACGGCATGGAACACGCCGTGACACTCCAGGTCCGCTTCATCGATGACATAGAAGCCGTACTCGTTGCATAGCTGCAAGAATCTCGGATCATTCGGATAATGGGAGGCTCTGATCGTATTGATGTTATGCTGCTTCATCAGCTTCAGATCGGCAATCATATGATTGACCGGAACCGTCTGTCCCAATACCGGATGAGAGTCATGCCGGTTGACCCCTTTGAGCTTCACCGGAACCTGGTTGATATAAAATACGCCGTCCGTAATCTCTATTTTTCTGAATCCGATCGAAAAGTAGAAGACCTCTTCCCCCGCCGAAATAGTCAGGTGATACAGATTAGGCGCTTCAGCGGACCACAGCTGCGGCTGTTCCACCTCGAGCATGAGGCTGCCCTTACCGTCCACCTGGCATGCTCCGCTTGCTATGATTTGTCCTCCGGCATCCGTCAGCTTGACTTCAGCTTCAAGGTTCCCGACCGACTCCAGCTCACAGGTCACGGTTGCATGATCCAGCCCGGCGTTTAATTCTGTACGATTAAATACGTCCCGAACATGCTGCGAACTTCTTGCAAGTAAATAGACATCCCGGAAAATCCCCGAGAATCTCCAAATATCCTGGTCCTCGATATAGGAGCCATCGCACCATTTCAGCACCATCACCGCAATGTTGTTCTTACCTGACTGGACGTAAGACGAAATATCGAATTCGGCCGGGACACGGCTGCCTTGGCTGTATCCGACCCATGTACCATTAATCCACAGATAGAAGCAGGAGTTCACGCCTTCGAAGACGATGTACTTTTGTTTTCCTTCCCAATCCTTGGACAAGTTAAACTCCCGGACATACAACCCCGCCGGATTCGCGTTGGGTACATAAGGCGGATCACAAGGAAAAGGGTAATTCACATTCGTATAATGCAGCTGATCATACCCATTAACCTGCCAGCAGGATGGAACCAGCAGATCCTCCCACCCGCTCACATCCGCATCCGCATCATAAAACCCGTCCTCAACCTGTTGAACCGACTCGTGATATTTAAACTTCCAATTCCCGTTCAGGGTTCTATAAAAAGGAGAGCGCCCTCTTTGCTGCTGCAGTGCCGATTTTTCGTCCGCAAAAGGAATGTAGTAAGCTCTCGCAGCCTCTCTGTTCTTATGCAGCACGTTCAAGTCTTCCCAGTACTTAGGCAGATCGATCATCATCATGCTCCTCACTCATCATTCAGCTTAGTCTGTTACACATTCATTCTACTGGATGTGAAAAGGCTTTCAACCTGATTCTTGTTTGAATTAAGGGTTATTTTGTTTGAAATCGATGAGCGAAAATTACCACTCGGCCACAGAGCCGTCACGATGACGCCAGATCGGATTTCTCCAACGATGCGGAGCTTCAAGTGCCATCCGGATCACATACTCTTCATTCACGGTGATGCCAAGTCCAGGCCCTTGGGGAATCTGAACATATCCATCATCGTATGCAAACACATTCGGATCGACGATATAATCCAGCAGATCATTGCCCTGATTGTAATGAATGCCGAGACTTTGCTCCTGAATGACGGCATTGTGCGCCGTGGCATCCACCTGGAGGCAAGCGGCCAACGCAATCGGTCCGAGCGGACAGTGAGGAGCAACTCCTACATCGAAGGCTTCGGCCATGGCAAAGATCTTCTTGCATTCTGTAATTCCGCCCGCATGGGACAAATCGGGCTGAATGATATCTACATAACCGTCCTGCAGAAGCGACTTAAAGTTCCAGCGGGAGAACATTCTTTCTCCTGTAGCGATCGGCGTGCTGGTATGCTTCGCGATTTCGCGAAGGGCTTCATTATTCTCAGGAAGCACGGGCTCTTCAATGAACATCAGACGGAATGGATCAAGCTCCTTGGCAAGCACCTTTGCCATCGGCTTATGGATCCGGCCATGAAAATCAACGCCGATTCCGAAATCCGGTCCCGCAGCGCTGCGAATAGCAGCCACTCTCTCAACGACCTTGTCAACCTTGTCGTGCGTATCAATATACTGCATTTCTTCGCAAGCATTCATCTTGATGGCTGTGAATCCGGCGTTTTTCTTCTCCAGTGCAGCCAGTCCCACATCGCTCGGACGGTCCCCGCCGATCCAGGAATACACGCGCATCGAATCCCTGCAAGCCCCTCCAAGCAATTGATATACAGGGGCGTTAAAGTATTTTCCCTTGATATCCCATAAAGCCTGATCGATCCCGGCAATCGCACTCATTAAAATCGGGCCTCCGCGATAAAAGCCTCCGCGGTACATAACCTGCCAATGATCCTCGATGCGAAGCGGGTCTTTGCCGACGAGAAAGTCCATTAATTCGTCTACGGCCGCTTGAACCGTATGGGCCTTGCCTTCAATAACCGGCTCGCCCCAGCCCACAATTCCCTCATCCGTCTCGATTTTGAGAAACAACCAGCGTGGGGGTACGATAAATGTCTTGAAATTAGTAATTTTCATGAGTTTCTCTCCTTATCCTCTGGCGCTTGTAATTGCTGCTTTAAATCTGCGAGCCAATTCCGTAATATCATCGTATCTTTCTTCTGCAATAGCCGCCTTGTTCAGCAGAGAACTGCCCAGGCCCACAGCCACTGCCCCTGCGCGAATAAACTCGGCGACGTTCTCCAATGTCACTCCGCCCGTCGGCATCATCGGAATTCCCGCCAACGGTGCCGACACCTCTTTGATATAGCCGGCCCCCAGTGTTGCTCCCGGGAAAATCTTCAGTACGTCCGCCCCCCACTCATAGCCCTTGGCAATTTCGGTAGGAGTCATCACGCCAGGAATGGAGATACGTCCATACCGATTCGTCATTTTAATCGTCGCTTCATCCAGGATCGGCGAGAAAATAAAATCGGCTCCTGCTTGAAGCGCTTTTTCCGCCACATTCGCATTCATTACGGTACCTGCACCGACCAGAACCTGGTTGCCGTATTTCTCTTTCAGCATAGGTATGAGCTCGAAGACTCCCTCCGAATCTACCGTAATCTCTAATGCTTCTACTCCGCCGGCTACCAGCGCATCGGTAATAAGCTGCACCTTATCACCCGGCGGTCTTCGCACAACGGCTACGATGCCTGAACTCATCAATTTGTCCAACTGCTCTTGCTTCGTCACTTCCCCCACACTCCTATCGTTTTACATTCTGATAGTCTTGATCTCCATGGATCATGCGCAGCAGTTCCGCCTCATTGGGGAGCCCTTCCACATCACCATTGACACTTACTGCGATCGCTCCCATTGCACTGGCTCTGCAAACGGCCTGTTCAAGTGTTTCTCCTTGCAGAAGCCCGCTGATGAAGCCCGCTGCAAACGCATCTCCTGCTCCTACGGGATCCACCTCCTCTGCCGGAAAAGGAGCCATATAACCGCTGTGCTGCTCCGACTGAAAATACGCCCCTTTGCTGCCAAGCTTCACGACAACGCCAGCTACTCCTGGTTTTAACAAGGCTGAGGCAATATCCTCAGGCTGCGTGCAGCCTGTCAACAGCTCGCCTTCGTCCAAACCGGGAAGAATGTAGTCTGCCGAGCCAGCCAGCTCCAGCAATATTTCCTTGGCTGCTTTCTCGCTATCCCAGAGCTTCCAGCGTACATTGGGATCAAAAACGATCTTCAAGCCAAGCTTCTTGGCTGACCCAACGGCCTTGCGCGTGAGTGCCAGGCAATCCGGGCTCAGCGCAGGAGTAATTCCTGTAATATGCAGAATCTTAAACCCCGCCAGATACGCTTCATCCAGCTCATCCGGATGCATCATGCTTGCCGCAGAATGACGCCGATAATAATAGACCTGCGTCTTCCCGTGAGAACGCTGTTCTTTGAAGTACACCCCTGTAGGAGCATCGCCGGTATGCCTGCATCTTGATGTATCGATGCCGTATCCCCTGATTTGATGAAGCAAATAACGCCCAAAAGGATCCTCACCCAGCTTGCTGAACCAGCCTACGCGATGTCCCAATTTGGCTAACCCGATCGCGACGTTAGACTCGGCTCCGGCCATTTGCTTGTTAAATTGGTGAACATACTCCAGCGGCAGGTTCTTATCCGAGCTGAACAGCACCATGGATTCACCAAAGGTTACTACTTCCATCGCCTTCCCTCCTCAGTTTATAGATCACATCTTTATTTTGTAATCAATGTTTAACCTCCAATAGATATGATCAATAACTAATAAAAACGAACAAGCATACACAATTCCTGAGGTATTCCGATAATAGATATGATCTTTTCGAAGTAATAATATTATCTTTGGTTTCACATGTCAATCCTCATTTTAATTAGAAGAAACAGAATCGGTTATGCTAAAATGAACATGATAGAGTAGACCAAACAGGGGAAATGGATATGAAAAAGACAGCTTTTACAGCTACAATAGATCAGATCAAAGAAAAAGTTATCAGCGGGGAATGGCCTCCCGGTTCCCGCATTCCGACTCTTCAACAAATTTCGAAAGAGCTGGGGGTGGGGGTCTCTACAGTCAGGGAGGCCTTGCGAACCTTGGAAAGCCAGGGGAACATTAGTATTGAGCATGGCCGGGGAATGTACGTGAGGAACGACCCCTTGTTACTGGAGGATCCGACTGCAAACCTGAAAGAACTTGGTGATATTTCGCTGGTTAAGCTGCTTGAAGCAAGGATACTTATTGAACCTGCTTTAGCTGCATTAAGTGCGGAAAGGGCAACACTGCCCGAGGTTAAACAATTAAGAGAGCTTGCTGATAACATGGTGCTGCAAATGGAGGAGGGCGGTCCTTTTCTGGATACCGACCTTGCCTTTCATCGCCTAATTGCAGAGTCTGCCCAACAGCCTGTCTTATTCCGGATGATGGAGTCGATATTCCCTCTGCTCTCTGAAGGCCGGAAGCATACAAACACACTGCCTCATATGAGAACAAAGGCTTCCAGCTACCATGTGCTGATTGCAATTGCAATTGAAGAGCGGCACAGTGAACAGGCACGCCAGCTTATGTATCATCACATCAATGATATGCTGGAGGCGCTAAAAAAATCATGAACAACCGGCAATCTATTGAACCCCACCTTATATAGTAGTTAAAAGAAGGAGATTACACCATGTACGATTATTTGATTGTCGGTGCGGGCTTGTTCGGCGCTGTATTCGCTTATGAAGCACGCCAGCGGGGCAAACGCTGCCTGGTGATCGACAAGAGAGAGCATGCCGGCGGCAATGTCTACACCGAGCATATCGAAGGAATCAATGTTCATAAATATGGCGCCCATATTTTCCATACCAATAGCAAACCGATCTGGGACTATGTCCATCAGTTCGCTGAATTCAACCGCTATACCAATGCCCCTTTGGCCAATTACCGGGAGGAGCTCTACAACCTCCCCTTCAATATGAACACCTTTCATCAGCTCTGGGGAGTGGTTCGTCCGGAGGAAGCAAAGCAACGGATCGAGGAACAAAGACAGGCCGCCGGCATTACGGATCCTCAAAATCTGGAGGAACAGGCGATCTCGCTGGTAGGCACTGATATTTATGAGAAGCTGATTAAGGGATACACCGAGAAGCAGTGGGGACGCTCTGCCAGGGATCTGCCAGCCTTCATCATCAAGCGGCTGCCGGTTCGCTTCACCTATGATAACAACTATTTTAACGACCAGTATCAGGGCATACCGAAGGGCGGCTATAACGTCATTATCGACAAAATGCTTGAAGGGATTGAAGTCCGTCTGCAGGTCGATTTCTTTGAGCAGCGCGAGGAGCTTGTGAAATCGGCGAAGAAGATGGTCTTCACGGGGATGATCGATCAGTATTACGATTACAGATACGGCGTGCTCGAGTACCGGAGCCTGCAATTCGAGACAAAGTTCTTGAGCTGGACCGGCAACTATCAGGGCAATGCCGTGGTGAATTATACCGATCGCCAGACGCCTTACACCCGGGTTATTGAGCATAAGCATTTTGAATTCGGCACCCAGGCCGGCACGGTGATCACAGAGGAATATCCGACCGAATGGAAGCCCGGTCTGGAGCCGTATTATCCGATTAACGACGAGAAGAACAATGAGATATACAAGCAGTACAAGGCTTTAGCTGATCAGGAATCGGACGTTATTTTTGGCGGCAGATTGGGCGGCTACAAGTATTACGACATGCATCAGGTCATTGCGGAAGCCTTGACGGCCGCAGGAAGAGAATTAGGGAAATAAGCACAGTCCCGGTGATCTCATCAAAAGGATCATCGGGACTGTTTCATTAAGCATCTGAACAAAAGCTCACTCATTAATGACGTTCTATCAGGGGAAGAATATCACTTGGGTGTTCAAATTTATACTTCGCCGGAATAGCGTCGGGCTGCCTGCATCCCCACAATGCCAACCCAAAATCCACACCGGCTGCTCTCGCACATTCATAATCGTAAATCGTATCTCCGATATAAATGGACTCCTCAGCCTTTGCACCCGACATCTCGAGAAACTTAAGCAATGGCTCGGGATGCGGCTTATGCAAATTCGTATCATCTGCACATACAGCGTAGGTCAAATCGTATACGAGACCAAAGGGGACGAAGTCGTCCAAAAACTCCTGGTATGTCTTCGACGTTACTACCCCGGTAAGCGCCGATTGCTCACTAAGATCAGTAAGCAGTTGCCGGACACCTTCGTAGACATGAATCGTATGGCGATACTCTTCCATCAGATCATTCCATCTTTTATTGGCAAGATCAATGTACTCAATCCCAAGTCGGCGCAGGGAGACGGCCCCTGGAATCCCGAGAACAAAGGTAAGATCTTGCTGGCTCATTTCCAGATCGTAATTTTGCTTCAGAAGCTTCTGCAGAGATCCCAACACGGCTTGCTCCGTATGGATCAGCGTGCCGTCAATGTCAAAGATGCAGGCATTGTACATGAATGTTCCTCCTTCAGCATGATTGGTGATTTGAGAATATCTCCATGCTAAAGTATGAAATGCATTTCAAGTCAATAGCTAGATCGATTGCCGCGTAATAATACGGTATGGAATCTCAACCTTATCCTTGGATTCCCCGATCAATAGGTCAAAGGCTTGCTCACCGACCTGTATCAGCTGATGATCAACCGTAGACAGTTGTAATCCGATCCCGACAGGCTGATTCTCTTGGCCAATAATCGCCAAATCTTCCGGCACCCGCAAGCCAAGGCCCGATGCATATCGATAAACCCCCGCCGCAACCTCATCGCCGTTCGCATATACAGCAGTCGGCTTAAGATCAGAATCGAGCAATAGCCGGGCTGCTCTCTCCCCGTCATCCATGCTGTAACAATCCGTAACATGATACGCCGGCGGCAGATCGCCAAATACATGATGATAGGCCCTGATAATCAGCTGCGTACTATTGCTCTCTATTCCTCTGGCCGTCGTAAATGCGACCCGTTCATGTCCTCTGGTTCTTAGCAGTTGAAAAGCGTCTACGAAGGACGCATATCGATCAATATAAGCGCAGCCGAGATCAGGATGGTCGGTATATTCACATACGACGATTGTGCCATATTTCGTATAAGGGATAATCGCATCCCAGTCGTTCGAACGCGAGGTGATCATAATTCCGTCCAGCTGTTTATTTTTGAGCATGGCCAAGCAACTGAGCTCTTGAGCCGGATCGTATCTCGTAGGCAGAACCATCACAGAGTAACCATGTTCAACCGACCGATTAAGAACCCCGTGAAGCAGTTGATCAAAGGCCTGATTGTTGTTGTACGGCATGATAACGCCGATCGTCCTCGTTTTCTGGCGGATTAAATCAACTGCTAGACGGTTTGGCGTATAGTCGAGTTCGTCGATCACCCGCTGCACGGCTATCCGCTTCGCTTCGGATACGTAAGGATTGTGATTCAGAACCCTGGATACGGTAGATACGGATACCCCCGCAAGCTTTGCAATATCACTTATATTGGCCATTGCAACCTTCCTCTGAACCTCATGCTTTTATTTTCTTCCTGCTTCCTATTCACAGGAATCTTATAACTAAGATACCACACAATTATCTACCTCAGTGCTGCCGGGCTTCTATATTTCTCGATTTCTCGTTGATTTTTTCAAATGCTTTATTGCGGATCATTCCTTAACAAACTCCTTGGTGCTTCTTACCGTATCAATTGGACGGACCAATTTCTCGATTTGCGCGCGCTTGGGCTCCAGGAAGGGTGGCAGCGATAATTTTTCGCCCAAGGTTTCATAAGGCTCATCCCCCATAAATCCAGGCCCGTCCGTGGCGAATTCAAACAGAATTTGCGGTGCGACTCTGGCATATAAAGACTCAAAGAAGTGGCGGTTGACATACCCGGAAGTCGGGAAGCCAAAGCTGCTCATTCGCTCAATCCATTCATTCAATACGGAGCGGTCCTCCACCCGGAATGCCGCATGGTGCACCGTGCCATAGCCTTGACGCGCCGGAGGCAGGAACGTGTTGCGCTCTACGATCACCGAAGCCCCATTGCCGCCTTCCCCTACCTCGAATAAATGATAGGACCCATCCTTGGCGGTTTCCTGGAACAACAAGACCTTCTCCAGAATTTCTTTAAAGTCATCAAAGTTTGCAATCCGGACAAAGACCGGCCCCAAGCCTGTAATCGCATATTCCAAAGGAACAGGGCCCTTCTGCCATGGCGTTCCGGATTCGACGCCTGTATTGTGCTCGTCGGAAATCAGCTGATAATGCTGGTCATCGAAATCGGTGAACGCGAGTACTTTTTTGCCAAACTGCTCTTTGATCCCGTTGTGGTTGACTTTGAGCCGATCGAAGCGTTGCACCCAGTACGTTAGCGCTGCATCGCTTGGTACGCGGAAGGAGGTCTTCGAAATCTCGTTGGTTCCATGCGTGCCCTTTGGAATCCCGGGGAAATCAAAAAATGTCATGTCCGTTCCCGCGCTTCCTTTATCGTCGGCAAAGAATAAATGGTACGTCTGAATATCATCCTGATTCACGGTCTTCTTGATTAACCGCATGCCTAATACATAGGTGAAAAATTCATAGTTCTTTTCTGCGCTGCTCGTAATAGCTGTTACGTGGTGTACTCCTTTAAGATGGTTCATTCTATTCTCCTCCAATTAATCCTCAAGCGGGATCAGTTTATTTTCAATTTCTGCTCTGTGCTCTTCCAAAAAAGGCGGCAAATCCAGTTTTTCACCGAGTGTGTCTACATCTCCATCCACGGTGAAGCCGGGTTCATCGGTTGCGATTTCAAATAGAATTCCATTCGATTCCCGGAAATACAGGCTCTTAAAATAGAATCGATCAACTATGCCGGATGAATGGAAGCCGCGTGCCCGCACTTGCTCTTCCCAGTAGATCAGCTCCTCGTCACTTTTTACACGAATAGCCAAATGATGAATGCTGCCGCGACCTGGCTTTTCCGAAGGTCCGTCCAGATACTTCACAACGATTTCGCCAAAGGCCTCTCCTTCGATGGATTGAAAGATAGCTTCGTCATCTGTCCGACTGACCTCTGTATAACCAAGCATGTCCGTAAGCGTGCTCGCCAGCTTATCCAGTCTTCGAACCGTGATTTCCACCGTTCCCATCCCTTGGATCTGATGCTCCGCAGGGACTGCTGACTTCTCCCAGGTCTGCCAGTGCGTAACCTTCGCACCATGGGAGACGAGAAGCGCCATACGCAGGCCTTCTGAATCTTCAAATAGCAAAGCCGGGTGATTCGCATAAGTCGTGATCCCCCCGTGCTCCACCCCCAATTCCTCAAACCGCGCTTTCCAGTACAACAGACTAGCTTCGGAGGGTACGAGCAGTCCGATCTTCGTGATAGCATTGGTACCACGATAAGTATTCCCTACCGGTGGAATTTCAAAGAAGGATAGCTCAGTACCCGGGCTGCCCGTTTTATCCCCATAAAATAAGTGATACATTGAGGGCTCATCCTGGTTTACGGTTACTTTCACGCGCCGCAAGCCAAGCACATCCCGGTAGAAGCGGCTATTTTGATTGGCGTTCTTGGTAATCATAGAAATGTGATGATGTCCTGGAATTTTCAACATGGATTACTCCTCCTTGGGTTCGGTTTACTAGTCAAGTGATCGGGGTTAAAAAAATGTACAACTTAGCTTGCCTCTGGCCTAGCAATGCTAAGTGTCCATTTTACTTTCCGTATGCTTCTGCAGCTTAGACATCAGCTTATATAGTGATTTCTGCTCTTCCTCAGTCAAGCACTCATTGAATAACGACGTTTGAAACGCAAGCTGGTGCTCAAAGACTTCCTTCATCTTATCTTCTCCTTTAGGAGTGAGATAAATCCACTTCGTCTTCCATTCCTGCTTACGCTGGATATAGCCCTCTTGCTCAAGCCGCTGGAGCATACGGGACATTCCGCCCTCCGTCACCGTTGCCTTCATCGCTAATTGACTCTGCATGATGGGCTGGTAACTGGCAATCTGATTCAATACATCAAATTGAGCGGCTGTGATATGAAATGGCTTCAGGAATTCATTCGACAACAAATTGCTTTGATGGGTAAAGCGGGCAATACGCAACCAATTCAGTGAACTAAGAGTATTCTTTTTCAATCGAGCTCACTTCCCTTCGCTACTATCACTTTACACCTCAAGTGAGTAAAAAGCAAGGGTTCTCTATTAGCGTAATGATAAGTTTCGTTTTATTTCTCGTATCATGTCGTCAGCAAATGCCAACAAAGACTGTGAATCAACAATACTATGTTCTGTCTCTCCGCAGCCTGTCCCTGTATATTCATGCAGGCATTGTCTGATCAGCGGGTGAAATGCTTGGGGCAAAGCTTTTAATCCCCAATCTCCTCCCTCTTGCTTGGATGATACCTTCCCTTCTTTTATGAAATACAAAACTCTGCAAAGATTTAAGGTGAGGTACATAGGAGTTAGATATGCAGGAGGATTGTCAGCAATCTCCTCAGCACATCCTTCTACATCCTGTAAAATGGAGGCAAGGTAATATTTACTGTCGATCGGCTCATAAAGCTCGCTTAATGGTTGTCCATATAGAGCTATCCCTCTTTCATATGCAACAACAATCTGAGAAGCTAGGTCCTCATCTTCAAAGCCCCCGCAAAGATAATTCTCGTCTGCAAGATATTTCTCCCTGTGATAATCAGAGTAATGAAACTCAAAAGGTGTCGGATAAACAAAAGACGTTAAGCAGTTTTCTAAAATGATGGTGAATTCTATTCCGCGCTCATTAGACCCTTTAGACATTTCGTCATGCAAAGACAACGCTATTTTTGCAATCCTGGGGTTATTTACCGGCATCAGCTTTTCTTTAACCACAATTAAAAAATCGATGTCACTCTTAATCGGATTAAAACACCCCATGGCTAGTGATCCATGCAAATAAATCCCTAACAAGTTCTCCCTAAGTTCATCTTTGAAAAGAGGAACGATTTTATCTAAAAAAGCCTGGGTATCCACATCAATCACCTTCCATATTATTTCATAATAGCACTCTAAGTATAATTTAACTGCTACTTATATCAAGGTAACACTCATTTATAACGGAGATGTCCGTTGGTTTAATTAAGCTGCTCCGTCTGATAGGATTTAAAAAAACGAATCCTGCGGGAGGATGAACCTCTCCCGCAGGACGTGCTGTTTTTTATAGTTCCGCCAGCCCAAGACATGTTTCCCTATTTATTGGCTAACTTGATCTCGAACACATCTCCCGCCTGACCGCCGAACACGATAACGCCATTCTCCGGCAGAAGCGCCGCCCGATTGCCACTGGCTACGGAGAACTCCACCAGCCCCCCGTCTGCCGTATAGACGGCAAATCCTCCTCCAACCGGAAGCTGTACGCTCATCGTTTTCCCGGCAGCCTCACTGCCCACCTTGAACCACCGCACATAACCCGATTCAGGAATCGTGACTCGTGAAGCCGTCCCGCCATAAATCGTGCTTACTGCCGCTTCACTTACGTAAGTGCGGGCATCTTCCATCAGGTATTCTACTCCATCTCGCTGCTGAAAGCTCAGATCAAAGGTATCACGGCCATTCATTACTGGAATTTCTGCGATGTTAACGGCATGATTTGCATCCTTGATCTGTGTTCCATTGGCATAGCCGCCCTTCTCATCCAGCACAAGTGGCTTCCACAGGATGGATGAAGGAACAAGATAGAAGAGAGAATTAATTTTCTCGTCCAGTGCGTAATACGTTTTGCCTTCTCTTTGTTGCCATACCTTGGATACCTCTGGACTTAATACGTTCTCGCCCAGCTTTTGATATTCATAGTAAGCCATAAGCGTCTGTCCAAGCCCCGGAAGCTCCAGGTTGGTCCGGGTACGCATATACGTATGTCCATTAGTTTGTTCATCAAAGCTGATCAAGGTGTGGCCATCCTCACTAGTGAACTCTCCATCACCTGTGTATACGTAATTCTGTTCCGGAATCATATTGCTTAATAAGCTAGGCATGGCAATCACACCGTCTTCCATGGCTACCTCAAGGGTTGAACCTACCGTCCCATATAGACCAGAGAACTCAAGCAATTCCCTTGGCACATCTACTTTCACAGGCGCTTCAAAGGTTGGCGGAGGCAATACTTCAGCAATTCGCCCCGTCTCCTGTAAGTAAGCCAGCATAATATTGGATGCCGAGAGCGTATTGAAGATCGAAGAACCACCTGAGGTCAGCAGCGCGATGGACAGACCTTCTTCCGGCAAGGCAATCAATGCCGCATGATAGAGAACCGTGTCTCCGCCCTTGGTCACTGCCTTAATGCCGTATTGGTCAAACGGACTGAGGTCTACGGAATCCCACCCGAGACCATAACCATACGTATTAGTCTCATCTTCTACCCAGATGCCCTTACGATACTCCTTGGCCTGCATGGCCAGTGCAGATTCGGTAGACATGAGCTCAGGACGTTTACCCATCAATACCTCCGAGAACAGGGTTACTTCTTCTGCGGTAGAGTAAATCCCACCCGTTCCCAGTATATTCGCATTCTCATCCGGCAAATCCCCGGCAATCCCCGGGAAGCGCACCGGACTCAACGAAGCCCGATTAAACGTATCTAATGGCGTCTTGGTATAAGTTAACCCTAGCGGCGTGCTCATATAGCGATCCAGGTATTCGTTATAGCTTAACCCACTTACTCGTTCTACCAAAAGCTGTAGCAACTGAAATCCATCATTGGCGTATACCGAATATTCTCCCGGATCGGATTTCAGCCGCTCGTTCCGCAAATTTTCCAGCAATGTATCATAGTTCTGCGAGTCATTATCCGCCATCAGCATACTATTCTTATAATGGCTACCATATAATCCTGCCGAATGATTCATCAGCATCCGGGTTGTGATCTGTTTGTAGCGTTCATCGGCCATTTGAAAATCGGGAATATAGTCTGTCAGCGGACGATCAAGGTCCACCTTCCCAGCATCAACCAGCATCAGCACGGCCGCGGTAGAGTACACCTTGCTCACGGAACCGATACCAAACATAGTATCTTTGGAGACTGCCTCCTGCTTCCCATCTTGCGTGACCCCAAGTCCACCAGACAATACAACCTTTCCTTGATCGCGAATCGCATATTGCACGCTATTTACGCCATAATCCCGAACGAGCACTTCGGCAGCTTCCCGCGCTTTGCGCTCGGCGAGTCCGACATCCTTATGATCTGCTGCACCAACTCCAGCTACCGGCAAAGCGAACATCAGGGCTGCAATTGTAGCCACGCCTAGCTTTTTCAATGTATTCATAGGGTGATCTCCTCTCTTCTCCATCCAAATTCTTTGATTGAGTCTCATTATACGGATGAATTTCTTCACGAGCATGGAAAGACCCCGAAACGAAAAAAAAGACCCCTGAACAGCATTTTTAGGCTGAGGAGTCTTTGGTTGAGAAAGGGATCATCACCATGTTGTCAAACGTGTGATTGTCAGATTCAATCGTCATATGTCCGCCGTATTTCTCACAAATTCGCTCAATATTGACCAAGCCAAAGCCGTGATAACCAGAGCTTGCCTTCCGGGTACTCAGATCGCTCATCTCACGGTCTACATAATTGCGGACGCAAATCAAAAGTGCAGATTTATTGGAACGAATCTGAATCCGGATATGTCGGTCCTGCGCGACCCGTACCTTCTTGGAAGCCTCTACTGCATTATCCAGCAGATTCCCCAGCACGACGCAAAGATCATAGCGTTCGATTCCAAGCTCCCGATCCTGCAAGCTAAGCTCCGTATCCACGCGAATACCGTTCTCCTGACCGA
Organism: Paenibacillus brevis; assembly: GCF_018919145.1. Taxonomy (GTDB): domain Bacteria; phylum Bacillota; class Bacilli; order Paenibacillales; family Paenibacillaceae; genus Fontibacillus; species Fontibacillus brevis. The sequence goes on from NZ_JAHLQJ010000005.1 coordinate 224,707, forward strand.
TGTTCAGCGCGTTCGTCACCAACGCATCGACGACCAGGTTCCCGGTGTTCACCCGATGGTAAGCATGCTCCACTTTATTCAAGATTACCCGGACATGCCGGCTTGCCTCGTCCACCTGTCCCTGTTCAATGCACTCTGCGACATAGAGCAGCTGCTTGTTATTATCGTGGATAATGCTTTTAATTTTCTTGAAGCTATGCACCGTCTTCTCGTAGTTCGCATCCTGATAATCCATCTGCTGCTGAAGCCCGGCATTCTCCTGCGACAATTGGAATCTGGCAATGACGGTGTCCAGTATATAGACCACCAGCACATTCAGCACGATGGAACCGATAATGGAGATGAAGTAATGAATGTTCTTCTCGCTGTAGACAGACAGCACGTTCACTTGATAGATGCTGATGATCGGCACGCTTAGAAACATCAGGTAATAGCGTGAATGCAGAGGGAAGCTGCGGCGTTTGGCAACGAACCGGATTATCTGTACGACGGCAAACATGATCATACTGCTCAGCAAAATACTCATCTTGGCAACCAACATCTCTTCCCGTGCCTGCACGATCTCCCAATTGTCCAGAACCACAGAGGTCGAAGGATTGAGCAAATACAAACAGAGTAAGTTAATGAGGGAGATCAGCACGGCGTACAGCACCGAGAAGATCACCCTCATGCGCATCTCCACTTCATACCCCATCGCTAGACTGAAGATGACGAATAGGGCGATTAAGGAGGACAAAATTGGTGTGAAGTAGACGCTCATATACAAAAAATTCAGCAGAAGAAAGAGAAGAACAAACCATTTCTTCGTCGGCTTGCTCTTCTCCTTGCCAAACACGGAGTTAAAGTAGAAGTTCACCTGCACGGCCATAACCAGCACCACACTCAAATTAAGAAAAAGCAGCATACCGTCCATCCTCACTCCGCCTTCAAGACCATAAATTTTGTACAGGCATCCTTGACTTCCTTCATCTTGGACCGGCCGATCGGTAACTGCATGCCGTTCGACATCACCACCTGTCCCCCGGAAAACTTATGCACATGCAATAAATTAATCAAAATGGAGCGGTGGATTTGCAGAAAGCGTTCCGCCTTGAGCGCCGAGGCATAGCCGGAAACTAACCCCTTACCTTCGTAGACGGCATGTGTGGTCGTGAACTTGAGTTTATTCTTGACCGTTAAACTCTTCACGACCTCAATGGCAATAATCTCATCTTGTCTAAGCACAATTTCTTCATGCGCAGATTTGATAATCAGAATATCTGACTCACTTTCCTGGAAGAAACGGCATACCTTCAACATTTTCTCTTCAAATACCTCAGGCTCCACCGGCTTGATCAGATACTGAAACGTGATGACATCAAAGCTCTCCAGCATGTACTCCGGATAGCTGGTCAGGAAGATGATCTGCTCACTCTGCCGCTTCATCTCCCGCAGTCTCCGGGCCGTCTCTATTCCATTCCGTCCATTCATTTCAATATCCAGAATAAGAATATGGAACGGTTCGCCACCGGCCTCATAATACTCGATCAAATGCTCTCCAGCCTCAAATGCCGTGACTTCAAAATCAATTCCGCTCTTGACCGATAGGGCAAGCAGCAATTGCCGGACCTGCTCCCGCTGCCGCTCTTCATCATCACAAATCGCAATACGATACAAGAAGCCGCCTCCTATCTCGCTTGATTAAATCAGTTCCCCGCGTCTTTTGAGATAACGATATAATACAAAACCGCAAAGCGTACACAGAAGAGCACACAGTCCGATAAATGCGTATCCCGCCTGTAGCCCGCGCAATAGCCCCATCTGTGTCGCTTCTCCGTACATTTTTTTGACCGTTTCAATCACAAACCCAATCAGATAATTCCCAATAACACTACCAAGTCCCATCAAAGTAACGGTAAAGGTGATGGCCGTGTCACTCCCGCGCGGATAGCGCTTGGCAATAAAGGCCATGACCGTTGGATAAATCATCGCGATGCCCAGCCCTGAGGCAGCAAACAGAAAGGACCACCGTTCCCCTCCGACAATCGCGATAAATGTGCATGCCGCCGAGAAACCAGAGAAAATAATCAGAGACAGGGTGAAGCCAATTTTGTCCGTCACTGGGCCGAGCACAAGCCGTCCTACCGAGAATAGCAGGAAGAAGATCGATAATAGGCCGGATGCCTTGACGGTATCCCAATGGTACGCCTTCTCCAGAAAATTGACCAGCCAGCCCCCAACCGCGAGCTCGGATACCACGCCAAAGGACAGGATGAGCACCATCCACCATAATGCCGGGTCCCGCGTCAACTCCTTAAACGGGGTTCGGCTCTCCAGCGGCAAATCGTCCCCCGGAAATTTACTATACAATGCGCTCAGGATGGGAAGCAAAGATAAGGAGAGCATCACCAGGTACATGCCCCGCCAATCCAGCGTATGTCCAAAGACTTGCATCGACATGACGCCGGTGGCCAGCAAAGGCGCAACGGTCGAACTGATTCCATAGAAAAAGTGCGACAGGTTCATCATCGTACCTACATTTTTGACAAAAATTCTAGCACCCAAAATAGCGAGAGCAATCTCAAGCATACCGTTGCCGATATACATGAGGAAATAGGAACCTGCAAATAGCGGATAGGTGTGGGACAAGAAAATGAAAACCCCGGAGAGCAGCATGGAGGCGAAAGACATGATACTTGTCGCCTTGATCCCCCATTTTCGTACCAGGATAGCTGTAAAGGAACACGCAATGAGATAACCGAGTGCATTCAAGGATAATAAGCTGCCTAGCTGCTCTTCGTTCAGATTGAAGTCAAATTGAATTCTAGGTATGGCGGGTCCCTTAATATTTTCCGAGATGCCGAAAATAATAAAGCCTAAAAAAATCGTTACGAGTTGCATGATATACATCTTGTTTTTGCTTATGTAGCCAGTTCGTAATTTCAAGTGAGTAATGCCTCCTAATTATCTACGTTCCACTAATTGCAAACGGTAAGTCAAGCTTTCTAATGCCAGGGTGATAATACCCGTTAAATATTCATGATGGATGTCATTCTTAATCGTAAGCAGGGGCATATGCTCCTTCGGAATATACTTCATGCAGCTCTCCGTTAACGGCTCCAGCATGGACGGATGGGTTAATTCCCCCGTTACTGCGATGGACACCGGATTCATGATCGCGATGATGGAAGCAAGAACCTGGACCGCGTTGGTCATAAAGTGCTCCTGCTCATGCCACTTCGCCAACTGCTCTTCCCTGGTCATACCAAACGGCAGATAGGATACCTCACCCGCAAAGTGCGTATGTCCGGTCACCATACGACCATTCACAATAAAGCCGGCACCGGGAAAATGGTTGTTAGGGAAGGTCACGACGGCCACCGTCTTGTCTTCTTCGACATCTTGCAGGTTGTAAAAGCCATAGACCGCAAGATTCATGTCATTTTCAATAATGACGTCGATACCGTACTTCTCCTCTAACCAAGGACCAAGGGCGAGTCCGGCTAAGGCAGCAACATCGCAAATCCCGATAACCCCATGATGGGCTACACCGGGAATCCCGATGCCGATCGCCTTGATGTTGTCGTACTTCTGAATCAATTCCCCAATGATCAAATCAATTCGCGATCGGTCGATAGGCGGGAGGCTCCTAACCTCCTCTTCCACCATCTCGCCCATCAGATTAACGATGGCATAGCTAATGGAATGGGCGCCGCTCTCTGTTTTCACCAACAAGCATAGTACATAAGCATAATCGGCATTAAACATATATTGTCTGGCCGGGCGCCCGCCGCTGGACTCCTCGAATTCCGTCTCAAGCACCTCTCCGCTCTCAACCAGTTCATTAAGGATCGTCCCGCAGGTTGCCACGCTTAAACCGGTGCTTCCGGCAATCGATGCCTTCGTACCGGTCCCTATAGCCTTCAAGGTATTTTTAACCAATTCCACATTGATTTTTTTCACTTGCCGTGTATTATGGGAGGTAGGTATCATGGAATCACTTCTTTCTTAGCCTACTTTTTTTAACTCTTTTAATAAGAGGAATATAAATTGACCCGGAATAAATGTCAAGGAGGAAATGATGGAGCCTAAAATTTGTCTAGTTACAGGAGCGAACTCCGGCATTGGCTTTGCTACCGCTGAAGGATTAGCGAAACAAGGCGCTCATGTGGTGCTTGTCAGCCGCGATGCGAAGCGTGGAGAGGATGCACGGCAGGAAATTACGAGTCGCACCGGTAATTCCGCTATTGATGTGTTGGTGGGAGATCTGTCTTCCTTTGCAGATATTCGCCAGCTTGCCGAGCAAGTTGGCGAGCGCTATGGACGATTGGACGTACTAATCAATAATGCCGGGGGCGTATTTTCACAGAAACAGCTTAGTCAAGACGGTTATGAAATGACCTTTGCCGTGAATTATTTGGCTCCCTTCCTGCTAACCCATTTGCTGCTCGACTCCCTGAAGGCTTCCGGCGCGGGGCGTATCATTAATGTAGCTTCACGTATGCAGACCAACCAGCTCAGGCTTGAATTTCTGCCGAAGCAAGATGCCGGCAGATATTCCGGCATGAACGTCTATAAACAAGCCAAAACAGCCCTGCTGATGTTGACCTATTTCCTGGCCAAGCAATTGCCGAAGAATGAAGTCACTGTAAATGCTCTGCATCCGGGAGTTATCTATACACCTCAATCCGCAAGATCAGCGCCCTCCTTCGTCCGTCCCTTGATGAAGCTAGTGATGCAAAGTCCGGAGCAAGGGGCTGCGACCTCGCTTTATCTGGCTACCTCACCAGAGGTAAGCCAGATTACGGGCAACTATTACACCGGGCTGCAGCCTGTCCGCACTGTCCCGATCTCCTACGATGCGGCGCTTCAGCAGCAATTATACGAGCAAAGCCTGATCTGGACGGGATTAAGTTAGCCAAATAAGAGAAAGGCCGTGAAAGGAGGCTGTATAGCTCCCTTTCACGGCCTTTCTCTTATTTGCTCATTCGATATCTAATTGGACCTTCCACTCACTATACGCCACCTCTTAGATTGCAGCAATTCCCAGCGCGAGCGCTCCGCATAATCCGGCGTTGTCTCCCAAGGCCGGAGGAACGATATAATCGTCCATATCGTCAAGAATAGCAGGGGAAGCAACGTATCCGTTTAAGTTCTGTGCCGCTTGCGCACGGACTAACGGGAACAACTGCTCCTGGTGCATGACCCCGCCACCGAGAATTACTTTTTTCGGCGATAACAATAGAATCACCCCTGAAAGGGCCTGACCCAGATAGTAAGCTTCCATCTCCCATGCTTTATGATCGTCCGGCAATTCGTTTCCTTTCACTCCCCAGCGTTTTTCGATTGCGGGTCCGCTGGCCATCCCCTCCAAGCAGTCATCATGAAAAGGACATACCCCTTTGAAATTGTCCTCCGGATGCCGCCGGGTTAAGATATGCCCCCCTTCCGGATGGACCAGGCCATGCACCAATTTGCCTTCCGCGTACACCCCGACGCCAACGCCCGTTCCGATCGTATAGTAAACGCAGCTATCCAATCCCTTGGCCGCGCCCCACTTCGCCTCGCCGAAAACAGCAGCGTTCACGTCGGTATCGAAACCGATCGGTACCGTAAAGAAGCGCTTCATATATCCGACGAAGTCAAATCCCGCCCATCCCGGCTTCGGCGTCGTGGTCACCAGCCCGTAAGCGGGACCGGAGCGATCCAGGTCGATCGGCCCAAAGGATCCGATGCCGAGCGCCTCAATACCCTTGTCCCGAAAAAACGCGACCGATTGCTCCAATGTTATCTCCGGCGCTTCCGTCGGAAAGCTGATTCGTTCGAGTATTTCCCCCTGTTCATTTCCGACACCGCATATAAATTTCGTACCTCCGGCTTCAATCGCACCGATTCTCATTGTTAGCTCCTCCTCTGTAAGTGTTTCCGTGTATATTTTACTATTAAGAAAAACGTTTTACCACATCATTTTTTTATCTCTGAAAACAAAAGTATTTATCGATATTTATAAGCAATGTAACCGTTGACAAGATAATAAATTATGTTATTATGATTTTGTAAAACGTTTTACCAAATGGAGATGACAAGATGAAAAAAGTATTTTACAAACCGCAAGACGGATGGGTCGGAGACGTAATCCCGTTCTATGACCGTGGAGAGTATAAGCTCTACTATCTCCATGATCAAAGAGACGGTGGTGATTACGGAAACCATACGACATGGAATCTGATTACCACTAAAAACGGCTTGGATTTTAAAAATTATGGGGTCACATTGCCAAACGGCGATGAAACCGAGCCGGACCGCAATGCCTATACCGGTTCCGTGATCATGGACCAAGACGGCTTGTACCACCTCTTTTATACCGGGCACAATCCCAACGCCGAGTTCAGCGTAGACGGCAAGCCCTTGCAGGTTGTATTGAAGGCCACCGGAACCGACGGAATTCATTGGACGAAGGATGCCGATTTCAAGCTGTATGGCGACGGGGTGATCTACGAGCAGTTCGATTGGCGTGATCCGTTCGTGTTTTTCAATGAGGAACGGCAAGAGTACTGGATGCTCGTGACCTCCAGATTAATGAACTCCTCCGAGAAGAAAGGCGGCTGCATCGCACTCCTTACTTCTGATGATCTCGTGCACTGGAGTTATCGCGAACCGTTCTACAATCCGGACAAGTATATCACGATGGAATGTCCGGATTATTTTCAAATGGGAGACTGGCATTACCTGGTCTACTCGACGTTCAGCGAGAAGTTCGTGACGCATTATAAGAAGAGCAAAAGCATCCGGGGCATCTACTCTTCCCCGATCCCGGACACCTTTGACGGCAGGGGATTTTACGCGGCGAAAACGGCTTCGGACGAACAGCAAAGGTACGCGTTCGGCTGGGTCCCTTCCAAGCAAGGGTCAAGTGACTATGGTGATTGGGAATGGGCCGGAACCTTGGTCGTGCATGAAATTCACCAAAATGATGGCGGCGATCTGCTCGTCAGGATGCCTCAAGCCATCTATGAGCATTTTAATACCGAGAGCGACCTCCTTCCCCAAGCGGAAAGCAACTGCCGCCACGACGGCCGCTGCTTCGAACTGGCTTCTCCCGATGGACTGGCTTACCGGGTCTTGAATGATCTTCCTGCTCAGGTTCTGATCGAAGCCGCGTTTACGGACTGGGATGAGGCCAAGGATTTCGGCATTGCGCTGCGCACCGACAAGGCGCTCGACACCGGCTATTTCATCAAATTTGATCCGTTCCACAATCGGATTGCTTTCGATATGTGGCCCAGAACCGAGCCCGGCTTCTTCCAATGGCAAATTGCCGGCGACAAACCGCAAATGATCGAATTGGAGCGTCCGTTCCGCTTTGCGGAGCATGAACAAATCCACGTCAAGCTAATTTTAGAGGATGATATATTGTGCCTTTACGTTAACGACATGGTCGCGATGACCACGCGGATCTATAACTTCGAAACCGGCTATCTCGGCTTTTATGCCAATGAAGGTTCTGTTAAAGTTCACGACATCAAGATCAAGACAGCGGAAGTACGTTAATCTACTGCGAATTTAAAAATCTCTCAAAGAGATTTTTAAAGATAAAATCAATAATGGGGGGTTTTGAAATGGGAAGAAACAAAACAAGGTTTAAGTTCTTTTCTCTTATCTTTATTTCCGCTTTGCTTGCAACCGCTCTCGCAGGCTGCGGCGGTTCGGCGAACAAGAACGCCGGAGACGACGCCAAGGACCAAGGGAATTCGTCCGCAGGCAACGAAGGCAAAACAATTACCTGGCTGACGGCCCGGCCGGAGAACGGAGCAATCATTCAAACCGTTCGGGAACTGGCGGACAGCTATGCACAAGATCATCCCGGATTCAAGCTGGATATTCAAGTGACAGCCGACCGGCCTTCGTATTTGACCAAGCTGAGAACGCTCGTGGCTTCCGGAGAGGTTCCTGAATTTATTGATACGGACGCCGATCCGTACGCTCAGGAACTGGCAGAAGCGGGAATGCTGGTTGATATGAAGCAATTCCTGGACGAGCAAGGCTTGTACGATCAGTTCTACGAGCCTGCGTTGAAATACCAGGAGCTGCCGGATGGAAGCTTGTACCTTATCCCCCTGGAATACCACCTGGAGATGACTTGGTACAATAAGAAAATATTTGAGGAAAATAACCTGACCGAACCAAAAACGATCGATGATATGCTTACCGTCAGCAAGGCGCTTAAAGAAAAGGGCATCACTCCAATCGCCGTTGACGGCGTGGATGTCTGGCCCGTACTGCGCTATGCGGCGATGATTCCATTCCGCGCTACCGGGAATGAATTTGCCCGAAATCTGAGCCAGGGTAAAGCTAAAATGACCGACGAAGTCGGCATGCAAGCGGCAAGCTTCGTCTCTGAAATCGGCCAATACTTCCAACAAGGATTCGCCACGACGGATTACACGACGGCCCTAAACATGTTCCTTAACGGCGAAGCCGCCATGTATCGCATGGGCACCTGGGAGATTCCGTCCTTCGTGAATGAGAACCTGCCGAAGAATATGAAGGATAATGTCGATTATTTCTATCTCCCGACCATGACGGGCGCCCAAACACCGGATAACGAATTTTTCGGCAACAGCGGGATCGGCCTGGCAGCGACTGCCGACAAATTCGAAGGAATCGCCAAAGACTTTCTCAGCTTCGTCTTAAAGAATTACAGCGACGTCTATGTGGCTAAACAGCAGATGTCTCCCTTGAAATTCACGATTGAAGACGAGTCCAAGTTCTCCGAGCTGTTCCTGCAGATTAAACAGGATATGGATAACTACGGTTCGGAATTTGCCAAGCCTTGGGATACGCTGCTTGACGCCAATACGAACTCCGTCATGAGCGATTTGATCATGAAATTGGCTATGGGAGGCATGACTCCGGAAGAGTTCGCCAAGCAAGTCGACGATACTATCGCCCAGAACGTGAACAACTAAATCGTTTGTGCTCGCACAAATTGTCCCCTGCCCGGTCCCGTTAAGGTCCGGGCGGGGAGCTTTCCTCCTAAGTTTGTCAATCTGAATCAATGGGAGAGATTCCACATGAATGTACTCAAGGATAAGAAGGCATGGTTGGTCTTTGTCACTCCCGCCCTGCTCTTTTATTTGGGAACCGTCTTTATTCCTATCATCCAGTCGCTGAATTACGGCTTTCAAGATTGGAACGGCATCAAGGACGCCAAATACATCGGGCTGGGCAATTATATCAAAATGTTTCATGATCCTTACTTCTGGAACTCTGTACAAAATAACCTGGCCTACGTCGTCATCGTTGTGTTGATGCAAGTATTCATCGGCTTGTTTTTTGCGCTGTTGCTCTCCTATGTCAAAAAAGGGGCCGGCATTTTCAGAACGCTATATTACTTGCCAGCCGTCGTGGTCACCGTTGCCATTGCGCAAATGTTCCGTAACTTCTATTCCTTGCAGCCTTTAGGCTTGCTCAACATGTTTCTGGAGTGGATAGGGCTTGGCCATCTGCAAAGCGCCTGGTTATCCGATCCGCACACCGCGTTGATCGCTGTCTCCATTCCCGAAGGCTGGCGTTTTACCGGGATGTACATGGTTATCTTTTATGCGGCACTGATCGCCATACCGAAAGAAATCGAGGAAGCAGCCACCATCGATGGCGTTAACGGCTGGCAGTTAATCCGTTATATCAAGCTGCCAAGCATCAAGCATGTGCTGAGTCTGGCGCTGATCATGTGCACCACCGGCGCGCTGCGTGGCTTCGATATCCCTTATATCATCGGGGTTCCGGGTTCATCGACCGAGTTGGTCACAACCTATATGTATAAAAAGGCGTTCTCCACGATCCAATATGGTTACGGGAGTTCAATTGCCGTCTTTATCGTTCTCGAAAGCCTGCTTGCCGTCTTGATCATCCGGACTATCTTCAATTCCAGGAAAGGAGGCGCGTAATATGCGATCTAAAAAAACAGCCTTATCCTTCCTGTTGTATTTTATTGTTATCGCAATACTGATCGTACAAATTTATCCGGTGATCTGGCTGCTGTTGTCCAGCTTCAAATCGAGCATCGAACTGACGACCAAGCCGTTTTCGCTGCCTACCGTATGGTCATTCGCCAACTACGCCGACGTGTTCAGGGAAAGCAGCCTGCTGCTGTATATCAAAAATACCGCCATCGTAACCTTCAGCTGTCTGGCACTGATCATCTTCCTCAGCGCAACGGCAGGCTTCGCCCTTGTCAAAATGAATTTTAAACTGAATTCAAAGCTGCTGTTGTTCTTTACGATCGGCATCATGATTCCGATTCAGGTGACTTTAATCCCGCTGTTTATTATGTACAAAGACTACGGAATGCTGAACTCCTACTTGGCATTGATTCTGCCGCAAGTCGGATTTGCCTTGCCGTTGTCGATTCTGATCTTCACCAGCTTTTATAGCTACGTCCCCAATGAATTGATTGAAGCCGCCACCATCGATGGCTGCAACATCTATCAGGTGTTTTATAAAATCATCTCGCCGCTGACCATCAACACGACGGTCACGGTCGCCTCGATCAATTTTATTTTCATCTGGAACGATTTTATTTTTTCCAACACTTTTACGAACGATAAGCAATACAAAACGATCGCCGTCGGGCTCCAGGATTTTATCGGGGCGTTCGGCGCGACGGATTGGGGCCAGACGTTTGCGGCAATCTGTATCAGTATCATTCCGATTATCATCACTTACCTGTTCCTGAACAAATACGTGATGGCCGGCGTGTCCGATGGTGCGGTCAAAGGATAAGAGATAAGGAGAGATCCCCATGCAATCAATGAATCAACTTTTTGGCAGAATGGAAGGAAGAAGCCGGGCAATTACCGCGGAGAATCCTCGCGGCTTGAAAGGCGAAGGCGGGCAAGCGGCCGGCCCGTTAGGGGTTGCCAGAAAAGGAAAGGCCTTTATTTCCCTCGCTCAAGGCGAGACGGCGACGCTCGTCGATATCGAGAGCCCCGGCATTATCCAGCATATCTGGATGACCGTTACCGATCAAACCGAATCCGGCTGGTTCGTATTGCGCGACCTGGTACTCCGAATGTATTGGGACGGCGAAGAATCCCCATCCGTGGAAGTTCCATTAGGCGATTTCTTCTGCAACGGCTTCGGTGCCAGAGCAATCGTCAACTCCATGCCGATTGTGGTCAATCCGGTCGGCGGCATGAACAGCTATTTCGCCATGCCCTTCGGAAAATCCGCCAGAGTAACCATTACGAATGAGCACCCTCAAGAGATCGAGGCGTTCTTTTATCAATTTGATTACCTGCTGGTTGATGGGCTGCCGGAGGATACGGAATATTTCCACGCTCAATTCCGCCGGGAAAATCCGACCCGGCTCAAGCAGGATTATACGATTATTGATGGAATTAAAGGAAGAGGGAAATATGTCGGCACCTATATGGCCTGGACCTCCCTGTCCCGCTACTGGTACGGCGAAGGGGAAGTGAAATTTTACCTCGACGGCGACCGGGATTGGCCGACGATTTGCGGTACGGGAGCAGAGGATTACTTCGGCGGCGCCTGGGGGTTTGTGAAATCCGACAACGGCAACCCGGTTCAGGAACAGACGTACTCTACCCCGTTTATGGGTTTTCCTTATTTTGCAGTAAAAGATACCACAAGAGCGCATATTTACGATGGAGCAGCTTGTCCAATGCGCGGCTTCTATCGTTGGCATATACTTGATCCCATTTTGTTTGAAGAGGATTTGCGAGTCACGGTTCAACAGATCGGACATGACGGAAAAGCTTTGTTCGAAAGAAGCGACGACGTGAGTTCCATATCCTATTGGTATCAGACCGAGCCGCATCAAGCGTTTCCCGAGCTGCCCGGCGTATCAGAAAGACGCCCGCGTTAATCAAGAGAAACTTCGCAACTATAAAGAAACAGAGGTCCAAAAATGACGAATAAGAGGGTTACCTTAGTTCAAGTCGCCAAAGACGCGGGTGTATCGCCCGCAACGGTCTCTCATTTTTTGAACGGCAACTTTCAGAAAATGGGCGTAGAGACAAAGGAAAAGATCCGTCTCTCGATCAAAAAGCTGGGGTATCAAGTAAACCCTGTGGCCAAAAGCCTTATTACCGGCAGAATGCATACCATCGGACTTGTTTTGTCCGATAGTGTCTATGACGGAGACGGTTACTTTGAGGACTTATACTTTCTTCACTTTGCCAAAGTCATCAAGCAGCAGTTGAAGGCCTTGGGATATAAAATCATCCTTCTGGACTTTGAAGAAATCTTTATGAACGTCCAGATGGTCGACGGGATTATCGTCAAGGCAACATTGGAAACGGAAAAGTTCATGCCTAAACTAATGAATCTTAACGTACCTGTCATTACAGTAGGCCGCCACAATTTGCCTTACGGAGCACATGTGCTGCGCGTCAACGACTACCAAAGCGGCCAGACCGGGGTGAATCACTTGTTATCCCGCGGCTATGACAATTTAATCATTTTGACGTATCCGCACGGGCAAGTTCCCGGATTCGATGACCGGCTGAACGGAGCGAGCAAGGCCCTGCAGCAGCATGGCAGGCTGACTACAGTGTTGACGGGCGATATGACAGAGAAATTCGGGTACGATACCGTGGTTAACCTGGCCCAAACCAACCAACTGCCCCAGGCGTTGTTTTGTTTGAATGATATTTCCGCCATCGGGGCTTTAAAGGCCTGCAAAGATTTAGAGCTGGCCGTTCCGGAGAAGCTTGCGATACTTGGTGTCGACGACATGCCAACCGTCTCCGAGTTGTTGAGCTTATCAACGATTCGGCATCCCATCAACGAACTGGCCGCGGCCGCCTCCAAGCTGATGATCGAGTCCATTGAGGTCGACGGTCAACCGATTACTCCAGTCGAAGAAGTATTTCCGACGGAATTGATGGTACGGCGCACCAGTTGATTTACGAATGAGCTTCAGGCTTTGCCTGTTTCGCTGAATGGATTAGGCCTGCTTACAGCTCAACTCCCAGCCTGTTATAATGGTCGGAAGGTTGAGTTCAAAAGCAGGTCTGATTTGACTTATACTGTATTGGTTCGAAATTAAAGAACCTTCAAATAGGCCTCGTCTAACTACTTGGACAAAAAAGCGAATACCCGCAGGTACCCGCCTAGAATCAGATGATTTGATGTACTTTATGATTTCGCTCCTTCATACACGAGCAGGTTCTGATTAACCGCCTGAAGGAAGGGAGCCTCGATGCTGTAATCTCCGGCCAGCTTTAACAAATACCCATGCAGATGCGCTGCTTCAGTATCCAGACCCTTCTCCATATCCCGAAGCATCGAGGATTTCATTTCATCCGAGGACTTGTCCATCGTCTCCATATGTTTAGCCACAATATCATGGTCTAGCGGAGCCCCATGCTCAAGCATAATTCCCTCGATTTCTTGAAATAAATGCTGAATGAAATCCCGCCCGCCTTTACTCTCACGGATCGGACCGAGTGCAGACCTCATCAAGGTCGTCACACCGGCAATCGTGGCTATATACAAATACTTATGCCAAATATCTTGTTCGATAAATTCACTGCGAATGAAGGAAGGCAATGCTCCGCTCAGCACCTGTTCGATCTTCTGGATCCGGTCGGTTTGCTTATTCTCGAACTCGCCATATCTTACAGTATCAGCCTTGCTTGTCTGTACAATATGGCCCTCGCGGTTCAAGGTTGTCTCAATAAAACAAAGCCCTCCGATGACCTTGTCCTCCCCGAACTCACGTTGCAGTACCGGATAATGCGCTACACCGTTCAACAACGGCAGAATGACTGTCTGCTCGCCAACAAATGGCTTTACATCCTGAATCGCTGCTTGCAAATGGTAGGCTTTGGTTGAGAACAATACCAAGTCATAAGTTCCCGCCGTACCGGAATCCTCGATCGTGATCAGCACAGGACGAAACTTAAAATCGCCGTTGACACTGGAGATAACCAAGCCATCTTCCTCAAGCTGCTTCTTACGCTGACTTCGGACTAGAAAAGTAACATCTGCTCCTTTTTCTACAAGCCGTCCACCAAAATAACCGCCCACTCCGCCTGCTCCAAGCACTAATATACGCATTCTTTTGCCTCCATCCCAGATTGTCTGACCGTTAAAACTAAACTATAGTTAGTTTACCATATATTTATTATCGGCTTGGGGAGGCTTAGTTCTTTGCTAGATCACTCCATATACTTAGCCACTAGCTCATAACATCTTTCTTTGGTAAGCTGCGCTTACGTCGCCGCATACTCTAAGGACGTTATCGTGCCGCCTTCGTACAGTTCTCCATATTAGAAACTGGTCCGTTAGGGCCATCTGGCATCCCCGGCGGAAAAGAAAACGAGCAGTGCCAGGAAAGAACCTGGAACTGCTCGGTCTATAACAACAAACTTTATGCGGTAGATTTACTTCTTATTTGCCTGTTTAACCGCTATTTGCAATGTATCAAGCGGATCTGCAGTTTTTTGGTCAATTACATATACCTTGGTTCCTTCTTGCCATTGGATAATGGTCTCCGGATGCTCACGGAAGCCATTGATTTGTATCTTGCCACGCTCATCCGGCGGAGGAAGAAAGTGATCCTCTAAATAACTTACAATGGCTTTAGCCATAGCTTCCCCATTGTCATAATCGTCTACAGCATACTCGGGATCCGTTGGAAAGTTAACTTCGATCAACCACTTTCCTTCATTCCAAGAAATATATTGATGTCCTGCCGCACCTTCAGCATGTCCTTTAATTCCATGTCCCAAATCTACATTTGTTTGTTCAATTTCATAATAATTCTCTATGGCATTAACAGCTGTTTCTTTGCTTGAATACTGTGTTTCCTTTACTGGTCCTTCTTCTTCGTGGCGAGAATCACTCGTGTTATTAGGACTTGCTGCATTACCATAATTAGATTCATTCTGGGATTCGTTACTTCGATGATCTCCATTTAATTCTCCTATATTAGAGCTATTCGTTTGGCCGGTTTGCGTAGTGTTATTCGGTGGAGTCTGATCCATTCCTTGGCAAGCAGTTAAAGTGAACACACATACAATGGTCAGAGTAAAATAAACCTTCTTCATCATGACGAGCCTCCGTTCTTGATGTAATTAGTTCTGACTATACGTTACTCTTCATTACCCGAAATGAATATGGAATTCACCGTAACTGATTGATTACACTAACATACCTCTGACGCCATTCTTCCCATTCGCCTTTTGGAAAGTCCATATATTGACCTTCAAGTAAAGCACTAAACATATCCAGACATACATGCCATCCGGCTAGATCTATTGGGGTATGGTCATTTAAGACAGGAATAAATTCCTTTAATACTAACAAGCAACCACCGTCATTGGGAAATAGCTCGAAGCGAACCCACCCTTGTCCCCATTCGTATTGCAAATAGAACCTTTCTTTGTAGTCCTCAATCGAGATGTCAAAGAATTTATCTGTTCCATCGTTCATATTGAACTTGAGCTTCCCGCCTTTTCGAAGGTCTACAACTTGGAGGTTAGGTATCCATTTTTCTAGTTTGTCATTCTCGGTTAATGCAGACCAAACCTTTTCAACTGAATATAGTAGTGACCGATTATAGGTAGCTATATAGCCGCCTTCAAATTTCTCTACTACTGCCAGCATATCGTTACTCCTCCTTCAATAATTGTCTTAGAGTATTATCGCCCAGATTTCCTTAATTTACTAAATCTTATTATAAGCGAACAATAAAGGATCATATAAAATACAAAGTGCCAGTTCACATGTGAACTGGCACTCGTCTAAAAAAAATTTCGTCACGTACTCACATTACCAAGCGGCTTTATTGTATTGAAGCAACTTTAATCTTCATATAAGCAGCAACATGTCAGGTGTAAAAAATCTCTGGAACCAATTTTGTTGATTTTATTGGGTTTGCCGCGGCACGTGATAAACTCGAAAAATAAAAAGTCATGAACCACCAAAGATTACCATGAAAAGAAAGTTGGTAACCATCATAAGGAGGCGTGTCACCCAATGATTACCGACATGCTGGCTACATAACGAAAACCTCAGCTCTTTTATTCTGAGCTGAGGTTTTAACCTAACTATTTTTGTTTTTACAAGTCTGCTTGAAAGGGTGCAGTTCAATTATTGCCTTAAATAATATTCTTGGGGTTTATCTTTTCATCTTATATATCCTATTTAACTTCAGTTATAACATTTTCATAGCTTGAATCAAGTATTATCTTAGGATTTTGATTCCAATCATGTTTACTTTTTGCGTACTGAGATACATTCAAAGATAAATAATCACCTAGCTTTCTATCTGTGAGGTATTGATGGTTAAGAAGTACTTCATCTACCGATTCATTTATTGCTTTAGTCAAATAATAAGTCCATATACCATTTTCTAGTGTATCACAAGAATAAGATTTCTCTCCATCTTGACACGATAAAAATAATGCATAATGTGGAAATTCATTTGAGAAAATAATCAATTCTTCATCATTAATATTAGAAATAGTACTTCTAGAATATTCATCTACAAAACTCTGTGCACAAGCATCAATAAATATCAATGCATTATTGCAACTAGAATGTTTCAAAGGATCAAGCAGTAACTTTCGCAATGAAATTGCGGTGTTCGATATATCTGATTTACTCATATCGTATGTTGAGATATAGTTAGTCGCACCATCATGAAACCCATGTCCTACATAATAAAATATCAGTCTATCATCTTCTGTCATAGAGAACATTTGATATTTTATAACATCTTCAATCTCATTTTTTATGGCTTTATCATTTTGTAAAATTATAATATCACTTTCATCAACATTTAATTTATTCATTAATACTGCTTTAAATTTCGCTCCATCACTATTGGCATATTTTACTGGTGGTATTTGATTTCTTTGTTTTGGAAAATAATTTTCTATAGATATAATAATAGCTATTGTTCTTTTGAATTGTGGATTATTTACAATCAAATCAGTTATTCTTACTTTATCATTTACTAATACCGTGGAAGATAATTGTCGGATATATTTTTGATTATTCAAAAGTATATCCTCGCTTGCTTTTTTTGTTTCAATAACGAATACTAATTCTTCACCTTTTTTGATCCAATCAAAACTTACATCAGGTGTTGGATTAAGCATTGAAATGGCTTTATTGGTTATATCAATTACTTTGAAATCAGTACTTAGACCAACAATCTCATTTTCAATCGGAGATAGCTCTTTTATCCCAAAAACTATAGTGCCTCCTTTGGTATTAGCGAATGATGAAATGATCTTCGCTGTTTTTTCAGGTGAAAAAGGTACTGCATCAAATTCTAATATTTCAGATTTTGGATTGTTAAATTCAGCATCTTTAATATCAACTTTTTTGATTGGGATTTTATTTATTTTTGTCATTTTCAAAAGTTGACCGAGTGTAAACCGTTTAGGGGGTGTAACACCATCCTCATACCAAATTTCTGCATCTACATATTCAAGGACATCAAATTCAGAATCATAATAAAGTCTAACTTTATCATTATCTGATGGTCTAGCAACCACTTTTATGTCATTTCCGTTTTTAGTTATACCTCCAATAACACTTTCTGATATTACATCAGCAGCAGTACAATCATATTCTGGAAGTGTTCTAAGATGCTTAAGCACATTATCTACGGCTCTAGGAATAAGTGATTGTATATATGTTCTTCTATTAAGATGATGACTTGTAACTTCAAAAAAATCCTCAAAAGAATCTCTACTATAACTATCATTACTATTTTCTGATGAGACTACATTAGTTTTACCTATTGAAATTTCTATTGGCAATTCAATGCCTTCTTGGGAAAAGTATTTATGAATTTCATCAATCTCAGCTCTTAGTAAAAAATCAAGTTTATTACTATATCCATCTAAACCAAAACAAATGCATAACTTTTCTGCCAATCTTAATAGTACACTATTTGAATTCCACGGATTTGTTACATAAATTTTATTTTCATCAACATGCAAATTAACATATTTAATAAAGTTCATTTCTTCATATGTTATTTTCAGCTCATCTGACTCGTAAATTTCTAGATTATCAATTCTATTTTGTAATTGTAATAAATTTTGTTTAGTACTAATATCATTCCCATCATGTTCTATCCATATTTTAAAGTATGGAACAATACTGTTTAGCTTGATTTTCAGGTTATCACATGCTTCATCATTATGACATATTAATTTAAATTGATTTTGGCTCAATAATTTCACTTGAAAAAATGTCAACATTTTCATTAAATTTGGATGTGTTTTATTTCTTGCATTCAATTTTATAAAATCATACTTTTCTTGGAAAATAGACTCATTACCATCTGTAAAATAATGTAAACTATTACATTCTGTAAAAACATCCTCACTATTCAACAATCTATTGCTTTCGGACCACAATTTAACACTTTCAATATCACTTTCACTCCAATTAGCACATTCATCTAGTAATATTGTATAAATTGATTGTAGTCTTTCATGATTTTCATCTTTAATGCTACCTTCACCTTGAATATCTGAAGAAATCTGTAATAGTATACTTAGATAATCTTCTAGACTAAGCACTGTTTTAAACTTAAAAAAAGCCTTCCAGTCCTGTGATAAATGAGAACCTTTAAATACGGGTAAATATTTCCCCGAAATATCTGATATTTCCTTTGTATTTAAAAATACGTCAGGGGATGTATATGTTTTTCCTTTAAGTGTCGGAATACATTTTATGTTATTAATAAACCAAGGTAAATAATTTGAAACTTTACTACCATAAGTGCGACCAGCCATTCCATAATTTCCCCAATATGCTGTTACTTCTTTTATAACTTCCGACATATTATTATTTTCTATACAATCTTGCCAAAAAAGAAAACTTAAATGGTTATTATTCTCTAAGTAATTTATTAAAGATAAACTGACAACATTCGAAAATTCATCCGCCCAAAACGTATTTATGTATGGAGTGAATTTCATATCTTCTGTACTAAAATAACCCGCTTTAATTCCATAGTCTAACAATAAAGTTTTCGACTCTTTTTCTTTAAATGGGATCGGATTAATTCCATCTTTAACACCAAGAATTTCAAAAAATCTTCTCCAATCCTTTTTTTCTTGAATGTTATAGCAATATTCTTCGCTAATAAACATATCTTCTTTCAGTATCTTTTCGATCTTTAACCTTGGATTATAAAAGTCAGATAAATAACATTTAGAGGCTTGTAATAGTGTGTTTTTATTAGTAATAAGCTTTATTTCAGACAGCTGGCTAATTAGATTTTCTTTTAGGTCGCCTTTTCGATATAATGAAAATAATTTTTGTATTTCAGATATTGCATTATCATTATTAATATAATTACTTACTTGAGGTAAGATATTTTGTGTTATGTAGGTTATATCAGTCTTTTCTTTTACTCCCAGTTTTTCTAGCCAGGTTCTGGTTTCTAATTCATGCAATAACCAACTCAATATATCTCTATGAACAAAGGACAATTCATTGTCTATATTATCCCAATTTTCGTCATCAGCTGTTGGAAAACATACTTGTTTAGGATAGTTAATTTTATTTTTATGATCCCAGATAAAGGGCAGATTACTTACATATTCATCGGTAACACCTCTAACTTTTTCTGAATTACAACACAATCTTAAGAATTTTATTAACTCAATATTTTTTTGAATCGAATGTGTCTGTTTAAAATATACAGAATTCAAAAATGGTTTAAAATCTTTCCATTCAAAACTTGAAATCTCAAGTTGTTTTAATTTATTCCAATAAGCACATTGATGAACATAAACCTTATTTACAGTATTATTATTTTGTTTCACAATAAAACTTTTAATTGGTTCTTCACCGATAAAGTTTTTTTCTGATAGGTATGTAAAATCTATCAAGGCATCGCTAACCTTAATCAATGTATTGTTACGAGATAAAATAAAAGCAATATTTTCTTTTGCTCTTTTAATCCCTATATTGTAATGTTTTGATAAACTATCCTCATAAGGGGACTCATCTGGTATTAATTTATATGCCTCAAATGATACTTCAGAAATCACTAGCTCAGAAATCCATTTGAAAATTTCGTAAGAAATGCATTCAAATAACCACTGGTTCCACTTTGAATCTTTATGAATATTTTCTCTATTAGCCGAAATAAGAAAATTTGTGTTTACTAACACTGGAAATTCATATTTTGTTTCACCAGTAGGTAAATATGAATATAAAACTCTATCCTTTTTTTCTAAAGAAATTATGTTAGTGTTATCAATTTGTGCTGCAAAAGTCATTTCAATAAATTGGGTATCTAATAATTTAGGAGGGATATGACGTTCTTCTCTAAGAGTCTTTCTTAACTCTTCTGAAACATTTAATTGAATATTATTTACCAACCAGTCTTTTTGAGAATCTGTTCCTTTATTTAGGATTATTCTATTTACATTAGTCCTATCAATTGTGATAACTTTATCTTCGAAATGAATCTCTGTAATATTTTTCAAAAATATAAACATATTAATATTTTTAAATAAGTTTTGAATTGCTTCTCTTGTTTCTTCGATGTGCTTTATTTTTAGTACTGTTGCAACACTTGAACCAATTTCCGATATAAAACTTCTTATTTCTGGTCTAACCTCTATAGTTTCTGTGTATATCGGGATTATTTGCCAGGGGTATTGAAATCTTCGATTATTTTCGTCTTCCCATTCTTTTTGCGATTTATCCCATTTCCATTCAAAATTATAAGAATTGTCAAATCTAAAGAATTCTCCGTTAGTATATATTACAACATTGTTTGATTGACCAAATACTGATTTGAATCCAATACCCTTATATCCAGTCTTTTTTAAGTCGGATTTTTTTGTCCCGTTGTTAATATTACAAATACCGCGAATATCTTTTTCATCAAACACTTTACCTGAATGAGCTACTACCAATTCATTATTAAATACTTTTATCCAAACTTTAACCCCGCTAGTATTGCAAGATGAGTCATCAGCATTTTGTAAAAGCTCATATATAAATCTATCTGAATCTGTATAAAGATCTATCGATAAAGCAGCTATAGAATCAGCTTGATTTGCTGCTTGTGTTGGATTCATATAACTTGTATTATCATTAAATATTTTTTGCAACGCTGGCATCAAATCTGTACTATTCATAATATCACCTATCCTAATATCAAAAGTTTCCCTTGCTTTAGAACTAACTTTCGCAGAGCACAAATCATCTTAAGAGCATGTCGTTGCAGTCTTTCAAGGGCTCAGGTATTGGGCTTGTAAATAGAAAAACACCGCTTCGTTTGCTAAAGTGAGAGTGTCGAGCAATCATTTCAACCGAAGAGGTGTCTACCCTAATGTTAGCCCAACCATCTGAATTGAATTAACTGCTTAACGAGCTAAAGCCAGCGTTCCAAGAATGGAAAGTCATGCAGCATCTGCAACAAGCTGGATTTCGTAAACACTTTGGCTTTAGCTGCGCCCAGCTATTTCAACTTGTCTTCGTTTTTGTTGTTCCATCAGAAAAACTGGTTTCGCCTGCTTGAGATCCGTAAGGACGATTCCATGCCCAGCAAGATGCGGTTTATCGCTTTCTTAATCATACCGGCACCCTCAAAAGGAGAATAGAACTTCTAAAATATTATTAACCTTCCCTTATTTATACTTTTTAAGTTCATCCCTATATTCAGACAATAACAATTGGTTTAATTCTGCGTAAGCCTCAAGTTTCTTGATTTTCGAATTTATAGTCTTTCGTTTCTTTTCATTCTTATCTTGGTGTTCTCCCCAAATATCATCGATATCACTATACAAATCTCGGAAGATTACAGAAAAATGGTCGTCTTCCTGAAGAGCCGCTGAATTCTCTAACCATTCGATAGTAGAGTCATCAGTTGCAGCCAGTGTAGCTTGTTCAAAAACATATTTCAACCATACGCGCACGGCTTCATCTATTCCATTGGCTACATCCAGCCACTTTTGAACTTCCTCTGGGATACCGTCCTTTGCATCCCTTCTATTTTCAAAGAAGAAATGGCGATCGTTTTCAGGATCAAGTCGAGTTAGAGCACGAAGTATAGGCTCAAAATTTTCAAATGGCCTTGAGCCACTTGGGAACGTTAATCTGTGATTCCATAGCTTTAAAATTGCTTCAAAACAACGTTCTTCCGCCTCTTTTTTTTCAGCTCCAGTGCTATTTTCAGCTCTTTCGATTTGCTCAGCAATATAATGCGCCATCCAACGAGCAGTGGTATCTACACCGGGGTCCAAATTAAGCTCTTTGACTAGCGCTTTGCCTAAGTTCATAGTGCGTCTCTGTATCTCTGAGTCTTCCATCGGCTGAGAAGATAAATAATTTGCTAAGCGGTGGCTTATACTCATCCGACTCACTTCCTCTCATGTATGATTTCTGTCTATATCTTCTTCGAAGTTGAACTTCAATAATTAATTCACTTTGGAATTCAGTACAAAGTCTTTTTAGAAATGAGAGCGATGCTGTTAGTCGATTACCACTGCGTATTTCCTCATCTTCCAGATTATCATGAATTGGAACCCAGATTTCACAAATCATTGATGCTCTATTCTCATTGGCCAAACTCCATTCTCTCTGTTCATAATCAGCAGATATCATCATTTTCTCAGCGATTGACCTTCCTATTTTATAAGGCGGGTAATCTACTTTAGCAGAATGTGGATCGAACTCATCCAGACGCTTATATACTTCTTCTTGATATACCCATCCTTTAAGTTTAAAAGTATCCAAATCAATCTCCATTTCCTCTTCTTCGTAAGCAGGTAACTTAAAATCATGAGGATTTGAACATGTGCTCAATGCATGCAAAAGAGATTGAGCAGTGGCCGATGATACGAGAGAGCTTGCAATATTGAAACTTTCCGCTCTTTCACTATCTCCATCCTCCCAAGATCCGAACACGTTTAGCCATAGTTCTCCGTTTCTTTCAGACAATATGCCATCAAGAATATCATTATTTGATATCTCTTCACGCCAATCTGGACTTCTTACTTCATTAATCCATTCCCTTCTATACAAAGGGATAGGATCTCTACGGTCATACAGCCAATAACCATCACTTCGAGTTAATAAGTGTCTATGTAGCCACTCATACCACTCATCTTCATACCAATCCGAACTGTGAACAACAGGCATCTTCTCTAGCAACCTTGAAGCTACAACAAACATGGCATGATACGATAAATAAAAATTATAATTATCTATTCTCGGATAGCTCCCATGACTATGATAAGTTCCTTGTTGTTCCCTCGACGATCTCCATAATGAATGACGCGGGTCATCTTTATATCCACCATCATGTTCTCTTTTCCATTCATTAATAACAACATTCGTTGTAAGATCCTCCACTTGCTCACTGGAAATACCGAATACCCGCCCTAATGGTTCAAACCAATACCTATCAAAATCGTACCCATGATAAAAATTCAAACTAGTATCAAACGTCTCGTTAGCATGCCAATAACTATCTCTTGTTTCCCAACGGTCTTTTAATTCAACCTTATCAAATTGACTCTTCCCCACTTTTTGCAATGATTCAATTACCTCTTTCGAGTAAGTCCCTGGATGAGCCTTCTCGATATTGAATGCAATATCAGTTGCATATTTTTGAATTAGCATATGAGGAGAAGACTGTACGGCATATTTATAGAAAACATTACAATGACTTAGCAAAATGTGCGGATTATCAATTGATATTCGAGCAAGTGAAATCAATAAATATAATCTTGCATGTAGGTTGTAAAACGGAAATTTACTAGCACCAAATGCATCAACAGTATCCCTTTCCATCCAATCAATTAAAGCATCGATCTCATCCCTGCATTGAGATTCTGCGAGTCTACGAACACAGTGAACGGCACACCAGCGTGTTGAAGATCTTGGAGAACCTAAAGCAGACCAAACAAAACCTGTAAAAGCACTATCCATGTGAATCGGCGGCAACAACAATTGAGACCATGGCCCATCAGCGTACTCAGAGTCAATATGTAATTCGAATCTCGATAATGCAAAATCGAGTAAATCAGTTGCTTCCTGTGTTGTGATATATTTCGAAGCAACTGTTACAAAGCCAAAAAATGTAGTTGCATGAACCAAATCTCCATGGGTTGCTAATCCTTCGATTATTCCTTTTTGAATAAAGGGTATATTTTCCGCTCCTAAATGAAGCCTCCTAGTGAAAAAAGAGATTGATCCCCTTTCCAGCAGAAACGTAGCAAATCGTTTCCCTACGAATTGCATGATTTGGGGCCACTCAATTTTAATGCTCATTTTGCGATGCCATTCTTCCGGCACTAACAAAAGCGCATTCTGTATATCATAAAAATCGGCTTCATTTACTTTAATAAGCTCATACAAAAATTTCTTCGCTTCACTATCGGAAATTCGATTGTAGACTTCACGCCATAAGAACTCGCTGTTTCGCACAGTCTGAGGAAGTCCATCATAGCGTTGGATAGCTTGTCTTAATCCATTAGATGAAACCAAGTCCAAATCATGCAGCAGATCGTTCCAATCAATCGCACTCTCTTCCGACTGTACACAAAGCGAGGAAGTACTTTCTTGGTTAAGAATATTCCCTTCTTCATCAATAATGTCGCGATTATAAGCAATAACTTCATCCAATAGATTACTTTGTAAAGAGTACTTTTTAGCAGTTTCAGCAATCCTTCCCCAAACTTCCCCTCCAACTCCGTTTATCCTAAGTTCTCTAATGACTGATTCAAAAATATACATCCGATTATCATGCGATGTTTCCTTCATAATACATTGTCTTGAGAAATCCCCTATTTCAAACTCCGTCATGAACGCAGAAAGAGACCATGCTACCGTTGGTACAACGTAGCCGCTTCTTACAATTTCCTCGGACAAAGCAATTAATTGATGATTATATCGACCAATTTCCCGGTCCCGCCATCTGCTTAGTGCGGCGATTCCAGTTACCGGGGACAATCGAATACAAGTCCTAACAGCCTCATCCCTATCCCAATACTTTTCGCGAGCTACATTTTCTCCTATAAGCTCTGCACAACGTATAAATCTGTAAGCTAAATCATAAGGTGCAAACTCATCTACTTTTCTTTGGTTAGCTAGGGAAACAACAGCTTCCCATCTCTCGACGATTTCATCGCCAAATTTCGAAACGGCATCGATGGCAAAATTGAAGTAAACAGCGGCATCATCACGATTTACATTAATCAATGCTCGTGCAAGATCAATGTAACAGTTTGCCCTTTCCTCTGGGCCAATGTCTGTAGCAGAACGGATTACGTCATAAGCATATTGTTCAAAATCTCGCTTCTGTCCATCTAAGTGGCTTAATCGGAAAGCAGAACGAACTAATTTTAGATGATCAGGAAGAAACATCCCGTTACTCTTTATATAATTTTCATAAAAAGTTTTGACTGACATTTGTCCGGGAAATTTATGAAACATCAAAATGTCACAACATATTCTAGCTATTTCCGTTGGCAAACTATCATAGTCTCTATATCGACTCGCTGTTGCTGATCCTGACTTCTTTTTCACTTCTGCTACATCATTATCAAACTCAAGAATATCCCCTGCTAAACAGCGTATCCGGAGCATATACCAAGGTAACAGTCCGCCAATCACCTCTTTTATTTCTCTTACCTCTTGCTCATCCTTATATTTTTTATTCTGTTGTAGATCCTTTGGAAGCAATTCATTAATATCGAATTCCAAATCTGAAAGTAATACTTTTTTCAATGCCAGTGCACGCATAAAAATTGCACGATCTTTATTATCGTAATCGCTTGTAATAGATCGTGAAGCACATTGAGGGAAATAATGATTTAGAACTCTGATGATTTTCCCCTTCGGTAATTTGTTTGCTGCGCAAGATTCAAGAAAAGAGATAAGAGATTGAAGTGTTGTGTCCTGAAAAGTATTTTGTTTTTTTGAAATTCTAGCCCGTTTTGTAGTTAGTAAATCAAGGCAAGAGCAGAGCACATCAGAATTGGGAATATGTCCAATATCTAAGGACTCATGTGCAAAAGCAATTATTAAATACTGATTACGCGAACCGAGTTTTGCAAACTGCATTGCAGCAGATAATTCCCCTAGGTCCATAAGACGTTTAAATAGTTGCCTAGAAATATGATAGATTACCTTCTTCGGTCGCCAACTCATAAGAAATTTGAAGGCCCTCTCTACCCCATGTAAATTAAAATGTGTGTATACGAGTTCCATAATTTCTTCATTTTTTAGTTGCTCACGATGAAATGGAATATCTTCTTCTTTTTTCTTGTCTCTATCTTGGAAGTATAGACTTAACCAGTTCTCAGCAGCCCTAAGAAAGCTTCTGGCTTCCCCTCTAAAATTCTTGACTGTTGATAACAACGCTGCTGAATAAACATTCTCTGATCCTCTCCAAGAACCGCTAAACAAACGACGAAAAGCAAACTCCTGTACACGTTGTTCATCTTGTAAAGGCGCAATCAGATCAATATTGCTTGCAAGAAGTTCGAACTGTCGTTTATCACCAGCTACTTCTTCACCAGCTCGTAAAGCTAATTTAATTGCCTCAACAAAGCTTTTTTGCTTCAACGAAGCCTTAAATGCAAATTGAAGACGAAATACTCGAACATTTCGCTCATCAATGGGATTATCGGGGAGATAATTATCAGATAAAGCCAATTCAACAAGATCGGTGTTCTTCCCTGCTTGTAATAACAGAGCAGGCATAGCAGAAGCTACATATGAATACTCGTTAGCTAATGGTTTGATTTGTTCAATAAAAAACTCTATTTGTTCCTTCGATGCTGCATAAGTTTCCCTAAACCATGTTTCCGTAGGCTCATCTCTAAACTGAACTGAGGAGTCAGAAAGCCATAAGGGACGTCCCATATCTGCAACAAAACTTCTTATAGCAGACTCCTCAACATCAGCTGCCCTAGATAGTATCTTCAGTGGAATAAAGGGAGGTAATGTAGCAAGACCTACACAGATAGAGTCGATTTGTTTTCTGTAATCATCATGAAGTTTATCTCTTATTGTATCAATTGCTGACATTAATTGTCCTTCTATTTGTTCATCGACAGTGGTTCCAATACTACCAAGTCTGGAGAATACTTCATCAATCGTATTACCATTTAAACTTAAAGCATTTGACTGCACACGTGGATTGCCACTAGTAAGCCTATGAAATTCTATTCCATCCTCTATAGACGCTTGCGGAAAATGAGATCTTATATAATCAAAAGACTCTTTCTCCGAAAATGGATTTAACTCAAGTTGTTTGATGTTACTAGGCGGCTGGAGTAAATGTATACGCTCGGTTCTACAAAGGGCAACTATTTTAGCACCTTCGATTATACGTTCACGGAGAAGTTCATGGGCAAAGCAATTATCATTGAACTCCGCCGCGGCCATTTCAGCATTATCAGCTGCATCTATTAGAATCACTAGGACTGCATTGCTATTTGATTTCTTCATAGCAATAACTGCTGTATCAATTCTGTCGAGGAACTTTCTTAATATATCTGTTTCAGATGCACCGGAATTCACAATAAGTGGGTCACAAAGGCCTTGTACAGCCAATTCATTAACAATTTGAACAAATGCTTGACGATGGTGATGCCTCACTTCGCTCCGATTACGATAACGTCCACCACCAAAGCAATCATATACAACACCGAAAGATCCAACAGGTAATGATTTGGCTATTTGACGAGCAAAGACCGTTTTTCCTACCCCTCCAGATGCATGTATAATCAACGGGGCTTCTGATGTTAAAATGGTTTTCAACAAATCATTATGCTGCACTCTATGTACAAGAGTTTCAAGTTTTTCAAACTCGAGTGGAGCAGGAAAGAGATCACGATCAGATGTAACCTTAAATTTTTCAAGTATCTCCTCACGAAAAATCACACCATTTGAATCAGGTAATGCCTTGTCACGAACCAGTCCAGTAATGCTTTCTATTTCAGGATTATCGACGCTACCGGCCACCAACTGAGATATTTCTAAATGAAGCCTATACTTCTGTGCATTATAATCTCCTTCACCGTCTGCAAATTTTATACAAGCACAAAACTTTTTTAGATCTTCCTCAGACAACTGAGTATATTTTAATAATGTGTTCTTATACTTTAAATTAGCTTTCTCGCCAGCAGATAATTTTCCAATATTCACCTTAAGATTTTGATTAACTGGTCTATTTGTGACAATAGTAAAGATGACACTATCGACTTGGGTAGTGGCACTGGTAAGCTTTTGAAACCGTTTCGAAAACCCCTCAAATGTTTCCCTTAGATCACTAAGATCAAAAGGATTATTTTTATGTACAGTGGTGTGTTTCAACTGATAATATGTTACGTCTTGAAATCCTTGCCTAGTTAGTGAATCAGAGTATTCAGCAACATCAATAACATATTCTCCTGCAAGTTTATTCTCCTTAGAACCCTCAATCACAATTTGATTAATTCGAGACTTAGGTGAGATTAAACGCAGACACCGGCGAGCTGCCCATCGGTAATGAAAAATGTCACCGGCTCTTGAATACCTAACAAGTTCGTTCTCCAAAGTATCCACCTCTACTTTCCATTAAGTATATGAGCATCAATACGTCCGGAACTTATGTGGAATCCCTCTGCTCTTTCACCTTCCAAAGAAAGTCTCCGTCAGCAAATACTCCTCCCTCACGTATTGTTGCAGTGTGTTGCTTCAGCCGAGCATCCAGGAGTTGTAACTCAAAATCATTTTTCTCATCACACAAACCGAATTCGTCAATTTTAAGTATAAATGGTTGAGATGAAGTAAAGCCAACAAACAGATGTCCTACTACTTCTGACTTTGGCTGAAATGTTAATTTGAAATCAGCACCAACATATTCGTTTAAACCAAACACAGGATGGTTGGTTAACTTGGCACCTTGTTTGTCTCTTATCAAGAGTTCACCGGCAATTATCGTTATTGGCAAATCTGTTGTATTTGAAAATGCAATCTCTATAGACGCGCAACCATCGGCGTCATGTACAGCATGTAAATCCTGTTCCAGAAATCTTATTTCAAACTGCCCCTTATTAAGGTACATATAATCAAAGTCGCTACGTTTTGCTAAGGCATTCATACTGCCTTTCCTGATTAAGCAAAGTCCTTCATTTAGTCGATCATATTTCTTTTTCAGCATATATTGTTTGTTATCTGTACTATAAATCCAAAATACACCTAAAACTAATCCTCTGTAGTCAAATTTGAAATAGTCAAACTGTATCTCGGGTTCAATGTTACTTAGAATTACTTGTTTGTAGTTTGACGAATCTATAAATTCTTCCGGGTTTATCCCCTTGATTTCTTTTCCTTCTGGTCGATCCTTTACTCCCACGATGATAAATTTTTCTCCGTCATAACGGGAGTTGGCCATAGCCATAATGTCCGCAATTAGGTCGGTAGTTTTGTCTTTGGCATATTGCTTTTCTTTAAAATCTAAGTATTCGCACTCGTATCCGTATTCTACTAATTCATTTATCTTATCCATTTTGACCTCACCCTACAGTCGATGATTGATACGCACGCTGAAGTGCCTCTGATACAAATTCGACAATAAATGCCAATATCCTACTTTTCCCAAACAGCAAACGAAAAAGGCTACTGACAAGTCAGTAGCCAAAGACCGTCTATAATGTCTTGAGTTTTTCCATTAGAATCTCTTTCATATTATTTGAGATGCCTCGATAAGACCGCCGATATGACAATACCGTTTCCAATGTAATCTCTTTATAATCATAATGATTCCTGAGTTGCCACACCAACGCCGGCAAATGGCGGATCTGGTATTGCTCCTTTGTTTCGGCACATTCACGCAGAGCGTGATCAGTTTTGGGCAGGTGCTTTATGTAATTTTTGATGCGACCACTTTCATTCAAAGTTAACGCACCCATAATTGAGTATCTCCCCACTCTGATATTTGGGTTTGATGCAATTAATTGATTTGCCACCTCCTTAACCTTTAAGGATAAAGCTTTATCAACCTCATTCCAGTCGAATCGATCAAACGACCTTGAGGAAGGCAACTGCTGTTCCAACCAATCCCTGTCGTTCCGCTTCAACCATTCATATTGAGTTTTGCACTTCAGGCATATCTTATATCTGCTCAACCCAGGGTTCTCACTAATTACCTTTAATAGTTTATCCCGATATTGCCTTTTCTTTGGATTCTCTACTTCCTCCTCAACTGTTGCTGCGATCTCATCAAAACCAAAAAGGGTTAATTGGCTTCTCTCCATTTCCTTCTTTGCCAGTGTCTTCACATAATCTTGTGAACAAAATAGTTTACTTGAGATGTCATCTGGTGAAAAACCGGAATTCAACATCTCTATAACTTGTTGATCCTTCTCTTCAGAGAAAAAGATGATTTTATAATTTGTTTTAATAAGTCCCTGTTTCCATCTCCATTCCATCGTATATTCACCTTGGCAGACAACGCACCTAAATCGTCCCGATACTCCTCGGTATCCGTTGTCCACTCGAATACAACGTTGGATGGACAACTCTTGGAAACTAGGGCAATGCTTATTTTCACACCGCCAAGGACCATCTATAAACGGAATCTCACATGTGTAAGGGATGCCAACCTCAATGAAACTCTTAATAGATCCTGCAAGAAAACGTATGATAAGAAAATTTAATGGGAGATTGATGACCAATGGTGCGTCCCAAAAGATTCTTTCAAATGTGTTCCGTTGAACAACGTGCTTTTCGCTCAATCCAAACATACGCAGTACTTCCCGAGGGAATTGTTTAAGGATGTCATTAACCAATTTCCCGCGTTTGATTCTGGTGCCAGACTGATCAAGGTATCCTTTGGAGTGAAGGTATTCCAAGAACCTCTGCTTAATTAGCGTATTCTTGATCCCTTTGTAGTTGACAAGTAGGTATTGGAGGTCCGAATAAAGTTCCATATCCAATGTATTATTCTCTTCCCTCGCCAAATACGAGGCTATGTAGTGCCCGTTCTTGCACTTACCGGTGATTGGCCAATACATCAGAGTATCGTTACAACAGGTGCAACGACTCACCAACTTTACATTGTGGACAATGCATGTCGAGATGAATGCCACTTGATGCTCTCTGTGGATATAACTACAACCGTAGCGGCTCATATCCTCATGTGCGCAACAAGGGCAGTAACGAATATCGTCCGATATACATTTTCCATACTTATTCCCAGCTAATTTTCCTACGTAACTCTCTGAAATCCCACCTCCATGTTTCACCTCGTGGTCTATATCCGCAATACGCTCTTCGACCATGAAGGGAAGTAACAACGGCAATAAGGAGTGGTCCTCAACAACTGCGCTTGACGATAACACTTGCGGGTCTCGAAACTTACATAATAAAATCTCTAGCCCTCTCGGGAAGACGGTAAAACTGCTTCTAGTCCCGAATAGCTCCTGATTTGTGTCTGTAATCTCAGGGTTTAGCGAATAGAGATGGTAACGATATAATACGCTACGAAAATCCTCACCAGGAAACGGGGTAGGAAAATGTGCGATCTGGCTCAAAATCATCATGCCCCTTTATTAGACTCTGAAACTTTGCTTCAACATTCTCAGCAAGTGGATGATTCAACCCCGCAGCTTTGAGTAAACGCCATCCTTGGACCTTAAATCCTTGTTCTTTCATCACGGAGGTAGCACACTCCAGCCGTCGTATTTGATACTTTTCCGTGGTTTCAAGCTCTTGCGATATGTAACTCTCAGTAAGGGGTAATTTGTTCAAACACTTCTCCAGCAATATGTTAAACTTCGTGTGGCCTATATGCCTAGATATAGCAGCGACAGTAATGCGCGGTGGCTTGATCTTCTGTGCTTTCATTTCAGTGACTGCTTTTTTGACCTCCAACCGAAAATATGCATCCCTCTCTGCCCAATCTTTATTTTGGGTGACTTTATTCAACCTTTTGACTTTTTCAGTAGGCAGCTTTCTTCCCCTTCCCATGTTCCGCCCTCTCTGCACTGCGTTCTGGAATGGATCCAATCCCAGAAACTCGGAAATCAATATATATCGTAATGGATGCGAAACCAACACTTTCCCTCTAATGATCTTGTGCAGCCAAGTTTCGGAATAGTCCCTTTTCACCTCACAGTTTATAGCCTTTAAAAGCTCGGGGGTAAAGTGTGTATCAAAGTCAACAAGCAACTTACGAAAGCGGAACCGCCCTTCATTAGTGACGTAATCTCTTCTGATTAAACTTTGGAGATCGACATACTGGAATGATCGAGATAGCAGTATCTCCGACCTTTTGGCGATTCTCAAACAACGTCCCAGAACAAAGTCGTATGTTATATACTCGTTCTCATCCTTAACTGTACTAAGAGGTTGGAATCCAAATTTTTGTTCACGCGTAGTATAAGGAATAGCCGAATTGCTAAGCCACATCTTATGAATTGGACAAGCTAGAACACCTGGGAGCTGATGAAGCCGATGCCAATAAGGTTCGCCATACCTTTTAACGTCATCACGATAGCATCCTCTGCAATATCTCAAGTTCGCCGGCAATTTGATCGTGCTTGCTGGTATTCCCAATGATACATGGGCTTCGCCTCTGTTTTTTCCCTCTGCCATTAAGCAATATATTTCCTCTGCCTTATCTTTAGAAACAAAAGTGGTGTAATACGGATAGAGTGTATGCCTCTGGACTAACTCCTCCACAGTATACGCACCACCTAGCCTTCTAGTAAGTGAACCTAGGTGACTGGGTAGATCGACTGTTGCACAAACCAGTCGTTTTCCGAACAAATCACGAACCGTCTGCTTTTGTGATGTATTTCCGGACATTTGATGATATCGGGCAATCCCACTGTAAAGCAGCTCATCTGGGTACAACGAAGGGAAATGTGCTACCAATAGAATCATTCCTTTGCATGAATTCTATTAGTAGTTTTCCCCTCGTGTTCGGCATTTAGTACAGTCTCAGATAATCAATCTGGACAAATCTTCTTCTGAGGGAATGGAACCAAGCTCGACCAGATTTTCGTAGATTTTATCACTCTTATCCGCGCTGCTAGTTACAGCATTTCTCAGATCATCAACGTCCAGAACATTAGGCGTCGTCTTTCTGGTCGTTCTTTTCCTTGGTCGTTTATTCTGCTCTTCCTCTGTTTGATTATCTGATATAGGATTGTGAATATCCGCCGCGGCACCATTCAACTCAATTTCTTGAAGCAATTCTTTTCTCAACCGGACCAGGTCGCTCTCAGCCTCATTCCGCAGCAAAATGCGTTTCGCCAGTTCCTCAGCACTTTCAGCCGGAACTCCAAAGTCAATCGCCGTTTTTACCAGCTCTAGGTATCTGGCCTGATCGAGTTCAACATTCTCATCCCGCAAAAGTTTAGAACGTATCTCCCCTTGAAGATTGACTTTCTCCTCTGAATTACGCAGAAATTGGTCTAATACATCCCACTGCGGATACAAGTCATCTACAAGTATTTTTGCCGAGGGATCATTTCGCTTTAGAACTTGAAGCAGCGGCTGAACCAACTGCATATGTCTTCTAGCGACGTCTCTAAGCAGCCCTAACGTCACGCGTTCTTTAGTATCTCCCCCGTTCATGATGACTTCCCATTGGGCCAGCATATAAAGTTTTACCGCGATGTCCACGATCCCCTGAGATAATTTGTACATTTCCCTCTTCAAGGAGTCATTTAATTTTGTAGGGGTGCTTGTCCACTGGTATTTCCATAACCGTTCAACGAAATAATCCCATTCTTCACCTTCCGTCAAACGATCCATAATCATGTCACCTTGACCGGTACTCCTCCTGGCTTGGCTAAATGAGCCTGACAGAAGCTTCATCGCTTTAAAGGTTCCGATCAGAATAACAGGCACACCGATTGTGTTAATCAACTGCGTAAAGTAGTTGAGCATTCTTTCGGCACCGCCGCTTTTCATAAAGCTGAGGTTCTGGATCTCATCAATAACGAGTGCGCCAAGTCCATGTAGCGTTGCAATATGAGCCATTACAGGTAAGAGCATATCAACCAATGAACCCTTTGTTGCAAACTTCCGAAAGTAGTTCGTTTCCAGTACCGAGTCAACAGCTTGTAGAAAGTTGAAGCATAATCCCTTCAGCGAACCATCGTGAGGACAGTTGAGTTTAAGCCAAACAAGCTGTTTTCGAATAAAGGGCTGCCCTTGATACGTCGAGTGGTGGATAACCTGAGGATAAAGCAGCAATGAACTTTCGATTGCAGTCGTTTTCCCTTGGCCGCTTACACCGAGAATAGCAAACCCAGATGCAGTCGACCGAATGCCAGCTAAATTAATGCCCTCATCATTGACTCCGGATTCGAGGATATTCTGAAATCCAATGTGGAACTGTTTGACTGATTCGCGTGTCAACGGATTTCTCGCTTTGTACCCGTGCCGTATTAATCGCGAGAGCCGTTGTTCCACAAGCAGGTGTGAAGGTAAAGGTTCAACGTAATCGGCAATCTGTTGGATAAGATGAAGCCTTGTTTGTTTGCCCAGATTGCGTTGCTCCTTATTATGGTCGGGAAATCGAGCAATTTTTGCACCTACGTACTCTTCTTCAAAAATTGGTGGTAAGGCTTCGATAAAAGGGTTATTTTTGTAGCCGGAGATTTCTTGCGTCAAATATCCAGCATTAACCTGACGACCAATTAGGCTTGGGGTATAGTGATACATTGCTTCGAGGTTAGCTTTTCGATCCATCTTAACCCTCTCTTCTGATCATGGATAATAATCCGAACTTAGATTTTGGCGAGAAAGACGTCTCGTTGTCACGGTCGTCTTCAGTAACTCCGTCATTACTTATGTTATCCGCTTTGCTTAGCTCAAAGCTCTGTAACTTACGCAGCTTATCTCGTTCTTCTTTCCGGTTTGCACGGATATCAGACTTTCGCTCGGATTTCGTCAACGAATGATCTCTCTCAGCCTCAACTCGCGACACTGCCTCCTCTTTAATCTTCTCTAGTCGGGTACTTAAATCTACGTCTTGTTGGTTCTTCGTTGACTGATACAGACTCTTTTGCAGCTTTTCCTCAAATCGCTTCATCTTCACCTCTTCCAGACTCAGATCTTGAAACCGTGAAGATTTCCCCAATAGGTTGCATTTCATGAACTCCTTTCCGTCACGCAATTTAATGTACGTAAAGTTCATATTTCGTCTGTCATACGCGATAATAACTTCAGCCGAATTTCCTTGAACGAACCACCCTTGCTCTAATAGCTCATCACACCAGTAATACATGCCTTCGAACTGGATTCCTTCACTATTTACTGTGACCTTAGCCTCCTCAAGCACATTGAGACGTACAATATCAGGATGTACTTCATGCAAGAAGTGATCGCGTTGCATTCCCCAGTTCCACAGATCCCTCGGAATCGGTTTTACATTGTCTTTAGACAATGCTTTGTCCAAAGGATAATGCTCCATGAAATGATAATTATTGCGATGTAGAATCATCTCAATTACCATCTTGGTGAAATCCTTTAATGTGAGTTTTGCGTCCAGAACATAGTCAGGGCCTCCCCGCTTTCGATACTCTTTCTTTACTGCGCCGGGCATCCACGGTTGAAGCTCTAAATTTAAAGTGCGAAACTGCTGCTCAACAATCCCCTTTAGATCGGCCCGATATGGAGGAGCATTTTTCAATTTAATGCCTAACGCTTTTCCCAGAGAGTCCGCCTTTTTGCTCTCCATTTCTCCCCGGTCAGCATAAAATTGTTGAGGCATATGATGACACGGCCATTCGTACTCAGTGATTTCTATCCCAAATTCCGCACAAAACTCAACTTTATTCATTGCGGTATTTTCTATAGCCATTGTTACGCCTAACCAAGAAGGTCCTTCAAACCCGACATAAAGACCAACAACCATGTGAGTCCATACATCCACCACAATATAGACGACTGGTCTTCCGATGATCTGGTCGACGTTATCTGAGCTAATCAGGTACACGTCAGCAACCGTCGCATCGATCTCAAAGATTTGGCCAGGGCCTGTAGCACGTCTTGTTTCTGAACCTAACAATGGTCTAAAGTCCCGATCAAAAGTAACTTTCCCCTCACGCCCCACCAATCTTTTGCGTTTTGTATATCTCGTCCTAATGTGATACCGAAGCTGGTCAATACTCGGAACCTTATGACTAGGCGGGATGATTGGGATTTCTACTCCCCTAACAATCTTCGTGCCGATGCCATAACGTTTCTTAAGCATCTCAATGTATGTAAATCTGACCGAATCTCTTCGATTTACCTTAAGGTAAACACTCCGGATAAAATCATCAAAAATCCCTCGAGTCTCACTATCGGTTAAAACCCCGTTTAGTGATGGATCAGTTGTCGCAGTAATCCGCTTTCTACCCATTTTGTGTTTTGGATTTTTGGGCTTTCCAGGACCTCCGCATTTTCGAAATCGAGGCAATAAGGCATTTTCTTTTTTTCCTCCCATCCAATAATACCGAAGGTATTTATAAATAAACTTCTTACCCTTTCCAGTCTTCTTGCACAGCTCTTTGATGATCTGGTATCGCTCCTTTTTGTCATATATGTTAGGTTCTAATTCAACGATCTCCTTAATGCATTCCCATGCCTGGTCTCTGATCTTAATCTCATTTGGGCTAAGCTTGTCTTCAGGAATCATGAACTTGGCATAGGGATCGTACTGTAGCTTGATAAGCTGCCCAGAGTCCAACTCATTCTGTAAATTGGAGAGACTTTTGTATAGGGGCAGAGCGTTATCGTTAATAATCGAGATGGTAATAACCGCGTCTTTCTCTTTGTTTATCCAAAGCACCCTCTCGCAGTCAAGCAACTTGCCATTTTCCTCACGCTTCAGAACATTGTTGATAAAAATACTCATACAATACCTCCCATGTGATAGTGTGCGCAGATTTCCAGTGGTTGCAATGTAGGTAAAATTCGCTTTGTCATATCGACGTTCCAAAAACGATTAGCTATCAAGTACCTTACAATCTGAATGCATGTGCCCGTCGGCAATCCATGCTTCAAATCCTGTTCCAGAGTGACATCCGTCAAGGGAGAATCACTTAGCGAGATCGCTTGACCGAGGAACGGTTCTATAATCTTTATAAGCTCAGGTGTAAGGTACATATGCCCTTCCAACGAGCGTGCTGAGTGGAGCCATTCTACATTACGAACAAGATCATAATTTATTTGTTTTTCAGTGATCAGCGACCAGTCAATTCCTTGGTCATTGAAGAATTGCTTTTCGATTTGCAGTTTTTCCACCACGCGTTTGCTTAACCTGTTAGACGGTTTAATTGAATGTGCAGCAAAGCTGATATCATCTCCCTCTTTGATCGTCAGTAACATATCCGTGGTCATCACAATGGGGTATTTCGTTTTCGGATCCACAGGATGTCTTATGCCTAGTTTTTGCGCGATGAGTAGCGTCCTCTCCAACGGCAATAGTGGAAACTGCTCTCGAATATCAATGACATCCTCCGCCCATTCCATCTGATAATGATGCGCGAGCTCTAGATGCTCCGAGAGATAGTGATGTAGTCGCCTGCTCTTCCATCCAAGGATTCGTGTTACAACTCCTGTTGAAGGTACATCATGAATGGTTAGCCATGGTTTATAGGCATCAAAATGCCCCTCCCCTCTACCCTCACGAATTCTCCTTGCAATTGATGAAGCTGTAGAGGCCGTACGTCTCTTAGACACCTGTATTCCTCCTTGTTAATTTTTATTTTACAATATAAATGAATAAGTTAAATTATTGTTGACTAGAATGATATACGAATATTATTTAACCTGTCAACTTCGTCAGTTAAATAATTTACTATTTTGAATTCAAATGCTATCATGTAACCATAGGATGGTGAGGCGGCAGTGTCATTAATAGGGGAGAAGATCAAAGAGCGAAGAACGCTCTGGCAGTGGACTCAGGAGATGCTTGCCCAGAAAGTGGAGACGACTAAACACGTAATATCCAATTGGGAACGTGGTGTCGCCAATCCCGATCATAAGCAAATTGCCATGTTGGCAAATGTATTTGAGGTTACGACAGATTATTTACTTGGCCTTACAGAATATCCCGAACCACAGTTCCGTGACCCCTTCGGTCAGATTCATTTTCTGCCGGCTATTGATTACTCTTTTATTAGGGGGGCAAGCTGGGATCTGATAAAACTCCTCGATTCAGGAATTGACCTCTCTGTAAATGGTGAATTGTTACCTGTAGAGGATAAACAGCTCTTGTCTACTTTGGTGGAACAAACCATAAGCAGAATTCAGCAGGTGCGCCTGCAAATGAAAGAACTCACAGAGGATCAGATTGAGAGAGATTCTGACGGTGACACGCTTTTTTAATCACACTGTACTCGATCACCTCCTTTCGAGTAGCAGCAGTTAGATGACCTGGCCAGCGCTTCGGTTCCATTTCAATACGCTTATCGAATTCATCTCCTCTATTGCCTACGATGTTTACCCTCAATATTCACAAGGAGTGTTTCACACCTCTTCCAAGTTTCCAATTTGGACAGAGTCATCAAGCAACGATGTAAAAATAGTCACACTCGTCCATGAACGGGTAATCATAGTGTTTTTTTTGACGTTCCACCTAATGATTATATCTCCTTACTTTAGCTTGCAATTTTTCAACGAGTTCTCTCAGTTGGCTCCCCCACAGGATTAATTTGACGCGGCGCCATTCTATTACGATTTGGCCTCAGGGAGCGCATTGCTTTCAGCTTTTGGATGCTGTCAAAATACTTTTCGAGTTTCACTGCTGATACACTATTGGGTTGAATTACGTTGCAAACCAGCAGCAATTTTCTGAACGGCTCAATCACCAAAATCTTCTCCAGATTGCTCTTCTCCGAGATAACTAACACCAGCCATTCCCCTGAAGTTCTCGCCTTTTCAAACCACTGATGTTTTATTGCTGCATCACAAGAATAGCGAAGTTTATTAAAAATGATCCCTCTCTCTGTGATTCTACCAATCCCTATCTCATTCATTGACTCTCTCTCCTTTCGGTTTATAGTATAGTAATTATCCGTTTTCGGATATTTTATACTTACAGCTTTGGTTGCGCTCCCGGAGCGATTGTGATTTATTCCTCCTCCTCTTTCCCTTATATAACAACAGTGAATTTTGTTGATTTGCTTAAGAAGGGTTTCGACCACGGCACGAAGAAATTTTAATAATTCGGGATTTGCGGAGAGGTCAGCATGGCGAAGAAATTAGATAAAGGCGAAATTTTTGAACGTTGAGGTAGGGAAATCGAGGAATCGAAGGCCTTACCGTTCGCCCCCACCGATAAGTATAAAAACCTAATCATTATGCTTCAAATGTGTGAAATCATGCTAGCCGATATGGACAAACGTAAGTTCAAGAATATGGATGAATTCCGCATGATTAGCGGTTTTGTAATTGCGCACATTTACCAGTTAGGTTACAGTGTATACCAACTTACGAAAACTGGGTATGGAAATCCCGCGCTAATTATCTGCCGTTCTATGCTTGTGACCTTTCGTATTTATGGCTATGTAAGGATATAAACGGTGACGCAGTCGAACGGAACACTTGGGCGGAATATAACAAGGTTCCGTGCTAGAAGCAGAATATATAGCCATTTACAAGTACACAAGCGAATACGCCCACGGGAAGAGCGGAGCCTTTCAACCGTTATACGAAACCGAGGGAAACGTAGGATCAATAATCATTAGCATAAGTGACCACGCTAACAACGTGGCCGCTATTGGCCTGGCTGCTAACTACATGCTTTTATTAATGTACATAATCGCGCACCTAAACGGGTTTGACCTCATGTTCATTCCGAGGAACTGGACCGTCACGGCTTTACAATTCCAATCGTGGAATAATCAGAAACAAAGTGAAAACCACGCCGATTAAGCGGATAGAGGCGGACTTTCAGCTATTTTCCCAACGTGGGGGGAACTAATTTAGAATGGTAAAATGGAGATATCAGCATAGGAGTGAAGAAACGGTGGCTCAAGTTTTTGGGAATTTAAAGTTACTAAAAAGTGATATGGAAGCAAAAGGATGGGTGATTGACTCGTTTATTTTCAAATACAAAAATGAGCAGTTTGTCGTATTAGTAAAGTTGTTCGCGGAAAAGGAAAAAAAGCAGAACCCCTACGCTCTCGTTAAATTAGAATTTTTAAGGCGGATTGACGTGAGCAGCAGCTTGCAAGTGGAAGCGAGTTCTAGCGGGCTACTCGTTGACGCAAAAACACTTAGGAAGTTTTTTAATATCGAATATAGTGAAAATCTAAGGGATATACTGCAGCAGTTCAACGAAAATTTCTCGAGGTTTATTCCCGTAGAAGTGATGGATAACAAAGGTAACGACCAACTGAGTGTAATGGTATCTTCATTAAGCAGAAGTGACTCGGAAAATCCAAAAAAAGTGTATTGTTTCAAAGTTAGAAGGAATGGGATTAAATCTAACGGAGAATTAGCCCAAAGAAGCGATTACAACGATAATAAAGCTAGAATATTACTGCCACACTTGTATTCAAAATTCAAAGACGATAAGAATATTAGTTTTTGTTTTTCAGAAAATGAACATGATAAAAAGACCGATGAAGAGATACTAGCAAATTGGGCGAAAACGAAAAATGATTAGTTTTCAACGAATACGAATAACTTTAGTAAATCTAGCGATCCTTGGCGGTCGTTTTCTGTATTATTGTCCCCTGAAAATAAAGTTATATAGATTGAAAGAACCGAGTTACGCGGTTTATATGATAGAAAACCGCTAGACATCAAAAGATAAGTATTAGACTGACAATATAAATGAGACAGCGGCAGATCAAGACTTGAAAAAGTCTTAGACTTCCGCTGTGTTTGTGTTTGTTCGACTAACGTCATGGTAAGTTAAACATCAATTCCGCAATATACTTTTCTTAAGCAATAAAGGTGAAATCTAAATCAACAATTATCTTTTTCAGATCATAACTATTATCTTTAATGTATTCCATCATATTTGACAAGCAGTGCTCTTCTTTACATATGCCACGAAAAAGGATCCAGTAGTCATTTTCATTCAAATCAATCCTCTCTGCAAGATCATATGCATTAAGCAGTTTCACTTCTTCCGGGAACCTCAATTCAGAAATTTTAAGCAATCTTTTAATAAGGATCTCTCTAGTTCCAACAGAATCCCCACTCTCAACAAATTCAGATCTTGATAACAAAGCGTAAAAAACGTCATCCTACTATATTGGTACTACTATGTGCAGTGATAATAAAGTATTATTACATTGCCGCCTTGGCATTAAACTATTCTAGCTGATAGCATGTCTATATCT
This sequence comes from Paenibacillus brevis, assembly GCF_018919145.1. GTDB lineage: Bacteria > Bacillota > Bacilli > Paenibacillales > Paenibacillaceae > Fontibacillus > Fontibacillus brevis. The sequence continues at coordinate 266,013 of NZ_JAHLQJ010000005.1, forward strand.
ATTTCTTAATCGACAAGACGCCTGTATTTTAAAGCTTCACTTGATATTATATGGCTACGGCCGATTCATATACCGACCATATTACTATCCCTCATCGAATAGCCAGTTCAAATCAACATTAAATTTATTTCTTATCTCATAGAGAGTTTCTGCCGATGGTTTTGTTTTCCCCTGCTCGATCTCACTCAATCTTCCTTGAGAAATCCCAATTGTCTTTGCAAAATCATTCTGGTTTAAATTAAGTTGTTTTCGAAGGACTTTAATTTTCGCTCCTAATTTATTCATCCTGGTGCCTCCACTCAAACAAAATTAGGGCCGTCCTCACCTTTAGGACGGCCCTTGATGACTTGCAGTGGTTCCACAGTTTTTTTACTGGTTCCACACTTTTTTAACTAGTTCCATAGTTTTTTTACTGGTTCCACACTTTTTTATCACCAGACACAACAACACAACCGGCCCCACTCCCCTACTCCACCGTCACGCTCTTCGCCAAATTCCGCGGCTTATCGACATCATGACCCAGAGCCAGGGATGCATAGTAAGCCAGGAGTTGCAGAGGTACAACGGACAGAGCCGGCATCAAGAGCGGCAGGGTCTTCGGAATCGCGAAGACTTGATCGACTGAACGCATCAGGTCTGCTGCATGCTCTTCATAGGTGATCGCCATGACCTCGGCGCCGCGCGCCTTCACTTCCTTGATGTTGCTGACGGTCTTCTCCAGCAAGGCATCCTGGGTAGCCAGGGCGATGACTGGAATGCCGTCTTCGATCAGGGCAAGGGTTCCGTGCTTCAATTCACCCGCAGCATATGCCTCGGAATGGATATAAGAGATTTCCTTCAGCTTGAGCGAGCCTTCCATCGCTACCGCATAGTCCAGAGCGCGGCCGATGAAGAACAGATGCTCATGTTTGGAAATATGCTCGGCATATGCCTTGATCGATTCGCTTTGGGCAAGCAGGCTTTCTACTTGTTCAGGCAGCGACTGCATTGCTGCAATGACATGTGCAATTTCCGAGGCTTCCATCGTTCCACGGATATCCGCCATATACAAGCCAAGCAAATTGAATGCAATAATCTGCGAAGTGTATGCCTTGGTCGACGCTACAGCGATTTCCGGACCCGCCAGCGTAGCAATAACATCGTTCGCATCGCGTGCAATCGAGCTGCCTACCACATTGGTGATTGCCAGAACATGCGCACCGTTCGCTTGTGCTTCACGAAGTCCAGCCAAGGTATCCGCCGTTTCACCGGATTGGCTCACTACGATAACGAGCGTATCCGGGGTAATAATCGGATTGCGGTAACGATACTCCGAAGCGACTTCGAACGACACCGGTACACGGATCAATTGTTCAATGACCGAGCCGCCTACGAGCCCAGCATGATATGCCGTGCCGCAAGCTACGATGTGAATCTGACGAATCGAGCGGATATACTCCGGCGTCATATTCAGATTCGGGAAGACTACCTTGTGCGTCTTCTCATCAATCCGGCCAAGCATCGTATCCCGGTATGCCTTTGGCTGCTCATGGATTTCCTTGAGCATGAAATGGTCAAATCCGCCTTTTTCCGCAGTCACTTCATCCCACTCGACAGAAATCATTTCCCGAGAAATAAAATTCCCTTCGATGGTCATCAATTCGACAGCGTCTTTAGTCAGAAGCGCCATTTCCCCGTCATTCAAAATGTAAACTCTACGCGTATATTTCAAAATCGCCGGAATGTCGGAGCCGATGAAGTTCTCACCTTCACCTATCCCGATGATCAGAGGGCTGGCTTGACGCACGGCCACCAACCGGTCCGGTTCATACTCCGTTAATACGCCAAGCGCAAATGCGCCTCGCATGAAGCTGATCGCCTTTTGGACAGCCTTAACAATATCTCCCTCATATTCACGTGCAACCAGATGGGAAATAACTTCTGTGTCTGTCTCGGATACAAATACATATCCCTGCTCGATCAGTTCTTCCTTCAGTTCCAGGTAATTCTCAATGATTCCGTTATGCACCACCGAGAATTTCTGGGTGTGGTCCGTATGAGGATGGGAGTTCACATCCGACGGCTTGCCATGGGTTGCCCAGCGGGTATGGCCGATTCCGGCCGTTCCCTCCAACGGGGCACCGTCCAGCTTGGATTCCAGGTTGGCCAGACGTCCGATCGACTTGGCTACCTTCAGGCCATTCGAGGTATATACCGCGATTCCCGCCGAATCATATCCCCGATACTCCAGCTTTTTAAGTCCATCCAACAATACCGTCTGTGTATCTCTCTCCCCAATATATCCCACAATACCGCACATAATTTATATCCTCCGTTTCATTCTCTCCGAATTTTAAAAGTTCAGACAGGAGGAAAGAAGCGGAAGACGCTCGCACGGTCCACAGAGACAGGTCTATTCAGTTATGAATTCATCACAAATAACACAGCTCATCCTGTATAAGTTGAACTAATGATCACATGTGTACGGCTGCAGCCGCGCGAAATATTATGATCCATGTTGATTGTTAGTCCACTTACAGATAAAGTATCGCTCATGAATGTCCATCTTCTCCGTACACCGCGGTTCTCCCGCACTCCTGTCAACACTCATGAAATAATTACGTCTTAATAAGGTCATCAGCCTGAAAGGTTTGGCAGAACGGTCGCCCATTCCTTTTGTCCTTACAGTTACGATGTGATGAATCACCGGGAGGCCCCCGCCGAACAATTCGAACACCTCCACCTCGTCAGCTTGCCTTTGCCGCTCTCTCCGTTCGGATCTTGCGTCACCCTGAGGTTACGCTTATTTTGCCTATCACAGCACTCCGAATCAGCTTCACGCGCGAAATCAAGCTCTGGCGCTTAACTTGCAGTTACCTCACGATCCTCACTTTCGCTTCTTGAATAATGTCTATTATATGCACTTGAAGGAGGTTTGGCAATTCGTCTCTTCTCATCTTTTATGCATACTCAGTGATTTTACCCTAAACCAAGTTAAAAAGCACGTTCTTCTCCATCCTTTCTCTCCCTCCCTCCACCTTACACAAAAAAGAACTGCCACTTCTCCTCAGAGAAAGGCAGCTCGCAATTTTTACATGGATGTTTTCATGTACATCAATAAACTAGATAAGTTGAATTAAAGAAGCCGCGTAGAAAAGAGCATAAGTGCATACTTTCATTCAATCAAGAAATCCGTGAACAACAGTGATCGAAGGCACACTTTACACGTTGACCGCTGCATACGCAATCACTAGTTCGACTTAAACCAGTTCCTTCTCTACAACCGAAACGATGCTCGCTACCAGTTGTTCAAGCTCCGCCAGTTCCGGTCCTTCAGCCATTACGCGAATCAGGGATTCTGTCCCGGAAGGACGAACCAGCACCCGTCCATTATCGCCAAGCTGACGCTCCACGGATACAATCGCTTCTTCAATCGCTGTATTGCCTACATACTTGCTCTTATCCTGAACCCGCACATTCACCAGCACCTGCGGATATTGCTTCATGACCTTCTTCAACTCGCTCAGCGGCTTGCCGGCCGCCTTCATCGTATCAACCAGCTGAATCGCCGTCAGAATGCCGTCCCCGGTCGTATTATAATCCAGGAAAATCACATGGCCCGACTGCTCTCCGCCCAGATTGTAGCCTCCGCGAATCATCTCGGCCATGACATAACGGTCTCCAACCGCTGTCTGCTGCGTGTTAAGCGACAGCTTCTTGGTCGCCTTATAGAAGCCGAAGTTGCTCATCACCGTCGAGACGATTGTGCTGTCCTTCAGCTTGCCTGCGCGGTTCATCGCATCGCCGCAAATACAGAGGATATAGTCACCATCGACTTCCTCTCCATTCTCATCAATCGCAATCAGACGATCCGCATCCCCGTCAAATGCCAATCCAATATCGGCACCAAGCCGTCTAACCTCTTCCTTGAGCTTCTCCGGATGGGTCGAGCCGCACTGATCATTAATGTTCAGCCCATTCGGCTCGGAGCCAATGCTGTGCACCTCGGCGCCCAGCTCCTTGAATAATTGCGGAGCCAACTCATAGGCCGCACCGTTTGCGCAGTCCAGAACAATCTTAAGCCCTTCAAAGGAATGGGAGATCGTCGTTTTCAAATGATCAAGGTATCTGAATTTGGATTCAATATCTACGGTAACCGAGCCCAGACCGGCGCCAATTGGCCGCGGCAGCTCGTCTGTCTTCTTGTCCATCAGCTCTTCGATCAGCAGTTCGGTCTCATCGGACAACTTGAAGCCATCGCTTCCGAAGAACTTGATCCCGTTGTCTTCCACCGGATTATGCGAGGCCGAGATCATGACTCCTGCCGATGCATTCAGCAAGCGCGTCAAATAAGCCACTGCCGGTGTAGAGACAACCCCGATCCGGATGACGTCCGCTCCAATCGAGAGCATGCCTGCCACAAGAGCAGACTCCAGCATCACGCCGGAGATCCGGGTATCCATCCCGATGACGACCTTAGGCTTCGGAACCTGGCCAGCCAGCACATATCCTCCGCAGCGGCCAATTTGATAAGCCATTTCTGGTGTTAGCTCTTGATTTGCAATCCCTCTGACTCCATCTGTTCCAAAATATTTCCCCATAATTACACTCCTTCAGTGTTGTTCCATAGGATTCTTTCATTCACGTTCCGTTTGTACCCGTAGGTCCCCCGTCACCATGAGTATCCGCCTCAGCGTTATCCGAAGGCTCCGTCGGAGGGACGGAATTGTCAGCACCGCCATTTCCCGTCTCCGCATTCGGGTCATCAGGGACTGTCGCGGCCGGATCTGCAATCTCGGTCAATTCAATTTGAATAGAATGGCTGTAGCCCGGCTCAGCCAAATCGATATAATTCGGAAGCTTGATCGCTATGGGGACAGTATGCGTACCTGCACCAAGACCGGATAGATCAGCAGTTGCGAGGATGTCCTCTGTCCCAAGCCTCCCCAGCTGGTTCTGTGATCCAAGCACGGTTAACGAAATGTGCTGATCTGCAGCATTGAGAAACTTAGCCTCCAGGCTATCGCTCAAATTTAGCAGATTCACCGAAATATTGTCAATCGTTCTACTGGCCGCAGGCTCGATCTTCACCGTAACTTGCGCCGTAGTGGGCTCAATCGCGTCTAGCCCCTCGGGAGGCGTCAGATTTACTGTATAATTCGTCTCACTGGTCCCGACGAACTGTCCCAGATCCACCGTCACCGGATAAGAGGTAATAGCGTCCAGGCTTTGTTTGGGGCCGTAAAGAGCCACCCCTTCCACATCGGTACTGATTCCTGAGAGCACATAGCCCGTTGGCAGGCTCCCCGTATGCTTCACTTCGAGCGGCACACTTTTATATAACTTATTGATCGGAACATCCACCTCTGTAGAAGCCGGTTCGATCTCCGCATTCTTCATTTCCTGCCCATGCTTATCATATGCAGTTAGCTTTACCGCCTTGCCTTTTACAGACTCTGTCAGATCCGTTACATCGATCGTTCCCTGCACCTTCTGGATCTCCTGAACTTCGCTCTGCGGAAGAGTCACGCTCACATGATCCGCTCCTGTCAGTACAGGACTGCCCAATTGCATGCCCTCTGCAGGCGTGCCCTTGGTCACGATGGTAACCGGCATTTCAATCGTTTCCTTCGCCTCAATGGTTACCTTGATCGTGGAAGGAGACATAGAGATTAACGTGACTCCGGCAGGAACCTCCGGTGAAAGCGGCAATGTCGTCGTTCCCGGCCCTATATTCTTCAGATCCAGCTTCACCCGATAATCGGAAAAGTTCGTCGTCAGATCTGTGCGCTTCCCCTTTACTTCCATCGTCACATTATCCGGCTCAAGGTCGTAGAGGACATAATTCTCACTATCAAAGCCCGTTACCTCGATCTTGATATTGTTAATCACCTTCGAATTCACGACGGTCGTCGGTGAGACCGGGGTTCCGCTGTCGATATGAACCATAGCCCACAGGACGATGCTGAATACCAAGGCGATAACCTTGGCTACATTGTTCTGGCTCAGCCACTTATCCATTACTTCCGCCCCCCTATCCGTTTCCAGAAAGGCTTCCGCTTCTCGATCTGAATTGAATTCGGACCAAGCTCCTCATACAACTTGGAGATCAAAGACTCTTCATTAATATCCCGGACGACCTGACCTTCGATCGCAAGCGAGATTTGCCCCGTCTCCTCGGATACAACAATCGAGACCGCATCTCCCACCTCACTGATTCCAATGGCGGCGCGGTGTCTTGTCCCAAGCTCTTTACTGATAAACGGGTTCTCGGACAAAGGCAAATAACAGGCAGCCGCCGCAATTCGGCGATTCTGCACAATGACCGCTCCATCATGAAGCGGAGTATTCGGGATAAAGATATTGATTAGCAGTTCCGAAGAGATCATCGACTGCATCGGAATGCCCGATTCAGTGTACTCGTTCAGACCCGTATTGCGTTCAAAGACGAGCAAGGCGCCGATTTTTCTACGTGATAAATAATTAACGGCCTTAATAACAGCGCCGATTTCTTTGCTCAGCTCTTCATCATCCGCAGCATTCCGTCCGAACAGCTTGCCCCGGCCTAACTGCTCCAATCCCCGTCGGAGCTCCGGCTGAAAGATAATGAATACAGCCAGCACTCCGAACGTAAACATCTGATTCATGAGCCACTTTAAGGTGTACAGGTCAAACCACGTACTCGCCGCCCAGATTAACACCAACACCAGGAGCCCTTTTAACAATTGAATGGCCCGAGTACCCCGGACCAACAGAATCAGGTGATAGATAATATATGTAACAATAAGAATATCAATAATATCCTTGAGATAGTCCTGCCAAGTCGAATTCGCAAAATAACTCATAGATGAAACCCCCAACGTGTCTCTGTGGCAGCCGCCATATCCAGAAACATTTATGTAAAGCTCAGGTAGGCTTGTCTGCGTAGTCTTCCCTAACCTCTAGGTTATAACGTTATGGCAGCAGATGCAAGTTCCCATTCTTTCTCTAGGTTTAGGAATTCACGGAATTTTTTTCCTTGAAGCGCAAAGAAAGGGCGCCCATGTTCCTCCTGGGAGGAAGGCGCCGTGTTCTCCATATGTGCTGCCCCTACCTATAAGCCACTTCCGTAAATACGTTGGATATCCGGTACCAGATCCAGTCCAACGCCTGATCAATGCTCTTGATCTCTCCGGCGATATGCGCCGTGGACGCCTGATAGTAGGAACCATCAATGACCGTTAGATTCCCCTGCACCTCTCCCAAAATCTGCACATCGCCATTCTCTATCGTTAGATTACCGGCAATGGACACCCCTTCGGGAACGGTGACAGTTTTCCCCTCAATAATAAGCTGACTCTGGTTGGATTCCGCGGTCTTGACCACCAGATCCTCCCCTTTATCCCACATGGATACTGCACTGAACAGCATAACCACCAGGAATAGCGCGGCCGCTGTAAGCGCAGGATGGCGTCTCACCCATTTGGGAAAAGGTTGCCGGTCGTACTGCCGGGGAATCTGATGCATAATCCGGTCGACAAGCTCATCATCCGCCTTGATCGCCGTATGCTTGATTGTGGCGAACATGAGCATCTCTGTCTGCTCCAACTCCCGATACAGGGCATCGCATGACGGGCAGGCCTGCAAATGCTGCTTAAGCTCCAAGGCCTGCTCATGCGGCAAATCATCATCCAGAAAATCATGCATCAATGAGGAGGCTTGTTTGCAATCCATATTAGCCAATCCTTTCTCAGTATCAATCTATGGCAGCCAACGTTCTGTCCTTTGGCATAGTCGTCCTACCTTACATTACGTAACACAAAATTAAGCGTTTCATAAAAATTTATGTTCCAGCTTTTTCCGTAAAAATTCCCGTCCGCGGTGTACCCTCGTCTTTACCGTAGTCACCGGCATCTCCAGCACATCACTGATCTCTTGCAGCGACAGCTCTTGTAAATACCTGAGGATGATCACCGATTTATACTTGGCCGGCAAGCCTTCGATGGCCTTGTGAATCGTCTGCTGGGTCTCCGAGAGCAAGTATTCCGTCTCCGGCGTCCGGTCATCTCCTGGAATGAGCGCATACCCATCTACCCCATCCTGATCATTCATTCCCGCATCAAGATAGTAATTGGGCTTGCGCTTGCGCAGCCGGTCTATACACAGATTTGTCGCAATCCGGTAAATCCAGGTCGAGAACTTCTGCTTATCATCATATCGGTCAAAATTTTTATATACGCGCAAAAAAGTCTCCTGAACAATATCTTCAGCCTCATGTCGATTCGACAGCATCCGATATGCCAGGTGAAAGATCTTGTCCTTGTACAATTCAACGAGCTCGGCAAAGGCTGTCTGTTCTCCCTTTCGGGCCAGCTTCACCAATCTCGCCTCAAAATGTTCCACCACGATCATTTCCCCCATATCCATGGATGGGCTTTTTCGGGATTCCTACTTGCCTTGCGCTCCGCTTCCCTAGCCCTTGCGCGGCAACTTGCGCCTGCGGCACTTCATTCAAATGTTAATTCAACTGTCATGAAATTGCAATAACCTTCACATACATTCCCTCTGGAGTCCCGCAAAAAAACAGACCCGCTCATTCCTGAACGGGCCCGGGCTTCAGCTTATACTTGTTTCATGTGCTATTGCATTTTGATTTGTCTCGGGTATCAGCCTGTATTGCGAAGGCCGGCTGCAATTCCGTTAATGGTAAGCAGAACCTCTCTCAACAGGACTGAATCATTGCGACCCAGCTCCCGCGCCTCACGCAGCTCGCTTAACAGCTTCACCTGCATATAGCTGAGCGGATCTACATAAGGATTACGCTGACGAATCGACTCCTGAAGGTCTGGGGCATTCTCCAGAATATCCGACAATCCGGTAATCTTCAAGATCATATCCTTCGTAAGACGGAACTCCTCCTCGATTTGCCGGAAGATTCGTTCCTTGTAGTCCTCTTCTCCGCACATTCGAGCATATTCCTCTGCAATGACAAGGTCCGCCTTAATGACCGCAAATTGCAAGGTATCGATCAAGGATTTGAAGAAGACCGAATTCTTGTACATATCTTGAAGGACTTTAAGATTCTCTTCCTTCCCTTGATAGTACGTATTAAGGCCCGTGCCTGCTGCGTACCAAGCCGGGAACAGATAACGGCTCTGTGTCCAGGCGAAAACCCAAGGAATCGCACGCAGGTCTTCAAACCGGTCACTATTCTTACGCTTAGATGGACGTGATCCGATATTCAATTCGCCAACCTCGATCAATGGGGTGGATTCTCTGAAGAATTTCAGGAAGTCCGGCTCCCGGAAGACCAGATCCTGATACTTCTCCAGGGAGGTCTCCGAGATTCCTGCGATGATCTCATCCCAGTGATCCTCTTTTTCGGTGCCATTCTCTTCATGAACCTTGGCTTGAATCGCAGCTGTAATCAGGGCGGAGGTTGCTGTCTCCAGGCTTCGATAAGCAATTCCCCGAAGCGAGTAGCGGGAGGAGATGACTTCCCCTTGCTCCGTAATTTTGATGCCCCCACCGATGGTCTCCGGCGGCTGAACAAGGATACTGCGGTTAAGCGGCATTCCACCGCGGCCGAGCGCTCCTCCGCGGCCATGGAAGAACTTCAGCTTGATGCCAAAATCCTTGGCGGCTGCCGTGATCTGCTTCAACGCCACACGAAGCTCCCAGTTTGCCGTCACTACGCCGCCATCCTTGTTACTGTCGGAATACCCCAGCATAATCTCCTGCAGGTCCTTCATGGCTGCTACAGATTGGCGATAGACCGGCATACTGAACAGTCTGCGCATAATATCAGGCGCTGCATGCAGATCGTCGATCGTCTCGAAGAGCGGAACCGATTGAAGCGTACAAATGACTTTGCCATCGGCTTCTTTTCTGAACAGACCAACCTCTTTGGCGAATACCATAACCTCCAGAATATCGCTTGCCGCTTCCGTCATACTGATCAGATAGCTTGTGATACACTGAGTGCCGAATTCCTTCTGCGCATTGAAAATAGTACGGTATACGTTGAGACATTCCTTCGTGCTGTCACTATATTCCTGATAAGAAGAGGTTAGCGGCCTAGGATCATTCAGCAGCCGTTCCAGCAGCTCCAGCTTGGCTTCCTCTTCGAGCTCTGCGTAGTTGCTGACAATATTCATATTGGCCAACACTTCGGTCATGGCGTTCTCATGCTCTTTGCTATGCTGCCGGATATCCAGGGTCGCCGTATGGAAGCCAAACAGCTCCACTTGCCGGATAATCTTGTTCAGATGAGTGTCAGCCACATAATCCGCATAGTGATGCCGGAGACTGCGGTCAATGACCTTAAGATCCTCGATCAAGCCGTTTACATCGTAGAAGCTCTCACGGCTATCCTTTTTCCCGGAATCAAGCACCATGTGCAGCTTCTCCGTCATATACGTCAGCTTAACACGGTAAGGCTCTTTATCATTGTTCCATACCGGCGTCTTCAGCAGCTTCACTTGCAGACGGTCGCGCTGGATCGAAGCCATCAGCTCATCGGATACATCCACAATGCTGGTGCTGAAGCTCAAATACTTGAACAGCTCCGCCAATAGATTCTGATACTCACGGATGACCAGCTTGCGCTGCATCTTCAGCGTCTGCCAGGTTACATCGGCGGTTACGGACGGATTCCCGTCCCGGTCGCCTCCAATCCAGGAGCCAAACCGCAGATAAGTAGGAACATGCCATAGATGCTCCGGATAATATTTGCTCAGACATCGTTCAAGCTCTTGATATACCTCAGGCAAGACATGGAATAAGGTTTCGTGAAAATAGTACATTCCGTTTCTAACTTCATCCAATACCGTAGGCTTGCGGTCACGCAGCTCGTCTGTCTGCCAAAGCGTGATAACCTCATTCAGCAGCTTCTCCCGCAACTGCTCCCGCTCGCGGTAAGTCAGTGTCGGGTTATCCAGTTGCATCACATCATCGGCAATCCGTTTATGGATGTCGAGAATTGCGCGGCGCATCGCCTCCGTTGGGTGGGCCGTCATAACCAGCTCCAGTGACATCCCCTCCAGGACCTCCTGGGCTTCACTGAAGTTAAAGCCATGCTCCTTCAAATCTCTTACCGCTGCCTCGATAGACCCAAACTGTACAGCGTCTCCTGCAGAGCGCTCGTAATCTCTTTTACGGCGAATCCGGTGGTTTTGCTCAGCAATATTAACCAGCTGAAAATAGATGGCAAATGCACGGATGACCTGATGCCGGATATCCGGTTCTAGCGAATTGATCATGCTCTTGAACTCGTCATGCAATTCCGGCATAAACATTGCTCTTAAGGACTTACTCGCTTCACGAATCTTCTCGACAATATCTAAGAGCTCATTACCGCCCTGGTGAACAAGGACCTCTCCCAGAATATTGCCCAAAAAACGTATATCGCGTCGTAAAAGGTTATTTGAGTTCGTTTTACCGGCTGCTACTGCTACTTCCGTCATAGCTCTCCCCCATTTCGTCCCTATTCCATCTCAAGATGCCTTCCTAACATAATACAATAAACTTCCCCGAAAATCTTCACTTTATTTGTAAGTTTTCTATAGCACCTTTATCCACCCTAACACGGTGAAGCAATAAAATGCAAGGATAAAAAAAAGCTTGGTTATAACAAAAAACATCATCTTTATGATGATGTTGCATGAATTAATGGAGCGGGTGATGGGAATCGAACCCACGCTACCAGCTTGGAAGGCTGGAGTTCTACCATTGAACTACACCCGCAACTTATAATGGTCGGGACGACACGATTTGAACATGCGACCCCCTGGTCCCAAACCAGGTGCTCTACCAAGCTGAGCTACGTCCCGACATTAAAGTATACAGCACTTATAAAATTAAAAGTGGCGCGCCCTAAGAGATTCGAACTCCTGACCTTTTGATTCGTAGTCAAACGCTCTATCCAGCTGAGCTAAGGGCGCGTACTATGGAGCGGACGACGGGAATCGAACCCGCGACCCTCGCCTTGGCAAGGCGATGCTCTACCGCTGAGCCACGTCCGCAAATGGTGCGCGTGGAGGGACTTGAACCCCCACGTCAAAGACGCTAGATCCTAAGTCTAGTGCGTCTGCCAATTCCGCCACACGCGCACTTTGAAAAGTGAGCCATGAAGGATTCGAACCTTCGACACCCTGATTAAAAGTCAGGTGCTCTACCAACTGAGCTAATGGCTCATAGCTAAATGGCTGGGGATATAGGATTCGAACCTATGGATGACGGAGTCAAAGTCCGTTGCCTTACCGCTTGGCTAATCCCCAATAATTAAGATGGTGGAGGCTGAGGGGATCGAACCCCCGACCCTCTGCTTGTAAGGCAGATGCTCTCCCAGCTGAGCTAAGCCTCCATATGTATCGGCTAACTAAATATGAATGGTGACCCGTAGGGGATTCGAACCCCTGTTACCTCCGTGAAAGGGAGGTGTCTTAACCCCTTGACCAACGGGCCTCAAAAGCTTCCAACCGGGATCGAACCGGTGACCTCATCCTTACCATGGATGCACTCTACCTACTGAGCTATGGAAGCAAATGGCTCCCCGAACAGGACTCGAACCTGTGACAACTCGATTAACAGTCGAGTGCTCTACCAACTGAGCTATCAGGGAACATTACGCTTGGCGGCGTCCTACTCTCCCAGGACCCTTCGGTCCAAGTACCATCGGCGCTGGAGGGCTTAACGGTCGTGTTCGGGATGGGTACGCGTGGAACCCCTCCGCCATCGCCACCAAACGGCTTCAGATGCTTAATCACCTGAAAACTGGATACGAAACGTAGATCTGAATTAGATATTGGATAAGCCCTCGACCGATTAGTACCTGTCAGCTCCATACATTGCTGCACTTCCACCTCAGGCCTATCA
>NZ_JAHLQJ010000050.1 GCF_018919145.1 Paenibacillus brevis
TAATTTCAAAACCAAGAAGTCAATGAAATTTAAAATGGCACGGGGATAACCCCTGTGCCGTTTGCTTTTGGCGTCATGCAAGAAAAAATACGTACAGCAAACAAAGCGGACGGTTCATCCACTTTAAAATGTTCATATAAACCGAATTATGCTACTCTGTAGACGAAGCTAACTGCTGATTTGTAACGGATTTTGCGTGTATTCTTTTGTCCTGGGCGGACGGGTCGAATCGGCAAAATGTTCTTGCGGATCAGTGCTTCAACATCAGGCGGGGGTTCATCGTCTCTTGAGCGCAGGAGATGTCTACAAACGTGAACGGCAACTGTGAAGTTGACTTGGTACGGGTGCCGCTTGTCGATTTGGGAAATGACTACGTGCGAGGTAATCATTTCAGCGAAATTATACATGATCATTCTTGCGAAAATCTCTTGAACGATGGACTCTTGCTTTTTGGCGTGAAAGTTCGTTAAACCGACGGTGTACTTTAGCGCCCTGAAAGAGGTTTCAATGCCCCATCGCATGTTATAGATGGATTTGATCTCATCGGGCGGAAAGTCAACGGCAGAAAGATTCGTTATGACCGTTTCATATTCGCCGTTAGGCAGGGCGAGACGAAGCACCCGAAAGGAAATCGGGTAAAAGAAGTTCTCATGCAAATCTAAAAAGTCAAATGTAGAAGTAGCAGGGACGAATCTGTATATCTCGGGATGAGCTTTGACCTCCTTGGTTTGCTTTTTGGTGAGTGTCAGGTGAATAGGGAGATCAAACTCTCCATCCGTAGGCAAATGCAAGCTCGTAACAATCCCGCTGGAATCCCTTACCCGTATGACATAGTTCCACCCTTTGCGTTCAATATGCGCGAAATTGTTGTAGCTTTCATAGCCTCGATCAGCAGTAACGATGGTTTTTCCTTTGATGGAGGAACGGTCAACCATGTCTGCTAGTGCCTTCCCTTCATTACCCAACCTTCTCGGCTGAACAATAGCATCCACGTAGAGTCTGTTGCACAAGTCATAAGCTGCGTTCAAATGAAGAAGGTTATAGCCCTTCGTGTTCGGCCCACTTTGAAAATAGGTATCTGTGTCCTCCGCGTTCGTTGCAATATGCAAGTCCGAACCATCTATGGCAAGTAATCGATACCCTCGATAGTCTTTTAGATCTTGATACGATTGAGTAAATTCCCGAAACAAGAATTCCACGGCAGACGGCAGAATTTTATTCCGCTGTTGGACGAAAGCAGACGAGGTTGCCGTGTTCACGTCGTAGCCTTGCGATTCCAATAGCTCCTTGTAGATGCTATTTCCGCCCATCGAGATCAAGAGCTGCATAACCGTTTCAAAGGGCAGCTTCTTCTTGCGGGTAAAGTCTGTTTCAGGATTTTTTACATAAGGTGCTGGTGAGGCTGACATTTCTCGTATGAG
>NZ_JAHLQJ010000051.1 GCF_018919145.1 Paenibacillus brevis
GCATACTCCATTGGCAGCTCTTTCGTGAACGGCTCGATGAAGCCCATGACGATCATCTGTGTTGCTTCCGCTTCAGACAGCCCGCGGCTCATCAGATAGAACAATTGCTCCTCCGACACCTTGGATACCGTCGCTTCATGCTCCAACACAATGTTATCGTTCATGATTTCATTGTACGGAATCGTATCCGACGTGGATTGATTATCCAGAATAAGCGTATCGCACTTGATGTTGGATTTTGCCCCTTCCGCCTGACGGCCGAAGGAAGCAAGTCCACGGTAGGTTACCTTACCCCCATGCTTACTGATCGACTTGGATATGATCGTGGATGTGGTATCCGGCGCCAGGTGAATCATCTTCGCTCCGGCATCCTGGTGCTGGCCTTTACCCGCCACCGCGATGGACAGCACACTGCCCTTCGCGCCGCGTCCTTTGAGGATAACAGCAGGATACTTCATCGTCAGCTTGGAGCCAATGTTACCGTCAACCCATTCCATCGTCGCGTTCTCTTCAGCAACGGCACGCTTGGTAACCAGGTTATAAATGTTAGGCGCCCAGTTCTGGATCGTCGTGTACCGTACGCGCGCATTCTTCTTGCATATAATCTCTACAACCGCGCTGTGCAGCGAGTTCGTGCTGTAAATTGGAGCTGTACAACCTTCCACGTAATGCACGAAGCTGTCCTCATCGGCGATGATCAGCGTACGTTCGAATTGTCCCATATTTTCGGAGTTGATCCGGAAATAGGCCTGCAGCGGCACCTCACATTTCACACCCTTCGGCACATAGATGAAGCTGCCTCCAGACCAGACAGCACTGTTCAGCGCAGCGAATTTATTATCTGCAGGAGGGATAACCGTTGCGAAATATTCGCGGAAAATCTCCGGGTGCTCTCTCAGAGCCGTGTCCGTATCCATGAAGATTACGCCCTGCTCCTCCAGGTTTTTCTGCATACTGTGATAAACAACCTCGGATTCATACTGCGCGGATACCCCGGCCAGGAACTTCTGCTCCGCCTCAGGGATGCCCAGTTTGTCAAAGGTCTCCTTGATCTCGGCAGGCACTTCTTCCCAGGTCTTGCCTTGCTTCTCGGAAGGTCTTACATAGTATTGGATATCATTGAAATCCAGCTCATCCAAATCCCCGCCCCAACGCGGTGTTGGCATCTTTTCGAACTGCTCCAGGGATTTCAGCCGGAAGTTCAGCATCCATTCCGGTTCGTTCTTGATGCGGGAAATTTCCGTCACGACTTCGCGGGTCAACCCTTTGCCGGTTTGAAACACCGCTTTATGCTCGTCACGGAAGCCATATTTATACTCCTCCATCTCAGGGGCCTTTTTAGCCATGGTGCCTTACCTCCTT
>NZ_JAHLQJ010000052.1 GCF_018919145.1 Paenibacillus brevis
AATCATAACCACCCGTCAAACGGGTGGTTTGCTCTAAGGCTATAAGCCTTTATTACCGGCTCGCGTCTAAAGGCGCTAGCTTTCACTACGTTCAAGCTACTATGCCTTTGCCTCTTTTGCCTACCCCTCAAGGGGTGCGTTTAATACCAGCTATCCCTTGAAGGGATTCTCATACTCCTTCACGCTGAGCTTATCCAGTGCAATATCATGATTTTCCTGCTCCTGAATATACTTTCGGATCGTTGCTTCGTTCAGACCGACGGTACTCACATAGTAACCTTCCGCCCAGAAGTGACGATTTCCGTACTTATATTTCAGATTTGCATGCTTGTCGAAGATCATGAGGGCGCTCTTCCCCTTGAGGTATCCCATGAAGCTGGATACGCTCATCTTCGGCGGAATGCTTACTAGCATGTGGATATGATCTGGCATGAGGTGTCCTTCCAGAATCTCCACTCCCTTGTAATTACACAGTTGCTTCAGGATATCCCGGATGCTCTCTTTGTATTGATTGTAGATCGCTTTTCGTCTATACTTTGGGGTAAACACGATATGATATTTACACATCCACTTCGTATGTGTCATATCATTTCGATTAGCCATTAAACCACCTTCTCCTTTCGTTATACATAGTAGCTTGAACACTCCTATTATAACGAACGCATCAGGTGGTTTTTTGCTATAAGCCTGGACTACACCACCCGCATAGCGGGTGGTTTTCTGTTTCGCACGCTTCGCGTACTCAACTGGCTTAAGCCATTAA
>NZ_JAHLQJ010000053.1 GCF_018919145.1 Paenibacillus brevis
CCCCAGTCCCAAAACTTTCGCATCTGTATTCACTACCGATTACTTCACTTGCTGTGACACAAGTTCAGCTAAAAGGAATGTTCTAATTCGCAGATTCTTCGTTTCGTTATCCAGTTTTCAAGGATCAAGGTAATCTTATGGTGGAGCCAAGCGGGATCGAACCGCTGACCTCCTGCTTGCAAGGCAGGCGCTCTCCCAGCTGAGCTATGGCCCCATATTCACCCCAAAAAGTGACGACATGCTCCGAAGTTTATTCCGAATACTTTTCGAGGACCCCGACAAGCATGAAGTTTAATTATGGGTTAGATGGTGGGCCCTAGTGGACTCGAACCACCGACCTCACCCTTATCAGGGGTGCGCTCTAACCAACTGAGCTAAGGGCCCATAATCGGGATATTTAATTGCAAAACCCTTAAAGGGATGCGCTTGGCAACGTCCTACTCTCCCAGGACCCTTCGGTCCAAGTACCATCGGCGCTGGAGGGCTTAACGGTCGTGTTCGGGATGGGTACGCGTGGAACCCCTCCGCCATCGCCACCAAACGCGCGAGAGTTGAACTCTCAAAACTGACCAACGAGTGAGTAACAGGCCTAAGACCTGATTTGGTTGCTTTGCTTACGCAAAGCGATTGGATCCGGCAGCTTGCGCTGACCGAACCTATTTGAATGTCTTCGCTCTCCGAAGACGATTCTCCATAGAAAGGAGGTGATCCAGCCGCACCTTCCGATACGGCTACCTTGTTACGACTTCACCCCAATCAT
>NZ_JAHLQJ010000054.1 GCF_018919145.1 Paenibacillus brevis
TGTGCAAAACATAAGAAGGCGCGTCAGAGGGGCAACGTGTGAAGGGTTGCTACGATCGCTGTTGTTCGCGGATTTCTTCAATTGAACTAAGTTCTGACAAGGGGGAAATCCGCTCACAAAGGCGAACGCTCCGCTTCTTCACAACCCTTCACACTTATGTCCCAACTATCGTGCTTATTGAGTTCAACTGCAATGCAGCTTGCACGTAGATGTGCCTAAGCTGCATTACAATAACTGTACTGCTATTAACTTACCTCCCTGACATACAAGCAGGAGATTAAGCACAGCCTTGGGCTAAGCGCGAATGGTAGCTTGCGCGATAGCTTATGCACGACGTCAATGACTTGCCGCGCCTAAAGTTGCACCTCCGCCTCATGATAAATATGGCCTTTGCACCGAAACTTTTCCTGTCCTGCCAGTATGGAAGTTTTTCTCCATTCCAATCTTGCTCTGAACTAAATCGCCCTACAGGACGATATGAGCACTTCATTTTGCTCATGCTCATCTGGTCGTGATTTAGTGAAATTACTTCCCTTAAAATCTTCATTCGACGCTCGAACCCATATTTAGTGAAAAAACTTACCTTAGATCGCCAGTAACTAGCCAAACCCACGTTTTAGTCAACTTTAAGTACAAAAATTTCACTATATCCGCATTTCTATCATTTCCACTAAATTTAAGGTAAGTTTTTTCACT
>NZ_JAHLQJ010000055.1 GCF_018919145.1 Paenibacillus brevis
AAGAGGGTGTCCCAAAAGTAACTTTGGATTACCCTACCAACAAAATAAGATGATATTCATAAAAACCAAGGAGCTAAGCGGTCTGTTTTCGCTTAGCTCCTTGGTTTTTGGCGTCTAAGGCTGCTTTCTTAAGCAAATTGCGAGCAAGGGAAAGCCACCCTACCTCAAGGCTTACTTTTTCTAAGTTGCCTTTAGAGTTCAACTATAATGCAGTTTGTCTGGTCACGCCATAAAGTGCATTGCAATGAGCTTGCCGTCTATGGCACATATCAGCAGGATATGCGCGCAAGCCTTGGGCAAAGCGCGCTTATGGCGGCTTGTCCGATTCGCTTTACGCACCGCCACAATGGCTCGCTGGGCGTCGCTGGTTCACGATAGCCGAACCAATGAGACTGCGTAGAAAGGGCATAAGTGTGAAGTGTGCTGTAGAAACGGAGTGTTCGCCTTTGTGAGCGGATTCCTACTATTTCAAATTTTACTCAATCAAAGGAATCCGCGAACAACAGCGATCGTAAGCACACTTCACACGTTGCCCCCAGCACGCAGAATCATTAGCAAGGGACTTATGAGA
>NZ_JAHLQJ010000056.1 GCF_018919145.1 Paenibacillus brevis
TTAGGAGGACTCAATGAAGGGGCATCAATTCAAATCCTGGATTTTCGAATTGAAAGAGATCAAGAATTCTCACTATTTCTTAGATTCATGGACCCAATTCAATTCAGTGGGATCTTTCATTCACATTTTTTTCCATCAAGAACGTTTTATAAAACTCTTAGACTCCCGAATTTGGAGTATCCTACTTTCACGCAATTCACAGGGTTCAACAAGCAATCGCTATTTCACGATCAAGGGTGTACTACTATTTGTAGTAGCGGTCCTTATATATCGTATTAACAATCGAAAGAGGGTCGAAAGACAAAATCTCTATTTGACAGGGTTTCTTCCTATACCTATGAATTTCATTGGACCCAGAAATGATACATTGGAAGAATCTTTTGACATCAATAGGTTGATTGTTTCGCTCCTGTATCTTCCAAAAGGAAAAAAGATCTTTGAGAGCTCTTTCCTGGATCCGAAAGAGAGTACTTGGGTTCTCCCAATAACAAAAAAGTGTATCATGCCTGAATCTAACTGGGGTTCGCGGTGGGGGAG
>NZ_JAHLQJ010000006.1 GCF_018919145.1 Paenibacillus brevis
TTTAGACGCGAGCCGGTAATAAAGGCTTATAGCCTTAGAGCAAACCACCCGTTTGACGGGTGGTTATGATTTGAATAATATCTAGAGGTGCAGGATGATCCAAAAGCATTTTATAGCGTCCCAGATCAGAAGAACGAATCGGAATCTAGGCATATTGACACTGCTTACGATTATTCCCGGAATCATCTTATTAGCTGTTGGAGGAATTGAGGGAATATTGAAGCTGATTGCTGCATTTATTGAAGGGCCTCTTGGATTTGAATTGCTGCTTGAGATCATGTCTAACTTTTCGGAGCTTCTATTCTTCGTTGTTGGATTAAGACTCCTGATTTATGGTTCAAAGAAGATGTGGCGGTTAGTACCCCGTTTCATTCATTTTGAGCGGCATCCTATTTACAAAGAGGTGGCTTATTATGGTGAATTTGAAGATGTGGCCCTCAATATTCATTATGATCTTATCCAGAGTGGGCATAAGAAATACAAAAATATATACATAACCGAACACTGGGTCATGCAAATAACTGCTTTCCATTTAGCGGTACTCAAGCTGGAGGATGTTGTCTGGGCATACGAAAGAGTCTCAAAGCAAGAGCATGCAGCAGTGATTCCAGGCGCAGTATCCGTAGGACCGTCGGAAGTGGCCAGGACCTACAGCGTAGTTATACATTCCAAAAATCCCCTGGTACCGATGCTTCAAGCCAGTATTACACATGAGCTTGATCTTACGGAGGATATAGAGGGCAATGCGCTTGAGGGAAAAAGAAAGCAAGCATACATGAATACGATTCTAGAGGAACTGGAGCGTAGGCATCCGAGGGCTGTCTATGGGTATTCAAGAGATCTAGAAGAAATGTGGTATAGAGATCGAATGACCTTTATTAAAAGCGCAGGGTTTAGTATGAACTAGAGGAAGAACTGAAAAAAACGTAGCCCCAGCTTGTTACTGGGGCTCACCGCCTATAAGTTGACCGGGTCTCAATCAGTCCGCAACGCATATATAGGACGAAGCTTGGACGCTTTGTAAGCGGGAATCATGCCAAAGATGATTCCGATAAATAAAGAGAAGCCGAAGGAGAAGGCAACCACAGGTGTAGATACACTGGTGGAGAGCTCCGAATATTGGCCGATCAATGCACTTGCTCCGTACCCGAGGCCGATTCCTACCAATCCCCCAAATCCGCTTAGTGCAATAGATTCCACGAGAAATTGAGTAAGGATGTCCCGCTGCTTGGCGCCAATCGCCTTCCGTACCCCGATTTCCCTCGTCCGTTCACTGACCGATACCAGCATGATATTCATAATTCCGATTCCGCCGACAAGCAAGGAAATACCAGCTATGCCTCCAAGCGCAAGAGACAGCATTTGAGTGGTTGAGTTTAAGGTGTCGAGCATTTCCTGAGAGTTGAAAATGTTGTATGCATTATCGGCATTTAAAAACTTCTTGTCCAGCACAGCCTCCAGCCGGCTCTTGACTGCATCAATTTGATTCGTATCCTCAACTTGGACCGTAATCGAGCGAACCCCCGGACTACGCAGAAATCGTTCGGCTGTGCTGATCGGAATCAGCAGCTTGTTATCGTTTGAGGCAGTCAAGCTGGAGCCCTTTGATTCTAACAAGCCTACGATCTTGAAGCTTACCCCGTTCAGTTGAAGCGTTTGGTTCACCGGATTTTCTGTTCCGAAAAAGGTGGCTGCCGCTTCGGTCCCGATCAACGCAACTTTCATCCGAAAGCTGTTGTCCAGGTCAACGATGTAGCGTCCTGATTGAATGTGGAAATCCTGGACCTCTTCATAGGAAGGCGTGATGCCCTCGACAGAGAGGCTGTCGTTGGTCGTTCCTTTCTTCGCAGTGACGGATCCGGATATAACAGGGGATACATTAGCGACCCCTTCAAGATCAGCCAAGTCCATAGCCTCTTCGAGGGTTAGGGAACTTGAACTTCCGCGGCCCATAATACTTACGGTAAGGAGATCCGTCCCCAATCCTTCGAGCTGCGCTGTAATCTGTGAGGTCGTTCCTTGGCCGACGGATACGAGTGTAATGACCGATGATACGCCAATAATGATACCCAGCATGGTTAGAAAAGCGCGAACCTTTGATCCGGAGATGCTCTTCCAGGCCATTTTCATACTCTGCAGCAGATTCATTCCTGGCTCCCCCGATCCTCGACAATTTCGCCATCCTGAATGCGAATGACGCGTTTCGCCTGTTCGGCAATGGAAAGGTCGTGAGTAATGATGATGATGGTATGTCCGAGAGCATTCAATTCCTTCATTTTTTCCATAACCTCAACTCCGGTCTTGCTGTCGAGCGCTCCGGTAGGCTCGTCGGCAAGCAAAAGGGGAGGGGAACCAGCGATTGCACGGGCAATGGCGACTCTCTGCTGTTGTCCCCCTGAGAGCTCTGATGGACGATGATGCATCCGGCTCTCCAAACCGACAATACGCAAGGATTCCTCGACAGCTTTCTTGCGCTCTTTATGAGGAAGATTACGGTAAATTAAGGGGAGTTCCACATTTTCATAGGCTGATAATTTGGACAATAGATTAAATTGTTGAAAAATAAAGCCGATCTTCTCGTTGCGAATGATAGCCAGCTTGTTGTCTGAAAGCTCCCGAACATTTTGTCCGTCGAGGAGATAGGTCCCGTCATTCGCCACATCCAGGCAACCCAGCATATTCATGAGTGTAGATTTTCCCGAACCCGATGGACCGATAATAGCTACAAATTCGCCGTGATAGATTTTAAAAGTCACTTCATGAAGGACGGTCATTAATTCACCGGCCATGACATATCCGTGGCCCAAGCCTTGAACCTCAATTAAAGGAAGAGCGGGTGAAATCATCTATCTTCCACCCCCGCCGCCACCGAAGCCGCTGCTTCCACTTGGAGCAGAACCTCCTCTTCCGCCGCTGAAGCTGCTGCCCCCCGGTGCAGAACCGCTTCCTCCTCCAAAGCTGGCTCCACCGTCAAAGCCGCCAAAGGGTCCTTGCATGGCCGGTTGTTCGGAGGAACCCGATGAAGATTGGAGGACAGTAGGAATAACTACCTCATCTCCTTCGGCAAGTCCGCTAACGATTTCTATGAGGTTTTCGTTGTGAACCCCGACCTCGACTTCCTGGAACCGCTGGTTGGTACTGGCAGCATTCCCTCCAGGACGCCTCGAAGGCATTGATCCTTCAGAACCGGAAGCACCCTCCTGTCCTTCGGGCTGTATCGCTTCAGGTCTTGCTGGATTTCCGGCACTGTTGTCCTGCCCTGACGAACCGGCGGGAGCCGCTGCTGCCGTAGCCGCATTATCAGGCAGAATAACGATATAACGATCGCCCATTTGCTGCACTGCCTCAATAGGAAGCGTCAAAGTATCCGTCTTTTCGTTAATGGTGATTGTGGCTTCTGCGGACATCCCTACCCGGACATTTTCGGAATTGTCCAATGCAACTGTGACATCAAATAAGGATACGCCATTGGAGGAAATCCCCTCGTTAGCAATTTGAGAAACCTTCCCCTCAAAGGTTTGATCCGGCAGCGCGTCTATCTGTACCGTTGACCTCATTCCGACGGCTACGTCAGGAATCTCCAGCTCGTCTATTTGAATTTGAACGCTGAGCTGCTGATAGTCATTAATAACGAACAATTCGGAGCCGCTCTTTGTCTGCTCTCCTGCGGTGATATTTACACTCGTAATCGTCCCGGCAATTGGAGATATCAAAGGATCCGGCGGAATCATCTCTTCCTGCAGGCTTGCAATCTCCGCTTCGGTGTTCTCGATATTCATCTCTTGCTTGGTAATGGATTGCTTGGTAGATTCAAGGGTTTCCTCATCCGCACCTTCCTGCACCTGCTTTTTGAACTGGCCTTGCAGACTGGTCAATTCCCATTGTTGAGACTGAAGGTTATTCTGCATGGATCTAAGGCTATCCGTATGATCTGTCGCTTCAAAGGTCAATAGGGTTTGTCCTTTTTTTACAACATCGTTTGCTTTTACAAGCACCTCGCTGACTTTGCCTTCATCCTTGGTACGGACTGTCTCGCTTTCCGTGGAAATAATAGAACCCGAACCGGAGACGCTGACAGTAATATTATTTTTACTGACTCGGGTTGTATTTTGAACAGGTCCGGCTGTAGTAACCTCTTTGTCTGGGATAACTAAAGTTACTATAACAGCAGCAATACAAACGATTGCAATTCCAATTCCGATCCATAGCCATTTTTTCTTCATCGGTCACTCCAACTTCCTGCTAATTTTGGTCTGTAACATTATGTATTGCGAGTTGTTTATCATTGTTATCGTAGGGTTTGTACATGAATAAAACCTGAATCCCAGCTTAAAGTTTTCTGAAAATTGTTGACGGAAACGCTTGGAAGCCAAGCAGGGATCAGGTACAATAAACATAATATGAGCATCCAAATGATGTATCTGCCGAGGAGGACGTTTTTTCATGAATCAGCAACCACCGAATCAATATCAATATGACAGTTTTAACCCTCAACAAAACTTTCAGCAATATCCTTATCCGCCTGCACCAGCCAAGACGAGTACGAAGTCCATTGTTGCATTGGTCTTTGGTATTCTGTCTGTTCTGCTTCCTTACATTGGCTTTATTCTAGGGATTGTAGCCATTATCGTTTCTAGCCTGTCTTTCAAGGACTTCAAGCAGAAGGGTGAGCAAGGCAAAGGTCTTTCCATCGCAGGCTTGGTCTGCGGGATTATCGGCACGATTGTTTGGGGCTTGGTCGTCTTACTCGTGGTTATTGGACTCTTAATGTATGTAAATGGCGGAGAAAATTTTTACAATAATTACTACACCAATTTCTGATTCCAAAGCGAAGCACCGTCGGTCCATACTGACCCGGTGCTTTCTTTATTTATAGGACTCATTGGCATCAGGGGTAGAACTGGAAAAGCCGACTCAACTTTGTGATAATAATAAGGAGCGCATTTTGAAGGAAAGAGGGATTTTTTTGACGCAGCAGGTGACGGAACATCAACAACAAGACATTCAAGCTTCTATAGATCAGGAAAGACTCGTTCAGCAGGTAGCCAAGGAACTTAGTCTTTCGCTGAAGCAAGTGAGAACGACGATCGGGCTTCTGGATGAGGGGAATACGATTCCGTTTATCGCCAGATACCGGAAAGAAATGACCGGTGAGCTGGATGAGAATCAGTTGCGGGACATCGAGGAACGGACGGCATACTTGCGCAATTTGGAAGAACGTAAATCCGAAGTGATCCGCATCATTATGGAGCAAGAGAAGCTGACGCCGGAGCTTGAGGCTTCGATTCGGCAAGCCGTAAAGCTTCAAGAGGTGGAGGACCTTTACCGGCCGTACCGCCAGAAGCGGAAGACGCGTGCCAGTGTGGCAAAGGAGAAGGGGCTTGAGCCCCTGGCGGACTGGATCCTGTCTCAGCCGAAGCAGGGATCGCCTGCCGTAGAGGCCGAGCAATATCTTCAGCCCGATCTTGGGGTGAATACGGTAGAGGAAGCGATACAAGGCGCAATGGATATTATTGCTGAAAGTATCTCGGACGAAGCAGCTACCCGGGCTTGGGTTCGTAAATATACAATGGACCACGGAATGATGGTATCGGAGGCCAAATCGAAGGATTCGGAATCCGTCTATGAAATGTACTATAACTATCGTGAATCCGCTAAGAAGATGCCTTCTCACCGGATTCTGGCAATGAACCGCGGGGAACGGGAGGATATTCTTAAGGTTGCGCTTGAAGTAGAGACTGAGCCGATTCATCGGTACATTGCTTCAAGGTGGATTCAAGGACGGTCTGTAACCGAAGATTTATTGCGCGCAACTATTGAAGATGCTTACAAGCGGCTCATTGCGCCATCCATTGAGCGTGAGGTGCGGGGAGAGCTAACGGAAAAGGGTGAACAGCAGGCAATCTCCATCTTCTCTGCCAACCTGCGCAGCTTGCTGCTCCAGCCGCCTGTGAAGGGGCAGGTTGTGCTTGGAGTGGATCCGGCTTATCGTACAGGCTGTAAGCTGGCGGTCATTGACGATACAGGGAAGCTGCTTGAAGTAGCTGTAACCTATCCGACACCGCCAAATAATAAGAAGGTCGAAGCCGAAAAGAAGTTCAACGAACTGATCGACCGCTATGGCGTGACCTTGATTGTCATAGGTAATGGAACCGCATCGCGTGAGACAGAGCAGTTTGTTGCGGAAGTTATTGCAGGACGAAAGGCTAAGAAAATGGCCTATTTAATTGTAAATGAAGCCGGTGCGAGCGTGTATTCTGCTTCCAAGCTGGCTCAGGAAGAGTTCCCTGATCTTGATGTGGCCGAGCGAAGCGCGGTATCCATTGCTCGCCGTCTGCAGGACCCGCTGGCTGAGCTGGTCAAAATCGAGCCTAAAGCAATCGGGGTAGGACAGTATCAGCATGATGTGTCCCAGAAGCACCTGGACGAGAGCTTAAAAGGCGTTGTAGAATCTGCTGTTAACCATGTTGGCGTTGATGTGAATACGGCTTCTCCGTCATTGCTTGCTTATGTGTCCGGAGTCAATGCCACTACGGCCAAGAATATTGTGAAATATCGGGAGCAGACTGGGCGTTTCATGAACCGTAAGCAATTGCAGAAGGTTCCTCGCCTTGGAGCAAAAACCTATGAGCAATGTATTGGCTTCATGCGGATCATGGAGGGAGAACATCCACTGGACAGCACACCGATTCATCCTGAGTCCTATGAGGTGGTTAACCGTCTGTTCTCCTTGTTGGGTGTTGACTTCAGTCAGTTAGGCTCCAAGGAGCTGGCTGCTCATCTGGCTTCATTGGATCCGGAAGAGCTGGCAGGCCGGCTCGAGGTCGGGGTGCCTACACTCCGGGATATCCTCGACAGTCTTCGACGCCCGGGCAGAGATCCGCGGGAAGAGCTTCCGTTGCCGATTTTCCGTACTGACGTACTGAAAATCGAAGATCTGATACCTGGGATGGAGCTTCAGGGAACGGTCCGTAATGTAATCGATTTTGGAGCCTTTGTGGACATTGGAATTAAGAATGACGGACTTGTCCATATATCCCAATTAAGCGAGGGCTATGTAAAGCATCCGATGGATGTTGTATCTGTCGGAGATAATGTGACCGTATGGGTGCTTCAGGTTGACTTGAAGAAAGGCCGCGTAGGGCTGACGATGAGAAAGTCCCAGGCGCCGGCAGTGACTACAGAACAGATATAGCGCTATACTGTACAGAAAAAGAGGGCACCGGAAATTCTGATTTTCCGAGCCCTCTTTCTTGTCGTTACGATTCGGTTTTTCCGAGTTCGCTTCCAGCTTCCCGGCGGTTATAATAGAAGAACCAGCAGTCATTCAACAGGCGAATCTGACGGCGGTCACGCTTAAGGAAGGCGCGCATCATCTGGTTGCTGAGCCATTTTGGCAACACGATCTCCTCCTTGGCACCCTTTCGAGTAGCATATGGGGAAATGCCCGGAGATGTGCAGGTCCGACCAAACTTTTAGTGAAGCTGTTCCTCTTCGTACCACTGTTCAAGCTGTGCAAGCAGTGCGCGAATCTCGGTGAGCAGGGAAATTAGCGGATAGTTCTCTTCTTTAAGAGAGGAGAAGGAAGACTCAAGCTCTTGGACGTATTCCAGTCCGCTTCTAACCGCCAGCGATTCCTGAAGCAGATCAAGCTCCTCACATTCGGCGACGGCAAGAGGAAGAACAGGGATATTGTCTGCGGTGAGCTTGCCCACTTCCTTGTTCAAACGCAGATTTAGGGCACTAAGCTGGTAAGCATAGTCACGGGGCATTTCCACAAAGATAAGGTCTTGCTCACGCTGCAAAATAACGTATCTCATAAGAGCCATTAGATGAAATCTCCTTTTACTATCGGATTCTACTTGACAGTGTAGCCTAAGGAGAAGCTAAAATTCAAGTACATTGGGGAAAATGGGGGGGCTGGAGAATGAATGATGCTGAGCTTCAGACCTGGGTGGAACAAATATCGCTGAATAGCTTTGGTATAGCGTTTCGCCATCGTGCCAGGTTCAATTCGAGACTTCGGACGACCGGCGGAAGGTATTTTATGAAGACTCATGATATCGAGATTAATCCCGCACAGCTGGACAATTTTGGACGAGACGAAGTGGAACGGATCATCAAGCATGAGCTATGCCATTACCATCTTCACTTGGCTAAAAGGGGATATCGCCACCGCGATCCTGAGTTCAAGGCGCTGCTTGCAAAGGTAGGAGGGAGCCGGTACTGTCAGTCCTTGCCCGGGAGCTCAAAGCGACGCACCTTGCCCTATCGTTATCACTTGATCTGTGAAGCGTGTGGAATGACCTATCCCAGAAAGCGGAAGGTAGATACGCATAAATACCGCTGCGGGAAGTGCAGCGGCAGTTTAAAGCAATATAAATTGAAGGAACAGGTATGATATAATGAAGGAAATATGCATATAAAGGAGAGATGCAAGATGGCCAGATCAAGCGCCAGTAAGAAGCGGCTCAGAGCCGTGCGCGAGGGCAAACGCGATCCGCTGCTTAGCAGAAGCCCGTTTGCCGCTCATGACCTGAGAACGAGAACCACAAAGACGAAGCAGGATGTATTGAACAGGAGTAAATATAAGAACCGGATTTCCTACGGAGGAGATGGCGGTTCTTATTTATTTTGCCCAGGCAGCATGTCATGCGGGATTTTCGTAATTGTAAAGAATAGCTCGTATATTTCCTGATCCGGAGCTCTGTCTTTACGTTCATGGGCTTTACAAAAATCAAGTATAAGCTGGTTAAGCTGATCAAATTCTTCCCGAGTCAGCTGCAGCTCGGTATTCGTAATTCTTCCATCAGGTTCTTTTTGTTGATTGGCCTGTAAAAAACGCTTTTTATTCTCATCGTACAAATTGCTGAGCAGCTTCGTTGTTTCGGAATGGAATACTTGATGGACCGTCTCGTCGATCTCGCTCTTCTTAATCTTTACTGACCCCTCGTAAGCTTTATAATATTTAGCTGTTATGCCATTGATCAGCTTCGTATCCACCAGAGTAAGAAGCCCAATACTTTCCAGCTTCTTGACGTGATAATGAACTTTTGCAGGTACTTGTCCCATCGTATCGGCAATTTCTTTGACCGTAGCGGGACGTCCGAATTTATTGAAAGCATTTAGAATCTGAATACGATAAGGATCCGAGTAGATTCGGATTTCTTCCAAGGTTTTGAGCTCGATCATAAATTGGGTGCTCCTAAGCATTTTTGTTTCTATTATATCTCATCGTTGTTCAGGCGTACAAAGCCCATGATACCTATTCAGCTCAAGCGGCAACTATATAGACATGAAGCTGCGGTGTCTTGGCAGCAGGAGCGCCGGGATGATCAGCAGGAGGCCGAATCCGAGATAGATCATATCCGTTCGGATCGCATCCCCTAATGCACCAGCCAACAGGCTTCCCAACGGAATAGCGCAGGTGCAGATCATGGAGTGGATAGCCCCAACCCGGCCAAGCATTTCTTGCGGCACATTCTCCATGAAGTAGGTTGTCGTAGGTGTGCTGATTAAGGAGACGGCTGCCCCCATTCCGAAACTGAACAAGGAAGCGGCAGCGATTGAAAGAACAGGCAGAAAGCCGGGAAGATAGAGCAGGGCATAATTAACACCAAGCAGAGTATATCCGGCAAGAATGAGCACGCTTTTCCGATAGTTATTGCCTTTACGGGCCAGCCACAGTCCGCTGATAGCCATGCCACTGACCAAGGAGATCCCCATAATGCTTAGTCCGGCCGGACCCTCTCCAAGAACTTCTGCGATAAAGGCTGGGCCCAGTACGTTGAAGGGAGAGAGGCAGAAATTAGAGAATGCCGCAATGATTACGATGGTAAGAATCGTCTTTTGACGCAAAATAAATGCAATTCCTTCTCTGACTTCTTGAAGTAAGCTGCGGCTTAACTCCTCCGTCCTGGCACGCTCCTTGGACTTCTCTGCCAAGGAAATGAATCCGACCAACAGGGCTGCGGAGAAAAAGGTCGTCCCGTCAACAAGCATAGCTCCGGATACACCGGCAATGGCAATAATACCGCCTGCAGCAGCCAATCCGGCCAGCTCTGTAATTCGAGTAATGGATGTGCTTAGCGAATTTCCGATAAGGAGCTTCTCTTTGGCCAGTAATCTTGGAACCAATGATATTTCAGCGGGCGAGGCAAAGCATTCCAAGGTGGAAGTCAACAAAGTCAGGATATATAGATGCCATGGCTTCAGCAGGGAGGTTGCATAGAGTGCTGCTGTGAGGATGACGATGAGTCCCCGGCCCACATGGGTGATTATAAGGACCCGACGTTTAGACCAACGATCTACCAGCGCCCCGCTAAAGAAGCTTAGGACTAGATTGGGTACAAAATTCAGCGCGAAGAGAGTGCCCATCATCAGCTTGGATCCGGTTAACAAATAGACCATCCAGCTGTAAGCGATGGAATCAATGGAATCTCCGAACCGGGTAATTACACGAGCGGCAAGAAGATACATAAATGACTTGTTCTCAAGAATTGCGGCCCATTTTTGCCTTTTAGTTAAAGCGTTTGCCTGTTCTGTCATAGCGATTCAACTCCTTAATTTCACTTACATTCACCGATAAAATTTTTTTAACGTTAAATTTATTTTAATGGAGAAACGGAATATTGCAAGAGGTTTTAGTTAAAACGATAAATTTTTTTTCACGACTTGAATTTGAGCAGCAAGAGAGGGGCAATTTCTTGACTTCATTACAGAAACGTGATAAATTAAATCTTGTTCTAGCGTTCCCTGATAGCTCAGTTGGTAGAGCACTCGACTGTTAATCGAGTTGTCACAGGTTCGAGTCCTGTTCGGGGAGCCACTTTCTTGGAGAGATACCCAAGTGGCTATAAGGGGACCCTCTGCTAAGGGGTTAGACTGCGTAAGCGGTGCGAGGGTTCGAATCCCTCTCTCTCCGTATTGAGATACATCATTACAACAGCCTCCGCGATCCGGAGGCTGTTTGTTGCAAAAGGGATGAGAATCCTCAGAAGGAGGGTTCGTCGAAGCATAAGCTTCGGTAGAAATACATCGCAGTCTCGAACGAAGTGAGAGTATCCCTCTCTCTCCGTTCTGAAACAACACCAACCAGAAGCCCTCCGGTTTGCCGGGGGGCTTCTTTATGTATAGGGATGAGAACCCTCAGAAAGAGGGTTCGTCGGAGCATAGGCTTCGATAGCCATACATCGCAGTCTCGAGCGAAGTGAGAATGTCCCTCTCTCCGGCAAAGTATAAAGTCGGATGGATGCAGTCGGACTTTACATGGAATACCGTACAAAGGTCGTCCTCTGTAGTGAGTGGGATAAAATTGCAGGCGTAGGGGTTCGTGCGGCCTCAGAGTGACATTATCTTAGTACAACCAAAGGAGAAAATAGGAGAAGAAAGAGGAGAATTTTAGGGGGAATTTAGGAGAAAATTTTGGTTGCATTAGCATTCGGATTTTGCTATACTCATTTTTGCCGCTGCTTCTTGGCGATCTTCGATGTGGCCCGTTGGTCAAGGGGTTAAGACACCTCCCTTTCACGGAGGTAACAGGGGTTCGAATCCCCTACGGGTCACCATTTAATTGAATA
This sequence comes from Paenibacillus brevis, assembly GCF_018919145.1. Classification (GTDB taxonomy): domain Bacteria; phylum Bacillota; class Bacilli; order Paenibacillales; family Paenibacillaceae; genus Fontibacillus; species Fontibacillus brevis. Next base: position 11,580 of record NZ_JAHLQJ010000006.1, read on the forward strand.
CGCGGTCGTGGTGGAATGGCAGACACGCTATCTTGAGGGGGTAGTGGGTGTATACCCGTGGAGGTTCGAGTCCTCTCGACCGCATTTCATGAACTAGGATGATTCCTGTGCAAAACAGGGATCATCCTTTTTTCTTTGTGTTGATATTGGCTCAGAGACACATATGCCGAAAATCTCTATAAAGAATTGAGTGAAGCTGAATAATTGCAGTAATGTTTTTTGCAGGACTCAAGCAACTATATAAATATAATATAGTTACGAGCCGATAAACATTGTAAAGAAATATTTCCCAATGAGGGGGTCGTCTTCAAATGGTACAAATTTCAAGCGTCTCAAGTAAAATGCAATCTGCAATGCCTGTAAAGTCTAGGGCAAATATATTGTCGCCCATTGACCGGGAGATTGAGCAACTAATCAAACAAAAAGGAATTCTTAATGAAAAAATTGCTAGTATTAAATCAGATGAAAAAATGGACTCCAAACAAAAAGATGAGAGAATTAAACTACTAACTATGGACTTGGAGTTACTTGAATCTCAAATTATGCAGAAAAGAATGGAGAAGGCAGAGAATAGTAAAAGTGATAAAAGCAATAAAAATAATTCCTCACAAAAGGAAGATTCCAGTAAAAATAGTGAAATGGATACGAGTAAGCTGGACATATCGGGCGCATCAATGGAAAAGTTATTACAGGCAGGCAATTTGCATGAGCAATTAACTAAAATGGCAAGTGTGCGCAAATCAATGAAAGTAGAAGCTAATAATTTCAGGCACGAGGTAAGAAAAGGAAGAGCCATTCTTGAAGGTGAAAATGACCCTGGTGACCCGGGTAAAACCGAAATGAGAAAAAATCTCGAGTTGACAGTTAATAGATCAAAAAACGAACAAGCACTGGAAATAGATCAGAAAATCGCTAAATTAGATCGTGAAATAGGCAAAAAGATCGAAGACACTTTAGAGGGTGTTCAGAAGAATGATAAGGTAAAGGGGAAAGTCATCACCGAAAAAGTTGATGATCAAGAAGATGTGTCTGTATCTGATCAACTTTTTAATGATATTGATACACAGAATCAGGATGCTGACAAGGATAACAATAACCTGCAAGCACAACGGAATGTTAGTATTGACATTCGCGTTTAGAAGATAACTAAAGTGACCATTATGCGATGGAGATAACCATGATAATACATAAAAGTAAATGTCACTCCAGTTGTCTACATTAGATAAAACTTCTGTAACAGAAAAGAGATTTCGAAAAAGCTTATTCCCGCTTGAATTATAAGCAGGAATGAGCTTTTTTTATACTCATTAAACCCAAAAAGCCTTTTATTAAAGTAGAAATCTGACCGAAATAAAAAATTTGCTTGATCAATAACAAATAGAGCTTGAGGCCGGAAGCATTAGATGTAAGAAATCGTTACTAGTAATGATAAAACATTTACAGCCACCCTGAAATAAATGATAATGATAATTGTTATCACCTACAAATATAACTATATTCATATACCCCATTCATGAGTAAGGAGTTCGATTACGAATGAAAGCACAATCTGAAATGATGTTTCATCGGGATAGGCCCTGTTGTTCTCCAAGTCGCAGATTTGGTGAACAGCAAGCAGTAAATAGGGATGAAGCCGATATCCGGTTTCATTTGCGTGATGTGCAGTATCTCCAGCCGAGACCGGAAAGAAGGGAGCAGCAGCTGCATGTGCTGACGGCGCTCATTCTCGTTCAGGAAGGAGAAGGGGTGGTGGAGATGGCAGATCGCAAGATGCTGGTCCGAAAGGGAGATTTCATTGTGTGCCCCGCGGGGTCTACGTCCGTATTCTATTTCCATACTCCTGCCCATTCGAGTGAGGCTTCCATTCCCGGTCTAGCAGCTTTGTTTCACTTCGATTGCTATCGATTGGGAGAGAATTTCCGGGAAATTCCAACGGTTCTGGATACCACTTGCTCTTGGCTGCCTTCCTCAGGTAAGCTGACAAGCCAATTGGAGCGAATCGGGATGCACTGCCGCTCGATATTCGAGCACTTTTACAGTGGAGAGACCCGCAGTTTGTGGCTTGCCCGCATTGAGTTTGAGCACATGCTGCATGAAATATCGCTCTATGCGGAGACTCCGTTTTCGAACGATAGAATGGGTGCCATTGAGAGTACGAAGGCATTCATTGATCAGCACTATGCGGATGAGCTGAGTCTGGAGAAGCTGGCCGAGCTGGCGGAGCTAAGCCCCAAATATTTTGCTGAACAATTCAAAAAGTATTATGCGGTATCTCCTATGGAATATGTGGCGGAAGTGAGATTGCGAAAGGCCAAGCAGTTGCTGGCTTCCGGAAGCGGACCCATGAAGGAAATTGCCCATGCGGTGGGATATCGAGATGAGTTCTATTTTAGCCGAAAATTCAAAAAGAGCTTTGGCATTTCCCCTTCTGCTTATCTCAAGACCAGACACAGCAAATTAGCGGTATATGGAACGTCTGCGATTCTCGGATATTTGGCTGCTCTCGATGCGACTCCCTATGCGGCTCCGTTGCACCCGAAGTGGTCTCCATACTATTACAGGACCATGGGCCCTGATATTCCGGTACATCTCAATGCCTACCTGCATCGGCAATTCCAGCAGGAGAATCTGGAGCAGATCCAGGCAGCTCAGCCTGAACTGATTCTATGTCCTTCGGGTTTGCAGGGTTGGGAGCTTGATGTGCTGCGAAAATGTTCTCGCGTTTATGAAATAGAATGCGCAAATGGAGACAAAGCCTGGAAGGATCGATTAAAGGATTTAAGCACAGTGCTGCATAGGGAGGAAGAGGCGGAAGCGTGGCTGGTTAAATTTGATGAACTGTTGGCAGAAGCAAAACAAAGCCTCTCCTCCACGATTGGCACTGCCAGGGTTCTTCCGATAAGAATGCTTAACGATAACTTTTATGTCAGTGGAGATGAGGGTGCGTCGGAGACGCTGTTCACACAATTAGGCTTGGTGTCCTCAGAAATGCTCAATGGACTTAAGCCCGGAGAATCCCGCCGATGTACGCTTGAGGAAATTCGAGAGAGCGATGCGGACCTGCTGCTGCTCGTCGTTCGTCAGGATTCGCGTACGCTTGAGCATTGGCGAAATATCCAGAGACATCCGGATTGGTCAAGCCTGCCGCAGGTGAAGCGGGGCGACGTATATGTCATGGCCTCTTACCCCTGGAGAGAGTATTCGCCGACAGCCTTTGTACACATGATTCAAGACCTGCTAAGGATCTCAGGGAATTAATCCATGCAAAACCGGAAGATTGTCCATGGATTAACAGGGGCTTATCCTTTAATATAACCAATAATGATAATCATTATCAATTAAGAGAGATGGAAGGGGAAAGCAGGGTATTATGAAAAAGAGCAAACTGATGGCGTTTGTGCTTCTGGTAGCCGTACTGCTGATTTCTGGCTGTGGCGCCAACAAGACTAACGAAGCTTCCGGTAATGCAGCCAATAACGGAGCCGCAACAGGAGTCGAAGAGACACAAGCGGCAACGACAGAGACAGAGCCGGAGGGCGATGAGTCGGCAACGAGAGTCATTAAATATCTGGATCAAGAGTATACCGTTCCATCCCAAATTGAACGAATCGTTATTACAGGGGCTGTAGAAGCGATGGAAGATGCGATTGTGCTGGATGTTCAGCCGGTCGGAGCGATTTCTTTTGCAGGAGAGTTCCCTGAACTGTTCTCCAAGGTAACAGCAAATGCTGTATCTATCGGTGAGAAGACGGAACCAAACTTTGAACAAATTCTGTCCTTGAAACCGGATGTAATCCTGGGGACTTCGAAGTTCAAGCCGGAAGTAGCGGAACAATTGAACAAAATTGCCACGATGATTCCATACTCGCATATCTCCACCAACTGGGAGAGCAACCTGAAGCTGCTCGGTGAGATCAGCGGCAAGACAGCCGAGGCGGAAGCGGCGATTACTCAGTATAAGAGCGACCTGGAAGCGGGGAAAGCGGAGCTTGGCGAAGCTTTGACAGATAGCAAGGTAGTCACAATTCGTATTCGTGGCGGCGAGGCTTATGTCTATCCGAAGGACGTCTTCTTCAATCCTGTTCTGTATGAAGATCTGGGCTTTACCGTGCCGGCTGAGATTGAAGCTGCCGAGGCACAAGAGCTGATCTCTACGGAGAAATTGGCCGAGATGAATCCGGACTATCTGTTTATCCAATTCTCGGAGGCTGAAAATACGGATACACCTAAAGCATTGGAAGAATTCCAGAATAATCCGATTGTAGGAAGCCTGGATGCCTTTAAGAACGGTCATGCTTTTGTTAATGTTGTCGATCCATTGGCTCAAGGCGGAACAGCCTACAGTAAAATCGAGTTTTTGAAGGCGGTATTGTCGAGTTTGAAATAAAATTTGCGATAAGGCGTTGTTAAACTATGCGATTTCGACCTTCGCTGCCGGCTGTCATTCTCATAATGACACCGGCAGTTTGCCTGTTTCTTGCTGTGGTGTCCGTTCTCTACGGCGCCAAGGATATCTCCGCCGAGACGGTCTGGCAAGCCCTGTTTTCCTTTGATAGCGGCAATGTGGATCATCAGATTATTCGCAGCTCCCGTCTGCCTCGTGCGCTCGGTGCGCTGTTGATCGGTGCCTTTCTGGCCGTATCCGGTGCCTTGATGCAAGGGATGACGCGCAACTATCTGGCCTCTCCTTCGATTATGGGGGTAGCGGATGGCTCGGTCTTTGCCGTGACGATCGTAATGATTCTTTTGCCGAATACAAGCTCTTATGGACTGATCTTCAGCTCTATGCTGGGCTCCCTGATTGGCGCCACGCTCGTCTTTGGACTGGCCTGGCTGGTTCCCGGAGGGCTAAGTCCGGTTAAGCTTGCGATTCTCGGAACGATTGTCGGGACCTTCTTGAGCGGGATTTCTTCAGCGATCTCGGTCTATTTTCAAATCTCACAAAATATCAGCTTCTGGTATAATGCAAGGCTTCACAGCATGGACCCCGCTTTGATCAAGCTGAGCCTTCCGTTTGCTGCGGTCGGACTGCTGCTTGCCATCGGCTTATCCCGGTTCGTTACGCTGCTTGCATTAGGCGAGGATACGGCGAAAGGGCTAGGGGTACATACCTGGTTGATCAGGGTGCTTTGCACCGTTGCCGTGGTCATTATGACGGGGGTGGCTGTTGCTCTTGCGGGGAAAATCGCATTTGTCGGATTGATCATTCCGCATATTGCCCGCTTCTTTGCAGGCACGGATTATCGGCGGATTGTTCCGGTGTCCGGGGCGCTCGGAGCGATTTTCCTCCTGGCCTGCGACATTCTTGCCAGATTCATTAACTACCCGTTCGAGACGCCGGTTGGGGTGGTCACCTCACTGATCGGTGTTCCGTTCTTCCTTTATCTAATCAAGATGAAAGGAGGAAAGAGCAATGTCTAACCGGAATTCATCGTTCGCAAGGTTCGGGTTGGTGGTATTGATCGGATTGTTGTTCGTCCTGGCTACGATGTATGTGAGCCTGACGAACGGAATGTTTGATATTTCGGTAAAGGATGTCTTTAGAACCTTGCTCGGGCTGGAGACCAACGCAGATTATCGCCTTGTCATCTTCGAGTTCCGCTTGCCGCGTATCGTCTTGGCGGCTCTGGTGGGAGCGGCTTTGGGGATGGCGGGAGCTGTCATTCAGGGAATTACCCGAAACGGCTTGGCGGATCCGGGTATTCTGGGGATCAATGCCGGGGCGGGGATGACGGTGGTCCTGTTCATGTTCTTCTTCCAGGGACAGGTTACCTTTACCGGATGGCTCGGGGTAATGCTCATGCCATTGTTTGGATTGGCGGGAGGGATCGCAGCCACCTTGTGCATGTATGCCTTTGCAAGGCAACAAGGGCGTCTGGATCCGCAGCGCCTCGTGCTAGTGGGGATAGCGATCGCTTCAGGCTTTGGAGCGGTGACCTTGTTCATTTCGTTAAAAATGAATCCTAGAGACTACGAGGCAGCCGTCTCCTGGCTGGCCGGAAGCCTGCATGGAGCCAACTGGAAATTCGTCGTCACGATGTTGCCGTGGATGCTGGTGCTTCCGCTCTGTATCTGGCTTAGATCCAAACAGCTGGATATTTATCAATTAGGCGAGGACAGCGCCAGAAGCTCCGGAGTAGCCGTGGAACGGGAAAAGAATCTTCTCTTATTGTGCAGCATCGGGCTTGTGAGTGCGGGTGTATCCGTCTCGGGCAGTATCGGCTTTATCGGGCTGATCGCTCCTCATCTGGCTCGCCGTCTCGTGGGCCTGGGCCACAAGTATATGCTCCCGGTGAGCGGCATACTTGGCATGGCCATGGTCGTGATCGGCGATTTTATCGGTAAGACCCTCTTCGCGCCGGCGGAGCTTCCGGTAGGAATTGTGGTATCCATTATCGGCGTTCCATACTTTGTCTATCTCATGATTCGAACGAGAAATTAATGAAGGGAAGTTGACGGGGTGTATCTACATCGACTCCATAAGATAACGGTAGGGGAACGGGCTCTGACCGTGTACCTGCCCCCATCCTATGATCATGGACAAGAGGCCTATCCAGTTGCTTATGTGCATGATGGCGGGAAGCTGTTTATGAACTGCTTGAACTATCTGGAGCATCTGTATACTGCATATAAGCTGTCAGGAGTCATTCTGGTTGGCGTCGAGTCCGCAAATCGGAATGATGAGTATACGCCATGGCCGGCGGAGGAATTGATTAAGACTTGGCCAGATTTCGGGGGGAAAGGCCCGGCATATGTGCAAGAACTGGCTGACGTCATCAAGCCCTATATTGACGAGAATTACCGCACCTTGCCTGAACGGGAGCATACAGCGGTAATCGGCGGGTCTTTCGGCGGTTTGATTTCACTCTTTGCTCTGTATTGGAGGCCGGAGGTATTCGGGAACGGCGGCCTGATCTCGGCATCCTTCTGGTATGAAGGAGTGCTTGCCTATGTGCAGGAGCACCCGCTTTCCTCTACAGTCCGCGTATTCATGTCGATCGGGAAAAACGAGGGAATCTACAAGCAGAATATCCAAAAAAACATGGTACCTTACACCATGAAGGCACACCAATTGTTCCAGTCAGCCTTGCCAGACGGAGAACTGCTGCTGGCGGTAGATCCGGAGGGCACACATGATACCTTGTTCATGACGAGGCAGTTCCCGGAAGCTATATCCTGGCTATTCGAGCGAAAGGGGCGCAGGACACAAGACGCTGACAATGGAGAAGGGGAAAATACACCTCATCAGATTCAGGGGACGGTCAGCTTCCTGAGAAGCTCTATTCGAACCGGCAGACAGTACCGGATTTCTGTCGCCCAGCCGATGGCGCCGCCTCCGAAGGGAGGATATCCGGTACTCTACATGCTGGATGCGAACGCAAGCTTCGGTACCTTCGCAGAGGCAAACCGCTTGCAAACCCGTCGTCCGCGAGGGCATGAACCGGCCATTATCGTCGGCATCGGGTATGATTCACCGGACCCGATGGTCACGCCGGATCGGTTCATCGATTACACCGAACCTGCTGACCGGGACAAAATGCCCGTCCGTCCGGATGGCAGCTTGTGGCCTGATAATGGCGGAGCTGAGGATTTTCTTAACTTTATCAGCGAGCAGCTCAAGCCGGAGATTGAGCGGATGTACAATATTCACCCGAAGCGCCAGAGCTTGCTGGGCCATTCGCTAGGCGGATTTTTTGCTCTCTATGCCATGATGACCAGGACAGAGCTGTTTCAACAGTATATCGCTGCGAGCCCGTCGATCTGGTGGAACGATCAGTCCTTGTACGGCCATTTGGACCAATGGCTCGCTTCCCGGCAGGCTAGTCATGAGCCGATGGAGCCTGTCGCCTGTATGGTCTGTGTCGGTTCTGAGGAAAAGGGGAGCATGCTGGACGGAGCAAGAGAAATGGCCAAGGCGCTGAGAGAGCATCAGGAGCATGTAGATATACACTACTTTGAAGTAGAGGGAGAGGGGCATGTCTCCTTGCTGCCTGCTATCGTCAGTCCAATCCTTCGATATGTCTCGAGGCACCGTAAGCCTTAACTTGCAAAATTTCATAGCTATTTCAATGATGAAGAGCAGCCCTATTCAGAAGGGGACTGCTCTCCTCTCTTTTAGGGGCGGTATGCTATAATATAATCTTTATTATATAAATTGAACTATAAAGCTACGTTAGAAAGGGGATAAGTGTGAAGTGTGCTGTAGAAGCGTTTGCGTTCGCCTTTGTGAGTGGATTTCTACCTTATAATATCTTAGTTCAATTAGAGAAATCCGCGAACAACAGCGATCGTAAGCACACTTCACACGTTGCCCCCGGAACGTAAAATTCAGTAGTTCAACTGATATAATACATATATTCATATAGACATTATTGGATTTGAGGGAATAAGATGGAAAATCTATTTTGGATCATTGCGGTGACAGGTGTGGGGACTTATTTATTTCGTGCAGGCTCGCTGGTATTAGGAAGCCGAGTGAAATGGAACGAGCGGACAAAAGAATGGCTCTCCTACGTTTCTCCGGCTGTGCTGGGGGCTATGCTGGGGCCGGTTCTGCTTTTGTCGGATAATCGCTGGGTATCTGTCACAGACAATGCCGTATTGCTTGCCGCGCTCCCTACCATGCTGATTGCATGGAAGACGCGCCGATTTTTATTGACTGTAACCGCCGGTATATTGCTGTATGCGCTCATTCGCTACCTCATCTTATAGGGCGACGGTGCGAGATGCATAAGTCGGCTTCGAACCACCTCTTATAGAATTCGGAGAGAAGAATATGAATCCATTGGACAAAATCAGACAAGGGTTAAGAGATGTATTTCCTGTTGTATTAGCTTATTTTCCTTTGGCAGTCGCATTTGGCGTTCTGGCTTCCGCTTCCGGGATGCCGGCACATTATAATTTTCTGACCTCCGCATGGATATACTCTGGCGGGGCTCAATTTATGCTGCTTAGTCTGCTGGGCGATGCCATTTCTCCCTTTACGATCATATCGACATTGCTGCTGGTTAATATGCGGCACATTATGTATGGCACATCAATCGGGCCGTATGTAAGGGGATGGAGCGAGCCCTATAAATGGCTGGGTGCCTTCGGATTGACCGACGAAGTATTCGCCGTCGTGTCCAGCCGATTAGACAAGAACGAGCGCTTGAGTGTCCCTTATTTCATAACTGTGATGCTCGCAGCATACGGCTCTTGGCTGGCGGGAACCCTAGCGGGCTATGGCCTGGGTACATTGATCCCGTCAGGAATGGCAGAAATTCTTGGGTTTGCGCTACCGGCCTTATTCATTGCCTTGCTCTTTGGCAGTGAACGAAGCCGGGCGGACTGGACAGCTGCGCTGTGCGGCGCCCTCTTGGCTACTGTCGCAGCCTTATTGAATGCTGGAGGTATTGGGATCGTGCTTGGAGGATTGCTCGGCGCAGCCGTCGCTATGAAGGTGAAGCCGAAGAGGCAAGAGCACAGCTAATCCGTATCGGAGGTTATGTCAGGGACATCGAGAATCGAGGAGTATTTTGGGTATAGGGTTCTTATGCAATCCGGGCAAATATCATGGGTAAATTCTGCATGGGTGTGCCGAATGAGATATTCCTCAATCAAGGTCCAGTGATTAGCCTCGTCTTTGATCTTTTTGCATACCGCGCAGATGGGCAGCAAGCCCCTTAAGGTCCTCACCTCGCCTAGAGCTGTCCTCAGGCTATTCTCCAACGCTTTGTAGAAGGTGACATCGGTCAACGTAAGCAATAACCCTTCGACCTGGCTAGAGATGGGCTGGATGAAGGGGGAAATTTCTAACACCAGTGATCGCCTGGAAGGAGATTCAATGGTTAACTCCATGGCGAAGAACGGGGCACAGCCTCTTAATACGGAGCGAAAATGGCGAAATAGCTGGCGGAAGGTGTGCGGCGGAGAGAACTTGGGATAGGGTCCTTTTTTCAAACGCTCGAGCATGTTGAATCCAATGCTGCTCCATGCTGGTGAGAGCCCAAGATCAACGGTTTGCTGAATCAAGACGGGATTCACGGCCTGAACAACTCCTTCAGGATCAATGATTGCGAACCCTCTAGACAGATTTTGTGTTGCTTGGTGTGCGGAAATGATCTCGGTCACAGTAGACGCTCCTATAATACATATTCATATCAGTGCTTTACGACCCTATTAATGGCTGGAAATGCTGTGATATAATGGTTCTACAATTCTATTTCTAAGTCATTATAAGCGCAAAAGCGTAATTTCTCAACTGTTAATTACTTTTATGCGTAATTCGATGTATTTTGAAGGAAGGTCGGGGCACAGTGTCTATCTACAACAGGATCGAGTTTCTTATTAAGTCGCACAGTTTAACGAAAAAATCATTTTGTGAGGAATTGAAAATCAGCACAGGTAACCTCGGAGATTGGAGAAGGGGAAAGTCGACGCCAAGCACGAATAAACTCATCGAGATTGCTGCTTTTTTTGACGTCAGTCTGGATTGGCTGCTAACCGGGCGAGAGCGGGTCGCTCAACCAGCGGGAGGCGTGAGTGAGCTTCCTGCCGACTATGTGTTTCGGGGTGGGGAAGCATTAAATACGGAACTGGAGCCCGCAGAGAGAGAATTTATTCAGGAGTACATAGCTTTCGCGAAATACCGCAAGCTGCGGCGCAATTCGGGAGGGAATTAATACCACTTTACATTTAAGATTTCAGAAGATATAATAAATCTTGTCGCTTTAACAACTTGCGGTCGTGGTGGAATGGCAGACACGCTATCTTGAGGGGGTAGTGGGTGTATACCCGTGGAGGTTCGAGTCCTCTCGACCGCATTGAAATGATGGACTCCGTGAAGAGTCTGAGAAGAGATCGATTAGGGGCAAGTCCCTTGATCGATTTTTTTTATTTTGGCATCTGCTATAAGTTGAAGCTAATTCGGCAATAATTGAAATAGCCCCGGAGCGGATTGTCATCCTCTTCCAAGTTGACACACCCCGGAAAAATACTTTAATATGTCTAAGTACTACAGAGCACTATATCTTATAAATACGGGTGATGATCATGTCTTACAGACCGAATGTAACGAATGTGACCAAGGCTGGAAGCAATGAAAAAGAAGGATTGTACGAGTTTATCGTAGGGTTGGCCGACGGGACGAAATGCAGGGTATTTTATAATAACCACAATTCGAAATGGCAGCTTACCAACATCAGCCGGTTGCAGCAGACGCCATGTCCGGTCTGCCGTAAAGACTTCATCTGCAAATGCATGGATCAGTTTTCAGGTGATATTGCGAGCCAGATTGAAGATGGACAATGGTTTGACAAGGCTCTTGCTCAATAAGTAGCAGAGTTGGAATAATGAGCGCGGGGGAGCTGCCCCGTGCTTTTTTCTATTCGAGGTTGTTTAATACGTATTATAAGGAGGTTAGGATGAAAAAGAGTCCGCCATTGAAGCAGGAACGCAGCATCGTCTTGTTTGACGGCGTATGTCATCTGTGCCAGGCTGCCGTTCGTTTTATCATTGAACGCGACCCTTCCGGGAAATTTGCCTTTACGTCTCTGCAATCCGCTACTGCGGCCAGGCTGCTGGGAAGAGAGCTTCCGGAGGGAGAAGCTCCGTCAACGATCATACTGGTGGAGAACGGAAGCTGTTATACCCAATCCACAGCAGCCCTTCGCATTGCCAGACGTCTTCGTTTTCCCTGGCCGGCCTTGTATGTCTTTATCGTTCTCCCTTCACCGATTCGGGATGTCATATATAATTTTATTGCTGCTCGCCGTTATCGATGGTTTGGCAAGGATACAGCCTGCATGGTGCCTACGCCGGAAATTCGCAGTCGTTTTATTGAAGATCATAAGGAGGATCGTTAGAATATCGATTGGGTGGCAAAAAATTCTAATAAGAGCTATTCATTTGATATTTCGACAAGAACAGTGCTGACGATCAAACAGAGCTTAAAACGGCAACTGGCCAGACCGACTATGTTACCAAGCATCAAGTAAGTCAGCAGTGGCAATGAATTATAGCTGAGCTATTTGTGAAGGAGAATCAGCATCTTCAGATGCAAGATGAAAAAATCAAGCCTAGATTCTAGGGGATCGCTCGGAGTTTTGCCAAAGAAAAGATTCCTGCACTTTATAAGAGGGATCGCGGTGGCTAAAGGTATAACTTCAAAGGAGTGCTGGCAACTTGATGTGATTACTTGTGACAGAACAAATAATCATGGTTAATCCTGATCAAACATTACACCAAACAGAGATTTAAAGAGGGTTAAATGTGTGGTTTGATTTACCAAGAATTGAGTATCAAGAATATTTTTTTATGAAATTAAAAGGCACCGCCAAGTTATAAGGTCTCTTTTTCGTTTGTATATCATACAATTAGTTGTGCTATTTAATAAACCTGATTTAAAGCAGAGTTCGGCTATACTTACCTACATAGGCGGTATTTACTTATGAATGCAATCGCCAAACAACTGCCCATAAGTACCGCCGTTATGCTGGAAAACTGCTTTTATTGGGTTCATTTGCCCCTAAGGGTAGGTCCTACTTCTCTTACTGATTCCAAGAATGATAAGGGAGTAACGAACAAAAAGGTAAGCTGCTAAAGAGCTTAGCAATGAAATTGATCCATCGCATCATTCTCCTCGTGTTCTTATTTTTTGAACATTGTTGATTATAGCCCATAACGTACATATTTGATTATATATTATTTGGATAAATATAGAAATGAAAGTAGAGGCCGATGGCCTCTACTTTCATTTCTAAAACCTTGAATATCTTTGTATTTCCTTAGTAAACTAACACGAAATGTGAAATGGACACGGAAATAACTATAATTCCATATAATGTATCAGTTGTAACCATTTTATTACTATTATGTAAATTTTACATCTTTATAATATTGTAGAGTTGGATTGTAAATAAATTATAGAGAAAGTCTGACTCAAATTGACTTATTCTTAACTTTAGTGTCAATTGAAGCTGGCCAGCCTTCAATCCACCATAAACTATTCCTATGAATATTTCATCAAGCAAAAATATAATTAGAGGGAGATTATTATGAAAAAAATCTTATCTATAATATTCGCTTGTTCATTCTTTGTATATTCTGGAATATCTTATGCTTCTCCTGTAAGTAATGGTGTCGATACAAAGCAGTTGCAGGAAAAGGTTAAGTTAGAACAATCCATTATGAGTGAATCTAAGATACCCTTACAAAAGGTCACTATTGATCCAAATAATAGTGCTGAAGTGGAATTAACTATTAATGATTATGACGTGCTACCAGAAACCGCTAATGATATTCGTGAATTTGCTGGAAAAGTCCAAAATGGTGAACTTGCCTCGGGAGAAATTAGTTTATTTGTACCAGCGGTCAGTCTATCAGCTGTAGGTGGCTCAACCACTAGAGAATATGTAGGGTACAAAAACAAGTTGTATCGTGAAGAAGTCGTAGTATACGTGAGTTCTAGCAATCCATCGGAAATTGGGAAGACAACAAAAGAAAAATGGGCCGATTATGTAAAAAAAATTATTACAGGAACCGTTAATTACTATATTGATAAAGCACTGGATTCTTATACTTTAGATTCTTGGAGTATGTCAAAAATTTTTTTAACGGCCATACCTACGCAAGTTCCTGCTACATCAGATATTACACATTTTGCGGTGTTTAATCAGACTGTAGCCAAAAAGAATACCTATATACAAATAAATGATGGCATAAAAAATGTATGGGCTTTTGGATACGCCAGTGAGAGCGGTAGTGTGTATTGGCAAAATTACCGTCTTGTCCAAGGATACGGTTTGATAAATGATCAAGACACTCCTGTCGTATCAAAAACGTTGCCAAATTACAATAAGGGTGACGAAAAGGCATGGCAGTGGTATGTTCAAGGAGGGGTTACTGAGCGTTTTAGTAATTACAAGTATGGGGGTGTAGTATTCAACGCGATTTAATATGAAAAAAAACATTATATTAATAGTGAGTTTGCTAATTTTGGGACTGTTGATTTATGGTTTATATAGCGGTTACATGTACACAAGCAGTTATTATAAACATGAACATATTAAAGAAGCAGTTATAGAACTTTATGAAATTATTCCCGGTAAAGGAATGTCAACAATTCAACATATTAAAACCACGGATGAGCAAGAAATTTTTGAAGTGGTAGAGCTCTTGAAAGACAGGACAGTCATAAAATTAATTCCTGACATTGGGCCAGCAAGAAATTATACGAGTGAAACTTTTTATTTGCGAGTTGAGTTTATTTCAGATACAAATTTAACCTTAGAGTACAGAATTCTCTCCACCGGGCATGTTGAAGTTGAAAAAGGCTTTGGTACCGGTTCCTCAAATACTTTGGTTTTCGGTGGTAGCAGCAAGAAATGGTTTAATGAAATTAAAGCCTTGGTCAATGAAAAAAAGCAAAATCCACTATGGTTTAACCCGGAACTTTTATTAAAATAATTTGATGCACATCAGAGGAAGAAGCACCCCTTATTTAGCGGAAACGTTTTATAAGTGGTGCTTTTTTTATTTTATAGAGATGATTCTTAAAACCAATACTTGGCAAGGTACAAGAATAGGACACAATAGCCAGCCAATGCTAAAGCTCCGCATACTCTTCCTGCGATCGACAACCCTTTTCCTTGACTGTATGAACTTGACATTTCATTAATAGATTGCCTTGACAGTATGATTGCTGCTATCGCAAGGAAAAATCCAAAAAGCGGTATGACCAAAGATAAAATTCCCAAGATTAACGAGGCAACAGACTTAGAATTAATCTGTTCTGGTGAATTTCTAGACAATTCCTTCGACCTCCTTTACTCCTTTGACCTGAATATATCAAATTATGGAAGAGATATCCATGCTTCATTCGCCAGTCATTGCTTTTGTTCAGGTGTGATTTGAATAGGGACTTGTCTGAATAACGTTATTATGATATTCTAACTGTAAATTTAAGGAATACCGGAACGGAAGCACCGTCCACCTACCGAGTCATCGGTTCGTGGGCGGTGCTTTTTTTGGTTCCGGGAGGAGGTGAGGCGGGCGATGCAGCCAATCAGGCTTGTTTTAGCCGCAACAGAAGAGGATTACATTGAACCGTTTCTTCAATATATCCGTTGTAGTGAGTTTGAAAGACGGTTGGTGGTGACCGCTTTCAGCCGGAAGGAAGCACTATGGAAATATATTGAGAATGAGCCCGATGAGATGGATGCCGTTCTTGGAGAGACATCGTTTCGGGAGGGCTGGCAAGGGAAGCTGCGGGAGGGGGCTCCATGGATTGAGCTCCGGGAAGGAGGATATTCCGATCGGGAAGTTAGATCAGGCCTAGGGGTATCGAAGTACCAGCCATTAAGCCGTTTGCTGGCAGAGATTGAGGAGATGATCCGGGGCAGAAGAGAGACGGTTGGGAATGAGGGGAAGACAAAACTGATCGGAGTCATATCGGCAGCAGGAGGAAGCGGGAAGACAACAGTCTCTATCCAGCTTGCCAGACAGTTCGCATCCGAGGGAAAGCATGTAATTTACATCAGTCTTGAATCACTTCAGTCAAATATTTCAAGTGACGGAAGAGAGGAGGTCGAGGCTGAGGGACGCCCGGGTTTGGCTCGGCTGTTATATGACTTGAAGGCATCAGGGGAGAAGCATCAGAAGCCCCGTCATCCAATTAGTCACTATGTATATAGAAATGCTTTCTTGAGGGGCGACGCCTTTCCGGCATTGTATAACCTGAACGAGATGAAGGAGTTGGAGCGAAGTGATGTTGTAGCATTGCTCGAATTCATTATTGAGAGCCGGAGTTATGATGCTGTAATTGTTGATACGGATTCCATTCCTGATTTTCGTATAGAGACCGTGATGGAACGGGCAGACCAGCTTCTTTGGATTGTCGGTGAGAACCAGATCATATTGGACAAGACGGTAAAATGGCTGGTATTTCTGGAACGAACCAACCCGGGGCTATACAACGGGATTATAGGAAAGTCGCTGTTTGTTGCCAATCGCACGACAGAAGAAGTCCCCCGTTCTCTTCCTGAAAGAAACATCCCGATTTCGGCCGTACTGCCCTGGATTTCAGCGTGGAATGGCCTTACTGGATATGCTGAAGGTCAGCGGCAGGCGCCCGCATATCAACGAGATGTGATGAAATTGAGCAGATTGCTTCACGAGAATGAGAACCGGACGGCTCCTGGTGGAAGGGAGAGCCCGGCATGCTCGAAGATGAGCTCTTCCTGACACTGCGCCGAGAGATTCGCTCTGGACTTGATGTGACATCTACTATGCAGGATGACCAGCTAATGGAGCATATCGAGCGGTATGTTCTTGGAGATGAACGGTTAACGGAGCTGACTTCAACAGCGAAGCGAAAATGGGTGCGCAGGCTGTACGATTCTTTCCGAGGGCTTGATGTACTGCAGCCTCTGATCGATGACCGAACCATCACGGAGATTATGATCAATGGTCATGAGGAGATTTTTATAGAGCAAGCAGGAGCTATCCGGCAGCTTACTGCGCAGTTTGAATCAAGGGGACGGCTGGAGGATATTATTCAGAGCATCGTGTCGAATGTGAACCGGGTTGTCAATGAGTCGTCACCAATTGTCGATGCCCGGTTGAAGGATGGCTCCCGGGTCAATATTGTACTTCCGCCGATTTCACTTAAAGGACCGGCCATGACGATCCGGAAATTTCCCGAGCGGCCGTTATCTATGGATGATCTTGTGGCTAAGGGCTCGCTGGACACAGATACCGCTGAATGGTTAAAGAAGCTGATTTACGGCAAATTCAATATTTTTATCAGCGGGGGAACCGGATCCGGGAAAACCACGTTTTTGAATGCTCTGTCCCAATACATCCCTTCGGATGAACGGGTCATTACGATTGAGGACTCCGCAGAGCTGCAGATCGTAACAGTCCCTAACCTGGTCTCCTTAGAGACGCGGAATGCGAATACCGAAGGCAAAGGGGAAGTTACGGTCAGAGACCTGATCCGCTCCTCCCTCCGGATGCGCCCTAACCGAATTATTGTCGGGGAGGTTCGGGGGGCCGAGGCGCTTGATATGCTCCAGGCGATGAACACTGGCCATGACGGCAGCTTATCCACTGGGCATGCGAACAATACAGCAGATATGATCAGCCGTCTGGAGACCATGGTGTTGAGTGGCGCTGATTTGCCGATTGGGGTTGTAAGGAAGCAAATTGCTTCGGCGATCGATATTTTTATCCATTTGTCCAGGCTCCGTGACCGAAGCAGACGAGTCATGGAAATCTCTGAGGTCATCGGCATGGAGGATGGGGAGGTGGTTCTGAACCGATTGTATCAATTCAAAGAATTGGGTGAGGAAGAGGGGAAATTGATAGGGGTTCTGGAGCGAACGGGAACGATGCTTCGAACCGAGAAGCTGAGCATGGCAGGGATTGCTGCCGATGTAACGGCCCTATCTGAGGAGGCAAGCGCACATGGCATGGACTAAAAGGGTGCTGAGACAACTAAACGAAGCCAAAAAGCAGCCGCAAGGTGCTTCACCCCTTCCTGACTATCGGCAGTATACGCTCAGTAATCGGCAAAGAGCGGCCTGTTTATTGGTGGGCGGTTTATTACTGTACGGCATTGGCTATGTGTTTTTCCATTCGGTTATGATAGCTTTTGTTCTTGTCGGAGGCACGGTGCTTCTTCCAAAGTACTGGAGCCAATATTTGCTGCGCAGAAGACGCGAAGCATTAGGTCTTCATTTCAAACAGGCGCTGTATTCGCTGTCTTCCTCATTAGCCGCCGGGCGCTCTGTGGAGAATGGATTTCGTGAGGCGATCAACGATCTTGAGCTGTTGTATCCGGACGGGGGCAATGACTTGATCCGCGAGTTGGAGATTATCTGCGCCAGAATGCAGTATGGTCAACCTATCGAAGAGGCATTGCAAGACTTTAGCCAACGTGCAGATCTTGAAGACATACGCAATTTTGCGGATGTGTTCACAACCTGTAAACGCTCCGGAGGCGACCTCATCGAAATCGTAAGACGAACTTCTTCTATTATCAGCGAGAAGCTGGAGATTACCCAGGAGATCGGAGTCATGCTTGCCCAGAAGAGGTTTGAGTCCAAAGCAATGCTGGCGGCACCTGTGTTATTTCTGATCTTTATGGATGTCAGCTCACCGGATTATATGGAGCCCCTGCATAGCGGGGGAGGACTCCTTATTTCTGCGATAGCTCTTCTGATGTACGCAGGCTGCTCCTGGATGATTCTGCGTATGATGGATATCCGCCTATAAGGAGGCTAGGTATGCTCATTCTGGCTGGAATATTATTTGGGCTCTTATCGGTAGGCTGGATAGCACTCTTCGCTGTATCCCGGCCAAGATATACGGCTGGCAAGCCTGCTGAACTGGAGGGGATCCGCCTTCAGGCCATTGCTCCACCCATGTTGTATTTATTGGATCAGATAGCCGTCTCACGGAGACTTCCTATTTTCTTCTATAAAATTCAGCGCTCGATTACAAAAATTAGCGGAGGCAGACGAGGCGGAGAACACACCTTATTATTTTTAGCTGAAATGCTGTCTTATGCTTGGCTGCTGCTTACATTGGGCTGTCTGATGTCATTGTTGGCTCAGAAATCGGATGGACTGATTATCGGCACGATGCTTGCTTTCCTGCTGCCTGCTGCACTGATTCATGATTTGCACAAAAAAGTCGTTCGGCGGGAGCAAGAGATGCTGCTGGAATTGCCGGAGCTGCTTAACAAGATAATTTTGCTGGTCGGTGCAGGATCAACTGTGCAGCAGGCGATCCGGACGAGTATTGAACGGAAAGGAGAGGATTGTAAGCATCCTTTGTATAGAGAACTGAGACAGATGCAGCGGGAATGGGACGGGGGGTATTCATTTCAACAGGCGATGGAGGGCTTCTCCAGACGCTGCGGCATCCAGGAGATTTCTGCATTCGCAACAGCCGTCCTGCTTAATTTCCGAAGAGGAGGCAATGATTTTGTGCTCGCCCTGATGGACGTGTCCAGATCGTTATGGGAGCGGAGGAAGGCGATATGCAAGACACTCGGAGAGCAAGCCTCTTCGAAATTGATATTTCCGATGGTGCTCCTGTTTTTGGTGGTGGTCATTCTCGTAGGAGCCCCGGCATTTATGATGATGAATTTATAACTTAACTTAATTTAATTCATGAATAGGAGCGAATGGATATGTGGATGCAAATTCAAGGGAAAGTAAAGAGCTTTTGGGGAAATGAGGACGGTCTTGGCATGCTGGAGATGATCCTGATTATTGCCGTCATTGTTATTATTGCAATCATTTTCCGGTCTCAGCTTAAGGAGATGATTACGAGTCTGATGGGCAAGGCGAAGTCTCAGACCGAGGACTTCATGGAAGGTAAATGAGTAAGCTGCGTCGGGATTGTGAGGGAAGCTTTACGCTTGAAGCTTCCCTGGTCATGCCGGTAATATTTGTATCCCTGTTTCTGCTTCTGTTCTTCTGCTTGTATTTCTATCAACAGAGTATTCTCAGTCATGTTGCTGTCGTGGCAGCGGAACGAAGCGCCTATGTATGGGATAACAGCCACCGCGGGATAAGGGATGGCTCCTTTGAAGCCGGTGAACGCGATCAACTCTACTGGCGTTTGACCGAGGATCGGATGCTTGAGGCGATTTTCGGACTCGGAGGGAAGGTGGATGCGGCGGAGTTGCAATTACCGGTCGAAGGGAACAGCAAAGATTCTCTTGCGATCACGAAGCTGCTTAGAGTTGGTACAGAAATTCCGGCAGGGCTTGAAGGGAGTGTGGAATACCAGAATCAATTGCTGCTGCGAAAGGTAAGCGTCTCGCTGAACCGATTCGTCCCCTTTCCGGCCTTGGAGCGAGTCATCGGCTCACTGAGGCAAATCGGCATTTCCGAGGCCTATGTTGTCGATCCGGTGGAATGGATCAGGACAGTAGAGCTGGCTCGATATTATGGCGGCAGATTTAAAGAGCGCGGAGACGGTGGAATGAATCCCTCGGAGGCAGGGAAAGCGCTCGAAGCTTACGGGAAATGAGTGATCCGTTCCAAGCGCTTGGAGGTGACGTTATTGAAAAGATGGAGAAATCATCCCGAGGCAGGCAGTGTATCCGTATTTTTGATTATGATCTTTGCTGCGGTATTTGCCTTTGTTGCCATTTTCATTGATTTTGCCAGAATGTCGGCGCTGCAGGCAAAGACAGAGCTGCTGGTGCGCTCTGCATCACGTTCTGTGCTCTCGGCTTACGATCCGATACTTCTGGAGCGATACGGCTTATTTGCCTTTGGTGAAACAGATGAGAATTACCTTATGTCCAAGGTGCTGAGCGACCAGCTGAACTATATGAGGCGAAGCGACTCCTTTCCGATTGTGGATGTTCGGCTGGATGAATCTACAGTAGAGCTGGGGCGGCAGCTTGGTAAATATGAAGTGTTTGAACAGCAGATTCGGGAACAGATGAAGTATCGTGCCCCGATTGACTTCTCTATCGATATTATTAATCGCTTTAAGCCGATGTCGGAGGCGATGAAGGAGGCTTCCAACACGGTAGATTTACTTGGAAAGCTGCAGAAGCTGTACGACCGTCGAGAAGCCAAGCTGGATGAATTGCTGAACGGACAAGCCTCAGCGGCTCAGTCAGCAGCTCAGTTGGCTGCCTTGCTTCCAAGAACCGGTTCAGGTTCCGGCAGCAGTCAATCAGGCTTTTCAACTGCGGAGCAACTGGTGTCAGGGTACAGCAATTATGTCTCGATGATTGAGGCTGAGCGGGCACGCAGAGAAGCTTCTGAGCATTCAGGAGGAGAACAGGAAGAAGATGATAGTTATGCTTTGGAAATTAGCCGGTACCAGCAGTCGGCTTCGCTTCTGTTTAGCGAGATGAATGACCGTAATAATGCTGCAAAGCAGCTTCATAATGTTGTGCTTTCTAAGTCAAAGGAGCTCTTGCAAGAAATTAGAAGCTTGAATGCGGAAATGCTGCTTCTGATCGAGAAGGCGGAGCAACGTCCTGAGCAGGAGGCTTATAACAAGGTGGGAAGCGGTGAGGGTTTACCGGTCTCCGGAAAAGAAGAAATCGCTCCGCTTCGTGCTCAAAGCCGCAAGCTGCTGCTTTCTGATTCATTATTGAATGATATTTCAGCGGGAATTGAGGCGCAGACTGAGCGGATCATTTCGTTATCAGGCGCTGCAAGCGCATTTTTATCTATGGAAGGCTCGGTTCTGTCTGCGTCGGCTTCAGAGTCGGCACTTCATTCTGCGGTTGAACATGCGAGAAAAGAAGCTGATAAGTACTTGACTGAATTTGTTGATGCCGGATCTGGAAACCGTCTGCAGCGAATCAATGCAATCATCGAAGAGTACCGCGGATCAGACAAGGAACGCAAAGAGACCGAAAAGAAGGCCGAGGATAAACTGGATGAAGCTAAAGGGCTTCTTGGCCGAATTGATAATCTGAAGGAGGAATCGCAGCAGAATCAGGAGCAGTTTGATCTGCTAGAGTCCTTTTACAAGGCGAACAAAGATATGAATCAAGCTGAGGATAGCGATAATGCGCGAAAGAACGGCATCAAGAGTGATCCATATGAAGCCGGAGGAGCGGCGATGGGCGGAATGGATTCCTTCTATGGTGGAATTGCAGCACTGATGGACAGTATGTCGGACAATCTTTTTCAAGCAGAATACATAACAGGCTATTTCAATCATTTCAATTTGAAGGAGCTTCAGGGAACGATCGACTCCTCGGGGGGAGAGTCTGGTCCATCTGGCGCTGCAGATTTCTCCGTGGAGAGCCAGGAGATTGAATATATTCTCTATGGATTTCATTCTCCCCAAGGCAATATTGCCGCCGCGTACGGGGAGATTTTCGCGATGCGTCTGGCGATTCGGACGATGGAGGGGCTGCTCAAAAACTCGAAGAACGGGAACCCGTTGCTGATTGTGGCTGGAGCGCTTCTCTACGGCGTAGAACACGCTATTAAGGACATGATCTCACTGACGAAGGACGGATATCTGGAGCTAAGTGATTATCTGAAGGTCAAGCTGACCTATAGGGATCACTTGCGTATATTTCTAATGCTTCATGGTCCTGGCAAGTCTCGGTTGTCACGTATGCTGGCTGTTATTCGCCTGAATACCGGGGTGCCTGTTGATGAGAGGGAAACCTATGTGAGTGCCAAGCTGACGACGGCTATTCCGCTATGGTTCCTCCCTGGAATAGCAAGTCTGATGGGGAATACGGGGATTCTGAAGGGTAAAGTGGAAGGGACAAGATATTATGCGGAGAAACAAGCAGACTTTTCATACTAGATCCCTGGGCGAAGTGCGCGGAAGCATTGTACTGGAAGCGACCCTGGTTATGCCTATGTTCGTGATGGTGCTGTTCTTGTTTATCTATATGATTCAAATGACCCTTGTCGCTACCCAACTGCATGCTGTGACATCGAATGCGGTCAGACAAGTATCAGCACATATCTATCCGGTCGCGCTTGCAGTTGCTTCTTCCCGGATGGAGGAGGATCAAAGTGTGAGCACGAACAAATCGTTATCGCTTGAACGCATCTATGACTTTTCTCTATCAGAATGGTCGTCACAGTATGCCTCCAAGCTGCCTTCTCCGGTATCGGAGTGGGTTCAGGCAGCTGTGAAGAAGGGCGAAGCCCCCCTTCAAGACCTTAAGGGAAATGCTGCAGAGGCGGTTCTGGACCCTGTTATCAAGCCGCTCCTGAGTCCATTTCTGCAGACGGCCTCCTTAAATGAAGACAGATTACATGTAAGCAGAGTTACGATTCCGGACTTGCGGACAGGAAAGACCCCGTACTTTGGGCTGGAGGTCAGCTATGTGCTGCCGATCAAGGTTCCTTTTACCGGGCAATCGATTCGGATTCAGGCTCGGGCAGAGGAACGGTTGTGGATTGGAGATACAGATGAGCTGGGTAACAAGAATTCAGATGGCGAGTCAGATACAGGGACTGCGGCCAAGGTACTATCCAAGCCAAATCCGGCTTATGCAGGCCACAGGGCTGAAGTGAAAGCATTAGTCAAGCCAGGATCGGCTGCAACGATGACTGTTTATTACAAGAGCGGGGTCAGCCAAGCTAAGTATTTAGGGGAAGCCAAGGCAGACGAGGATGGAATCATTTCATGGAATTGGCTCGTAGGAGGCAATACCACTCCTGGGGAATGGACTTTCGTCATTGCAACAGAAGATGGAGTTCGGACCACAGAGCAGTTCCATGTCGAGAGCCCACGATCCAAAGAATAGGAGGAATGATAGAATATGAATCTGTCATGGGAATATATCGGATGCTTCATCATGTTAGGAACGGCATTTGCTACGGACATCAAATCTATGAAAATTCCAAATTGGATTACGATTAGCGGGCTGGTAACAGGCATAGTTGCTCATCTGCTCCAAAATGGTTGGCCCGGAGGGTGGTTTTCACTCCAAGGAGCTGGGGCAGGCTTCGGCTTGATGCTTCTGATGTATTGGTGCGGAGCGGTCGGCGGAGGAGATGTCAAGCTTTTTGCAGGGATTGGCGCTTGGACGGGCACACTGCTTACCCTGCAGATTTTGTTCTATTCTGTGATGGCCGCAGGATTAATCGGTTTGGTTGTCTTGTTGTTTAGAAGAGAGATGTTTTCCCGGATCAGAGCTCTGTTTGCACGTATCTTTTCTGCCCTTATGCTGCGCAGTATTGATCCTCTTCGGATTGCTGGCAAGAGTCAACTCCGGATTCCATTCATGCTGGCAGTCCTGCCGGGAGCCATTCTGACCGTTACCTTATATTAGTAGGATCGAGGTGTATGAACTGTGGTACTGCTGACCGACTTTACCAGAGATGACGGTATATTTATGCACTTGACCGGCAAGGAGCCTTTGAAGGGAGCACAGATGAATCGTGTTCAACGCATGATGCTGTCTTCTGTGGCAATCCCTCATTTGCTTCCGTTTATCGTTCGCGAGGTCGATGATGATGTAAGTCTTCAATATAATATTACAGGCAAAAAGATGCTGTCCCAATGCCTGAGACAGGACAAGCTGGAATTGACGGAGTTCTACAGTCTCCTGCTGCAAATTGTGACCGTGCTGGAAGAGAGTAGGCAGTATATGCTTTCACCGGATCAGTTTTATTTGGACGAGGACTATATTTTTGTGGAAGAGCCTTTATCCTTGGCGGTATTACACTTCACGTATGTGCCTTTGAAGCAGGCGATCAGGGAAGAGCCGCTGCCCCAGGTGTTTTTAAAGCTGGTTACCAAAATTATGGCATGCGTGGATAATATGAATGGAAACGGTATTCAGAAGCTGCTTCGCTGGTGCTCTGATGATCGATTCACCCTGGCAGAGACAAGACAATTGATCAGTAATTTCATAACCGATACGGGCCCGCAGCAGCCCGAGCCCAATAAGATTGAAGCCCAATTCAAGGTTAAGGAATATGTTAGAACGAATGAAGAACAGGCACAGTCTCCGGTTGTCTCTCCGTCTCCAGAGTGGAGGATGCCCGTGGCGCCACAATGGAAGATGCCGAAAGCCCCGATGTTTTCCGATGAGGGAGAGGAAGAAGAATACGAGCGGGGGCCGCAATCCTCGTCGGTGAAAACTTATATTGTCCTTGGAACTGTATTGGCTGCGGCTATGCTTTGGAAATTCGTATATCTGGATCATCCGGGGACCGGATCATTATGGATAAGTCTGCTAGGAACGCTGCTCTTGACAGGGGGAATCCTGCTAAGCCGAATTGGCTTCAAGCTGCCTCTTCCCAAAATCGGAATACATAAAAACGTAGAACAAGAAGAGCAAGCAGAGCAGAATAACGGCTTGGGTGCATACCGGTATCCACTAGATGAGGATGAATTGTCGCTGCTAAGCAATTGGGTAAGGGATGAAAAGCCGGTCACGGTTCAAGAGGAAGTCCAGGTACGTAAAGAAATTGAGAAAAATCCTCCGGAGCTCATCGTCCGGCCGCCTCAGACTGTGTTGCTTTCAAGGAGCGGACTGGATAAAGAACATAAGATCGGTGCTGCCGCCTATTCTCTTGAGCGTACCAGCCGCGGTTCATCAGGAGGTGAGACGATTACGCTGTCCAAGGGAAGCTTCGTCATTGGAAGGTCCGAGGAGATTGCTCAATACATCGATAATACGCCGGGCGTATCACGCGCTCATGTTGAATTGATGGTCAAGACCACAGGCTGTACGCTTAAGGATCTGGGATCAAGGAACGGCACGGTACTCGGAGAGGAGCTAATGGCCCCCTATAAGGAGTACCCTCTGAGCCCCGGCGATACGTTCTCGATTGCGGGGAGCAAGTACACGCTGTGGATAGATAGTCTGTATTTCCCCTGACAAATTGAAAGCGTAAATAATGAAAGAATTGCGATCGCAACTTCTCAAGTAAAATGATCAAATGTGATCGTTTCTAAAAGTAGGTACTAAGATTATTCACATGATTCTGATAGAGTAGGAGGTGCTGATAACCAAACCAGCTCACAACTTCTTATAGAAAACGAATAAACATATGTGGACGAAAAAAGACAATAAGATTCTAAGTCGTTCCTCGAGATTGATCAGCATGGAATTACTACAAGGGATAAGAATGACGGCAAAACAATTAAAGCCACTAATCAAGAAATCCGAGCCGCGGGAATGCAAGCTTAAAAAAGGATTTCTCCGAAATGGATAATCCCCTATAACACAATCAAAAACGAAAATTAAATTTGTAGCAAACTCAATTTGCTCATCGCATAAAGTATATAGAAAAAGGAAGATGATTCTTGTGCAATAAGGATACCGTAATGTACATGTTCAAAAGCTGACCATATGGTCCCACGAAAAGTCAATCAAGCAGAAGAGCAATATTCGTATGGTTAAAGTGAAGCAGAAAATCTCTGGGACCTTTCGCACTTGGGAAGGGGGCAGCTTCATTTCAACTCTCTGTAAACAGAATCTCCCCATCTTATCTTCCCTAACGTCTGCTTTGCAGCATCAATTTCATTTTGCTATTCAATGATGACCTAAGTAGTAACAAGCTTAAGCACGAGTAGGACGTAGTTACATCCTCGGAGCTGTATGATATGCGACTACAAAGAGCGAGGGTCATATTTGATGAAGATTTTAAATAAATAATGAAGATAACCGAAGAGTACAACAGAAAATGAAAAAGAAGACAACTCAGACCGATCAGGTATGAGTGTCTTCTTATGATTAGACCTTACTCTTCATTAAAAACCAAGTAATTCAGTAAAAGATTACAATGAGCCCTCTACAACGCTTCGAATACTGTATTTTACATCTCTACTAGAAAGGCCATCCCATCTAAGCTCAGTGGTAATGCCAATTGTTTTACTGTAAGTTATTTCTTTTATTATTCCTGTAATAGTATACTCTCCAGAACTTTTAACATTTTTTGAATTATTTGTAATAACACTTGAGGATTGAGACTCAATCTTTCCTGGGAACCATGCATTTGTACCAACAGTGCTTGTGCTAGTAATTTCAATATCACTCATAGAAATTTTTCCTTTAGTAACTAAATGAAGCTCCTGGGTCTTCCATACACCCCAAAAGTCATGTCTAGCGTCGTTTGTAAAGTTATGCCCCGAGGGATTAGTATATTTTTGCCACCCTGTATCCTGAAGTATATCCATCAATCGGATATCGTCAGTAATAGGTTGGGGCTTAATTTCAACGCCTTCATCATTTTTCAAAGATTGATGTTGAATAATAAAACTTCCATCAGGCATTCTTGTTACTCTATTTCCCTCAACAGTATATGTGTGAACATTATCAACATGATTATTGATCTGTTCATTGTTATAAATGTCCAATTTGCTGAGATATTCAATATAAAGCTCAGGGTTTTGTTCAAAAATCTCTTTGTATTTCTTTACCAAAGGCAGTGATTCAACTGCATCTTCTTTACCTTGAATGACAAGGTCATATGTTTGTGAATGTAATAATTTTATTTCTTCATCATTAATCTGTGATTGTGGAGACGGATTTGCAAAAATTGATGGGGACATTACTAGTGATAAAGAGATTACGACGATGAAAGTGCTTAAAATTCTTTTCAAGGATAATTCCCTCCAATTATATTTTTTTCCTTACATTACCATTTTATACTATAATATATTTTTTTTCAACCATTTCACTTGTGATAATTTGGTTTTATGGAAAGGCTCATTCTAAAACTTAGCGTTTGAACTTTTAGACTCCGAAAATGTAGTCGATTATATTCAATTAAAATACCAGCTTTGTAGCACTTCCTATTACGAGTAAAGTAGTAAAAATGCTGGTAAGCCTAAATACGATTGTGCCGCCCTTCTAAGGTTCCGTTGGTCAATGACAATGATGGTAATTTACGATCTTAATCTGCCAATTGTGCATTGTTTTCAAGGTGTTTTGCTATGCTCTAATGGTCTATTTTCTCGCTTTGCTTGAGCCAGTGAGTAATCTCGGACAGGCAATGCATATATTCGATGAACAGTCATATCACCGATAAAAGTTTCCTTCTATTTTTATGCACTTCAATTACAGCTAGAGAAGGTGAACAGTGTTAACTCAGCTCTGTTCTTTCAGGTAGGCAGTCGGCGAGGGGATTCAGCAGTTGATGATTCTTTCAAGGTCACCTTTGCCCTTAAGATATGGGCTGCTGAACCGACGTACAGACTTTCTGGACACTTGCAATGACATAACTATTAACATGGAATTGATTCGCAATATGAACTTGCTCTAAAATCATTTTCTGCTCCAGGCATGACGCCTGCCCCCAACTAATCACAACTGTTTTGGGTTTCAGCACCAGATAGATAGTCGGTATGCTGTCGAGCTTAGGCAAGCAGGTCTTTGAACTTGCGGAAAATCAGTAAATTTCAGCATCGCTTCGCTCCAGAGATTGTTTGTTCATCCGTTCTAAAGTAATATGCAGTTCTCCAACTTCTCGCTATGCGTCCGCTTTGACTTAGAAACTTACTGACCAATCTCCCTGGTGCGGCTGGCTTCCACCCATTCAAAAGGTGAAACGGAAGGCAGCCAATTTATGGAGACTGGAACTGAATTGAGCTTCGTGAGTAGTCGGCAAGGAAAGGATAGTTCCCTACGTGAAAGACCCAGAACTTGCAGGAGGAGTATACCGAACGAATGAAGAAGACACAGACGACAAGTTCATTCATTAATCAACAAGAGGTATCACTGAGCAAACTTGGAAATGGAGTGAGAATCGGTGAGAGCAAACGGAGGAATCGACAAAGTTGCTATCCCGAAATTCCAAGAAGTAGCAGAAGATGAACGTGAACGATTGCACGAAGTACTGAAAGAGGGCACGTATAGACCGATGACAGTCAGACGAAACCTCTTATTCCTAAGGAAGGGGAAACCCCGATAGAAACGTCCGCTCGGTACCCCGGCTATCCGGAAAGGGTTGTCAGCAAACGCTTAAAAATAGGATTGAACCGAGTAAAACCAGATTAATCGAGTTTGGAAGATTTGCGAGCAAACATAGCCAAAGAAAATGGAAGAAGCCGGATCGCCCTATTACTGAATGCGCAGCAAACCGGCAAGGGAATTTCATGGTTGGGATAAAGACAGAGAAGAATTGACTGAAGCAAAGTATAGGAAACATGCCGGAATCCATTGAGAAGAATGCACCATGAACTGCTTAAGGTCCAGACAAAGAGGATGAACCGAATATTGTAAGGACATTATGCCTATTATGGAATGGCAGGCAACATGAGGTATCTGAGCAAGTCTACGCTACAGCTGTCACCTACTTGGAGGAAAGTGCTCAGAAGACGAAGCTGAAAGAGCTAAGTAACCTAGAAAAAATACCAGCGATTGTGTTCAGTGTTTCCACTAATACGACCGAAAATCTTCATCCCATAACAACCGATTGGAGACAAACGCGATGCCTAAAGCCAGTTCTGAGGATCCCGGCGCGGGAAACCACCACGCAGGGTTCTGTGGGGATTTGGGTTACAAGTTGGTGATCCTTCTACCCGGAGGGCTGGGATCCACCCAGCCTTTCTCTCTAGGGAGGTTTGTCCCAGCCTCATTTTCTCTTTTTTCTTTTGATAATTAACGTACATAGGGCGATTATAATCCCTAATATCACCAATTGTAGCACGACATTTTGCCAAATAATAGTGATATCAATCCCTCCTATTATAATTTATTAAATGTTACCATAAATGATATTTTTATTCAAAAGACTAAGAACTTATTTGCTTTTAAATGATAGTTATATATCTTCTTTGGCTCGGGCTGCTGAACAGGCACAGTCTCCGGCTGTCTCTCCGTCTCCAGAGTGGAGGATGCCCGTGGCGCCACAATGGAAGATGCCGAAAGCCCCGATGTTTTCCGATGAGGGAGAGGAAGAAGAATACGAGCGGGGGCCGCAATCCTCGTCGGTGAAAACTTATATTGTCCTTGGAACTGTATTGGCTGCGGCTATGCTTTGGAAATTCGTATATCTGGATCATCCGGGGACCGGATCATTATGGATAAGTCTGCTAGGAACGCTGCTCTTGACAGGGGGAATCCTGCTAAGCCGAATTGGCTTCAAGCTGCCTCTTCCCAAAATCGGAATACATAAAAACGTAGAACAAGAAGAGCAAGCAGAGCAGAATAACGGCTTGGGTGCATACCGGTATCCACTAGATGAGGATGAATTGTCGCTGCTAAGCAATTGGGTAAGGGATGAAAAGCCGGTCACGGTTCAAGAGGAAGTCCAGGTACGTAAAGAAATTGAGAAAAATCCTCCGGAGCTCATCGTCCGGCCGCCTCAGACTGTGTTGCTTTCAAGGAGCGGACTGGATAAAGAACATAAGATCGGTGCTGCCGCCTATTCTCTTGAGCGTACCAGCCGCGGTTCATCAGGAGGTGAGACGATTACGCTGTCCAAGGGAAGCTTCGTCATTGGAAGGTCCGAGGAGATTGCTCAATACATCGATAATACGCCGGGCGTATCACGCGCTCATGTTGAATTGATGGTCAAGACCACAGGCTGTACGCTTAAGGATCTGGGATCAAGGAACGGCACGGTACTCGGAGAGGAGCTAATGGCCCCCTATAAGGAGTACCCTCTGAGTCCTGGCGATACGTTCTCGATTGCGGGGAGCAAGTACACGCTGCTAATAGCGTAACGGAATATGATTCTATTAAGCATGGATAATCCATGTTGGGGCGCCTTATTTCCTGTATTTGCAGTCCAAATCAAAAATTTAATTCCGCAAAAAAAGGCCTTATCTCCGCTGCATCGCGGGAATAAGGCCCTTTATAAATACAAAATGATTAGAATATCGGTCAGAAGCTTTATTCAAAAAGCCACTCATCGTAATATTCCGAATAGTCAAAATCCGGGTCTCCGACAAAAATCATGACCGGATAATACCCGTCTTCGTCAAGCTGCTCGGGAAAGCGAGCTTTGCCTTCGACATCGATAAACCCGGCACCGCGTGCGCTTAAGGTGATCGTGGAGTTATTGCTGAATTGCTCGTAGGTGTATTTAGTCGTCTCTCCATTGATCGTGACGAATACATCCATGGGATAATTGGATTGAATCCGAATTCTCACATGTTCAAGCTTGGTTCCGGGATGCTTCGCCCACTCAGGCGATTCCGCCAAAACAATGGTCTCATAAATAGCGTTGGATTGGAGGGTGCCGCCAAAGCCGTTTTCTCCTCCCGGACGCAGGTATGAACCCGAAAGGGCTTCTTCTTCCTTATCCCCGATATATGCGTAATCTTCTCCAACCACGGTCAGCATGCGATTCAGAATCGTTACGATTTCTGCACGGCTAACAGGTTTATTTGGGTAAAAATAACCGTTTGAATTAGGGGTAATAATGCCATGCTTTACGAATCGGTACAGTGCAGATGCTTTTGAATAGTCCAGCTCGGTGGCCCAGTCCGTGTCGGTATTATTTCCTGTCATGTCCATCTTCGGACTCATCAGGGACAAGGGCAGATTTTTTTGCTCATACGCATCGTAGGACGCATATTTCGTTACTGGAATATCTTTAATAGCTGATAGCTGATTCGATACCTCCGGTGCAGAAAGTAAATCGAAATTCAGACCATCCATCCGTGTGAACAGCGCGTCTAATGTCATCATTACTTCCCAACGGGTCATTTGTTTGTCCGGCTTGTAGGCATATTCCAAATCGCTGTTGAAATCCTGCTCATCGGCGGCGTAAATCGGCCAAGTCGTACTGTACAGCTCGGAAAATTCCTTGCTGGCCCAATGATTCTCGGGCACACCGGAGATGGCCTGAGGATCGGGATGATGCAGCAGAGGGAAGAGGCGGTATACCATGACCGTAAATTGGGCCTTGGTAACAGACATGGCGGGACGGAAAGTACCGTCAGGATAACCTGTTAGTACGCCGCGTTCGTTCATGACATCAATCGATGGTTTGGCCCAATTATAACTTGCATTCCCATCGACATCCTTAAAGCCCGCAAATGCTGGCGTTACCAAAGCCACAGAAAGAAAAATAGAAGCCATGGAGGTCAGAAGCAGCTTTCTCATAACAAACTCCTTTAATTCGTAATGTCTGAATGTAAGTTGGACGAAGAGTTGAAGTTCGTCATCGCTCCAGCCAACCTAGTTTACCAAATTGCGGATAGAGCTTCATTGAAATAAATGTAAATTGACTGAATTACATTAACCTGGCTTTGCATGATAATACACTATGCATGCCCGCTCGTCGCCGCCCTGGTCTCATTACAAGAATGGTCGACAGCAAATCTGTCTGCTACCTCCTCAAGCGGCCCATTCAGCATCCGCAGCGATGGCGAGAAGAAAGCCGAAACAGAGCAGACTAGGGATACGATCCCTACGCCTGCAAACAACGCCGGAATACCATAGCTTTGACCGATAACGCCCCCAAGTCCCCCGCCAACCGGATGTAGCGAGCCGCCGATCAGATAGCGAATCGAATTGACACGCCCCTGCATCTCTTCGGGCACAAGCCTTCCGTACAATGCTGAGCTGAGCGAGGAAAAGAACGGCGCCGCTGCGCCGCTTAACGACACTAGCACAATCGCACCGCCATATGAGCTTGTGAAACCGAGCAGCAGCGTCAGCAGCCCGATGACAGCAAGACTCCCGGGCATCCACATACTCCTTCTGTGCAGATCACCCACCATAGCTACTGACGCAACGCCGAGCAGCGCGCCCAGCGACGAGAAGGTCGTCAATAGCCCGATCGCGGCTGGTCCTTGTTGTAAAATCTCCGTCCCATAAGGAACCATCATCGTCCATACGGCAGCAGAGCCCATATTGCTGATCGAGACAAGCAGCATTACGAGCAGAATCGGACGGTATTGCTTAAAAAATGAAAAACCCTGTAACAGCTCGTGTACATATCCAGTGCTGTTGTCCCCTTTGACCTCCTTCTGTATGACAAAGGAGGCCTTCGGAATCATGAATAGCAGTCCGATTGCTACGCCGTAGATGACGGCGTTGATCCCCAGCGCATAGAGCGAGCCGTAGAGTGCGGTTGCTCCTCCGGCGAGTGAAGGACCCAATAGGGCAGCTGCTCCGCGGCAGCCCTCCATGATCGCGAAGGCACGGACCAATATCCCTTTCGGTGCTATGCTGGGCAGAGCGGCGGATGCCGCAGGAAGGTACAGTGCGGAGCAAGCGCCCAGAACTCCTGCTGTTATGAATAGGTGCCAGACCTGGAG
The DNA here is from genome assembly GCF_018919145.1 of Paenibacillus brevis. Taxonomy (GTDB): domain Bacteria; phylum Bacillota; class Bacilli; order Paenibacillales; family Paenibacillaceae; genus Fontibacillus; species Fontibacillus brevis. Next base: position 44,256 of record NZ_JAHLQJ010000006.1, read on the forward strand.
CGAGCCCAGAGTCGCTGCTAATAGAGGAAGAACAGCGGCACTGGCCTTGATTGCGGCGAGCACAATCAACAGCCTTCCTCTGTTTATGCGGTCAGTGAGCGGAGCGCCAACCAAACGTATGACCAGCTCAGGTATGCCTGCACAGAGGGCAAGTGCACCCATTGACAGCTTCGAGCCTGTCAGATCATATACCATCCATTCCATGGCAAGCAGCCCGAAGGCGTCCCCGAGCGTAGTAAAAAAAGCGGCTCCGAGCAACCACGCAAACCTGAGCCGTCTCATCCCTTTTCCTCAAGTCGGTCCTCTGTATCCTGTTGCAGTTGCAGATAACTGCTCAGCTGCGAGGTCAAGGCGGTAATGCCAGAAGGGCGCAGGCTGTACTGGGTTGAACGAGGATAGACGTGAACCTTCACAAATCCTGCAGCGCGCAGCAGTACCAGATGATAATGAATGGTGCTCTTGGAGATGCCGATATGCTTCACAATTTCCGAGAAGCTTGCCTCCGGATTATTGCGCAGGTAGTGTAAAATGCGAAGGCGGGAATCATCGGAGAGAGCCCGTGTCATACGACTGAGAAGCGGCGGCGGAAAATCCGCTTCCGACAGGACAGCGTCGCACGGATAGGATGTAATTGCAAGATTCGGATAGAAGCTGGAGTTGTTATAGGGCCGCATATGGTGTTGCGGAATAAGCAGAACCCGCTGCCCAGCCTCCTTCGGATGCAACGCCATTCCGTTTGTAAGCTGCTCATACAGTTCATCCGCAGGCAGTCGGGAGATTAACTGTCTCACCCGTTCTGCTTCACGGTTCAGTCCATCCAGTATCTCGGGCTTCACCTGGCTGAAGCAGTATGTGTTCCAATCTTCGAGAGCATCTGCCGCTGCATCGCGCAGTTCTCCCAGATTGGGCGGCACAGCTTCACCGGTTGAAGCCATCCGCTCATACAATTCGCCGGGGTTCAGTGATCTAAGCCATCCGATAAATGCTTCTGGAGTACGTGGACCGGGACAGCAGGACACAAACAACTGGAAGTCAAAATTTTCAATTTCAGGATGATTCCCTAGTCGAGCCCGCACTTCAGGCGGCAGGAGCAAATTCATTTCCTTGATCCAGCCGGCCCCTGACTCTAGCGCTTTGTGATTAGCTTTTCTCAAATAAGCCTGCAAACTGGTGGCACATTCGTGTGCTGGGGCAAAATCAACTTCAAGCAAAAAAGATTCTGACACTATAGTTCACCCTCTTATTTGTTCTATATTTATAGAACTAAATTATAATTCTATAATATACGAACTTAAGGGGTGTTGTAAATGACTTCTTAATATACATGCTATAAGGAGTTGCAGAATATATCGGGGAGGAATTCATTCGCAGGCTTACTCTCAACACATCTAGCATATAAAAAAGGCGATCCCCCGGCTGACATCAGCCGAGGGAATCGCCCTTATTCATCGTTCTTTTGATGAATTAGAATGCTTCTATATAAGTTGAACTAAAAAAGCTGCGTAGAAAGGGCATAAATGTGAAGTGTTACAAGCTTTCTGCAAGAAAGCTACTTCGGAAGCATACAGCGTAGCGTTCGACTTTATGAGCGGAATTCTGCCTTAATAATGGCTTCGTTCAACTTGTATGCTTTATTTATTGATAAGGTGCTTATAGGGCTGATAGTCAATTTGATTCTTCTCCAGAAACCGGACGAGGAATTTATTGTCTCGTCTTGGCGTGGCTACAATGTATCCTTTAATGCAGTGATCACGCGTTACTTCCGACGCCTGATCCTCCAGAGCGATGCGTCCGATCTCGGCAGCAATGGAGTGCTTGGCAATGTCTCTGAATGCGCTGGGAACCGGCTGGACGAGTTGATTAAGGAAGGCCTTGGCGTCCTCTGTCCATAAATGACGGCTGCTCTCTACCCAATGGTTCTGCCAGTCGAGCTTCGACCGCCCGTCGGCCTTGGGAAGCACCTTCAGAAACTTGCGGAACATAAAGAAGCCGCCAATGCACATCATGCCGAGCAGAAGGAAGGCCCAAAAAACAATGCTGTTCAGGAATAGATTACTTGGTCCGTTCGAAAGGCTGTATGCAAGGGAATGCTTAAGCATGGAAATCACCTCAATAAGTACATTTGATGATCAATTTGGTTAGAATTATACCTTATTTCTTTATTTATTTCAGCTTTCAGGCTAAAATAGGTTTGTTTAGCGATTTAATGTCCAAAAGGGGGATTAACATGCTGAAAATTGGATCCCATGTATCTTTTTCAGATAAAGGACTGCTTAGTGCGACTGCGGAAGCAGCAAGCTACGGTTCTAGCTCATTCATGATTTATACCGGTGCGCCTCAGAATACCCGGCGCAAACCGATCGAAGCCATGAATATTGCGGAAGGCAAGCTGGCGATGGAAGCTGCCGGCATAGAAGAAATCGTCGTTCATGCACCGTACATTATTAATTTGGGCTCTTACAAACCGGCGACTTATCAACTCGCTGTTGATTTCTTGCAGGAAGAGATTCGCCGGACTCATGCCCTCGGTGTAAGAAACATCGTGCTTCATCCGGGCGCTTTTACGGATATGGATGCCGGATACGGAATAGACCGTATTGCGGAAGGATTGAATGCCGTTCTGAACGGTACGGCTGAGACGGATGTGAATATCGCTTTGGAGACAATGGCCGGCAAAGGCACGGAGATGGGGCGCAGCTTCGAGGAAATCGCGGCTATGATCAACAAGGTAGAGCATAATGAGCGTTTAACGATTTGCATGGATACCTGCCATATCCATGATGCCGGTTATGATATCGTCAATGATCTTGATGGCGTGCTGCGGAAATTCGATGAGCTTATTGGGCTGGACAGGCTGGCCATAGTGCACATTAATGACAGCAAGAACCCGATTGGCTCCGGCAAGGACCGGCACACCCCGATCGGCAGCGGCTGGATCGGCTTTGAAGCCATTAACCGCATTGTGCATCATGAAGCTTTGCAAGGACGTCCATTTATTCTGGAGACGCCTTGGATCGGAAAGGATGCGAAGACACAGCGGCCGATGTATGAGATGGAGATTGCCTTACTTCGCGGCAATGTTGCCGAACGGTTCGGAGAGAGCATCCTGTCCGAGATTGAGCAATTGAAGGAATTCTTTGCAGGACAAGGAATCTATCCTCGTTCCTTTGTGCTCGATACGTGGAATTTGCTCAAATCGGACGCGAAGGCGAAAAAGGCCGATCCTCGTGAGCCTCTGGAAAGACTGTACGATCTGGTTCTGGCTGCCGGCTTGTTCCCGGATTATGCAGAGGAGCAGATCAATCAGCGCTTGGTCGCTTGGCTTGCTTCAGGGGAGTAACGCTATATAAGTTGAACTATAAAAGCTACGTTGGCCTCAGAACGTAAAATTCAGAAGTTCAACTTATCTATACTTAGAAGATAGAGATCAGGGGGCTTGGAGAGATGGACACTCATATCAAGGCGGCTTTGAAGCCAGCTAAACCTTATGAACAAAACCGGGCAAGAATGCTGATATCCTGTCCGGACGGACCCGGGATCGTAGCTGCGGTATCACATTTCCTTTATCAACATGGCGCTAATATCGTGCAGTCTGATCAGTATACGATGGACCCGGAAGGCGGCATGTTCTTCATGCGGGTCGAGTTTGATCTGCCTCAGCTGGAGTTGCGCATTGCAGGCTTACAGCAGGATTTCGCCGAGATTGCGGACAAGTTCGAGATGAAATGGCAGCTTTATCCGTTGAGTCATAAGAAGAAGTTAGCGATTTTCGTGTCCAAGGAGGATCATTGTCTTGTTGAACTGCTCTGGCAATGGCAGGCTGGTGATCTTGATGCGGAAATTACAATGGTGGTCAGCAACCACCCGGATATGAAGGAATATGTCGAATCATTCGGCATTACTTATCATTATATTCCGGTTACACCGGAGACGAAGGCTGAAGCGGAGAAACAGCAGCTGGAACTGGTAAATGGTCAAGTGGATCTGATCATTCTGGCCCGCTACATGCAAATTGTATCTCCGGCCCTGATCGAGCCGTACCGGAACCGGATCATTAATATCCATCACTCCTTCCTTCCGGCTTTTGTCGGCGGCAAGCCCTATGCTCAAGCTTATAACCGCGGTGTGAAGATTATCGGCGCTACGGCACATTATGTCACCGAAGAGCTGGACGGCGGACCGATTATTGAACAGGACGTGCAGCGGGTTAGCCACGGGGATGACGTCAACGAGTTAAAGCGGATCGGGCGCACGATTGAGCGTGTGGTTCTGGCGCGTGCCGTCAAATGGCATATCGAAGACCGGATCCTTGTTCATCAGAATAAAACAGTGGTGTTTAACTAAATATTGAAGCGATAGCATAGCCATAGACATCAGCCTCGTCAGCAGGGAATACTCCCGCTTGTCCGAGGCTTTTTTTATGAATGAACTAAGGCATACCCATTGAAGGAAACTTTTGGGTACAAGTGTACGTTATAATAACAGTAAGTCTATGGATGGAAATACAGATAGGAGAGGGGAACGAAGCGTGTATTTATCAATACCAAGAACCAATAGAAGCAGCATTTTGGCTAAGGTTGTATGTGCCTTGCTCACAGTACTGGTCCTACTGGGCATAGCGCAGCCTCTGACAGCCTGGGCAGCAGGGCCCAAGATTGCGGTAGAATCTGAACTCGGCTACAACGGGAATATTAAAATGAATGATTGGGGACCGCTTACCGTCAAGCTGACCAGTGACCAGGATATTTCCGGTGATTTGGTTGTCCAGATGGAGAATCCGTACACCGGAACGTTCTCTTCCTATGTGGAACGGGTGGATTTAACTGCGGGTACGGCCAAATCAGTTCAGTTTGCTGTTGTAGGCAACAGCTTCGGTAAGCAGAACAGCAGTATTAAATTTTACGAAGGATCGATGGAAAAAGGGGATTATATCGCTTTTTCAACCGGCCGGGCTTACATACAGAATTCAGCGGTCAACGGTTTGATGATCGGTGTTCTTGCTGCTGATCCGGATACCCTGAATTTTCTGGCACTGGGCAGCGGCATCGGGAAGACTGCATTCGTCGTTCCGCTTGAGAAGGAAAAGCTGCCTGAGAACGCCACGATGCTGTCGACAATGGATGTCATCGTTATGAACGACTATTCGGCGGATACCTTAACCGAAGATCAGATCCATGCCATTCGTACTTGGGTGAAGCGAGGCGGAACCCTTGTGCTGGCTGGAGGTCAAGGCTATGCCAAAACCGTGAAAGGCTTCGAGGACTTGTCTCCTGTGGAGGTTCAGGGCGGAACGGACGTGCTTGAACTGGATGCCTTGGCTAAAGCAAGCGGGGAGCCCCTTGTCCTTAACGGAGCCTTTCCTATCTCTAAGGGAGCTCTGAAGCAAGGAGCAATAAGCATCTACGGTACGGCAGAATTACCGCTAATCGCAGAGCAGGCGGCAGGAACAGGGGAAGTCATCTACGCGGCTTACGATATTTCCATGGACCCGGTCTATCATTGGCGTGGTCATGCGGCATTATGGCTGGATGTGCTTCAGGAACAGTTCTCGAATATTAATGGCAATTATAGATCGAACTCATCGGATTGGAATCTGTTGACCGGGTTGTCCTATATTCTGGATTACTTCCCTTCCTTGACGCTTCCGCCATTCTCATTACTGTTCTGGATGCTTGTATTATACGCGGTTGTGGTTGCTCCTCTCCTCTACTATGTGCTTAAGAAGCTTGATCGAAGAGAATGGGCCTGGGGATTGATCCCGCTGATTGCTATTACGGCAAGTGCATCGATTTACTTTGCTGGAACAAGCGGCAGATCGGACATCCGTGCCCATACGCTTAACATTATCGAGCTTGATGGACAAGGTGAGGCAGTACAATCCGCCTCTTCCGCCTTGTTTGTTCCCAAAGGAGGAGATTATAGCCTTAAGCTGCCGGCGGGAACTCGGGTAACAGTGGAACGGGAACATAACCTGATCACAGGCGGACAGATTGGCGGGGCGGATCGTCAGATGATTCGTGTCCAAGCGGATTCTACGGATTTGATCTTGCGTGAAATGACGACTCGCTCCATAGCCAAGCTGTGGATGGAGTCTTCGGAGCTGTTAAGTACCGGTGAAATGAAGATCGATTTACATTTTGACGGCCAGGGGACACTGCAAGGTACGATTGAAAATCAAACGAACAGTAACCTGGAAGAGATATTCATTATCGCGGCAAGCCGGATTTATTCCTTGGGTGAGCTCCCTCGCGGGAAGCAAGTTCAGCTCCCTACAACCTTTACTTCTGCCTATAATAACGATTACGGATCGGCAATTTTCCCTTATCAAGGCTACTCATCCGGCTCTTCCTATGAAGACAAAGAGCGGGAGCGCTCCATGATTAACCAGTATATGAATTATTCAGGCCATTACGGCGGGTATGTGCTGCTCGGCTGGAGTAAGGATTATCCTGATTCCGCAAGCAACTATACGGTTAATGGGAAAAATCCGCAGTTTGATTATTTAAATATGTGGGTTCAATCCTTCGATCCTCACTATGACCTGGATGGAGCGGTTGAGATTCCAGCAGGGGTAATTGTGCCTGAAATCTTGAACAATACGGCCACCGATTATTCCAAAGACTGGGGCAATATGATCAATATGTCTGCAGGGGAGATTACCTTTGGATTCACCTTGCCGACTGATGCAAAGGTTGAATATAACGAGATTCAAATTCAGAACTCTTTCCCTAGTAATGTAAGCATGCAGGTATGGAACGAGAGCAAGGGAGAGTGGGAAGCCATGATTACCGGACCGGCGAATGAGTATACCCGAAGCGGGATCGTCAAGGTGAAATATATTGCGACCGAGTGGACTAACTTCCCAATGCCGGAGATCATGCTGAAGGGAGAGGTATCCCATGATTGAAATCCGGAATTTAACTAAAATGTATGGTAGCTTTGCTGCCCTTCAGGATGTCAATATTTCAATTGGCAAAGGAACAGTCTTTGGCTTTGTAGGTCCAAACGGAGCGGGCAAGTCAACGACGATGTCTATTCTGGCTACGCTGCTGTCACCAACCTCTGGTTCTGCCAAGGTTGGCGGCTATGAGGTAACGGATTACCCGCAAGAAGTTCGCAAGCTGATCGGGTATATGCCCGACTTCTTCGGAGTCTATGATCAGTTTAAGACAACAGAATACTTACACTTCTACGGGGCCAGCTACGGGATTCCCCGTCAAGAGCGCGAGCAACTGATTCCCCAGCTTTTGGAGCTCGTTAATCTGAGCGATAAACAGGATGTATACGTGGACAGTCTTTCCCGCGGGATGAAGCAGCGGCTGTGTCTGGCACGCTGTCTTGTTCATGATCCCGAGGTGCTGATTCTGGATGAGCCGGCATCGGGGCTTGATCCGCGTGCGCGGATCGAGATGAGAGAAATACTCAAAGAGTTAAAGCTGATGGGCAAAACGATCATTATTTCATCTCACATCCTGCCTGAGCTGGCGGAGATGGTAGATGAAATTGGTGTTATTGAGCATGGAAGAATGGTAGCTCAAGGCAAGGTATCGGAGATTCAGAACCGGTTGCGGGTGAAGAGGGTGCTCCACATCCGGGTATTGGAACGGGCAGAGGAATTAGCAGGACAGCTTCGTGACGAGCTTCATGTGAGCCAGGTTCTGTGCGATGAGACGGGAGTCCATGTTCATTTCGGCGGAGGAGATACCGAGCAGTCGGCGTTGTTGACGAATATCCTGTCATCGGGTTATCAAGTCGTCTCCTTCCATGAAGCACAGAGCAATCTTGAGGATGTATTCCTTGAAATCACGAAAGGAGGCGGAGCGAATGAACTGGCGTAACATGGTTATGAACCCGGTGTTGGATAAGGAATTCCGGCTGCGGATGCGCTCGCCCCGTTCGGCGATTACGATCCTTGCCTATGTGCTTGTCATGGGACTTTTTGCAATGGGGATTATCTACGTGCTGACCTCCACAGGAATGACGTCCTCGCGGGTAGATTCCGGAACGAGCCGCTTGATGTTCTACGCGCTTAGTATTGCTCAGCTTGTCTTGATCGCTTTCATGACCCCTGCACTGACAGCTGGAGTCATCAGCGGAGAGCGAGAGAAGCAGACGTTGAATATGCTGCTGACAACACAGCAAAGCTCGTCCGCTATCATCCTAAGCAAGCTGGTTTCCTCACTCAGCTTCATGACGCTGATTATAGTGGCGACGCTTCCTGTTTACAGCATTGTGTTCTTGTATGGAGGAGTATCTACAGGGCAGCTTCTGCTGGTGTTCCTGTTCTATCTATTCGTTATGCTACTGTTAGGCGCCATCGGTGTATGCTTCTCTACCATATTTAAAAAGACGATTTTTGCAGTCATCATGACCTATGGAGCTGGATTGGTTATCTTTCTATTTACGGGAATTGCTTATTTGTTCGCCATGAGCATTGATCAGGCTAACTATTACAGTTCAGGTGCGCCGGTACGGGCATATTCCTGGGTGGGATATATCCTTGGATTGAATCCGGCGGGAGCATTGATCAGTATTTTCGAGCCATCGTTCTCAGAGTCTGCCTTCTTCGTACAGCGAAGCAATCTTCAGTCTTCGGCTCCGATTGCTCTGTGGCAGCAGTTCTTGCTTGTATATAGTGTTGTAATTGTCATTATGCTCTGGATTGCGATTCGCAAGATCCGCCCGGTACGCGGCAGACGGCGGAGCAAAGCCGGGCAGGTTGTTCAGGCAGCTTCTGACATACGTCATGAGGATTCAGTTGAATTGCCCCCTCAACCTGAGGAGCTTAAACAGATGGAAAAGATAGAGCCCAAAGCAACTGAACGTGAGAAATAAGGGGCTGAGTGTAGGCAAACCCTACATGAGCGAAATGCTTCCAAAGGAAGCATACCTCGTAAGCATCCGCTTGGACTTCGAGGGTGAACGCAAGATTCGATGTCGAATGACCCCCTTGAATCACTTCGTGATCCAAAGATGACTTTTTGAACTACCTCTAGGAAGGAGCCATGGAGATGGACAAGTCAGGTATAGAAAAGCTGCAACAGCAACTCAAAAAGGTGTCGTTTCGAATGAGATGGATTAGAGTGTGCTCCGGTGTCGGATACGGCAGCCTTGTTGGACTTGGCTTTGTCCTCCTTTGGCTGTCAGCCGAAAGAGTATGGCCGATTCATCATGTCACTCTATATGCAGGTATAAGCCTTATGCTGTGTGTGACCGCAGGAGGCGTATGGGAGTTGCTGCGTCCTATATCCGCGCAATGGACTGCCCGAATCATGGATCATCAGCGTGACGGCAGCGAGAGACAGGATGCTATGGTGACCGCGCTCCATTACTTGAACGCTGAGGGATATGCTGCTGATTTACAACGGGAGCAGGCGATCATTTACGGACAACAATACGTGGAGGGGCTGAAGCAGCATTTGCCGCTTCCCCGTCCGCGGCGTTCTATGCTTATCGCGGCGTGCAGCGCAGCTTTGGCCGCTGTAGTTCTATTTATGGCTCCGAACCCGATGGATGAGGTGCTGGAGCGTGAACGGCAGCAGCAAGCATGGATCGACTCCCGGCTGGAGGAAATCGATAAGAATCTGGAGGAGCTTGATGCGCAAGAGCTCGATCCGATTGTTCAGGCACCTTTACAGGAGGAATTGACTAAGCTTCGGGAGGAATTGTCTGCTGCAAAGCAACCGGAGGAGGTCCTCCAATCTCTGGAAGAGAGCATGAAGAAGCTCCAGGAAATGGCGGAACGTCAAGAGCTGGAGCAGCAGGAGCGGTCAGCCTGGCTTGATGCATGGAAGCAGCAACCCGAGCTTCAGGATATTGCCCGCGCGTTGGAGCAGAACGAAGCGAAGCAGATTTCAGAAGAACTGGATAAGCTGAAGCAGAAGCTGCCTGAGCTATCGGATGAGGCAAAGGACCGACTAGCCGATGCGTTATCCCAGCTCGCGGATCAAGTCCCTCAAGAGGGAGAGGATGCCAAGCAGCTTGCGGAAGCCCTGCGCAAAGCAGCCGAAAGCATCGGGGAAGGGCAGGACAGCGCCACTGATCTGGCGCTCTCGGAACTGGCCGCTGTCCTTGAGGAGGAGCTGAAATCTGCAAGCGCGGAGGCATTGCAGGCTGCCGCGGCGTCTGCAATGGCATCCGGACTCGCCCAGCAGGGACTGGAGCTTGCCGCTGAGATGTCCGCAGCAGGTCTGTCTGTCTCCGATGCCTGGGCTATGGGCGGAAGCGCGGAGCAATTGGCTGCTGCGTCAGGAAGCGGGCAAGGATCAAGGGGTGAAGCGGGAAATCCGGAAGGAAGCAACGGATCTTCGGGTCAAGGTAACAGTCAAGGAAATGCCAATGGGCAAGGACAAGGGCAGGGCTCGGGAAGCGGCTCGGGACAAGGCTCCGGAAACGGACAAGGAGGCAGCGGGAGTGGTCAGGGTCAGGGAAGCGGAGCCGGATTTGGCAGCGGCGGACGGGCTTTGGTAACCACTCCGCGCGACAGCTCGGGAACGGGCAACGTTGAAATTGACTCAGGTCCGGCAACTGGCGGGAATGTGCAGAAGGGCGGACAAGGCCCTGTCTTTGATGGAGCAAGCCGTCCTTATGAAGAGGTGTACAGTGATTATGCAGCTGAGGCAAAGCGAGCACTGGACCGCGGGGAGCTTCCTCAAAGCTTGCAAGGCTTGGTAGAAAGTTATTTTACCGAAATTGATCCGGGGAAATAAGGCAGCTACAAGGAGAGGGGATCGACATGTTGGAGCATACGGCTGATGTAAAGAAATGGAGCGGTACAATCGCAGGGGTCCGGGAACAGATTGCCAAGGTGATCGTGGGACAAGAGGACGTTGTAGAGCAGATGCTGTGGTGTATTTTTGCCGGAGGCCATGCCTTGCTGGAAGGGATTCCCGGGCTAGGGAAGACGGCGTTGGTCCGTACCGTGTCCGACACGCTGGACCTGTCTTTTTCGCGGATCCAGTTTACGCCTGATTTAATGCCAAGCGATATTACCGGTACGAATATTATCTCCTTCGGCCCGCAGGGGAGCGCAGAGATGAGCTTTCAGCCGGGGCCGGTATTCAGCAGCATCGTGCTTGCAGACGAAATTAACCGGGCCTCGCCGAAGACGCAGAGTGCCATGCTGGAGGCAATGCAGGAGCAGACAGTTACCGTGGGCGGAGAAACGCGGAGTCTGCCTCGGCCATTCTTTGTCCTTGCGACGCAAAATCCGCTGGAGCAGGAAGGGACCTACCCGCTTCCGGAAGCCCAATTGGACCGGTTCATGCTGAAAATTCTCGTCAGCTATCCTTCCGAGGAGGAGCTGAAGGAAATTGTCCGTAGAACCACCTCAACGGCACAGCCATTAGCGGATAAGGCGGCTTCAGCAGAGGAATTGCTGGAAATCCGTCAAGCAGTCAAGGAGGTTTTGCTGGCGGACGAAGTATTGGATTTTGGCGTACGTTTGTTAATGATGACGCATCCAGAGGAAGCAGCGGCCCCGGAGATGGTGAAAAGCTATGTACGCTTCGGCTCCGGCCCGCGCGGCATCCAGTCTATTGTTTCCGCGGCCAAGGTTCGAGCGGTCAGCAAGGGCAGAATGCATGTATCGACCGGCGACATTTCCGCTGTAGCGATTCCGGCGCTTCGACACCGTCTCTTTTTGAACTTTGAGGGCCAATCGCTCGGGATTGTTACGGATCATGTGGTCCGTGAGATCCTTGACGTACTGGAGGGAGGGAAATGACATCCTCCCTGCTGCCGTCTTCCTTGCTGCCAAGACTGGAGCGGTTGTCTATCGTCTCCAAACGCAATGTGCGCGGGACAACCCAGGGCAAACGGCGCTCCGGCCACTTGGGAGCTTCTCTTGAATTTGCGGATTATCGCGAATATACGTCTGGAGACGATATTCGAAGATTCGATTGGGGTGTTTACCGGCGAACAGGAAAACCGTTCATCCGTCAGTATTGGGATGAGCAGGAGCTTACCTTCAGTCTTTATCTGGATGTATCTGCGTCTATGAATTTCGGCAACAAGCTGGATATGGCCCAAAGATTAGCCGCCGCTGCCGGTTATGTGGCTCTTTCCTCGGAGGATAAGGTTCAGGCGTTACTGCTTGGCGAGCGGCCGCTGGACAAGCTGCCTCCGCTGCGTGGCAAGGCATCCAGCCCCCGGCTATTCACCTTTTTGAAGGAAGCAAGCACAGTCCAGGGCGGTAATCTGGCTTCGGCTATGAAGCAGGTTCATGCACGCCCGGGTGAACAGGGAATGGCCTGGCTCTTCACGGACTGCTGGTTAGAAGGCGGAGTCCATCAACTGCGTGACCTGCTGCTTCGCTTGATGTCGATGGGACAGGAGCCGGTACTGGTTCAGGTTATATCCAGGGAAGAGCTTGCTCCGGGCTACAATGGAGATTTGCGGCTGGTCGACAGTGAGCTTGGCAGCGGCAAGGAAGTAGCGATGAGCGGCAAAGTATTGAAGGCCTATGAACGGGAAGTAAGCCGGTATACCCGGGAATTGAAGGAGTGCTGCGCAGGGCTGGGTGCCCGTTATGTGCAGATCCCTTCGGATTGGCCGCTTGAGAAGGCGGTATTTACTATGCTGCGGGCTGCAGGGGCGGCGGGTAATTAAGTGATGGAGATAGGGGAGCGTTGCAATATGGGGAAATGATATGGGCTGAACTTATAGAGTTACGTAAAAAGGGATAAGTGTGATGGGAGCTGAAGAAGCGGAGCGTTCGCCTTTGCGAGTAGATTTCTTCCTTGTCGGAACTTCGTTAAATAAGTGAAATCCGCGAACAACAGCGATCGTAAGCACACATCACACGTTCATTAGAACGTAACTTGCATCGTTAAACTTGGGGACGGACAGAGAGGAGGCGAGCGGAAATGGGCATCGGATCATGGATGAGTCTCTGGTTTGCACTGGCGCTGCCGGTCATTATCATTTTGTATTTATTTAAACGGATCTATATCGATACGCCTGTTCCCAGCCACCTGCTGTGGAGACGCGTGCTGCTTAATATGGAAGCAAATCGTCCATGGCAGAAGCTCCAGAACCGACTTCTGCTCTGGCTTCAGTTATTGGCTGCGGCATTGCTCGTGCTGGCCTTAATGCAGCCCTTCATCTGGAAAACCGGAGGACATCAGGGGCATACGGTGCTCATTGCCGATACTTCGGCCAGTATGATGGCACTCCCGCAAGCAGCGGAAGAGACGGAGGATGACAGCAAGCTGGCGGAGATGAAGCACAAGCTGAATACATACGTCCGTGAAGCAGGAGCAGGCGAAGAAATCACGCTGATTCGGCTGGGGAGCAGACCGGAAGTGCTTCTGACTCGGGAGAAAGATAGAGAGAGCTTGTCCCGTACAATCGATGGTTTATCTGCGGATTATGGGAGAGCGGCTTACCATGAGACACTATCGCTCGCTGCTGCGCTGACCCGGGGAGAAGAGGGGCGGGTGTTTCTTTATACAGACACACGGTGGCCGGAGCAGGCAGGCAATACTGGAATCGCCTTCGAGGTCCCCGTTCAAATCGTGTCTATCGGGCCAGAGCAGACAGCAAATGCTGCAATCGAACAGTTTGGGGTAAAGCGTTCTGCTGGAGAAGAGCCGGGAAGCAAGGGCAATGAAGACTCTAATGGGTCCCATTTTGGAGTAGCCGTAATCCGCAATGACGGTCCGGCCAGTGAATTGAAGCTGGATCTGTACGGAGACGGCAAGCTGATTGCATCCCGTGATTTCACGGCCGATGCGGGCCGGAGAACAACGGTGGAGTTCAACAGTTTACCTTCTGCGGAGGTATATCGTTTATCTTTACTACCGGAAGACAGCTATCCGCTGGACAATGAATCATTCGCTTTCCTGGAGCAGGCCGGAGCGACCAAGGTATGGCTGATCTCAAAAGGAAATTTATTTCTGGAAAAAGCGCTGCAGCTGACCGGTGCGCAGGTTACCCGGATCACTGAGACAAAGACGGACGGCGCGGGGGAGGCAGAAGCTCCTGCCATCCCGGAAACCAAGCCCGATGTCATTGTCATTGAAGGCGTATTGCCAGGCTATGCGAAGAGCGGAGCCTGGGCAAAGCTGCTTGCCGAGACGCCGCAGTGGATTATTGGCGGAGCTGATGCGGGCGTTGATCTTGAGCATGCGGAGACGGTAACGGCCAAGCATCCGGTCACGCGTTATTTGCAGCTCAAAGAGCCCCCGGCAGGCAGGCTTATCGACGCACCGATTCCGGCCTGGGGAAAACCGATCCTAACCGTAGGCGGGAAGACAGCAGCACATGCCGGAACAGAGAACGGCCGACCGAAGCTGGTCTTTCTGTTCCGGCTGGAGGATGGGGATTTGACGCTCAAGCCGGAATTTCCGGTGCTTGTTGACAATGCAGTGACCTGGCTCAAGTCGGGTCTGAGAACCGGCTTGGGTAGAGCAGTGGCTGGAGCAGAGCTCGATATTCCCGTAGCACAGGATGCGGCAACAGCAGTTTGGAGCCCGATGGATGGGTATGCCCTGAAGTCGGGAGCGGAGCCGATTCCGGCAGTCCGTCTGAAGAGCGGTGCTCTATCAGCGAAGCAACCGGCGCCGTCCATCCCTGGGCTTTGGCGGCTTGATGTCACTGGAAGCGATGGAGAGGCACAGCCTGGATATTGGCTGGCAGTAGCGGCGGATCCGTTGGAGTCGGCTACATCACCCGATCAAGCCTTGTTGACTGCTCTGGTTGCTGATTCCGGACAACCGGCCAGCGGGAATGACGGGGCGCAGGGTGAAACGGACTACGACGGACAGTCGGCAGGCAGATCTGAAGCCGGGGATGTCCATCATGAGGAAGCGCCGCTGCTGAAATGGATCGTACTGATCGTGCTGCTGCTGATTTTAGTCGAATGGGGGGTGTACCAACGTGGGCGTTCAATTTGATCATCCCTGGGTACTGCTGTTGCTTCCCCTTGTGATTGCAGGTGCCGTCTATGCATACCGTAAAGATTTCAGACTTGCAGGGGCACGAAAAAAATGGGCTATAAGCTTGCGGACGGCCATATGTGCGCTGTTTATTTTCGTGCTGGCAGGCTTCCATACCTACACGCTTGCTTTGAATAAAGAGGTCGTATTTATTGCAGACCGTTCCTCAAGCATTTCCTCCACGGTCCCGATCGATGAATGGATAGGGGAAGCCGTAAAGTCAAAGGGAGATCACGATCTTGCCGGAGCCGTCTCCTTCGGTATGAATACTGTAGTGGATAAAAGCCTGAGTGAGTCGGTTGGGCTCCCTGGCTGGGGTCAAAGGGAAGTATCGCGGGAGTTTACTCATATCGAGCATGCACTATCCCTGGCAGGAAGCCTGTTTCAGGGCAAGGAAAACCGGAGATTGGTGCTTATTACAGACGGAATGGAGAATGTCGGGGCCGTACTGGACGAGGCACAGCTGTTGAAGGAAAGAGGAATTGCGGTCGATGTGCTGCCGGTAACCTCACCGGAGCAAAGGGATGCATCCATTGAGGAGTTTCTTGTGCCTGAGAAGCTATATCCTGCCGAGTCATTTGCCTTCGAGGTGCTTGTCCGCAGTACTTATGCGGGAAGCGGAGAGCTCAGGCTGTATGAGGATAATCGCGAAATCGGACGTCATGCGGTCACCCTGGAGCGGGGAGATAACCGGTATTCTTTGCAAGGACTGGCTAAGGAGATGGGATTGCATCGTTACCGGGCCGAGATCTATATTGAAGGAGATGAGCAGTCCGCCAACAATGCGCATTATGCCTTCACCCGGGTGACAGGCAGTCCGAAGGTGCTGATTGTAGAAGGGGCTTCGGGTACGTCTGCGAACCTGGAAAATGCCTTAAGTGCGGGCTTGATCGATTATTCCGTCATTTCCCCCGGAATGCTCTCCTCCGAATTGTCTAAATACGCGGCCTATGACAGCATCATATTCAACAATGTGTCCGGCGAGCAGGTAGGCGGACGGCAAATGGAATTAATCGAGCAGGCCGTACGCTCCTACGGGGTTGGCTTTATGATGGTCGGGGGCCAGGACAGCTTTGGAATGGGCGGATATTTCAAAACGCCGATCGAGCAGCTTCTTCCGGTTTCGATGGAGCTTGAGGGAAAACGGGAAATTCCTTCCCTGGGGCTGATTCTGGTTATCGACCGTTCCGGAAGTATGGACGGAGAAAAGCTGAGACTGGCCAAGGAGTCCGCCATCCGTACCGTGGAATTGCTTCGGGAAAAGGACACGGTGGGCGTTCTCGCCTTTGATGACCGCCCATGGTGGGTAGTTGAGCCGCAGAGGCTGGACGATAAGGAGAGCGTGATCTCCACCATCAATGGAATCCCTTCGGGCGGGGGCACGGACATTTATCCGGCTGTTGCCGATGCCACTGCCAAAATGCTGGATCTGGATGCTCAGCGCAAGCATATCATTTTGCTGACAGACGGCCAATCTGCAGGAAGCTCGGGTTATGTGAATCTAATCGAGAGCATGGTTGAAGGTAATATTACGATGTCGACGGTGGCCGTTGGTGGAGATGCCGACGTACAGCTCCTCCAATCACTGGCTTCAGGGGCAAAGGGACGGTACTATCTGGTAGAGGACGAGACGACCCTTCCGGCGATTTTCAGCCGGGAAGCGGCGATGATTGCACGAACCTATATCGTAGACAAGCCCTTTGTACCGGCACAGGTTCAGGGAGGAGACTGGAGCTCGTGGTTCAAGGGCGGCTTGCCGCAAATTTACGGTTATGTAGCAACTACGGCAAAGTCCACCGCCCAGACCGTGCTGGCAAGCCCGGAGCCTGACCCGCTGTTGGCTAGATGGCAATACGGCTCGGGCCGGACCGTTGCCTGGACAAGTGATATGACCGGCAAGTGGTCGCGGGATTGGGTAGCTTGGCCCAGCTTCCCGGGATTATTCACGGATATGGTGAAGTGGACCTTCCCGCAGTTCTCTTCCTCTACCTTTGAAGTGGAGACGGAGCAGTCGGGCAGTGAAGTTCACTTTACAGTACGCGCTGTAAATGAACCGTATCCCGGCGAGTTGACCGGGAAGGTAACAGGTAATAACGGGGAAGAAGCTGAGGTTGTGCTAAGCCAGGTATCTCCAGGAAATTATGAAGGAGTTATGACCGTAACGGAGCCGGGATCTTTTCTGCTGCATGTGTCCGGCTCGGAAGAGGAGGCGGAGGCAGGCAGCACGAGCACTGGCTTTGTCGTACCTTATTCACCGGAATATCGGCTTAGCGCCGATTTTGACCCGGAGGAGCGGATGGAGGCCTTAGCGGAGCTGACCGGCGGAAGATGGCTGGCTTGGGATGAGCCCGAAGCGGCTTATGATTTTACCCCGTATCCGCAGCGCAAGCTGGATAATTGGGATCGGCTGCTGTTAATTCTGGCACTGCTGCTGTGGGTCTGCGACATCGCCGTCCGGCGGCTCGCAGTATCCTGGAGCCGGATAGCTGAACGGCTCGGGCAATGGGCCGGTCGGGGACGAAGACCGGCCGTGAGCGGCGGCGCGGTGCCTGCCGTGCCGCGTGAAGACAGCGGGCTGGGCCGGTTGGCCGCCCGCAAATCCCGCACTGCCGCGTTCTACGGCGGCAGTGATGCTGGCGCTGACCGCGTCCGCGGGGTCAGCGCCGAAGAAGGCGGCGCGCCTGCGGAGGCGCCGCCGATCCGTCCGCCGCGCAGCGAGGCGGACGCCGCAAGGCCCGCGGCCACAGGCACGCGGACCGAGTCTTCGTCTCCGTCCGTGGAGGAGACGAAGGAGGGGGCGGCCCCTGTCTCCGCACCCGGGCAAGAGCGGCTTGGCCGCCTGCTGGAGGCCAAGCGGCGGGGCGGGCGGCGAGGCTAGCCCGCTCCGCGCAGCGCACAACTGCCGAATTCACAAACATCCAGTCGTGATCCTTGATTCGTGATTTGTGATTTGTGATGCATCTCTAGGCCATGTTGGAATTATGTACGAAAATTCGTGCAAGCACTGTCTCCAAAGGAGCCAACTCGATGGTTTTATACGATAATTCGTATAAACGACGCTGTTGAAGGGAGCCAGCTCGAATATCCTATAAGCAAACCGTCAGCCCCAACCGGGCTGACGGTTTTTTCATAATATCCAAAACCTGAAAAAAACAAACCTGAATCCCAAAATTCGCACCTTGTTGGAAGCGCTATAGGACGTAATAATGAACATATCTTGAACGAGGGGGCATGAATGGATGGTAAACAGAAAGGTAAAAAAATCGGCGGCATTGCTGCTGACCGTGCTGATGGCGCTTAGTCTGGCGGCTTGCGGCGGCAATGGAGGCGGCAAGGAGAATGCGGCCGCTGAAAATACCGGCAGCAACAACGGGGCTGCCAAGAGCGGCGACAGCGAAAAGAAGGTTACGATCACGTTCCAGAATATTTACCCTGACCCGACGACCCCATCGCACAAAATGATCAACGAGCTTGTGAAGGAGTACGAAACGGCGAATCCGAACATCAAGATTGAACTGGATACGCTCAATACCGACCAGCAGAAGATCAAGCTCAAGACACAGGCGGCCTCGAAGGAAATACCGGATATTACGATTGTGAACCCGGCCGCGCAAATGAAGCCGTTTGTGGATGCCGGGCTGCTTGCTCCTTTGAATGACATGCTGGATCAAAACGGACTCAAGGATACGTATCAAAGCGGCTTGCTCGATTATTACAGCTTCGACGGTAATGTGTATGCGCTGCCGGACGGCAACAATATCGAAGTCGTGTATTATAATAAAGAAATTTTTGAACAGAACGGAATCAAGGATACACCAAAGACCTTCGATGAGTTCCTTGATGTAGTGAAGACGCTGAAGGCTAAAGGGATTACGCCGCTCGCGATCGGGGAGAAGGATTCCTGGACAGGATCATTCCTGTTCATGAATATCGTGCTGCGGACGAATGGCGGTCCAGGCTTCCTGCAGGATGTGATGGACGGCAAAAAGACGTTCGAGGATCCGGCCTTTGTCGAAGCGGTGGATGCCTTCCAGGAGCTGGTTCAAGCCGGCGCGTTCCCGGATGGGGCGACGTCGATTGATGCCACGGCAGGCGGTAATATTTTCAAATCGGGTCAAGCGGCCATGTGGGTGATCGGCTCCTGGGAGACAGGCGCGATTGATGCTTCTTCCGTAGCCGGTAAAGTCGGCGCATTCCAATTCCCGACGGTGAACGGCAAGGGAGACCCGAACGAATTCATGCTGGCTCCGGGAAGCGCGTTTGCGGTCTCGGCGAACAGCGAGCATTTGCAGGAAACAAAGGATTTCCTCAATTTCTTTACGCTGAACCTGCCCAAGAAGCAATTTGAACTGAAGAACGCAGTCGGTCTGGGACAAAAGGTGGATGGTGACCTCAAGGCGGCCGGTTACTCCGATCTGGCCATCCAGATTGCCGAGCTGTTCAACAACGTCAAGGGCGGAGACCTGGCCTTCGATAACACGATGAACCCTGCTACAGCGCAGGTTCATCTCAGCAGCATTCAAAACCTGTTCGTTCAGAAGGTAGATTCCGCTCAAGTCGCCAAGGAGCATCAAACGGCATTTGAAGCGAACAAAGAATAAGCTGAGCGAGTTATCGATCAATGCGGAGCGGCCTGGGACGGCTGCTTCGCATTGAATTTCATAGAGAGGGCGGAAATTAGATGAAAGTGCTCAAGGTGCCGGCCCGAACGATAGCCGTCTTCGTATTGCCGTGTCTGCTGCTGTATGTGTGCCTTGTGTTTGTTCCGATCCTGGTCTCTTTTTATAGCGGTTTGCTGAAATGGGACGGGATCACTACCGCCAAATTCGTCGGTCTGGCGAATTTCGGAGATATGTTCTGGAATGATCCGGTGTTCTGGCCGTCGGTCAGAAGGACGCTGCTCTATGCTCTGGCTTCCATGCTGGAAATTCCCCTGTGTCTGGGAATGGCAATCCTCCTTCACCGCTACTTGAAGCGGGGCAACACCCTGGCGTCGATTTATTTCACGCCTGTCATTTTATCGGTGGTTATTATCGGACAACTCTGGAAGACGATTTATAACCCGACCTCGATGGGCGGGATGCTGAACGGCCTGCTGATATCGCTAGGTCTGGACAACTGGACGCATAACTGGCTCACGGAGCCGAAGATTGCCATGTACAGTATTTATTTTGTATCGCTATGGCAGTATTTCGGCTACCATCTGCTGATTCAGTTCACCGGGGTATCCAACATTCCGGAGGAGCTCTATGAAGCCGCAAAGATTGATGGAGCAGACGGCTTGAAGGCAGACCGTTATATTACGTTGCCGCTTATTATCCCGATTTTTAAAATATCGATTGTCCTCGCCTTCATTGGTTCCTTGCAGGCCTTCGATATGGTTATGGTCATGACGGCGGGAGGGCCGGCCCATGCTACGGATGTCATCTCGACCCATATGTATAACAGTTCATTCTTGTCCTTGAAGTACGGTTACGGCAGTGCCCTCGCCACCTTCCTGGTTATTCTCTGCCTCACGTTTACGGTGGCCATCAATTTCGTCTTCAACAAGCTTGAGAAAAAATATAGCTAGGAAGGAGTACGCGATATGTCTAAGCTGAAAAAGGGAGTCGTGTACCTCCTTTTTGCCATTCCGGTTGTCACCCAGCTTTACCCGCTGTTGTGGCTCCTGTTGTATTCCCTGAAGACGAATGAAGAGATCCTGAGCGGCAGCTTCTTCTCGTTGCCCAAGTCGCCGATGTGGCAGAACTACCAGCAAGCCTATCAGCTTGGCAGCTATCCGAAATATTTGGCTAACAGCGTATTGGTGACAGGCGCTACAATGATCTGTGTCATTCTGCTCAGCTCGATGGTTGCGTATGCGATCTCCCGGTTCCGCTGGAAGTACGGCGGGCTGGTCATGACCGTATTTTTGATGGGAATGATGATCCCGATGCAGGCGACGCTGCTGCCGTTAATGGTTATTTTCAAAAATATGGGGATCCTGAATACGCATCTCTCGCTGATTCTGCCGTATATCGCTTTTTCCACACCGATTTCCGTATTTATTCTTAGCGGGTTCATGAAGAGCATTCCTCATGAGATCGAGGAGTCGGCATATATCGACGGGGCGAGCATTTACCGGATCTTCCGCAGTGTCATATTGCCGGTGTCTGTGCCGCCTATGATGACGGTATGCATCCTGACGTTCATCACCATTTGGAATGAGTATATTCTTGCAGCGACCTTCATCTCGTCCGAGCGCTTAAAGACATTGCCGTTCGGTGTGTATACCTTTGTCAGCCAGTACTCGGTCAACTATGGTAATATCGGGGCGTTTCTGGTGATGGGAGCGTTGCCGGTCATTCTCATTTATTTCTTCCTGTCCGGACAAATTACGAAGGGGATGGTTGCAGGGGCGGTTAAGGGCTGACGGGATTATGATATCGCTTTATAATGAAGAAGCAGTAAAACATCGACAGGGGAGGGAGTTGCATGCCCAAGGGATTTCGCTCCATTCACCATCGGCTGTTTTTGCTGTTTCTTTTTTGTATGTCCGGAATTGTGCTGATCGTCAGCTTGCTCTACTATAGCCGGGCTACTGAGGATTATCATGAGAAGCTCAGCGATCTGTCGCAGAAGAACGTTGCCCAGACCGCGGGATTGTTCAGGCTGCTCTATCAAGGCTATGACAGTCTGTCCAAGTCGCTAATCAACAACTTTGAGATGATCCGGCTTCTGAACGAGAACAGCGGAGAGCCTGCGGTGGAATACATAAATGAGCAGTCCATTACGAATATTCTTGGCGCGATCTTCTATTCCCGGGATGATCTGGTAGGAATCCATATCATTTCGGACAAGGGCAAAATTTATAATTACGGTAATGTCATGAATGTCGTCGATCCTGACTACCGGAATTCGGAATGGTATAAGCAGGTTAAGGCCTCAAGGGGGAAAATGGTCTGGCTAGGGATCTTTGAGCATTCCTTGATCGATAAGGTGGAGGATCAGCCTGTGTTTGCGTTTGGCCGGCAAATTTATGATTTGAATGAGCATAAGCCGATCGGGATTGCCTTGTATGAGATGAATCCGGCTCCGATCATGAATGCGCTGGAGAACCTCAAGCTTAGCGAGAACAGTAAGGTATATTTGCTGTCCGGCGACGGCAGTATGGTCTCTCCCGGCGAAGAGCTTCCTGCAGAGATCGGCAGCTTGCCGCTCCTTCAGAATCCGGGACAGGTGAAGGTTGAGCGCTTCGGGGGCAAGCTGATCATTGCTTCACAGCTTCCCTTGTCAGGCTGGTCGGTGGTTAGTGTTACACCGGCCCAAGATCTCAACGTCGAGCTGGCCCAGACGAAACGTTTTTTGCTTATTGTAATCTCGATCCTGATTGTGGTGTCCGCATTGATCGCTTCCATTGTATCCAGAACGATTTCTTCCCCGCTCAAACGGCTGATCCGGCAAATGAAGCAGGTCGAGACCGGGAATTTCCGCGGCACGCTAGAGGTAGCCTCTTATCAGGAGATCCATATTCTCGTGGCCTCCTTCAACCGGATGGTTCGAACCATTGAAGAACTGATCGAGCAGGTCAAGGTTTCCTCTGTCAGTGAAAAAAATGCAGAGCTGCAAGCTCTTCAATCCCAGGTGAATCCGCATTTCCTATATAACACGCTCGACATGATCTATTGGATGCTGGATGAGAAGGAGCAGGATCAGCTCGGGGAGCTTGTGCTCTCGCTGTCCTCGATGTTCAGGTACAGCAGTATTTGGAGCGAGGGCGCCGAGGTCACGCTTCGCGAGGAGCTAGAACAAACACGGCATTATCTGAAGATTATTTCGATTCGTCTTGAAGGCAGGCTCACTGTGATATGCGATGTCGATGAGCAGTGGCTGGATGTTCATCTGCCGAAAATGACGGTCCAGCCGGTCATCGAAAATGCAGTGAAGCATGGTCTGGAACGGGCGGGACGCCCGGGAGTTCTGCGTCTTTCCTCGCTGTTAGAGGGCTCCGCGCTGAAGATTATTATTGAGGATAACGGTGTGGGGATGGATCATGAACGGCATCAGCAGCTGAAGGATTCTTTGGCTCAAGCTGATCAGTCCGGCAACGGAGAGACCGGTATCGGGCTGATTAATCTGCATCGCCGCTTGCAGCATATGTTCGGCCGGGCTGGAGGCTTGCAGATCGAGAGCGAGCAGCATGCCGGAACCAGGGTGGCGATCATACTGCCATTGAAAGGAAGGGATGAATACCATGCAAATTCTGATAGCGGATGACGAGCGGGCGATTCGCGAAGGAATCCGGAGAACGCTGCAGCGGAAATGGCCGGAATGGGACATCCGAATTGCGGCCTCTGCGGAGGAAGCGATTGCCGTCATGGAGGATAGCCTAATGGATATTGTGTTGACTGATATTCTAATGCCGGGATTGAACGGTCTCGAATTCATGAAAATGATGAAACGCCAGTACCCGGGAGTGAAATGGGTTGTAATCTCCGCCCATAGCGAGTTCAGCTATGCCCAGCAAGCCGTACGGCTCGGAGCCAGCGATTATATGCTCAAGCCCATCGGGAAGGAACGCTTGTATGAGTTGATCGGCAGCCTGGAGCAGGAGATTCGGAAGGAGCGTGAAAGCCGGCTTGACGGGATCCACTTGAAGGCCAGCCTAACCTATCTCCGTGAAGGCATTTTTCAGCGGCTTGCGCTTGGGCTTGATGTCGGGAATCTGGATTTAAGCACGTTTTCCGAGGAGTACCCGGAGTTCTATCTGTTTCTGACCTCGATCAAAGCGGAAGAGCAGAGCGCAAGATTGGAGCATTTTATCGTTAGAAATGTGATCTCTGAGCTGGCGGAAGGGTACGGAAAAGGCTGCATTATCAGCTATGACAGGAAAAGTCTGATCGGCCTGGTCTTCATCCAGCGGAAGGGAGGACCGGAGGATTTCCAGCAGGATGTCCGATCCCATTTGACTCATTACTTGAAGGCTCCGTTTCAGTTCGCGTCCTCCGGGTTAACTCGTGATATTGGAGAGATCCCTGCTGTAGTATCCCAGCTGCGCCTGGCTTGCGCTGCAACCGATTCGGAGCCGGAGCCGCTGAAGGGCAGCGGAGAGCGGGCAATTGAAGTGGCGCTCGAATATATCAGAAGGCATTATTGCGAGGAGCTGTCATTGGAGAAGATTGCGTCGGCTGTTTATCTGAATCCGGCTTACTTCAGCCAGTTGTTCAAGCAAAAGACGGGGCAGGGCTACAAAGAATACGTGATATCTCTGCGTTTGGAAAAAGCCAAGGGACTACTGCTTAATCCGAAGCTAAGACTTGCCGAAATTGCCCTGCGTGTCGGATATCAGGATGTCCGGCATTTTACCCAGGTGTTTCGCAAACGCTATCAGTTGACGCCGACGGAGTACCGTCACCGGCAGCAAGTAAACATCATTTCTTAATTCAGCGGCGGACGGCTATAAGTTGTGCAATGTTGGAATAATGGTATGGAAAACGAAGGGATGAAGTGTTACAATAGATAAAGTCAAAATGATCTTTTCAATTTGAATGTTTTGTGCACGCGCAATTTCCATGACCAAGGAGGAAATGAAATGCCACTCTCTGACAACACAACGATTGACAATTTATCGATTACCACGATTCGAACGCTGGCGATCGACGCGATTGAGAAGGCGAAATCCGGGCATCCGGGGATGCCGATGGGTTCCGCACCGATGGGATACCAGCTGTTCGCGAAGACGATGAATCACAATCCGGATCAACCTGATTGGGTGAACCGTGACCGGTTCGTACTGTCTGCAGGACATGGATCGATGCTGTTATACAGCTTGCTCCACCTGTCAGGCTATGATCTGTCATTGGATGAATTGAAGCAATTCCGTCAATGGGGAAGCAAGACACCTGGACATCCGGAGTTCGGACACACCGCCGGCGTGGACGCTACCACCGGACCGCTTGGTCAAGGGATTGCCATGGCAGTGGGGATGGCTCTGGCCGAGACTCAACTGGCAGCAACTTATAATAAAGGTGATCTGAAACTGGTTGATCATTATACTTACGGCATCTGCGGCGACGGCGATTTGATGGAAGGCGTTGCAAGTGAAGCTGCTTCTCTTGCCGGGCATTTGAAGCTGGGCAAATTGATCTTCCTGTATGACTCCAATGACATCTCGCTCGACGGCGAGCTGAACCTGAGCTTCTCCGAGAATGTAAGACAACGCTTTGAGGCATACGGCTGGCAGACATTGCGTGTGGAAGACGGCAATGATCTGGCTGCGATCGAGGCTGCTATTGAAGAAGCCAAGCGCGATTCGGAGCATCCGACCCTGATCGAAGTGAAGACTGTCATCGGTTATGGCAGCCCGAACAAACAAGGCAAGGGCGGGCATGGCGGTACGCACGGTTCTCCGCTCGGAGCTGATGAAGCTAAACTGACCAAGGACTTCTACAAATGGGTATACGAAGAAGATTTCTATGTGCCTGAGGAAGTACGTGAGCACTTCGCAAAAGTGAAGGAGCGGGGCATTTCCGCTTATAACACTTGGAAGCAAACGCTAGACAAGTATAAAGCTGAATATCCTGAGCTTGCCGCTCAATTTGAGCTGGCTGTTGCAGGCAAGCTTCCGGAAGGCTGGGATGCGGCGCTTCCTAAGTACACCTCCAGCGACAAGGCAGTCTCGACTCGCGTTGCCTCTGGAAATGCATTGAATGGGCTTGCTGCGGGCGTTCCTCAGCTTCTTGGCGGCTCCGCCGACCTGGAGAGCTCTACAATGACGCATTTGAAGGGCTTGACGGTATATACTCCGCAAAGCCGTGAAGGCCGCAACCTGTACTTCGGTGTGCGTGAATTCGGTATGGCAGCAGCCATGAACGGGATTGCTCTGCACAGCGGTCTGAAGGTATTCGGCGGAACCTTCTTTGTCTTCACCGACTATCTGCGTCCAGCCGTACGCCTTTCTTCCATTATGAGGCTGCCGGTGACTTATGTGCTGACCCACGACAGTATTGCTGTCGGTGAGGACGGACCTACGCATGAGCCGATTGAACAGCTGGCATCCCTTCGAATTATTCCAGGCCTGACGGTAATCCGTCCAGCTGACGGCAATGAAACCTCGGCTGCATGGGCTTATGCGGTAGAGAACACCTCAAATCCAGTTGCGCTTGTGCTGACTCGTCAAAACCTGCCGATTCTGGAAGGCACGGATGTTTCTGCGCGTGAAGGTGTTACCCGCGGGGGCTATGTGGTCTCCGAAGCAAAAGACGGCAAGCCGGTTGCTCAACTGATCGCCACAGGCTCTGAAGTACAATTGGCGGTAAAAGCACAGGCTGCCTTGGCGGAAGAAGGTATTCACGTTCGCGTGGTCAGTCTGCCTAGCTGGGATTTGTTCGATAAACAGGATCAAGCTTACAAAGATTCGGTCATCCTGCCTGAAGTCAAATCACGCGTAGCCATCGAAATGGCACATCCATTTGGCTGGGAACGTTATGTAGGCGAAAAAGGCTCTATCATCGGAATTAACACGTTTGGCGCATCCGCTCCTGGCGACCGCGTCATTGCTGAATATGGCTTTACGGTAGAAAATGTTGTGAAGCATGTGAAGGAACAGTTGAACTAACCCGGGGAGAGACTAGATTAGGCGCTGGAGAGGGGTATGGAGATGGAGCAGCAATTCAAGAATGTTACGGTGGACAAGGCGGCCAATATTTATTTCGACGGCAAAGTGACGAGCAGAAGCGTATGGCTTCCGGATGGAAGCAAAATTACGCTGGGAATTATGCTGCCGGGAGAATATGAATTTGGAACCGATTCGCTTGAAGTCATGGACATTCTGTCCGGAGATCTGAAGGTTCTTCTTCCCGGCGAGACGCTATGGCGTGAAATCAGCGGCCGGGGAACCTTCACGGTTCCGGCCCACTCATCCTTTAAGCTGGAGGTCCGGAGTGTGACGGATTATTGCTGCTCCTACGGCTCCGGTGCTTAAGGTTTCATAAACAAACCGAAAAGGCAGGCACCCCGCTATATCGCGGGGGAACCTGCCTTTTTCTTTAAGACTAACGGATAATAGGTTTAAAGCTCAGGCTGGGGTGCATCACCGATTTTCTGCCCGATCCAGCTTTCGTAGATTTTCACGACAGACGATAAGTCCTCTTCGCCATACCCCTGAGTTTGTCCGGCCTGGAACAGGCTCTTGGCCAGATTAAGCATCGGGGAAGGGATCGAGGCGCCATCGGTTAGACTGGAGGCCAGCTTCAGATCCTTGAGCATAAGTGCTAGTGAAAATTGATTGGCGAAGTCATGTTCAATAATCTTGCGGCCCTTCAGTTCGGCAGCCTTGCTGCCCGCTGAACCGAGCTGTACAAGCTCAAGGAACCGTTCCGCAGGAAGACCTGACTTGGCGGCGATGGAGAAGCCTTCCGCCAAGGCCAGATTATTGATGCCTACAATGGTGTTATGGGCCAGCTTGGCAACGGCGCCGGTTCCGTTGTCACCCATATGAAGCACCTTCTTGCCCAGGCAATCAAAGATATCCATCTGGTCTTGAAGCGCATCGCTGCGGCCGCCGACCATAAAGACCAGCGTTCCGTCAATGGCGGCAGGCGAGCTGCCGGTCACCGGCGCGTCTAGGAATACACCGCCCAGCGCTTCAACCTTGGCTGCCGTCTCCCGAACCAAAGCTGGTGAGACGGTGCTGCAATCGATGACGGTGACGCCTTGCCGCAGGCCGGCTAGCAGGCCTTCCTCGTCTTCATATACCGCTGCGATCGATGAATCGTCACTAACCATCGTAATGACCGTGTCAGCTTGACTGGCAGCCTCGCGCGGAGTGGCGGCGGCGCTTGCGCCAAGAGCGACCAACGGCTCGCATTTAGAGGCTGTCCGGTTGTATACAATCACTTCAAATTGTTGCTTCAGCAGGTTTGCGGCCATAGGAGCTCCCATGGTTCCCAGACCGATAAATCCGATTTTTTTCATCGTTGTCACCCTCCTGGTGTGTGTTGAACAATACAGATTTATTTTAGCACGGACGTCTGCGGGGTGTACAATATGTCCTTGTTTTCGGGTATATTTTACAGTATCCTAATTACAAGTTGATACCTGGTTTGTCCAGCGGGATAGGCAGTGAGATCAAATAATTAGATGGAGGTAATTTTCATCATGTCTAAGAAAGTCACTTTTGATTACAGCACAGCCCTGCAATTTGTAGGACAGCATGAAGTTGATAACCTGGAAGCACAAGTGCGTGCAGCTCATGAGCAGTTACATAAAGGCACTGGAGCGGGCTCGGATTTTCTGGGCTGGATTGATCTCCCGACTGCCTATGACAAAGAGGAGTTCGCCCGCATTCAAAAGGCAGCTGCCAAGATCCAAAGCGATTCGGAAGTGCTTATCGTGATCGGCATCGGCGGTTCCTACCTTGGAGCCCGTGCAGCTATCGAATCTCTCTCCCATTCGTTCTATAACACATTGCCGAAGGACAAGCGCAAGACTCCGGAAATTTATTTTGCCGGTAACAATATCAGCTCTACGTACGTCAATCACTTGCTTGACCTGATCGAAGGCAAGGACTTCTCGGTTAATGTCATCTCCAAATCCGGCACGACTACCGAGCCCGCAATTGCGTTCCGTATCTTCCGCGCGGCTCTGGAGAAGAAGTATGGCAAGGAAGAAGCCCGCAAACGGATCTATGCAACCACGGACCGTGAGAAGGGTGCACTCAAGAAGCTGGCTAACGAGGAAGGATATGAAACCTTCGTTATTCCGGACGATGTGGGCGGACGTTATTCCGTACTGACTGCTGTAGGGCTCTTGCCTATTGCGACTGCCGGAATCAGCATCGAAGAAATGATGCAAGGGGCAGCTGATGCCGCTAAAGAATACAGCAGCCCGAACCTGTCCGAGAATGCCAGCTATCAATATGCAGCAGTTCGTAATGCATTGTACCGCAAGGGCAAGGTAACTGAAATTCTCGTTAACTATGAGCCTTCCCTGCACTACGTTTCGGAATGGTGGAAGCAACTGTACGGTGAAAGCGAAGGCAAGGACTACAAAGGAATTTTCCCTGCGGCTGTTGATTTCTCCACAGATCTTCATTCGATGGGACAGTTCATCCAAGAAGGCAACCGCAATATTTTTGAAACGGTTATTCAAGTCACCGAGGTGCCTAGCCATATCACGATTGAGGAAGATCCGGCAGACCTTGACGGACTGAACTTCCTTGCAGGCGAGACCCTGGACTTCGTGAACAAGAAGGCATTCCAAGGCACGCTTCTCGCACACACGGATGGACAGGTTCCAAACCTGGTTGTGAATATTCCAGACTTGACTCCATATTCTTTCGGATATCTGGTATACTTCTTTGAAAAGGCCTGCGGCATCAGCGGCTATCTGATGGGTGTTAACCCGTTCGATCAGCCTGGAGTTGAAGCATATAAGAAGAACATGTTCGCATTGCTCGGCAAACCGGGCTATGAGAAAGAAAAGGCGGAGCTGGAAGCAAGACTTTCCGAATAAGCAAGCTCCTTACAGGCAGGAATCATGCCGCCAGGAAGCAGTTCGCCGATACCCATATCGGTCGGGCTGCTTCTTGGCACATTCATAAGGATGATGTCATATGCTGGAACGGTACAGAACGGTTCGCGGAGCCGGAGAGAAAGAAATCGTCATAAAAAAGTCAAGGTTCATCGGTCATATCAAGCCGGTGCAGCATGAGGAAGAGGCCATCGCGTTTATTGAAGAGATCAAGAAACGCCATTGGAATGCGACTCATAATTGCTCTGCTTATATGCTTGGGGAACGGGACGAGATCCAGAAGCAGTCCGATGATGGAGAGCCGAGCGGAACTGCGGGAAAGCCGATTCTTGAAGTGATCCGGAATCAGGGACTGAAGGATGTGGCCATCGTGGTCACCCGTTATTTTGGCGGCATTATGCTGGGAGCGGGCGGACTGATTCGGGCTTATACCGACGGGGCGGTGGCTGCGATCGAAGCCGGAGAAGCAATTACGCGCGTGCTTCACCGTGAAATTTTCGTAGAGCTGGATTATACCTGGCTGGGCAAGGTGGAAAATGAGCTGAGAAGCCGGGGGATTCGAACCGGAACTACGGCGTTTGCAGACAAGGTTACGTTGTTGTGCTTGCCGCTAAATGCGGAGACGGAGACGTTTAGGAACTGGATGATTGATCTGACACAGGGGCAGGCCGTCTTGACGGAAGGTGACAAGGTTTACTTTATCGAAGGGGAATAAAGCCTATGGCAAGAAGAGCAGTAGAGCAGGAGTTGTCGAGGGAAAGAATTATGGACGCAGCGAGGCATCTGTTCATTACGAAGGGATACCGCGGCATTTCCATGCGGAGTATCGGTCAGCATTTGGGCTATAGTCATGGCTCACTCTATTATCACTTCAAGGAAAAGGCTGAATTGTTCTATGCGATTGTCGTTCAGGATTTTAATCATCTGGCACGGATGTGCGAGCAGGTGACGAAGCGTCCTCCGATGGACGGCTTGACGCGTCTGGAGCAGCTGATGCTTGATTTCATCAAATTCGGGTTGGAGAATCCTTATCAGTATGAGATTATGTTCATGCTCCGGGATGAAGAAATCCTGTCCTATTGCAAGGTGGAGCAGGCAAAGTGTTTTGACATGTTTGAGAAGATTGTGAGGGGCTTTCTAGCAGAAGAGAGACATCCTTTAGAGCAAAACTCTTCACTTCCGCTCAGCATGTTCCTGGGCATACACGGGTTTATATCGTTTTATATTCAAGACCGTTTGACTTTTGAGGATATTCGTCCTGCCGCAATTGCCCATGTCAAGATGTTAAGTCAAAGCTCTTATCGCATGACGTCTTAGAGGCGTTTTTTTAGAAGTCCGCACTTTATCCATTCACTCTTGCATAGCAGTAATTCATCAATACGCTAAATGATTAACGCACGAGAATGGGGCTAATTAGTCCCAGCAAAAAAAGTTGGGCGAGAAAACTGGAATCCAGTTTCGTCCAACTTTTTTGTTTGTTAGGTCACCGGCAATGCAAGCAGCTTCTGGCTAGTCATCTACTCCGGCGGCCCATCTAACGAATGTCTTTGAGGGACGACTTTTCTTTTTCTCACTCTAGTTGCGTGTACTTGTATTACGATGTCATTCCGTCATTGTGCATCGGGGTCGGGAATCATCTTGACCAGACATTGACGGTGGCGAGGGCCGTCAAATTCGCAAAAATAAATGCCTTGCCAGCGGCCCAGCAGTAATTTTCCATCCTGAATGATTACCGTTTGAGAGGTTCCCGTGGTAATTGCTTTTAGATGTGAGGCGGTGTTGCCCTCGGCATGTCTGTAACCCGGATGCTTCCAAGGAAAGACTTCATCCAGGCGGAGCAAAACGTCATGCTTGACATCAGGGTCTGCATTCTCATTAATGGCGATTCCGGCAGTGGTATGGGGACTATACACAACGACCAATCCGGACTTTACGCCGCTCTGTTGCACGAGTGAAACGACCTCTCTGGTAATGTCCCTCATTTCATCACGTTTAGTAGTGGTCAACTCAATCGTATGAAGCATGCGGGTACCTCCTTTTCAGCTAAATTACTCTTTAGTTGTATTGTACCCGTTCAGAGGAGCAGTGCAATACGATAAAATATATACATTTTCAAATCACATGCGGGATAAGGATTGACGTACCTTGGACGGTTTGGTAAAGTGTTTATAAGTTAATTCCAAGTAATTATATAAGAATAAGTTATATTGAGTATATGTGATAGCGGAGAAGGGATGTGCTCGACCATGCATGTGGAGGTTCGTAATCTGGATAAGCATTTCGGCAATTTTCATGCCGTGAAGGATGTCAGCTTTGGGATTGAAAAGGGGCAACTGATCGGACTTCTTGGCCCAAGTGGAGGGGGAAAGACCTCCATCCTCCGTATGCTGGCTGGCCTGGAGCAGCCTGATTCCGGCGAAATCCTGTTCCATGGGGAGAGAGTGAATGCTCTGGCTCCGCAGGATCGGGGTATCGGCTTTGTATTCCAGAGTTACGCCTTGTTCAAGCACATGACCGTATTCGATAATATCGCCTTTGGTCTTCAAGTGAAGAAGCTGCCCAAGAACAGAATCCGGGAACGGGTGCTGGAGCTGGTTGAGCTAACAGGCCTTTCGGGCTTTGAAAAGCGCTATCCTCATCAATTGTCGGGCGGACAACGGCAGCGGGTTGCCTTTGCTAGAGCCTTGGCGCCAGAGCCGCAATTGCTGCTGCTCGACGAGCCCTTTGCCGCTATCGATGCGAAGATCCGGCAGGAGCTGCGCTCCTGGCTGCGTGAACTGATCGAGCGAGTCGGCATCACCTCCATTTTCGTGACCCATGATCAGGATGAGGCTATTGAGGTGGCGGACGAGATTATGATTATTAATGAAGGAAGACTTGAACAGAAGGGTTCCCCATGGGACATCTACAAGGGGCCAAATACGCCATTCGTGGCCTCCTTTGTCGGACAATCAACCTTGATTCATCGGGCTGCTGATCTAAAGGGATTTGAGCAAGAAGCAGGAGACGGCAATACGAAGGCGCTTATCCGTCCGGAATATCTGGAGGTAGGAAGCGAGCATGAATTCACCTTGCTCTCGGCAACCTCTTCCGGGGTGGTGAAGCATACCCATTTCCGGGGAAGCGAATGGTTGGTGGAAGTTGAGGTTGGCGGGCATGTCCTGACCACCTTCCGTTCGCTGGAGAAGGAGACATTAAAGGCAGGCCAAGAGGTCAGGGTACTGGTACACCGCGCTTACCTGTTCAATGACGAGAAGAGCTGGATCGTGGAAAATCCGTTAAAGGGCGGTCCGATCACGGTGATGATCTAGAAGCGTGGCGAACAATGGGGGCCTGCGGCCGGTATAGGCTTACACTCCTCACACTCGCTGTTAAGCCCCCGATTTTCTGAAGGGATTAAACCTGAAAAGGAGAAATCCGGGTTTAAGGCGACTGCTTTCGCTCTGGGAATGTAACAAAAAAGACTGTCCTGAATGTCATCAGACTGACAATCAGGGCAGTCTTTGTGTTTTGAGAGGATCAGGCTCTGGAACGAACCTCTTGACGCATAAATAGGGCATAGGAGATGCCGAAGCAGACCATTGTCGCCGCTATCAGGCCCGTGAGCTGCGGCCAGACCAACAGAAGGCTTTGTCCCAAAGACAAGGGACTTGAGATCGCTCCGATTAATTGGTCCATAGTTAGCGGTCCAAGTGAACGAATGCCTGGCGTGAGCAATGTTGTGATTGTCTCGGAAAAAAGCTCGGTTGGCGAAAGTCTGTTCAACATCAGCACCAAGTTCATCTGACGAAGCTGGGCTGAGACATCGGCAGTTTGCGGTACAGCGGTCGCACTGTTCACAAGTCCGATAATCATGCTGTAGAAAATCGTAAAGAACAACCATACTGCGATCGATGAAAGTGCCGAAGTTGCAGCCTGTCTAAAGCGAATCGAGAATAAAATGGACAGGTTCAGCCAGAATCCGATATATATGACTGCAATGAGCAAGAACATCACGATGCGGATGAACTCCTCCGGTGTCGGCGGATAGCCTATGGTGAACAGGCTTAATCCCATTACCAGAAAGCCAAGGGAGAAGACGACGACAAAGATCAGGAACAAAGCCGCCATGAATTTGGCGATGATAAAGTCATCGCGATAAATCGGCTGGGATAGCAAACGCCCAAGCGTTCCCTTATTCCGTTCGGAATTGACCGCATCAAATCCGAGCGCAATTCCGATTAAAGGTCCCAGCCAGGATAAAAATGTAGTGAATGAAGGAACGGACAGACTTTCGCTGGTTAACGTAAACATCTTAAGAAAAAGAAAGTCGTCTCCTCCGCTGCTATTGTCGAGCGATCCCCCGCGAATGGCGGATACGGCACCGTAAATCGAGCCGATGCAGGCGAGGAGAATGATGCCGATTAGAATGACGAAGCGCCATGAGTAAATATGGTCGCCAATTTCCTTGCCGATCATGATACGAAGGGATGAGACGGAGCTGCGCTCACGAGGCGAGCCGGCAGGCGCATCCTTTTGCAGCATTTTCCGGATTTTTTCTTTGAACCCGTTCAAGATATTCCGGATATGCTGCTGAAGCGGGGCTTCCATGGATTTCATCGATCTGTCCTCCCTTCAAAGAAACGATGGTAGATGTCGTCTAATCCAAATTCCTTTCGCCTTAGGTAAATAAGTTCAGCCTGACTCCGAATGACGGTCTCGGCAATCAGCGGTGTAAGGTCATAACTGCAGACAATCGTGAATAACCGAGGCTGCTCTCCGTCAACAGCATGAACCTCAAATGAGCCTGGTGCAGATTCCAGAGGGAGAATTTCCTTGACCCCATCCAGAGATTGGAGCTGCTCTGTCAGACCTTGCGGCCAGGAGACGGCACCAATCTCAATAAACACATTACCATCCTGATTAAGCTCATTGGACAGCGTCCGAATATCACCGGCTGCGATCAATCTCCCTTTCACAAAAATCCCCACACGGTCACAAATCTGCTGGACCTGATGTAAATGATGGGAAGACAGTAGGACAGTCAGCCCTTCATCCCGGCTAAGGGATGAGATCAGTCCAAGCAGCTCGCGAACACCTTCCGGGTCAATGCCCAATGTGGGCTCATCAAGAATAATGACCTCTGGCTGCTTAATCAGCACATCAGCCAAACCAAGTCTCTGACGCATGCCACGAGAGAAGGTGCCGACCTTCTTGCCGGCACTATCGGAAAGTCCGGTCTTCTCTAGCAGAGCGTAGGCTCGTTCACGGGCTTCCGACTTATTGAGCCCATTTAATCTGGCTGTGTAGACCAGATTGTCGACTGCGCTCCGGTCATCATAAAATCCTACGTCATCCGGCAAATAGCCGACCTTCCGTTTTACCGACAATGCCTCCCATACCGGATCATGACCACAAATTTTTGCTTGCCCGGTGGAGGGCTCGGTTAATCCCAGCATCATGAGAATCGTCGTTGTTTTGCCGGCTCCGTTCGGTCCAAGCAAACCAAAGATTTCTCCCTTGGAAATACGCAAATTAAGATGATCCACAGCTGTCATGTCCCCGTATCTTTTGGTCAAGCCCTCAAGCTCAATAATCGCTGTCTGATCTGCCGGTTCAATTTGCAGTGGTTTGATCATGGCTCATCTTCTCCCGAATTTCCGGAACAGGTAGTAGATTCCTGCAACCACGGCTAGAATAATCAGAACTCCGATCCATCCCCATAAGACCGAGGACTCTACAGTAATACGCAGATCGGCGGAGGCGCTTTTTGCGGATGAATTTGCGGTTACACTGACCACATAGTCGCCTGCCAGCGATTTGTTGCTTGATTTGATCGTGGCTTGAACGGGCTTGCTCTCTCCCGGAGCAATGGATGTAATTGTCGATGGGGAGAAGGATACCTCCCATCCGGTTGGCGCATTGGCGGAAAAAGAAAGATCCTGAAGCTCAGCGGTTCCAGTATTGTATACGACGAAGTCCAGTTTGCGCGTACCTCCCGACTGGATGTCCGCACTCAATAGATTGTTGCTTGTTGTTAACTCCATCCCATAGGTGCCGGTAATGACGGCTTCTAATTCAGCCTGTGCCATTGAATCTCCACTCGACGCGGCGATTGGAATCGTATAGGTATCAGCCTGAACCATTTCCGCAGGCTTTACTTCTACAGAGATCGATTTTTCCGTATTCGGGTCTACCTCAACAGAGGTTACACTGGTCCCGTCGGATTTGAAACGCACATCCCATCCGCTAGGTGCTTGGGCTGTGAGTGCATAAGTTTGCGCGGTAGAGGTGCGGTTGCGCAGCACGGCGCTATAGGTAAAGCTGGAATCCGAATACCCTTCCATATTCGCTTGGTCTACATTCAGCTCGGTATTAAACGTTCCTTGTTCCGAGACATGGATCACTAACGGAAGAACAGCTTGGCCTGCACGAAGGGTAAAGGTATAACGTCCCTTATCCACCTGCAGCGGTACTTCGAGTTGAAGACTGATCGTCTGAGCTTCATCGGGTTTAACAGCTAATTTCGAAATATCACGCCCTCCGGCTGTCATGACGGACTTCCAATTGTTGCCGCCCTGGTCCAGAGTTATATCAGCAGTCAGTGTGGATGAACTGTGGTTCATCAACTCGATGGAATAGGACACCGTTTCGCCAGGTGCGGCGGACCAATCCACATAAGGCGTATACAGCTCGAGAGTCCCGGCCGCCCTGGCTTCAGGGGCCTGGATGAATCCACTGAACCCGAGAGCAGTGAACAGCATAATCAGCAGCAGAGCTGCTTTTCGAAATGATGAAAGCATGCGTGAATTCCTCCTTGAATGATGTAAAAGTATAAATCGTCTATGATACGAATAGGAAGGACAATTGGATTTAATCGGCCGCGATTTTTTTTTACGGCTTTTCAAACCCTGATTTTTTTGGTAAAACGAGGTACAGAGGGAGATGCTTCGTTTCAGGGGGGACGGACATGAGCCTGCAAAATGAAAGGTTGGAACGAGCGCTGAAAGAAATGGGAGAAGGCTCCGTTGAAGCCTTCGACGTTTTCTATAGCGAGCTTGCTCCATTTATCATGCAGGTGGCAATGAAGGCCATTGGGGACCGAATGGAAGCCGAGGATATTTGCCATGAGGTTTTTTTAGAGGCGCTTCGTAAGGGGCGGGACTATGATGCCGGGCGCGGGAGCATCAAAGCTTGGATGGCGGTCATGACGAGAAGCCGTTGTCTGGATCGGTTACGGAGAAAACAGCGGGTGGTTCCAACTGAGGATTGCAATCTGGAGTTCAGGGGCAGGGCTGCATCGGGAGAAGACATGGCGTTGGCTCGATTGGAACGGGAAGCCGTGAAGGAAGCGGTTATCTCACTGCCGATTTCGCAAAGGAAGGCGATTATCGGGTCCTACTTTTCCATGCAAACGCAGCGCCAAATGTCGGATGCCTGGAACGTGCCGCTAGGGACTGTAAAATCGTGGATGAGATATGGACTTGACAACCTGCGCAAGCAATTGGAAAAGCAAGGCTGGATGGCCGTGACGGAAGGGAGCGGACAGGATGGACACGAATCGGCACAATCGACAGAGCCATAATACTTCCTCTGCCCATTCCTGCAGGGAGGGGAAAGCCGAAGCTTCCCGTTTCTGCTCGTCTTTCTATCCGGAAGAAATCTGGGTAGACCTGGTGATGGGGAGCTTGCCGGAGAGGGAAGCGGAGCGCTTGGCCCGGCATTTGCTGGAATGTTCGTATTGCCGGGACCAGGAGCGCTATTGGAGAAGCATGCTCGAAGAGGAGTACACCGGTGACATAGTCGAAACGAAGCCCGGGGACCGGAATTTATCAGCCCATACTACCGGTAAGGACAGCAATTCGGCCGTACCGGATTGGATGCCTTCAGGATGGGTTCGCCACCGGCTAAGAACCCGGGTTCGCCTTCTTGGTTTGCTCAGATATGCACGTTCCCGTCTATCCGGAGGCCGTTTTGCTGGAGTGTGGATTGCCGCATCCTGCTGCCTGCTGCTTGCGTTCGGGCTCCTTATCACGCAGTATACCGAGAGACAGAATGATACGTGGGGACAATATGTTCAGGATTATGAGCCCTCCGCAGCAACACTAATGTCTAACCCCAACAGCATCGCTTATCCGATTCAGATCGGTCAGTCGGGTACGGAGTTCGGTATGCTGTGGTACAATCAGGGCTCTGAGGAGCTTTTGATGCTAGTGGATGGCCTTGTTCCGGATATCAATCGAAGTGTCAGGGTATGGGCTGTCCGCGACGATGGCAGGGACAGTCTGGGGCTGCTCCAATATCATCAGCTCCGCGCACATCTCTATGTTAAAAACCGCGCTGAGCTCCGGAAGGCCGATATGCTTGAATTGACCATTGAGCCTGTAGAGAAAGGGCATCCTGATGGAATGGCGCCCGTGATCCAATTCAAGCTGAATCAACAGTAGCTTCTGAACGGATGGAAGAGGAGAGAGGGTGCAACTTGAAGGACAGACTGGTATTTTTAGGTACAGGCGACGCTATGGGGGTACCGCGGGTTTATTGCGAATGCGAGGTATGTCAGGAAGCGCGGAGTGGCGGAGCGAATCGTCGTTATCGTTCCATGGTGTCCGTTGAATCTGATGATGGCGACGGGTTTCTGATCGATTGCGGTCCGGATTGGCGCAGTGCTATGGAGAGGCGGGATCAGCGGTTCGCTGGAACCATCCTTGTCACGCATGCTCATTTCGATCATATCGGGGGGCTGCCGGAATGGGCGGATGCTTGCCGCTGGTTGCATCGCCGGGGACAGCTCTATGCTCCGCGGGAGGTGCTTGAGCAGATTCTAAGACAATATCCCTGGCTGGATCGAAATCTGGATCTCTATACAGTGGACGGCGGAAGTAATCTCTGCGGCTGGAAAGTGACCGGCTGGAAGGTGAATCACGGGAAAAACGGATACTCCTATTCCTATCGTCTGGAGCAGGTTGATTTCGCCTGGGCCTATTGCCCGGACTCCATTGCGCTTCCGGATGAGCAGCTCCAGCCGCTGTATAATCTGGACCTGCTTGTGCTAGGCACAAGCTTTTATCAGGAGAAGGCTGAGTTCTCTACCCGCTCCGTTTACGATGTGACAGAAGCGCTGGAGCTGCTGAAGAAGCTTAAACCCAAACAGACGAGATTCACACATATGTCGCATGATATAGATTTGCGGCAGGATTATCATTTGCCGGAGCAGACAGGCTTTGCTAAAACGGACGAATGCGTAATTCTGGAATAGAAAAAGCGGATTTGCAGGACGTAGGCTCTGCAATCCGCTTTTTTACATACTGGGCTGTAATTAATTCTCCTGGCCCAGAATAAACTTCTCGATCACATGCTTCACGCCATCTTCGTTGTTGCTCAAGGTAACATAATCCGCAATTTCCTTCAAAGCCGGAATCGCATTGCCCATAGCCACACCCAGACCAGCAGCCTCAAGCATCTCATGGTCATTCCAGGAATCACCGATGGCAATGCAATCTGAAGGCGTACAGCCGAAGTGGGCGGAGAGGAATTTTAGCGCATGGCCCTTGGTGCCTTCATGATGCATGATTTCCAGGAAGTTCGGCTTTGATTTGGTGATATGCACTTGGTCGCCCAACAATTCACGCAGCTTTGGTGCGAGTTCGTCAAGAAAAGCAGGCTCATCGATGATGAGCATCTTAGGCGTAGGCTGGTCAACCAGCTTTTTAAAGTCAGGTTCAACATAATAAGGAGTCCGGTTCAGAGCCGTATATTCCTTAATCTTGTCATTATCTTCTCTTGAGTACAGTTTATCATCAATATAAGTCTGCAAATGCAGGTTATGCCGGATGCAATACTCAAACAGCTTTGTTGCCGCTTCGACGGGAACATAGCGTTCATACAACACTTGCTCGTCCAGCAGGTTCTTCACAAGGGCGCCTTGGTATGTAATGATCGGCACATTCAACCCCGTCTGGCGCGCAATAGCTTGTGCTGATGCATAGGCGCGTCCGGTTGCAAGCGTCACGACGACGTCTTGAGCGATTGCCTGCTCCAGTGCTTGTTGCGTGGCGGGAGTAACTTCCTTTTCATCATTAATCAGGGTGTCGTCGATGTCGATGGCAATTAACTTGTACAATGCGTCTCTCTCCTTTATCTCTAACTTACAGACTGTCTCTATTGTACCTCAAGGTTCGGAGATTTCAATTCGGACAGGAGCATTCCCGCTAAAATACATCCGCATCCCACGATCGCTGCCATGCCCAGGATCTCTCCTCCAAAGAGGACGCCGGTGATTGCCGCAAAGACGGGCTCCATGGCAAATATGACAGCAACCCGGGCAGGACTCGTATATTTCTGGCAAGAGGTCTGTATCCAGAAGGCAAAAGCGCTGGTTGGTCCGATCGAAATGCAGAGAGCCCATAGCACCTCTGGTTTCAATAGCAACGGAATAACTTGCTCCGGGCTTCCGACCTGTTCGGTGAACGCGGAGCCAAGCAAGCTGAGAATGCCGACAACAGCCATTTGCAGAGCCGTTAAGGGCAAGGCCGGATATTGGGGGGCGAATACACCGGTATAGGCGACATGAAGCGCAAAGGCGATTGCACATAGAAAGACCAGCAAATCTCCCCGATTCATCGTGTACCCCGATTCTGCAAAAGCAAGCAGATACAATCCGATTGCAGCAAGTACAATGCTGCCAAGCGTAAAACGCGTGATAGGTGTCTTTAATAGCAGCAATGAAAACAGCGGGACCAACACAACGGATAGCCCGGTAATAAAGCCGGTGTTGGACGTGGTGGTATACAAGAGCCCAACCGTTTGAAAGCCGTATCCAAGGAAGAGCAATCCTCCCAGAATGACAGCATGTCCGACCATCGGCCAGGATAGCTTCCTTAATTCGGAGCGGTAGAATATGCCGATAATCAGAAGGAGAAGGACCGCGGCTCCAATAAACCGGATTCCGTTAAAGGCAAGTGGAGGGAGCACGCGGACGGCATGCTGTACGAACAGAAAGGTACAACCCCACATCAAGGCAACCAACAGAAGGCCGGCATCGGCAATTAGGGATCGTTTCAATTCAGGCGGGCCTCCTTTTGAACACAAGTGATCAAATTGTACATTGCTGCAGAAAAATTGACAAGGATAGATTTATATAAGCGTGAACAAGCAGAACGAGCAGCACGAGTAGAACAAGAAAACAAGAAAGCAAGCTGCCCCCCAGTTGATGCTGCGTCGCTACTAGCCTAATAAGTTGGGAGCAGGTACGGCGAAATAAGTGCTGAAAAGCATTAAAATTGCATTATCATCAAAAAGGCATAGAGAGGCGGGCGGGCCTCCCTATGCCTATGAGCGGATGAAGAAGTTGGCGGCGCAGCTTCATTGCAGACTATCATGATTTGGATTCATGCCCAAGGGAAGGGGGATGGGCTGGCTAATCCAGATCGATATCCTCAATATTCGTAAAGTAGACTCTCACTCTGACATATTGTCCGTTTCTGCGTATGCGGAGAATGAGATAGTCTTCTCTGACAGCGACTATGACGCCTTCCAGGTCGCTTCCGTTAAAGCGATCGATATCCACCCGTCTTCCGATCCATGCCCTGGCTTGCCGGCGAAGCCGCTCAATTCTACGATTCATGGAATCTGTTCACCTTCTTTCTCATCAGGGATAGTACATTCTATGAAAAGACGAACCAGTCTGATAGAGATAAAAGGGGAGGGAAATTAAAAATATGCCAGTTTACTATAAGTGCGTGTTCAAAAAGTCGGCTTTTCAGCACCGAGAAGGTTGCGAGAACCCAAAGAAGGAGGAACGGAGTGTAGGCAGTACCTACATGAGTACCGGACTTCGAGGGTGAACGCAAGATTCGATGTCGAATTGCCCCCCCCTTGAAGTACTTCGTGATCAAAAGCTGACTTTTTGAACAACCTCTATAAAGCTGTACAAGCAAACAGCCCGGAAGCAGGGGCTGCTGTCCGGGCTGTGAGTATCGGCTCAAGGAAGAGACGCACT
This sequence comes from Paenibacillus brevis, assembly GCF_018919145.1. Taxonomy (GTDB): domain Bacteria; phylum Bacillota; class Bacilli; order Paenibacillales; family Paenibacillaceae; genus Fontibacillus; species Fontibacillus brevis. The sequence goes on from NZ_JAHLQJ010000006.1 coordinate 85,686, forward strand.
TATTCCATTATTAATCTTCCAGGAACACCAGACCGATGAAGTCTTCTTTTTCCAGGTTGCCAAAATAATGCTTCACGTCCACGTCCTCTAATGCGGAGCGAACTTCATGCTCCTCATAACGAAGCCCGCGGAGCTTGTCCTCGATATCGGTGACATCGCCGACGCCAAAGAAGTCGCCATAGATTTTGATTCCTTGAATATAGCCATCCTTAATATCCATGCGAAGGTCGATAATGCCGACAGGAAACTTCTTCGCGTGCTTGACATTGCTTTCCGGTGAAAGTCCGTAGTTCCAATCCCAGTTCTTGTAACGCTCGCGGGAAATCTCGTGAATTTTGTTCCAATCCTCTTCCTTAAGCTTGTATTGCGGAACATCCTTCGGCTCCATGCCGAAGATATGACGGAGCAGCTCGCTGCGGAATTCCTCGATCGTCATGTCTTTGTCCATGAAGCTCAGAATGTTGGCCACACGGCTGCGAACGGATTTTGTGCTCTTGGATTTGAATTTCTCCGGGTTGGCATGAAGAGAGGCCTGCACATCATCCAGGTTGAGGTTGAACATTAAAGTACCGTGGCTGAACATCCGTCCTCTGGTCGAAAATTGGGCGTTGCCGGAAATCTTCTGTTCGCCGACCTGCAGATCATTGCGTCCGCTTAATTCGGCATTTACGCCGAGGGACCGCAGCGCTTCTACCACAGGCTCCGTAAACTTGCGGAAGTTATGGAAGGACTGGCCGTCATCCTTGGTGATGAAGCTGAAGTTCAGATTGCCGAGATCATGATAGACTGCACCGCCACCGGACAGCCGGCGAACGACCTGGATGCCGTTCTCCTTGACGTATTCCTGATTAATTTCTTCGATCGTATTCTGATGCTTGCCGATGATAATTGAAGGCGCATTAATATAGAACAACAGATAACTGTCGTCCTCCAGCGGAAGGTGTCTCAGCGCATATTCCTCAATCGCCAGGTTTACGGAAGCATCGGTAATGCCTTGATTGTCGATAAACAGCATGAAAGTAATCCCCCTTATCCAATAATATATGGCTTGTCTATATGCTCTCTCTATTGTAAACCAATTTTCGGCAAAAAAAAGCGTGGATTTGAATTCATCTTCTCTTCGGAAGCGGGGTTATTTTTCTGATCGGGGTATGGTAGACTTCACCTGAATAGTTGAAGATTTGATTCGTGAATAGATGGATGCAGATTTGAAGCGTAAATATTGAAGGAAGGACTCAGCAGCAGTTCTTCAAGAGAGGTGAAGAGGATGTTGGAAATATACGGACATGGCGGGGATTTACATACGGCCTCGGCAAAGTTTGGGCTTGCACCGAAGCGCTTTCTCGATCTTAGTGCCAATATTAATCCGTTAGGACCGCCCCCGGGCGTGCTGGAGCTGCTGGTTCAGGCCTTGCCATCTATTACCGCATACCCGGACCCCGGGCATCGCGGGCTTGTGTCAAGGCTATCCCGAATGCTCGGCCTGGAGCCGGAATGTCTGGTGATCGGAAACGGTGCGGCGGAGAATATGGCATTGGCTTTGCTGGCCTTTACACCTGCAAAGGTGGGGGTGATCGAACCATGCTTCTCGGAATACGCTAAGCTTGCTGCGAAATTCGGGGCGGAGGTTATGGCTGTCTTTGGGAAGGAAGAGCGGGATTTCAAGGCTGATCCTGATGATATTGTCGAGCTGATCTCCCGCTGCGGGCTCGTATTCATCGGGCAGCCGAATAATCCGAACGGGGTTCAGTATGGTTTGCAGGAATTGAAGAGCTTTGCCGAAGCGGGGGAACGCTGCAATACGGTTATCGTGATGGATGAAGCGTTTATTGACTTTATTCCTGTGGAACGGAGACAAACCCTGGAGAAAGAGCTGATGGCCTACCGGAATCTGATTCTGATCCGCTCGATGACCAAGTTTTATGCAATCCCCGGGCTGCGGCTGGGGTACGCGATCGCGCATCCCGACCGAGCTGCTGCTATGCGGAACAAGCAGGTAACCTGGAGCGTCAACGGTCTTGCACTGTTAGCCGGTGAGGCTTGTCTGTCCGAGAACGGAACTTACGGCGGGGACACCATAGCTATGATCACGGAACAGAGAGCACGCTTGCGTAATGGACTTGCTGAGCTGGGCTGCCGGACCTGGCCCGGAGAGGCGAATTTCCTGCTCGTTAGATTGCCTGAAGGCAGTACGGCTGCAGTGATACAGGCTCGACTGGGGGAGCGCGGAATTCTTGTGCGAAGCTGCGCCATGTACCCGGGGCTTGGTTCCGGGGATATCCGGCTTGCTGTGAAGAACCCGGCAGCCTGTGACAGGTTATTGCATGAGCTTGGGGATATATTGGAAAGAGGGGACAACTGATGGCAACGCCATTTTTGTATACAGGCAATGAAGGACTTTATGAATCCGAGAGCTGGGCGGGATTAAAGCTGATTCGGGGAGAACGCCATATCCTGCTGGAGGCGCCTGCTGGTCTGGACGGCATTAGCAGCGCGGTATACGGGGGAGGAATGCGGCGCGTGGAGCGGATGATCAACATTTATGTGGACCGCTTCTACCGCTGTGACAACCCGGAGCGGGATATTGCAGAAAGCTTGAAGGAATGGGGGATTCCTGCGGAGCATACGGCAGGACTGTTGACTGCCGTTCAGCTGCGGCATGCGTCTGTACAGGAGGAGCATAGCGGGGATTATTCCGTGCTATGCTGCGCTACGGCGGGCGTATCCAATGCCGCAAGAGCAGGGAGCCAGCGAACGACGTTCCGGGCGGATTGGACGCCGGGAACGATTAATTTGATGCTGGCGGTGGACGGACGCATGACCCAGGGCGCAATGGTCAATGCGGTTATGACGGCGACGGAGGCAAAGGCCGCCGCCCTGCACGATCTCGGCGTGTGCGATGCCGAGAACGGCCTTTCGGCCACCGGCACAACGACCGATGCCGTCGTCCTCGGCGTAAGCCAGCGCCCGGAGTGGGCGCTGCTGCACAGCTACGCCGGCACGGCAACGGATCTGGGCGGCACGGTTGGCCGCCTGGTGTACGCCGCCGTGAGCGAGTCGCTGCGTGCCGCAGCGGCGGAGCGGGCATGACGGCGGCGTGGTGGGTGCTGCCGGTCGCGTATGCGCTGGACCGGCTGCTGGGTGACCCGCGCTGGCTTCCTCATCCCGTTGTCGGGATGGGGAAGGCGATCTCGCGGGTCGAGGCGGCGCTGCGCCGCCTGTTCGCGCCCCGGGCCTTGCGGGGCGCGGGGGTGCTGCTGCCGCTGACCGTAGTCGGCGGCAGCTATGGGTTGACCTGGGCGCTGCTATGGCTGCTGGCCCAGGTCAACCCGTGGCTGGCGGCGCTCGGAGAGGCCGCGCTGATCTGGACCACCATCGCGGCCAAGGGGCTTCGCGATGCAGGCATGGCCGTGTGCGGCCCGTTGCTCCGCGGTGATCTGCCTGCCGCCAGGCAGGCGCTCAGCATGATTGTGGGCCGCGACACGGACCATTTGGATGCGCCGGAGATTACCCGCGGCGCAGTCGAGACTGTAGCCGAGAACATTGTGGATGCCGTCGTGTCGCCGCTGTTCTTTGCGTTGATCGGAGGCGCCCCGCTTGCGATGGCCTATCGTGCGGTCAATACGCTAGACTCCATGGTCGGCTACAAGAATGAACGGTACAAGGACCTCGGCTGGGCTTCCGCGCGTCTGGATGATGTGGCCAATTACATCCCTGCGCGTTTAACTGCTCTTATGCTTGCCGCAGCGGCGGTCTGTCTGCGTTTGAATGCGCGGGAGGCCTGGAGGGCGGTACGGCGTGATGCATCCAAGCATCCAAGCCCGAACAGCGGCTACCCGGAGTCCGCAGTGGCCGGAGCATTGGGAATCCGCCTGGGCGGAGAGAACAGCTATGGAGGACAAGCTTCGTTCAGGGCTTATATGGGCGAGAAGCGAAGAGAGCTTGAGCCTAATGATATTGCTAAGACAGGAGCATTACTGATGGCTGTCTCCGGGGCCTTCGTGGTGATTGCTGCAGCCTTGCAATTTTTGCTATCCAGGGGCGTGGCGTGGTAATTCCGTTGCATCCCTGCATCCTGTCCGTAAATGGAGGCGCCGAAGCATATGGAATGGTGGTTTATTCGTCATGGATGTACAGAGTGGAACCGGAGCCGGCGTTATCAGGGGCACAGCGATCTTGAGCTGTTGTCCGGTGAAGGGGCAGCTCTTGCGCAGCTCCCTGCTAAATTAGCGGACATTCAATTCGCGAAGGTTTATTGCAGCGATTTGATACGCTGCCGCGAGACGCTGACCCGCGTTCGTCCCGATCTGGCTATGGTTGCGTATTATGATGCCCGAATCCGCGAGCTGAATTTTGGGGAGTGGGAAGGGAAAACCTATGAGGAACTGAAGGATTGCGAGACCTACCGGGAATGGATTGATGATCCGGCCTCGCATGTGCCGCCTGGCGGGGAGTCCTGGGAGCAATTTGAATCCAGGGTTGCCGATTTCTACAGTGAGCTTCAGAAGAATGCAGCTGATCTCTTTCTAAATAATGAGAATGCTGCCTTGCCCGCCTCTGTCCTGATCGTTACCCATGGAGGCGTAATTTCGCTGCTTGCAGGAAAACTGGCTGGCGGCCGTGACTTTCATGATCCTGACTTCAAAATCGCTCCGGGTGAAATCCTGCGGTTGCAAAGCATGCCAAGCGGTGAGACGGTTCTTTTGCCGCGGACCTGATCGTCCGTATTCCATATCAATCGAGCTAAAGAAGCTATGTTGAAGCGCACAAGTGTGTAGTTAACTTAAACCGACACGGAAAGGTCACAGCTAACCCTTCTCATAAATTGACTGGAACATACGTTCGTATTAAAATGAGAACAAAAGGGAGGCTGTGATGATGGATGTTTATGACAAGCTGACCATCTTGAGCGATTCGGCCAAATATGATGTGTCTTGTTCCTCCAGCGGGGTAGAGCGGGGAAATACGCCAGGGGGTACCGGCAATACGGCCGGGTGCGGCATTTGCCACAGCTTCACAGCTGATGGCCGCTGCATCTCTCTGCTTAAGGTGTTAATGAGCAATAGTTGTATTTTTGACTGCAAATATTGCGTCAATCGGCGTTCCAATGATACGAGACGGGCCATGTTTACACCGGAAGAGCTTGCCGATCTGACGATGAATTTTTATCGCCGGAATTACATCGAGGGATTGTTCCTCAGCTCCGGTATCATGCGGAACCCTGATTATACGACCGAGCAATTGATTAAGGTGCTGGAGCTGCTTCGGCATACCCATCGTTTTAACGGCTACATCCATGTGAAGGCCATTCCCGGCGCTGCCCCCGAGCTGATCTCCCGGTTAGGATTGCTGGCTGACCGGATGAGTGTCAATATCGAGCTTCCTACACAGGACAGCTTGCGCCTTCTTGCGCCTGACAAATCCAAGGAATCGATTCTGAAGCCGATGTCGGCGATTCGTCGGGGCATTCAGGAGAATAGCTTAGATTTGATGAAATACCGCCATGCGCCGCGATTTGTCCCCGGTGGACAAAGTACGCAGATGATTGTCGGAGCAACGCCTGACAGTGACTTGAAGATCATCACGCTCACCGAGTCGTTGTACAAGAAATTTCAATTGAAACGGGTTTATTTTTCGGCGTATACGCCTGTCATGGAGGATTCGCTGCTGCCTGCACTGAATAGCAAGCCGCCATTATTGCGGGAGCATCGTCTGTATCAGGCAGACTGGCTGCTGCGCTTCTACGGCTTTGAAGCAAAGGAGCTGCTGGATGAAGGAGCGCCGAATTTCAATCCGTTCATGGATCCGAAGTGCAACTGGGCGATGAATCATATCGATCAATTTCCGGTTGAAGTGAATACAGCTCCTTATGACAAGCTGGTTCGCGTACCGGGCATCGGAATCCGGAGCGCGAAGCGGATCGTTACAGCCAGAAGGGCTGGCCGAATTGACTTCCATGGTCTAAAGAAGCTGGGCGTTGTCTTAAAGCGCGCGCAATACTTCATCACCTGCTCGGGCCGGCGGCTGGAAGGCTTGAAGGTAAATGAGAGCACCATTCTCCGATCGCTGATTTCCAAGCGGGAATACAGCATGTATTTGCCGAGCCCGCAAGTTGAGCAGTTATCATTGTTCAGTGATGAGGAGCTTGCTGCCGGAGCGGGCAAGGAAGTGTTGTTGCCGTGAGTTGGACAACTGGAGTGACGTATATCTATGACGGCACCTTTGACGGGTTGCTGACTTGCGTCTTTGAGAGCTATGAACGCAAGGAAGAGCTGGCCGATATAAGTTCTGCGGAGGAGCCGCAGGCCGTTCTGTTTGCGCCGCGGACAGTGGCGACGTGCCAGGCAAAGGCGGAACGGGTCTACGAATCCATAGCGCGCAATATTTCTCCGCAAGCTCAGGATTTGATTCGCTGCGGCTTTCTTACTTGTGCCCCTCAGAAGGAGCTGCTGATCTACCGCTTCTTGCGGATCGGCTTTCGCGTTGGGGGACAAGTGATGCAAATGCTGACCGAGCCCTCGATCCATCAGTTGAACAAAGCTGTGCGTCATTTGAAGACGGAAAGTCATGCTTTTATGGGATTTGTTCGCTTCTCGATCCATGATGATGTGCTGGTAGCAGTGATTGAGCCCAAAAATCAGGTGCTTCCATTGATTGCAGGGCACTTCTGCCAGCGTTTTGCAGGCGATACTTTTTTGATTTATGATAAGAATCATGGCGAGGCCTTGATGTATCGCCATGATGCGCGGCCGGAAGATAGATTGATGATGCTGAATGCGGATGAAATTTCCATACCGGAAGCTGACGAGAAAGAAGAAGGCTATCGGCGGCTATGGAAGCGATTCTATGATACGGTTGCCATTCAAGAACGTATCAATCACCGCGCTCGTTTATCCCATATGCCCAAGCGGTATTGGGCCCATTTGACGGAAATGCAAGAGGAATGATTTTTATGAAAAGTAGCTGTGAACTAACGGAATATGAATTGGGAGAACAGTGGCGTGCTGGAGTCTGCATATATCCCTATGCTTGTCATGAGAGCGAGCGCGATCTGTGCAGGCTGGAGCTGTCGTCTTTATTTGAAGCAGGGACGGATAGTACGCTGTTTAGCAGCCGATTCGAAGCCAAAAGCGGGTCTAGGAATTACATTCAGAGTCTCAAGATAATTGCTCCGGATCGGAGCCCGTTCATATCCATGCGAGTCGACATCGGGTTGCAGACCCCAACCTTAGAAGAGCTGCTGGAGCAAGCAGAACACCTTACGCTGAACGAGCGCAGCTTCAAGATCATGTATCTGAAATGCGGAGAAATGCGAAGCTATGAGGAACAGCGGGAAATGGAGCGGCTTGTTGGCCGGAGAATACAGGGCAAGGCTGAGATGAGATCGCCTGATCTATTGTTTGGATTGCTAGCTTCTGAAGAGGGATGGCAGCTAGGCATATGCCGGCAGGGGCTTCGCCCTTGGCTTACTCATAAGCATAAGCCGAGCAATTATTCAACAGGTCTGCCCGCAACCGTCGCCCGCTCTTTAGTCAATATCGCAGTGCCAGAGCCGGAGGAAATCAAGGTGATTGATCCCTGCTGCGGGATGGGCAATGTCATGATCGAGGCTTTATCGATGGGAATTGATATTGTAGGGGTAGATATAAATCCGCTTGCTGTACAAGGTGCGCGGAAAAATCTCAGCTTTTTCGGATATGACCCTGCTGCTTTGGTGAAGCTTGGGGATATGAACGAAGTGCGTGAACACTATGACTCGGCGATTCTGGATATGCCTTATAATTTATGTTCTGTCCTGCCTGAAAGTGATAAGTTGAATATGCTGACCAGCTTAGGGCAGATCAGTTCAAGAGCCGTAATTGTAACTACGGAGGAGATCGCAGACTTGCTCCCTGGGTGCGGTTTGCGGGCTATTGGTTATGCATCCTTAGACAAGGGGAGCTTTAGAAGACATATATGGCTATGTGTAAGAAATTGAGAGGTTAATTCCGATTTTGTCCGATTAAGGCCTATAAACATTACGTTATATGTTATGTTTATGGGCTTATTTGTTTATTTTTATTTAAAACCATATTTTTTTCCTTGGAAAGCACTGTCTATAGCCAGGAATCTATTTTATAATGTTAGGTAAATTGACATTATAGAACGGAGTGGAGCTATGTTCCGATTTCAATCAGCAGTCAAGAATAAACGCGAGGAGGTTTCTCCGGTTTGGGAGAAGATGGCCCGGGAATCTTTAGTTGCTGCGGACCGTCTGCAGGCAGCAGTCAGTGAAGTGGATGAAAGCATGGAGCAGCTTCAAGAGCTGTCCGATATTTCTTCTGCACTGGACTTGGACTTGAAGGCAGGTAGTGAGCGTTCTTTGGAGCAAATGCAGGAGAGCTTGGCCGTGGTCCAGGAGGTCGCTTCCTCTGCACAGAGAATTCAGGAAGCGGCTGATCAGCTGTATCTTCGGAGCGACAAGACACTTCAGGAAGCTTCACGTATTACTCAGGCATTGGCTGAGGCGGATGGTACGATCCGCTCGCTGGCAGAATCACAGCAGTCCATTTCCGGTCCATTAGGTGATCTCGAGGACAATACGCGTCTTTTAAACAAGCTGTATGAAGAGCTGGAAGGAATTGCAGGCGAGGTATCCTTGCTTGCACTAAATGCGTCCATTGAAGCAGCCAGATTGGGAGAGCAGGGCAAAGGCTTCGATGTCGTGGCAAGCCGGATGCGGCAATTGGCTGAGCAGAGTACAACTGCAATCGGCAATTCGGCTCCGTTGTTTCGCCAGATATCTAATGAAGTATCACGGGTGAAGAATACGATCAAGCAGGGTCAATCCTCGGCCATGGACGGGGTGGCGCTGTTGAGATCTATGGGAGATGACATTCGATATATTTCCGAGGAGGTTGCCTCTGTGAACGAACACGTTGCGGAGACGGGACGTCTTAGCGAGGAACAATCGGAAATGACCGGCAATATGGAAGTTATGATGCAAGAAGTACATCAGGTGCTTCAAAGCAATATCATCCATGTTGATGGGGCGCTGCGGCGCATGGATTCTCAACGAGTACATATTTCCCGGCTGAAGTCGGTAGCCTCAGGACTTCATCTTGCCCAGGATGAGCTATTATCTTCTCTGCATTCTGTTCGCGGAGTCCTTGATCAACAGGACCGAGGATTGACATCCGCTTATGTGGAGGAGATAGGCCAAGTCTTTGCGGACAAGCTTCATGCTGAAGCGGTCGGAGGTTCGTATGAGGATATGAATATAGATGCACATCATACAGCGCTAAAATCGTTGTTAGCCAGAGAAGCAGGGTTGGAGGCGGCCTGGACCAACCGAGCGGATGGAACCTTCGTTGTCTCCATCCCTGAGGCGGGACTGCTGAATGCTAAGGGAAGGGAATGGTTCCGGCAGGCCATGAAGGGCAGGGCGGTCATATCAGAAGTATATGTGTCGGCGATTACGAAGCAGCGCTGTATTACGCTGGCGGTACCGATTACAAAGGGTGCGGCAGTAGTAGGAGTTCTGGGAGCGGATTTGTCGCTGGATTGATCAGCTCAGGAGTTGACAGTATTGTGTCTTTATAGCTTTTCCCCTATAATCCAATAGAGAAAGAAAGGTCTGAACAAGAATCGAATAACCTACCTGTTAGGTCCTGAAGCCAGCGTTTTACGTGTGTCTTCAGGTTAAAAGGGAAGCCGGTGCAAATCCGGCACGGTCCCGCCACTGTAACCAGGGATGAAGCTGCAAGAGGCCACTGCAAGCAAGATTGCTTGACGGGAAGGCGAGCATTCATCGAAACCTGGAAGTCAGGAGACCTGCCAGCAGGAAGCAGACGGTCCTTCGAGGAAAGGATAACGTTCTATCAAAGCCAGCGGAATGCCTGTACATGCTCAGGCTTGCTCCGTGCTCTCTTTGAAGACGTGACCCTCCCAAGCGGACGGGTTTTTCTTTTTATGTCCCGTTTATTCGTGTTCCGGCATTTCTTGACTACATTACAGATTTATGGGGGAGAGAACGAATCATGAAAAAATATACTCAGATGTGGGCGCTGGTACTGCTTGCTCTCGTGATTGCACTGACAGGCTGTGGTGCCAAGGAGAACAATAGTGCCGCGACAAATAACGGAACAAATGCGGTTCAAAATGCTGAAAACGGGAATTCATCCAATACAGCGGATGAACAAGCTGCTGAATCATTAAGCACTGAATATCCGTTAACAGTGACCGATGCCTTCGGAGCGGAATTCACCTTTGAAGCTGCGCCAGAGCGCATCGTATCTCTGGCGCCTTCCGAGACGGAAGGGTTGTTCGCGCTGGGGCTGGATGAGCAGGTAGTGGGGGTATCCGATAATGATGACTATCCGGAAGCGGCTCAGGCCAAGCCGCGGATGGGCGGGTTTCAAATTAATGTTGAAGCTGTCATCGCAGCCCAGCCTGATTTAGTGCTTGCCGGCAATCTGGTTGGTGAGGACGTGGTGAAGAGCCTTAGTGATCTTGGAATCAAGGTATACCGTTCCAATCCGAAGACGGTGGAGCAAGTCATGGAGAATATTCGTACCGTCGGACAAATTACAGACCGGGGACAAGTCGCAGAAGAAGTTATCGCGGGGATGGAAGCTGAGTTGAAGAAAGTAACTGATGCTGTGCAATCCGTACCGGCTGATCAGAAGAAGCAAGTATACATCGAATTTTCGCCGGGCTGGACGGTTGGCAAGGGTGAATTCATGGATGAAATGATCACGCTTGCCGGAGGCGTGAACGTCGCTTCCGACATTACCGGCTGGAGCGAAATCAATGAAGAAAACATTATCCAAAAGAATCCGGATGTCATTCTGTATGCGCAAAGTGTAATAGATGAAAATAATCGCACATTGGCCGAGATCATCAAGTCGAGAGGCGGATGGGATCAAATTACGGCGGTGAAGGAAGACCGTGTTGTTGGTCTGGATGACAATCTGTTAAGCCGTCCGGGTCCGCGTGTAACTCAGGGCTTGATCCAGGTTGCCGCAGGGATTTATCCGGATCTGATCCAGCCATGAGATCCAAGCTGACCGGCTACGGTATTCTCGGATTGGGACTGCTGTGCATTACGCTGGTCATCTGTGTCGGCTTCGGCTCCGTATCCGTGCCTGCACGGGAGATTGCCGCGATTCTTGCTCATCGCATTCCGGTGATCGGCAGTATGGTAGAACCGCAATGGAGCACCGCTTCAGAGACGATTGTGATGCAGGTCCGATTACCGCGGGTGCTGTTGGGATTGTTGGTCGGTTCTACGCTGGCTGTTGCGGGAGCTGCGTTTCAAGGCGTGCTGCGCAATCCGCTTGCAGACCCGTTCACGCTCGGCGTATCCTCCGGATCGGCTGTCGGAGCTGCGGTGCTCATTTTCTTCGGGTGGCAGTTCTCCTGGATCGGCATATTCACGCTCCCGGTCGTTGCCTTTACTACGGGGGCGCTGACGCTGGGCATTGTACTCTGGCTTGCCCGTGAGCAAGGGAAGATTCCTGCGGAAAGCCTGATCCTGTCCGGTGTAGTGATGCAATCCTTTTTGGGTGCGATTGTGTCGTTCCTGACAGCGATGTCGAAGAAGACGATTAATGAAATTATGTACTGGACAATGGGAAGCTTGAACCTTCGAGGATGGTCGTATACGGCCATCCTGCTTCCATATTTACTGGCTGGCTTGATATTTCTGTGGAGCCAGGCCCGTTCGCTGAATCTGTTGGCGCTTGGCGAGAAACAAGCAGCCCATTCCGGGCTTCATGTGGAACGCACCAAGATACTGACTTTGCTTGTCGCCACTTTAATGACGGCGGCGGCTGTATCGGTGTCCGGGGTCATTGGCTTTGTCGGCCTGGTCATTCCCCACATGATCCGTTTGTTCACGGGATCTGATTACAGATTGATTATCCCGCTATCCGCTCTTGGCGGGGGGATCTTTATGATGTGGAGTGATCTGGCGGCCAGATCACTGCTTGCGCCTACAGAAATTCCGCTGGGTGTGATTACAGCCTTTATAGGCGCTCCGTTCTTCGGATATTTGCTATACCGAAAGAAAAAAGTCAGAGAGAGTGAATCATGATGCTCGAAGTAAAGCAGGTATCCAAAGCGTACGGCAAGCAGCAGGCATTAAAGGATATTGACTGGAAGGTCAAGCAAGGGGAATTCTGGGGAGTCATCGGCCCGAACGGCAGCGGCAAGAGCACCTTGCTGAATCTGCTGTCCGGTACGGAGATGGCGGATTCCGGGGAAGTCCTTCTGCTTGACAAGCCGATCAGATCCTACCGGCGTAAGGAGCTTTCACGGCGTCTTGCCGTATTGCAGCAGGATGGCCTTCCTCCCGTATCGTTTACGGTCAGAGAGGTTCTGGAAATGGGTCGTTATCCTTTTCAGAACTGGCGAGGAGCGGATATGGATGAGCATGCGGAGCATATTCTGGAAGACATTATGCAACGTCTTGATCTGACCTCTCTCGCAGATCGGCCGCTAAGCAGTCTGAGCGGAGGACAGCGTCAGCGGGCCGCCTTGGGCAAGGTAATGGCTCAGCAGCCTGAGATTATTTTACTGGATGAGCCCACTACATTTCTGGATATTCGCTATCAGCTGCAATTCATGGAATTGGTCGAGTCATGGCGGCAGCAAGATGGCTTAACCGTGATTGCAGTTATGCATGATCTCAATCTGGCCTCGTTATACTGCGATGCCTTGCTTGTGCTGGATCGAGGGCATGTTGCAGGTGCTGGTTGTCCGCAGCAGCTGATAACGCCTGAGCTGATTCAGAGAATCTTTACGGTCAATGCGTATAGTGTGCCGCACCCCGATCACGGCGAGCCGCAGCTGCTGTATCGAAAGGGACTCTCACAGACTACACCGGATGAATTCTGATAGAATAGGAATACGATAATTCTATTTCTTGGAAGCGAGGTTGAAACGATGAATCAGACGATCTCAAGCCTGGTGGATAGCATTGCTCCGGTGGACAAGTCTGCGGAAGAGGCGGCTTTGGCCCATCTGAATCAGTTGACGAAGCCCCCGGGCAGTCTCGGTAAATTAGAGGGGTTAGCCATCAAGCTCGCCGGAGTGAGCGGAAAAGTCATGTCCTCATATCCCAAACGTGCCGTTGTTGTAATGGCCGGGGATCACGGGGTATGTGAGGAAGGGGTCAGTGCTTTTCCGTCTGAGGTGACCGCGCAAATGGTCGGCAATTTCCTGAATGGCGGTGCGGCTGTTAATGTACTTGCCCGTCAAGCGAGTGCCGAGGTGCTGTGTGTTGACATCGGAGTACAGACGGATTTGCAGCACCCTGGATTGATATCGAAAAAAGTCAGGTACGGAACAGCTAATATGGTCAAGGAGCCGGCGATGACTCGGGAAGAGGCAGAGGCGGCTATTATAGCCGGCGCTGAGGTTGCCCGGGATGCCTACTCCCGAGGTATAAGACTCTTTGTGACCGGGGAGATGGGGATTGGCAATACAACGGCAAGTGCGGCTGTGATGAGCGGCTTGACGGGCATCTCCACCCGGGAGAGCGTCGGCAGGGGGACTGGAATTGATGATGACGGACTCCGCCTCAAAATCATTACTGTAGATCGGGCCCTCGAATTTCATAAGCCGAATGGTAATGATCCGGTGGATGTCCTGGCCAAGGTAGGCGGACTGGAAATTGCCGGTCTTGCAGGCGTTATCCTCGCTGCTGCGGCACTTCGCTGTCCTGTCATTATTGACGGATTCATCTCAGGTGCCGCAGCACTTGCTGCATATAAGCTGGCGCCTGATACTGTCCAATACATGATTGCTTCTCACGTATCTCAAGAGCCTGGGCATGTTCATTTGCTGAAGGAGCTTGGACTGGAGCCTATGCTTCATCTTGATATGCGATTGGGTGAAGGAACCGGGGGTGTCCTGGCTATTCATCTTGTCGATGCTGCCTGCAAAATTATGGCTGAGATGGCGACGTTCGCAAGCGCCGGGATTTCTTCAGCTTCCGATGGGGATACACCTCCGCCAGAGGGGGAACCGCGATGATCGTATTGGTCACGGGCGGTGCGCGAAGCGGCAAGAGCAGCTTTGCCGAGTCATGGTGCATAAAGCACAGTGAATCCGGGAACGGGCTGTATATAGCGACCGCACAGGCTTTTGACGAGGAGATGAAGGAGCGTATTCAGCTTCACCGGGACCAGCGGGAGGAGAGCGGGTTCATATGGACCACGCAGGAAGAGCCTCTCCGGCTGCCGGAGCTGCTCCGGACCTCGAGTCAAGCAGGAAGCGGCTCACCGGTTGTGCTTGTGGATTGTCTTACATTGTGGCTTTCCAATGTGCTGCTAAGCGATGGAGAAGAGAACGGCCCGGGGGGAGAATCCCGGACAGAATCCAGCATCCGTCAGCTTGTTGAAGCCGTGTCGGCATATTCAGGTCAGCTTGTTCTGGTGACTAATGAGGTAGGAAGCGGTATTGTCCCAGAATATAAGTTGGGGAGACAGTACAGGGATCTGGCAGGACGGTTGAATCGAAGCATCGCAGCGATTGCTGATCAGGTATTTCTGGTAACCGCAGGTATTCCAATCGAGCTAAAGAGCAGGGAGTATCGATTATGAGACAGACGGTACAGCCGATTCAAGCGGCCTTTCAGTTTCTGACCCGCTTCCCGGTCAAAGCGGAGCTGGACTTCACACCGGAGCTGTTGCGGGCGAGTACGCGCCATTATCCGTTAGTTGGAGCAGCCATCGGCTTAAGTATGTGCGCAGCAACGCTGGTAGCCTCCTGGCTGCTTCCGCCGTTGCCTGCTGCTGTCGTTAGCCTGATCATCTGGGTCTGGCTGACGGGAGGTCTGCATCTCGATGGCTGGATGGATTGTGCAGATGCCCTCCTTAGCTACCGGTCACGGGAAAAGATGCTGGAGATCATGAAGGACAGCCGGGTAGGAGCCATGGGGGTTCTGGCCTGCGTTCTGCTGCTGATGCTAAAGGCCGCGCTGCTCTCCTCGCTTATTGCTGCCGGTCAATTGGCTATCTCCTGCGCCTTGTTGACGGTGCCGGTATGGAGCCGCTGGTTCATGGTGTACGCTATGAGCAAATGGCCGCCTGCCCGAGGCGGAGAAGGACTTGCCGCAAGATTCGAAGGGCTGAACGCATCCCATGCCCAAAGTGCAGCAGTATCAGCTATCTTGATCACATTTTTGGGCATGACGATTCCTTTATTAGTGTTTGGCGTTACCATCGGGCTTCCGGCTGCTTCCTATGGAATCTACTTCTTTGCCGCTCCATTATTGACGCTGGCAGCTGGAATATATGCGGGCGGCAAAGTCAATAAGAAGCTGGGAGGATTAACGGGGGATGTGTATGGCGCGCTTAACGAAGGCTTGGAGAGTCTTCTTTTGCTGGCCGCAGTTATTTTGTTTCTCTAAATACTCAGGTGTTTTGGTCTAATCAAATCCAAAAGCGGCTGTCCAAAGGGAAGTTAATCCCGTCGGACAGCCGCTTTATTTCTAGATTTTGAACTTGAGCACTTCATT
Organism: Paenibacillus brevis; assembly: GCF_018919145.1. Taxonomy (GTDB): domain Bacteria; phylum Bacillota; class Bacilli; order Paenibacillales; family Paenibacillaceae; genus Fontibacillus; species Fontibacillus brevis. The sequence continues at coordinate 101,191 of NZ_JAHLQJ010000006.1, forward strand.
TTGAAGGATTAAGGCTTGATTGTACAGATCCTGCACGGTCTTCGTATGCTCTTCCATTTCCGTGATTTGCTGTTCCGCATAACCGGCAATTTCTTCGATACTCTTCAACGATTTGCCCGTAATATTGGCGGCCTCCTCCACGGAGGCAGTCACTTCTTCCGTTCCGGCAGAGACCTCCTGCGTAGAAGCGGAGACGCTTTGGATCGTCATGTTGATATTGTTGATCAATTCAGTCAATTGCTCGAAAGCGTTGCTTGCTTGCGTTACGCGCTCCGTGCCCGAATGGATCTCATCACCGACTAAATCCATTGCTTGTACCGAATTCATCGCTTCTTCGCGGATACCCAACAAATTCTCGCTGATATGATCCGTTGCAATCCGGGACTGCTCTGCAAGCTTGCGCACCTCTTCGGCAACAACCGCAAAGCCTTTGCCATGCTCGCCTGCGCGGGCTGCTTCGATTGCTGCATTGAGTGAGAGAATATTGATCTGCTTCGTAATCTCCATAATCGTACTGACTGTTGTAGAGATCGACTCTGACCGGTCATTAAGCGCCGCAATCGACTCTCTTGACTTGTTGGCTGCTTCTTCGACCAGCTTCATTTGAGAGACGGCGGTTTGAGCAAGCTCATTACCTGTCATTGCTTCATTAGAGGCTTGACCGATCTTCTCGGTTACTTCAGCCGACGAGGTAGCAATATGCTGCACGCCCTGAGAGATTTCTTCCATTGCACGGGCATTTTCAGCCGTAGTGGAAGCAATGGTGTAGCTGCCTTTTTCAATTTCGCTTGTAGCTGCGCCGGAACGCTCCGTCAGTTCTTTAAAAGTGGCGGCCGATTGATTCAAGTATCCGGACCCATCAACCACGGCCTGGGAGGTCGTCATAACCTTGCCAATCATATCCTGCAATTGCTTGCTCATCATTCGGAAGCTCTCAGCCAGCTTGCCGACCTCATCCTTGGAAGTAAAATCAACAGTTTCTCTGAAGTCGCCCTTGGCCATTTTTTCAGTCGCGATAACCAATTTCTTCATGGGCTTGGAAATTCGGCTGCTGACAATATAAGCTCCGAGCAAGCCGATCACGATGACGGCAAGCGAAATCAAGAGACAAATCCAGAGAATGAAGGCTTCTTTGTCCTTGATAAAAGTGGCGTCCATGCTTACTGCCAGAATAGCAGTGCTGCCAGGCAGCGCGATGTAGGCGGTCTTATGGTAACCATACTGATCCGCGTAAAGATCCGTGATGGAGGCATTGCCTTTCGATTCCGCAGATTTCATGGCCTCCTGGATTTCAAGCTTGTCCCCGACTTTCATCAAGGAATCATCGTTGACACCGATTAACGTGGCCTCGTTCTCTTGCAGATCGATTAAGTAGGCGGAATCCAGTTGAAACTCTTCTACCTTCTGCGCCAGATAAGACTCAACGGCAAAGCGCGAATTTTCTTTTCCTTTTAATAGTTGAAGCGCTTGGGAGGTATCCATTTGTCTGAAAATATCCTTGGAGCTGGTTCTCAGGACTTTGTCGAACTGCGGCAGAACCTGCTGTGTAATGATTCCGGTAGACACCACATAGAAGCTGGTAGTAAACATTAGGGAAGATAATAAGATAACCACTGTAAATGTCACCATGAATTTGCGGTTGATAGAATGACTCAGTTTCAGCATGAACATCCTCTCCATTTATCCAATTTTCTTTTTCTCTATGTACTATTAGGGCGGCAATTGTAATTGACCGCTGTTCATTGTATCTATTCTATAGAAAAAAAAGGTTTTTGAAAATAATAATTTTGTGTATTTCATTTTCATTATCGTCACTTTTGGGAAGAAAGTGTAGTAAAGAAGGCTGAATTGTGATAATTTGTCGTTTGGGAGGCGAGGAAGCTTGTTTAATGTTGCTTGGGGTATTTTGTATATGCTTGTAAATTTCAGTTTCTTTCTGCTTTGTTACAAGCTGTTTGGTAAAAAGGGAATATACGCCTGGATAGGAGTGGCTACTGTCGTGGCTAACATTCAGGTGATCAAAACGATTGAAATGTTCGGCATCGTTATGACGCTGGGCAATACGATGTATGTCAGCTTGTATCTTGCGAGCGATCTGCTGAATGAGAAGTTTGGGCGCAAGGAAGCGAAGAAGGCGGTATGGTTCGGTTTCTTCACCCTGATTATGACGACGATCCTGATGCAGATGACGTTGGTCTTTGAACGCCAGCCAAGCGATATGGGTCAAGCCTCGCTGGAGACGATTTTCGGTCTGATGCCAAGGTTGGCCTTAGGAAGCCTGAGCGCCTATTTTGTGAGCCAGTTTATGGATGTTCGCCTATATGCCTGGATCCGCAAATTTTATCCCGCCCGCAACCAGCTATGGATCAGAAATAACGGGAGCACGATGGTAAGCTCGTTTGTCGATACCTTGATCTTCTGTACTATTGCATTTGCCGGCGAATACAGCCTGCAGGTATGGACGGAAATTTTACTGACGACCTACTTATTCAAATTTGTACTGACGGCAGCGGGGACGCCGTTTCTTTACATCGCACGTAATTTTCGCCATGAAGAGGATGAAGCTGCCGTTGCCGGCTCCTAGATAGCAAGACCTCCAATCCCGAACCAGGGATGGAGGTCTTCAGTCTTATACACATTGAAGGTGCTTGGGAAAGGAGGTAAGGACGTCCACTCCCGAGTCTGTCACTGTAACATCGTCTTCGATTCGAACTCCGGCGACGCCCGGCACATAGATTCCAGGCTCAACGGTGAATACATTGCCTTCCCGCAGGAAGAGCTCGTTCTGGCCGTGCACGGAAGGGAATTCATGAACATCAATACCAAGCCCGTGCCCAAGCCGATGATTGAAATAAGGGCCATAACCCGCAGCTTCAATCACATCTCTGGCAGCCTTATCGATGGAGCCGAAGGTAACCCCCGGCTTGATTGCAGCAATTGCTGCTTCATTCGCGGCGAGTACGGTCTCGTAAATTTTAATCTGCTCGGCAGATAGCTCGCCAAAGCCGAAGGTTCTTGTAATATCAGAGGCATACCCATTAGCGTAGACTCCGATATCGAACATGATCATATCTCCGCTTCGAAGCTTGCGCTCACCCGGCACACCATGCGGGAGTGCCGTCTTTTCCCCGAACAACACCATGGAATCAAAGGAGGGACCGTCAGCTCCGAGCTTGCGGATTTGATACTCGACCTCGGCAACAAGCTCGTTCTCGGTAACCCCTTCCTTAATCTGCTTCAGGCTAAGCTCAAGCACCTGCTCGATCAGCTTGGCGGCATGCCGCATCCGCTTGATCTCCTCCGGACTCTTTCTGATCCGCATCTCGCGGAGAGATGGACCGATATCGGCTGATGCCGAGAATCGAAGCGCCTCTTGCAGGCGTTCATACCGGTCCAGAGTTACATATTCCTTTTCAAGTCCAAAGGTACCTATAGAGCGGTCTGACCCCAGTCTTTGCCGGAGCAAGCGGTAAGGGTCCTCGGTATCCTGATGAGTGATTAATTCCATGGAGCCGATAGCCGCCTTCGCCGCCTCTCCGTCCAAAGCAGGTGCGAACAGAACAGGCTCGCTTCCGGCTTTCAACAACAGTCCCAGAAAGCGTTCATGAGGATTGCTGAGAAATCCGGTTAAATAGTAGACATGCTTGGGATCGGTGATCAAGAGCGTATCCATGCCGAGCTGATGCATTTGCTGTTCAAGCTCGATCCAGCGTTGATCCATAATCAAAACTTCCTTTCATGCGGATTCTTTATTTATTATAGGACAAAATGACGCTGACAAGGAAATGAATGCTGAGTTGCATTGAAAAGTGTAAAGCTATTTTGTCTGAAATTTTAAAAAAACGGAATTTACATTTTACACGTTTCAGCTACAATAAGATTGTTATTCAAATTTGAATAGAGGGGGCTCGGCATGGCTGAAGCTAATAATGACCGTACAAAATGGATTCTGCTAGGTTTATTGCTCGGAATTCTGATGTCGGCGATGGACAATACCATTGTAACAACGGCTATGGGGACAATTGTCTCTGAACTCGGAGGAATGGAGCAATTCGTATGGGTCACCTCCGCATATATGGTTGCAGTCATGGCAGGAACCCCGATTTTTGGGAAACTGTCCGATATGTATGGCCGGAAAAGATTTTTTATCTTCGGGATTATTACCTTCCTGCTTGGATCGGTGCTGTGCGGTATGGCGACGAGTATTGTACAACTCAGCATTTTCCGGGCTATCCAGGGGGTAGGCGGGGGCGCCTTGATGCCGATCGCCTTTACGATTATTTATGATATCTTTCCAGTTGAAAAGCGGGGGAAAATGACCGGGCTGATGGGGGCTGTCTTCGGTACCTCAAGCATCTTCGGGCCATTGCTTGGAGCCTTCATCACGGATTCGCTCGGCTGGAACTGGGTGTTCTATATCAATGTGCCGATCGGCCTGGTCTCATTGCTTCTAATTGTATTGTTCTATAAGGAGTCGATGGTCCGTGCGAGTCAAAAGATCGATTGGGGCGGCGCCTTCTCCCTGGTAGGGGCTGTTGTGTGCCTCATGTTTGCGCTGGAGCTGGGCGGTGAGAAGTTTGCCTGGAACTCCTCGGTAATTATCGGCTTGTTCACGGGCTTTATTGTGCTGTTTGTTATTTTCTTGCTGGTTGAGCGGAAGGCATCCGAGCCCATTATCTCCTTCGATATGTTCCATAACCGGTTATATGCGACGAGCAGCTTGCTGGCTTTACTGTACGGAAGTGTATTTATCGTAGCTACCGTGTACATTCCGATTTATGTTCAAGGGGTATATGGAGGAACGGCAACCAATTCGGGATTGATACTGATGCCGATGATGGTCGGCTCTGTCGTGGGTAGTATGCTGGGCGGAATGCTCACCTCTCGAATGTCTTATCGATCTATCATGTCTATCTCGGTGGTATTTTTCATTGCCGGCATTTTTGCCTTGAGCACACTTCATGGAGATTCAGCACGTTCCTTGCTGACGATGTACAGCATTGTGGCGGGATTCGGCGTCGGCTTCTCCTTCTCCGTGCTCGGTATGGCGGCGGTTCATCCGTTCGATATGCAGCGGCGCGGCGCGGCAACCTCTACGAACTCCTTCCTGCGTTCACTTGGAATGACGCTTGGAATTACCATTTTCGGGATCGTACAGCGGAATCTGATGACCCGCGGAATGGAGGATGCTTTTCCGGGTATGGCCGGGGCTGCAGCGCAATTTGGCGATACCCGCGAAGCCCTGTCTCCTGAGAAGCGGGCGTTGATCCCGCAGGAAATTTTGCAGGGAATTGTTGACGCCATGTCCTCTTCGATTGCACATACGTTCATGTGGGCATTGCTGCCTGCCGTTCTGTCAGTCTTGGTTGTGCTTGCCATGCCGGGGGACCGGTTAAGCTCAATCGTCTCGGATAAGACGAAACAAGGCGCATAAAGGGGAAGGAGAAGACTGATGCAGTCATTATCCATCCGTCTGAGCATACTGGGGTTGTTAATGGAGCGGAATATGCATCCTTATGAAATACGTACACGAATGAAGGAACGGTTTCTGGATTTGCAGGGAAGGTTCAAAATCGGTTCGCTCTATTATGCGGTAGATCAATTAAAAAAACAAAATTATATTGAAGCCGTAATGACGGTTCAGGACGAATTGGGACCGGAAAAGACGGTATACCGTATTACTGACAGCGGCAAGGCTTATTTTCAGAATTTGCTGCTGGACCGTTTCCGGGAAGCGGCGCCTGACAATCATCCGCTTTATATTGCTCTTGTGTTCGCAGGTAAGGGGGATCAGGAGCAGATTGCCATGATCTTGCGGGAGCGGATCGGGGAAGCGGAGAGGCATGTCGAGTTATGTCACAGAACATATGCAGAACACGAAGGTATCGTGCCAAGAAGCGTGCTGCATTTGATGGCGGGATATTATGAGCATGCCAGGACAGAGCTTGCGTGGCTGCGCCGACTGCTGATCGACGCTGAAGCGGGAAAGCTTCATGAGATCAGCACTTTGCCGGGATTTGAAAATTGAACACGATGTATTTCTATCCGGTTGAGGAAGTGAAGCAGGGACCTGGGGGCGGTCAGCCCTCAGGTCCCTGTTGTCGTAGATGATATTATTTAACGAAGCTCTCTAACCAGACAGGACGGTGCATGCCCTTGCAGGGCGGCGACCAGATTCTCGGCTGCAAGCATGGCCATATCGAGCCGGGTCTGTGCTGTGGCAGAACCGATATGCGGCAAGGTGACGACATTCGGCATATGCAGCAGCGGATGATCCGGAGAGACGGGCTCATGCTCGAATACATCCAGACCCGCGCCGAAGATCAAGCCTTTTTGCAGAGCCTGAACCATTGCCTGTTCATCTACGGTTGCTCCACGAGAAGCATTAACGAAGATTGCAGTGCGTTTCATTAGCGCGAACTCGCCAAGCCCAATCATGCCTTTTGTTTCAGGGGTCAAGGGAGTCATCAGCACGATGAAGTCACTGGTTTGAAGCAATTCTTGAAGGGAAAGGTACTCCGCTTCGAGAGCCGCCTCGGTATCGGGCTTTCGATTCCGGTTATGGTAGGCAATATTCATATTGAATCCGAATTTTGCTCTGCGTGCCACAGCCTCACCGATACTGCCCATGCCGATGATACCGAGCTTCTTGTGATGGACATCCAGCCCAAAGAGCGTCTTATCGTCTCCCCGCTTCCAGGCGCCTTCCTTCACGTACCTGTCCATTTCCGGAATACGGCGGGCCACAGCCAGCATGAGACCGAAAATCAGGTCTGCTACGGTGTCATTCAATACGTCTGGAGTATTGGTGCCGATCACGCTTCTGGTCTTCATGGCCTCAATATCAAAATTGTTATAGCCTACACTGATTGTGCTGACTGCTCTCAGGCGGGGAGCATGCTCCAGCAGTTCGTCATCGATTTTGCCGCCGGAGGTCAGGAGGCCTTCGGCATCGCGAAGACTTGCCAGCAGCTTGTCCCGCGGGATGGGGTCTTCTTGCTCCCATTTGGTATAGCTGCAGTGCTCTCCCAAATAAGCTTCGACCTCTGGAGGGACTGAGCGGGCAATAAAAATGTTCGGTTTCAATGTTCCTCTCTCCTCTCTTTTCGGCATGATCAAGCTGCCCTGAAAATACAAAGGAGGGGCTAGCGGTTATCGACCTTCTCGGGATAGAGATCGTGATTCAGCAAGCGATGCTCGGCCATCGTCTCATACTTGGTGCCTGGTCTTCCGTAATTGCAATAAGGATCAATGGAGATGCCGCCTCGCGGTGTAAATTTACCCCACACTTCAATATATTTCGGATCCATCAGCTTGATCAGGTCGTTCATTATTATATTAACGCAATCTTCATGGAAATCGCCATGATTGCGGAAACTGAACAGATATAATTTCAGGGACTTGCTCTCGACCATTTTGATGTCGGGAATATAACTGATGTAAATGGTGGCAAAATCAGGCTGTCCGGTAATCGGACACAGGCTCGTAAATTCCGGACAATTGAACTTTACGAAATAATCCCGGTAAGGGTGCTTATTATCGAAGCTTTCCAGCATTTCCGGGGTATAGGTCATGGGGTACTTTACACCCTGGTCCCCCAGCAGGGTTACTTCCTGCATTTCTTCTCTTTGTCTTCCAGCCATAGATAGGTCTCCTTTTCATGTATACTCATGATTAGTCTATACGCCTCTTTTGTTCCCCCATACAAGCGCATGAAGCTGGGGCAGAATTCGGACGTTATTCATTGAACTCATCATCATGACGCGATCGATCAGCCATTCGTATCGCTGAAGCAAATCGGCCGCATGATGGGAAATGTCCATTCTGCGGACATCCGGATTTCCTACCTGAAGATACAGGTCGATCTGCGGATATCTCTGATGAATGGATTCAGCATAGATGAGGTCGGCCTCATCGAACACGACAACCTTGAGACTTAACGATAAAGGGGCTGGTCTACGGGATAGTCTGCGCGCAATCTCATTCAGCACATGCCAGTCCGTCTCCATTCCGGAGCTTGGCGGTTTGGGGGAAAGGGTGACCTGGTCGATCTCTTCCAGCCAATCCTGCCATCTTGAGCCCTGAGTCTCCACAGCAACCTCCATGCCCTGTTGATGAAGAAGTCTGATCAGCTCGGCAAGCTGCGGGAGCAGAGCAGGGTTGCCCCCGGATAAGGTGACATGGCTGAACCGGTTCCCGCCCAGCGAGATCAGCTCCTCCCAAATATCCTGGGCTGACAAAAGGCGAATTTGCTCCTTGGAGCTGCCGTCCCAGGTGAAGGCGGAATCACACCAACTGCAATGATAATCACAGCCTGCCGTACGAACGAACATGGTTTTCTGGCCAATGACCATGCCTTCTCCCTGGACTGTCGGACCGAATATTTCCAGCACCGGAATAGGGCGCGCCTTGTTATTCATCCTGCATCCACTCCCGTCTGACCTCCGCATAGCTGGTAGGCGTCTCATAGAGGCGAACGAATTCGGTTTGTCCCTCCGTTAATGAAGAGCAGTAAGGCTGAGATTGTAATGCGGACTCCATTTGCTCAAATAGCCACACAACCATATTCTCCGCTGTGGTATTCATAGGAGGCAGGGTTTCGTTCAAATAACGGTGATCCAGGTAGCCTTCAATTTCGTTCTTCCAAATATCCTTGATCGTTCCGAAATCGACGGTTAAGCCCCGGTCGTCAGGCTTGCCGCTGATGCCAAAGACAACCTTATAAGTATGTCCGTGCAGGTTTTTGCATTTGCCTTCATAGGCATGAAGATGATGCGCCGCGTCAAAGGTAAACTCCTTGCTGACGAGTACCCGGCGCTGATGGTAGCGCAACTGGGCAGGGGCTATGTCTTCTCCATAACGCTGGAGCCGTTCCACGATAACAAATTCACCGGGTTGTCTGCTCATTGCGGACCATCCTTCCCGCGCACGGTGAGGTATTTCTCCAGTCCGGCTTGTCTTAGCTTGCAGGCCGGGCATTCTCCGCAGCCGCTTCCGACAATTCCGTTGTAACAAGTGAGAGTCCGTTCACGCACATATTGAAAGGCGCCCAGCTCATCAGCCAGCTTCCAGGTATCCGCTTTATCGATCCACATCAGCGGCGTGTGAATGACGAACTGATAATCCATCGCCAGATTTAACGTGACGTTCAAAGATTTCACGAAGGAGTCGCGGCAATCGGGATATCCGCTGAAGTCTGTCTCGCAGACACCGGTAACAAGATGTCTTGCGCCGACCCCTTTTGCCAGAACAGCAGCAAAGCTGAGAAATAGATGGTTGCGGCCTTCTACAAATGTAGTCGGCAGCTCCCCTTCATGATGTTCAATGGCCATATCGCTGCGAGTCAACGCATTCTGCGTTAGTTGACCGAGCAGGCTCATGTCGAGCAAATGCCATTTTACCCCAAGCTCTTCAGCGATACTGCGGGCGCATTCAATCTCCAGACTGTGGCGTTGGCCATAGTCGAAGGTAACCGCCTCAACCTCGCGGAAATGTTTGAGCGCCCAGAAGAGACAGGTCGTACTGTCCTGTCCGCCGCTGAAAACGACAACCGCTTTTTCATTTTTAAGCATAAAAAAACCTCTCATTCCTCTATTATTGTGAAATAGAAAAGAAGGAGAGTTCTTGAACTGTGCCAGCAAAAAACAGACCGCTGCAACTAAATTGCAGGGTATTCTTAGTTTTTTATAGAGGGAGTTCGCGAACCTCTCCCATGGCGTGGGCCATGGATCTTCTTATTCAGTTCAGAGTTACACATGCAAGTATACCACAATCAGCAGGGAATAGCGCATGGAATAGAATGACTATAAACCTATTTACTTTATCAAAATTGTAAATAATAATGGGAGATATTAACTAGCTTAGGAGGAGAGAAATGAAAAGAATCCTACTGAAAAAATGGGGCTTGCCATTAGCGCTTCTTGCAATGACCATGCTTCTCCTGTCCGGATGTCAAAATGTCGCCGGTCTGGACATAAACAAGGCACTCGTGCAGAGCATGACTCAAGTCTCCGGAGAATCGAAGCAGACACTGTCGTTAGAACTGGTACCTGCGGAGGGAGTGGTTCATCCCGAAGCACAACAATTAATCGAACAGCTCAATTCCCTGTCGCTGACGATCGATAGTGCGAAGGTTCAGGACCAAGGCAACATGTCGGTTAAGGGATCGGTGCAGTATAAAGAAGAACAATATCCGTTCCATTTGTCGTTGGACGAACAAGGAATGGCTATACAATTAGAGGGCGCCAAGCAGCCAATATACATAAGCACCGAGAGCGGGGCCTTGAGCGGGATGTACGTGGGGGAAGCGGCAAAGTATGAAGATCAGATTCTGGGCTTCACCAAGCAGGCAGCAGAATTTTTCTTCAAGCATTTATCGAATCCCAAGACTCTTTCCGTGAAGCAGACGCAAAGTGAAGTGTTCGGAGAATCCCTGAGCCTCACCCAGCTGCATACCGAAATTCGCGGTGACGAGCTGCTTGCGATGGTAAAGCCATTTTTGACTAGCGTGGCAAAGGATGAACAGGGAATCAAAGATTTGGTCGGGGCATTTTACGATGTGTATTACCCGATTATGCAAGAGGCTTCCAGCTATTATGATGATTATTATTACGAAGATTACTATGATGATGAATATTATGAGGATTACGAGTACGACGACTACGACGACTATGAGTATGAAGACTATTACTACGAATCCGATGATTCCGATGATACGGTAGATCGTGGATTCGGATTGGACCTGTTCTCGATTTCGCAGTCCAAGCCTGTAGTAGTTGCTACCATGACAGCGACCATTCAAGAGGTGATCAATGCCCTGCTGACCGACTACGACGCGAACATTAAGAGCCTGCTTGAGGAGACCCCGGAGCTGAATGTGGTTCTCGGAAAGGATACCGTACTGAATCTGGATCTGTATTTTGACAGCAAGCTGCAGATTCGCAAACAGGCCATGGAATTAACGATTGCACTCCCGGCCTCAGAGGACTTTCCGCTTCAGTCTGTGAAGCTCAAGGCTGATACCGAACAGCGTAATTTGGGCGGAAATGTGGAAATCGATGCTGTTGACGTCACTTCAGGCGTCATTGATTACTTCGGGAAGCCCATGACTCCCGGTGAGATGCTTCGTAACTTCGAGTCCGATTCTGCCATTTATAAGCTGCTAAAGGAGGACTTCCAGTTTACGTACAAGAGCGTCTATCTCGATCCTCATAACAGTTATTATGGAGTGATCGTAAAGAATAACACCTCCTTTGTACCGCTTCGTTATTTGTCCGAAGAATTGGATGCTGCGGTTAAATGGGACGCGGCTTCAAAGAGTATTGTCATTACTGACGATATCACGGGTCAGGAGATCAGAGTGACTCCGGATTCAAAGCATGCTTCCATTGGCGGAAAGCCTGTAGTTCTGGTGCAGCCGGTCTTTGTCAGTCAAGATGGCGTGACATACGTGCCGCTTCGTTTCATGTCAGAGGCATTGGGAGCGAAGGTCACGGTTGAAGAGGACGGATGGATTTTCATTGAGCGTCCCTAAGCGTTTGTAAGCACAGGACAACTTAAGTTTATTTATGACTTACATGCGGAGGAACCGGACGAACAATCCGGGTTCCTTCGTTTTTTTATGTGGATAAATAAGGGGACCTTTTTTTCATTCGTCTGGGGAGCTTGACACAACAATCGGCGGCTTATACGATAGGAAGAGTGTATAACCGTAAAGATTACAATTTAAAGTAATTTGTTTTTGGTTGAAAGGGATGACTTGTTTTGTTAAAGCTAAAACGTGGAGATATTCTGCTGATTGTTCTGCTGCTGACTGCGGGGGTCGGTTGGCTTGTGGTGCAATATTGGGACGGCATGCGCGAAGTAGAGGCGGGGCAACTTAGCGCTTCGATTTCAGTAGATGGTGAATTTTATCGCTCTGTGTCGCTTGATGGCGAGGATGAGGAAATTGATATACAGACCGAGTATGGGCATAACATACTGAAGAAATTTGATGGGGGCATCCAGATGATTTATGCGGATTGTCCAAAAAAAATTTCTATGGCCATGGGCTTCATCTCCCGCCCTAATCAAACGATTATTTGTGTGCCGAACCGGGTCTTTGTGGAGATCGTCGGCTCCCCTTCGCCGGATATCGATCCGGCAGAAGAAATTGATGCTTATGTACGCTAAAAAAATCTGACTGGCACGACGCCAGATCAGATGATATTTTTCCCATAGAAGATTTCGTCCATCTCAACTGTTAGACGCTCGGTAATTTCCTCCTGTTCCTCCTTGCTTAACGATTCCTTCGTATAGCCGAATAAGTAATTATTCAGGTCGAATGCCTTGAGCTTGCACTTGGTGTGGAAGATATGCTCCTGGTAGACGTTGACGTCAATCATCTGATACTGTTCCAGTACTTCGTCAGGGATATAGTTCTGGATGGAGCTGATGTCATGGTCGATGAACAGCTTGTGCCCATTAATATCCCGGGTAAAGCCTCGTACGCGATAGTCAATGGTCATGATATCCGTATCGAAGGAATGGATAAGGTAGTTCAATGCCTTCAGCGGCGATATCTCACCACAGGTGGAGACGTCAATATCGGCCCGAAAGGTGCTGATGCCTTCATTCGGATGGTATTCGGGATACGTATGCACGGTAATATGGCTTTTATCAAGCTGGAGAACAACATTGTCCGGAAGCGGGCCGGGAGACTCCTCAAACGATTCGGTAGGAACTTCAACGACAGGCCCTTCTGATACCAGTACAGTGACGCTGGCTCCCTGAGGGACGTAATCCTGCTTCGCTACATTTAATACATGCGCCCCAATGATGTCGGCGACCGTCGTCAGAATGCTGGTAAGACGTTCTGAGTTGTATTGCTCGTCAATATAGGCGATATATGCCTCACGCTCTTCCCTGGTGCGAGTATAGCAGATATCGTACATATTGAAGCTGAGCGACTTGGTCAGATTATTGAATTCATGCAGTTGGATTCGCTGCTCCTGAGTCAGTTTCACGAAAGAGGCCTCCTTTGGTTATAGTACCTCTTCTTTTTTATACCCACTCTTGAAAGGAACAAACGTCAACCTAAAAAAACCGCTCCCCGAAGGGAGCGGCAAGGTGCCGGATAATTACGCAGAAACCGGAAGAGGTCCAGTCTTCGGGTTCGGGCCGTATTGGTTTGCTTCAGGATCGCTATCCAGGCAAGCGAAGATGATTAATACGACTGCTCCAACAAAGGGAATAAGGACAAGCAGAAGCCACAGGCCGCTTTTTCCGGTGTCATGGAGGCGGCGAACCCATAAGGCTATAGTTGGCAGTAGAACCGCCAAAGCGTACAGCCCGCCCAGGAATCCGCCAAGCCCCAGAATTCTATCCAGGATCCCGAGGACGAACGCGGCCAGAAGGTTGAACAAGATGAACATCCAGAATTCTGTCCGACGCGCCCTCCCGCTAAATCCCACATAGTTCTGTAATACCTTAAGATACCATTGCATTGTGTTTCCTCCCTCAAAATTGAGCTACATTCACATATGTATGCTGGAATGCTCTATTTATTTATAAATGATTTTCCAAAATACGACAATGTTCCTTTTGTACTATTTTATGCTTCCTTTTTCCTATCTCTGATTTGTGCATGAAATAATTCAAAATTAATATGGTATTGGCCTCCAGAAAATTGTGGTAACCTTAAAAAAAGAAAACGCTTACAATAAATTGTCGCGAAAGGGAGGAACATGAATCCATGAGTAGTAGAAAGAAATTCCGCTCGATCACCGCATTCGCCATGGCGGCCATGATGGCGGTATCCTTGCTGTCCTCAGCAGTATCCGCTGCCGCGGAGGAACTGAAAGCACCGGATACGAGATCAAGTATCAGCGCTTATGCCGAGGCCATGCAGCCGGGCTGGAACTTGGGCAACACCCTTGATGCTACAGGGGACGATGAGACATCCTGGGGGAATCCGCGTGTCACAAAGGAGTTAATTCAGCAAATTGCCGCTGAAGGCTACAAGAGCATTCGCATACCTGTAACCTGGGGACAGCACATGGGTGAAGCTCCGGACTACACCATTGACCCGGCGTATATGGAACGTGTTCAAGAGGTGGTAGGCTGGGCACTGGATGCCGATCTCTATGTCATGATCAATATGCATCATGATTCCTGGCAATGGATCAGCTATATGGAGAGCAACCATGATGAAGTGCTGGCTAAATATAATGCGGCATGGACGCAAATTGCAGACCGCTTCAAGAACCATTCAGAAAAGCTGATGTTTGAAGCGATTAATGAGCCTAGATTTACAGATGGAGGCACGACGGACAGAGAGAAGCAATATGAGATGCTGAAGGAATTGCTTGTCTCGTTCCACAAGATTGTGAGAGCTTCCGGAGGTGAGAATGGAGTACGTCCTCTGGTTATTCCTACACGCGAGACATCACCGGCTCAGGAAGACCTGGATGCACTGTATGAGACGATTCGGGAATTCAACGATCCGAATCTGATCGCAACGGTTCACTTCTATGGATTCTGGCCGTTCAGCGTTAACATTGCCGGGTACTATAAGCTGGAGCAAGATACGATGAATGATATGATTACGACGTTCGACAATGTCCGCAATACGCTGGTCTCCAAAGGAATTCCGGTCATTCTCGGTGAATATGGCTTATTGGGATTCGATAAGAATACAAGCGTTATTGAGCAAGGCGAGAAGCTGAAGTTTTTTGAAAATCTGATGCATGTGCTTAAGGAACGGCATATTACGCATATGCTCTGGGATAACGGGCAGCACTTAAAGCGGACAGAGCTCGTATGGTCTGATCCGGAGCTCATCCATATCATGAAGGCAGGATGGGAGCAGCGTGCTTCAACGGCTGAAACTGATCTTGTCTACTTGAAATACGGGGAAGAAATCAAGGATGTAAAGGTTCCATTGAATCTGAACGGCAACGAGCTTACTGGACTATATAACGGATCTACGCAGCTGGAGGAAGGTAAAGACTATGAACTGGCTGGTACGGAGCTGACCCTGAAGGCTAGTCTGCTGACCCGGGTAACGAAGGCAGGGCATCTGGGTCAGAATGCTATTTTATCCGCCAAGTTTAGTTACGGACCTGACTGGAGATTAAAGGTAGTCGTCTATGAATTGCCTCAATTGGGAGACACGGCTGGAACAGTAGATAACTTTGCTATTCCAACGCTCTTCAACGGTAATCGTCTGGCGACCATGGAGGCAATCTATAATGATGGCAGCTTCGCAGGCCCTCAGAACTGGACATCATATAAGGAATATGCCTACACCTTCATACCTGACTTTATGAAGGACCAGATTATCATTTCCGAGAATTTCTTCAATGAAACAAATGACGGAGAAGTAACCCTGAAATTCCACTTCTGGGGTGGGGATATTGTGAGCTACAAAATAACGAAATCAGGTACACAGGTTACAGGAAAGGCCGTTACAGAGTAAAACCTGTGCTTGGCTGACCCATATAGAGAGGCGTCCCGAGAGGGGCGCTTCTTATCTTTTTAAAAAGACTTGCCCATTGGAGAATTCTGGGTTATGATATGAGTCCTTCTTACAAAGTCGCCTTGTCTGAAGCGAACGGAGAAGCCGTTCGAGAAGCTTATCGGAGGTGTTGTATGCTTTATTTCACGCTGGCCTCAAAGGCCTATGCCCGAAATTTGCAATATCGCGGAGCTCATTTGATTCATAATCTCGCGAGTGCCATGTTCGGGTTCATCTACGCCAGTATCTGGATTGGAGTGGGTGATCATGCTTCACTGGGTACCTATGGAATTCAGGGAATGGTTAGCTATATCTCCTTTACCCAAGCCGCACTTTGGGTGACCAGCTTCATCTCTAACGGTCTTGGCATTCCGCAGAGTGTCAGAACCGGTCACATCTCGTTAGACCTGATGCGTCCTGTTCACTTGTTCAGCCATCTGATGGCTCGAGAGTGGGGACAAATCGCCTACCAGTTTATCTACAAATCCATCCCGATTTATCTCATCTATGTCTTTGTATTCTCGCTGCAGCTTCCCATGCAATGGACAACCTATTGCCTAACAGCGCTTAGTCTTGCAGGCGCGTCCTATCTGGCGATTTGTATGAATTACCTGATCGGCATTAGTGCGCTGTGGACGACAGAATCCTCCTGGCTCTATTGGGGCAATCATGCCCTGATCAACCTGCTCTCGGGGTTCTTCATTCCCTTGGAGTGGCTGCCCGGTGGACTGGAGAAGCTCTCGTGGATCTCGCCCTACCCTTATTTGCTCTATGTGCCGACATCCATGTATCTGGAACGGGGCAACATAGCCTGGCTCGGAGGCACTTTGATCTGGTGCGTGCTTATGACCGCCGTCTGCCTGTTGGCAACGCGGGTTGCCAGACGCAAGGTGGAGGTGCAGGGAGGATGAATTCACTTCAAACCTGGATGCACATGTATTTGTTGCTCATTCGTACGACCGTGAGAAGTCGAATGCAGTACAAATTCAACTTTGTCATTGGCTCATTTTTAGCAGCATTCATTCAGATTTCGGAATTTCTCATGGTTGCCATCGTTCTGGCCCGATTTGGCGGCATCCGTGGCTGGTCTATTCATGAGGTCGGTTATCTGGTTGCAGTTATGACCTTGTCGAAGACCTTGTATCGAACTATAGCGGATGAAGTGCATCATCTGGAAAAATATTTAGTCAGCGGCGACTTCGACCAATTGCTGACTCGTCCGTTGCCCGTGCTGCTGGCGCTGATGCCTCAGAGCTTCCGGATTATGATCGGCGAAGTGATGCAGGGCGGCTTCATTCTGTGGTGGTCGCTTGCGGGGATGCTGCAGGCGGGGACGATTGGCTGGCCGACCGTATGGTGGACACCGTTCATCATTCTAACGGGAGCAATCATCCTCTTCTCCATTGGTCTCGCTACCGCAACGATTGGCTTCTGGACGACAAGAATCAGTGAGCTGCAGACATTCACAGAGGATGCGGCCCGTTCCGCGGCTCAATATCCGTTAGCCATTTACCCGAAGTGGCTGGCTTCTTTCCTGTTGTATGCCATCCCTGTCGGATTTGTTAACTACTTGCCATCACTCTATTTGGTAAAGGGGGAGTTAGGGGCGTGGGTGCTTGCGGTTACGACTGCCATGGCCCTGATCTGTCTGGCGGCGGCACTGCGATTCTGGCAGTTCGGAATTACCAAATATCAAAGTACGGGAAGCTGAGGAGGAGAGAAGACATGATTGAAGCGAGACATCTCTATAAAGAATTCAAGACACCTGCAATAAAAGGAGGGCGCTTCTCGGGCGTCAGAACCTTGTTCTCACGTGAATACCGGGTGAAGGAAGCCGTGCGGGATATCTCCTTTCAGGTGCTTCCCGGCGAATTTGTCGGTTATATCGGACCGAACGGCGCAGGCAAGTCGACGACGATCAAAATGCTGACCGGGATTCTGCATCCAACCTCTGGAGAGGTTCGGATAAGAGGGTTGAATCCGCATCGCGAGCGCAGAAAGACTGTTCAGCAGCTGGGCGTCGTGTTCGGACAGCGCAGCCAGCTGTGGTGGGACCTGCCGGTCAAAGATTCATATGATATTCTTGCCCATATGTACCGTGTCCCGGCGGAGCTGAAAAAGCAACGCTTGGAGCGGTTTGCCGAGCTGTTGAATTTGCCCGAGTTCTGGGATACCCCGGTTCGCAAGCTTTCGCTTGGACAGCGGATGAGAGCCGATCTTGCCGCCGCGATGCTGCATGATCCGGATTTGCTCTTTCTGGATGAGCCAACGATTGGATTAGATGTGCATGCCAAGCAAGGAATCCGCGAGTTTCTTCGTCAGTTGAACAAGGAATACGGTAAGACCATCCTGCTGACCACCCATGATATGGATGATATCGAGCAGTTATGCAGCAGAGTAATGGTCATCAACCATGGGGCATTGAGCTATGACGGGACGGTTGCGGAACTGAGGGAGAGGATTGGTCTGCCTGCGGTGATTACAGTAACTTACCGGGGAGGTTGTCAAATACCGGTCTTGGAGCAGCCGGGGTTAGTCTATCGCATCGTATCGGCGGAAGGAGAGATTCTTAGGATTGAAGCCGATCTTCGGGCTACGGGCGTTATGGAATTGATCAAGGAGCTTGGGACATGGGGGGAGATCGCCGATCTGTCGATTGAAGGCCCAGATTTTGAAGAGGTTGTACGCCGCTTTTCCGAGTGAGGAATCAAGATCATGCCCTTTTTGAAGTTAGGTTTGAATTCTTGACATTTAAATTTCTTCATCATACATTGATATCAAATAGATGAACTGCGAATGATGAAGTTGGGAGAGTTCGCCTGGGCTAATTGGGCGGCACCGAAGGAGCAAAGGATCGGCACTTGCGAACCGGTCAAGAATCTCTCAGGTATAAGGACCAGCCTCTGACGCAACTCTGGAGAGAGCATACCAGCCACCCAAGGGGTACATGTTATCGGATATCATTCCGGATAGCATTAAACTTTCAGGTAACGGGGACAGAGATAAGGCAGCAGCCTTGTTTCTCTGTCCTTTCTTTACGTCAATTTACTATAGATGCAATTTCATGACGGAGAACACGCGGGAGAGATAACGATGAGATTTAAAAATGTATTTTCCATAATCGGTCCAGCCATGATTGGCCCCTCCAGCTCTCATACGGCGGGGGCGGTGCGAATCGGGAGGTTTGCACGTCAGTTGCTGGGCGAGCAGCCGTCGGTAGCACACATATGCTTCTACGATTCGTTTGCCGAAACTTACTCGGGACATGGGACCGATTTAGCTGTTGTCGGCGGCATAATGGACTGGAGAACGGATGACGAGCGGATCCGTGATTCTGTCCGAATTGCAGGCGAAGCCGGGATAGAGCTTCATTTCACCACGGGAATTGCTCCGGGTGTGCATCCGAATACGGTTAAAATCAAGCTGTCCTCGGATCAGAATGAAGTGGAAGTGATCGGCGCATCGATCGGCGGAGGGACCATTGTGATCCGGCAAGTAAACGGATTTGAGATCAAATGCACAGGAGAACTTCCAACCCTCGTGATCGGTCATGGTGACCGGCAAGGCGTACTGGCAGGCATTACAGCCCTGTGTGATAAAGAGAATGTCAACATCGGATATATTAATACGGATCGGGTTGGGCGAACGAGCGAGGCTTTGACTGTAGTTGAAGCTGACTCGAGGATCCCGGAGCATTTGATCGAAGCTATTCGTGCGCTGCCTTATGTCAACCGGGTAGTTTTCATTCATTTAGATTGATTGAGCGGCTTACCCTGATTAACGGATTCTACAACCCATAGAAGGAGAAAATAGACATGCGGTTTCGTAACTTGAAGGAGCTTGCGGCTCTCTGTGTGAAGGAAGAGAAGAGTATTGCCCGGATTATGCTGGAGGACCAGGCGGAAGAGAGCGGTCAAAGTGTGGAAGAGATTCTCAAGGTGATGGGTGAATACTATGAGATCATGAAGACTGCGGTTCATAAAGGGCTGACGGAGGATATCACCTCGACCAGCGGTCTAACGGGGGGAGATGCGAAGCGGGTCGAGAGCTACCGGTTGTCAGGGACTCCCGCCGTGGGGGATATCGCTGCCCAAGCCATGACTTATGCGCTATCCGTCTCCGAGGTTAATGCCTCCATGGGGCGGATCGTCGCCACGCCAACGGCAGGCTCCTGCGGTATTATACCAGGGGTGTTCGTCAGTGCGCAGGAAAGATTCGGCTGGGAGGATGAACATCTCGTTCACGGATTGTTCTGCGCCGGAGCAATCGGTTACGTTATTGCGAACAATTCCTTTATCTCCGGTGCAGAGGGCGGCTGTCAGGCGGAGGTCGGCTCTGCGATCGGAATGGCGGCCGGCGCCATGGTTGAACTGCGTGGAGGCACACCGGAACAGGCTGTACATGCTGTAGGACTTGCGCTGAAAAATACACTGGGTCTGATTTGCGATCCGGTAGGCGGCCTGGTCGAGATTCCGTGTATCGTCCGTAACGGATTCGGAGCCGTAAATGCGCTCGCTGCGGCAGACATGGCGCTGGCCGGAGTGAGAAGTGTCATTCCTTCCGACGAAGTTATTGATGTGATGCTGGAGGTCGGTTCATCCATGCCGAGCCGGCATCGGGAGACCGCTCAAGGGGGCTTGGCACAGACGCCAACCGGCCGTAAGATTATGAAGGAGCTTCTTATCCGGCAAAAATAAACCCCGCCTGAGTCGGGCGGGGACAGAAGAATCTAAATCTGCTGTTTGTGGGTGATAAAGGTTTTCACGGCCGGAGGAATATAGTGCTGGAACTGGTTCAAAAGCTCCTTGGGGTATTCTTGAACCAATAGAGCGGAGACGAACTTTTCCTGAAGGAATTGTTCTTTCGACATATGGTGGAACAGGGCGATCAACGGATCATAGTAATGTTGAATATTCAGCAAGCCGCAAGGCTTCTGGTGTAGCCCCAGCTGAGCCCAGGTGAAGATCTCGAAAAATTCATCCATGGTACCTGCGCCGCCTGGAAGAACTACGAAGCCGTCGGCCAATTCAGCCATCTTTGCTTTTCGCTCATGCATGGAGCTTACAGTAATCAGCTCGGTCAAACCGGGATGAGCCAGTTCCTTGCTCCTCAGGAAATCAGGCAGCACGCCGATAGCCTTACCGCCTTGCTCAAGCACCGTATCGGCAATTGCCCCCATCAATCCATTAACAGAACCCCCGTAGACTAGCGTGATATCGCGTTGTACAAGTTCATTGCCAAGTGCAATAGCTCCCTGGACATACACTGGTGAAGCACCGATTCCGGATCCGCAAAATACAGCCAGCCGCTTCATACAGATCGCCTCCTATTTGACGTATTTATTGATGAAGCTGGTTACCTTCCCCCAATATTCCTCTCCGGCGACGGAAGCCGCTCCTGCATGGCCCGCCCCAGGGACGATGTAGATTTCCTTGTCTACTTTCGCTGCCTTATACACTTCGTGCACCATTTTGCTTGGAACAAAAGTATCGCAATCTCCATGAATGAACATCATCGGGATCTTTGCCTTCGCTACTTGGGCTAATGCATTTGCTTGGCCGAGAGTATAACCGGCGCGGATGCGGGCGATCAGACTGGCTAGCGGAATAAGGGGGAAGGAAGGCAGACGGAAGAGAGCCTTAAGCTGATAACTGAATTCTTCCTTCGCCGAAGTGTATCCGCAATCTTCTACGATTACCTTTACTTGAGGGGGAAGAGGTTCTCCTGACGCCATCATTACAGTAGCGCCACCCATGGACACGCCATACAGAACAATTTCTGCCTGCGGGTAATCCAGCAGGATGCTGTCAACCCAACGAAGCAGATCCAGCCTATCCGGCCAACCCATGCCGATATAGCGGCCCTCGCTGCTTCCATGGCCTCGCGCATCCGGCATCAGAATGTGAAAGCCTGCTTTATAAAGCTGCATAGCCGGGCTTTTCATGGCCGCAGCTTCACTGGTGTATCCATGGGCCAATATCGCCCACTTGTTTGTTGTTGAGGGCTGGAGGATCTTGTATGCGTGCAGTTTGAGCCCGTCTGAGGATTCGATATGCTCATCCGCGACCTCAGCTTGTTCAAACCATTGATGATGGGAATCGTTCCGGCCAGCCTGCGTATCAATTGCATTGTGCGGAGCCTTGAACACGAAGGATTTATCCTTAGCGGGATTTAGCGCGAGATTATAGAAATAATTTCCGATTCCAAAGCATACCGCCAGAAGTACTGCTACAATAATAATTCCAAGCCAGATCCATATCGTCATTAGTAACCAATCCTAACATCGCACATATTTTCGTTTAAATCCGAGCTGCCCTCGTTCAAGAAACTTCAGAATATTTCCGGCAGGCTGAAGGAGCTTGCTTTTGGTATTATTCAATTGGACCTCTATGGGCTCGAGTGCTTTAGCAGTCTCAAGCGCCTTCGCATGGAGCGGTAAATAAGAAATTCCGACGGTATAAATAAAATTGCTCATTGAGAATTTCGTGCGTGCAGGACTGTCCTGAATCGCAGAGGCTGCAAGCTCAAGCATACCCGCTATTTTCTGCTCGGAAAATTGATGATCTGGCCGGTTTCCCAGTAACCAGCAGTAACAGCTCCAGCCAGCCGACATTCGGAGCTCTTCTCCGCATGCAATCCATTTGTCCGCAACTTGCTGGGCAATGTCTGACTCCGATAAAGTTACGGCAACTACGAAATCGGACAGCATGTAAAAATAAGCCCCGTCCATCCAGCGATCATAGTCCTCTTCGGTCATCGCATTCGGATCCGCAATGATGCCGGCAAAATACATGGCGTCGTAGTTCCCAGTAGCATAAAGCTCCTCGGCCAAAGGCTGATTAATTTTGATTTTCTTGGCAATCGGCTTCATGGCTCCGGTTGCTACGCCAAATAGCGGCTCATGCGCTCCATTGGAAATATAGATTTTCTTGGTTCGTTCCTTGCCCAGGGCTTCCAGCTCCTGCATAACGGATTCGAGATTCATAATTCGATGCTCCTTTCCTTATCTTTAATTATACTTGCCGGATAGCGAAAAAGTCAGCCATAAAGGCAGATTCATTTCTCTTTAGCACCTTCAAAGGGTAAGGATAAAGCTTTAAAAAGGGGCGAAGCCTTCATCAGGCTCGCCCCTTAATTATATATTTGAAGTCATCGCTGAAGCTCTTCATAGCTGTATCTTTAACAAGCCAGGATACTTCGCAGCAGATTTTACATGGCCTCCGGTTGGTCTGTCTGAACCTTTGGTGTCACCACGGACACGAGCAGTTCGTTCGCCGCAGAGATAGGTGCGACTCCGTCAGGCAGCTTGAGATCTCCGACATGAACGGAATCCCCGATCTCCAGTTCGCTGATGTCGACAGGAATGATGGCAGGGATATGGTCCGGATAGGATTCGATCTCGATGAACGTGCTTTGGATCTGCACGACTCCCCCGAGCTTGGCTCCCTTCGCGGTGCCGACGTAGTCAAGATTTACTCTCGTACGCACAATTTCATTTTTATTAATACGTAAAAAGTCGACATGAATGTATTCACGAGTAACCGGATCACGCTGAACTGTTTCCAGCAGCACCGGAATCGGCTCCTGATTGTCCAGGCGAAGCTCTACGATGCCTCCTTGGCCGCTCCGTGCCCATTTACCGAACTCTTTGGCGGACAATTGAATCATCAGATTGTCCTGTCCTATGCCAAATACAATCGCCGGAATTTGCCCTGAACGGCGAAGCTGCCGAAGTCCGGTTTTATTCATGGTCGTGCGTGTTTCTCCCCGCAAATAGTTTCTCATCTCAACAACACTCCTTAAATTAACATTATTTAGGTGCACTTACCTCGATCGTTCATAACGAACTACGGATTTCTCCCCCCGTAGCGGGGACAGAAGGAGCACCATTGCATCACCTCCAGAAAGACATTTAATGTAAAAATACTTATATATGCGAGAAGGCACCTCGTTCCAAGGGAACGAAATGCCTAATTACTTGGTACCATATCATATTAAGGGAAGGTTGTCGACCTGCCCAAAGGGGTGCCTGAATGGATCTATACCTTTAGCGAGCCGCGGAATCCCCTTGCTCCGTAATAAGAATCCGCTCCGTTATGGTACAAGAAGATAGTGTCATAGCGGCGGTCACAGAAGATGGCCCCGCCAAGCTTGCGGATATGCTCAGGGGTGCTCACCCAACTGGATGTTTTAAGATCAAAGCCGCCGAGCTTTTGAAGTTCCCGATACTGCTCCTCTGTCAGCAGCTCGATCCCCATGGCATCGGCCATTTCCATTGCGCTGCTTTCCGGCTTGTGTGCCTTCCTTGATTCCAGTGCTTCGCGGTCATAACAGATACTTCTGCGGCCTTTCGGGCTTTCTGCGGAGCAATCATAGAAAATGTATTCCTCCGAATCCTGGTCGTAACCAACAACGTCCGGCTCACCGCCTGTCCGCTCCATCTCATGAAGAGACCATACTTTTTCAGGGAGTGCTTCAAGCTTTGCCTGTACTTGCTCCCAATCCAATCCTTGATGACGGGACATGTTTTTCTCAAAACGCGCCTTCAGAATTTGAAGTAATTCTGCCGCCTGTTCAGGAGCTAATACTTTTTGATTATCATTTGGGGGTGTCGCCATAGTCAGTTCTCCCTTCAAAATTATACGCTCACTCTGTATTATGCCACGTTTTGGCGTGAAATCCAGATTAATAACGGGAGCGTATGTCTGCTCCCGTTTATTCGTGATGGTTACTGTAAAGAAGATTTCAAATAAACAATGCTGCTGTTATAGTGTTCTCCATCCCACCACGCATACGCAAGCTGCTCCCCGGTGGGATTCCAGCAGGTTATAGCATTTGTAATATCTACCACAATTGAAGTGGACTCCCCCGATAGCAGGTCATGCACGTATAAGCCGCTGACAGAAGCCCCGTTCTCTTCGCCCTTCATGCTGTATGCAATCATTCGTTGGTCGGGGGACCAGGAAATGCCGCCCAGTTCGACTCCTTCGGCGATCTTCTTAGGATTGCTTCCATCCGCATCAGCCAGCGATAACGTTTGTTTAGCTCCGTTATACTGCAAGACCAGGATTTTGTTCTCGTCCGGGGAAGGGTAGAGGCCCCCCACGTTAGGCAGGTCCAAGCTGGTGATTTCGCGTGTTGTCAGATTGAGAGCTTTCAATGTGTTATCGCCCGAAGTATTGTAATAAACCGTATCCTTAACCTTTTTGACAATAAGCAAAGCCTCCTGACCCAGCTCAGATAGAGGGGTTGCTTTTCCCTTCGTATCGGCGGTATAAGCCCCATTCATATACCCGGCCCCGACAATTGTATCCTGGTCTGCCCAATAGGCGCTGCCTACATTGCCGATGGACTCTCCCGTGATATTGAAGCTGTTCAGACTATCAAGATCAAGCACTTCATACGACGGGTCCCCCAGGCTATATCCGGAATAAAGTAAGTACTTACGATCCGGTGAGAGCTTTGCTCCGCCCAGATTCAGGTTGGGCTCTTCTTTAAGCAAAGAATACTCCTTGGTGGCCAAATTGTATTTGTATAAGCTCCTCGGGTGATATCCAGCCAACTCCTCAAGACTCATTTCCTCCAGAGATTCATTCTCCTTTGCAACGATGACCGTGTTCTCATCCAGCCAATCCGAGATTTCCAAGTTCTCATAGGAATTGATCTTGACGATGGAAATACCGGGCTCGCCGGCATCGCTTTTCTCATCCTCAATAACGGTAATGGAACTCCCGGGTTCTTGAATCGTGACTTTGCCGTTCTCCTTTGTTCCGTTGCATCCTGCGGCCAGGAGCAGGACGGACAGCATGAAGATCGCTTTGGTTAATGTTATGGTTTTCATTTCTCTTCGCCTCCTCGATAATTAAATTATCAAGAACTTGTTTCAGGGGAATCTACAAATGTTGCCGCCAGGTTAACAATTGTATCCAACTTGTAAACAAAGCGGCTCAGGCAGAATCAGATGAGGGAAAGACCAGCCTGAAGCGACTGCCCTCTGGCCCGGTATGGATGAGAGCAATCGAGCCTCCCAACATTTCAGCGTGCTTCCGGGTAAGTGACAGGCCGAGCCCGGCCCCGCCGTGTTCCTTGGATCTATTCTTATCTACCGTGTAGAAGGGCTCAAATACCTTTTCCGCAAGCTCTGGCGGAATGCCAATCCCGGTATCGGCAATCTCAATAACCACTTGGTCAGCGGCTGAGCAGCTCTTGATGGAGATGCTTCCATTCGCTTTATTATATTTGATGGCATTGTCCAGTAAATTAACAAGAACGAGGGTCAAGCTGTCCTTGTCCCCATGGATATAAGTATCCTCCAGTTCGGTATGAAGCTTTAGTCCAAATTTATCAACTTTGCCCTTCAAGCTGCCTAATACCGATTCAATTGCCGGTTTAACCGCCAGCTTCTCAAGCCTTAGCTCGAAATCATATTTCTCCAGCGCCGATAGCTGAAGGACCTTATCGACCATCTGATACAGGCGCTCGGTCTCGCTCTTCACATTTACAATAGCCGTCTGCAACAGCTTTTCGTCATCAGGATACATCTCGAGCAGATCAATGTAGGCCTTGATGGAGGTGAGCGGAGTCTTGAATTCGTGAGTAACGTTGCCAATGAATTGCTTCTGCTGGATGTCCAGCAAGGATAATTTGTCGACCGCCAGCTTAAGCTTGGTTTGTTCGTCTTCCATACCCTGAATGGTTCGTTTGATCTGTTCGCTCATGGCATGAATACCTTGACTCAGCTTGCCGATCTCATCCTTTCGCTTCAGGATAGTGGTCTCGTAACGGCCCTCCCGTATAAGGTCCACCATATGATCAAGCTTGATAATGCCTGTAGCAAAAGAATTGAAATATATATTGCCAACGAGGAAGCTCAAGATAAATACACCAGCGCCTATATAAATGAACAACTGCCGGATATCGTTATAAAATGCCAGATGGGTCGATAGGGAGTAATAGAATTGTATAACCCCGACTTGCTCGCTGCCTGCCCGGAGTGGTGTCAGATAAAATAGAGAGTCGCCTTCCACGAGATAAGCCGTTTTATGTTCGAGGGCGTAGGCGAGCGTTTTCTTGATATTGTCAGGGGAAGGGTTCGCCGTTCTACTGCTGACGGGTTCTCCCTGCATATCATATAGAACCAAGGATTGTCCGCTAATTAGTTCCAGCTCCTTAGCGAACTCCTGGCCCTTGGCGGTCAGGAAGGTCTCGGGGACTTTGCTTTCTTCCGACAAGATCGTCTGTATAAAATACATGTTCGCCGTTTTGGCTTGCTGGGCAAGATACTGTTCATATTGTTTCTTCTGATTATCTTCAATGCCTCGCAGCACCAGTAAGCTTAACAGAAATACGACAAAGAGCAGCAAAGCGGCCAGAAACAGGCTGAACTTCATTCGAATGCTAATTTTCACTGCTGCCTCCCAAGGCTTTATAGCCTATGCCATATACGGTTTGAATGATGCTGTCCAAGGGCGGGCCAAGCTTCTTGCGGATACGCTGAACATGAATATCCACCGTACGAGTACCTCCGAAATAATCCATTCCCCATACCAAATTGAGTAATTGCTCCCTGGTGTAGACTCTTTCCGGATGAGCAAGCATCAAGGCGAGCAAGTCGTATTCCTTCGGGGTTAACTCCAGAGGGTGGTCACCTGCCAGGGCGGTGCGTTTATCCGTAGAGAGGGTGATGCCGCCCACGCTGATTTCATCTGAATCAGGGTTATGTTGGGCCGTCTGTATTCTACGCAACAGAGATTTCAACCGAGCCAGCAGCTCCCTCATGTCAAACGGCTTGGTCATATAATCGTCCGCACCTAGCTCAAGGCCCAATACCTTATGGACGATATCCTCCTTCGCGGTCAGCATGATGACCCCTATACGTCCTTTTCCCTGAAGCTTCTTTAAAATCTCATACCCGTCCATGCCGGGCAGCATCACGTCCAGAATGAGGGCATCCGGCTGAAATTCCCCGATCCTCTTCAGGGCAGTCTCACCATGATAAACCGCCTCGGCCGTATAACCCTCTCTGGTTAACGCATACGTGATGGCATCCGCTATGGTTTGTTCATCTTCAATAACGAGAACCTTCTCCTTCATCGCAAGCCACCGCTCCTTTCCGGGGATTCAGCTATCTTTATCAACGGGCATGACGAATCTGTAACGACAAGCAAGCCCTTGATAGACAAGGGCTTGCGTTTCTGTGTCACTGAAGCACCAGCTTTGCCACGCACTCCACATGGCTCGTCTGGGGGAACATATCCACCGGCTGAAGCCACTCCAATTGATAGCCGCCGTCGGTTAATACTTTGCAGTCCTTGGCAAGCGTGGACGGATTACAGGATACATAGACGAACCGCTTGGGTTTGGTGCGGAGAACAGCCTCCAGGAAACGGGAATCAAGCCCGGTCCGGGGGGGATCAGCGATAATGACATCCGGATTGAAGCCGGATTTTACCCAGCGGGGCAGCAGTTCTTCAGCCAATCCTTCATGAAAGGAGATATTGCTGCGGCCATTGCGCTCTGCGTTAGACCGCGCGTCCACAACCGCCTCGGGAATCGACTCGATGCCTCTCACCGCATGGGCATAAGGAGCAAGCCAAAGGCCGATCGTACCGGTTCCGCAATAAGCATCGACAACCGTTTCGCGTCCGGTCAGACCAGCTGCATTTCGCACAGATTCGTACAGCTTCACTGTCTGCAGCGGATTCAATTGGAAGAACGCCCGTGGTGACAGTGTGAACTCCAGGTCCCCCAGCGATTCCTCAATGCTGTCTTCTCCCCAAAGAATCACGGTTTTATGACCAAATATCAGCGAGGTATTCTTCGGATTGACGTTCATCGCAATGCTCGTGATCTCCGGCAAGGCTTGTCTAAGCTCGCCTACAATCCGCTCGCGTTGCGGCAGTCTATCACTGGCTGTAACCAGTGTAATCTGGAGCTGGCCGGACTGGAAGCCCCAGCGGGCAACGATCGTTCGTACCAACCCATGATTGCCCTTTTCCTGATACACTGGGATATTAAGCTTCTCCAGTACTTTACGGGTTTGATCAACGGCTTCATTAATCTTGGGATGCTGGATGGGGCAGCCGGTTATATCAATTAATTTATGGGAATCTGCGGCATACAGGCCGGCAATCATCCCTTCCTGCTGCATGCCTAATTGGAGCTGAGCCTTATTGCGATAATCCCACGGACGCTCCATGCCGAGGATAGGCTTGAACTTGATTTGTCCTGAATCCGCATATCTTGAAAACGCCTCGCGAACGATCTCCACCTTGCCGGCAAGCTGTCCCTCATAAGACAAATGCTGAATCTGACAGCCTCCGCAAATTCCAAAGACAGGGCAAGGAGGCTCGGCGCGTTGAGGGGATCGCTTCTCGATTTTCGCCAGTTCTGCAAGGATATACTTTGCTTCCACCCGGGTAACAACCGCTTTAACAACCTCATCCGGAATGGCACCCCTGATGAATACAGCCTTGCGGCGGTAATATCCCACACCTTCGCCGTTGATGCCGAGCCGTTTAATCGTAACGACAATCCGGTCGCCCGTCTGTACCTCCTCGGCAGACTCCCGCTTGGCTACGGCTGGTTTTTGCCTGGTCTTTGCCGAGGCATCGGAGGGATTGGAGCGGCCATGGTTAAAGGACTTACTCTTCTTCGGCTGACCGCTCTGCCGGCCTGCATGGTATTGCGAATTTTTGGGGGAGGTCTCCGTTTTATGTTTTGAATGTTTCGTTGGTTTATTTGTCATGGTTATTCGTCCTGTTCATGAATTTGATCCGACATTACTATATCATGAACCGGCGGACAAGACCATGTTCCCGGCGCCTCTCAATGCTTCCATAAGAAAATGCCAAGCAGGATGAGCGCAGCAGACAAATTGAACCAGCCGAGCAAGGAAGATATTTTTTGCTCCCGCGCCCGGCGGCTGACTTGATAGACTTTTCGGTCCAGCAAAAGCAGCATTGCTCCCGAGACCAAGAACAGCATTGCAGCGGAAAAAATAATTCTGAGCATGGCCGCCTCCTAGTTTTTCAAGCCGTTTTGCCGAATGCGCATTTCCAGATCTATCTCGATGGGGATATCGGAATAGATATTTTCCCAATCCTGTTTGCTGTGCACCTGTTCTTGCCAATAGGATGGATGACGTACTCTTACAATTTCTCCAATCCCGAAAATATCGGAATGGTGCTTTTGTGTATCCCGAATAAGTTCGAGGACAATGCCCTTGGCTAGCCGGTTGAAGTTGTCTTGGATTAACGTGATTTGCCGGGGAGAATGGATATCGATATGCTCCTCGAGATGCTCTGTAATAGAGCCTTCCAGCCGAATCTCGAATTTTGCCGCCGGCTTGTCGTTCTCGATTCGGGTAATGATGTGGCTTGACCGCTCCCTCGTCTGAACCATGACGTGACCTATGCCCGGAACTTCGGTCATGACAGAATAGCCTCCAATGCTCAGACCCTTGGCAGCCATAAAAGCGCCGATTCCGATGGGATTCGTCTTGCCTGCCATCACCCCATTGCTAAAGTACGCTATGCCCTTAATCATCACATTATTATCTCCTTTGATTGTGATGTAAGGGAGATAGCCGTTCTCGCCCCATTTGCTGTCAGTGCTCCAGAATATTCCGAGATAATCGAGCGGAAATTTTCCGTAAGAGACCGCTCTTTCCGCCAAATTCAGTAGATAGAGCGTCGGTATCCGTTCCAGCGGAGGAGCGATGCTCATAACGTCCGCCGCCTTCCCCTCAGAGACCAGCATCCAGGTTCTGCGCCGTACTTCAGCGTTGCGCCTCAGATAATCGTTAAGATCGGAAAGTCCGCGCTTAGCGATAGCCTCGCTGATGACTATAACCCGAAGATGAATCAGATATTTGGGATCGGCAATTTGCTGCTGCAAATTGTTGAGCGCATCGTCCAGACTGATACCCGCGACCTTCACGACCCAAATCGAATTTTTAGTTACGTCACTGCTGCCGGAATTGCTGGGACCTAACGGAACTCGCCCAGGAACGGCAACCTGGGCCGTGATCAAGTATTGGTCTTTTTTCGGCTTGTTGTGGCGCTCGTAAGTGATTTCTTCCTCCGTGCCGGATTCTTCGGGAGACGGCTCGTCAATGGCCAAGCCAAGAATGAGCGCCCTGTTTTCGATCTCCAGGCTGTCCCAGCAGCCGGTGATCAATAGCGTATTGGCACATGCGAAAAGAGCGAGCAGAAAACGTGCCATACGCCGCCAGCGATTAGCGTTGAATAAGGAATCATTCATGAGCGGCGGCTCCTTTCTTGCCTATGAGACTGATTGCCAGCAACAGCAGCGGATAGCCGACCAAAAGTATAATGCCGATGAATTCCAGTCTGTTCATCAAGATTCGGGTGACCAGAACATGGCTCGGAAGCATGGCAATGATGAGCAGGTAAGGCAGCAGAAATGAAGAGGTAAGCCGCAAATCGGATACAGAAATGATTTTGCCCAAGGCATAAGTGGCCAAGTAATAATTACTGTATTGCGTGGTGAACACAGCAAGGAACCAGATCACGATAAAAATGACGTCAAACCGTTCAAGCACGCCTCCGCCCAGGGAGAGGGAGCGGGATAGCTCCAGCGTCGGATAGAGCAGCTTCTTCGTCTCTTCCGTCCCATACACCCCGAGTACGGCAATGACCATGACCAAATAAATGAAGCAACTGAGCATGACCCCGTACAGTCCGGATTTCATCGCCTTGCTCGGCTTGCTCATAATCGGTATCAAGATCGTGATGATGAATGTGGTCAAATACGGCGCGGTTGCTTTGATCATGCCCCCTCCCCAATGTTCGGCATTCATTCCCAAGACCGGCTGGAGATTAAGCGTGGATATTCTGGGCAGCAAAATGAAAATGATCAACAGAAATGGAAGGAAGGAAAACGGAAAGTAGAATAAATGAATATAGCTGAATTTAAGCTCATTTCGCCGGCAGGCTACCGCCGTAATGAGCAGGATCAACACGATGCAAATTTCGATCGGCGTTTTTCGAAAGACGACGGCGGTCAGGACGTCTCCGAACTGACGGAATCCCAAAGAGATAGACAGCGTAAAATATATGAAAAGCAGGCTGTTAAATAGCCGTGCCAGCCATTTCCCGCACAATTTCTCGCCGTAATCAAAAATAGAGCTCCCAAAACGCCGGCCAAGCAAGGTTAGGGGAATGAGCATCAGAATCGGGCCGATGATCCCGCTGATGGTCAGCAGCGGAGCGCCGGTATCGGCGCTTTCTGCCATAAACCTGGGAAAGCTGAGTACGGCAACCCCGAAGGAAGTGCTAGCGATGACGATGACGATCTGAAACATCGAAAGCGTGGGCTTCCGTCTCATCTGAATCCTCCTCTATTGAAAAAATGCGGTCAAAATAAGTCGAGGCTGTTCCGTCAGGCAGGCGGGTGGAATCTACAGGATGGAGATGATCGGGGCGGCGCTTCATCGACCAGATCGGGGCACGGAACAAGGTATCGGTCAGTTTCTCGCGGGAACCGTACAGCCAGGAAGACATGTAAGGGATACCGAACGATTCCAGGGCAAGCAAATGATTGATGATGACAATGGTCCCGAGAATAATGCCGAACAGACCGAACAGGCCGGCCAATATAATGAGCGGAAAGCGCAGCATACGGAGTGCAATCGCCATATCATAAGCAGGCGTAGCAAAAGATCCGATCGTTGTCAGCGCCACGATCACGACGGTAATCGGACTGGCCAGGCCGGCAGATACCGCCGCCTGCCCGACGACCAGGACACCCACGATTGAAAGGGCGCCGCCGATCATTTGCGGCAGGCGGATCGTAGCCTCGCGAAGGATCTCCATAGCTACTTCCATCAGAAGCACCTCCAGTACGGCGGGAAAGGGAACGCCGGCCCGCCCGCCGGAGATCGCAACGGCAAATGCCGTCGGCAGAAGCTCGGGATTGAAGGAGATGACCGCAACGTAAAGCGCCGGAAAAAACAGAGAAAAGAGCAGGGCGATGATCCGGATTTGCCGGATTAGCGTCCCGATAAAAAAACGTTCCGAGTAATCGTCAATCGTCTGAAAGAATTGATCAAACGTCGCTGGGACAATGAGCGCAAAGGATGACCCTTCCGTAAGGATGACCACTCTTCCGGCCAGAAGGGCTGAGACCGTCTTATCGGGCCGTTCCGTATTCTGGATCTGGGGGAACGGCGAAAGCGGGTGGTCTTCAATAAACTGTTCAATATATCCGGGATCGATGATGCCGTCGAAATCGATTCTGGCCAGGCGTTTCGTAACGTCTTTAATAATCTCGGGATCGCATATTCCTTCTACAAAACATACGGCGACCGGGGTCTTCGTGCGCTCCCCTATTTGGGCTGTCTCAATCTTAAGATCCGGAGTTTGGAGACGGTACCTGATCAGCGACAAATTCGTCTCCAGTTGCTCGATAAAGCCCTCCCGGGCGCCCCTTATCACTTGCTCGGTCTGCGGCTGCTCGATTCCCCTTCGCTCGATTTGCCGCAGGTTGAAAGCCAGCCCATCACGAATCTGATCGGCGATAAGCAGCACATTGCCAAAGGCAAGAAGCTGAAGCATCTCGGAGATATCCGAGCTTCGTTTGCCTTGGCTCACATAGATGCTCTCCTTCCACAGCCGATCCAACAAATCGGAGTCTTCCCCATCTTTAGGAGGCTCCTCGTCCTGATACTTCCAGAGCATCAAAGGCTTCAGCACATCCTCCTGAATGCGGGACTGATCCGTAATAGAGGACAAGAACAGAAGCGCGGCCGGAAAGCGCTGATCAATCATCAGCCTGCGGACGACCAGATCCCCATCGACACCGATGATCTCTTCAATCCTTTCTATGGTCTCTTCCAGATTGCCGGTAGCCTCACCATATTCCGGGGATGCTTGAAAAGGGCGCTTCATGCTTGCGTCTTCTTTAAGGGTTCTATACTTTTTGCTCCACGTCGGCATATCCATTCTCCCTCTTCTCTGGATAAAGTTATATAATGATATAGAATTGGTTATTCAATGGAACTTTATGTATTTAGGATTCCTGAACATATGGCAAGGAGCTATGAGAAACGTGAATACACAGACTATAACGATGGAACAAGCGCAGCAATTGCTGCAAAAATATTACGGGTATCCCGATTTCCGTGAAGGACAGCGCAGGATCGTATCCAGCATGCTTCAGGGTACAGATACACTGGGCATTATGCCTACCGGAGGCGGAAAATCGATCTGCTACCAGATCCCTGCCTTGATCTATGAAGGGTTGACATTGGTCATTTCTCCGCTCATCTCTTTAATGAAGGACCAGGTAGATGCTCTGACGACCGCGGGAATTTCGGCTGCCTACATCAACAGCACCCTTTCAGGCAAAGAGGTGAACGAGCGGATCCGTGCCGCGAGGCAGGGAGCGCTTAAGCTGCTTTATGTTGCGCCCGAGCGGCTGGAGCTGGACTGGTTCAGGGAGGAAATGGCATCCGTCCGCATCGCATGCGTTGCGGTGGACGAAGCACACTGCGTATCCCAATGGGGACATGATTTCCGGACAAGCTATCTGGCGGTGGCTCCATTTGTGAACAGCCTGCCTAGCCGTCCTATACTTGCCGCCTTTACGGCTACGGCTACGCCGGAGGTGCAGGAGGATATGGTTGCACTGCTTCAGTTGCGTCAGCCCTCGGTGTTCATCACAGGACTTGGCCGTGATAATCTCGCCATGTCGGTGCTTCGAGGAGAGGATAAACGCGATTACATCCTGAATTATGCGGCGACACATGCCCATCAGCCTGGGATTATCTATGCGGCGACGCGCAAGGATGTGGATGATCTTTATGAGCGGCTGCGGCAATCCGGCATTCCGGCTGGCCGTTACCATGCAGGCTTGTCCGATCAGGAGCGGGACAGCAGCCAGGAGGCTTTTCTATATGATGATATTCGGGTTATGGTCGCTACGAATGCCTTCGGAATGGGGATCGATAAGTCCAATGTTCGATATGTGATTCACTACAACATGCCGAAAAATATGGAGGCCTATGTACAGGAAGCCGGTCGTGCAGGCCGGGACGGTGAGCCGAGCGAATGTATTCTGCTGTTCAGCCCGCAGGATATTATGACGCAGAAATTTCTGATCGAGCAGAATCCGCAGGAGGGTGAACGCAAGCATAACGATTACCGCAAGCTGCAGCAGATGGTGGAGTATTGTTATTCCCCGAATTGTTTGCGCTGGGGGATGCTGGATTATTTTGGAGAGAGTCATGACCGCACGCCTTGCGGAATTTGCAGCTCTTGCAGAGATGAGCGGGAGCTTGTCGACATGACTAGAGATGCTCAGATCGTCTTCTCCTGCATTCATAGAATGAGAGAAAGATTCGGCGTATCCCTGGTCGCCTCTGTGCTCAAGGGTTCCCGGAACAAGAAGGTGCTGCAATATGGATTTGATACATTGCCAACCTACGGAATGATGCCCCGTCGCAGTGAGCGGGAAATCGCCGAACTGATCAATGCGTTAATTGCCGAAGGCTACCTCGCCTTGTCGGAGGGGCAATATCCGATTGTCCGCTTGCAGCAGCCGGCGGGTGAGGTCCTGAAGGGACAGCGGCAAGTTATGCTGCGGGCCCTGGAGGAGACGACACGCGGTCAAAACGCAGCTGCAGGCGGATCCTCCCGTCGCAGAAGCAATTCCTATATTGACGAGAATTCAGCCGTCAATGAGACTGTATTCGAGCAGCTTCGTCTGATCCGGCGTGAGCTTGCGGAGAGGGAGCATGTTCCTTCGTACATTAT
Source organism: Paenibacillus brevis (assembly GCF_018919145.1). GTDB lineage: Bacteria > Bacillota > Bacilli > Paenibacillales > Paenibacillaceae > Fontibacillus > Fontibacillus brevis. Next base: position 136,465 of record NZ_JAHLQJ010000006.1, read on the forward strand.
CTTCAACGATGCTACCCTTCGGGAGATGTCAGCCGTCTGCCCGGCGACTGAATCGGAAATGCTGAGGATTAAAGGCGTCGGCGAAGTGAAATACCGGAAATATGGAAAGCTATTTCTGGAGTTTTTTCAAAATATGGAATAGGTCGTGAACTATGAAAGTCATCTTGTCCACCTTAAATGCCAAATATATTCATACCTCGCTTGCCATTCGATTATTGAAGGCATACAGCGGGCATGAGTTCGATATCGATCTGGCCGAGTATACGATTAAGGATCCCGTGCTTAATATCGTATCGGATTTATACCGGAAATCGCCGGATGTTATCGGGTTCTCCTGCTATATATGGAACATGGAAGAGACGATCAAAGTGACAGAAATGCTGAAAAAGGTGCTGCCGGACACGCTTATCGTGCTCGGCGGACCGGAGGTATCCTATGATGCTGAGGATTGGCTGAGCCGGATTCCGAGCGTCGACTTTATTGTCATGGGCGATGGTGAGGAGACCTTTCATCATTTGCTGCAGGAAATTTCCGGTACGAAGAAATATCATTTTGTATTTGGTGCGGCCTATCGGAAGGAAGGGCGCGTCGTCCTCAACCCGCCGCGTTCCAAATCCGATCTCAATACGCTGCCTTCACCGCATCGTTTTCCGGAGGATTTGCCGGACCTGGGCAAGCGGATCATCTATTTTGAGACAAGCAGGGGCTGTCCGTTCAGCTGCCAGTTCTGTCTGTCCAGTATCGAGGTTGGGGTGCGATATTACGATATTGAACGGGTCAAATCGGATATCCTGTATCTTATCGGACATGGGGCTAAAACGATCAAATTTCTGGATCGGACCTTTAATATCAACCGCAGCTACGCGATGGAAATGTTTGAATTCCTGATCCAAAATCATGGGGGCTGCGTATTCCAATTTGAAATTACGGCGGATATTATGCGTCCGGAAGTGCTTGACTATTTGGCTGAGCATGCGCCGCCAGGGATTTTCCGCTTTGAGATAGGCGTTCAATCCACGAATGATCCTACAAATGCCTTGGTGAAACGCAGACAGAATTTCTCCAAGCTGACCCGTACGGTGATGAAAATCAAAGAGAGCGGGAAGATTGACCAGCATTTGGATTTGATCGCGGGATTACCGGAGGAGGACTATGCCACCTTCCGCAAAACCTTCAATGATGTGTTTGCGATGCGTCCGGAGGAGCTGCAGCTTGGCTTCCTGAAGATGCTTCGGGGAACGGGGCTTCGTAAAGAGGCAGCTAAGTATGACTATGTATACATGGAGCATGCTCCATATGAGATTCTCAGCAACCATGTCATGTCGTTCGGGGACATTATCTCTCTCAAGCGATTGGAGGATGTGCTGGAGAAGTACTGGAACGCTCACCGGATGGACCATACACTGGAATACTTGATTACAGAGGAATTCGAGACACCGTTCGATTTCTTTCAGCAGTTCGGGGATTATTGGGAGGAGCAGGGCTGGCAGCGGATCGGCCATCAATTGGAGGATCTGTTTACCAGACTGTATGCCTTTTTGAATCGCCGCGGAATGAGACAGCCGGAGATTGTGCTGGGCTTGATGAAGCTGGATTATTATCTGGGCCACAAATATAAGCCCCGCAAAATCTGGTGGGACGACCGGACATCCAAGGAGGTTCGGTCCAGTTATTTCAAATGGCTGGAGCAACACCCGGAGGAAGTGTCCAGCCATTTTGCAGCGTTGAAGCTGGATGAGCGGGAATTGCAAAAGTGCGCTGTTATCGAGGAGCTTTCTTTTCATCCACTACAGCTCGAGCCGCAGGAGGAAAAGACGGCTGGGCAAAATGTACCTGTGCTGATGCTGGTGCTGTATCTCCAGCAGGGCAAGGATGAGAGGCCTGATGTCTTTTATACCGACATTGGCCCAAGTATGGAAAATGCCCAATCAAGAGGGCCTTCAGGGAATACTATAGGGTATACCTTAAATTGAAGGAGGAATTTTAGATGGGCGGAGTTGTAGGAGGAGTAGGCGCTGGTTGCGGTGGCGGCGGATATCCAGGAGCATGGACTTCCACTGGAGCCATTCTGGTATTGTTCATTCTCCTTGTCATCATTTCCAGAGCATTCTACCTGTAATACAGTATGAAAAACGGCCGTCCGTATTTCCGGGCGGCCGTTATTATTTTCTTTTGTAATTCCCGAGAAATAAATCCAGAATCGTCATGATTCAATGTCTAAAATTTTGGCTAATGATTACGTGGGAGTATATGCACATGGAGTCACAGAAATTGTAAACTCTTCAGCATATTCCAAGCATGAGTGAACTACATAAATGGATGAGATCGGGAGAGGATCAGGATGGCGGAAGAGTCAAAGAAGCCTGGAGCATCGACAGAGCGCGTCGATGAAGGAGAACTTCTGAATGCGCTGATGGCCCTGAAAAAGGGCGATTTTTCGTTTCGAATGCCGTATGATAAGACCGGTATTGCCGGAAAGGTATCAGATACGTTCAACGAGATCATGGACATGCAGGAGAGCCTGGTGAGTGAAATCGCAACCGTGTCGGAAATTGTGGGCAAGGAAGGCAAGCTCTCCAGAAGATTCAATCACAAGAATACCGGCGGCTCCTGGGAGCATGTCATTGAAGCTCTTAACCGGCTGGTCAGCGATCTGGTTCAGCCGACAGCAGAGGTTGCGCGCGTCATTAATGCGGTAGCACAAGGGGACTTGACTCAAAAGGTTGATGTTGAAGTAGAAGGCAGGCCGCTGACGGGAGAATATCTGCGGATAGCGAACAATATTAACATCATGGTGAATCAACTCAGCACCTTTGCCTCCGAGGTAACGCGGGTCGCCCATGAGGTCGGAACCGAAGGCAAGCTTGGCGGACAAGCTGATGTTAAAGGCGTCTCCGGTACCTGGAAGGTGCTCACGGACAGTGTTAACAATATGGCGGCTAATTTGACGAATCAGGTTCGTAACATCGCGGCGGTAACCACAGCTGTGGCGAACGGGGACTTGAGCAAACAAATTAAGGTAGATGCCAAGGGTGAAATCCTGGAGCTGAAGGATACTATCAATACGATGGTCGATCAGCTGTCGATGTTTGCCTCCGAGGTAACGCGGGTTGCTCGGGAAGTCGGAACCGAGGGCAAGCTTGGCGGACAGGCTGAGGTTAAAGGGGTCTCCGGCACCTGGCGAGATCTGACGGAGAGCGTAAATGACATGGCCTCCAATCTGACGGATCAGGTTCGGAATATCGCCGTGGTTACGACGGCGGTCGCAAACGGGGATCTCTCCAAGAAGATCACGGCCAATGTCCAGGGCGAAATTCTGGAATTGAAAATTACGATCAATACGATGGTGGATCAATTGTCGACCTTTGCCTCCGAAGTTACCCGGATGGCCCGGGAGGTCGGAACCGAAGGGATTTTGGGCGGACAGGCCGAGGTTACCGGGGTTGCGGGTACCTGGCGGGATTTGACCGAAACGGTAAATTACATGGCTTCTAACCTGACGAATCAGGTCCGGAATATTGCCGAGGTAACGACGGCGGTCGCCAAGGGCGATCTGTCCAAGCATATTACCGTAAATGCCAAGGGCGAAATTCTGGAATTAAAAAACACGATCAATATCATGGTCGATCAATTGTCGACCTTTGCCTCTGAGGTTACCCGGGTTGCCCGAGAGGTAGGTACCTTGGGCATGCTGGGCGGACAGGCTCAAGTACGGGGGGTTGCGGGTACCTGGCGGGATTTGACCGAAAGCGTTAATTACATGGCTTCGAATCTGACCAATCAGGTACGAAATATCGCCGTAGTTACAACGGCTGTCGCCAATGGGGATTTGTCCAAGAAGATTACGGCGGATGTTCAGGGCGAGATTCTGGAGCTGAAAAATACGATCAATACAATGGTGGATCAATTGTCGACCTTCGCCTCCGAAGTAACGCGTGTGGCGCTAGAGGTGGGTACCGAGGGCAAGCTGGGCGGACAGGCCGAGGTTAAAGGTGTTGGCGGCACCTGGCGGGATCTGACAGAGGGCGTAAATAACATGGCCCGGAATTTGACCGACCAGGTGCGGGGAATCGCCGAGGTTACGACAGCTGTTGCCAGAGGGGATCTGTCCAAGAAGATCACCGTCGATGCCAAGGGGGAAATTCTGGAGCTGAAGAACACGATGAACACGATGGTGGATCAGCTCAGTCTCTTTGCCTCCGAAGTGACGCGTGTGGCGCGTGAAGTCGGAACCGAAGGGAAGCTCGGTGCGCAAGCGGATGTTAAGGATGTATCGGGAACCTGGAAGGACCTTACCGATACCGTAAATACGATGACCAGCAACCTGACGATCCAGATGCGGAACATTGCGGGTGTGACGACGGCGGTGGCTAATGGAGACTTGTCCAAGCAGATCACCGTCGATGTTAAGGGGGAACTGCTGGAGCTGAAAAATACGATCAACACGATGGTGGATCAGTTGAATTCCTTTGCTTCGGAGGTGACCCGGGTATCCCGCGAGGTCGGTACAGACGGTAAGCTGGGCGGACAGGCTCAAGTAAGAGGGGTCGGCGGGATCTGGAAGGACCTCACCGACAATGTAAATCTTATGGCGGCCAACTTGACGGATCAGGTGCGGGGCATCGCCAAGGTCGTCACGGCGGTAGCGAATGGTAATCTGAAGCAGAAGCTGAATGTAGAGGCCAAGGGCGAGATCGCGGCATTGACCGACACGATCAACAATATGACCGATACGCTGGCGACCTTTGCTGACCAGGTTACTACCGTTGCCCGCGAGGTAGGTGCGGAAGGGAAGCTCGGCGGTCAGGCTAATGTACCTGGTGCTGCGGGAACCTGGCGAGATCTGACGGATAACGTTAATTATATGGCGAGCACGCTGACCTCACAGGTTCGGGCGATTACGACCGTCGCAACAGCCGTAACGAAGGGCGACCTGTCCCGAAGCATTGATGTAGCGGCTGCTGGTGAGGTTGCGGTTCTTAAAGATAATGTGAATGAGATGATTCGAAATCTGAAAGAGACAACGCGCATCAATACGGAACAGGATTGGCTGAAGACCAATCTGGCGAAGTTCTCCAGGTTGCTCCAAGGACAGAGGGATTTGAATGCGGTCTGCCGCATGATTCTGTCTGAGCTTGCTTCTCTGGTATCCATGCAGCATGGCGTCATTTATATTAATGAGCCGGTCGGCGGGGAACCGACATTGGCGCTATTCGCCAGCTATGCTTATCAGCACCGGAAGCATCTCTCGAATCAGTTCCGGGCCGGCGAAGGCTTGATCGGACAATGTCTCATCGAGAAGCAGCGTATTCTGCTTGCTAATGTGCCCGAAGATTATGTCATGATCTCGTCCGGACTCGGCGAGGCCTCTCCATTGAATATTGTGTTGCTTCCGATTCTGTTTGAAGATCAGGTGCTTGCGGTTATGGAGCTGGCTTCCTTCCGGGCGTTTACTCCAATCGATCTGGCCTTCCTGGATCAATTAACGGAATCGATCGGTATCGTCATGAATACACTTCAGGCTAACCGCCGCACGGAGGAATTGCTGAAGCAGTCTCAATCATTGACGGAAGAGCTTCAGAATCAGCAATTGGAATTGAAGGAGACGAACGAGGAGCTGGAGGATAAGGCGAAGCTTCTTGTCCTGCAGAAGGCGGAAGTGGAAAGTAAGAACAACGAGGTTGAAATTGCAAGACGGATTTTGGAAGAAAAGGCTGAGCAGTTGGCGCTTACGTCACGATATAAGTCCGAATTTTTAGCTAACATGTCTCACGAACTGCGCACGCCGCTTAATTCGCTGCTCCTGCTGGCAGAGCAATTGTCGGAGAACTCTGACCACAATCTGACCGATGAGCAGGTCAAATTTGCAAGAACGATTCAGGATGCGGGAATCGAGCTTTTGGAGCTGATTAATGATATTTTGGATTTATCCAAGATTGAGTCCGGTACAGTCACAGCGGATTACAGCGAGTTGAAGCTGAGCGAGATGAAGGACAGCCTGGAGCGAAGCTTCCTCCCTATGGTGGAAGACAAGAAGCTGAGCTTCGAGATCGAGGTAGGAGCTGAGCTGCCTGAGAAAATGGTTACAGATCCGAAGCGGCTGCAGCAGGTTCTGAAGAATCTGCTCTCGAATGCTTTCAAATTTACCGAAGCCGGACAGATCCTCCTGAAAATCAGCAAAGCAGCAAGCGGCTGGGGAGCAGGCAGCGAGAAGCTGAATCGGGCCAAGGAGGTTATTTGCTTCTCGGTCAGTGATACAGGGATCGGTATTCCAGTGGACAAGCAGGCCATTATTTTTGAGGCGTTCCAGCAAGTTGACGGCAGCACCAGCCGCCAATATGGCGGCACAGGGCTTGGCCTTGCGATCTCCCGTGAAATTGCCGCGCTGCTAGGCGGAGAGATTACGCTGTACAGCGTGGTGGATAAGGGCAGCGTATTTAATCTATATCTGCCTCTATACAGTGATGTGCCTGGCCGTGAGCCGGCAGCCGCTGAGGAAGCAGCAGATGACGGCTCTTCTAAATATGTTCCCGAGGTCATTGATGTGACACCGCGTGAGCCAAAGCGCAGCTCGAGCTCCAAGGAGGAGCGGGTGATCATAGATGACAGGGATCATATTGAGGATGGCGATCTTGTGTTTTTGGTTATTGAAGATGATTTGAAATTCTGTGAGATTTTGATGGATATATTACATCGAAAAGGAATTAAGGCTGTAGTAACTCCACGGGGAACCGGTGCGTTGGAACTGGCGCAGAAATACCGCCCTCATGCCATTACTCTTGACCTCCGGCTAAAGGATATTGACGGGCGGCTGGTTATTGAGCAACTGAAGAATGATCTGAGCGTGCGCCATATTCCGATCTGTGTCATTACGGTGGAAGAGGAAGAGATTCCATTGCGGCAGAAGGGAGTGTACGATTACATCTCCAAACCGGTGAACAGTGAGGAACTGGAGAGCAAGCTGGATCAGCTTAAGGAATTTTCGCGGAAAAATGTACATCGTCTGCTTATCGTAATGAGTCAAGGAGAACAGCTTCAAGAGAGCGTTCAGTTCCTCGGGCATAACGATGTGGAGATTGTCTTGGCAGATACAGGCCGCAAGGCGCTAAGACAAATTCGAAGCACCCGTTTCGATACGATCCTGCTGGATAACGATCTGAAGGATATGGATGCTCTGGACCTGATCCATGAGATCCATAAGCATATGCATAACAAATCGGTTCCGATTATTCTATATCGTAATCGGAAGTGGACGGCTGAGCAGGAGACCCGGCTGGAGGAATTGATACGTATCTCGGTCATCAAGGAAGTGAAGAATCAAATGCAGATGATGGATGAAGTGAGCCTCTTCCTGCATAGCGTATATGAGAATCTCCCCGATGAATCCCGGGAGAAGCTAGTGAAACTTCATGAATCCGATGAGATGATTCAGTCGAAGCAGGTACTGGTTGTAGATGATGATATCCGGAACATTTTTGCGCTGACCACCATTCTGGAGCGCCACAATATGCAGGTCACTTCTGCCGAGAATGGTCAGGAGGCTATACAAATACTTGAGAGCCATCCGCAGATCGAGATTGTTCTGATGGATATTATGATGCCGATTATGGATGGATATGAGACAACGCGGGCTATTCGGAGCAATCCGAAATTCCGTGATTTGCCGATTATCGCATTGACGGCGAAGGCGATGGCAGGGGACCGAGAGGCTTGTCTGGAGGCCGGAGCTTCCGACTATATCACGAAGCCTGTGAACAGCGCCCAGCTTCTTTCCATGATCCGCAGCTGGCTTGACCGGCCGCAGAAGACGGAGGATTCCGAGGCTTCGGAATAAATAATGATCCTATATGAACTAAATTAAAGTTTGTATAGTTCAATTTATACAGAAAAACGGCGACACCGGGGATAGACCGGGTGTCGCCGTTTTGTAATGCAGGTATTGATCCGCTGATCATAACAGATGCTTGTTGATCCAATCAATACAGTCCTGTGTAACCTCGTCACGGTTGATTTCGTTCAGCATTTCATGGCGCCCTTCGGCGTACAGCTTGAGCTGCACATCCCGGATGCCCTTCCGGACGTACATTTCTGCAAGCCGCTTGGGACCTGCGCCATAGAGTCCAACAGGATCACTGCCTCCGCCAAATATGTATACTGGCTTATCTTTAGGAATAAGGGAGAGCTTGCTATTCTTATGAATCTCCCGAAGAAGGGAGAACATGCTGCTGAAGAAGCCCGCGCTGCAGATGAAGCCGCACATCGGGTCATCGATGTATTTATCCACTTCCGCCTCGTCCCGGGATAACCAGTCAAATGGAGTTCTCATCGGCAAGAAACGCTTATTGAAGCTTCCGAAAGTAATAGCGTTCATCAATAGACTTGGATGCTGAGAACCTTGGAGCTTGCATTGAAGTGCTGCAAGCTGTTGTCCAAAGGACAGCAGACCGCGGGGGCCGTTCGTTCCGGACAGGAGAAAGCCGTGATAAGCCTCAGGTGCTTCATACATGACTTTCTGAGATAGGAAGGAGCCCATGCTGTGTCCGAGGAGGAACAGGGGCAAACCAGGGTAGCGTGCAGAGATCAGTTTGCCTAACGAGATCATATCCCGGGCCATGCCGTTAAATCCGTCTTCCCCCGGCCACCCCAGCTCCTCCGGCGTTCCGGCTGTTTTTCCATGACCCCGATGATCATTCGCATAGACGACAAAGCCGGCTTCAGTCAGGGCAAGTGCGAAACGTTGATATCTGGCCGCTGTCTCGCTCATCCCATGCGCAATTTGGATAATGCCTCGGATACGTCCAGAGTCCGCAGGCAGCCAGCGATAGACAAATACATCATGCCCGGTATCGTTGGCGAAGGTAAAGGTTTCTTCCCGCATGCTCCACACTCCCTCCAGATCGGGTTAATAATTGAGTCTTACTTTTTTTCAACGGCGATTAAGTAAGGTGAATCCGGCTTTTGCAGCTGACGATACATCAATGCCTGCCCTCTGCCTTGCGATAGAGCCGCCGCCCATCCTTCTACTTTTTCCGCTTCCTCCCGGCCTCCGGAATGCCCCGGATAGAGAACGGCAGTGAGGACTCCTCTAGGCCTCAGCAGCTCCAGAGCCTGATCAAGGGCAGGAATGGTACTGTGAGGGCTCGTGATCACGGCTTGATCGGCTCCAGAGGCCGGCAAATAGCCTAAATTGAACATAACGGCACCTACCTTGCCATGCGTCTCAAGGGGAAGCGCAGCCCCCATATCGGCATGGCTCTTTAACAGCAAGGTAACAGGCGAGAGTCGAAGCGTAGTTTCTTTATCTAGTCTGGTCTGGGTAAGCTGAAGGGCCTGCGGCTGAATATCGAAGGCGTACACATGGCCGCGTGCCCCGCATATTCCGGCCAGGAATAGGGTATCGGCTCCTGTGCCGGCCGTGGCATCCACAGCGGATTCTCCCGGCTGCAGGCGCTCACTCACCAGTTTATGCGCAAAACTGAGAACGGATTGAAAACCCATGCTTAGCCCCTCCAGTATTTCCCTTGCCAGGTATCACGCCGCTTCAGTTCATCATCAATGGCATTGAGCACTTCCCACTTCTTAAGGCTCCACATCGGGCCGATCAGAAGATCTCTTGGAGCGTCGCCCGTCAACCGATGCACAATCATTTCCGGAGGAAGGAACTCAAGGGTATCGACAATCAATTTCACATATTCGTCCTGCTCCAGGAAACGAAGCAAGCCTGCTTCATATTGCTTGACCATCGGGGTCTTGCGCATCAGATGGAGCAGATGGATCTTGATTCCCTGTACATCCATATTGGCAACGGCCCGGCCGGTCTCCAGCATCATTTCATGACTCTCCTGAGGCAGTCCGTAAATGATATGAGTACAGACGCGAATGTTATGCTTGCGCAGCTTCTCTACGGCATCCAGATAGCACTGGGTATCATGCGCACGGTTAATCAGGGTGGACGTTGACTCGTGAATGGTCTGCAATCCCATTTCTACCCACAGATAAGTACGCTCGTTCAACTCGGCCAGGTATTCAACAACATCATCCGGCAGACAATCCGGACGGGTTGCTATGGATAAGCCTACAACACCCGGCTGCTCCAGGATGGCTTCATAGTATTCCCGTAATTCCTCCACCGGAGCATAGGTGTTGGTATAGGCCTGGAAATATCCAATGTATTTGGCATGGGGCCACTTCAAATGCTGGCGGTCCCGAATCGTGTTGAACTGCGTTACCAGGTCGTCCCGGCGGCTTCCTGCAAAATCGCCGGAGCCGCGGGCGCTGCAAAATGTGCAGCCTCCTTTAGCGATGGAACCGTCCCGATTGGGACAGGTGAATCCGGCATCGAGCATGACTTTAAATACTTTATCGCCAAATTGTTCCCGCATTTCGGTGTTCCAGGTATGAAACCGTTTATCGCTCCACAATAAAGGGGCGGAAGGTTGTAATGTACTCATCGTTTCTCCTTAGTCCATGATGGATGTAATATAGTTGTCACATTTAAGGGTTTTTCAGTTTGAAAACCTAAAAAGCCTTGCGTTATGCGTATTCCATGGATTCATTGTACCAAAAAAACAATAAAAAGTGGAACTATGGGCAGGAGCATTTCTTGCGGCTAATGACATATTATGCTATTTTTAAAATACCTAAAATTTGTTTGGACCCCAATTCCAATAAATCGAAGAAGGAATCCCAGCCCGTCTCCCCGGCGGCACCGGATTCCTTCTTCACTTTTTAGAGGTTATTCACAAAGTCATCTTTTGATCACGAAGAGTTTCAAGAAGTTGATTCAACATCGAATCTTGCGTTCACCCCCGAAGTCCGAGCGGATGCTCACGAGCATGCTTTCCTTTGGAAGCATTTCTTTATACGGAAATACTCTTTACAATTGGGCCGAACTTCGGCACAATGTTTCAGTAACTACTTGAAGGTGGAGGAATAAGATGCGTTTACGCGGCAGAAAAGGAATCCGTGAGGAGCTGGAGCAGCAACAGGATATCGTTGTTCTTGATCCCCGGGCATATAAGGGAAAATGGGCGCAGGTGTTTGGTGATGACCGGCCGCTCTATATTGAGCTGGGCATGGGCAAAGGACAATTTGTCAGCGGCATGAGCATCAAGCATCCTGCGTGTAATTTTGTAGGCATGGATATGTACGATGAGCTCATTCGGCGCGCAAGCGAGAAGGTGCGTTCGATCTGGAGCGGGACTCCGGAAGGAGAGCCTGCAAATGTGAGACTGGCCTTAGGAAATATTGAATCGATAGAGGAGTTTTTTGCCCCCGGAGAGGTTTCGAGGATCTATCTTAATTTTAGCGACCCATGGCCGAAGAAGAAGCATGCCCGGAGACGCCTTACGCATCCGCGCTTTTTGGACAAATATTGTTCGCTGCTGAATCAACAAGGGGAGATTCACTTTAAGACCGACTCCCGCGAATTGTTTGAGTTCTCGCTGAATGCTTTTGCGGCTAAGGGACTTCAGATGAGCAATATATCTCTGAATCTCCATAAGGACGGCATCAATGAACAGCATGTTATGACGGAGTATGAGAGCAAGTTCTCCAAGCAGGGAATGCCGATCTATCGTTGTGAAGTGAAGATAGGGGAAGCGGCGCTCGAGGACTATCATCGGACAAAAATGGAAGAGTTCTAAAATTAGCCATCAACCATACAGGGGCCATCCAAGAGCAGATTGAATGATCTGCTTTCGGATGGCCCCTGTTGATTTAGTTATTCTTCTCTGTTAAGAAAGGATGACGCTCGATAAGTTCGATGATAGCTTGAGCGCTCTGCATCGGATAATAGCTGGCGATCCGGTCAAGCATCTCCGCGCGTTCACGGACGACTTCATCGTAATGATTCATCAGTCTATGAATCCAGGCTGTGATATCATCCAGCGAACTGATCGGTGTGCCCCAGCCTTGAGATGTAAAGTACTGTGAGTTTTCTTCCTCCTGGCCTGGAAGCGGCTTGTGGAACAGCATTGGAATGGCTTTAGCCAATCCCTCGGAGCAGGTCATGCCGCCGGGCTTGGTTACCAGCAGGTCGGACACCTCCATCAGCTTATCAATTTCACGGGTGAACCCGAGTAAATGAATGTGCGGATGGATAAAGCGCGGATCCTTCCTCATCTTTTCCAATGATTTCGTATTGCTGCCAAAGCAGAAAATAATCTGAATTTGTTCTCGAAAGGAAGCTAGGTGGGCATTAACCGCCTCGTCCTTCATGAATCCCCAGCCCCCGCCCATAACCAGTACAGTAGGCATCTCCTTCAAGCGAAACTGCTCAAGAATATCACTTTTCTGATGACGTTCCCAGAAGTTCGGATGAACGGGAATACCTGTAATTCTGATTTTGTGGTCTTCAACCCCGCGCTCGAGCAGCTTCTGTCTCACTTGCTCGGTAGAGACTAAGTAGCTGTTCACCTCAGGGCTAATCCAGGTTCCATGAGCATCGTAATCGGTGATCACCGTAGCTAGCGGCACATCAAGCAGATCAAGCCGCTTGATCCGGGAGATAATTGCACTTGGAATCGGATGCGTGCATACAATGACTTCCGGATGGAGCTGCTTGATGATTTGTATTGTATCTGTGTAAAACATTCGATGAAGAGCAAGCGTCGTCAACCGGTTCAGTGATTTTTTATAATTGCTTCTATACATCATTCGTATTAACCGTGGTTGCGTAGAGACCGTTTTTTTATAGGCGGTAATAATAATCGGTGCCATCCGGGGGTTCAAGAAGCTTCCCAGCTCCATGACTTTCGTCTGCACCTGTGGCGAAACTCTGCGTAAACTGCTTGATAGCGCATACGCCGCCTGCGTGTGCCCGGCTCCAAACCCTTCGGATAGAAGCAAGACTCTTTGTTTTTGCACTTAGTTTCACCTTTTCCTGCAAGGTTTTCCTACCCCTACAATATCCCCTTTAAGGCCATAATGCAACCGTGCTAAGTGCGACAGCAGAGCCGATTATGCCTCCTGCAAGCACGTCTGAAGGATAGTGCAGACCGAGGTAAATCCGCGATATTCCAACGATCACAGCGATTGGTGCCAGAATGAGTGCGAGTAAAGGTTGGGTGGAAATAAAAGGAACAGTAATAGAAAAAATGGCTGTCGTATGCCCTGACGGAAAGGAGTGATCTGTCAGCGGATTACGGAATGTATTCGTTCCCGGAAGCGTCAGGTAAGGACGAACCCGGGGATAGATTTTCTTCGCCAAAGCAACAGGAATATGGCTGGCTGCAAGCGCGGCAAAAGCCTGCAATCCCGTTCTGCTCCACACCGGCGAAGGGGCGAAGTACCAAATGGCCAGAGTTGATAGTATCGTGAACCAAGCTCCTCCCAAGTGGGTCAGATGATATAGCCAGAAATTAAGGAAGCTGCGGTGCAGCCTGCCGTTGATTCCAACGAATAGCCGTTGATCAAGCTCGATAAGTTTTTGAAACAATCTAGTCATGGGAATATCCCTCCGCGTTTGGTGTGCCGCACGTACGGCCTTGACTGCCGCTGAAGCCTCATTTCAACGCAGCGATGGCAATATGGGTTGATTATAAAAGACATTTTTATCAAAAAGGTATCATAATTTTTAATTCTGCTTGAGTTAATATACCCTTTTTTTGATTTCTTGTGAATCAATCCTTTGAAGTTCTTGCTGTCCTGATTCAAATATTATCAAACAAGTTTAAAGGAAATTGATGTGTTGTGTAAACATTTTTACCCCAATCTTCGTTTGTAGTAAATAGAGAGCGTAATAAACATTTACAAAACGCTGATTTTTTTTCGAACGAAGGGGGGACTAAAGAAATAAAAAGAGCTAAAACTGATGAAAATAGGAAAGAATCGCAGCGAACATGATGGATGCCCCTGCTTGGAGGTAAATGCGCTGACTTCTGCTTATTTTAAGGGCAAGCAAGCTTTTACACCGGTTTGACAAATAGTGAAAAGTCATGGAAAATCGTTAAAGCGTTGAAAGAGAAATATTTTATTTTCAGTGCTGAACGCTGCTTTCCCCAGGCTGCTAAGCAACGAACAAGGTTCAGGGTCATGAAAAAAATGTACAGAGAAAAAAAGGGTCAACAAGAAACTCCGTAAGGCAAAGAGAGACAAAAAACAAGAATTTGTAGGAGTTTAAAGGGGGTACAGAAAACATGTTTAACACGATCATTATTGTATTGCAGGTGCTGCTCGCTGTAGTCGGAGTGTATCAGTTCGCTTTGTCACTGTTCGGCATGTACAGGAAAAAGAAAAAAGTGGTCCACGATCCTTCCAAATCTTTCGCTGTGCTCGTAGCGGCGCATAATGAGGAACAGGTTGTCGGTGCTTTAATGGAAAACCTAAAGAATTTGAACTATCCGAAAGAACTGTACGATGTGTTTGTGATATGCGATAACTGTACAGATTCAACTGCTGAAATTGTTAGAAGCCACGGGATGAATGCCTGTGTACGCGTTAACCCGAATCTGCGGGGGAAGGGCTATGCAATTGAGTGGATGCTGAAGCAACTCTGGAAGATGCCGCGCCAATATGACGCAGTTGTTATGTTTGACGCTGACAATCTGGCGCATCCAGACTTTCTGCGCGAAATGAACAATGATCTTTGTTCCGGCGCCCGGGTCATTCAAGGCTACATTGATACGAAGAATCCGGAGGATTCCTGGATCACTGCGTCGTACGGGATCTCTTACTGGTACTGCAATCGTCTCTGGCAGCTTTCCCGGCATAATCTGGGGATGGCCAACTTTCTAGGCGGTACAGGGATGTGTTTTGAAACCGAGCTTCTTAAGGAAATTGGCTGGGGGGCTACCAGTCTTGTTGAGGACTTGGAGTTCACCATGCGCTGCGTGAAGCGCGGCATCTATCCCGTGTTTAATTATGATGCGAAGCTGTTTGACGAGAAGCCGCTCACCTTTAAGGCTTCTGCACGTCAACGTCTGCGGTGGATGCAGGGACATTTCACGGTAGCTCGAAGATATTTCTTCCCGCTGCTGTGGAGAAGCCTGAAAGAGCGCAGCCTGATCAAGCTGGACATGGCGCTGTATGGCGTTAACGTCTATATCGTACTGCTGACATTCCTGCTCACCGCCTTGATCTGGGTAGATCAAACGATCTTTGGCGGACCGAATTTTGATACGTTGTACTCGAACTTCCCATTATGGATTTCCTTTGTAGCCATTGCAGCGAATGTGTTCATTTTCCTGGCGGCGATGGCATTGGAAAAGGTAACATACAAGAAAGTGTATGCTTATCTGGTGCTGTTCCCGATCTATTTGCTGTCTTGGTGGCCGATCACGTTCTATGCGTTCTTCACGCAGAACAACAAGCAGTGGAGTCATACGCAGCATACTCGCGTAGTCCGCCTAGAAGAAGTCCAAAAAGGGTAGAGGTAACTTAATTATCGACTTTTGATCACGAAGTAAACTCAAGTAGCATATTCGGCGTCGAATCTTGAACTCAGCCTGGGTCTTCCGTTGCTCACGTAGGTTTTGCCTACGCTCCGCTCCTCAGACCCAGGCTTTATTCAACCTTCTCGGTGCTGAAAAGCCGATAATTAAGTCTTTATTGAGAGGTACCTTAACAAGGAACTTTGATCACGAAGCAGACTCTAAGAGGACTATTCGGCATCGAATCTTGAACTAGCCAGGGCCTTGCGGTGCTCACGTAGGTTTTGCCTACGCTCCGCTCCTCAGTCCCTGGCTTCGTCCAACCTTCTCGGTGCTGAAAGTCCCTTTTTTAAGTTTATGTTTGGAAGGGTAGCTTAATTATCGACTTTTGATCACGATGTAAACTCAAGCAGCATATTCGGCGTCGAATCTTGAATTCAGCCTTCTTGGTGCTGAAAAGCCGATAATTAAGTCTTTATAAATAGGCGTTAGAAACGGATTTGATGCTGAACATTTGTATGGAATATCGTATAAAAGTCATCGTTGAAATGTCCAAACAAGCAATTTTGTACAATTATTCGTACAAAATGAGTTCGTATAGTACTATAATGTACTTTTTATATGAAGAATCGTATAAAACTTGTTTTATCGACGGTGATGGTTCGTACAGAAGATTACACTGAAAAGCTAATGGGGACTAGTGGGGGTTAAGGTGGATCGAGTTTGAATCAAGTAAGCGTCTTTAGGGCAGCTTTTGATCATTTTGATTACGTGGTGTGGTATTTCAAAGGTAAACTGACCTAACAGCAGAGGATGCCCGAATTTGTATCCTTATCTTATATCTTTATCGTGTTTCCTCATCTTATTTCCTTTCGCTTGACAATGATCTGCTTGCTGTGTTAAAGTATTTGAGTATTGCAACAACAACAGTTTTGGATTGCAAGCAGAGGCTCGTGCTTCTCACCTGACCGACGATGGCGTTGGCTGGTATTGATCCAATGATTTATGAATGCTTATGTTCATGATGAATTGACGATCAGACAGGATGCGGGCGCCTAAACCTGCATCCCTTTTTTATTGAACCTAATCAATGGAGGTGGAGAATTATCAGTAAGGAACATATGATCAATGATGAAATTCGGGTGAAGGAAGTTCGTCTGGTTGGACCTGAGGGTGAACAGATCGGAATTAAGCCTACCCGTGAAGCGCTGCAAATGGCAATTGATTTGAATCTGGATCTCGTCAACGTAGCACCGACGGCTAAGCCGCCTGTCTGCCGCATCATGGATTACGGAAAATTCCGTTATGAGCAGCAGAAGAAAGAAAAGGAAGCCCGTAAGAACCAGAAGATCGTGGACATCAAGGAAGTTTGGTTCCGTGCCAATATTGAGGAACACGACTTTCAAACGAAGCTTCGCAATGTGGTTAAGTTCTTGAATGAAGGCGACAAGGTAAAATGCTCGGTTCGCTTCCGCGGCCGTGAAATTACCCATGCCGATATCGGTAAGAAAATTCTTGATCGCGTCAAGGAAGAGGTTGCTGAGATCTCTGCCGTAGAACGTCTTCCAAAACTGGAAGGCCGCAGCATGATTATGATTCTGGCGCCTAAAAGCTAAGCATATTGAACACAAACTATGAGGGGGAAGTACCATGCCTAAAATGAAAACTCACAGCAGTCTGAAAGACCGCTTCAAAATTACCGGTTCCGGTAAAGTAAGACGTTACAAAGCAAACCGCAATCACTTGCTGTCCCATAAGTCCAAACGCGCAAAACGTGTATTGGCAAACAGCCCTGTGGCTTATTCCGGTGACGTTAGCCGTTTGAAACAACAACTTGCAAACTTGAAATAATCATTTACACAACTTATTGGGAGGTTTATTGATATGGCAAGAGTAAAAGGCGGATTTGTAGTTCGTCGTCGTCATAAAAAAGTATTGAAGCTGGCAAAGGGTTATTTTGGTTCGAAACATCGTATTTACAAAACTGCTAATGAGCAAGTTATGAAATCGATGCAATATGCATACCGGGATCGCCGCACGAAGAAACGCGACTTCCGTAAGCTTTGGATCGTTCGTATTAATGCGGCTGCCCGCATGAACGGCTTGTCCTACAGCAAATTGATGCACGGCCTTAAGCTGGCTGACGTCAACATCAACCGCAAAATGCTGGCTGATCTGGCTGTGAATGATATTAATGCGTTCAATTCCTTGGCTACTGTAGCCAAAGAAAAAATCAACGCTTAATTTATGAAACCTATACCGCCGTCACAGAATGACTTGAGTCATTCCGGTGACGGCGGTTTTATTATGATGCGTGAAAAATGTAAAAATGGGCACGATGAAGATAGGGTCTTTTATAAGGAAGAAACCTGCCTCAGAAGACAGAAGTTCACATCTACCAAACATGGGATGGGAACTGTGTCGAAAGGAAGCGTTTGCTTTTACAAAAAGACGAAACTTATTTAACCATAGGTTATTAAAAGTATGGATTTTAGGTGTTTTTAAGGGTATAATCGGTCTGTGCAGAAATGGACAAAATTTTTAAGGGGGATTATACGTTAATGAACAAGGTCTTCAAGTATTCTCTAGTCATGGTGCTCGCACTGACAATGGTTCTGACAGGATGCGGCAACAACAGCAAGAACAATGCGGCAAACAACACTTCTGATAATGGTGCTGCTACCAACAATTCCGGCGGCGCTGGCAACAGTGGTGACAAGGCTTCCAACATCAAGATCGGCCTTGTAACTGACGTAGGCGGCGTAAACGACAAATCCTTTAACGAATCCGCTTGGGAAGCTCTGGAAGCATTGAATGCTGAGCAAGGTATCCAGCATCAATATCTTCAAAGTACAACAAGCGCGGATTATATTCCTAACCTGAACGAATTCGTTCAAGGCGGATTTGATCTGACTTGGGGAATTGGCTTTGACCTGGGCGATGCTGTTAAACAAGTGGCGGACGCTAATCCAAATGCGAAGCTTGCCATTATCGACGCGGTAGTTGAAGCTGCCAACGTTGAATCTGTAACCTTTGCCGAGAACGAAGGATCCTTCCTCGTGGGTGTGGTTGCTGGTCTTACTACAAAGACAAATAAGATCGGCTTCATCGGCGGTATGGAAAGCCCGGTTATCAAGCGCTTTGAAGTTGGCTTCAAGGCAGGGATTGAAGCGGTTAATCCTGATGCAAAGCTGACGATTACTTATGCAGGCGCCTATGACAAGCCTGACGTTGGTAAATCCTTGGCAAGCCAATTGTTCGATGACGGCGCGGACATTATTTTCCCAGCTGCCGGACAAACAGGCAACGGCGTATTTAACGAAGCAACTGCACGTAACGCTGCCGGTGGTGCCAACAAATTGTGGGTTATCGGCGTAGATAAGGATCAATCGATTGAATTCGGCGACGAAGTAACGCTGACTTCGATGGTTAAACGGGTTGACGTAGCGGTTAAGAACGTATCCCAACAAGTTATTGACGGTACGTTCAAGGGCGGACAAGTTACCAACCTGACTTTGAAGGATGATGGCGTAGGCTTGCCTGAAACTTCGAAGGCGAACGTAAGCCAAGAAATTCTGGACAAGGTCGAAGAGTTCAAACAGAAAATTATCAACGGTGAAATTACAGTTCCTGCTGAATAATACCGTATAGATAAATCTCGAGACCCGTTCCGATATGAAAAATGTAAAGCACAAACAAGCAAGGCCAGTGATGTATAACTGGCCTTGTTGTTTGCTTAAATCCCAAATGATGAGGGTGATTTCATGAGCACTGCGGCTGCGGCTCCTGTGGTCGAGTTGAAGCAAATCACAAAGCGTTTCCCTGGCATTATCGCCAATGACTCTATCAGTTTGACCCTCCGCAAAGGGGAAATTCATGCGCTGCTCGGAGAGAACGGCGCCGGCAAATCGACTTTGATGAATATTCTATTTGGCCTTTATCAGCCAGATGAAGGCACGATTGAAATGAACGGTACACCGGTTACGATTGACAATCCGAATAAGGCAATCAAATACGGAATCGGTATGGTACACCAGCACTTTAAGCTTGTTCAGCCTTTCACGGTGACAGAGAATATCATTCTGGGTATGGAGCCTAAAAAAGGACTAAATATCGACTATAAATCAGCATCCGCACAGGTGGCTAAGCTGTCGGAACAATACGGGCTTCAGGTCAATCCTAACTCGAAGATTCAAGATATTTCGGTAGGAATGCAGCAGCGCGTCGAAATTATGAAAACGTTGTACCGGGGTGCTGATATTTTAATATTTGATGAACCTACTGCGGTATTGACGCCACAGGAAATCGAAGAGTTAATGGCCATTATGCGCCGCTTGGTGGCGGAAGGAAAATCCATTATTCTAATTACGCATAAGTTAAAAGAAATCATGGAAATTTCGGATCGGGTAACGATTATCCGCAGAGGGAAGGTTATTGATACCGTAGATACGGACAAGACCAATCCGAGCGATCTCGCCGAAAAAATGGTCGGACGCAGTGTTTCGTTCAAGATTGACAAGGACGAGCCGAACATTGGCCAGCCTGTACTGGAAATGAATCAGGTGAGAGTGGAAAGCAAGGACGGCGTTTCTCTTCTTAACGGACTTGACCTGGTGGTCAGAGCCGGAGAGGTCGTCGGAATTGCCGGTGTGGACGGGAATGGTCAGACCGAGTTAATCGAGGCCATTACCGGACTGCGCAAGATCAATTCAGGAACGATTACTTTGTCAGGCAGAAGCATTACCAATCTGCCGACGCGGAAAATTATTGAGAGCGGTGTGTCGCATATTCCGGAAGACCGTCACAAGCACGGTCTAGTTTTGGATTTCTCCGTCAAGGAGAATATGATTTTGGAAACCTATTACAAGACTCCCTACAGTAAGGGCGCTTTCCTGGATCAGCGCACGATTGGCGAATATGCAGGAAAGCTAGTCAAAGATTTCGATGTGCGTACGCCGGATATTGAGACAAAGGCTCGTTCCTTGTCCGGAGGGAATCAGCAGAAGGCAATTATTGCGCGGGAAATAGACAAGAATCCCGATTTTCTTATCGCAGCTCAACCTACACGGGGCCTGGATGTAGGCGCCATTGAATTTGTACACAGACAATTAATCGCGCAACGCGATCAGGGGAAAGCTGTTCTTCTTGTCTCATTTGAGCTGGATGAAATCATGAATGTGGCAGACCGGATCGCAGTTATTTATGGCGGCAAGATCGTCGGAGAAGTGTATCCGAAAGATACCAATGATCAGGAACTCGGACTGATGATGGCAGGCTTTATCGATAAAGGGGGACAAAAGGGTGAATAAGCTGCGCAAAATATTTACGCTCGACAGCCTTGTCGTGCCTTTAGTCGCCATTGTGCTGGGCCTGATTGTAGGCGCATTGGTCATGCTGCTCGGGAATTACAATCCGATCGAGGCCTATTCCGCGCTCATTAAACGTGTGGTTGGCAGTCCTTATCATATGGGGGAGACCATTCGTCAGGTCACACCTCTGATCTTTACAGGTCTGGCAGTGGCCTTTGCCTTCCGTTCAGGGATGTTCAACATCGGAGCGGATGGTCAGGTGCTGATCGGAATGACGACAGCTACGGCCGTGTCATTGTCTCTTGATGGGGTACATGCTCTGGTTTCAGTTCCGCTGGCAGTGATCGCGGGTGGTTTTGCAGGCGGATGCTGGGCGGCAATTGCCGGTTTCCTCAAGGCAAAACGGGGAATTAACGAGGTTATTACGACGATCATGCTGAACTGGGTCGCTCTTTACTTCTCCAACTACATTATTCGTCACTTCTTCCTGTTAAAAGGACAGAACCGTTCCGAAGATATTCAGGCATCCGCTTCGATGACCTTCTTGTCTTCCATCTTCGACAATGCCCGTGTCCACTGGGGTACAGTAATTGCACTGATCGCAGCGGCGTTCTTTTATATTTACCTATGGAAAACAAAGCAGGGCTATGAAATGCGAGCTGTAGGCTTTAACCAGCATGCGGCTGAATACGCAGGGATGAACGTGGGCCGCAATGTCATCAAGGCAATGTTCATCAGCGGCGTGTTTGCCGGTCTGGCAGGCACCTTTGAGGTGCTTGGCGTATTCCATTTCCAATCGGTATTTGCCGCTTCTCCGGGGTATGGATTCGATGGGATTGCGGTCGCCTTGCTTGGGATGAACCATCCGATCGGGGTTGTATTTGCGGCCATCCTGTATGGAGGCTTGACTTACGGATCGGCAGGTATGAGCTTTGCCGCCGGAGTTCCGCCTGAGCTTATTAAAATCATTATCGGCTCGATTATTTTCTTCATTGCGGCGCAAGGCATCGTGCGCTTCATCCTAAAGCCGTTTTATCTCAAGCGCAAGAAAGAGAAGGTGCTGTAATATGGACGTTCTTACGCTGTTAGGCCAATTGCTGAACTCGACGCTCGTGTTTTCTACGGCTTTGATCTTTACGGCACTCGGCGGGATTTTCTCTGAACGTTCCGGCGTAGTCAATATCGGACTAGAAGGTCTGATGATTTTCGGCGCATTTGCCGCCGGAGTAGGCACTTATTATGCACAAGAGGCGGGCATGGGAAGCGCAGCCCCCTGGATCGGCGTTATATGCGCAATCTTTGTAGGCATCCTGGGCTCGTTGATCCATGCGTTAGCTTCCGTGACCTTCAAAGCGGATCAGACCATCAGCGGTATCGTCATTAACTTCTTGGCGGCCGGTTTGACCTTGTTTTTTGTGAAGCTGTTGTTTGACGGCTCTGCCGAGACACCGCTGATTAAAGTATTTCATAAACAGGCAATTCCTTTGTTAAGAGAGATTCCGATTATTGGCGAAGGATTCTTTAATTCCTATCCGACCACTTATCTGGCTTTGATTCTGGTTGCAGTAGCGTTCTATGTGCTGTACAAAACGCCGTTCGGCCTTCGCTTGCGCTCGGTGGGTGAATACCCTGGTGCGGCAGATACGCTCGGGGTGAACGTGTCCCGTATGCGCTATATCGGGGTTATGATTTCCGGCGCATTGGCCGGTTTGGGCGGGGCAACGATTACGTTAACAACAACCAGTTTGTTCTCTCACAACACCATTTCCGGACAAGGATATATTGCGATAGCCGCGATGATCTTCGGGAAATGGAATCCGGTGGGGGCCTTTGGTGCAGCTATGTTCTTCGGCTTCTCCCAAGCGATCCGGAACTATGTGCAATTGTTTGAATGGTCCAGAAGTATTCCGCAGGAATTTATCTTTATGATCCCGTATGTACTGACGATTATCGTACTTGTCAGTGCGGTGGGGAGAGCTTCCGCACCGTCTGCGCTCGGGACTCCTTACGATCCGTCCAAACGCTAATGACCCTAGAACTGTATCCCAGGGCCGAATTCCATTTCGGCTTTGCGGATACAGTTTTTTTATGCCCATTTCTCAGTCTCAAGGCGATGGCTCAAACGGCGGCGAAGTCCCGGGAATATAGTAATTTGAACGAGATTACGATATACGAAGGAGGAAGCTGAAATGGCCACGAAGGTGACAAGGAAAGAGGCAGAGAAATGGGTCGGGAAGTCGATCGTCGCTTATAAAAAGGACGGAAGCGTTGTCAGCGGCAAGCTGGTCAAGGTTAGCGGCGGGCGTCTGTACGTACGGCAGAATCCCGGGAAAAAGGTGAAGACTAAGGCAATCATTCCATTGGTCTTGTTTGATTTGCTTGCAATTGGAGCATCGCCGTACGGCTACGGAGGCGGCTATGGCGGTTATGGAGGTTACGGAGGTTATGGTCCGTACGTCGGAGGCGGCTATAGTCCTTATGGATATGGACCAGGCCCTTATGGCGGGGGCATCTGGTAAGGATTATCTTCGGTTAAAGAGCTCTTTTTCCAGTTCAAAGCATTGAGAGGGCTTCATGTAACGAATGGTTTGATATCCTAAATTTCTGTAAAATAAGTGAGCTCTGGTATTGTCGCGGTCTACCATGACCTTTGACTTTACACAGCCGCGTGAGCTGGCGAAATTCTCGGCTTGTGCCAGGAGCGTCTTTCCAAGGCGGTTGCGACGATAGGATGGAGCAACCGCCATCATGTCAATATAGAGCAGTTCCCCATGCATCATGAAGTGAATGAATGCGATAGGATCAGATTCATAATCTTGGGATGCTACAAGTGTAACGCCATGTGATAGCCGTTTGGGCACGTCCTTGACCACTGTCTTCAGTTCGCTTGGAGACAGGTGGGAGAGAGGGACAAGCTCCTTGCAGATCAGATCATGAATGATGGGATCGTCCTGTTTGGGTCTTCTGTATCTAATCATTTCACACATCCTCCTTGCCTAGGCCATTACCCATATCATATGTCGAAAATCTCAAAGCGTTCGTCTTTTGATCACGAAGTGATTCAAGAGGAAAATACGGGATCGAATCTTGCGTTCACCTTCAAAGTCCAAGCGGATGTTTACGAGATATGCTTCCTTTGGAAGCATTTCGCTCATGCAGGGTTTGCCTATATTCCGATCCTCCTTTTTTAGGTTCACGAAATCTTCTCAGTGCTGAAAACCGACTTTTGACCACCGGATAAATCGCCTTACTTTTGTGCACATTAAAATTAAGGTATTGACTCTGAATGTAAACTAATCATATAATGTGTCTAAACATTTTAACGACTATATCAAACGGCTATGATGAGGACGAAGGTTAAGGGCTCTTTGCTCAGAGAGTAGATGGATTTGCTGAGACCATCTGCCATTACCCCTTAAATGCGAGCTCACCTCGGAGCTGTTTTTCTGAAAAGTTGGATACCGGTCCTCCGGCATATCCCGCCTATTAGGAGAAATCGTCGGGTCTGCGTTAAAGACCACGGGTAGTAGCTGGAATGCTATACCCGTCAAGGTCCGATTCCGTGAGGAGTCGGGTAAAAATGGGTGGTACCACGGAAGCAAAGCCTTTCGTCCCTCGGAATAGGAGACTATTCCGGCGGACGGAAGGTTTTTTTGTTATATAAATATCCAATCTTTGGAAGGAGGATGACTGATGAGCGCGCAAATTCCTGAAGTGCGGTCTACAGAACAATTACGTGAGAAATGGATGAAACCGGAAGTGATTTCCGGCTCCGAAATCTTGCTTCGCAGTTTGCTATTGGAAGGTGTCGAATGCGTCTTCGGTTATCCAGGTGGGGCGGTATTGTACATTTACGATGCCCTGTACGGATTTACTGATTTCCACCATTTGCTGACAAGACATGAACAAGGAGCGATTCATGCAGCAGATGGCTATGCACGTGCAAGCGGTAAAGTTGGAGTGTGTATTGCAACCTCCGGCCCGGGTGCAACCAATACGGTCACGGGAATTGCAACAGCTTATATGGATTCAGTGCCCCTCGTGGTGATTACGGGGAACGTCGTGTCAAGCTTGATCGGAACCGATGCTTTCCAAGAAGCCGATATTACCGGGATCACGATGCCGATTACCAAACACAGCTATCTGGTACGAAATGTGGAGGATTTGCCGCGGGTGATTCATGAGGCATTCCACATTGCAAATACAGGCAGAAAGGGTCCGGTACTGATCGATATTCCGAAGGATGTCTCGGCAGCCAAGACCATGTTCGAGCCGGTTCAGAACGTTCATCTGCGCGGCTACCAGCCAACGGTGAAGCCGAACAGAATTCAGCTGGATAAGCTGGCTGCAGCGATCCAAGAATCGGAACGTCCGGTTATCCTGGCCGGCGGGGGTGTCGTCTACGCCGGAGCGCACGAAGCGCTGCTCGAATTCGTAAACATCACTCAAATTCCGATTACCACAACATTGCTTGGCCTTGGAGGTTTCCCGAGCGGGCATGAATTGTGGATGGGAATGCCGGGGATGCACGGTACAGTTACGGCGAACCGTTCCATTCAGGAAGCGGATCTCCTCATCAATCTGGGCGCACGGTTCGATGACCGCGTAACCGGAAAATTGGACGGATTCGCGCCACTTGCAAAAATCGCACATATCGATATTGATCCCGCTGAAATCGGAAAAAATGTGAACACAGATATTCCGATTGTCGGGGATGTCAAGAACGTGCTAGAGCTGCTCATCCCGCTTGTGGCTCGGGCAGGTAAAGCGGACGCTTGGAGAGAGAAGGTTGTAAAATCCAGCCAAGAGAACCCGTTCAAGTATAAGGATTCGGACACGGTCCTCAAGCCGCAATGGGTCATTGAGCTCCTGAATGAAACGACGGAGGGGCAAGCGATTGTAACAACGGACGTAGGTCAGCATCAAATGTGGGCTGCTCAATACTACAAGTTCAATCAGCCTCGCTCCTGGATCACTTCGGGCGGCCTGGGAACGATGGGCTTCGGATTCCCGTCGGCAATCGGGGCCCAGATGGCTGATCCGGACCGGTTGGTTATCTCGATCAATGGCGACGGCGGCATGCAGATGTGTGCTCAGGAGCTGGCGATTTGTGCAATCAACAACATTCCGGTTAAAGTGGTTGTCATCAATAACCAGGTGCTCGGCATGGTGCGGCAATGGCAAGAACTGATCTACGAGAACCGGTACAGCTTCATCGACCTGGCCGGCAGCCCTGACTTTGTGAAGCTTGCCGAGG
This sequence comes from Paenibacillus brevis, assembly GCF_018919145.1. GTDB lineage: Bacteria > Bacillota > Bacilli > Paenibacillales > Paenibacillaceae > Fontibacillus > Fontibacillus brevis. Next base: position 162,402 of record NZ_JAHLQJ010000006.1, read on the forward strand.
CCTATGGGGTGAAGGGACTCCGGGCTACGAATAAGGCAGAAGCGAGACAGGCTTGGCAGGAGGCTCTGGATACACCGGGACCGGTGCTTGTGGAATTCGTCGTTGAGAGAGGCGAGAACGTCTATCCGATGGTAACTCAAGGCTCCACAATTGATCAAATGCTGTTGGGGGAAGATTAACATGATGAAGAACCATGCGATATCGGTATTAGTTAATGACCAGCCGGGTGTTCTTCAACGGGTCGCGGGATTGTTCGGACGCCGCGGCTTCAATATTGAGAGTATTACGGTTGGCCAGTCGGAGGAAGAAGGCTTGTCCAGAATGGTCATTGTGACCCAGGGTGATGACAAGACCTTGGAACAGATCGAGAAGCAGCTCTATAAGTTGATTGATGTCATTAAGGTAGTGAACCTTAGCTCGAGACCGATGGTTGGCAGAGAACTTGCATTGATTAAGGTGAAATCAGAGCCTTCGGAGCGTCCGGAAATTATGGGCGTTGTCGAAACCTTCCGCGCTGCGGTAGTCGATATCGGTACGAGCAGCATGATTGTTCAAGTTGTCGGGGATACCGAGAAAATTGATGCCATGATCGAATTGCTTAGTCCTTACGGAATTAAAGAATTGTCCCGGACCGGGGTAACTGCTATGATTCGAGGGAACGCTTAAATCGTAATACCCGTCCTGGTATGGCGGGAGATTGATGAGATCCTTAGCATCGGCAGGGTCCCATGAATCACCCGTCATACAGGCGGCGAAACAATAAAAATTGGGACGTGCCTATGGCACAGACCCGCAAAATATGGGAGGGCTTTAGAGATGGCAGTAACTTTGTACTATGAACAGGATGCAGAACTTAGCGTACTAAAAGGAAAGACAATTGCGATTATCGGTTATGGCAGCCAAGGTCATGCCCATGCGCAAAACCTGCGTGAGAGCGGACTGCAAGTAGTTATCGGTCTTCGCGAAGGTAAATCGTTCAACAAAGCTAAAGAAGACGGCTTCGAAGTTCTCTCTGTTGCAGAAGCAACAAAACGCGCAGATGTTGTACAAATTCTGATGCCTGACGAGACGCAAGCATCCGTGTATCATAGCGAAATTGCACCTAACCTGAAAAAGGGAGCAGCACTGCTGTTTGCACACGGATTTAACGTTCACTTTGGACAAATTGTTCCTTCTCCGGACAACGACGTGCTTCTTGTAGCCCCTAAATCACCAGGGCACATGGTTCGCCGGACTTATGTTGAAGGCTTTGGGGTACCAGGCTTGATTGCAATTCATCAGGATGCAACTGGCAAAGCGAAGGAAATCGGTCTTGCTTATGCAAAAGGCATTGGCTGTACTCGTGCAGGGGTTATCGAGACCTCCTTCCGTGAAGAAACCGAAACAGACCTGTTCGGTGAGCAAGCTGTACTTTGCGGTGGTGTATCCGCATTGATCAAGGCTGGCTTCGAAACGTTGACTGAAGCAGGCTATGCTCCTGAGATGGCTTACTTCGAATGCTTGCATGAACTGAAGCTGATCGTAGACCTGATCTATGAAGGCGGTCTGGCTACAATGCGTGATTCCATCTCCAACACAGCGGAATATGGTGATTATGTAACAGGCCCTCGCATTGTTACTGAAGAGACGAAGAAGGCGATGAAGGCTGTATTGTCCGACATCCAACAAGGTAAATTTGCAAGAGACTTTATCCTGGAGAACCAATCCAACCGTGCCTTCTTGACGGCAACTCGCCGCAACGAAGCTGAACATCCGATTGAAGTTGTGGGTAAAGAGCTTCGCGGCTTGATGCACTGGATCAAGAAGTAATACATCAGGCCCTGCGACATACTGTATGCAGCAGAATGATAAGCACCTGCTTTAAGGCATTACGGGAATAAAGCGGCTGTCAGAGCCTATGTGGATGCCTTGAATCGCCTTTTGGAGAAGCAGGAGCAGAAAAACAGGCTTAGCATCAAAATCGAAATTCTTGTATTATCCCCTGAGCGCTAGCTCCAGGGGATTTTTCTTATCTTTTTTATGATCCCGGGAGAAGCTCACTGTTCCAAAGCAAATTAGACCGGCTTATAGGTTTAACCTATGGAGTTAATAGTTTCTATATCTTTGTAACTCCATGTTATGTATGTTACAACTGAAATAAGATGATACAAGCGAGTTAGATAAGTAGAGTTGAAGGCACTATAGTTGCTTAAATGGTCCAACTTACTACAGATATGAGCTATCCATGAAAGGGAGTTGTAATTATGGCAGAAGTGAAGAAGATTGCAGTCATCGCCGGAGACGGTATCGGTCCGGAGGTTGTTGCAGAAGCGGAGAAGGTTCTTAAGCGGACAGAGGAGCTGTTCGGCTATCGCTTTGAAACCGAGCATGCTTTGTTCGGAGGAATTGCAATTGACGAGAAGGGAACTCCGCTTCCGGAGGAGACTCTGGCAGTGTGCCGCAAGGCGGACGCAGTACTCCTTGGTGCTGTCGGCGGTCCGAAATGGGATAATAATCCGAAGGAGCTTCGTCCGGAGACAGGACTTTTGGGCATTCGCAAGGCATTGGGGCTCTTTTCCAATCTTCGTCCTGCTGTCGTATTTGACTGCTTGAAGGATGCCTCCACCTTAAAGCCGGAGGTGCTGGAAGGAACCGATTTGATGGTTGTACGCGAGCTTACAGGAGGCATTTATTTCGGTGAGAAATACCGCCGTGATACTGACCAAGGGCAAGAAGCGGTTGATACATGCGCCTATAACGTATCCGAGGTTGAGCGTATTGTGCGTCAAGCATTCGAGATTGCACAGAAGCGCCGGAAGAAGCTCGCTTCCGTGGATAAGGCGAATGTGCTGGAGACTTCCCGCTTGTGGCGTGAAGTGGTGAACCGGGTCGCTCCGGAATATCCGGACGTTGAACTCGAGCATGTGCTCGTCGATAACTGTGCGATGCAGCTGTTAAGACGGCCTTCCAGCTTTGATGTCATTGTGACCGAGAATATGTTCGGAGATATTTTGAGTGATGAAGCGGCTATGCTGACAGGCTCGATCGGTATGCTGTCATCGGCATCGCTTGGAGAAGGCAGCTTTGGCTTGTACGAGCCAGTCCATGGCTCCGCACCGGATATTGCGGGTCAGAATCTGGCGAATCCGATTGCAACCATCTTGTCCGTAGCCCTGATGTTCCGGATGACCTTCGGATATGCGGATGCAGCGGATGCGATTGAGCGCGCGGTGGCGGATGTACTGAACGCCGGGCACCGTACAGGCGATATTGCAGTCGACAAGAGCAAGGCGATCGGCACAGTTGCCATGGGAGACCTGATCGTCGCAGCAATGTCCAAGTAAAGAAGCCATCGCCGTCAACGAGTTGACTTCGCAATTGCCCGGTGCTACCATGTGAGTTGATTATTCTTTATTCAGTCCGATTGAGGCATCATTAACCGGCCTTTAGAATAAAGTAGATGCAATAACATATTAGGGTTCAGGAATGAATTTTCCTGATTTGCTGAAAGGGTGACGGGGAATGAGTTTTTGCTGTGGAGCGAGTATGCTGGGCACGAAAGGGACGTTGAAGCATTATCGTACTCAGGTACACAATGTTCCCCTCCTGTTTTGCCCTGTTTGCCATCGGGTGGAGGTTCATTACAAGGTTGAAAATGAGTACGAGGTATTGGCAGAATATGCGCATAGTGACGGCCTGTCCGAAATCGATTTCCAGGATTTTAGCATGGAGGACGAAGATGAAATCTTCGGCAACTGTGTAAACCGGGAGGATGAGGATCCGCTCGACATTGTCCAGAGTCAGATTGACCTGTCGCTGGATTTGCTCTCTGTCGCCGTTCAACTTGGCGATCCAGAATGGGAAGCGGAGTTGAAGCGAAGACTCGCTGTCATGAGCCGCCGAAGAATGAAGCTGTTGCAAAAACATAGCTGATAAAGAAGAGCCGTCATCTCAAGGATCACTTCCTTGAATGGCGGTTCTTCCTTATTCGAAGGGAATAACGGCTGCAAATCGCAATACTTTTTTTGGGATTTGTGTTTATTTGAGAGTATCCCCTCTTTTTCGACAGTATCTCTGATTGACGTTAATTGGAAAAGTTTACTATGATTGAAATAGTCAATTACATATAGGACAGGCTCTATATACAGTTTCATAAGTGAGCAAGATTGTGTTCCAGGAAAAGGCGGATGTTTCGTTTCATGATCGTTAGTGTCGTTTATGGCAGGAGAGATCATTAGGAGACAAAGGGGGAACCAGCTTGTTAGGCGAATTTCAAGAGACACTGCTCCAATCTGTAAAAGCATTTCAATCAACGGAATTAGTCATGAATAAATATGAGAATGTACTTCAGCATTTGGACAGCGGGATTATGCTGTTTGACGCAGATGGAACCATGACCTTTATAAATGTCCGGATGGCCCGGCTGCTTGAACTGCCCCGCCAGTCACTGATTGGCTGTAATCTGGCCCAGTTGCTGAAGCATCCCGGCATTAGTCATTACAAGAGGAAGAAGATTATCGGGTTGTATCGGGAGACGATTGTATATCGAAAGAAAAATTTTGAGTTTATGGATGAATACGGACGATATTGGCTTGCGACAATTACGTATAGTGATGAGATGGACGGAGATTACCTGGTGAGTGTCAAGGATGTCTCCGAGTTCAAACAGATTGAGGAAACCGCTTACCAGAATGATAAGCTGGCGATGCTGGGGAAAATATCGGCCGCCATCGCTCACGAGATTCGCAATCCATTGACTGCGATTCGCGGCTTTATCCAGCTGCTCAAGCCTCATCTTGTTCAACTTGGCAGAGAGGAATATGCGCAGATCATTCTTAGTGAGATTGACCGTGCCAACGATATCATTTATGAGTTTCTAAATTCTTCGAAGCCTTCGACTCCGCAGAAGAGCGTAATCAGTGTTGCTTCCCTGTTGAAGGAGGTTGTCCTTTTGACAGAGAGTGAGGCTCTGATGAAGGGGTGCGAGATCGGCATTAAGGAAATTGCCCCTCAGATGAATATTGCTGTGGATGTGAAGCAAATCAAGCAAGTACTCCTTAACATAATCAAGAATGCAATGGAAGCAATCGAGGAGGTAGGCAGCGAGCACTCCGGTCAGATTGAAGTAAAGGCTGAGCTGGAAGAGAAGTACGTCAATATTTCAATTCGGGATAATGGAAAAGGAATGGACAAAGCGATGCTGGCAAGACTGTTCTCTCCCTTCTTTACAACGAAGGAGAAGGGAACCGGGCTTGGCCTATCGGTCAGCTATAGAATTATTAAAAATCATCGGGGAACGATATTTGCCGATAGCATCAAGGGGGCTGGCACGATCTTTGTGATCTCGCTTCCTTTGGCTACCTGAATACAAGACCTGCGCCGCACAGTAGCGGTCGCAGGTTTTTTAATATGCATATCTTATTCATCCCGCAGGAGGCTGCTTGCTCGATGATGAAGCCGGATCACAACAGGAAGCTGCACAGGATTGTTGTTGAGCGCAGGCTGCGCAGGCCCCTTGCTTCCGCTTTCGAATACCCCGGTAAAAAGCAAATCCAGCATAAGCGAACACAATCGTCAGGATCACGATATCAGCGATCATTCGTTCATCTTCCTTCCATTAAAAGATCAGCTTGCCCCCTTGATAAATAACGATCGATACGAGATATGCAAGCAGCAGAGCATATACTACCGAAAACGCAGTCCACTTCCAGGAGGAGGTTTCCTTCCGAAGGACACCCACGGTTGCCAGACAAGGCGTATATAACAGTATAAATGACATGAAGCTGTAAGCCTGAAGCGGAGTAAAGGCAGATGAAATTTGGACTTGCAGTCCGTTTATATCCGGTACATGGTAAATGATATTCATGGTTGAGACGACGACTTCTTTGGCCATAAAACCAGTAATTAATGCAGCGCCAGCTTGCCAGGTTCCGAAACCAACAGGTTGAAGCAGAGTGGCGATCATCCCGCCGATGTAGGCGAGGAAGCTATCGTCCATGGATTCGGCTACTCCTCCGGGCCCAAGGTAAGACATCATCCAGATCAGAACAGAGCCGGCAAGAATAAATGTACCAGCTTTGCGAAGGAATCCTTTTCCCTTCTCCCAGGTACTACGGAATAATGTCCGTCCTTGCGGCAGACGGTAGGGAGGAAGCTCAATAAAGTAGAAGGATTTTTGATTCTTAAAGATAGTTTTGGAGAACAGTTTGGCAAGCAGCAAAGTGAGAAGAATACCAAGGATATATAGAGAGAAGACAACTAGAGCTTGCGATTCGGCAAAAAACACACCGGCAAATAAGGCATACACAGGAAGTCTGGCGGAACATGACATTAATGGCACCAGCAGCATCGTTAAGGTACGTTCCTTTTCCTGTTCAATCCCTCTGGAAGCCATAATTGCAGGCACGTTACAACCAAATCCAATGATAAATGGAATCAGCGACTTTCCGTTCAATCCGACCATTTCCATCAACCGGTCCATCATTACCGTAATCCGGCCATATAGCCGGTGTCTTCAATGAAGGAAATGATCAGAAACATGATGAAGATTTGCGGCATGAATACCAAGACACCGCCAACTCCTGCCACAATGCCGTCTAATATTAATGCCATAGTGAACCCGGAGACATTTAGAGCCTCAAGGGCTCCTGAAATTAAATTGCTCAGGGGTCCCGAAATAAAGGCATCCAGCATATCGGACAACGGATTCCCGAGCCAGTCAAACGTTAGTTTGAAGGTAAAGTACATAAAGGCTAAGAAGAGGGGGACTCCCCAAAACGGATGCAGGGCAAAGTGATCGATATGATCAGTCAGTGTCGTGCGGGCCTTTGGCTGGGTAATTACCGTACTTTTCAAAATTTCGTGAATGCGCTCCATGCGTACGGATCTCAAGTAGGCAGTCAGTGTCATGGATGGGTATGCTACTGCTAGCGATTGCTCGGTCCTGTCAAGAATAGCATCCAGACGAAGGGAACAATCGCCGTCTATTTTCAGGGAATTACGAACAGCTTGGTTGTTCTCGAGCAACTGGAGCGCAGCCCAACGCATTGAGAGACTTGGATTAGGGACAAATTCCGCTAATTCCCGGGAAATATCAAGGATAGCCTGTTCAACCACCTCACCGTAATTAAGAACCCAGTGCGGGCCCGCGGTCTGCAAGGAAATGTGGCTCATAAGCTCCAATAACTCAGGACTCCCTTTTCCCGTCCGTGCAATCAATGGAATTACTGGAACCCCCAGCATGCTGGATAATGCCTCGAGCTGAATATGGATTCCACGGGATTGAGCAACATCCATCATATTTAAGCCGATCAGAAGGGGCTTGCCGTATTCAAGCATTTGTAAGGTGAGGTAGAGATTTCGTTCCAGTTGGGAGGCATCCACAATATTTATGATTGCTGTAGGCTCCTGGTCGACCAAAAATGTTGCAACCACGCCTTCATCTCTGGACACAGGATTCAGGGAATAAACACCGGGCAGATCTGTAATAGAACCTGTCTTATTGCGAAGCAGGCCTACTTTCTTCTCAACCGTGACACCGGACCAGTTGCCTACATACTGATATGAACTTGTCAGCGTATTAAACAACGAGGTTTTTCCTGTGTTTGGATTTCCGATCAATGCGGCATTGTTCAAGATCCGGACACCTCGATCCGTGCAGCCTCTCTTCTGCGGATACTGAGGAGTTGACCGCGATATTCAAGCAATACAGGTCCGCCCCATAGACAGTAACGCTTGACGGTGATGCTTGCGCCCTCATGAATGCCAAGGTCTGCAAGTCTCCGCCGCAGCATAGGGTCGATATGTATCAGCTTCGAGATTATAGCGGAATGACCAGGTTTTAACCGAATCAGATGTTCTGAACTGGGCTGCATTGTTTTCCCTCCATTACATATTTCGATATTGATAATCACTCTCAAACGGGATCAATATACAAGATACTTATGGAATTAACTGTGAAAATAGTCACATAAAACAATAAAAGAAATGGCTTTACGTCTTTACTTTTGCTTTTCTCTTCAAGTAAGATGGTAGATAAAACACGCACAGAGAAGGGACACGGTACAGATGAAAGAAAACCAATGCAAAATCGTAGACTGTACAATTCGAGACGGGGGACTTGTTAATAACTGGGACTTCAGTGTTGAGTTTGTTCAAAAATTATATGCAGGCTTGAACGAGGCCGGCGTCGATTATATGGAAATCGGATATAAAAACTCTCCTAAGCTGTTGAAGGGAGCTGACGAGGCCGGACCTTGGCGTTTTCTAAATGATGATTTCCTGAAAAAGGTCATTCCGAATAAAGGGAATACGAAGCTCTCTGCACTGGTGGATATCGGACGAGTAGATGAGAATGATATTTTGCCGCGCAGTGAAAGCTTGCTTGATCTGATTCGGGTTGCCTGTTATGTGAAGGATGTGGACAAGGCCTTGAAGCTTGTTCAGACTTTTCATGACCGCGGATATGAGACAACCATTAATATTATGGCGCTGTCCAACGTTATGGAGCATGAGCTGCTTGAGGCGTTCGACATGATCAAGAACAGTGTCGTGGATGTCGTATATATTGTAGATTCTTATGGCAGTCTGGACTATAAAGACATGGAGCTTTTGGTGAATAAGTTCAAGCAGCATCTGCCGAACAAGCGTCTGGGCGTTCATACGCACAACAATTTGCAGCTCGCATTTTCCAACACGCTTGTCGCTGCGGATTTGGGCGTCGAGCTGCTTGATGCTTCTGTCTACGGTATGGGACGTGCCGCAGGCAATTGTCCTACGGAGCTGTTAGTCACCCATCTGAAAAATACGAATTACCAGCTGCGTCCTGTACTGGAGGTATTGGAGCAACTGCTGGTTCCTTTGCGGGAGAAGGAAGAATGGGGATATCTGATCCCCTACATGATTACAGGAAGTCTGGATGAGCATCCGCGATCGGCAATGGCCCTGCGCGCCGCTGAGGACAAGGACAAATCGGTCGATTTCTATGATAAGCTGACCACACCGGAAGTCGGATTCGACAAGAACAAGTAAGCATTGTGCTGAATAGGGCCATCCCAAGAGACTTGATCTGGAGGGAGGCCCTATTTATGTTAGGAGACCGGCATATCGCCGGATTTATGCTGACAGGTGCAGTGTTGCATTGCAGTATCGGGAGAACAGTTAAACATTAGGGCGAGTTAGAGAGGGCAACGTGTAAAGAGTTGTTACGATCGCTGTTGTTCGCGGATTTCTTTAATTGGACTAAGTTCTGACAAGGAAGAAATCCGCTCACAAAGGCGACCGCTCTGCTTCTTCACAACCCTTTACACTTATGCCCTTTGCAATTCAACCATAATGCAGTTTGCACAGGGTGCGCCTAAACTGCAATGCAATATGCTGCGCTGCAATAGGCTTGCCTCCCGTGGCATGTCAGCAGGATATGCGCGCAAGCCTTGGTTAAAGCGCGGGGCAATTGTCCGATTCGCTTTACGCGTGAACATGATGGCAAGCCGACGCGTGCCTGGAGTACCGCCTCGTTTCACGATGCTCCGGTCTTACGCCAAATTCCGCTTATTCACAGACATTCCAGTTTTGCTCCGGATTTAACCTTTTTCACTGCATGCGTGTGATAAGTATTTCAAGTGATCGACCGATCACGTTATGTTGCGAAATGCCGCGTGCAAATCTCAGCGAGCGGTGTGCGTCATTAAGAGGGTGCAGCATCATTAGCATGCTTCTATTAACCGCAATGAATAATAATACGAAAATTGTTATTTTAAAATGGATGAAGCAGGAATAAATCGTTTCTTGTTGAATTATTATTGAGTGCGACTTGCAAGATACCAACCTCCAGGAGTTGAGCATATATGAATGTCAGGACAGAGGAGAAGACGGCAGTTATTCACATCGGGCTTGGTCTGTTGGTAATGTTAAGTCTATTCGCATTTTTTAAAAATTCTGGAAGTTTTGCTGATACTCAGATCATTCAGATTATCCAGCTGGTAGGAGGATTGCTCTGCGGTGCAGTGGCGTTCGCTATTTTTGCACAGGGCTGGATCTGGTTTGCCGAAAAGCTGTCCAAGCATCGCTTCTACACAGCAATCCTGTTCATCGTGCTGGCGGGTTTCAGTTTTCTGCTTGCCATGGGGCCGGACGGAGTAGGAGTACGGGATGCCGATATCGGTACCCGGCTAAGCAATGTCTGCCTGGTTATCTCCCACCTGATTTGTGCTGTAGGAATGTTATTGATATTTTCGGCTTCGGATAATCAAATTACGAGACGATATAAAGTAAGTGCTTTGCTTGGGACAGCCATCGGAAGCGGTGCGCTGCTTCTGCTTTTATTCTCTTATCAGCAGATTTTACCGGAAAGTATGTTGGAGCTTGGGAGCTTTCCTCAATTTAAAGCAACGATATGGATTATTACCATGCTGCTGTATTCTGCGGCGATTGCCGGAGTGATGTACCATCATCGCAAAGCAAGAACGATCGCATCGCTGACGGTGGTTCGTGCCTTGCTGTTTATGATGATGGGCTATTCCCTGCTGTTGACCGGAGATCCCGCAAAGCCCAGCCTTTATCATATGATTGGACAATGGTACATGGCGATATCCTATTATTTTGTGCTTAAAGGGGTTTATCAGCTGACGATTCTGGAGCCTTTCCGCGTCCAGCAGAAGATCGAAGCGCGCATGAAGCATATGGCTTATCATGATGACCTGACGGGTCTTCCCAATATTCGTCGTTTGAAGGAGACGCTTGCGGGGCTGCTTAGTTCCTCCTCAAGGACCTCTGAGCTGAAGGGCGTCGCGGTTGTCAATATCGATCGCTTTAAGGCAATCAATGATTCATTAGGCTACAGCACAGGCGATCTGCTGCTGAGAGAGCTCGGCAAAAGGCTCGAAATGTTATGCACAGAGCAGGAGAAGGTATATCGGCTGGGTGATGATGAATTCGCTTTGATATTCACAGGAATTACCCAATCGAAGCAGCTTGAAGACCGTGCAGAGCAATTGCTTCATTCTGTTAATCCCTCCATCACAATCGTGGATACGGAGTACCACGTTTCCCTCAGCATGGGATTGGCCATTTTCCCGTATGATGCGAGAAGCGTGGATCATTTGATTCAGTATGCGGACATGGCCGTGCATTATGCTAAAGAACGAGATGTGACATTTCTACGGTATTCGGAAGACATGAAATTGCGTACACAGGCAAGAGTGGAATTGGAAAACGATATGCGAAAAGCCTTGGAGAGAGAGGAATTCTTCCTTGAATTCCAGCCTCAGTTCAATTTACTGAGCGGGAAAATGGTGGGTATGGAGGCCTTGGTAAGGTGGAATCATCCGAAGCGCGGCCTGCTTCCTCCCAATGAGTTCATTCCGATTGCGGAAGAGTCCGGTTTAATTGTCCCGCTGGGAGAATGGGTGCTCAAGACAGCTTGTGAGCATAACAGAAGATGGCAGCTTGAAGGCTTTGATCCGGTATGTGTATCCGTCAATTTATCCATGCGGCAGTTCAGACAATACAACCTGGCGGAAAAGGTCGACTCCATTCTAAAAGAGGTTGGACTTGATGCCCGCTACCTTGAGCTTGAAGTAACAGAAAGCATGACCTTTGATATTGAGACGGCTCTGAATCAATTGGAGAGCTTGAAGAAGCTGGGCGTACATATCAGTATCGATGATTTCGGCACAGGGTACAGCTCTTTGAATTATCTGAAAAGTCTTCCTATCGACCGCCTCAAGATTGACCGTTCCTTTGTAAGGGAAGTCATGATTGACGGTAATGATGCAGCAATTGTATCCACGATCACGATGATGGCACATCACTTGAAATTAAAGGTTACGGCTGAAGGGGTGGAGAGCAAGGAGCAGTTGGAGTTTTTGAAGCAGCAGAATTGCCATGAGGGTCAAGGCTACCTGTTCAGCAAGCCCGTTAAAGCAGAAGTATTGAGAGATCATTTCCTGAACCGGAAGGCAGGATAAATAAAGGGAAAGGCAGTTCTATCAGCCCGCGGGCAGAAGAGCTGCCTTTATTTTTATGAAGTGATAGATGGAATGAGACATAACAAAAAACAGCCGCTTAGGAAGAACTTCCTAACGACTGCTAAACTGTAAATATAGATGGAGCGGGTGATGGGAATCGAACCCACGCTACCAGCTTGGAAGGCTGGAGTTCTACCATTGAACTACACCCGCAACTTATAATGGTCGGGACGACACGATTTGAACATGCGACCCCCTGGTCCCAAACCAGGTGCTCTACCAAGCTGAGCTACGTCCCGTCAACTTCACATTGGGTAAATTCTTTAGTGAAGACAAGAAATAATATAGCACTTTTCAAGAAGGGATGCAAGCACTTTTTGCCTCAACAAAAATTGCTTGCCGGAGAAATTTCAAGGCATTGCTTGCCATCGAAGTCAACTTTTCATATAATAGCAGATAATTGAACAAGCAAATGCAAAGATGGAGATAAGTAAGCAGAAGCCTCCTCACAGGGACAGGGTGCCATAGATTGAGAGCACTCTTGCGGAAACAGGCTGCTGAAGTTCACTCCGGAGCAGTGCCTTGAACCTGATGTGGATTTTAATCCCACGGCAATAGAGGCTACCGGCTGCGACCCGTTATGTCGATCAAGTGAGAATTCAGGCGAGGCTGCGATTCAGCTGTATTTGCAGATGCTTATGAGTTCTAACAAGGGTGGTACCACGGTCTGTTCGTCCCTTTCTGGGAGAACAGGCCTTTTTTATTTTTCCAGTGAGGCAATAATGGCCATGAAAGATCTTAGCATGACAGTCTAAAGGGGGATTCAATCAATGAAAGAACGTCTGGAATCATTGAAGCAGGAAGCAGTGGAGCAGCTTGGCGGGGTTGCCGATGTAGCCCAGTTAAATGACCTTCGGGTAAAGTATTTGGGGAAAAAGGGAGCACTGACGGAAATCCTGCGGGGCATGGGTGCATTGAGTGCCGAGGAGCGCCCGATCATTGGCCAGGTGGCAAATGAGGTGCGGAGCGTTATTGAAGCTCTTGTTGAAGAGAAGCAGGCAGCGTTCGACCGTAAGGAGACAGAAGGACGCTTGGCGGCGGAGAAGGTCGATGTTACTCTGCCAGGACGTCCAATGACGCAAGGCTCAGTTCATCCGTTGAATCAGATCATTCAGGAGATTGAAGACATTTTTATCGGTATGGGCTATCGAATTGCTGAAGGACCCGAGGTGGAGACGGATTATTATAACTTTGAAGCGCTGAATCTTCCGAAGAATCACCCAGCGCGGGATATGCAGGATTCCTTCTATCTGACGGAGGAATTGCTGATGCGTACCCAGACCTCTCCGGTTCAGGTGCGTACCATGGAGGCGATGAAAGGTGAGGTGCCGGTCAAGGTCATCTGCCCGGGGCGCGTATTCCGGCGTGATGACGACGATGCGACGCATTCCTTCCAGTTCCATCAAATCGAAGGCCTTGTTATTGGCGAAAAGATTCGAATGAGCGACCTGAAGGGCACGTTACTGGAATTCACCCGTAAAATGTTCGGCAGCCAGACTCAAATCCGGTTGCGTCCAAGCTTTTTCCCGTTCACTGAACCAAGCGTTGAGGTTGATGTAACTTGCGTGAAGTGCGGTGGAGACGGCTGCAGAGTGTGCAAAAATTCCGGCTGGTTGGAAATCCTGGGCAGCGGCATGGTACACCCTCGCGTTCTGGAGATGAGCGGCTACGATCCTGAGAAGTATAGCGGCTTTGCCTTTGGCATGGGGGTTGAACGGATTGCGATGCTGAAGTACGGTGTCGACGACATCCGTCATTTCTTTACTAATGATCTGCGTTTCCTGCAGCAGTTTTCGAGAATATAGAGCGCCGAATAGGAAGGGGAATAAACGATGAAAGTTTCAACCGATTGGTTATCACAATATGTATCTCTGGAGCAGGTTGATGTTGCTGAGCTTGCAGAGAAAATCACCCGATCCGGGATCGAAATCGATGGCGTTGAGAACCGCAACAAAGGGGTATCCGCATTGGTTGTTGTCGGATACGTCAAGCATAAGGAAAAGCATCCGGATGCGGATAAGCTGAATATTTGCACGGTGGATGCCGGGCAAGAAGAAGATCTTCAGATTGTCTGCGGCGCTAAAAATGTGGATGCAGGACAAAAAGTACCTGTCGCTCTTGTGGGAGCCAAGCTTCCGGGCGGTTTGGACATTAAGAAAGCCAAGCTGCGCGGAGTGGTCTCCCAAGGGATGATCTGTTCCGCCAAAGAGCTTGGACTTAATGATAAGCTGCTGCCAAAAGAGCAGCAGGAGGGTATTCTTGTACTTCCTGCAGACAGTACAGTCGGCTCCCCGATCGCCAAGCTGCTGCATCTGGATGATCAGGTGCTGGATTTCGACCTGACACCGAACCGTTCGGATTGTCTTAGCATGCTGGGAGCAGCTTATGAAGTGGCAGCCATACTGGGCCGGGAAGTGAAGCTACCTGATCCTGAAAGCAAATTGATCGAAGTGTCTGATGCGGCCTCTGAGTCGATTCGGGTAAAAATTGAGTCGCCTGAGCTGTGCGACCGGTATGCGGTAAGAGTTGTTTCCGGCGTAGAGATCGGGCCTTCCCCGCTTTGGCTGCAGAGCCGCCTGATGGCAGCCGGAATACGGCCGATCAATAACATTGTGGATATTACGAATTACGTTATGCTGGAATACGGCCAACCTCTGCATGCGTTTGATGCCGACAAGATTGCGGGGAAAACCATTGGCGTACGTGCTTCACGGGCAGGGGAGAAGCTAATTACATTGGATGGACAGGAGCGGACGCTTGAACCGGAAACGCTGCTGATCGTCGACGGGGAAGACCGTCCGGTTGGGCTGGCAGGCGTTATGGGCGGCCTGGATTCTGAAGTGACGGATTCAACACGTACTATTGTGCTGGAATCTGCCAAATTCGACGGCGGTTCCATTCGTAAAACCTCCCGTCAGCTGGGGCTTCGTTCTGAAGCATCACAACGCTTCGAGAAGGAGGTTGATCCGGCAAGAGTTCTTCCTGCTCTCAATCAAGCTTCGCTGATGATCGCAGAGCTTGCAGGCGGCCGAGTGCATAAAGGTATTGTCCAAGCGGTTGAGCGGGAAACAGAGCCGAAGACGATCAAGCTCTCTTTAAGCAAGGTGAACGACTATCTCGGAACAGATATCTCGTTGCTGGAAGCTAAGGCCATTCTGTTGCGTCTCCATTTCGAATGCGGGGATGCCGGTATGGGCGAGCTTGAAGTATGTGTTCCGACACGTCGGGGAGATATTACCCGGGATGTGGATCTCATTGAGGAAATCGCCCGGATTTACGGCTATGATAACATTCCTACAACCTCTATTGAGGGGCGGACAACAGCCGGTGGCTACACCAAGACACAGGCTTTGCGCCGTGCGCTTCGCCAACTGCTCGTGCACGGGGGCTGGCAGGAGACATTGGGATATTCGTTCATTCGTGAAGGAGCGGCCGGCGTATTCCCTTCGCTCGGAAAAGGCGGCGGGGAAGCCCGCCTTGCCATGCCGATGAGTGAGGACCGTAGTGTGCTTCGGGGAAGCTTGCTGCCAGGGCTGATGGATATGGCACAGTATAACCGGAACCGTAAGCAGAACGATCTGGCACTCTTCGAGATCGGTACTGTGTTCCACTCGGTTGATGAGAAGCTTGCAGAGAAGCCGCATGAGCTGGCTGTTCTTGGGTTGCTGCTGACGGGAAACCGCGGACTCAAGACATGGAATACCTCTGCGGAAAAGGTGGACTTCTTCGACTTGAAAGGAGCTTTGGAAAGTATATTTGCCAGCCTGGGTCTGGAAGGACGGATACGTTATGTAGCTGATCGTCCTAAGGGCTTCCATCCGGGACGCTCTGCCTCGCTCTATCTGCATGCGTCCGGAGAAGGCGAAGTTCATATCGGCACACTGGGCCAGCTTCATCCGGAGCTGCAGCGTGACATGGATCTGGAGGATACTTATGCGGCCGAGCTGTTGCTTGCACCTCTGTTCAGCCATGCCGGGGAAACGGTAAGCTATCGCGATTTGCCGCGCTTCCCGGCCATGCAGCGGGACATTGCTGTCGTAGTCGATCAATCCGTCGAAGCGGGCTCGCTTCTTGAATTGATCAAGCAGACAGCAGGCGAATGGCTTGAGCATGCCGAGGTATTTGATGTATTTACGGGAAGCAAGCTCGGCGAAGGCAAGAAGAGCGTGGCCTTGTCTCTTATCTACCGTCATATGGAGCGGACGTTAACAGATGAAGAGGTGGCGAAGGCGCATGAATCCGTGATTCAAGCCCTTGAGCAAACTTTTGCCGCTGAATTGAGAAAATAGCAGGAATTAAGTGAAGTCACATCGAATCATGAGTGTAAGAGTCATGCTTTGGTGTGGCTTTTCTATAAGCTAGTTCGACAAGTCAAAAATGACATCCAAGAGTAACCCAGGACGAAGGAGGCCCCTGCTGTGAACACCCCTGATCGCATTACGATAAATGTAGAGATATATGGCACATCCTATAAAATTGTGGGTGCCAACCCCGAGTATATGAAGCAAGTCGCCCGTCGCGTAGACGGACATATGCGCTCCATGGCCAAGCAATATGCCCATCTTGATACTCCGAGATTAGCTGTGCTGGCTGCGGTTAGAATGGCGGAAGAAGCGGTTAAGGTTGATGATCTGCAGGCTGAACTGGAGGAGCTCCAGAAGGAAAAGGGAAGCCTTGCTCAGGAGATATCCGTCCTTCAGGCGCTTCACACGAAACAGGAAGCTGCCCATAAGGAGCTGCAGGAGGAGCGGCATCAATTAAAAAGTGATAAGAAGACATTGACCGAACAGAATGCCAAGCAGGCTGCTTCTCTTCAAGAGCGGGAAGCGGAGTGCCAGAAGCTGGGCGGCAAGGTTCAGGAGCTTGAACGTCATTTAGCAGAGCTGAAGGGAAGTAACTCTCAACTTCAGGCGAAGCTCCGCGGAGTCGAACAGGATGTTCGTAAGGAGCAGCAAGAAAAAGCCAAGGCGCAAGGCGAGCTTCAAGCAGCCAAAGCCCGGGAGGAAGAAGCTAGGAAAGCGGGCGTGCAGTCGAAAGAGAGTGCGGCTAGGCTGGAACAGCAAGTAAAGCTGCTGCAGCAATCCTTGCAAGCGGCGGATAGTGAGATTAAGAAGCAGCAGCGCCTGCAGCAAGAGACGAAAGCCCGGGAGGACAAGCTGCGCGAGGAACTGGCAGCCGCCGTTCAGAACGAGGCATCCTGGCAAAAGCTTGCCGATAAGCGGAGTGAAGAGCTTACCCGGATGGAGATTACGCTGATGGAGAGCAAGGAGGCCGCAGCAGCTCTGGAGCGTAAGCTTGCTGCATCGACGGAAGAGCAAGCAACTGCGAGGAGAAGCTTGGCGCAGGAGCAGGGGCGGGTTGAAGACCTGCAGACGGAGCTGTCGGGCCTTCAGGCGAAGCTTGCGGAGGCCGAACAGACGAAAGCAACGTTGTTTAACAATGAGCAATTTATTCGTGAGGATAATGAGCGCTTGAAGAAAGAAGTGCAGGAGCTTGGCGGCCGGCTTCAACAGCTGGAGCAGGACATTAAGGATTACGCGTCGCTTGCCGATGATCAGGAACAGGCGAGGGAAGCTGCGGAGATCCGCGAGCGGGAATGGCGTGAGCAGCTTGCTCTGGCAGAGCAGGAGCTGAACTCGTGGCGTGATACAGAGCGTGAGCTTCAGCTTCAAATTGAGAACTGGCAGCAGGAGAGCGCAGCCGGCGGGGAACAAGTGCTGACCTTGAGAGAGGATTATGAGGAAGTATTGAAGGAACGGGATCGGCTTGCGGAAGAATTGAAGCAGATTTCAGACAGCTTCGAGATTATCTCTCATGAATATCGGCTGCTTCAAGTGGAGCGGGAGATGTCCTTGGAGAAATCGGAGAGCCGTGAAGCGGAATATCAGCGCTTGAAGGAAGACTATGCCAAGCTGCAGAACGAATATAACGAGTGGATCGAATTAATAGAACAGAATTGATTCATAGCAGAACGGCAGAATAGCGCCACCGGAACCTTTCTTCCGGTGGCGCTATCTGCTTGTGCTGCTTGTTATTCAACAATAAGCGTAGACACCATGGTACCATGACCAGAACCGCACATGATAGAGCATGCAATTTCATAATTTCCGGCTTCTTTCGGGATAATCACGACGGAGTCTTCCTTACCGCTCAATTGGACTCGCAGGCCGGGGATTAGGATTCCATGATTACCCTCGACATTCTTGAAGGTAATTTGCACAGGGACATCCTTCTTTACATGATATTCCTTCTGGTCAAATTCATAATTGACGGCTTCGATGATCAGTTCCGCCTCGGGCTTAACCTGAGCTTTGGTGCTTGCTGCAGAATTTGAGCTGCTTGAACATGCGCTTGCCAAAGTCAAAAGAACGCATAACATCAATAGTGCAATCGCCTTTCTCATTGTCAATCCCCCGCAATATGATATATTTGTGACAATTTCAAGTGTATTATAGCCCAGTTGCAGCTGAAGAAAGAATGTGAAGTGTGTCTAAATGGTGAACAGAAGATCGGGTACACACATTGAAAAGCCTGAGGCGAATACCCCAGGCTTTTCGAACAATGCGATGGCCGGCACGGTACGAAGCTGCTATCGCTCGCTTCTTCCAGCCTCAAACGGTGTGGACACAGGGATGAACAAATCGATAATCCCGATCACAAGCGCCGCGAGGATTGCCCCGATAATAGAGACAGATACGCCGGAGACAATAAATTGAGCCAGCCAGATGACGAGCGCGCTCGTAATGAAGCCGACGATGCCGCGTCCGAACGGGGTGACCTTTTTTCCGAAGATCCCTTCGATTGCCCAACCCATCAAGGCGATGACGAGTGCGAGCAGCAGGGCGCTGCCAAAGCCGCCTATACTGAATTGCGGGACGAGCCAGCCCACTACAAGCAGTACGAGGGCTGATACGATAAAGCGCACAACGTGTCCCAGAAATCGCATGGAACTTGGCCTCCTTTTTAGAATAGATATATCTCCTTGACCCTTCTTTTGAATCTTGCTTAGTGTGTACGGGAAAAACCTTAAATATGTAACCGGGCAGCAAATGGCGGAAATACGGGATATTCGATATAATATAAACAATGCTCGAGGGGAGTCGTGAGTTTCTTGAACGAAAAAATATTCAAAACGATGGAATACCGCAAAATTATCGACCAGCTTATTAAATATACACAGACTCCGATGGGCAAAGAGGCGGCAGAACGGCTTGTCCCTGTAACGGATCTGGACGAAGTCAAGCGCTTGCTTCAAGGGACGGAGGAGGCGTTCACGGTCGACCGATTGAAGGGCGCTCCTTCCTTCGGCGGAATTGTCGATATGACACCTGCCGTAAAGCGGGCCCGCATTGGCGGAACGCTGAATCCGCATGAGCTGCTTGGCGTCGCAACGACGCTGGAAGGAGCACGGAGAATCAAGCGCTACCTTGCTTCCATGCACGAGGAGCATCCTGTTGAATTGCTGTATGCCTTAAGCGATAACATCAGCGAGCAAAAGCCGCTGGAGGATGCGATCAAGCGATGCATCGACGATAGCGCTGAAGTGCTGGATTCAGCGAGTGCAGAGCTTGCCCAAATTCGCCGAGAGCTACGGGGAGGGGAAGTTCGGATTCGCGAGAAGCTGGATGCCATGATCCGTTCCTCCAACGTCTCGAAGATGCTGCAGGATCAATTGATCACGATTCGCGGAGACCGGTTTGTTATTCCGGTCAAGGCGGAATATCGCGCCCATTTCGGCGGGATTGTTCACGATCAATCGGGCTCCGGTGCAACGCTCTTTATTGAGCCTGAATCGATTGTTGCCATGAACAATAAGCTGCGGGAGACAAGGCTGCGCGAGGAGCGTGAGATCGAGGTTATTTTGCAAAAGCTGACTGCGCTTACGGGAGATCAGGCCGAGCTGCTGCTATATGATAGCGATGTGGTCGGGCAACTGGATTTTATATTCGGGAAGGCACGTCTAGCCCGTGAAATGAAGGCTGTTCTACCGAGAATGAATGATCGCGGATTTATGAAGCTGCGCAAAGGCCGGCATCCGTTAATTGACCGTGACCAGGTCGTGCCAATCGATGTGGAGCTGGGCAACCAATATTCCACGATTATTGTTACGGGACCGAATACGGGCGGGAAGACGGTTACGCTGAAGACGATCGGCTTATTGAGTCTGATGGCGATGTCTGGCTTGTTCGTTCCTGCCGAGGAAGGAAGCCAGCTGTGCGTATTTGATGCGATCTATGCAGATATCGGAGATGAGCAGAGTATTGAGCAGAGCCTCAGTACCTTCTCCAGCCATATGACGAATATTATCTCCATCCTTAAGCAGATGACGCCTAAAAGTCTGGTGCTGCTGGATGAGGTGGGTGCGGGTACCGATCCTGCCGAAGGCTCGGCACTGGCTATTGCCATTCTGGAGCATATACACAGCTTCGGCAGCCGCATGATCGCTACGACACATTACAGCGAATTGAAGGCTTACGCTTATGAGCGTAAAGGCGTCATCAACGCGAGTATGGAGTTTGACGTGAATACGCTTAGTCCGACGTACCGATTGCTTGTTGGCGTGCCAGGACGAAGCAACGCCTTTGCCATTGCGGAGCGTCTGGGACTGCCGTCGCAGATTCTGGACTACGCTCGCGGCGAGGTAACGGAAGAGGATCAGCGGGTAGAGCATATGATCGCCTCGCTCGAAGAGAATCGGACCGCCGCAGAGCAGGAACGGGAATCTGCCGAGAAGCTGCGTAGGGATCTGGAGAATCTACGAAGCCGCCATGAGGCTGAGCTTGAGAAGCTTGAACAGCAGAAGGACCGCAGACTGGAAAAGGCCGAAGATGAGGCGCGGGCTATCATTGCCAAGGCGAAAGCCGAAGCGGAGAAGATTATTGATGATCTCCGGCGAATCGCTCAGGAAGAAGGCGCTGCCGTTAAGGATCACAAGCTGATAGCGGCCCGCAAGCAGCTGGAGGAGGCCGAGCCTGCCCAGCGGAAGAAGACAGCCGTCCGCAAAGCGGGCAAACAGCCGCGGCAGATCGGTCCCGGGGATGAGGTTATGGTCTACAGCCTGAACCAGAAAGGGCATGTTGTAGAGCTTGCTGGAGCGAGGGAAGCGCTTGTTCAGCTTGGGATCATGAAGATGAAGGTTTCATTAGACGACCTGGAGCTCCTGGCTGCTTCGCCGGCACCAAAGCAGGTTCAAAAAGTCGCACCCAACGTTAAACGGACAAGAGACGATAATACTAGAAGCGAGCTGGATCTGCGGGGAGCCAACCTGGAAGAAGCGCTTATCGAGGTGGACCGTTTCATTGACGAAGCCTACCTGGCGAATCTGGGACAGGTCTATATCATTCACGGGAAGGGCACCGGTATCCTTCGTACCGGCATATCTGAATATTTACGCAAGCATAAGCACATCAAGAGCTACCGGCTGGGAAATTACGGCGAAGGCGGAACCGGGGTTACCGTTGCCGAGCTGAAGTGATGAGGAGGATGTGTGTTGAGAGAAAGTATTGATCCGCTGCTGGAGCAGCCGGTAGGTTTGATGGCAGGGTACTTTTCTGTAGCTGTTATCGAATTGATCGTATTTCTTTCGTGTTTCGAGCTTGTGACCAAATATCGTTGCTGGCATGAGATCAAGCGTGGCAATATCGCTGCATCCTTGGCAACGGGCGGAAAAATCTTCGCTCTATGCAATATTTTGCGCTTTGCAACCGCACGATCGAACATTTATGATTTCATGGCCTGGTCGTTTGTCGGAGCGTTCTTGTTGTTCTTGGCTTACATCATGTTTGAGTTCCTGACGCCAGTATTCCAGATCGACAAGGAGATCGCTGAAGGGAATACAGCGGTAGGCCTGATTGCTATGGCAGTCTCCGTCTCCGTATCCTTTGTAATAGGAGCCTGTATCGCATAGGGGGGATTCTTGGTGCTGAAAAATTTGGTCCGAGTTCTGTTTGTGGCTTCGATGTTATTTCTTATAGCAGGTATTATTTTTTTGTGGAAGGCTTAAAGTGGAAGTTCAAAAGGTCAGTCTTTCAGCCCAAGAAGGTTGCGAGAACCTGAAGGTGATCAACATTTAGGCATGATGCCTATGGAAGGATGTAAATACATGGTAGAAACTACGATTTGCCCATGGTGTCAGACAGAGATTGTCTGGG
Organism: Paenibacillus brevis; assembly: GCF_018919145.1. Taxonomy (GTDB): domain Bacteria; phylum Bacillota; class Bacilli; order Paenibacillales; family Paenibacillaceae; genus Fontibacillus; species Fontibacillus brevis. Next base: position 184,558 of record NZ_JAHLQJ010000006.1, read on the forward strand.
ATGAGGAGTTGGGACCGGAGGAAGAGTGTCCCTATTGCCACAATGAGCTGAAGGGGTACCGAACGCTCAATATTGCCCTGGGCTCGGATGAAGATTGGGAGGATGAGGAAGACACTTCCGGTGACGATACGGATGCTACGGGGCTCTGGCAGGAGGATGAGAAGGGTCATTTGAATGCGATCCGCAGGGTGGAAGCTTTTGCTGGCGCGGGTGGAGACCTCTTGGCCTATGAATCGGGAGTAGAGAAGCAATTGGACTCTCAAGAGGAGGTCCCGGAGTGTCCGCATTGCCGGGAGTATATGCTGCATGTAGGAACAGAGCCATTGCCTCAGAGCTTTAAGCCGGTGCAAATGCAAGCGAAGGATACGCCTATGCTTCAGTCAAGCGCCGTCTTGAATGTCTATGTATGCTCGGCCTGCTTCCAGGTTAGCCGCTTTCTGTCGGAGGATGACCGGAATCAGTTGATCAAGACAGTTAGCGAAGAATAAGAACAAGATGAAGCACCAGATCCGCCCCTCAACTGGAAGGGACAGGTCTGGTGCTTCTTGTTAATGAGAACATTTCGGCATCTTCACGTGAAATGCCCGTAATAAGGTCGGCAATTAACTCAGCACCCAGCATGCTGCATACGGTGCCGTTCCCTCCATATCCCTCCAGAAAGTAACAGCGGGGAAAGTCAGGATGGCCGCCGATGAAAGGCAATCCGTCACGTGTTCGCCCGAATACGGCTCCCCAGGAGCGCTTGATCTGTAGCGAGGATTTTTCAGGGAACATCTGATGAAGCAGATGCAATAGATCCTTGCCCTTCTGGATTTCCCGTCCTTCTTTAAGCCCGCCTGCTGGAAGGGGCTCATCCAAGCCGCCGATGATAATATTGCCGTCTGAAGAGGTTCGCATGTACAAATAAGGGCGTGCTGTCTCCCAAATCAGGCAGCGTTCATACCAATCATCGAAATGGGGTGCGGGATCAGTAGCAATGGCATAACTGGTTACGAGTTCTGCTCCAGGCTCCCGCTTCAGAGTCTGAGCCATATAGCCTGTTGCAAAGATAACGTGCTTCGCCTTGACCGTGTAGGCTCCGCATCGGCAGATCACCTCGTCCGGGCGGAACGAGCCTATTTGAATCGGGGAGTACTCGAATACTTGAACGCCTTTGGAGGCGGCGTGCCTGACCAGCCCCCGTGTGAAGTCAACGGGCTGAATTTCCGCATCGTCCTTCGTGTAAATTGCGGCAGGCCGTTGAAAAGGGAATTTACTGCGGATTTGATCGGCATCCAGCCATTCTGCAGGGAATCTGTATTTCTGCAGTGTTGTATATTCTTCATATAGCAAGGGCACATCTTCTTCGCTGCTTGCAAGATAGAGACTGGGTCTTATCTCTAGCGCACGAAGATTAAGCGATTGATTGATTTCCTTCAGATGCTCCAATGCAGACCGGCATGCACGATAAAAGTGTACAGCCTTTTGCTCGCCCAGTGTATGTATGAATGAAGTCAGGCTTTTGTCGTTGGCATATTGAATGAGCCCGGTATTGACAAGGGTGCTTCCGGTGCCGATTGTATTCTGTTCGGACAAGACTACAGACAACCCCTGCTGATGCAGCAAATGAGCGCATAGAGCCCCTCCGATGCCGCCGCCTATGATCAGGCAATCGCAGGTTAGGTCTTGCTCCAGCTTGGGGTATGAGGCCTGGGGTTCCCGGGTATCCAGATTCATCCAGAGATAATCGCCGATATGCAGCTTCATCTTTGCTCCTCCTTACAAAGTCACCTATCTCAATATTCACCTGGATGACATAAGTATAACCAGCCTGTCCTAATAAAAATTTGGAACGGGGGATATAATATGCCACGAACGCACATTACAACCTGGAGGAGTCAACATGAACAATCACCAAATGCAGGCGCTCTCCGGCAAAGAGCTCAATTACATCGCCGATAGTATCGCCAACGAAGATATGCTGATCAAGATGTGTGCTGCTGCGGTCCAAATCTCGACACATCCGCAGATTACGCAGGCAGTTACCCAGCACATTCAGGTTCACGAACAGCACATGGACAAGCTTCTTGATGCGCTCAAGCAGCATCAGCCGCTTGCTCCCGGACAGACACAATAGCTTGCTTCACGTATCCATGGACTATAACGACAACAGGAGGAAATCAAGTGAATAATCAGCTTCAGAATGACATGCTGCCGCAGGACGATTTGTTGAAAATAGTATTGGCCGACTTGAGAAGAACTTCGCGCGAATATACGACGGCAACTACGGAAGCCTCTTGTCCCGCAATTCGCAGCTTATTCTCGGAACTGACCGATAGCACCTTGAAATTGCAAGGAGAGCTCTACAAGCTGATGGAGGAGCAGCAGATTTACACCAAGCCTGCCGGGGCTCCCCGTAAAGAAGTAGATAAGAACCTGCAGGAGGCGGAACAGGCATGCAGACAGGCGAAGCAATTTGCCGCCCAGCATCAAAGTCAAATGGGGTCCATGGCTGCTCATATGTCTAACGTATCCGCTCATCAGGTCAATACAAAGCCATTTAACTAGTCGCAAGGTTACAGGATGTAACGCGACTTGCAAATCATCGGCGTTCGCTTCGGGAAATCTTCCATGGAGCGGACGTTTTTATTTGCAGGAGTAACAAATTCATGTAATATAAGTAGTAAATTTGATTCCGAAACTTTAGGTGTGATGACCTGAATCGGAACAGCGCTGGAGGATGAAGCATGAAACCGTTAAGCGATTTGAAGCTGAAAGTGCTGGATCTTCTGAGAGAGGATGCCCGCCGGGATCCTAAACTGCTGGCGACCTTGGTCGGTGCGTCGGAGCAGGAAGTGGCTGAGGTGATCGCGGAGCTTGAAGAAGATCATGTGATTGTGAAGTATGCGACAGTGGTCAATTCTAGCAAGTTGGATGATGAGAAGGTAACCGCACTGATTGAAGTGCAGATTACGCCTGAGCGCGGACGGGGATTTGAAGCCATTGCGGAGCGGATTTACTTGTTCCCGCAGGTTATGTCCGTCTACCTCATGTCCGGTGCCTATGATTTGCTCGTAGAGGTTGAAGGACGCAATTTGAAGGAAGTCGCGAGCTTTGTCTCCGACAAGCTGTCCCCGTTGGAATCGGTGCTATCGACGAAGACGCATTTTATTCTTAAAAAATACAAGCAGGACGGTATCATCTTCGAGGATCCTGAAGAGGATCGCCGTCTGATGATTTCTCCGTAAAGGAAGTAATGTCATGAGTATTCATTCACAGGAAGAGCAGCACATGGAATCGGCCGGCAAGACGATGACGTCCTATTTGGCGCCCCGGGTACGGGATATTCAGCCTTCAGGGATACGCCGCTTCTTTGACCTGGCTAGTGGAAACAAGGATATTATTACATTGGGTGTAGGGGAGCCTGACTTCATTACACCCTGGCATGTAAGAGAAGCCTGCGTATACTCTTTGGAGCGCGGATTTACAAGCTACACCAGCAACGCGGGTACCCCTGAGCTGCGGGAAGCCATTGCAGAGTACTTATATAACAGCTATCAGGTAAAATATAATCCAAAGGATGAAATCCTAGTTACCGTAGGAGCGAGCGAAGCGATTGATCTGGCTTTGCGTGCCTTGATCGTACCGGGAGACGAGATTCTTATTCCGGTACCTTGCTATATCTCTTATTCTCCAATCACGGCAGTTGGAGGCGGTGTACCCGTTGAGGTCGAGACCTTTGCCAAGGACAGCTTCAAGCTCCAGGCCGCGCAGCTTGAAGCCAAGATTACACCTAAATCAAAGGTGCTGATTCTTAATTACCCGAGCAATCCGACTGGGGGAATTATGAGCTATGAGGACTGGCTTCCCATTGCCAAGCTTGTAGAAAAGCATGACTTGATCGTTATTTCCGATGAGATTTATTCAGAGTTGACCTATGGAGAGAAGCATGTCAGCTTTGCATCGATTCCGGGTATGAAGGATCGTACAATTCTCGTCAATGGCTTCTCCAAGGCCTTTGCCATGACGGGCTGGCGAATGGGGTATGCTTGCGGACACCCGGATTTGATCTATGCAATGCTGAAGATTCACCAATATACGGTTATGTGTGCTCCGGTCATGGGACAAATTGCTGCGCTTGAAGCTTTGAAGAATGGTCTGGAGGACAAGGATCATATGGTGGAGTCGTATAATCAGCGCAGACGGCTGATTGTTCAGGGCTTGCGGGATATCGGTCTTGCCTGTCATGAGCCGCAGGGCGCCTTCTATGCCTTTCCAAGCATAGAATCAACCGGACTAACCTCCGAGGAGTTTGCTACGGGCTTGCTGAAGGAGGCTAAAGTTGCCGCCGTACCGGGCAATGTCTTCGGCGCAGGGGGAGAAGGCTTCCTCCGCTGCTCTTATGCGACGTCTGTGAACCAGATCAGCGAGGCGCTGCACCGGATCGGACAATATGTATACCAACTGAATAGATAATAACCCTGTTATTCCCGGAGCGCCGAGAATTTATCGTAATTAACAGTTATTTCAATAATTAATTGATCATTGGATGATTCCCATGGTATAATTTGATTTTGGAAGGTGCTTTAAGATTCTCTGGGAGGGATTTCTTTTGGGTTGTGGTGAGATTAAGTTGCCATTCGAAATGGATGATTCTACAGCTGGAAATGGCAATCATTTGAATGAATGGGAAGATGAAGCGAGTCGGATGACTTCACCACATGCAGTATCTCCCTATACACTGGAAGACGAAATTCGCATCTTACGTTATAAGATGGTAAAGCTATTTCAACAGGAGAACTCATTTACATCGGATAATGTGATTGAGATCAGTAGTCTTCTTGACCTGAAAATCAATGAATTTATGAGGACATATCAGAAAAATGAATAGCAGCACCTTGGAGACGCCGCGAGGCGTTTCTTGTTTTTCACCACTCATTAGCGATATATTGAGGACAGAAAGCGGGGAGAGCAGATGAAACTGTATACGCGTACCGGAGATGCGGGACAAACCTCGGTTATAGGAGGAAGAGTCGATAAGGATGATCTTCGAATAGAGGCTTATGGTACGATTGATGAGTTGAATAGTTATGTTGGCTTGGCTGCTGCCTACGGAGATTCCGTGCTATTCGGAGATTTAAAGGACCAGCTTCAGCAGATTCAGCATGAATTGTTCGATTGCGGAGCTGATCTGGCCTATGCCACCGAAAATGAGGAGCGGTATAAGGTCCGGGGAGAACTATCGGCCCGGCTCGAGGCTTGGATGGATCAATATCAGCAAGAAACGCCGCCGATCGAAAAATTCATCCTTCCAGGCGGAACCCAGTTGGCTGCAGCACTACATGTCTGCCGAACAGTCTGCCGCCGTGCTGAACGGAGAGTAGTCAGCCTATTCCGGACCAAGCAAGGAAATGGAGAGGTTCTGATCTATCTCAACCGGTTGTCCGATTATTTCTTTGCGGCTTCGCGGGTAGCCAACTATCGTTTGGATCAGGAGGATGTCGAGTACATTCGCAGTGCCAATGTATTCGGCAAGTCTGGGGAATGAGCACATATTATGACCCTATCTCCTACCTGGTCACCGAGGATGAGAATGGCTGGCAGGTAAAGAAGGTGTTACAGCGAAAGCTGGGGGTATCCCGCAAGCTGATGTCAAGAATCAAGCTGACAGAGCGGGGTGTGCTGCTGAACGGAACGAGAGTGTATATTAGCGCGCTTGTGAAAGCGGGGGATCGGATATCCATTTCCCTGGAAAAAGAGTCGTCGGAGGATATACTTCCTCAGCCCATTCCCTTTGATATCGTGTATGAAGATGACGCTCTATTAATCGTGAATAAAGCACCGGGCATCATTGTGCATCCTACTCATGGCCACTATACAGATACATTAGCTAACGGGGTGGTGTACTATTGGCAGGAGCAGGGGAAGCAGTATCGTTTCCGGCCGGTGCATCGGCTGGATCAGGAGACAAGCGGTTTGATTGCAATTGCAAAAAATGCATACATTCATCAGCATATTTCCGAGCAGTTGATTGCAGGTACCGTGACTAAAAAGTACACAGCTCTGGTGTACGGGTGCCCTGAGCATCCGGAAGGTATTATTGATGGCCCCATTGACCGGGATCCGGAGCAGCCTCACCGGAGAATCGTTACCCCGGATGGTTACCCTGCTTTGACAAGCTATAAAGTGATTCAGTGCTATCCGGGTAAAACAGGAGCACAGGTTGAATTACGCCTGGGTACGGGAAGAACCCATCAAATCCGGGTTCATATGACCTCGATCGGTCATCCCTTGATCGGGGACAAGATGTATACCCTGGAGCACGGAGCGATGACTTCGATGGAGGAGTGGATCGGGAGGCAGGCCCTACATGCTTCAGAGCTGGGATTCCGGCATCCGTTAACTGGAGAGGAACTGTTATTCGAGGCCTCTTTGCCTGCCGATATGGAGTTGCTGAGACAGAGACTTGAAGGAGGAACAGAAGGATGAGCAGACTGGTTATCTATCAATATCCCCCGTGCGGAACCTGCCGCAAGGCAGTGAAATGGCTTGAGCAGCAAGGATATGAACTTGATTTACGCAATATCAAAGAGGCTCCTCCATCCGCAGAAGAACTGGCTGAATTGCTGGACAAGAGCGGGCTGGAGCTGAAGAAATTCTGGAATACAAGCGGAGATGCCTATCGCGAGCAAGGTTTGAAGGACAAGCTTCCTGCGATGAGCCGCGAGGAGCAGATGGAATTGCTCGCTTCGAACGGAATGCTAATTAAGCGGCCGATTGTATATGACGGGACACGCGTGACGGTAGGATTCAAGGAAGAGATGTATGAGCAAGCCTGGAAGGAGAATCAGGGATGAATCTGAATACGGAAAGAGAAAAGGTTCTGCTCGTTGACGGCATGGCTTTGATGTTCCGGGCTTACTATGCCTCTGCGGTGACAGGGTATATCCGTCGCACGAAGGCTGGCTTGCCAACCAATGCGGTCTATGGATTTATGCGTTATTTCTGGGATGCGGTTCAGAAGTTTGATCCAACGCACATTGTTTGCTGCTGGGATTTGGGCGGAAAGACATTTCGAGCGGAACAATTCGCCGCTTACAAGGGAAACCGCTCTGAGGCGCCGGATGATCTGATTCCTCAGTTCGCTGTCATTCAAGAAGTGATGGAGAGCTTGAACATCCCGAACATTAGCTGTCCGGGCTATGAGGCTGACGATTGTATTGGCAGCTTGGCTTCCCGCTTCAGCAAGGAGATGGATGTCTATATCCTGACCGGAGATCATGACATGCTTCAGTTGGTCAATGAACGTACCCGGGTTATTATTATGAAAAAGGGCCATGGTAATTATATGGTCTACTCCCCCGAAAGCCTGATGGAGGAGAAACAACTGATTCCCCGCCAGATTATCGACCTCAAGGGGCTTATGGGGGATACGAGCGATAATTACCCTGGGGTAAAAGGCATTGGCGAAAAGACGGCGCTTAAACTTGTGCAGGAATTCGGCTCCATCGAAGGGATTTTGGCGAATATGGATTCTTTGTCCAAATCCGTTCGAACTAAAATTGAGAATGACCTGGATATGCTGCACCTGTCGAGAAGTCTCGCGGAGATCCGCTGCGACCTGGATGTGGTCTGTACGGCGGACGGCTGCCGTCTTAACCTGGATCCGATTACTGTCATCTCTAAATTTGAAGAATTGGAAATGGCGAGTATGAGCACATGGATGGGACTTGCCGCGAATTAAGCGGGACAGACTGACGAAGTTCCGTCTAGTCTGTAAAGTAGGCGTCTCCGATGACCTGAACCAGAAATAATCGAAGCTCTGACGCTTCCTCCTCATTCAGCTTGAAGACATGCTCAATATACCCTTCCTCATCCAGGTCATCACTTCCAAGGATGGCGCTCTTTCCATTTTGCAAATCCGTAACCAGCTTCTTTCCGTAGAACCGGTTGGTAGAGGTAACCGCGAAATCAAAGCGCTGTAAGGAAGGTCCGATAAAGGTTACGAATCGTGTGGATGTCTGTTCCGTGCTGTCGGATAAAAAATCCAATTCTTGTTGGGGTTCCGTCATTACTAATCCTCCTGTTATGTATTCATTCTCTTGTCATTATAACGAGTACATGAGCCAAGGAGCAACGGGAAGCAATAAAGACAGGGCCATATTGACAGTTTGGATGAGCATGGTATTATTAGAAATAACAGTATATGGTTACGGGGAAGCACCTCTCTTGAATATTCAAGGGGGGTGCTTTTTTTATTTGCCCCTGTTACCGGAGCTGAACTTGAAGGAGGGATCACATGAGAATCATTTTTTTGAACAGTCTGGAGAAGCAGCAGAATGAGACGATGCCTTGTAGCGCTCAGGTCTGGATTGGAGAGGAAGAAGGAATCTGGCGGATGGGATGGAACGAGACCATTGCGGAGAGTGACACAGAGACAATCTGGTATGAAGGGGCCTCCTGGTCAGAGATGCTGCATGTATACAGGCATCAGTTGGCGATCAAGCTGAGCGAAGGCTACCGTCCGGTTCTGGAAGGGATCTGGGATGGACAGGACGACGGGTATCAGGGACGGAGTGTGGCGCAGAAGCTGCTATGCTACAGCGACATGCATCCAAATGAAGCGCTATATAGCGAACTGAGCTTATGGAGACGGAAGAAGGCGGCCGAGCTGCGCAAGCCTCCATACATGATTGCAAGCAATCGGCTGTTAAAGCTCATCAGTGTATTTAGGCCGTTAACCAATGAAGAGTTGATGCAGCTTCCGGGAGTTGGAGCTGCAAAAGCAGCGGAATACGGTCAAGAATGGATTGTGATGATGGCTTCGGCTGCTGGAGAACGTCCCGGCCAATTTCCATTGGACTGGGTAGACAGACAGATTGATGATGAGGTCTATCGTGCCTGGATATACAGGCAGAAAGAGGCTAAATTCCGCATGGAGACAGAAAGGATCGCTGTGCGGCGCAAAATTATGGATGAAGCTGTCCGCGGTTCCAATCTGGATGGAATATGTACGGCGACAGGACTTCAGCGCAGGGAGCTGGTTGAATGGCTGGAAGTGCTGGAGAAGGATGGCTATTCCATGGACGACATTATCGGGAAGGAACTGGAGGGCATGGCCGTAGAAGATATTCAAGCGGTATGGGATACCTTTGAGGAGCTTGGCGATCAATTATTGAAACCGGTGCTTCAACGGCTGTATACAGCTGAGGCGATTGAAGCCACAGGACAAGAGATGCTTTATGAACGTCTGCGGCTGATTCGCATGAGATTCCGGAGGGAGAGAAGCTCTAACCGGAAGGCGGTGTAGATCGTCGGCATTTAAATGAAAAGGGGCGGCCGTTAAGATACTGCCTGGAAGTATTCCAGATCCGTATCTTAACGGCCGCCCCTGTAACAATTTACAAATTAATCTTTGATTTCAGATCCAGTCGCGCTTCCGGAACAAATAGAACATTCCTGCTCCAAGCGCCAGCATTACGCCAAGCACAATGTAATAACTGTATTGCCCATGAAGCTCAGGCATATGATCAAAGTTCATCCCATAGATCCCGGTGATCAGGGTCAGCGGGATAAAAATCGTCGTGATAGCTGTGAATACTCTCATGATTTCGTTTGCTCTGTTCGCGATGGCAGCCTGATATGCTTCACGTAAGTTGCCTACAAGCTCTCTGAAGGTATCGAAGTTTTCGGAGATCTTCACGGCATTTTCGTAAATATCGCTGAAGTATTTTTGCAACTGGTCATCAATCAGCCGCAGGTCCTTTTTGTTCAGAATATTAATAACTTCCTTCTGTGGACCCAGCACCTTCTTCAGCCATAAGATCTCGCTTCGAAGACCGATGATTTCATTCAAATGCGAGCGCTTCGTATGCATCAGAATGTCTTCTTCCAGGTTCTCAATCTTGACCTCGATCCGATCGCCTACAGTGAAATAGTTATCCACTACAAGGTCGGTTAAATAATACAAAAACCGGTCAGGCTCGCTGACCTCCTGCTCCCAAAGAATCGGCTTGATCGCTCTAAGCTCATTGATCTTCTGCTTGGTCACGGTTATGATATAATGCCGCCCCAGAAACATGCTGAGCGCACGCAGGAAAATCTCCTCATCATCATAACGGATACTGTTCACGACAATGAAATAATGATTATCATAGGTTTCAATCTTTGGCCGCTGTTCTTCTTCCGTCATACAGTCTTCGACTGCCAGATCGTGCAGAGAGAACAAAGGTTGAAGCACTTCAAGGTCTTCCACGTCCGCATCAATCCAGTAGAAGCCTTCCTCCGGTGCGGTTGTCGTTAATTCAACATTTTCAATAACTGTAAAAACACCCTTCATTACGTGCCGAATCTTCATTCGAACTCACTCCTTTATTCAGGCCATAGCCGGCCTGTGTGCTCTGTTGCATGGGAGCATGGGAAAGAGAATGCGATTCGGGTAAGGGTGTGGGCCAGACACGCCAAAGCAGGCGTTCTATAGTAACACCGGGAATAAAAAGAGCCCACCGGCACACACCGTCGCCTGGCTATTCGCTTTCCTATGCAGTTGAAACTTCAGGACAATACTGTGGGGCCTCGGGTCGCCTTCCATTCTCGGATTCACCTCTTTATTTAGTGGTCGTAAATACTTGTCTAGTATAACGCCGGGATGGAAGTACTTTCAACCAAAAAGATTCTGTAACACAGACTGAAAATGGCTTGTGAAAATTACTATTTCATGTATAATGAAAATCAGCATATCAAATTTTAAGTTTACAACTGAATATGAAGACGATTTTCTTATCAAGAGCAGGTGGAGGGACTAGCCCGATGAAACCCGGCAACCGGCGATACGTCGCACGGTGCTAATTCTTGCAGAACATGAAGTGCATACTTCGTGCTCTGAGAGATGAGAGAGGCGCATGTTTTATAAATGACGACCTTTCTCTATGCGAGTAAGGTTTTTTTATTATGCAAATTAAGCTCACATTTCAAAAGGAGTGGTTCAAATGCCGATTAAGGTACCCGATCATTTACCGGCCAAAGACGTTCTGACAGGTGAAAATATATTTGTGATGGATGAGAGCCGTGCTTATCAACAAGACATCCGTCCTTTGCGGATTGCCATACTTAATTTGATGCCGACCAAGGAGACGACCGAAACTCAGATTCTTCGCCTTCTTGGGAACACGCCGCTTCAAGTTGAAATCGTCTTGCTTCATCCAAGCACCCATACCTCGAAGAACACCTCTGCCGATCATCTGCAAATGTTCTATAAAACCTTTGAGGAGATTAAGGACCATCGGTTTGACGGTATGATTATTACCGGTGCTCCGGTAGAGCAGCTCGAATTTGAAGAAGTGAACTACTGGAATGAGCTTAAGGATATCTTTGAATGGAGCAAGTCGCATGTGACCTCGACAATGCATATCTGTTGGGCTTCACAAGCGGGATTGTATTACCATTATGGCGTCCGCAAGCAAGCCTTGCCGAAGAAATGCTTCGGAATTTTCCCTCACTGGGTGAACACCCCGCATGTGAAGCTGCTTAGAGGCTTTGACGGTGTGTTCCAGGTTCCCCATTCCCGACATACGGACGTGAACCGCGCGGACATCGAGCGCCACTCCGAGCTGGAGATTCTTGCGGAATCGAAGGAAGCAGGCATTTACTTGGTGTCATCGAAAGACGGCAAGCAGATTTTTGTGACCGGCCACTCCGAATATGACCCGGACTCCTTAAAATGGGAATACGACAGGGACGTAGCCAAAGGAATGGAAATTGATCTGCCTGTAAATTACTACCCGAATGACGACCCGACTCAAACGCCGTTATCGACTTGGAGAGCACATGCTAACTTATTATTCTCCAACTGGCTGAACTACTATGTGTATCAAGAAACACCCTATGATATTGATCAGAGTTCCGAGTTAATATACCATATTTGAAAATATGTTGGAGGGAAGCAAAGTGGGAGAGAACAATTGGCGTATTGAAAGCAAGCTGGCCCAGATCGGCTCGATGGATGAGCCGGTAACCGGAGCCGTTAATTATCCGATCTATCAAGCAACAGCTTTTCGTCATCCGAAGCTGGGTCAAAGCACGGGATTTGATTATGCCCGTACTAAGAGTCCGACCCGGAGTATCCTGGAGGAGGCATCAGCTGCACTGGAAAGCGGGGATGCCGCATTTGCCTGTAGCTCGGGTATGGCAGCATTACAAACGGTGTTCAGTCTGTTCTCTCAAGGAGATCACCTGATCGTGTCTCTTGATTTATATGGCGGTACCTACCGCTTGCTTGAACGAATATTATCCCGTTTCGGAATTACAGCCTCTTATGTCGATACGAATGATACGGACGCATTGGAAGCTGCACGGAAGCCACATACCAAAGCGGTGTTTATCGAGACGCCGACCAACCCGCTGATGATGATTACAGATCTGGAAGCCGTCAGCAGATGGGCGAAGCAGCATCAACTGCTGACGATTGTGGATAATACGCTGTTGACGCCGCTCTTTCAGCGTCCGATTGAGCTGGGTGCGGACATCGTGGTACATAGTGCCACCAAGTATTTGGGCGGCCATAACGACGTGCTTGCCGGCCTGATCGTTACTAAAGGAGAAGAACTGTCGAATGAAATGGGCTTCCTGCATAATTCGATCGGAGCTGTACTCAGTCCGTCTGACTCCTATCAGCTTATGCGGGGCATGAAAACCTTGGCACTCCGGATGGAGCGGCATGAGAGCAATGCACTCGCAATTGCCCGCTATCTCAAGGAGCATCCGCAGGTGGAGGCTGTGTACCATCCGGGTCTAAGCGATCATCCGGGATATGAGATTCAGAAGAAGCAGTCCAGCGGTAACACGGGCATCTTCTCCTTCAAGGTAACAGATGCAAGATACGTTGAGCCTGTGCTGCGTCATCTGCGCTTAATCGCATTTGCCGAGAGCTTGGGCGGAGTAGAATCGTTGATGACTTACCCGGCGGTTCAGACTCATGCCGATATTCCTGAAGAGATTCGAGCTGCAGTCGGTGTGGATGATCGACTGCTTCGGTTTTCGGTGGGCATCGAGCACGTGGACGATCTGATCGGGGATTTGGCACAAGCTCTCGAGGCAGCCCGGCAAGAAGTGGAAGGAGGCGGCCTTCAATGACTAAATTCGATACGAAGCTGATTCATTTCGGCAGTGAAGTAGATGCGGCAACCGGCGCTTCCAGCGTACCGATCTACCAGGCTTCTACCTTCCATCATCATGATATCTATAATCCGCCGGAGTACGATTACAGCAGATCAGGCAATCCGACTCGTCAGGCCTTGGAGGAATATATTACACTGTTGGAGGGCGGAGTACGGGGATTTGCTTTTTCCAGCGGCATGTCGGCCATTTCAACTACATTTATGCTGTTCTCGGCCGGTGATCATTTAATCGTAACCGAGGATGTGTACGGGGGAACCTATCGGCTGCTTACCCAGATTCTAAGCCGGATGAATATAGAGACAACCTTTGTTGATATGACGGACTTGTCTGCTGTCAAGGCCGCGCTGCGTCCGAATACGAAAGGGGTCTTTATGGAGACGCCTTCGAATCCGACCCTGAAAATTACCGATATCGCAGCGGTTGCCGCATGGGCAAGCCAGCATCAACTGATCAGCATGGTGGACAACACCTTTATGACTCCTTACTACCAGCGCCCGATTGAGCTTGGAGTAGATATTGTCCTGCATAGTGCGACCAAGTTTCTCGGGGGACATAGCGATGTGTTGGCTGGACTGGCTGTCGCGCGCACCGAGGAGCTGGGCAATCAGCTGAAGTATTTGCAGAATGGACTGGGAACCGTCCTGGGAGCGCAGGAATCCTGGCTGCTTATGCGCGGGATGAAGACGCTTGGAGCCAGAATGGAGCGCAGCGAGACAAGTGCCCGCAAGCTGGCAGATTGGCTGCAAGGGCGGTCCGATATCCCGGCGGTCTATTATCCTGGACTTGCTTCCCATCCTGGGCGGGAAATTCAGGAGAAGCAATCCACAGGGTTTGGTGCGGTTGTCTCCTTCGATGTGGGCTCTCAGGAACGGGCGAAGCAGGTGCTTAGCCGGGTCAAGCTTCCATTGGTGGCTGTAAGCCTTGGAGCAGTGGAGAGCATCCTCTCCTATCCGGCGATGATGTCTCATGCTTCTATGCCTGCCGAGGTGCGAAGCGAGCGTGGAATCACGGACGGATTGCTTCGTTTCTCTGTGGGACTCGAAGATATCGGGGACTTGATCGGGGATCTGCAACAGGCGCTTGAAGGCTGATGAAGTGACTGGTTGCTGGTGTGTGAGTTTATGCGGCAATTATAGTGCATTAAGCCTCTGACATTGCTGATGCGAGTGATTATGCGGCGAACAAGTGCGCGGTGTTTCTATAAGCTTTAACCTTAGAATGTGTATGAGTGCGTTCACCTTTGTGAAAGTATTTCTATCTTAGCATGGCTTAGTTTGGCCGGGAAAATTCGTGAACAACAGCGATCACAAGAATAAATTCATACGTTGCCTAACTCATACAAACCTCACGCGCGTATAAACCTTATGCGTACAACATTAGTTCGCTGCACTGCACCTGAGAGAATCGGGTGCTGTTTTTTTAAAATGAGTGTGTTACGATATAGTAGCAATTTAAAGGAAATGCAAGGAGGCAGATCCATGGCCGTAATTGACCATATTTTAAACAAAGCATTGCAGGGCGAGCGCCTTGAGCTGGAAGAGACAATTGCACTTTTTGATTCTAATGAAATAGAGAAGATGGGCCATACCGCCAATGTGCTGATGGAACGCAGACATCCCGATCCGATCACAACCTTTGTTATCGGACGAAATGTCAATTATACGAACATCTGTGACGTGTATTGCCGGTTCTGTGCATTTTATCGCCGGCCAGGGTCGGAGGAAGGGTATGTTCTTCCCGATGAAGTGATTATGCAGAAGATTCAGGAAACCATTGATGTCGGCGGTACTGAAATTTTGATGCAAGGCGGCACGAATCCTAACCTGCCATTCAGCTATTATACCGATTTGCTTCGGAAGATTAAGAGTCAATTCCCGGATATTACAATGCACTCCTTCTCCCCGGCAGAAATCATGAAAATGAAGGAAGTGTCGGAAGGACTCAGTCTGGAAGAGGTTGTGCGCGAGATTCATGCAGCCGGATTGGACTCCCTTCCCGGAGGCGGCGCAGAAATTCTGGATGACCGCACCCGCCGTAAGATCAGCCGCTTGAAGGGATCCTGGCGCGACTGGATGGATGTTATGCAGACTGCGCACAAGATCGGCATGAATACAACAGCGACGATGGTCATTGGTCTTGGCGAATCCAACGAGGAGCGGGCGCTTCACTTGCTTCGTGTCCGCGAGGCTCAGGACGAATGCCTGAATAACAACTATCCTTCCGAGGGCTTCCTTGCTTTCATCCCTTGGACCTTCCAGCCGGATAATACGAATTTGAAGCTGGAGCGGCAGACACCGGAGGCTTACCTGAAGACTGTGGCGATCAGCCGGATCGTGCTGGATAATATTAAGCATCTTCAATCCTCCTGGGTAACGATGGGGCCTGAGATTGGCAAGCTGTCTCTTCGTTACGGCTGCGATGATTTCGGCAGTACGATGATTGAAGAGAATGTTGTGTCATCCGCGGGTGCGACTCATAAAGTCAATATCGAATCGATTCTGTCGATCATTCGGTCTGCTGGCAAGATTCCTGCTCAGCGCAACACACGGTATGATATCCTGCGCGTATTTGATGATGAGCAGGCCAAAATCGAAAATGATTTCATTATGCAAAACTAGAGGATGATAAAACGCTTGCTGAATTAATCCGGCCGGATTAACTCAACAAGCGTTTTTTATTTACCCAATTAACTAATCTTGAGGAAAGGGAGTCAATACGGATAAACTCGTGCCTTTTCCGAACTAGTACAGTTGTTAAATCATCAATCTCTCGGGTATATAGCTTAAGCCGCCTCATTTTTAGCGAATTGGAAATGCTGGTTAACATTCCATAAGCCTGACCTCGTATATCCGTTTCTTCCCCGCCATATACTTTGGGGAGACAACGAAAGGGGCGGAGCGTATGGGATATTTTGTATTAAGGGCGGATCGAACCGGTACTGATCATGGCACACGGCTCCTTGAATATATAATTGGAACAGGCAGCGGCATGAGGGGACATAACCATCCTCCACAATCATGGACGATTGATTATGATGAGTCGGGCAGAGCGCTCGTTCAAATGAAGGACGGGGACCAGGAGGCAATCGGCAGTATTGCAGCTGGCTTGGCAGATTATATTCTAGAGCAGTGCGAAGCTGACATTGCCGGTGTCTTGGCAGATCAGCGATATGCCTTTGTTGAGCCGAACGACCGGGCCCGCGCCGAGCGGTTCTGGCTTAGCTTTCTTAATGGAGATGAGGCGGGGGATCAATTGATTCGGCAGCGCCGAAGAGAGCTCGTACTGAATACACTCCGGAGTTACTTGCTTGAATCCCACTATTTGGACCTGAGTGGATTTATCGCCTTTCGGCTGACGCTGTACAAGGAGATGCTGCAGGAGACAATCGACTTGGCCATGGAGGAGTATTTGCTGGATCAGCAATATGAAGAGTTCCTTCAATTGCTGCAGTATTTTGTCCATTTTCAGGAGCCGCTAACTCCTCTGGTGCACCTCATCCATCATGGGAGCCAGGAATTCAGCATATTTAATCAATCCTTCTCGCCGATTCGTGAAAGCTCCAGCGACATGGTTGTGGCTAAAATGGGCGATCTGGAGCTGGAGATGGAGGATCAGGTGGTCAGCACGCTAATATCCTTGTCCCCCGACCGAATCCTGCTTCATACCGTGGCACCGGAGACCACAATTATATCCACGATCCGCACCATTTTCGGAAATCGGGTTCAACTGTGCCAGCAGTGCCCGCATTGTAATCCGGTGCACACAGCAGCCGGGAAGCGAGATCAGGAGTGCCATGGGGGTTCTTGACGGACCTTTTGCCGATGACTTTAGAAAATAAAGTGGGCGTCCGTCCGGTAAGGTCAATTGCATTGCCTTGCGAGCGGATGCTCTCCTTTTTCTGATTCCACCACGACGGGAGGATTTGTTGACACCATTATAATGAAATGTTTAAATGTTGTTTATTACATTCCTTTGGAAAGTGAGAATAACATGATAGACATACATACGCATATCCTGCCTGGACTGGATGATGGTGCGGAGACTTGGGAAGATACAATGAATATGGCCAGGGTTGCCGCCTCAGAAGGCATCACAACAATAATAGCAACACCGCATCACGCAAACGGGAGATATAACAATATAGCTAGCGAAGTGATAGAGTACACCAATCATGCTAACGAACAGTTAATAGCAGCTGGGATACCTGTTACAATCTTGCCTGGGCAAGAGATCCGGATGCATTATGATTTCCTGGAGGCTTGGTATAGAACGGAGTTGCTTCCGCTGGCCAACTCGAAGTATGTGTTGCTTGAGATGCCTTCCTCTCGAATACCACAGGAAATTTATGAGCTGGTTCATGAACTTAAAATAATGAAGCTTAAACCGATTATCGCCCATCCTGAACGTAATGCCGAAATTATGAAGGATCCGGGGCGGCTGGCTGAACTGATTAATATGGGCGCTTTTGCCCAGGTTACAACTCATTCCTTGCTAGGCGGTTTTGGCAAACGAATAGAGAAATTAGCTTGGGCTCTTTGCAAAAATGGTCTTATTCATCTCGTTTCATCGGATGCACATCATGTTGAACGCAGGGGCTTCCGACTGCGTGAAGCCTATAATGTGATCTCTGAGCGGCTGGGGAGACCATGGGAGACTTATTTTTTGAATAATGCACAGTGTGTTATTAAAGATAATTCATTTGGTACTCAACCGGCATTAGTGCCCATTGAGGGGAAAATACGTCGAATGCTATCTTTTTTTCATAAAAAATAGCTCACACTTAGGACTATACCCGCTCTTGGGAGGAGTAAATTAGGTAATAAGGTATCGGTATTTTTCGGGTTAGTTGTACTCCGGAAGTTGTAAATTAATGCTGGCTTTTTCGAAAAGTCCTGAATTGATACATTTCCAATAAGAACTGATGTTATGCCAGCCCGTTTTTTTTGAACCAAGGTAACCGTTTTTTTGCGGTAAAACTTGGTTTTTTTATTATTTAAAGTGAAAATTCGTATAATTCTACAAAATTTTAAGCTATAAAAAAAGTGTAATTTATTTAAAATTTTACTTTTTTAGGCCTGTTTTTTAGGACGGTGGCCAATAGTCCCTAATTAGCGCAACATTATACCATGTTTTGCAATAATTATCCTTTTTAAAGTTATGCATTAAACAGGAAAAATCCTTTATTTAACAAGGGAAGGTGGCTGTTATAGGCGATAGATTTAGAAATCAAAGAAGGAGATTTGATAATGATTTTATAAAACGCTTACATTAAATAAATAATTTGAAAAGCATCTCAAAAGAAGACAAGTCATGTTACTTTTCAACATAAATCAGGAACTCAAGACTATGTCTTTTTTCACTCAAGAAAAGTTTACAATTATGTAATAATAACAGCGAGGGGAGAATTGGAGTCCGGATATAACCCCTTTCCGGGGAGAGTTATATTGATTTAAAGAGCTTTAAGATGGTTAAACCAAATAGGTAAGCTCCATTATTTCAAGGAACTTAGACTTGATGAATCGAATTGAGGATGCAAAGATGAATGTTTCCAATAGTGAGCAGCGGCAAGTACGACTGAAGCAATTTTTGAGAATACTGTCGGAAGATCCTTCTCTATCGCATCAAGTTGAGCAAGAGAAGTTGAGATCATTGGCTGAACTTCTTATGGTCTCCGGTTATTGGCCATGTGGCGAACCCGTTAATATGTCTAGTGTAGTGTCGTTATCGTTAAAAAAGCTTGGTCTTGAAGCTGGATCAGAGGAACTGATAGAATACGTCATGAATGGCGGAACGGTTGAAAGCTTTATAGATTCGGTGAAACAGGGTCCATTTAATTGCCTCTAGATGTTCGCGAATTGAATAACTTAAGTCAACGTTATGAAAGGAATATCCGCGGGATCTTGTTTCTGCGGATAAATCATGGTTTTTAGTTCTCGTTTTGAATAATTATTATATCTAAATTATTCATTATGCATTGTCTAGTTGGAGCAGCATGGGAAGAAGTCGTCACCATAACTAGTAACGGAGGAAACAATTTGGAACTAAAACAATATTGGTTAATTGTCAAGAGAAGGTTGATATTGATCGCATTGATTGTAGCGATAAGTTGTCTATCCGTAGGTATTTACTCTTACTACTTCATCACACCGCAATATGAAGCATCAGCCAAACTCATCGTCAACCAGTACAAGGACAGCAGCTCACTCATACCGAGTATAGATGTTGGCTCTATTAATTCTACGATCGGGCTAATTAAAACTTATAAGGAAATTATCAAGACGCCAAGAATGATGAAAATTGTCGTTAAAGAGTACCCGGAGCTTGGGGCGACGTACAACGAGTTGATTGGGAAAGTAAGCGTTAGTTCAGTAAATGAGACGCAGGTGATGTCCATAACGGTTCGTGATAATTCCTATGCTAAGGCCGCAAATATTGCTAACGCTGTTGCAGTAGTCTTTCAGAAAACGATCCCTGATCTTATGAAGGTCGACAATGTCTCCGTCTTAGACAAAGCCGATCCTAAGGAATTCCATGGGCCGATCGCACCGAATTCTAAGCTCAATATTGCGGTTGCTTTCCTATTGTCCTTGATGCTCGGCGTGGGTATTTCTTTCCTGCTGGATTACTTGGATGACACGATAAAGACCGAAGAGGATGTTGAAATGCTGCTGGGGGTACCGGTGTTGACTTCAATACCAAGGCTCAAAGAAATGGATCTTAAGAAACAAGAAGATACAGGGTCATTTAAGCCGACAGCCGGGAGGGATAGCCATGTCTCGTTCGACTCCTGAATGGAAGTTGATTACAGAGAGCAATCCGAAATCACCGATCTCCGAAGGATATCGGATGTTGCGGACAAATATCGAGTTTTCAACGATTGATCAAAAGCTCCAAGTCATCATGCTGACTTCATCCAAACCGAATGAAGGAAAAAGCACCACCAGCGCGAATATGGCGGTCGCTTTCGCTCAAGCCAATAAAAAGGTGCTGCTGATTGACGCTGATTTAAGAAAGCCAACGCAACACCATATCTTTGGAAAGTCCAATCGTACCGGATTAACGACAGCATTGTTTAAACAGAAGGAAATCCATGAAGTGATCCAGCAATCCGATACGGAGAATCTGTCGCTTATTCATGCAGGTCCTACCCCTCCCAATCCATCGGAGTTACTGTCATCGAAACAAATGGCGGCACTGATTGCAACAACCAGGGAAATGTTTGATGTCATCATCATCGATACACCACCTATCTTGTCTGTCACGGATGCTCAAATTGTAGCGACCCAAAGCGACGGTGTTGTGCTCGTTGTGGACTCGGGGAAAGTGAAGAAGGACGTCGCACTCAAGGCGAAGGCTTCATTAAGTCATGTGAATGCCAAACTTATCGGGGTTGTACTCAATAACATTAATCGTAAACATTCGGATTCCTATTCTTATTATTACGAAGATAGCAACGAGGCTTAGCATGGCTTAGTTATCCTACAATTCATTCTTTATAGCCCTGGAAGTTGTGAACAGGAAGGTAATGTCTCCTGCACCTTTATCACTGGAGGCACTCGATCATGCTGTGGGTCAGTGACCTTAGACGTTTGTCGTCAGGGGTGTGATGTGAGGAAGGGTTCAATGCCCTTGTAAATTGTAATTTGTTTGCAAAAAAAACAGGATAGGGTGGATTCCATATGAAAAAAGTGACAAAAGCCATTATCCCGGCCGCAGGACTCGGTACTCGTTTCTTGCCGGCAACGAAAGCAATGCCAAAAGAGATGCTTCCCATTGTCGATAAGCCAACCATCCAGTACATCGTGGAGGAAGCCATTGAATCAGGAGTCGAAGATATCATTGTCGTAACCGGTAAAGGAAAGCGGGCGATCGAAGACCACTTCGATATCGCATTTGAACTTGAGCATATTTTAGAGGGAAAAGGTAAATTCGACATCCTGGAAAAAGTTAGGAAGTCGTCTCATGTCAACCTCCATTATATCCGGCAGAAAGAGGCCAAGGGACTTGGACACGCTGTTTGGTGTGCGCGTAATTTCATCGGAAATGAGCCGTTCGCCGTTCTGCTTGGTGATGATATTGTGGAAGCCGACATTCCTTGCACAAGACAGTTGATCGAACAATATGAGCTTACCGGACGTTCAGTCATCGGTGTTCAGAGTGTCGAGGATAATCAAACCCATCGTTATGGAATTGTAGATCCGGGTGATAGGGTAGGAAACCTTTACCAAGTAAACCGGTTCGAGGAGAAGCCTCCGCAAGGACAAGCACCTTCAAATCTGGCCATTATGGGCCGCTATGTTCTTACTCCCGATATTTTTGAATATTTGGGCAGACACGAGCGCGGAGCGGGCGGAGAAATTCAACTTACAGATGCCATTCAAAAGTTAAATGTAGCTCAAGGTGTTTATGCCTATGATTTTCAAGGAACTCGTTATGATGTGGGAGAAAAGATCGGATTTATTATGACAACGATTGACTTTGCACTTCGAAATCAAGAACTTAGACAACCACTAATATCAGGGTTGGAAGAATTGATGGAACGTGAGATCCGTAAACAATTAACTTATTAAGGAGTGATGCAAGATGGCACCTTCACCATATCGGGATGAAGCAGTAATCGGTTTCGCGGATTATTATTTAATGACGAGGTCTAATCAAGAAGGTCCGACCCTGTTCTTAGCATTCAAACGAACCATTGATATTTTAGGTTCACTAGCCGGGTTAATTCTGTTAAGTCCATTATTCGCCATTATGGCCATTCTGATCAAATGGGAAGATCCATCGGGCCCTGTCTTTTTCTATCAGACAAGAGTTGGTAAGAACGAAAGGTTATTTCGGATGTACAAGCTCCGCTCAATGTATACAGATGCCGAAGAAAGGCTGAAGGATCTGCTGGATAAGAACGAGATCAGCGGAGCGATGTTCAAAATGAGAAATGATCCGCGTGTAACAAAAGTCGGGAGGTTTATTCGGAAGACGAGTATTGATGAACTTCCGCAATTAATCAATGTGTTGCGTGGGGAAATGTCCTTGGTTGGTCCGAGACCGCCCCTTACAAGAGAAGTAGCGGAATATACACATTATGATAAGAAACGTCTCGCTGTCACCCCGGGCTGTACAGGACTTTGGCAAGTTAGCGGTAGAAATAATCTCAGTTTCAAGGAAATGGTCGATCTTGACATTACTTATATAGAGAAAAGATGCATTGTGCTTGATATGAAAATAATCTTGAGAACAGTGAAAGCTATGTTCGGCTCCAAGGATGCATTTTAACCAGGAAATGGAGGAGAGATCATGGTTAGAGTCCTTCATATTTCGGAGTTTACTAAAGGCGGAATTGAAACCCATCTGAATGAGGTATTGAAGTACCAATCGGACAATCATGATGTTTATCTCATGGCATCTCAGCAAAATTCGAACCGGGACACGCTTTGTATCAATCCTGATCGTCTGCATCTGTACCCCTACAAGAGAAGTCCTAAATATTTTCTCAAAGCGATGCACTCGATGCATAGGAGGATCAAAGAGATGAATCCGGATATTGTACATGTCCATGGAACGTTTGCGGGTTTTTTCCTGCGAACGTTGTTTTTATTGAAACGGAAGCGGCCCGTTGTGATTTATTGTGCACATGGATGGGCTTTTCTTATGGACACGAAGCCATGGAAAAAGATTGTATTTGCAGCCGTGGAGAAACTATTATCGCTTCGGACTGATTTCATCATCAACATTTCAAACCATGAATATCAGAACTCGATAAGCTATGGTCTGCCTGAAAAGAAATCGGTAGTCGTATATAACGGGGTTTCGGATACGCCGCCAGGCAATCATGCGCCATTTGAGGTGGATAAGGACAGTATCAATCTGCTATACGTAGGCCGTTTTGATCGTCAAAAGGGCTTTGATTTGCTGCTTGAAGTATTTAAAGAGCATTCCTTTGGAAATGTCCGCTTGTATTTAGTCGGAGATACCGTATTGAAGGAATTCGAATATGATTACCCTAGCAATGCGGTTAAAATCGGTTGGGTGGATAATTCGCAGATTGATCGCTATATGCAAGCTTGCGATGCCGTGATCGTTCCGTCCCGCTGGGAGGGCTTCGGGATCGTTGCGATCGAGGCATTACGCAATAAGAAACCCGTTATTGCCAGTAACCGAGGCGCACTTCCAGAGATCATTCAGCATGAAATCAATGGATATACTTTTGATTTTAATAATAAGGAAGAGCTGGTTCATATCATTGAGGGGCTTAATAAACAACAACTGCAAATGATGGGAGAGAGGGGGGAATTGATTTTTAACGAGAAATTTCATTCGGATAAGATGAATGAACAAATACAACAGCTATACGAAGAAGCATTGAATAAACGAAGGGACCGGTATTCAAAGGCTGTTAACAAATATGTCTAGATTCACGAGGATGAGGACAATGATGAATGTAAACTTACAGAAAAGGCATCTGATATATACAGAGCAGATCCAGAGTCAACCGAACAAAGAGCAATTTTTTCTGGCGTTATATCTTGTTTTCTTGTTATTGTTGACACTTTATCAGGATTTACCTCTAGTGAATCAAATCGGTGAAATTGGCAGATCGCCCATAATTACTCTGTTTCCACTGTTTCTATTTTGCGAGATCGCTATGCTTTCGAAATATAAGCAGGTGATGTATGTATCAAAGATGCAAAAGTATTTATTTACACTTATTCTTTATTTAAGTTTCATCAGCATGGTCTATATTCTCGTTCAATTCATGCAGGGCAGCTACAGCTTTGGGACCGAGAACTTGCTCGGCAAAGCGATCAAGGTATTAATCTACTTTGTTACCATCCTGCTCTATGTGCGGCATATGCAGCTTGTCTTTTCGAAAATAAAAAGCGTCAGGCTGCTTTATAGCAGCTTTTTTATTGTGGTCACTTTTTTGCTAGGCATAATGATTGTTGAACTAGTCAGTATGCCTAATGCGCTAACCTTTCTGCACTCTAAAGATACTCCCTATTGGCGAGTAAGATTGCTGACTTCGGAGAGTAGTACAACAGGGTCGATTATCGTCGTGTATTCTGCGATTCTAATCTACTTGTCGAGACATTTGAACCGATTTGCCAGGACACTGTCTCACTTGTATGTTGCTAGTTTTTTTCTGTTTTATTTGTTTGTTACGGGATCGAAGGGATTTTTGATTGTGAGCTTGTTGACGTTAGTTGTAACGATGATCAAATTTCTTGATTTCAGGAAGAAGCGAAATTTCATTCTGCTTTTTATGGTCATCATAGCCATGTATTTATTCATTGCTTATTTTTCCGCAGGGTTGATCGGGTCGTTCAGCAACGATATTGAGAACTACACGTCGTCTTATACGCGTATGGGCACAATTATAATTGCCATAGCTACCGTCTTCCATCATCCATTTGGGGTGGGAACGGGGGCCTATTTAATGTATTTCGATCATTATTTAAATGACGCAATAAACCTGATGTCGCGTTTATACTACAACCTGTTTGGCGTAAGCCAGATCAATGCGGGAGAGTTGCTGCAATATACAGGCTCGGATAAAAACTTGGGCGTTAAATCAGGCTTCTTCCAATGGGTGATGTTTGGCGGAATTTTCGCATTCGTATTTTTTTATCTGCTGGCTAAAAATCTGATCACAAAAGTGAAGTCGAGTCTCATTTTATTTATCGCGCTTATATTCAATTTGTTTTCACTGCTCTTTGTGGCGCTTGAAATTAAATACGAGATATGGCTATTATTCGCTTTTATCAGTCTGTTTCTAGGAAATAAAGATTTTAATCCTACTTACACCGGGGGGTTGCAAGATGAAAATACTAGTAGTATGCAGTGACTTTCCATACCCCGCCGATCATGGGGGACGGGTGGATACATGGGGAAGAATTAAGGTACTGTCCGAGCTGGGTTGGAACATACATCTCGTCGTTTGCGGCAAGCAAATTCCCTCCGAGGAAGAGATTAAAGCTGTTTTCCAATATGTAAATAAAGTGAAATTGTGCGAAAGACGGAGCAGGCTCGTGGATGTACTTCATGCGTTTCCGATGCAAGTCAAGTCGCGGAGTGAACTGAAGCATGTGAACATCGATGAGGATTATGATTATGTGCTGCTTGAAGGCGATTATGTGTATCCCATTCTTAAGAATCCGCTGATCAAACAGGGTAATGTCATTTTGCGGGTGCACAATGATGAAGCGATCTATTTTAGTGCGCTAGCAAGAAGCACGAAAAATAGGATTCATAAATTGTACTACCACATGGAAAGCCGGAAGTTTATGAGATTACAAAAGAAAATAATGGAACAGGTGGATAAGTATTTGTTTATTTCAAATAAGGAGTTTGAAGAATTCCAAAGACAAAATCCATCTGCCAAAGGCATATTTTTACCGCCGCCGGTCCGTAAGGAGAAGTTCCTTTCGAACAACTTTCAGGACAAGCATAAACATGTTGTATTTATAGGATCATTGTTCATGCCGAATAATCGGGAAGCGATTGAGTGGTATCTTGAGTATGTTCACCCATTGCTGTTGCAGGAGACGGATTACAAATTCATTATAGCCGGGAACAGCAGGAAGCAGAGCCTAAGCTGGATGCAGGCATACGACTTGAGAAATGTGGTTGTGTACGACACGCCGGAGAGCTTGGACGATATCTACAAAGACGGGTATTTGTTCGTTAATCCGATGCAAAACGGTGCCGGCGTAAAATTAAAGACAATCGAGGCGATTCAGAATGGGCTTCCGGTTATCTCAACCTCTATTGGCTATGAGGGCACAGGCCTCGTCCCCAATAAGCACATTATGGCCGCTGATAGTCCAGAGGCATTCTATCAGAGTATTAAAGAACTGCTGCATCAACCGGCCCGGGCACAAGAACTGCTTGAAGCATCGCAGCAGTTTATCCGCAGTCATTATGATCATAAAGAGGTGCTCAAAGGTTACATAGATTCATTGAATCCTAATGTTCAAATGAAGCAGGTGCTATGATGAATAGAAAAAAAATTAATGTCTTGTTTGTTACACATGCGGATAAGAAGGGCGGAGCCGAACAAAGCTTGATTCATTTAATCAATTATCTGGATACATCCCAATATCAAATCTTCTTACTAAGTCCTGAAGATGCGGACTACTTGACTGAAATCCGGACAAAGTTCATTCATTTTCCGCTTCGCCTGAACAGTATTAAGAGGAAATTGGGCTTGGGTTATTTGCAGACGGTATTTCAGATTCGGTCATTTGTGATGAAGAATAACATTGAGATTATCCATGCCAACGGATGGCGGGCGCCGTGGTATGTAGCACCGCTTAAATTTATGGTGAACAGCAAGCTGGTCTGGCATCACCGGGACTATACACACTTGCGCATGTTTAACTCCGTGCTGCCGCGGTTCTTCGATCAGGTTATCTGTATCTCTCAGTTTGTGGCGAGTTCAATTCAAGGTAGTAACAAGACGATTATATATAACGGTGTTGATCCAGAGCTATCCTTGAGCAGGAAGAAGCGGGTATTTATGGAGGATGATACGCTCGTTATTGGAACATTCGGACGAATCGTAGAGTGGAAGAGATATCATTTGGTGATTGAAGCAGTCAAGAAATTGGCTCTTAACGGGAAGACCAACTGGAAGCTTCTGATCGTAGGAGACACATCAGTCGATGGATCAGAGGGATATTATAACGAGATGATCCGGAAGGTCAGCGAATATGGATTGGAACAGAACGTTATCTTTTATGGGTACAGTAAGAAGCCGCTTGATCTGATGAAGGAATGCGATCTAACAATTAATTTTTCTCTTAACGAGCCGTTTGGGAGAGTTATTATCGAATCTTTGCTTGTACAGACACCTGTCATCGTCTCTGATTCGGGCGGTGCCCCAGAGATCATAAAGCAAACAAAAGGCGGGTTCATTGTAAGAGATGGAGATGTTGAGGCGCTCTATGAGACGATTCGGCAGGTTTACGATGGAAAGATTAACTATCAAGAACTCTCCATTCAAGGGTATGCAAACGTAATGAAGGACTTTAACATGACCACGATTACTCGTAAGGTAGAGGAAACCTACAGCTTGTTATTAGTAGACTCTCTGAAGTTAAAAGCGGGCGGGACATTACTATGAGAATTTCATTCAAGCAGATTCGAATCGGCAAGATGTTTGCTGTGCTGAAGGGGGCTGTTATCCTGCCGATCAAGGCAAATTCAGTCGGTCGGCTAGGTCGAATTGCCGGAAGGCTGATGGTAAGAAACAAGGGGAAGCTCATCATAGGAGCCAATGTTTCTTTCCATGCCAAGCCTTTTCCCTCGTCCATTTCGGTTGATAAACAGGCAAAGCTGTGGGTGGGCGATAATGTATTTTTTAATTACGGCCTTGATATCGGCTGCACAAAGTCCATTCGGATCGGTGACAATACGATCATTGGCCCGATGGTTAATATTATCGATACGAACTTTCATCCGGTAGATGTGGAGGATCAGTCGTTTAGCAAAGACATTGTCATCCGTGATAATGTCTGGATTGGCCGTGGTGTTCTTATATTACCCGGTATAACGATAGGACAAAATAGTGTGATTGCTGCGGGCAGTGTCGTAACGCGCAATATTCCGGACAATGTGTTGGCCGGAGGGGCACCTGCCAAGGTCATTCGGGAAATCCGCGTTCCGAGGGAATGGGTGCGCAGATATAACTGAGAAGAGTTGATTCCAGCATGTTTAGGGAGAGTTAGCGATGAAAGTATGGATGTGGCCGAAATCTAGCGAGTTGAACTTTTACAATGATTTATTATCGAATTCGCTTTGCGGTGCGGGCTTGGACGTTATGGATCTGAGACATGGCAGGCTGATGCTGAAGGTCGGCCAAGTGAAATCAGGAGACATCGTTCACATTCATTGGATGCATCATGCCTACCAAAATGAGAATCTGCTGCTGTTTATCGTGAAATCATTCATCTTGATATCGACGATGCTGTATTTGAAGTTAAGAAATGTACAACTGATTTGGACCATTCACAATCTGTATCCGCATCATGTGAAATATCCAAGAATGGAGCGCTTTATGCGGTCCTTAATTTGCCGTTTTTGCAACAAGTTGATCGTCGCTTCCGAATCAATTAAGTCAAAGGTAATGACGGAGTTTGGCGTTCCGGATCATAAGCTGTTCGTGGTGAAACATGGTCATTATTTAGGTGTATACAGCCCCCATGGTAAGGATTTTAGACAAATATATAATATCGGCAAAGACAGCCATGTTTATTTGTTCATGGGCGCGATCAAGGCATATAAGGGTGTGGAGGATCTAGTAGAGGCCTTTAATTCAATAAAGACAGAACGATCTTACCTTATTATTGCGGGTAAAGCGGACCAGGAAATGCAAAATTATTTGCAGGCTATCAGAGATAAGGATCGGGTGATTATGGATCTGCGATTCATACCTAATGAAGAGGTTGCCGATCTGATCCATGCGGTGGACGTCATGGTGATGCCTTACAAGGAAATTACAACCTCCGGCACCGCTATACTCGGGTTGTCGTTCAAGAAGTTGATGGTTATGCCTAAAAATGATTTTATTGATGATTATTTCAGAGAAGACATGGTTGTCAGTTATGATCCGTCAGAAGGCAATGGATTAAAGAATGCAATGAAGAGGGCCTTAAATATGAAAAGGGAAGAGAAATCACCGGAATATGAAGAAGTGCTTAGGGAATTAGACTGGAGGCTCATTGCAAGGCAAATTAAAGACGTTTATCAAGGATGGGGATGAACGATGGATAGAGTCGTAACGGTTGCAATTTGTACGCATAATCGAGCAAAAGATACAAGTGAAGCTATTGAGAGTGTATTGCTCCAGAGTTATGTGAAAGAGGATATCGAAATTATTGTTATCGACAATCGATCCACGGATAACACCATGGATATGGTGAACGATCTGAGGCGTCGTCACGGATCAAGGATACGTTATATTTATGAGAACAAGCTCGGATTATCGGTTGCCCGGAATCGGGCGATACATGAAGCAAGGGGCGAGTATATTCTTTTTCTCGATGATGATGCGATAGCTTCTAAAGATTGGGTGCTTGAAATTGTAGATGTTTTTGAAAGTGACCCTGCGATCGGTTGTGTTGGCGGGAGAATAGATCCGATCTGGGAATCAGCAGAGCCCTATTGGATTCCGGAAGAGCATCGTTCGGTGTTTACGATTCTCGATTATTCCAGCAAAGTACAGGAAATGCCTGCTCCGTTTATTCCATACGGCGCGAATGTCGCCTTTCGAACTAGTATTTTTAAGCATATAAAGCCGTTCCGAGAGGACCTGGGGCGCGTCGGAAATAAATTGCTGTCGAGCGAAGAGAGCGAGTTGATTGCAAGGCTTCGGGAAAATTACAAAGTATACTATACGCCTTATGGACAGGTCCAGCATAAAATAGCGAAGGAAAGAACGACAAAGAAGTGGTTCCTGAAGCGGATATTCTGGCAGGGGGTAAGCGATGCGGTGAAACGCCAGGATAACAGCCCTATTCTTGTGATCAAGCATATTATCCGTATGCTGCAGGCTGTTTTGTCGTCGATACTCTCCATTTTTCATTATAAGTCCTTCATCAGGCAGATTACTAAAATTTGTTACCGGAATGGATCGCTAGTCGGTATCCTCCGCTACAACGGTAGGGGATGAGCAAATAATATGAATCAGCTCATGTTTCGTAAAGCATGGAGTGGTGATGGATTAGTTCAGACGATCTTTCGTACCAGTGCAACAAATCTCTTATTGATGGTTATCAGTACGCTTACCTCGATTGTGACGGCCCGTATGTTTGGAGTTGTCGGGAAAGGTGAATTCTCGGCTATTATCTTCTGGCCAACACTACTTGCAGGCCTTGTGGGATTTGGCCTTCCGACATCCCTAATCTACAACCTCAAACAAAATCGGGGCAGGGAGGCCGATTTTGTAAGGGCAGGCTTCCTATTTCAAGTGCCCGTCAGCATCATCGCGGGTGTTATTGCTTGGACCTGGCTGCCCTCATGGCTTGGAAATTATCCTGAGGCGGTTATCCAGACCTCCAGGTGGTACACGGTACTGATGCTGCCGATCTTGCTTGCGGTTAATTTGATCTCTGCATTAGCGCAAAGCTGCGGCAAATTTAACGTGTATAACGGCGTACGTTTATTTTTTCCGCTAATCAATCTTGCCGGACTTATCGCACTGTGGATTATTGGAAACTTAAGTCTTCATTATGCGGCACTGGCTTTTCTTCTAACCAGTGTATTTGTCATTTTTTGGGCTCTGTACAGGTTGCGGGATGATCTTCGAATTAACTGGTTTAGAGGTTTAGGCAATACCATGGCGGCAAAGGCTTTATTCGGTTATGGAAGCAAAGTATTTGGCGTAGAGCTGCTGGGGACCCTGTATTCTCAATTCGATAAGCTTGTCATTCTATCGATGCTAACAGCAAGAGATCTAGGTCTGTATACCGTCGTATATGCGTTATCACGGGTATTTAACGTTGTTCAGACAGCGATTACGAATGTTATTTTTCCGAAGGTAACCGGTATGGCGGCGGATGCGATTATGACTACGGTTGGGCGGGCGTTTCGTTTATCGATGCTCTTGATGATGATTGTTGTTATTCCCTGTATGTTCATCGGCCGATTCCTGATGGGGATATTATTCGGTGCGCCTTTCTTAGAAGCCAGTGGAGCTTTCTATCTTTTGTCTATAGAGTGTATCCTCGGAGGCGGCTCATGGATCCTGGCATCCTCTTTCAACGCGATGGGTAGACCCGGACTTGTACTGATACGGCAACTTATAGCCCTGGCAGTAACGATCGGGTTATTTTTTGTATTGGTTCCATTATATGGCCTTAACGGGATCGCGCTTGCTTTATTAATCGGCGCTGTCATCCGATTATTGGTGACGATGGCCGCCATGAGAATTGTATTTCAAGTAAAGATGAGCACTCTGTTATTTGATAAAAATGACTTTCGTTTTTTGCTGGAACGCATAAAGGACAAGACAAAAATTAAAGGAGTGCGCTGAGATGTCGATGGAACTGAAAGTTCATCCGATGGATGTGCTGAAAAATCAGCTTCGTAAAATATTGCATGTGATTCCGCCGGGATCAAGCATTTACTATGTCGATTATCCCGTTCACAGCAATGGCGGTGATTTGCTAATTATGAAAGGCACAGAGGCATTTTTCAAGGATTTTGATATCCTTGTTCAAGCGCGATATAGTGTCCTGGATTTCCCTGACAAGCTGAATATTCCCGAAGACCAGATCATTGTTCTCCATGGCGGAGGGAATTTTGGAGACTTGTACCCTGCACACCAAAAGCTGCGTGAGAAAATAATTACGGATTACCCTCATCACCGGGTCGTTATTCTGCCGCAGACTATCTTTTATATAGAAGAATCCGAATTCAATCGTACGGCTCAAATTTTCAATCAGCACAGTGACATCCATCTCTATGTTCGAGACACCTTGTCCTACGGTATGGCGTCGGAGAAGTTCGGTACGTGTAACGTCTATTTATCGCCGGATATGGCTCATCAATTGTGGCCAATCATGCCTACGAGTGATCCAGTGAAGGAATTGCTGTACTTTTTCCGTACAGATATTGAGAAGACGAAAGAGCAAGAAGAGCTGGAATTATCGGGACGCGGCGACTATCTGGATTGGATTTCATTATATAACCGGGTCGAGAAGAAAACGATCAGTATGATTGTTAACCGAATGCGAAAAGGCGGAGGTCCGCTTCCCATGCAAGCGATTTGGAGCAAGTATACGGATTATCTCGTGGATAAAGCCGTCAGACGGTTCAGCGGCTATCAGCATGTGCAGACTTCCAGACTTCATGGACATATCTTGTCTTGCTTGTTGGACAAGCCTAATATATTGCTCGATAATTCATACGGCAAAAATTCCAATTACTATAACACTTGGACAAGCGGAATCAAATCCGCGCAGCTAGTTGCGGCAAGCCCCCAAACTGAGCTTATGCTTTCGAAGTAAGTTTTGCTCCACAAAACTTTGTAGGAGAGGATATCATGAAAATTGTTCTTCTATCAGGGGGATCAGGTAAACGCCTGTGGCCCTTATCGAATGAATCGCGCTCCAAACAGTTTTTGAAGGTGCTTGAGAATGAGGCTGGCGAGCGCGAGTCCATGGTGCAGCGCGTATGGAGGCAGATTTCTAAGGCTGGCCTTCGTGAGCATGCATTTATTGGGACCAGTAAGGCACAGGTTGAAATGATTCATAGCCAACTCGGAAGCGAGATTGAAGTCATCGTTGAGCCAGAGCGGAGAGATACATTTCCGGCGATTGCACTGGCAGCTGCCTACTTATATTCGGTACAAGATGTTGCCCTGAACGAGACCATCGTTGTAATGCCAGTTGATCCTTACGTGGAGGAATCATTCTTCTATAAGACGAAGGAGCTTGAGGAGGTTCTTCAGCAATCCGGTGCGGATTTAGCGCTTATGGGAGTAAAGCCGACATATCCTTCCGAGAAATATGGATATATCGTCCCCGATAACGGCGCTGCAGTTGAGGATGATGAGCCGTTCGTAACTGTTCATAGTTTTAAAGAGAAACCCCGCGAGGAAGAGGCGGTAGCCATGATAGAGCAGGCTGCGCTTTGGAACTGCGGTGTTTTTGCTTTTAAGCTTGATTTTCTGATTAACATCTTAATTGCGAGTGACTTTCCGATCCAGTATGACGAGATGTTGAAGCAATACGGCAGACTTCCCAAGACTAGCTTTGACTATGAGGTTGTGGAGAAAGCGAAGCATATTGTCGCACTTCCTTATGGGGGGGATTGGAAGGATCTTGGAACGTGGAACACGCTTACGGAAGAAATCGAGTCCTCCATTGTTGGCAATGGAATGATGAGCGGCGCTTGTCATAATACGCATGTCATCAATGAACTAGATATACCCATTACACTGCTTAATTTATCCAACGTTGTCGTAGCGGCAAGTCCGGACGGCATTCTGGTATCGGACAAGGCTGCAAGTCCGATGATCAAGGAGGTCATGAAGCATTCGGACCAGCGGCCGATGTACGAAGAGCGGCGTTGGGGAGGTTACCGGGTACTGGACTACTTGAAGTATCCGGATGGTAAAGAAGTTCTAACGAAGCGAATCTGCATTACGCCAGGTCAGAACTTAAGTTACCAATACCATCTGCTCCGAGATGAAGTATGGACGATCGTATCCGGTGAAGGTGAGATGGTGCTTGACGGCAAGCACTTTCCGGTGAAGCCGGGCGATGTCCTGGTTATATCCAAAGACAGCAGACACAGCCTGCGTGCTGTAACTGAAATGGACATTATCGAAGTTCAGACCGGGACTGAGCTTATTGAAGAAGATATCGTAAGGCTTGCTTTTGATTGGAATGAAATTATACAGCTTTGCACGGTTAATTGAACCATTTAAATGAAGGAGTGAGAGATATGAACATTACGATCATCGGAACCGGATATGTAGGGCTAGTGTCCGGCGTCTGTTATGCAGAGATCGGTAACGACGTCATCTGTGTAGATAAGGACCCGTATAAGATTGATATGTTAAACAAGGGTAAGGTTCCTATTTATGAACCAGGCCTAAAGGAACTGATTGCAACTAATCGTTTGGCGGGAAGGCTAGCATTTACATCTAATTTATCGAATGCTGTAAGGCATTCCGACATTGTCATCATAGCAGTCGGAACGCCGCCTCTGCCCAATGGGGAAGCAAATCTGTCCTACATCGATCAAGCGGCGATTGAAATCGCGAAAGCGATGAACGGATACAAAATCATTACAGTGAAAAGTACTGTACCGGTGGGAACAAATGAAAGACTTGCCAAATTAATTAAATCGCATACAAACATGGCGTTTGATAGCATTTCTCTGCCGGAATTTCTGCGGGAAGGTTCTGCGATTCAGGATACGCTTTATCCTGACCGAGTCATCATCGGC
Organism: Paenibacillus brevis; assembly: GCF_018919145.1. Classification (GTDB taxonomy): domain Bacteria; phylum Bacillota; class Bacilli; order Paenibacillales; family Paenibacillaceae; genus Fontibacillus; species Fontibacillus brevis. The sequence goes on from NZ_JAHLQJ010000006.1 coordinate 218,668, forward strand.
GCCGAATACCAGAATGCGGCAGACACGATGGTTCAGCTACATAAGCCGTTGACACAGAACATTGTCGTGACAGATATCCGCAGCGCAGAAATGATCAAGTATGCATCTAATGCATTTCTTGCAACGAAAATTTCATTTATTAACGAAATTGCTAACATATGCGAGAAAGTCGGTGCAGACGTGACTAAGGTTGCGGAGGGGATGGGGTATGACAAACGAATAGGGTCTTCATTTTTAAAGGCCGGGATCGGCTATGGAGGCTCATGTTTTCCAAAGGATACGAGTGCGCTCATTCAAATTGCCGGAAATGTTGATTACGAATTCAAGTTGCTTCGATCGGTCGTAGAGGTGAATCAGGATCAAAGATTTAACGTTATCCGCAAGCTGGAGACGATTTTTGACGGTGAGTTAAACGGAACAACGATTGCGGTCTGGGGACTCTCGTTCAAACCGAATACCGATGATGTACGTGAATCGCCGGCGTTGGAGATCATTCAGCATCTGGTTGATAACGGAGTAAGAGTAAAAACCTATGACCCTGTAGCGATGGAAAGCTTCCAATCTCTATTTGGAAAGGAGGGTGTGATATGGTGTGAGGATGCGATGGAAGCAGCACAAGATGCAGATGCGCTATGTTTACTTACGGAATGGCATGAGTTTGCAAAAGTTGATCTTCATGAACTGCAAAAGGTATTGAAACAGCCGATTCTAATCGATGGGCGTAATGTATTCAATGAGGAACAAGTACTTGGAACCGGCTTTATTTATTACTCGGTAGGTCGTCCTAATTTAAATCAAGGCGTGAAAGAGAAGGTGCCTGCTCTCTAGAGGCGGTTAAAAGGGATTTACCAAATTATATCCGAGGTGAATAAGATGTCGCTTAGAAAAAAAGTAACTGTATCCGCGCTTGTACTTTCTATGCTGACCGCATCTGTTGGGATCTTGCCATTCAGCACAAAGGGTCCCATGGAGAAACTGAGCCCGATCCAGAGGGCGAATGCTGCCGAAATGGAGCAGTCATCAGGATTTTTCAGGGAACGATTGAGCGAATTATACGCTGCTCTAGCAAGTGATCCTGCGGGACTCCAAGATGTCATAAATCTGCGTGAAGAAATAACCAGACTTCAATTCGTAGAAGTCCAACCTCTAATCAGTCCGATCTGGAGCAAGGTGAATGCAAGACTCCCTGAAACCGTTGATCGGAAGGAACTAAGAGAAGGTCTGATTCAACTTTTCAGGACGGTCAGTACGATCCAAACCATGTCGGAATTGGAGGCGCTTCGATCCGATCCTGAATTCAACGCGACGTTGAGAACGATTGCGACCGCAATCGGACATGAAGATTTAAGTGTGGATGATTTCATTGTATTTCTGTTTGGGGACGGCGGAAGCCGTTTGGGCTTGGAAGGGACAGTCGCCGGCACCCTGGGAAATATGCCCTTGACCCAGTTAGCGGGATTAATAGGTAATAGCCAAGCTGCTACCGAGATCCTGCTCCAAGCGGTAGACAAGCTGCTAGAGGAAAATGATGCGTATAGAATCAGCTCCATTTTGAAGGAAATGGACATTTCTTCTCAGGATATTAGGTCATTGTTGATTAGCCTGCAGGGCAAGCTTCAATATGATGATCAGGCTATCCATGCTATGACTATGGCTTATGTTCGTACAACCGTAAAGGCTACAGCCCAAATCAGCGAGGATGGGCGTCAACATATTTACAGTTTGAATGCATTCGGAATAGAAATTCCGGCTTTCATACTGGAATGGAGCAAGGTATCCGGGGATGCGGTCGTAAGCGTAGCCTCAAACGGAGTTGTAACGATTCCTGAGGGCGCAGGCAGCGGTTCAGCCGTGATTCAAGCCAAACTGGTGAACCCTTATGGCAGCGGCACGGGTGTGATTTTTCAAAAAGAAGTGACTTTGAGAGAGACTTCAGGGGAAGAAACGGTGTTTCCAAGTGAGCGGTTCTTGGAACGGATGAATAAATTGCATGCGGCCCTTGCAGCAGGGGATCCAGCCGATATTCAGGATGTGAGGAATCTTCGTGATGAAATTGCTGGACTCGATCCGGTTCTGGATGAAGCATTGATTGATCCGGTATGGAACAAAATAGCTCCTAAGCTGCCGTCAACAGTGGATCAGGCTGAACTGAAAGCAAACCTCTTCCAGATGATTAAGGAAGTAGGTTCATTCCAATATGATCCAACCGCATCAGAGCTCGAAGCGATTCGAAGTAATCCGAAGTTCCGCAGTACGCTGAAGACGATTGCGGGGGCTGGCGGCGATAGCCAAATCGTTATGGATGATTTCTTGTTGTTCATGTTCGGTGATGGCGACTCTCGTAAGGGCATCGAAGGAACGATCCGGGATTTACTAGTAAATATGAATGCCGCTGAGCTATTAGGATTGCTGGGTAACAATGAAGCCATTACCGCGGTGCTGCTTCAAGCAACAGAGCAATTGCTCAGTGAAACCGCTGAATATAAGTTTAGCTCGATTTTAGAGAAGCTTGAGGTGACACCGCAGGATCTGAGGTCAACGGTGCTAAACTACCAGATCAGGCTACAATATGATGTGCCGGCAATTAACGCAATGGCGGTCGCATATATGCGTTCAGAATCTACCGAATTGGTCGATGTAAGCGAAGATGGCCGACAACATATTTACAGTTTGAAGGTGTTTGGAGTCGACGTGCCTGCTATTGCTTTAAAGTGGGTCAAAGTATCAGGAAGCGGTGATATCGATGTATTGCCAAACGGTACGGTTACGCTTGCTACGCATGTACCGAGTGCTTCCGCAGTTATTCAAGCACAGCTTTTCAACCCTTATGGCGGAAATGCTAAAGTGATTTTTGAGAAAGAAGTTACATTAACGGCCTCTATTGAAGAAGGAAACATCTTTCCAGTAGAGCAATTTCTAGAACGAATGGAGAAGCTGCATGCTGCTCTTCAGGCAAATGGATATTCAGATGTAAGGGATGTTCGCAGGTTATGGGATGAGCTCAATAGCCTGAATGCCACGAAGGACGCTGCTCTGATCAATCAGATATGGAAGCCCATTGCAGAGAAGCTCCCGGATTCTGCTGATAAAAATGAAGTGAAGAAGAATTTGTTTGAACTCATTACTTCAGTTAGTTCCATACCTTATGACCTGGAGGGTTCCCGCCTTGAAGCCATTCGCACGAATCCGGACTTCGTGGCAACGATGGAAATCATTGCGGAGGCTGCAGGAGTATCCAATCTATCGATCGACGATGTCCTTATTCTGCTATATGGTGATAATGGTGGTCATAGTGGAGTCGAAGGAGCCGTACGCAATACGATATCGAATATGAGTTCAAAAGAATTGGCCGCATTATTGAAAAACAAGAATGGTCTCGATCGTGTCAAAGAGGCAGCGCTGGAAGCGGTTCTATCGGATCGGAACGGATATGCGTTAAGTGAAGCCTTGTTTAACCTTGGTGTTAAACCGCAGGATGCAACTTCTTTGGTACAGAAATTCAAGACAAAACTAAGATATGATGTGCCGGCGGTCAGAGCAATAACTGCTGCCTTTATCTCTTCCGAAGCAGAATCAAAGGCAGAGATTACTCAAAATGGGCGCCAACATGTCTATACGCTGACGGTTCTGGGTGTTGAGCTTCCTTCCTCAGCTCTGAAGTGGAAAAAGGTATCCGGAAGCAAGGATGTAAAGGTAACCTCAAACGGAAAAGTAACCATCGATAAGAAAGTCCAAAAGGGTACCGCTATTATTCAGGCTACACTGGTTAATTTATTCGGGGGCAATTCCAAAGTTATCTTTACCCAAGAGATTACGCTGACCAATGGAGTGGTTGATCCCGAAGTTCAAATTCAGAATATCGTTAATTCGCTCCAAGATAAGTTAGCCGAGATAAAAACTAGATTTGATTCTGCAACAATTGATGCTGAAAAAGCTCAGTTGATTATGGAAGTTGTGCAGGCAGGAAATGATAGCTTTGATCGGATTAATGAGATTGATGCATCTAAAACCATCAAGAATAAAGCAATCAACAATGTAAAAAAACAAGTCAATAAAATGATGGATTACATTTTGCAAAATCTATTGAAGTTCTAAGACCAAGCCAGCTCTTCCTGCCAACAGGAGGGCTGGCCTATTTCTTTTACTAATCGGTACATTTTGTAGGAAGGTGGTGTTCACATCACAATGGGACAACAACGAATCCGCAAGAGAAGGCGGCACCGATTTCGAAAACCGGATATAGCCATTTTTATCTTATCCACGATCACTGTTCTCTTACTCTTTCTATGGGGGGGATTGTATTGGAAGGAGTCGTCGGAAAACAAATTAATTGTTAATGCCAGCGAACAAGAAGAACTTCAACAAATCCTGCTAGAGGACAATGATCTATTATCACTTGATTACGAGGATATTACTGCAGGGGCAGTGGAACAACACGAAGAACTCGGAGAGACGGGAGATGCTTCAGCAAACCCGGGTACGCAAGTCCAGAATAATAAGAATGCCCAAGGCTCGCAGACCTCCACGAATCAGAGTACCTCAAGCCAGGCGTTACAAGGTGCTCAAAGCATAACAAAGCCAGACGGTTCAAGCACGACAAACACGACTTCACCTAGCGCTATACAATTAGATTCTACAACGAATCTGATAGAAAAATATGAGCAAGAATTCACACAACTTCAGGGAAAGTGTAGAAAGGATATGAGGGTAGCTTTAAGTGAAGCGGAAAGTAGTATGCAGCAACTGGATAGAAGTGATCCCCGCGATGTAATCGCATGGAGAGATCAGTTGAACGCCGAATTATCAACGGCTGAATCAACCTGTGACAATTCATTCCAAAGAATTGTTCAAAACGCAGAGAATGATTCAGTATCTGCAGACGTCATCGAAGGCTGGAGTCAAAAATATGACGACTTAAAGGCGAAACTTCAAGAGGAGTCAGAAGCGAAGCTGCAACAACTCATGGGCGGTTAAATCATTCATCCTTTGGAAATTGCCGATCGCGGAGTACGCGTTCAAGTAAAATACGAATCAAATCAAGATCGTCCTTTTCCAAAGGGATCCCGTCCCAATGAAGTTGTTCGAAATTCAAATATTCTTTGGCATTATGATTTAGTTCTCCCGGTGGTTCTGGATAATTGGTAAGACCTAGAAGATAATCCGCCGACGTGTTTAGTTTACGAGATATCGTTTGGATAGATTCCAGAGTAGGCTCACGGTAACCGGATTCATACCCTGCATACGTGCTTTTGGCAACTCCAACGTAATCCGCAACTTCCTGCATCGTCAATTTTCTCTTTTTGCGCAACTGCTTCAGTCGCTTCGCGAACATCCGCTAGCTCTCCCTTCAAACCCCGTAAATGACATTTCCGTTATGTGAAATACACTCGTATTCACTTCTAGCAAATGCAACCATAATTATAGCATGTTCACCACACAACGCAATTAGGTAATGCAATTGGGTGACTTCATTTCGTATGCAAATTCGCTAAAGTTCAAACGTCAGGGCGGTTCTTGACGGAGCTTGCCGATAGCTATATAATTACTGATAATTCGAAAAAGCGTTGACAAAGACATGGGTCATGCAGAAAGAACGGATCAGAGAGAGGGAACATCAGGCTGGAATTCCCTTCGGTTTCGCTGTTGGCTTACCCCTTTGTAGCTGTAACTCCGAACCTTCTTGCTCAGCTAGTGTGAGCGGTTGTAATAAGAGCTGCCGGGCCATTCCCGTTACAGAATGCCGAATAAGGGCTTGACTGCAAGGCAGATAAGCCGAATGAGGGTGGAACCACGGGTTATTATGCTCGTCCCTTTCCGGGGACGGGCTTTTTTGCTGTCCGTTGCCGGTACTCCAAATTATCAAATTATTGACTGGGAGGAAACAATCGTGGCAATCAAGATTTCGCTGCCGGACGGTTCTGTCCGGGAATATGTAGAGGGGAATACGCTGGAGGATGTAGCAGCATCCATCAGTAGCGGTCTTCGGAAAAATGCGGTAGCCGGTAAAATTAACGGTCAAGCGGTAGATCTTAATACCGCGTTAACCGATGGTGCCCAAGTGGAGATCATTACATTGGACTCCAAGGATGGCGTGGAGATTATGCGTCACAGTACGGCGCATTTGATGGCTCAAGCCGTTAAACGCCTGTTCGGCGGCAAGGAAGTGAAGCTGGGCATTGGTCCGGTGATCGAGGACGGATTCTACTATGATATGGATCTGGAGCATCCCTTGAACCCGGAAGATCTTCAGAAGATCGAGAAGGAAATGGAACGCATTATTGGAGAGAATCTTCCGATTACGCGCCGTGAGGTCAGCCGCGAGGAAGCGGTGGCGATATTTACGGAGCTGGGCGATCCGTACAAGCTGGAATTGATTCGTGATCTGCCGGAAGACAGCGTGATTTCGATCTATGATCAAGGCGAATTTTTCGACCTGTGCCGCGGTCCTCACGTACCTTCTACCGGCAAGATCAAAGTGTTCAAGCTACTGAGCGTAGCCGGAGCTTACTGGAGAGGCAACAGCGACAACAAGATGCTGCAGCGGATTTACGGAACAGCCTTCGTGAAGAAGGCCGAACTGGATGAGCATTTGCGCCTGCTGGAAGAAGCGAAGAAGCGCGATCACCGCAAGCTGGGGAAAGAGCTGAGCATCTTTACCTTTAACAATCTGGTCGGACAAGGCTTGCCGATCTGGCTGCCGAAGGGAGCAACCCTTCGCCGTACGCTTGAGCGGTACATTGTTGATATCGAGGAGCGTCTTGGCTATCAGCACGTGTATACTCCTGTACTCGGTAATGTTGATTTGTATAAAACATCCGGACACTGGGATCATTACCAGGAAGATATGTTCCCGAAGATGGAGATCGACACGGAAGAGTTTGTGCTCCGTCCAATGAACTGTCCTCACCATATGATGGTGTACAAGAGTGACATGCGAAGCTACCGTGATCTGCCGATCCGCGTGGCTGAGCTTGGAATGCAGCATCGCTACGAGATGTCAGGCGCACTGACCGGTCTGCATCGTGTTCGCTCCATGACGCTGAATGATGCTCATATCTTCTGCCGAATGGACCAAATCAAAGATGAATTCACCCGTGTCCTCGAACTGATCAAGCAGGTCTACAGCGACTTCGGAATCAAGGAATACAAATTCCGTCTGTCCTATCGCGATCCACAGGATACCGAGAAGTATTTCCCGGACGACAATATGTGGAATACGACCCAGCGCATGCTGCGTGAGGTTGTGGAAGAAGCGGGGCTGCCGTTCTATGAAGCGGAAGGGGAAGCCGCCTTCTATGGTCCGAAGCTGGATGTGCAGGTGAAGACGGCTCTTGGCAAGGAAGAGACACTGTCGACGATTCAGATCGACGTGCTGCTTCCGGAGCGCTTTGAACTCGAATATGTGGGCGACGACGGCGCGAAGCACCGTCCGGTTGTATTGCACCGCGGTATTCTGGGAACCATGGAACGCTTTACCGCCTTCCTGCTGGAGAACTTCGCAGGCAATCTTCCGCTCTGGCTGTCCCCGATTCAAGCCAAGGTCATTCCTGTATCGCAGGCCTTTGACGACTATGCCCGTAAAGTGGAAGATATGCTTAGAGCGGCAGGCGTTCGAGTGGAAAGTGATCTGCGTAATGAAAAGCTGGGCTATAAAATCCGGGAAGCCCAGTTGGAGAAAATCCCTTATATGTTCATCGTAGGGGAGAATGAGCAGCAAAATGCTACCGTATCCGTTCGCAAACGCGGAGAAGGGGACCTGGGAGCGAGGTCGCTGAATGAAGTTGCTGCGGAGCTTCAGAACGACATCCGCAACCATGTCATTTAACTTTTTTTAAACGATGAATGTATAAACCAAGGCGCATATGGAAAACCTTCGCATTAAGGGGGAGGTTTTCATATGCGCCAATTTGCTATGTGGCGGAGAACTGTAGTTGCATTGTTAATGACGGTTCTCCTTGTCCAGGCGATCGCCGCAGACAGCAAGATTAAGGCTATGAATGATCACACTGGAAATGTAATGAACAGCTATACATTAGAGCTCCGAATGGAGCAATACGAGATGATGGCTCAGCGTATGGAGAAGTTCCAAGTGATGCTTGAGCAGAACAAGAGCAACCAGTTAACGCCGGTGCTGGCTGAGCAAAAGCAGAAGATTACGCAAAACAGCGCGGTAGCGACAGCTGCGAATGAAACTGCTAAAGTTGCCAAGAAGGTCAAAGTCGTTGCTACAGGTTATACGGCTGGCTATGAATCGACGGGCAAGCATCCGAACCATCCGCAGTATGGAATTACGTATTCCGGAGTCAAGGTAAGACGCGATAAGGATACGATTTCGACCATTGCCGCCGATCTGAAGGTCTTTCCGATTGGAACGGTCCTTTATATCCCGGGCTATGGCTACGGAATTGTGGCGGATAAAGGCTCTGCGATCAAGGGGAACAAGATTGATCTGTACTTCAAGACCACCAAGCAGGTGTTCAAGGAGTGGGGCAAAAAAGAGGTCGAGGTTCAGGTTATTCGTAAAGGAAACGGTAAGCTGACGGAGGACATGCTGAGCAAGCTCGGAAAAGCGATGGAGGTCAGCAAGGAAATTCCTGATCATATGTGGGATCAAATCATTTGAATTCCCGTTCAGGGCTTTGCATAATTCACCTAACTTGTATGCATAATACCTTCTGTAATGACAGGGGAGGTGAATACAAGTGGCAAAGAAAAATAAGGCTGAATCGCAAGGCTATAAAACGCCTAACGAGAAGTTTAACGCCGAGTTTGCAGAGGAAAGCAATGCGACGATTGCGCAAAAAGCCAAAGCTTCGCATCAAGCCTCCAATCAGCAACAGAAATAACAAGATGAGTGAACAACAGGCGTCCTGCAGAGGGCGCCTTTTTTAGGATAAATTAAATTTCCTTAAAATCCCATATCCCTCCGTCTGAAGGCTGAGTTCAAATTCCATCCCGCGCCGCTGTTGTAACAAGAAGCGTCTACGGTAAACTGTAGATATATAAGTTGACCTAGGAAAAGTTGCGTAGGAAGGCATAAGTTTATTTGGAGGGATTATTGATGAGGAACGGATTATGGGGGCGCTTGATCGGCGGATTGGTACTGATTAGCATTGGTACTTTATTTTTATTGAATCAGTTAGGGATTGCAACGATCAGTATCGGCGAGCTATTTTCTACGTATTGGCCTGTCTTTCTGATTCTGGCCGGCTTATCTCAGCTGGGCAGCGGAAATTGGCGGGGCTCAAGCTTTATCGGAAGCGCCATTCTAATGGTGATCGGCGGTTATTTTCTTGCCCGGAATTTGGGGATGATCGATTTATCGCCGGGAGATTTCTTTCGCTTTTTCTTCCCGCTGCTGTTAATTATCGGAGGATTGAATGTACTGCTCAAGCCGCGCAGCCGCAAGAAGTGGGGAAACGGCCCGGCAGACTATGATACCCCGCCAGCACCGTCCCAACCTCCGGTACCGCCAATTCCTGATCAATATATCCCGGAGATGAAATCGTCTTTGGATTCGATGTTTGACGGCCTGGAGAAGCAGCATGGCGGCAAGGACAAGGGATGGAAAGATACGCATAAACAAGACTTTGGTAATCATACTCACCATCAGAATTACTTCAATGACGGAACGGAATCGTCCGACAAGCGTGAAACCTTCAATAAAGCAGGGTTTATCGGTGACGTTCATCTGGGAGAGGATTACTTCGAGCTCCGGCCGACCAACATTTCTCATTTTATCGGGGATACGGTAATCGACCTGACGAAGGCGCAGATTCCATATGGGGAGACGAAAATCAACGTCTCAGCCTTCATCGGGGACGTGAAAATTTTTGTTCCGGAAGACATCGACCTGGGAATCAGTGCAGTATCCAATGCTTTTATCGGAGATTTGAAGATATTGAAGCAGACACAGGGAGGCTTCATGAGCAATGTACAGGCTCAGTCCCCTTCCTATCATGAAGCCAGCAAACGCGTTAAACTGATCGTCAGCGTATTTATCGGCGATGTGAAAGTGAATACGGTGGGTTAGCTTATGATGGTTCAACGGATTCTGAAAAATACGAAATGGGAGCTGCTGCTATACTTTCTGCTAACAGGGAGTCTGGCGGCAGTTCTCCTCTATGGCGGGCATGTGGCTGGGGTCATTCGCGTTCGGGACCCGCGGGTATTGACTTATGGAATTACCTTAGTCGTAGTGGCCACGTTGATCATCGGTTATATTGCCGGGCGTCGGATCCAGGGCAGGATTGATCTGCTGCATCTGCAGATGCTTCAGGTTGCCAAAGGAAATCTGTCTGTTCGACTGCCGGATACGGTGGATCAGACCTTTGCCGGACTCTATCGGGAGTTCAATAATATGACCGAGGCTGTCGAGAAGAAAATGCAGCTGCTTCAGCAATTAGGGGAGCAGGAGATTCTCGAAAAGGACAGAATGGCCGAAGGAGCAGTGCTGGAAGAACGCCGCAGGCTTGCCCGTGATCTTCATGATACGGTTAGTCAGCAGCTTTTTGCTATTCATATGGCGGCTTCTTCATTGCCTAAGGTTTTGGAAATGAATGCGGAGCAGGCCAATGTTGTGATGGATCAACTGATTCAGATGTCTAATACGGCACAGAAGCAGATGCGGGCCTTGATTGCACAGCTTCGTCCTATGGAGCTTGTCGGGAAGACGCTGCCCGAAGCACTGGATCAGTGGTTCCCGGATTATTGCCGTCAAAATGGGCTGAAGGGCATCAAGGAGATGGATGTGCAGGGACACATATCGGAGGCCAAGGAGCATCAGCTGTTCCTGATCATTCAGGAGGCAATGGCTAACATCGTCAAACATGCGGGAGCACAGTTGGTCAGTCTGTCTCTTAAGGAAGGTCCCAGACAGGTTGTGCTTACGATTAGTGATGACGGGCAGGGATTTAGCGGGAACGGACAGAAGCAGGGCTCTTATGGGCTGACGACAATGCGGGAGCGCGCGGAGAAGCTGGGCGGACATGTCGAGATTATCAGCAAGTCCGGAGCGGGAACGACTATCCGTGTACATATACCCAAGTTCGAGGATGAGAAGGGGAGAGCAGATCATGAGCAGTAAGATTAAGGTGATGATTGTTGACGATCACGATATGGTGCGGATGGGCTTGAAGACGTACCTTATGCTTGAGCCTGCATTTGAAGTCATAGCAGAGGCCGGGGACGGGATGGAGGCCCTTCAAGTTCTGGAGGCCGGCGAGACATCCATGCTTCCGGACCTGATCCTGATGGACCTGATGATGCCGGTTATGAATGGGGCTGAAGCTACTGCTGCAATCCTGGCGCGGTTTCCAGGACTCAAAATTGTTATTTTGACCAGCTTCTTGGAGGATGAGCTAGTGGTTCAGGCCGTGGAGGCCGGGGCGGTGAGCTATGTTCTGAAGACCGTATCTGCGGAAGAGCTGATCTATGCGCTGCAAGGAGCTTATCGTGGGATGCCGGTAATGACAGGGGATGTTGCCCAGGCGCTGACACGGGGGCTTCGCCAGCGGAGCGTGCAAGGCAGCGATTCTGGGCTGACGGACCGGGAGAAGGAAGTATTGATGCTGATTGCGGAAGGCAAGAGCAATAAGGATATCGGAGAAGAGCTTCATATTAGTATTAAAACGGTGAAGACGCATGTGAGCAATTTGCTTATGAAATGCGAACTGGAGGATCGGACTCAGCTGGCTATCTATGCCCATCGTCAGGGATGGGTCAGCAAATCATAGTAGAGGAAGTTCAAAAAGTCAGCTTTTGATCACGAAGTAATTCAAGAGGGGCATTCGACATCGAATCTTGCGTTCACCCTCGAAGTCCGGTACTCATGTAGGTTTTGCCTACACTCCGTTCCTCCTTCGTCGGGTTCTCACAACCTTCTCGGTGCTGAAAAGCTGACTTTTTGAACACGTACTTTAATAAGAATTTCTCAGCACTCATTCGCTTTTATCTCCTTTTTAATTGTTTTTAAGGTATGTTTAAGGTTTATAGTACAAAATAAGATCAAGAAAACAAGTTACCCCTGTAGGAATCAGGGGAAGGAGGGCAAGCGACATGAATGATGAGAAATACAAATCCGGTCAACCTTTCGGGGACGACAGTCAACATAACGATGTGAACGAGCAAGCAGAACCCCAGAAAGAATCGCAAAGCTCCTACTATTACTCCTACGGTCCCTTCCAATCCTACGGAAGCGAGAAGCGTGAAAATCCGCTGGATTCGATTCTTGAACAGCAGCGGGAAGCAGAGGATGTAGAGATCACTAGACCGCAACCGGTTCGTCCGATTCCTTCTATGCAAGAGGAGGTTCGCCGGACAGACGGGCTGGGCAGCTTCGGTAGTCAGGGAGGCGGAAGCAGCAGCACTCCTCCTGCGAAGCATTCGGGAAATTGGCAGTTCAATGCAAAGGCTCCGAAGAAGACATCCTTTAAATCTATTGCGGCAAGCGTGCTTGCCGGTATGTTGATCATGACCGGCGGTATGATCTATGCAGATCGAACGAATCTGTTCACCGGTGATCAGGCTTCAGTTCCGGCGTCGGCAGTGCAGTCTACAGCACAAAGCGCAGGAAGCGGAAGCTCATCCTCTTCGCAAGCAACACAAGCTTCTTATGCGATCACTAATCCTGGCGATGTTACGAATGTAGTGAACCAGGCTGGTCCAGCGGTAGTGAAAATCGAGACCTTGGTAAGCTCCAGCAAGCAGAGCTCAAGCACCAGCCCGTATGGCAGCAACGATCCGTTCTACCGTTTCTTCTTCGGGGACGATTACTACGGAGGCAGTCAGGACAATGGCTCAGGCAGCCAAGGCAACGGCTCGGGAAGCCAGGGCGGCTCTTCCGATCAACTGGTGCCGACAGGGATTGGATCCGGCTTTATTTTTGAAAATACCGGCTATATTTTAACCAACGAACATGTGGTTCATAATGCGGATGTAGTGCAGGTTACCGTACAGGGAACCGAAAAGCCTTATGAAGCCAAGGTGCTCGGCACGAGCTATGAATTGGACCTGGCCGTGTTGAAGATTGAAGGAGAAAGTAATTTCCCTTCGATTCCGCTAGCTAATTCTGATGATGCTTCGGTGGGCGAATGGCTGGTTGCGATCGGGAACCCGCAGGGCTTTGATCATACGGTTACTACCGGGGTGCTTAGCGCCAAGGAACGCAGCATTACGATCTCAGGAGAAAATGGCGAGAAGGATCGTGAATATGAACATCTGCTGCAAACCGATGCTTCGATTAACCCAGGGAACTCGGGTGGTCCGCTGCTGAATCTGAATGGCGAAGTCGTCGGCATTAATGTGGCTGTCAGCTCGGATTCTCAAGGGATCGGCTTCGCTATTCCTACCAGCACCATTTCTGAAGTATTGGACAAATTGAAGAATAACGAAGAGATTCCGCAAAAACCGGTACCGTTCATTGGAGCAACGCTGATGACGATGACGGATGAGGTTGCGAGACAAATGGGAACCGATGTGAAGGAAGGCTCTGTCGTATCGGATATCGTCTACAAATCGCCAGCTTATCTTGCGGATCTGCGTCCTTACGACATTATTACGGGAGCAGACGGTAAGAGCTTTGCTACCAAGGAATCTCTGATTGAATATATTCAGAGTCAAGAGGTTGGCACCGAGGTCACGTTCAATATTGTGAGAGATGACCGCAAACTGGATTTGAAGATTACGATCGGTAACAAGAATGATTTTAACCTGGAGTAATGAAAAGGATTAAACGGGCGGCAGGCGGAAGCCTGCCGCTTTTAAAGGTTGTTCAAAAAGTCATCTTTTGATCACGAAGTGTTCCAAGGGGTTGACTCGACGTCGAATCTTGCGTTCACCCTCGAAGTCCGGTACTCATGTAGGTTCTGCCTACACTCCGTTCCTCCTTCTTCAGGTTCTCGCAACCTTCTTGGCGCTGAAAAGCTGACTTTTTGAACACGCACTTTTAGCGATGATCTGATAAAATAATTGTATTGAACATGAGGACGAAGGGGAGATAAGCATGAGATCATCCATTCTGGTCATAGATGATGATGAAAAGATTACCTCCATGCTGCGGCGCGGGCTAGCATTTGAGGGTTATGACGTACATACGGCCCGTAATGGAGCGGAGGGCTTATCCACGGTCATGGCGGCAGATCCGGATCTGATTATTCTGGATGTCATGATGCCGCAGATGGATGGCTTCGAGGTATGCCGCAGGCTGCGTGAAGGGGGGAGTACCGTGCCTGTCCTGATGCTGACGGCCAAGGATGAAGTGGAGAACCGGGTAAAGGGCTTGGATACCGGGGCGGACGATTATCTCGTCAAGCCGTTTGCGCTAGAGGAGCTTCTGGCCCGGGTGCGTGCGCTGCTGCGGCGTAAGGAGACGAAGCCGGATGAGACCGCCGGACAGCGTCTCACCTTCGAAGATATCATTATGGACATGGATTCACGGGAAGTGCTGAGAGGCGGTCAGCGCCTGGAATTGACGGCGAAGGAGTTCGACCTGCTGCATCTGTTCATGCAGAATCCAAAGCGTCTTTTGACCCGGGATTTGATTATGGATAAAATATGGGGCTACGATTATAGCGGCGAGTCGAATGTGTTGGAGGTTTATATTGCCATGCTGCGGCAGAAGACAGAGGAATATGGCGGCAAGCGCCTTATTCAGACAATCCGCGGCGCGGGTTATATTTTGAGAGGGGATTCCTAGGCATGTCTATAAAATGGCGGCTGACCGCATGGTATACGAGTATTCTAGCCGTTATGCTGGTGTTGTTTGGAGCTTCAATCTACGGCTTTGTCCGTTTTTATACGTATGGAGAGGTAAAGAATCGGTTGGTTGAACAGGCGGAACGCATTGTGAACTCGCAGAACTTCAGCCTAACTCAGGGACTTGACTTTTACCTTGAGCCCTCCCAAGCTCAGCGGCTTGAGGATGCGCAGTTGTATGTCCAGATTCATAATTATACGAAGGGGAATTCACGATTCTCACGCAATATGCTGGACCGGGAGCTGGTGTTCCCTGTTCCAGATGTGAGCTCGGCTTCTAATAGCAACGGCTTTCAGAATATGACGATAAGCGGCTACTCCTTTATCCTGTACCAGGTCCCGATTCATTTGAACGGTAACGTCATCGGTCTTGTGCAACTGGGTGCCTATACCGGGGCGGAGGACCGGCTGCTGGAGCGGATGAAATCAATTCTGTTTATTGGCGGAACAATCTCGGTTGTGCTGGCCAGTACATTCGGGTTGTTCCTTGCCCGCAAATCCATGGAACCGATCGGCAAGGTGATCGAAGCGGCAAACGGCATTCAGACCGGCAACGATCTTAGTGTGCGTATTGATTATGAGGGGCCTCATGATGAGATCGGGGGCCTGATTGGGACGGTCAATTCGATGCTGGGACGGATGGAGGGCTTCTATAATAATTTGGATGAGGCTTATTCCACGCAGCGCAGATTTGTCTCGGATGCTTCCCATGAATTGAGAACCCCCTTGACCACGATTCGCGGCAATGTGGATCTGCTCAAAAAGATATGGAAATCCGAGGAAGATGAGACGTCGGGAATGGATGCTCAGGCCATTCGGAAGCTGTCGCTCGAAGCGGTTACCGATATTGCCGGGGAATCGGAGCGAATGAGCAGATTGGTCAATGATATGCTGTCACTGGCGCGGGCGGATGCCGGGCAAATTATGGCGAAGGAAATGCTGCCGCTTGAGCCGCTCGTGGAGGAAGTGATTCGGCGTGCTCAGTTCCTCCCAAGGAATGCAACCTGGATTCAGGGCGATATGAGCATGCTTGGGTCCGTCTCGGTGAACGGAAACAAGGATTATTTGCAGCAAATGTTATTTATTTTTATAGAGAATGCCTTTAAGTATACACCTTCCGGTAGCGTAACGATGGATGTGATCCGGGCAGATGAACAGATAGGCCTGCGGATTTCGGATACAGGCATCGGCATGGACCGAAGCGAGGTGCCGCATATCTTTGAACGCTTCTATCGGGCGGATCCTTCCCGCGGAGTAACTCCGGGCACGGGCCTGGGATTGTCGATTGCCAAATGGATTATTGACGAGCATGAGGGCTCCGTGGAAGTGCTTACCCGCCTTGGTGAAGGCACGACATTTGTGATCTGGCTTCCGGCCGTCTTTCACGCTCTTCCAGAATAAGCTATAATGGAGAGGCTTCAAGGCCTCTCTCTTTTATTATGGAGAAGAAGGTACAATAAGCAAGGAGGTTAGGAATCATGGAAGTCTTAAAAATCTCGCCGCGCGGCTATTGTTACGGAGTTGTCGATGCTATGGTGCTCGCCAGACAAGCAGCCAAGAATCTCGACTTGCCGCGCCCGATCTATATACTCGGCATGATTGTGCACAATAGTCATGTCACCCAGTCCTTCGAGGATGAAGGCATTATTACGCTGGATGGCCCGAATCGGATGGAAATTCTAAGTCAGGTTACCAAGGGGACGGTAATCTTTACCGCGCATGGGGTATCGCCTGAAGTGCGCAAGCTGGCACGGGATAAAGGCCTGACTACCGTTGATGCAACTTGTCCCGATGTGACCAAGACGCATGTGCTGATCGAAGAGAAGGTAGCCGACGGATACGAGATCATTTATATCGGCAAAAAGGGCCACCCCGAGCCGGAAGGCGCAGTAGGAGCCGCTCCTGGAAAGGTGCACTTGATCGAGAAGGAAGAAGAAATCGAGAGTCTGGAGGTTCATGCGGACCGGATTGTTATTACGAACCAGACCACGATGAGTCAGTGGGATATCAAGCATATTATGAAAAAGCTGCTTGAAAAATTTCCGAGCGCCGAAGTGCATAACGAAATTTGCATGGCAACTCAGGTTCGTCAAGAGGCGGTAGCGGAGCAGGCAGGACAGGCGGACCTGGTCATTGTGGTCGGGGACCCGCGAAGCAATAACTCCAATCGGCTGGCTCAGGTATCCGAGGAGATTGCTGGTGTCAAAGCTTACCGGATTGCAGATGTTACCGAGCTGAAGCTGGAGTGGCTCCAAGGCATCGAGAAAGTGGCAGTTACCTCGGGTGCTTCGACACCCACACCTATCACGAAGGAAGTGATTACGTTTCTGGAGCAATATGATCCAAATGATTCAGCAACCTGGGAGATCGTGCGGACCGTAAATATGTCGAAGCTCCTGCCGCCAGTAAAAGCAACTACGAAGAAAGAATAGCGGAATTGAACTATGCTTGTACGCTAAGGGCAACGTGTAAAGTGTCCTTACGATCACTGTTGTTCGTTGATTTCTCCGATTGAACCGAGCCGTATATGGTGGGAATTTGCTCACAGAAGACGAATGCTTACGAGCTTATGCTCTTCTACTAGGTATTTTAGTTCAACTTATAAATCATAGCCGTCCTGTCCTTGTCGCAGGGCGGCTTTCTTTTTCCAGAATTTAAGGGGCTTGTTTCTCTCTCTGATCATGTTATACTAGGAAAGAAGAAAAAGTTACAGATTTGTAACTAATCAGCACTTTCAAGGAGATGACATGATGAGAAGAACAGGAATGAAGAAATACTTGCTTACTGGCGGTTTGTCGGCCATTCTGACGGCTAGTCTTGTCCTGCCAGCTTCGGCGGCACCGGATCATAGAGATACCTCCAACAGATCGAATGAGAATCGGGCAGCGGCTTGTTACTCCATAACGTGGTCAAAGGATGCAAAGCAATCCATAGATTGGGGCAGCAATGGGGACAAGCAATCTATTCAAAAGGCATCCCTCAAGATTCAATCTAACACGGGCGGCTTCGCTAAATGGTGGAACTGGAATTTGGGAGACTCCGGTAACTCTGGTAATACAAATAACTCGGGTAACACGAATAACCCTGGTGATACTAATAACACGAATAACTCCGGAAATTCAGGTAATTCCGATAACTCGGGTACAACGAATCAGGACAATTCTGGAACGACTGCTGCAGATAAATCGCAATTTGCTTCAGAGGTCATTAAGCTTGTAAATCAGGAGCGCGCCAAACAAGGATTGCAGTCGCTCACGGGAGATTCGGCACTGAACAACATGGCATTAGTGAAGGCCAAGGATATGAACGATAATAATTATTTTAGCCACACTTCACCAACCTACGGTTCTCCGTTTGAAATGATGAAGTCGTTCGATATCAGCTATAGATATGCAGGCGAGAACATTGCCATGGGTCAGAAGACGCCTACGGACGTTGTGAATGCCTGGATGAACAGTGAAGGCCACCGTGCTAATATTCTGAGCGCCAATTTTACACTAATCGGTGTTGGATACTATAATGGCTACTGGGTGCAGGAGTTTGTAGGTAGATAACAATAAATAGGTGAAATAGTTTACGAGTTTTACTTATATGGTATATAATGGAATAGGTGAAGCACACCCTTATGTTCGCGTTAGTGAATGATAGAGGTGTGCTTTTTTATATGAAATAAGAATTGGGTCCACAATGATTGATTGCGAGGAGGGGGGATGAATAATGGCAATGGATACTTAGGTAAAAGTGTTAAAAGGGCATACATACTAAAGGTGTAAGAATAGGCGAATGAATTGTTACTCTCAAATGAAAGGACAAGTGATAGTTTTGAAAAAAATGGTTGTATCTCTTTTGATTGTTGCTCTAATGTTACCTGGATTAAAGACTGTTTCGGCTGCTCAAGGCTTTGATAAAAATATTGTGGGTAGTCCAAAACTTGCTGTACTCGTGGATGGTAAGAAAATCATATTTCAAGGTGGCGACCCTTTCCCCGAAAATGGACGTGTTCAGGTTCCTCTACGAGGAGTAGGGGAAGCCCTTGGTGCTGAAGTCGATTATGACGGAGTCGGTAAAAAGGTGAAGTATATTAGAGATAAAAAGTCTATTGAACTCACCCTTGGTAGCAAGGAAGCTATTGTGGATGGACATGTTGTTAAGATGGATACGGCAGCTAAAGCTATACAAGGACGTACTTTTGTTCCACTTCGTTTTGTAAGCGAAAATCTGGGCAAAACGGTGAAATGGGATGCGGTGGGGAATTGGGTTTGGATTGGGAGTCAGGAGATTCCGGATATTACCGAAGTTACAGAACTTGAGGACATCAAGCCTTATCGACATTATTACCAAGGATACGAATATATGTCGCAAGTTGATGGCAAAGATCTTGACTTTGCAAGAGTTATTGACGGTAATGCAACACCTGTTCAGTTGAGAAAACTCACAATTATGGATATATGGATGGTATCAGATGGAAAAAATGATGGAATTCGGGTGAGATACAGAGGGCCTGATAAGCTTACTATCTTTTTTCTTCAGGGTAATGGGGATATCCGAAGACGTGATGCTTTTGTTGTCGATCAAGGGGACGGCACTTATATAGGCCAATTCCCAATAGTAAGTTCACCAGATAATCACTATAAATATGGTGGTGATTGGAAAAATTTTAAGATTAAAGATATCAACTACTTTTTTTTTCAAGTAACAAGTGATCCGGACGATAGTATTCGTCTATTTTCTAATCCGTTTAAGTAAGTTTCAATAACTCGGAATGAAAGGAATGGGTGTGTGTTTTTCTTTCAAAAAAGACGGCTCCTTTGTATTTTGGTAGGAATTATTTTACTTGGATTTTTTAACGAAGGTATTGTCGAAGCAGCAGCTGGGGTACAAGGACCAGTAGTATTGCAGCCTTCAAAGAGTGGGCAAAACGAAAACATCATATACTCTGTTGGATTAGGACGTGTAGATACTTGGACTAACTCAGCTGGAGATTATATTGCAGATCCATATCTAGGGGCTGTAGTTAAACCAGGAACTGTTTACCCAGAAGCACACTATGATTGGGAGTACCAGTTCGTTTATCCTGGAAGGAAAATTAAATCTATCGAGGCTGCGACATTGAATACTTTAGATATTCCAGGTGAAACTCTCCCGTGGGCAAAGGCCATGTTCGAAACGGCAAGATATGGTCAAACATGGGACTATTATTATCCAATGTTTGCAACAGTCATAAGCGTTGATACAAAAAGCAAGAAAGGCCTTGGGACAGATACGGCATCCATAACTATCAACGAGAGCTTTGTTATTCCCACAACAGGTAAAACGCCAGAGCGCCTAGATACTAGTGGGTTAGCAAATGGTGTTGTAGGAGAGAGATACTACTTTCCAATTCTATTTAAGGCCGAACTTGAGCCGCTTGGTGGAAAAGCAATCGTTAAGCATTTTAAGACAGACAACACCTCTTTGAATGGTAGTGCTGGTTTCAAAGACTACGAGGTGGCTTTGGAGCTTAGTAAGGCTTACTCCTTTCCTCCCTCACCTGATACTGCGAATTACAAGTACAAGTATTACAAAAAGAAAGTCGATGGCGATCCTTCTTCTGAAAACATAACATATGGTGATCCGATGGCGATTATATACGATGGCAAGTATGGCACGTACAATATTAATTTATACTATGAAGGCTCTGGGGGGACACCGACAGACCCACCACCTCCAGGGGGGGATTGTACCGCCCCCACTCCAACAGGACAAGTCATTGAGATGCCATTAACCTCGCCAGATACCAGCGCAGTAATCAAGGCGGATAGCCGCGGCAGTGAGCGTTTCAATGTCTCGGACGGGATTCCTACTACAGAGAGTCTATATGGAAATGTGCTTTCCAAGAGTTACTTACATAAAAACAAATTTGTCCAGTATAGCGGAAAGTGTACTTTTAATATTCAGGTAAACCGGGAATTTACCTTAAAATGGGATCCAGGAAAGGAAGAGCTTGGGCCAGACGGTAAGACGGAAATTACGGTTCCCGATCCGCAAGAGGAGACAGAGACGCTCACTCAAACGCACACGATTGAAAGGGAATATTCGTTCTGGACCATTGAGAACCTTGAGGTTTACAAGATTGATGAGGCCAAGCTCTGGAATTATGCTTTTAATGGCGGTGGCATCACCATATCACCAAGCGGGTATTTACCTCCTGTGTTTTCAAGCTCAGAGACACATGGATTTACGCCGCCAAGTCCACCTGCTTCGATAGACGCTCCGTCTGGATCTAAGTCAGGAGGGAAGGATCGTCCTGATTTGTCCGGCGAGGATTTAAAATCATTTGCGGAAGCGGAGGTCGATCCTGTTAAGGTGAGGAATGATACTCTTACCTTCAATGGCAGCACCATTATGAATGGTTCAGAAACTGCTCGAGCCGGTCCAACGCCGTCACAAATTCCAACCTCCCCGGCTATTGGTGAGAATGTCCTGTATAGCCCTAGAAATGTGATACCTACAAGTAAAACGAATAAGGCGAGTCAGTCGAGCACGGGAACGATCTATTACGGTTTGATGAGCGGAAATATTAACGGCGGTTCGGATCAGAGCTATCCGATTTACGGAATCAACTCGATCACGGTTCATACCCCGGTGGTGATGTACGCGAGCATCTCTGATGATGCGGAGCACAATCAGAAGACGGTGCCTGCGGCGGGAAGATCCGCACTTATTCTGGAGCGCTCCTTCACGGTATCATTACCGAATAGCGGACAGCATCAAAGCTATTTGGGATACGGCTACAATAACTATCTGAAGTACATAGGCAGTAAGCAGATCCGCTTTCCATTTGATGTGTATGGAGGCGTGAATCAGCAGCAATTTATTCCAAAGAACACTTGGATCGAGGTTGAAAAGGAGAAGGAGAGCTTCGTGTTCTATCTTCCGGTATGGGTAGATGAAGGTTTCTATGAGGTTGAGATGCGGACGATCGCCCATAATGCCCCCACTGGAGCGACTGCTCAGAGCAAGGCCAATCTGGATGTGCAGCACCACATTGCGGAGGACCGCGTTGCTGTTGATGTCGTCGGTCGTCTGTATGATCTCCGGATTACGGATATCGCAGACTATAACTGGGAAAGTGTATTCAGACAGAGTGCAGGCTCGGCGCTTCCCACAGGAGTATCCTACTGGGTCGGTATGAATGGAATCGATGGGGCCTCCCGAGGGCTTGGACAGAAATATACACTTCCTATTGCCCCTGGCAGCCATCCAATCTACAGAAATGTGACCGTAAAGACCGGGTATCATTTCAAATTCGAGTTGAAGACCAAAGGCAATATGTTTGGACTGCAGGACCGGATTCGAATCACTCCCAGTTTCTATTTTGTGAACAGCAAGAGTGGACAGCGACAGCCTGTTGATCTTTACTATCATGCGGGAAATAACCGTTTCGTGAAAGTTGGTTCCTCTGCTGATCAGCTTCAGCGATATGTCGTCCTGAATGATCGTTTGCGCAATGTGCCGGTTCAGGAGCTTACGGATACAGCTTTGTACAAATATGATCATGACTATACATTTGCCCAGATTTCCGGAATTAGCCGCCTGAAATATATTGAGAACTACATCAACAAATACAGTATGCAAAAGACTCAGGTAGGCAGTCTCAGTCTGATAGAGTTGAATGAGCGTATCCGCACTTACATCGGACCTAAGAGCGCAATTCCAGCGGGCGTGGACGCTGCCCGGGCGAATGCTTCGATTCAGAAGTGGTATGGAGAATACAGTCTTCCCGCTACCGTATACGCCGTAGCTAAAGGCGTTACTCCCGCAGAGTATGGAAGAACGCATCAAGGCCTGACAGATAGTTCGCCGATTTTTTTAAAGGAGGGCCATATCGTTGTGAACTTCAATCTGGAGACAATCCGGGAGGGAAATAGCAGTCAGCCCCATTTGCAATACATCCGTGCGCCTCTGATGAACCAATGGACACAGATGGAAGGATTTCTGAGAACTACCCAGGATTCCTATGGCCGTTCCTTTGCAGTGATGGACGGGGATGTAATATTTTATGAAGCGGGTCAATCCAGTCAGGATGATTTCCGCTCAATGGTCATTCATTAAGGATAAGCCCGGAGCAACCCGATATTTAGCGGTTTGTTCCGGGTCTTTTTGCTGAATAGGCTTGACGAAACAGGAATAAATCGCTATAGTTACTTTAGTAATTAAAAGCTTGAAAGCGAACAAGCGTCTAAGTACAACAGTTATGAATTGCATAAATAGATGCCACCAAGTCAAATGGAGAGGATGAGTAAAATGATCGTTATTACATCGAATCAGACACCGGAGGAACGCGTACAGGAGATTATTTCCGTAATTGAAAAAGAGGGACTGCAAGTACATGTGTCCAGAGGAACCGACCGGACGGTAATCGGCTTGATCGGATCCATTCAGCCACAGCTTGCAGAGCACCTGCGCCAGATGAAGGGCGTTGAAAATGTCATTAAAATTACGAAATCCTATAAGCTGGCTAGCCGGGACTTCCATCCGGAGAATACGGTCATTCAAATCGGCGATGTTCGCATTGGCGGCGGAGATCTCGTCGTTATGGGCGGTCCGTGTGCTGTAGAATCGCCAGAGCAGATCGATGAGATTGCAAGACTGGTTAAGGCGGCAGGCGGACAGGTATTGCGCGGAGGTGCCTTCAAGCCTCGTACGGGTCCGTACAGCTTCCAGGGAATTGGTGTTGAAGGTCTTGTGATGATGGCGGAAGCCGGTAAAAAGCATGGGCTGCTGACGATTACCGAGGTCATGACGCCAGAGTATGTGGATGTCTGTGCCGAGTATGCGGATATTCTGCAGGTGGGCACACGCAACATGCAGAACTTTGATCTGCTTCGCAAGCTGGGAGAGTGCGGGAAGCCGGTGTTGCTCAAGCGCGGTTTCAGCGCAACCTATGATGAGTTCCTGAATGCAGCCGAGTACATCCTGGCCGGCGGGAATCCGAATGTGATGCTCTGTGAACGGGGAATCCGAACCTTTGAGACATATACTCGTAATACGCTGGATTTATCGGCAATTCCGGTACTTCAAAGCTTGAGCCACCTTCCTGTCATCTCTGACCCGAGCCATGGCACGGGGCGCCGGGAATTGGTCGAACCGATGACCAAGGCTTCTGTTGCGGCAGGAGCAGATGGGCTTATCATTGAAATGCATACCGATCCGGATAATTCCATGACAGGGGATGGTGTCCAGTCGCTATTCCCGGATCAATTTGCAGGTCTGTTGCGTGATCTTGAGAAGCTGGCGCCAATCGTTGGCAAGCGTTTCGAGACGCCTAAGGAGACTGTTCAAATCTAACCAAAATACCAATGTTTTCAAGCCCCTTCGGCTTTGCCGCGAAGGGGCTTTATACTTTTTGTGCACAAGTTTGTACTGTGTGTTATAAAACCTAACATAACGTATAAAAATACCTTACATGACTATTGACGGTTTTTTCTCCCGGTTCTATAATGACGACAGATTAAACAAAAAAGGATGAACGTTAAACCGGAAGTGAAGATTTAATGTTCGTGATTTGGGGAGGAATACAGTATGTCATTAGAGTTGGTAATGAAAACAATTCAAGAAAAGCAAATTGAATGGGTCGATTTTCGGTTTGTTGACTTGTCCGGTCGCGCACACCACATAACCGTTCCGGCGAAAGAAGTTGACGAAGATACATTTGTGAATGGTGTAGCCTTTGACGGCTCCTCAATTCCGGGATTCCGTGGAATTGAAGAATCCGATATGGTCATGATGCCGGATCATGGTGCTGTATTCGTAGATCCATTTACCGCACATCCGACATTGAACGTGTTCTGTGATATTTTTACACCGGACGGAGACAGATATGAGAGAGATCCGCGGAGCGTAGCGGTACGTGCCGAAGAATACCTCAAAGCAAGCGGAGTAGGTACAGCAGCGTACTTTGCACCGGAGTCTGAATTCTTCATCTTTGACGACGTTCGATATGACAGCAAAATAAATACTACCTTCTACTCAGTCGATTCCGAAGAAGCGATCTGGAATACGGGCCGTACCGAGGAAGGCGGCAATCTTGGCAACAAAATTCCTGTAAAGGGCGGTTATGTACCGGTTGCTCCAATGGACAAACAGCAGGACATCCGCAGCGAAATGTGCCGCTTGCTTGATGAAGCGGGCATCCGCGTGGAGCGTCACCACCACGAAGTAGCAACTGCGGGTCAGGCTGAGATTAACTTCCGTTTCGACACATTGCTAAAAACGGCAGACAATCTGCTGGTCTATAAATATATCGTGCATAACACGGCCGCCCAGTTCGGCAAGACGGCAACCTTCATGCCTAAGCCGTTGTTCGGAGACAATGGCAGCGGGATGCATGTGCACCAATCGATCTTCAACGGGGACATTCCATTGTTCTACGAGAAAGGTGCTTATGCCAATCTGAGTGAAACCGCACTGCATTATATCGGCGGAATTCTCCATCATGCTCCGGCGATCATTGCTTTTACTAACCCGAGCACCAATTCTTACAAGCGTCTGGTTCCTGGATATGAGGCTCCGGTCAACCTGGTATTCTCCAAGGGGAACCGTTCTGCAGCAATCCGGATTCCGGTTGCGGCAGTAACTCCTAAGGGCTGCCGCATCGAGTTCCGTACGCCGGACTCCACGGCAAACCCATACCTCGCCTTCTCCGCTATGCTGATGGCTGGCTTGGATGGGATCAAGAAGAAGATCGATCCGAGAAAAGAAGGCTACGGCCCTTACGATAAGAACATTTACGAATTGTCCCGGGCCGAGAAAGCCGAAATCCGCAGTGTGCCGGGCTCCCTGGATGAAGCGCTTGATGCGCTCGAAGCGGATTGTGAATTTTTGACAGAAGGCGGCGTATTCACGAAGGCATTTATCGATAACTTTATTGAAATGAAACGCGGTGAAGCAAGAGCGGTAGGCATCCGCGTCCATCCTTACGAATTCGGTCTTTACTACGATCTGTAGGCCGGTATATACACCAAGGGATTTTCATAACAGCAGGCTAGCCTGTTGAACAAGGAGAAATAGCCGTGTCAGGGAGTGCTCCCTGCACGGCTATTTCGTTGTACAGAGCAGTTCAAGAGACGGCTCCAGGTATATCTGTAGTAATCGGGTAATCAGGTTCTGTATAATGAGAGGATAAATTCAAGCTACGGATCAGGTTGCCGTACGGCTGTTGGAGCCTATTCGATAGGATTTGATGGGCGGACGGGCATCTACAGGAGGTCAAGGTATGATTTTGGAGGTTATTGCAACCTGTGCGGAGGATGCGGTAGTAGCGGAAGCGCATGGCGCGGATCGGCTGGAATTGGTGACGGCCATAACGGAGGGCGGGTTGACGCCGGGTATTGGCCTAGTGCGTGAGGTTGTGAAATCGGTAAAGATTCCGGTTCATGTGATGGTCCGGCCGCATAGCCGCTCCTTCCTGTACAATGAGGGGGATGTACGGACGATGGAGGAAGAGGCGCGAGCAATAGAAGATGCGGGAGCAGCGGGTATTGTCTTTGGAGCTCTAACAGCAGATCGCAAGATCGATGAGGCTGCCTTGGCAAGAATATTAGCAGTATCGGGGGATATGAATGTAACGTTCCACCGTGCCTTTGACGAGCTGAGCAGCCTCCCGGAAGGCCTGAGCACCCTATTGCGGTACCCCCGGGTGAATCGGGTATTGACCTCAGGCGGACCTTTACCTGCACCTCAAGCGGCTTCCGAAATCCGGCAACTGGTGGAACTGGCTTGCGGCAGTTCGCTTGTGATCTTGGCGGGTTATGGGCTGACCTTGGAAACGGTGGACCGCTTTATTGCGGAAACGAAGGTATCCGAAGTTCATTTCGGTTCAGATATTCGCTTCGGGAGAAAAGGGTTGTCTCCTATCGACCCGGACAGGCTGAGCGCGTTGTCCAGCCGCTTGAAACTTTACTATTAGTGCGTGTTCAAAAAGTCACCCGCCGCAAGATTCCCGGATGACAATCTCCGGCTCCACCATAATACTGCCTGTCTCAGCTTCGGTATGAATAAAATCATAGAGCAGGGCTGCCGCCAGCTTGCCGATCTTATCCTTATTTTGGCGGACCGTGGACAGGCTGGGGGTGGTGTACTTACATGCTTCAATATCATCACAGCCCATGATCGCAACATCGTGCGGAATTTGGTAATGATACTCCTTCAACGCCTGCATAGCCCCGATTGCCAGTAAATCTGAAGCGGCGAACAAAGCCTGTGGCACGCTGCCGGCTTGGATCATGGCCTTCATCACCTGATATCCGCTCTCCTCATAGAAGCTATCTCCGTTCACGAACCAGCTTTTATTCACGGCCAGGCCGAAGCTTTCAAGCGCATCGGTATACCCCTTTTCCCGCAAATTAGAGATTTTAGATGTCATTGTGCTCCCGATATATCCAAATTCACGGTATCCCAGCAAGTAAAAATGCTCGACCGCTTTATAAGACATTTTATAGTTATCCGACATGATATAACCTGATCTCTTTCCCTGTAGTTCAAGATCGATGCCCATGCATGGAATTTCACTTCGATCCAGCTCATCAATCGCAGGCTCTACATCCTGTCCGGATATGATCAGGCAGCCGTCGATCTGATACTGGCGGCACCGGGTCAGATAATCTCCGTGGGAGGAGTCCGAGTTCTCGTTCGTCAGGAACAGGAGGTCATAGCCCAGGAATCCGATCTGGCGTTTGAATGAGGACAGTACTTCTGCAAAGAAAGGGTGGCTGAAGTCAATATTTTGTCTGCCTGCGAAAATAACGCCAATCAATCTGGAGGAGGAACGCTCCTGCAGCTTAGCTGATTTGGTTGGCACATACCCGGTATCCCGAATGATTTGAAGGACCCTGCTCTTGGTTTCGTCCGAAATATCGCTATAGTTGTTCAGGATCTTGGATACGGTCGAGACAGAGACGCCGGCTATTTCGGCAATCGTTTTGATATTCATAGCTCATCCACCAATTTTAGAATTTACGAAAATATTTTCGTTAATTTCAGTGTAGATCATAATACCAACTACGTCAAATACATAGTTCGAAGTTGTCAAATAGTATTTACAAGCTGCCGCAATTAATGCCATAATAAAACTGGGCGAAACCGATTTCGGAAATGAGCTAAATTAGCATGCGTTTTATTAAAACAACGAAAATATTTCGAAAACGGATTGAGAGGAGTCTAACAATGAAGAATCGGGAATGGTTTTTTCAAGGAGACCAAGGAGAGTTTGCGCTGGAGCAGCCTGAGCGGAATACGGGCTTGTATTTTCCGTTGGTGAATGAGGCGGGAATGATGTCGGCCATCACACCGAACCTGCACGGGCAAGTCACTTCAGGGCATAATACATTTTTGACCGAGCCGGTATCTGTAATGGATCTGCATAATTCGAAAGCATCACGGAATTTCTGGGTGTACATCCAAGGGGAAGGAGCCTGGTCTGTCAGCGGGTATTCAGCCAAGCAGCAAAGCAATTTATATGCCGAAGAAAAGGAGGCTAGCTCCGTAGAAGCCGGTTTTCTGTGGCATAAGGTAACCCGTGAGCATCGTACAATTGGACTTAAGGCAGAGACGATCAACTTTGTTCCGATGACAGACGACAAGGTGGAGTTGATGAAGGTCACGCTGACCAACCAGGGCAAAGAGCCGCTAACACTGACCCCCACGGGGGCGATCCCGATCTATGGGCGTTCAGCGGATGATCTGCGCGACCATCGCCATGTCACCTCCCTGCTGCACAGGCTGTTTGTATCGGAGTTTGGTCTCGAAGTACAGCCTGCACTTTCTTTTGATGAACGCGGGCACCGGGTGAATAAAGTGACTTATAGCGTGCTGGGCGCAGAGGCTTCCGGCAGAGCTCCTATCGGACTATTTCCGGAAACAGAGAGCTTTATTGGTGAAGGAGGAGCCCTGGACTGGCCGGAGTCGGTGGTAGCTAATGCCCAGCCGGCTTCAGTTGCGGGCAATCAATTGGAAGGATATGAAGCTATCGGGGCGATTCGCTTCAACACGATAAAGCTGGAGCCGGGGCAATCGGCGGCTTATGTCATGGCTATGCTGATCACAGACGATCGTCTTGATGTCCCGAGAATCGCGGCAGA
This sequence comes from Paenibacillus brevis, assembly GCF_018919145.1. Lineage (GTDB taxonomy): Bacteria > Bacillota > Bacilli > Paenibacillales > Paenibacillaceae > Fontibacillus > Fontibacillus brevis. The sequence goes on from NZ_JAHLQJ010000006.1 coordinate 247,542, forward strand.
TTACTTGTCCGGCCAGGCGTTTGACACTTTATTGGAACAAAATCGGAGCTACTGGCAGGAGAAGCTGGGCACGCTTGCTTTCAACTCCGGGGACGAAAGTCATGATCTGTGGATGAAATGGGTCACGCTCCAGCCGGTACTCCGCAGATTGTATGGCAATTCCTTCTTGCCCTATCACGATTATGGCCGCGGCGGCCGGGGCTGGCGGGATCTGTGGCAGGATTGCCTTGCCTTGATGGTGATGGAGCCGGAGGAAGTTCGGGATCTCCTGCTGAACAACTATGCAGGGGTGCGTATCGACGGCAGTAATGCGACGATTATCGGAAGCAAGCCCGGCGAATTTGTGGCAGACCGGAACAATATTCCGCGCGTCTGGATGGATCATGGGGCATGGCCTTTATTGACAACACTGCTATACATCCACCAAAGCGGTGATGTGGAGCTTCTGCTGCAGCCGCAGACCTACTTCCGTGATCTATTCGTGAAGCGTTGCAAGGATCGGGATACAAGCTGGACCCCAGAGCAGGGCAACAAGCTGCTGACCCGCGATGGACAAATTTATGAGGGAAGCTTGCTGGAGCATATTTTGCTGCAGAATATGACGACCTTCTTCCATGTTGGCGAACACGGTAATATCCTGCTTGAAGGGGCGGATTGGAACGACGGTCTGGATATGGCGACCAAGCGCGGTGAGAGCGTAGCGTTCACGGCCTTCTATGCGAGCAACCTGCTTGAAATATCTGAGCTGCTGCTTGCACTGCAAGCACGCGGACAGGAAACCATTGAGATTGCGGAAGAAATGCTGGTATTATTCGACTCGATCACGGATGAGGCTGTATCGTATGATAGCATCTCCGAGAAGCGTTCCTTGCTGGACCGGTATTATGAACGTGTGGTACCATCGATATCAGGCAAGAAGGTTAGCTTGAGTATTAGCGAAGCCGCCGCCGACCTGAAGCGTAAAGCCGCTTGGCTTACCGATCATCTTCGCGGGAATGAATGGATTCATAACCAGGAAGGCCATGAATGGTTTAACGGCTATTATAATAATGACGGAGAGCGCGTGGAAGGGGATCATCCGGAAGGAGTCCGCATGACTCTGACCGGGCAGGTATTCCCTGTCATGGGAGGCATCGCGACAGATGATCAGGTTGGGAAGATCGTTCGAGCCGTAGACCGCTATTTGAAGGATGCGAATATCGGATACCGGCTGAATTCCCGCTTTGGCGGGATCCAGCAAAATCTGGGGCGGGCATTCGGTTTTGCCTTCGGACATAAGGAGAACGGCGCCATGTTCAGTCATATGACCGTCATGTACGCTAATGCACTCTATAAGCGGGGCTTCGTCAAGGAAGGCTATGAGGTGCTGAATTCGATCTATACCCTGTCCAGTGATTTTGAGAAGAGCCGGATGTATCCTGGGGTGCCTGAATATATCAATGAAAAAGGCCGCGGAATGTATACGTATCTGACGGGTTCTGCGAGCTGGCTGCTGTTGACTCAGCTCACCGAAGTCTTCGGCGTTAAGGGGCATTATGGTGATTTGGTTCTGGAGCCGAAGCTTGTTGCTTCCCAATTTGATGAATCCGGACGTGCTGCCGTGGAGACTTTATTTGCAGGCGTACTGTTGAAGGTGAGCTACATCAATAAGACGAATGCAGATTACGGTGACTATAAGATTGGTTCAGTAACCTTGAACCGCAACGCTGTCCATTATGAAGGTGCAGAGGGCCGGGTTTCGGTCGCACGCTCGCTGCTTGCATCGCTTCCTGCGGGGCAAGTGCATGAAATTGAAGTGACATTAGTCTAAAATCTATTATCCCTTACAGGAAACCCTGGCGGCTTTTGATGGCTTCCGGGGTTTCTATTCTGATAAGAAAGAAGGAGACCTCAGAAATGGCGTACCAATTAACGAATGGAATTCTCACTGTCGATATTGCCAAGCCCGGGGAAGGCTATCGCGAGACTCGTTTTGAATGGAATGGATTGATTACGGACATCACCCTGCTTGATGGAGGACACAGCTTCTGTACCTCGGAGAATCCGACCCAAGGGCAAGGCGGGGGAATGGGGCTTTGCCATGAATTTGGTATCAAGGAGGCTATTGGGTACCAGGACACGAAGCCAGGGGAGCAATTTCCCAAGCTGGGCGTGGGGCTGCTGACGCGTACGGATGAAGGGCCGTATTTATTTTATAAAGATTATCCGGTTCAGCCCTTTAAAGTTGAGATCGTACGGGAAAGTCCGGAAGAGATGATCTTCAGAACCCTGCCGGAGGAATGCGGAGGATATGCAGCGTTATTGGAGAAGAAAATTTCCATCGACGGGCAAAGGCTGTCCATAGAGTACAGTCTGCACAATACAGGCCAGAAGAAGCTGTCTACAGAGGAGTATTGCCACAACTTTCTGAATATTAACGGTTACTCCATGGGGCCCGATTATAGGCTGGAGTTTCCGGTAAACCTACAGCCTGAGGCCGACGATAATAAGACGCTTCAGGAATTGATGTTCGATGCAGGAAAGGTGATATGGGGGAAAATACCCGAGCGTGAATTCTATTTCCGGACAGGGGGATATGATGGAACTCGGGAACCCTATTTGTGGGAGCTATCCCATCTTCCTAGCGGGGCAGGGGTAAGGGAGATCAGCCGACTGGAGGTATCTTATGCAGCGGTGTGGGGGCGGCGCTATGTTGTCTCGCCGGAAATCTTCTACAGGGTTGAAGCGGAACCGGGAGAATGCATCAAGTGGACCAGAACGTATGAATTTTTCTCCGAAAATACAAAATAGCCCATTCGCTGTGTTAAAATAAAGCGTTAATGTGTCAATTCTGCAAATTATTGATGTTCTAGAGAAATATCGTCTTGCTGGAAAAAAGAATAGTTGCTATGATAATCCTAAAACTTTGACCAGGCTTGACACGGAAGAGAAGGGATGGGAGCAATGACAAAGAGAGCTTACAATTTCAATGCGGGACCGGCTGCCCTGCCGCTTGCAGTACTTGAGCGTGCACAGGCACAGTTTGTTGATTTCAAGGAGACAGGCATGTCTATTATGGAGATGTCTCACCGAGGCAAAGTATATGAAGAGGTACATCATGAGGCGTCCAGCCGTTTGCTTGGGTTGCTGGGTAATCCGAAAGGCTACAAAGTATTGTTCCTCCAAGGCGGAGCGACTACCCAATTTGCGATGATCCCGATGAATCTATTGTCTGAAGGAAAGACAGCTGGCTATGTGAAAACCGGCAGTTGGGCAAACAAGGCAATCAAAGAAGCTAAACTGATTGGAAGCACGTTCATTGCAGCCTCCTCCGAAGAGGACAAGTATATGTCCACTCCGGATGTCAGCAAGCTGAACTTGCCGGATAATACAGCTTACTTGCACCTTACTTCCAATGAGACCATTGAAGGGACCCAGTTCCGTCAGTTCCCGGATACAGGCAGTGTTCCGTTGATTGCGGATATGTCTAGCGATATCCTGTGTCGTCCGTTTGACCTGAATCAATTTGGACTCGTCTATGCCGGTGCTCAGAAAAACCTGGGTCCTTCCGGTGTGACCGTGGTCATTGCCCGTGAGGAGCTGCTGCAGAATTCTCCGGCTCATTTGCCAACCTACTTCCGTTATGACACCCATGCGGAGAATGACTCGCTCTATAACACGCCGCCTTCCTTCGGAATCTACATGGTGAACGAAGTGCTTAAGTGGATTGAAGAGCAAGGAGCACTTGCAGGAATTGAAGCGAAGAATCAGACTAAGGCTGACCTGCTGTACGGAACGATCGATCAAAGCGGCGGTTTCTACCGGGGATGTGCAAATCCGAAGGACCGTTCGATCATGAACGTAACCTTCCGTCTCGGCTCGGAGGAGCTGGAGAAGCAATTCATCAAGCAGTCGGAAGCAGAAGGCTTCGTAGGACTTAAGGGCCACCGCAGTGTAGGGGGCTTGCGTGCTTCTATCTATAATGCGGTTCCTTATGAGAGTGTAAAGGCTCTGACCGACTTTATGGCTGAGTTCCAGAAACAGCATGGTTAAGGTATAATAAGAGAATGACCGAAGCGGCAGCAGAAGGCTTCCTTCAGGGCTGCCGCTTTTATTTTGGAGCTTCTCCAAGACGGGAAATACATTCTCCGAGGTGTTGATCAGCATGGCATTGCATATTGTACTTGTAGAACCTGAAATCCCGGCTAACACCGGTAATATTGCGCGAACCTGTGCGGCAACAGGAATCCATTTGCATCTGGTACGGCCGCTTGGCTTTCGGACAGATGACGCGACCTTGAAGCGTGCGGGATTGGATTACTGGTATGCGGTTCATATCGAATATCACGATTCCTTCCGTGAAGTGGAGGAGAAATATGCCGGAAGCCGTTTCTTCTTTGCGACGACCAAAGCGAAGAAGCGGTTTACGGATTTTGAATTTCAGGACGGCGACTTTTTTGTGTTCGGCAAGGAGACCAAGGGGCTTCCTCCGGAAATTTTGGCTGCACATCCTGACACGCTGATGCGGATGCCGATGACGGATAAGGTGAGATCGTTGAATCTGTCCAATTCCGCGGCAATCATTGTGTACGAGGCGTTAAGACAGCTGGATTATCCGGGAATGGAATAAAATCTGTCGATTGTTAGCGAAGAAGCAGGAATCCTGTAAAATGTATCGAATTGATAGTATAGAAGATAGGTATTTTGCTCTATTTTTACATAACTTATGTTACAGGAGAGGTGTTACACTGTATGAAGCCTGCTGGTGTGGTTCGTAAAGTGGACCAACTGGGAAGAATCGTCTTACCCAAATCGCTGCGAAAGAGATATCAAATGAATGAAGGGGATCCTGTAGAAATTCTGGTACAAGGTGACCACATCATATTGGAAAGATACCGTCCGAAGTGTGTTTTCTGTGGATCCATGGAGCAGGTCGCTGAATTCAAGGAGCGCTCCATTTGCACACAATGCTTGCACGAAATGAATCAGCTTGCTTAGGACTGATGAGGTCCTAGGAAATAAATAAGCTTCCCGCCAAGGGAAGCTTATTTATATTCATAGAGATCTTTTGGAACTACTTCGTATAGTCCGTGTTCAAAAAGTCAGCTTTTCAGCACCGAGAAGGTTGCGAGAACCCGAAGAAGGAGGAACGGAGTGTAGGCAGAACCTACATGAGTACCGGACTTCTAGGGTGAACGCAAGATTCGATGTCGAATCAACCACTTGATTTACTTCGTGATCAAAAGATGACTTTTTGAACCACCTCTCATAGACCTTTTGTTTTATCGTCGTTGTAGGAAGAGGTTAAAATACCGCATAGAAACAAAGCAAGAACTAGTGTGATAATCCAAAATGTTAGCGAGAAAGACACGGTCACACACCTCCGAAATAATCCGACATTCCTTCCCTTATTATACCCTCGATTATTTAAAAAATAAATCAATTATTGATATATATCACAATCGTCTTTAAATCTTTAGTTCCAATCCCCTACTTGAAGAACAGAAAATGGGTAGGGACCGGACGAAGCTGCCCGTCGGAAGGCTTGTTGACAACCTTTCCGTTGACGACAAGCGAAGACGAGCCTCCGCCATCCAGATTATAGGCATCCTGGACACCCAGATTAAACAGCTTGGCTTGTACCTCCTCAAGCGTAGCTCCGGAGCTTCCTTTCTCATCCCGTCCGTCAATGACAAGGATGAGCAGCTGCTCATCCTTATAATTGCCAATGACCGTACGCGGCGCTCGAAGCGGGGACTTCTTCCACTTGTCAGGTATCGTTACCTTTACACCATTATTCAGGAGAATAGGTACAAAGGTTGCGCCGAACAGCGGCTGAAGCTTATCCAGCTCCTCCTTCTGCTTGAACTTGCCTCCGATTAATTGTCCGGAGTGGTTCATGCCTACGAAGAACAAATCCTTGAAGGTTGGTTGAAAGCCGCTCAAATAGTTGCCGTCAAGCATAGTCGTGCTCATAGGATAACGCTTGCCGTCAGAATCGGCAAAGCCCCCCGCATTGATTCCGGCTACGGCACCGTACCGCTTGGCGGCCTGCAGCGTGGTCTCTGCTCCTCCAAACACATCCTTCCCGAGTGTCATCTTCATCGCATCGGGGGATTTTAGCTTTACTTTCATCACGTAGCCCTTGTAGGTTCCGGGGTTGATCTTATAGAGCTCGATTCTTAAATTATCGCTTTGAATGGTCTGATAAGGCGTGCCCAGCTTGGCAGTAATCCGTTTATTATAGATCACTTCCGGGCGATCCGCTGTATAAGCAGCAGTCTTCTTGATGGATGCCATCGTTTCGGTTGTCTTATGATACAGCTCAGCGGTCTCCTTCAAGGAAGAAGCCGTCAGCTTGGCAGCCTCCTCCGCTTGGGCGAGGTCTTTGCCGATAATGCTAGTTACCTCAGGAATGTTTGTATCCTGTGTAAGTCCCTCTACGTCTGTTGTCCAATCTATGCCGGCTCCTCCAATCAGCAAGGCAAGCACCAGCCCGAGCAGCGGCCCTGTTGCCAGCAGGAAGAAGCGATTAATTCGTTTGGTATCCGCCATCATTTAAGCAGGTCCATCTTCTTCTGAAGTTCAGCAAGCTGCTTTTGTACCTGACTTAGCTGGGTATACAGCTGGTTGCTGTTATCCGTCTTGCTCGTAGTGTTATCTTTGGTGAATTCCAGCAATTCATTGAAGCTCTGGACCTGGGATTCAAGCTCGTCCACTTCCTTAGCAAGCTCGTCCAGCTGTGCCGAATACTCGGTTCTCATCGCTTCGGTACGTGCAGCCATGGCCGCATCCAATTCTAGCAGCATCGTTTCTTTTAAATGGTTGCTATACATATACGCGCCGGTTCCCCCTGCTCCGATCAAAATGATCCAGATCAGGATTACGGCAAGCGGAGAAATTCGTTTTTTCTTGCTTCGGGAAAGGGTCTCGGCGCTGTCACTCGGGTTGTAAGACATGAGATCACCTCTGGGTTGTTATTTCCAGTCTACATTCTATCATGCACCTTCTCTCAGTGCAAAAGGATTGCAAGTTTCATAGAATAGAAGCATTTCAAGTACAATTTGTAAGGACAAATTATACTCAGGTACAATCGTTGTAATGATCATAGACGGGAGGAAGCGACATGGAGCAATGGCTGGAGGAATTCATGTCCGGCTGGCCAGCTGAACAGAGACGTGAAGTGGCGGAGCATCTGGAAGAGGGGCGTTTTATCTCATTCACGGATGGAAGAAGCTCTATCAGCACTGAGGAGAATATTCTGGATTGGGCTCCCGCATGGGAAAAGGAGGATGAACGCAGATTATTGTTATTAAAGGATGAGGCGGAGAGAAAATCATTACCGGCAGTAAGGCTGAAGCTGCCGTCGGGCCTTCAACCATCAGTTCTTCGGAAGGCGGTGCTGCTTAGAGGGGTGGCCGTAGGGAGTGAGTCAGAGCGAGAGGATGTAATCTTACTCCAATTCGAGAGTCTTAGCCCGGAGCAAATTGCCGAAGGGCTGGAACGCCTTGAGGAAGAAATCAACTCGTTCACAGCCCGTTACGAATCATGACCCTTCCTCGGACTTGGCTGTGGCAATCAAGCTCAGCCCCTCAAGGACTTCCGCATATTGAGACAGCGCGTCGATGCCGGAAGGCGTTAGGGCGTATTGCCCGTGGCTGACGCGAATGAACCATCCATAATAATTGCTGCGCAGGATGCTCGCAGCATTCCCGACACCGCTGGCATCCCTAACCTCGCGTGGCGCAATTCCCTGATGATCCCGCATGACAAGCGCCATCCGAAGAGCCTTTTCCCGATAGGCGGTTACGAGCTTCGTGCCGTGGCTCCCGCCAACATTGTAATCCCCGCTTCGTTCATGAAACTCGTTGAGCAGACGCTCGGAGCGCCGCTTGATTACCTTGGCAGCCGGTACAATAACCTGATCGCCGGGGGAGCAGAGAATTTCGATAAACGGAGGCTTTGTCTTGTAATGGGTAACAGCTATCAATCCCAGCCCGAGCCGGCGGCATAGCAGGGTGATCTCGTTCCACCGCTGATTATGGGCTCCGCGTTTGCTCCGGTTACGTTCTACGGCCAGATAGACTTCGCTGCTAAGCTTCTGGCGCTCCAGCCCCTGCAGCAAAAGAGGCAAATTGAAGGTCTTTTTTATTTCGACGATCAGGAGCTCCGGACGCTCCGGATGAACACCTACCAGGTCACAGTGCTTAACTTCACTCTTAATCGAATACCCCTTCTGCTCAAAAAATGCCTTCAGAGGAGCATATAATTCGGTTTCGTACTGGACTGCCATTTGTACCCAACTTCCTTTTATCCTTTTCTATGGAGCAACTGTATAAGTTGAGCTAAAGAGCTACGTAGAAAGGGCATAAGTGTGAAGTGTGCTGTAGAAGCGTAAGCGTTCGCCTTTGTGAGCGGATTTCTACTATGTGATGGCTTAGTTCAATCATAGAAATCCGCGAACAACAGCGATCGTAAGAACACTTCACACGTTGCCTCCAGCGTAGAATCATTAGTTCAACTTCCATTGCACTAGAAAATTATATCATATCCCAAGGTCAACTTATCCGCTCCCTTTGCATAGGATTGTATTACTTGAGACATAAGCCCGGCTTCATCAGCCGCCAGATCACTTGAGGATAGATGCTAACCACACCTAGCGGAGTACAGGAGGTAGCGAGCATGGAAATTTTTGAACGCATATCAGCTTATCGGGCGGAAAGTGAATCGTTGACATGGAACGGTACATTCAAGGACTATATCGAGTTGCTGGTCAAGGATCCATCCCCTGCCATGACGGCACATGCCCGGGTGTATGCCATGATTGAATCCTACGGGGTGGAGGAAAGGGATGGCCGCAAGCAGTATAAATTTTTTGAACAGGAAATATTCGGACTGGATCGTGCGGTTGAAAAGCTGGTCGAGGAATACTTCCATTCCGCGGCGCGAAGGCTGGACGTACGCAAACGGATTCTGCTGCTTATGGGACCGGTCAGCGGCGGTAAATCAACAATTGTTACCTTGCTAAAACGTGGGCTGGAGAAGTTCTCGCGCACGGAAAAGGGAGCGGTCTATGCGATATCCGGCTGCCCGATGCATGAAGATCCGCTTCATTTGGTTCCCCATGAGCTTCGGCCTGAGGTGGAACAGGCGCTGGGGGTTCGGATCGAAGGTAATTTATGCCCGGTATGCCAGCTCCGCTTGAGAAACGAGTACAAAAACGACATCGAGCAGGTGGCGGTAGAACGAGTGCTGCTATCCGAAGACAACCGGGTTGGGATCGGGACCTTTAGCCCGTCGGATCCGAAGTCCCAGGATATTGCCGATCTGACGGGAAGCATTGATTTCTCCACGATTACAGAGTATGGATCCGAGTCAGACCCCCGTGCATACCGGTTTGATGGCGAATTGAACAAAGCGAATCGCGGACTGATGGAATTTCAGGAAATGCTGAAATGCGACGAGAAATTTCTGTGGAACCTGCTCTCACTGACCCAGGAAGGGAACTTCAAGGCCGGCAGATTTGCTCTTATTTCGGCCGACGAGCTGATCATCGCTCATACGAACGAATCGGAGTACAAAGCGTTTATTGCCAACAAAAAAAATGAGGCGCTGCAATCCCGCATGATTGTTATGCCGATTCCATATAATCTCAAGGTCTCTGAGGAGGAGAAGATTTACGCCAAGCTGATTGGGCAGAGCGATATGAATCACGTGCATATTGCCCCGCATGCGCTACGCGCGGCAGCTATTTTCTCTATCCTTACTCGCCTGAAAGAGACGAAAAAGCAAGGCGTCGATCTCGTAAAGAAGATGCGGCTTTATGACGGTGAAGAGGTAGAGGGGTATAAGGATGCAGACTTGAAGGAACTGCAAAGCGAGTACCTGGAAGAGGGAATGTCCGGGGTAGATCCCCGTTATGTGATTAACCGGATTTCCAGCGCGCTGATCAAGCAGGATTTGCACTGCATGGGGGCGCTCGACATTTTGCGGGCGATCAAGGATGGTCTTGACCAGCATGCCTCGATTACGAAGGAGGAGCGGGAGCGCTATCTCAATTATATTAGCATTGCCCGTAAGGAATATGATGAGCTTGCCAAGAAAGAGGTTCAGAAAGCCTTTGTCTATTCTTTTGATGAGTCGGCAAAGACCCTGTTCGAGAATTATCTGGACAATATCGAGGCCTTCTGCAACTGGACGAAAATTCGTGATCCGCTGACCGATGAGGAGATGGAGCCGGACGAGAGGCTGATGCGCTCGATCGAAGAGCAGATCGGCATCTCGGAAAATGCCAAGAAGGCCTTCCGGGAAGAAATCCTGATTCGGATTTCGGCCTATTCCCGCAAGGGCAAGAAATTTGAGTACAATCATCACGACAGGCTGAGAGAAGCGATCGAGAAGAAGCTGTTTGCGGATTTGAAGGACATCGTCAAAATCACCACTTCAACTAAAACGCCAGATGAAAAACAGTTGAAGCGGATTAACGAGGTATCGAAGCGGCTGATCGATGAGCATGGCTATTGCCCGGTCTGCGCGAATGAGCTGTTACGTTATGTAGGAAGTCTGCTGAACCGCTAATGAATAGACCAAGGGCCAGTTGATCCTGAAGAGGATGAACTGGCTTTTTAGCGTTACTTTTTTCGCCATGCCCCGAAATACAGCGGCCGCTTGAGCAGCATGACAGGTGAATATACCATTTTTACAATTCGTGTAGAGATCCATTGGCATAACAGAGCAAGAACGATGATACTCCAGTCAATGACGACAGCTGTAAGCAGAAAAATGACGGCATTCATCCAGAACAGGGTTGATCCGGGATTGACTTTGCGCCGCCTTGCGAGCGCAAGCGCGACGAAGCCGATCCCCCCATTGGTAAACCTTTCGCGCAGCAATACCGAGATTCCTGCGCCAAGAAAGACAGAGCCGGCCATCAAATCCAGCCATACATTTGAAAAGGGAGAGTGAAGATAAACCTGAAAAAAATTAACCGATACCGCCGTTGTGGTGATGACGATGATCGTCCCTACAGCACTGACCTTTCCCAAATGATGCACAGCGAGCAGGAGGAATAGAATATTGGTGGCCCAGAGTCCGATGCTGACCGGGAGCTGCAGACTATGGTAGAGTAAAATGGCGAGCCCGGCACAGCCTCCGGCAGGGATCGCATGCGGAAATAAAAATACACCCATGGCAAAGCCCTGGATCAGAGAGCCAGCCAGGATATGAATGTTTTTTTGCCATAGCCGCCGGAAAAAGCGTGCTCGGGAGTTGTAAGTAATCGTTGTCACGGAAATCACCCTTCGGGGATGGATTTTCAGGCTAGTCCTCCTATACAACTTATGAGCAGGGGAATGAGGCGATGCATGAAGGGGATAAATTTCAAGGTTTGTACATATGAAAAGCAGGGATCAAGGTGTCTGTAATGGAATGTTTGATCAATGAGGAGGGGAAGTCATGGCGAAGCAAGCAGGAGAGATAACCGTAAAAATTATATTGAGTATTGTAGCTGTTTGCGGAATTGCCCTTGCAGGTCTTGTCATATATGGGTTCACTGCACTAATGGGAATTGATCCATTCTATTCGGCACTTATTTTGATGGGTACAGGGGCAACGGCTATATTTGTAATTTTATTTATGTTCATAACGTCACGTCTTCATCGGATCCTGAGGTGGTCTTTGCTGGGAGTTATCATCATTGCGGCGCTGGCCTCGGCAGGACATGAGGGCTGGAAAGCCTACTATAACAGCATTCCTGTAGTTAGTGATCAGGAAGTGGATATGGATCATTATATGCCTTTTCGAGAGGGCAGCAAGCTGGCTGAACTGAGTGAGCCTGCCGCTTTGAAGCTGACATCAGAGCTTCCAAGGCTTGACGGGGCGACAGCTCTTTATCCGCTGTATGCGGCATTTGCGCAGGCTGTGTATCCTGAACAGGAATATTCCTACAAGGATAGCGAAGTGATGGTGAACACTACGCCTGAAGCGTATGAAAATTTGATCGAGGGCGAGGTGGATCTTATTTTTGCCGCTGCTCCGTCAGAGCCGCAGAAGGCAGCGGCCCGCAGAAACGGACTGGAACTGAAGCTGACTCCGATCGGACGGGAGGCATTTGTGTTTTTTGTGAATGCGGACAACCCGGTGCAGGGATTGACGACGGAACAGCTTCTCGGCATCTATTCGGGCGAGATCACGAACTGGAGCGAGGTTGGCGGAGAGAATAAAGAAATACGCGCTTTTCAAAGACCGGAGGGAAGCGGAAGTCAGACGATGCTGCAAAAGATCATGGAAGGGCGGGAGCTGGCAGAGGCGCCAAGCGAGGATGTGGTGTCCGGCATGGGCGGCATCATTCAGAGGACGTCGGATTACCGGAACCATAAGAATGCGCTGGGCTTTTCATTCCTGTTCTATGCGACTGAAATGGTACGGAATGGAGATATCCGCTTGCTGGAGATAGATGGAGTCATCCCGAATCGGGTGACCATTGCTAACGGCGACTACCCGCTGGCTTCGGAGTTTTATGCCGTGACGGCGGGGAGCGACAATCCGAACGTCGATAAGCTGATTGAATGGGTCCTCTCTCCGCAAGGGCAGGAGCTGATCGAGAAGACAGGGTATACGCCGGTGGAACAGAGACGATAGTGTTAATGGATTCGTAGTAGATGAATTATATCAAACAGATGCACGCAAGGGAGAGGTTAAAGTGTCCGCAGGCACATTGTATATAAACGGGAAATGGACAAGATTAGCTGATACTGGAGTCTTGAATGCTGCAGATGCGGTGTATGTAGAGGAAGGCCGGATCAAGGCCATTGGCAGAAAAGAGGATCTGAAGCTCCAGCTCGCAGGACGGCATGTCCGGACGGTTGATTGGGAAGGTGCGGTCGTGCTGCCCGGATTGAGCGATGCCCATATGCATCTGTCGATGCATGGCATGAAGCTGGATATGCTCGATTTCAGCGGTGCTGCCTCCAAGGAGGAGATGCTGCGCCTCCTGCGTGAACGGGCCGAATTAACGCCGCCGGGAGAATGGATTCTGGGGCTGAACTGGAATGAGAACAACTTCACACCTGCTGAAGCCCCGACGCTGGAGGAGCTGAATGCCGTCAGCGAGCGTCATCCGATCTTTCTGATGCGGACATGCTTTCATGCTTATCTCGCCAATACAGAGGCATATCATAGAGCAGGCATTGCGGCAGACACGCCAGATCCGGAGTCAGGGGCCTTCGGCCGGGACGAGTCGGGACAATTGAATGGCTGGATTTATGAAGAAGCATCCGCCGCTTTCACGAAGGTGCAGCCGGAACCGGATTATACGGTGAAAAAAGATGCTATCCGCCGCGCATGGCTCGATGCTTTGCGCCTGGGGCTAACCGCTGCGCATACCGAGGATTTGCGCTTCCTGGGCAGCATCGAGACGATGCTGCAAATCTGTCATGAGCTGCGGGAGGAGGAAGGCATTGCCTTCCGGACCCACCAGCTCATCTACTATCCGTTCCTTGCAGAAGCACAGGAACGGGGACTTCGCGCCGGCGCCGGGGATGAGTGGCTGCGCATCGGTGCGGTCAAGCTCTTCGCCGACGGGGCGATCGGCGGCCGCACGGCGCTGCTGCAGGCGCCGTACAGCGATGCTCCGCAGACCCGGGGCATGGCGATCCACTCCGAGGAAGGGATCGCTGCCATTGTCCGCGAAGCGCGCTGGCAGGGCTTCCCCATCGCCGTGCACGCGATCGGCGACGGAGCCGCCGATCTGACGCTGCGGGCGATGGAGCAGCTCCCGCTGGCGCAGGACAGCCGGCTTCCCGACCGGCTGATCCATGCCCAGGTGCTGGATGCGGGGCTGGTGCGCCGGATGGCGGCGCTCCCGCTGGCGGCAGACATCCAGCCGCGGTTCGTGGCCAGCGATTTCCCTTGGGTGCTGGACCGGGTGGGTCCGCAGCGTACGGAATACCTGTACGCGTGGAAGAAGTTAAGCGCAGCGGGGATTGTATGCGCAGGCGGCAGCGATGCGCCGATTGAGCCGCTTTGCCCGCTGCTTGGAATGCATGCGGCGGTTACCCGCCGCAAGCCGGAGGAAGACCATGAGGGCTACTTGCCCGAAGAGAAGCTGACGACGGCTGAAGCGCTCGCGCTATTTACGAGCGGCAGCGCATTTGCCGCCGGAGAAGTCCGCGAGCGCGGCTCAATAGAAGTCGGTAAATTCGCCGATTTCACCGTGCTGGACCGTGAGCTTGAAGGAGATCCTCAGCAACTGCTGGATGCCCAAGTGAGAATGACGATTGTGAACGGGGAAATCGGCTATCAGGCTTAACATAAACTCTTGCTCGACTTGCTTCACGAAGAACCGGATCAGATCTTTGATCCGGTTCTTTTTTTTATAAAGAAGAAGCTGCATACCATCTCGATTGACATGAAAAATGAATGATGTTAGTATGTGTTTAATAAATACTTAACTATATTCAATAAATATTAAATGAAAATTAAACTACCTAAGGAGAAGCTATGGATAATGGACTGATCAAGCAAAAAATGAAATTCGGATATTGGGAACCCCTTGAATTTATCGCAGCCCTAACGATGACTGCCAAGGCAGAGTATATTCCCGGAATAGCCCGTGAAATTCAATTCGTCCCGGATCAGCAGTTTTCGGAGATGCTGGAGCTGGTTCATGCACGGCTCTCGCCCCATATCAAGCGGGAGATGTCCCGTTACTTCGGAAAATCGATGGTATATGACCGTTTGGACGCTGTGCTTAGTCAGGTGTTTTACGACGATGATGAGGTCGAGACTGCGGAGGCTTATCTTGCAAGGTATCAGGAACAGGATTCGCTTCTTCTGGCAGCCATGCTGGCGGAATCTATGTATGCTCATGTACAGCCGGATTGGCGGGGGGAGCATTCCTTTGACGAGGTGAGCGTAGAGCGAGAGTTATTGGTTTCTCTCGTTCAGTCCCATTTGCTGGCGGATGAAGAATACCATGCTGATCTGCTGGAGGCCGTGAAGTTTCCCGAGGAATTCAAGCAAAGAACGCTCTTGCTGCTGAAAGCTTTTTTGGAGCATGGATTTACCCTTTTAGGTGATCAGCTGGGAGAGCTGGGCAGAGAGGGGGCTGCTGCATTTGAGACCTATTTCCTTGCGGAGCCTGAGAAGGCCTTCCTCGAAATTGCCAATTCTGGTCCGGAGCTGGTCGTCAAGCCTACGCGGGTCCATGTCAGCTATATCTCGCAGATCAGAGTCGACTTCCGTCACTTCAATGAGGAGGATCATCCAAGCTGGTTAATTCTAGGTCATCGCAATCACGCTTTGGCTTTGCAGCGGGAAGATAAGGAGACCATGGAGCAGTTCCTCAAGGTCATCTCCGATAAACGTCGTCTGGAGATCATAGAATTGCTTAAGCATGGCAACCGGTACGGCGGGGAGCTTGCACAGCTGTTATCACTGACTCCTGCCGCGATTAACTACCATACGAACCTGTTGATTGATCTCGGCTTAATCCGGATTACCCGAGCAGACAATCGCATTTACTATGTGCTTGACCGAGACCGGCTCGGCTCGTTTATGGATCTAAGCAAAGATATGCTGTTGCGGTGAAAGGGGGCGCGAATCGTGCAGGAGATATTGTATGAGGCAGAGCGAGTCAGCATGATTTATAAAAAGGGAAAATATAAAGCGAATAAGGAGATCTCTCTGCAGATCAGACGCGGAGAGATCGTCGGGGTGCTCGGACCGAATGGCGCCGGCAAATCAACGTTAATCAAGCAGCTGGTCGGTCATCTTAAGCCTACAGAAGGAAGAGTGCTCTACAACGGGATTGATGTTTACAAGCAGACTAGGACGGTTGCCGGCCAGGTAGCTTATTTTGCCCAGGAGCCCCATGTTCTGAATGCTCTCACCGCCAGAGAGGCGCTTGTATTTACCGGTCAACTCCGGGGAATGCCTAAGTCCCGGGCTATGCGGGAGGCGGATGAGCTGCTGGAGCGATTTGAGATTCCCGAGGCCAGAGATAAACAGCTTAAGAGACTGTCAGGAGGCCAAAAAAGAATGATCGGGATCGGTACGGCTCTGATCGGCCATTCCCCCGTCCTTATTCTTGACGAGCCTACAAATGAGCTTGATCCCGCTAAACGCCGCCTCGTCTGGGAGCTGATCAGCGAATATAATCTCGAAGGAGCTACCGTCATTCTGGTCACCCATAATGTTCTGGAAGCCGAGCAGGTCGTTGACCGGGTCGCCGTCATTAATCATGGACGCTTGCTTGCGCTCGATAGTGTGGCCAAGCTCAAGCAGCGTGTGGATCAGCGGCTTAAATTCGAGATTCAAACGGCGTATGGAGCTAGTGACGAGGTTGAAGAAGTCCTGAAAGGGTGGGGAATTATTCAGCGGCACGGAGCCAATCGAATGAATCTGCTGGTGAACAAAGAAGAGGCCGGAGATGTGCTGAACATGATTATATCCAGTGAGGATCTGCCCGTTGATGAATTCTCGGTGCTGCCCCCAAGCCTTGAAGATGTTTATTTTCATATTGATCATGAAGGCAAAGAGGGGGCGGGCGCATGAATACGTTGATGCCATCTGCAGATACAGGGCTGCCGCAGATATCCGGCAGATTCGCTCGCTGGCGTCTGGAAGTATCCATATTGTTCCGGATTCAGTTTGCAACCGTGAAGGACAGCTGGATGTGGATTATTCTGATGGCTACGCTCTACCCGCTGGCAACCTTTCTGTTTATGCGGTTCTACACCGTGAATCCCAGCGAAGAAATGATTGTTCAGATCATTGCGGGCAACCTGGTATTTGGGCTGGTTGTTATGGGCATGAATTCACTCGGGCAAGAGATTGCTATGCAGAAGCACCAGAATCACTTTACTTTCTATGCGTCGTTGCCGATATCCAAGCAAAACTTTGTGATCGCGAATCTGCTGAGGGGGCTGATGAACACGGTTCCCTCCCTGTTGATCCTGGGGGTGCTGACGCAAGTAATCTATGATATTCAGCTTACGCTGTCTCCCGGATTGCTGCCGGTCATGGTCTTGAGTCTGACAAGCGTAGTTGGCATAGGCATCTTACTCGGGTTCTGGTCGCCCACCTTTCAATTTACCAATATGCTATGCCAGGCGTTAATGATGGTCATATCGTTTCTCTCGCCGGTTATGGTGACGATGGAACAACTCCCCTATCCGTTGCAATGGCTGGCTTATGTAATGCCTACCACGTATGCGGCGGATGCCATGCGGACCATTCTGACAGCGGGTTGGACAACAGGGGTTATGCTGGATTGCCTGGTCATGCTGGCCTTTACGATGATTTCTCTGTTTGCCGTTCATCGGTTGATCGGGTGGAGGGTTAGCGATTAGCATTATTATAGAAAATAAACGATTAAACGAGCAGCAGCCCTGGATCATTTTTGATCCAGGGCTGCTGCTTCATGTCTTAAGGCAATTTTCTGCCGCGTGAGCTGATATATAGCGAGTACCATTCTTCACGGGTCAAGCGCAGCGTAGCCGCCTCCCGGCAGGCGCGGATCCGGTCAGTGTTGATCGTGCCGATCACAGGCTGGATTCCGGCAGGGTGGGTCATCAGCCAGGCAAGCACAATCGCCTCGGCGGTCGTGCCCTTTTCCTTAGCCAGTTGTTGTACCAGCTCAGCTGTCTTCACGACGCTTTCAGGCTGATCCGTGAGCGAGCGTCCGGAATAGATGCCTTGAGCCAACGGGCCCCAGGATTGAAGCTGAATATTTTCCATGCGGCAGAATTCCAGCGTTCCTTCCGGGAACACATTTTGCTTGGCTTCTTCCTGGTTAATATGCGTTCCAACCTCCAGGAATCCGAGTTTCCGCAGGCTCATTTCAAGCTGGTTCGCAACGAACGGCTCCTTGCAATAACGTTGAAGCAGCTTGATTTGGCCTTGTCCCATATTGGACACGCCGAAATGCCGAACCTTGCCTGATGCCTTCAGCTTATGGAAAGCGGAGGCAACCTCCTCCGGCTCCATGAGCGCATCAGGACGGTGAAGGAGCAGAATATCGAGATATTCTGTACCCAAGCGGCTTAGAATACCGTCAACACTGTTCAGGATGTGCTGCTCCGAAAAATCAAAGCGGTGCGGTCCTTGCTCATCCTCGAACCGGATTCCGCATTTGGACTGGAGGATGATCTTCTCACGAAGATCGGGCTGATTGCTCAGAACGCGGCTGAACACCTGTTCCGCTTTGCCGGCAGTATAAATATCAGCATGATCGAACATATTGATGCCGATTTCCAAAGCAGCTTCAACCGCAGCTTGTCCTTCTTTGTAGTGCGCTTCTGTAATCGGGCTGTTCTTGTCCCAGTCTCCGCCCATACGCATGCAGCCAAGCACAAGCTGACTGGCGGGAATACCGTGCTGCTGTAAAGGGATTGTTTTCATCGTATTCCTCCTATTTTCTTCTAGACCTCTATTATAACGCTATTCGCATGCAAAAAAAGCAGTCTGACCACAAATGAGGAAAGACTGCTTTTCATTAATGTTAGTGGAACTCAAGATTGTAAGCCGGGGTGACCTGTGAAGTATACCAATACTTCAAATCGCTGCTACAAAATTTTCCGATAATGCTTCTCCCCGTCATAGCTGAACAGCGCCGTTTTGCCCTCCACCACAGTTTGCAAGTGGACGCTCTTGCCCCAAAGGCGGTAGACGTACGGCAGGGTTCGCTCCAAATATTTCAGATCCAGCTCAATGCCCTCGTACTGATGCTTTAGAAGCAGTTCGCCGGCACGTTGATAATCGCCATCCGCTACGACGATGTAAGGGGAACCGCCGTTTACCTTGGACAAGGCAAGCTGATCGCGGACATGCTCCCAGGACTTGTCAGTGATCTTCCACTCCGGTCCTTGCTTCTCGAAAATGTACAAATCCAGGTCACGGACCAATTCCTTTGTTAAATAGCTGCGAAGGAAGGAAATGTCCGAATCCAGCTCCCGGACCTCAAATATTTTCTCGCGTCCCTTCCCGGGCTCGCGCCCCAATCGAACCTGCTCCTCCTCGGTAGGACGGTCCCAGCGCCGCTCGATATCCTCGAAAATCTTCAGTCCAAGGTAGTAAGGATTGAGGCTTTGCTGGGAGGGCTGAACAACAGATGCATTCAGCTTGGCAAATTCAATCGTCTCCTCGCTGGTCAAATCCATTTCCCGGAGAATACGCTGATGCCAATACGAAGCCCAGCCTTCGTTCATAATCTTTGTCTCCATTTGCGGCCAGAAGTAGAGCATCTCCTCGCGAAGCATGCTCATGATGTCCCGCTGCCAATCCTCGAGCGCTTCCGAGTATTCCTGAATAAACCAGACGATATCCTTCTCCGGCTTGGGCGGAAAGCTGATGGACACATCCGGCCCTCCCGATTTGCCGGGTGGAGATTTTGGCTTCTCCTCTTCTATAGAATCCAGGCTCCACAGATCATCATAAGGGCCGCTGGGTGAGAAGCCGTGCAAGGCCTCCTTGCTCCGGCGAAGCTGCTCTTCCAGTTGTCTTCGCTTATCGTAGCGCATGGGGCGGATCAATTGGGGATCCACATGCTCCTGAATGCCGAGCACAGCGTCAATGAAGGACTCCACGGTTGCGGCTCCGTACTGCAGCTCGTATTTGCTGATCCGCTCTGCGGTTGCGGACATGCTCTCGACCATGTCCCGGTTCGTGTTCGAGAACCGGGCATTGTTCTTGAAGAAGTCGCAGTGGGCCAGCACATGGGCGACAATCAGCTTGTTCTGAATGAGGGAATTCCCCTCCAGCAGAAAAGCATAGCAAGGATTGGAATTGATCACCAGCTCATATATTTTGCTCAGACCGAAGTCGTACTGCATCTTCATTTTATTGAACATTTTGCCGAAGCTCCAATGACTGAAGCGGGTAGGCATACCATAAGCGCCAAAGGTATAGATGATGTCGGCAGGGCAGATCTCGTACCGCATCGGATAGTAGTCCAGCCCGAAACCGTCTGCGATCTCCATAATTTCTGCGATGGCATACTCCAGTTGCGTCATCTCATTACTCAAGACAGCGCCCCCTTTTCCCGTTTATGGAAAAATTGCTTCAACGCACTGTATACTTCGCCTTTTTCCCTGATGACATAGTACATGAACCGGTCTTGCTTCAAATTCCGGTATGCCGACATCAGCGTGCTGCCCCGGTTGTACTGGTTCACCTCACCATAGCCGAACATATTGGTTCGGGCCAGAAGCTCCTGAATCAGCTTGAGACAGCGTTCATTATCGGAGGTGAGATTATCTCCGTCAGAGAAATGAAACGGGTAGATGTTATAGCTGGAAGGAGGGTAGCGTTCATCAATGATTTCCAGCGCTTTCTGATAGACCGAGGAGCAGATCGTACCGCCGCTCTCGCCGCGTGTGAAGAAGTCCTGCTCGGTTACCTCCTTGGCTTCTGTATGATGGGCCAGGAAGACAATCTCAACCTTTTCGTATTGCCTGCGCAAAAACCGGGTCATCCAGAAAAAGAAGCTGCGCGCGCAGTACTTTTCGAAGCTGCCCATGCTGCCGCTTGTATCCATCATGGCAATGATGACTGCGTTAGAACGCGGAATCATGATGTCTTCCCAGGTTTTGAAGCGAAGGTCATCCGGGGAAATGCCGTGGATGCCCGGGGTGCCGGCGGTCGCATTGCGCCGCAGATTCTCTAGAATCGTCCGTTTCTTATCAATGTTGGACATCAGCCCTTTTTTGCGAATATCGTTGAAGCGGAAGGAAGCGGCGTCGAGCTCCTTTTTATCCTTGTCTTCAATAAAGGGCAGCTCAAGCTCATCGAATATAAGATTCTCTAAATCCTCCATGCTGACCTCTGCTTCAACATAGTCAACCCCGGGCTGATCGCCGGCCTTATCTCCTTTACCGCCCTTACCGCCTTCCTTGGGGTTATCCTTTGCCAGTATATCGCCCACCTGGCTGTCGCCATCTCCTTGACCGACATGCTTCTGCTTCTGAAAATTATGAATGAAACGATATTCCTCCAGATTCCGCAGAGGAACCTTGATAATCTGCTTTCCGTCCGACATAATAATGTTCTCTTCCGTCACGAGGTCGGGTAAATTTTGCTTGATGACTTCCCGCACTTTCTCCTGGTGCCGCTGCTGATCCTGGTAGCCTTTGCGGTGCAGGGACCAATCCTCCTTGGAGACGACGAAATTGTAAGCATTCGGATTCGTTGATGACATTGTCAGCACCTCCCAATATCATGATCTAGCGGAGTGTTTGTAACTAAAGTATATTCGCGGGGAGGCCTGATATGTGAAAAGCCCTTCGCAGCAGCCGCGGAATCTGAAGCACCGCAGGCTGCCATGAAGGGCAGAGAAGAAGAACAATTTTTCCATTATGATTGAGTTATGGACTTGGTAAACAGAATGCCGATGGTCTTGGCTCCGCAATGGCTGGAAATCACGCATCCCGCATTGGAGATGGCAATTTCCCGGGCTTGGGTTGCATCGGCAAGCGCAGCCTCCAGTTGTACCGCATCCTCGTCAGCCAAGGAATGCGTAATAAAAATGAGATCATTGTCCATTTCCGGAATCCGGGCCAGTGCGTTCTGAAGCAGCTGATCCATCGCTTTCTCCCGGCTGCCGCGCACTTTATAGGCCGGAGTCATTTTACCGTCGATTACCTTGATCACAGGACGGATTCGCAGGAGGCTGCCAACCAGATTCTGCATGCCCGAACAGCGCCCCCCTTTGTATAAGTAATCCAAAGAGTCAATTACGAACTCGGTCTCGACTTGAGGGCGGACGGCTTCGAGCATGGTCAAAATATCCGTTGCGGATTTTCCGTCTTCTGCGGCGCGTACGGCCTTCATCACTTGCAGCCCGATTCCGGATGACAGGTTCAGCGAGTCAAAGACATGGACTTGTCCTTCGGGAAACTCTTCTGCAGCGATGAGGGCATTTTGGTATGTTGAAGACAACTCGGATGAGAGGCTGATATAGATAATGGATCTGCCTTCCGCAATATAAGGCGAGAAGGCAGCTATGAAATCAGCCGGTGAAGGAGCAGCTGTCTTGGGCAACCGCCCGGTTGCCGCAACCTGATCATATAATTCGGGAACCTGAAGATCTACACCGTCCCGGTATGTAGCATCCCCGAATGTGACGTAAAGCGGTACGATTCCGATATCGTATTTTTCGATCCATTCTGGAGGAAGATCACAGGTGCTGTCCGCAAAAAACTTAATCGTCCCCATAAAGATTAGAACCTCCTTTGTCACAGGTCATGCGCTCAAAGTGTGTGTTCAAAAAGTCAGTTTTTCAGCACCGAGAAGGTTGCGAGAACCCGAAGAAGGAGGAACGGAGTGTAGGCAGAACCTACATGAGCGAAATGCTTCCAAAGGAAGCATGCCTCGTAAGCATCCGCTTGGACTTCGAGGGTGAACGCAAGATTCGGCGCCGAATCAACCCCTTGGAACACTTCGTGATCAAAAGATGACTTTTTGAACAACCTCTTAAAGGGATCAAGACTTGCGCATGTACATAATAGCTACCGTATGAGGACCGCAATGGCTGGAGATCACGCACCCGGCTTCTGCCAGCGCAACCTCGCGCACACCGGTCTGTTCCCGCAGAATAGCAGCCAGCTTCTGTGCAGCTTCTTCGGCCATCGTATGGGCGACGATAATCAGGTCGTCATCCATGTGATCCTTCTGCGCAAGCGCATTATCCAACATTTGCTGAATGGCTTTCTCTTGCTTGCCCCGTACCTTATAGGCCGGAATGATCGTTCCATGAACCAGCTTCAGAACGGGCCGGATTTGCAGCAGGCTGCCAATGAAATTTTGCATGCCGGAGCAGCGGCCGCCCTTATATAGATATTCCAAGGTATCAATTACAAATTCTGTCTCCACTCGGCTGCGGCAGTCTTCCAGTAGAGCTACGATTTCCTTGCCGCTCTTGCCTTGCTGTGCCGCGCCGACTGCCTTCATGACCAATAAGCCGATACCGCTGCATAGATTCAGGGAATCGACCACATGTACACGCCCTTCCGGGAATTCACCAGCTGCCAGCAGGGCATTCTGATAAGTCGAAGACAGGTGCGAGGAAATACTCAGATAAACGACTTCTTCACCGCGTTCAATGTAAGGAGCAAACGCATCCATAAAGTCCTTCGGTGACGGAGCAGTCGTCTTGGGCAGAGAACCGATCGCGTCAACCTTGCTATACAATTGCTCTGGTGTAATATCCAGTCCGTCCCTGTAAGTATGATCATCAAAAACAACATAGAGCGGAATGATGCCGATCTGATGCTCGCTGGCCCAGCCTGTCGGCAAATCAGAGGTGCTGTCCGCAAAAATTTTGACTTTTGACATACGTCTCTCCTTGCTATCATATAATCCAAATTCTATTCTAACAAAAAAGAATGCGGTTTAACATCTTTTAAATTGTGTTAGAGTAAAAGGTGAATGCCAGAATCCCTTACATATATTAGGAGGTGCTTGAATTATGAATCGGAAAATGGCGGCAACCGGAGCATTCCTTATGTTGCTCTCCGTCGCTCTGGGCGCCTTTGGCGCACATGTACTGGAGCCGATCATCGGACCGGATGCAGTGGGAACCTATGAGACCGGTGTACATTATCATATGATTCACGGGATCGCAATGATACTTGCGGCCGCAGCTTCGGGCTTGGGAGGAGATCACGATCGGCTGCGCTGGGCGGGCCGGCTGTTTCTCATCGGCATCGTGCTTTTTTCCGGAAGCCTGTACCTGCTCTCCACAGCAGGGTGGAGCTGGCTTGGTCCGGTTACTCCGTTAGGCGGGGTAGCCTTCCTGGCAGGATGGCTGATGCTTGCGGTTGGCGTGCTGAAGAAAAGCTAATCTATTAAATAAGGATGCCCCGATATTCACATGGATGGAATATCGGGGCATTCATATTAGATAAATGAAGTTCTTATTTGATATCGATAAAATCGATAATCTCATTTAATCTGAAGGTATACACGCGCTTCTCATCAACATGATACACATTGATCGTGGAAGTATCGGACATGTAATTCAAGATTCTGCAAGGAATGCTGACCCGTTCCCCTTGCCGATGAACAAGCAGGCGGACCAGCCGATTTTCAATAATAAACTTTTGGATCCAAAGTGTAAACTCTTCATTTTTGGCAAATTCGTCGAACGAGGTTTGCTTGCTGCTGTCCTGAGACAGCTCAGCCTTGGCAGGGCTGGGGTTTTTGCCGCTACTTGCTTTGGAGGAGGAGGCTTTAGTCTGTTCTTCATCTTTTGCTACATTCAATCTCTTGTACGATCTGGATATGATGGATTGCTTCTTTGTGGAGAGCAGAGATTCGATAATCGCTCCAAGCTCGATTCCTGAGTTGACTTTATAATCAATAATATGTCCGCTTTGATTGAGTGATTGCAGCAGCAATTGCAGTGCCTTCGCGTTGGTCTCGCTGCGGACTAGAATTTCAACGTTGAACAAGAAGCCAAGATCTTCCTTTGTGCTTGATGCCTTCGCTGTATTGCCTTCTTTTGGTTTTTCATTCTTCTGATTTTCCATATTGCCCCCAGCATTCTTGATAGGTTTCGCATTCAATATCATAGCACCAGTGGCAGGACATTCCTAGTCCTTCGACGATCAAATACAAAAAAATTAAGATTTTTCTTACTATAAGTAGTTTTGATCAGATTACTCAACAATTTTCGATTTGATTCAGCACCTTTCTTGCGATTTCATCGCAGGGATGCCGGACCTGATTTTTCCTTTTTCAACGGAAATGGAGTATAATATTGACAAGAATACAGCTTGTTTAGGCTCAACCTTGTACGGGTATATTTACACTATTGAGCTCTTGATCATTATCGAAAGCGAGGGGTTTGAAATGGCTAAAGCCGATGCAAAATCTTCAAGCAAAACGAAACAATCAAGTCTGGAACAAGTCCTTAATGAACAGGTGGCCAACCTGAATGTTCTTTATGTGAAGCTGCATAATTATCACTGGTATGTGAAGGGCGAGAACTTCTTCACCCTGCATGAGAAATTTGAAGAATTGTATAACGATGTTACCGAAAAGATGGACGCCCTTGCCGAACGCTTGCTTACAATCAAGGGCAGTCCTTCGGCAACCCTGAAGGAATACCTGGAGATTGCAACGATTCAGGAAGCGACCGGTCAAGAGGATTCACGGACAATGGTGCAGCAGCTGATTGAAGATCTGGCTACTCTTTCAGAATCGTTCCTTGAAGGGATCGAGCTTGCTGACAAGGAAGGCGATGAACCGACAGCAGACTTATTGACCGGCTTCAAGGGCGATGTCGAGAAGCATATGTGGATGCTGAGATCATATCTCGATTAACCGCAGAATGAGGGACTTGAAGATGGCTTGACCGCTATGGTCAAGCCTCTTCTGCTAATCGACAAGATCCTCCGGGACTCTGTCTGGTTCCGTTGATTAAGCAAGTAAAGTAGGTTAGAATGTTATGAGAGTGACTGATAATCAATGATAATCATCTAGAATTATTCTAATTTGATAATCATTATGTTATAATGACTTCAAATTGTAAAGGATAGCTCAAATGATGAACGAAGGGAGCAATAGGCATGGCAACGAATTTTGTTGTAGAAGGTTTGAAAGCAGAAATCGAGGGGAAAGAGATTCTGAAAGGGATCAACCTTGAAATAAAAGGCGGAGAGATTCATGCGATTATGGG
>NZ_JAHLQJ010000057.1 GCF_018919145.1 Paenibacillus brevis
GCTGATTTCCTGGATTGAACTAAGCCATCAAAAGGTAGAAATCCACTCACAAAGGCGACCGCTCCGCTTCTGCAGCAACCTTCCCGCTTATACCCCTTATTACGCAGGCTCTTCGGCTTTATAAGTGCAGAATGCACTATAGTGCTCATATAGCTGTCCGTAAAGAGCTAATTGACAGCATCCTCGCGTCCCTCGACATGCATATATAGGCTCGTGGCATATAAAGTGCCGAATGGAGAATGTAAGACAAGTAATTTCACCGGGTGTGAACCCCGTGACCCTTGACACGAATGAGGCTGATCAGGTAGGGCGAGTGAAGTTCAGTCAGGGCCGAAGCATCGAGAAGCCGGGGCCAAATTTCAGGCGCGCAGCATCTTGCTATAGCGCAGACGGCGGGCGGAATGCTTAATGCAGTACAGCTATGGTTCAGACAGGTGCAAACTGCATTTCAGTTGAACTGCAAAGCGAAGTAATCAGGGCATAAGTATGAGGTGTGCTGTAGAAGCGTCAGCGTTCGCCTTTGTGAGCGAATTTCC
>NZ_JAHLQJ010000058.1 GCF_018919145.1 Paenibacillus brevis
GCTCTTAGTAGCTTAACCATTATGCTGCCGTTTTGCGCCTGGTGCTCTGTTGTCCGTTGCCTACGCTTGCTTACCGCAAGGGTGCAGACACTTCCAAAGGATCCCCAGTCCCAAAACTTTCGCATCTGTATTCACTACCGATTACTTCACTTGCTGTGACACAAGTTCAGCTAAAAGGAATGTTCTAATTCGCAGATTCTTCGTTTCGTTATCCAGTTTTCAAGGATCAAGGTTTACATAACAAATAGATGAAATTCTTTGGTGGAGCCAAGGAGGATCGAACTCCTGACCTCCTGCTTGCAAGGCAGGCGCTCTCCCAGCTGAGCTATGGCCCCGCAAATTCCATCAAAACTGAACAAATGAAAGCACGTCAATGGTTGCTTTGCTTACGCAAAGCGATGGATCCGGCGGCTTACAGCCGACCGAAAACTTTGTACCGTTCCCTACAGGAACGAGGTACTCCATAGAAAGGAGGTGATCCAGCCGCACCTTCCGATACGGCTACCTTGTTACGACTTCACCCCAATCAT
>NZ_JAHLQJ010000059.1 GCF_018919145.1 Paenibacillus brevis
CTTTGCGACCCTGAAAGAAATAGAACTAAAAAAAAAATTATTTTGATTCGACCGTCTTTTTTTTTTATTTTAGACTTGCCTTGAGTTGTATATTTTTTTGATACCAACTTATTACAAT
Source organism: Paenibacillus brevis (assembly GCF_018919145.1). Classification (GTDB taxonomy): domain Bacteria; phylum Bacillota; class Bacilli; order Paenibacillales; family Paenibacillaceae; genus Fontibacillus; species Fontibacillus brevis. The sequence continues at coordinate 119 of NZ_JAHLQJ010000059.1, forward strand.
ATCCTTAATTATTTTTATCTCTTTTGTGCGATTCAGGAATAGTAACCAATTGAATAAATCTAGGAAGTCCTACAAAAATAGATTTATCTTATTATTAATCAAGGATTTCGTATAGAGCTTGAATGGCCTTCACAAATTGCAAATACTAATTTGTTAAGAATTAATCGAATTGAAGCTATAGCGTCATCATTAGCTGGAATCAAAATATCTGCGAGATCTGGGTCACAATTTGTATCAATTAAACAAATCGTTGGAATTCCTAAAGTGATACATTCTTCAAGAGCCCTGTATTCTTCTTGCTGATCAACGATTATTACAATATCGGGCAACCCTGTCATATATTTAATCCCGCCCAGATATGTTTGTAAGTGAGATAATTGTCTTTTCAACATAGCGGCAT
>NZ_JAHLQJ010000007.1 GCF_018919145.1 Paenibacillus brevis
CCCATAATCGCATGAATCTCTCCGCCTTTTATTTCAAGGTTGATCCCTTTCAGAATCTCTTTCCCCTCGATCGTAGATCTTAATTCCTCAATCTTTAATGTCGTCATTTATCGTCTACTTCCCTTCGGAGTATTCTTCAGCCCGCACCAACAAATCACGCATAAACTTTCCAATCGTCTGCAATTCAGTCTCTGAATAAGATTCAATGAATTGGTAAAATTCTTCTTCTTTTTCTTTATGGAGCTTTTTATGCAAATGATAAATATGTCTTCCTTTATCTGTTAAGTTAAAATAAATTTCTTTGCGATTGTTATTCAGTTGGTTTCTCATAATAAAGCCCATATCCAGCAGCTTTGCGCTAATCTTGGTGATGCTTGCTTTAGACAGCCCCATCTTCTCGACAATTCCGGTGTGATTTATAGGCTCATAATCACCAATGCAATCAATAACGTGTACACTTGTAATATTGTTAGATAGCATGTCAATTTGATATTCTTTGGCCAACTGCCGAAAAGAGTTAAATTCTTGTTCTGTGTACAGTTCATTTAAATGCAGCATTCTAATATATTGCTCATAGAGCCGGCCTTTAAAATTATTCTGAAACTCCAACTGTGCAATCTCCTCCTCGCTCGAAGTTGCAAGCTAAATCCAGCAGCTTCAATTTTTGTTCACTAGTAAACAATATCATAATAGCATGAACGATAATGATAATCAATATCATTTATGGATATTCAAGATGTTCATGGAGAATAGGAATAAACTGAGAGCCGGTATGAAGCTTTTTGGCACTGATAATTTGATGTTGTACCTTAATTACACGTACCTCCAAATCTCCGTAGCAGTTCAGCCTTTTTTACTTTCTTATGAATAAAGCTGAAAGTATCACTTATCGATCACTAGACAGTTAAGATCAAAAAAGAAACCTTGAAAGGCTCAAGGCCAATCAAGGTCATGTTAAACGTATATAATGGTATTATGCTGAATCTGATTAGTACCCTTCGTACCAAATTTCATATAGATAGCTAGTGTCTTTAATATTTGATAAGAAATCAATCGCTTTAATCCAATTGTCTTCACCGGGATTAAAAAATACGCTATGTTCTTGCGATGGCTGTATGCCTTCACCCGTTAGTTTAAATGCCTCTATTGCCGTTATTGCAATCCCGTTCTTTTCACAGTCATAAACTACTGCTATTGCAGTTTTAATAAAGTACAACCAAATGTTATCATAGATAACAGCTTTTTTAAGGAAATTTTCTTTTATTATATCAGTCATTCAAACACCTCTTCATGGTTTATAAGGATTTTTAATGGTAGCATCAGGAATCCATCCAGTATCACCAAATTTACTAGTTTGCACCAACTCACCTGTTACATTATCAACGACTACATAGTCACCTGCTTTATTATAATATGCCGTCGCAGGATTACCATTTGCTTTGTTGACAGCTTCACGAGTTGTGTATGGTTTTTCAACAACTTTTTTCGCAGAATCCATGGTCCATCCACGTTTTCCGAGATAAGATCTTGTTACTACCAAACTTCTTAAAGTTCCCTAATTTGGCAAGCACGGTCACCAATTTTTTCCATACTGACTTGGGAGTTCCCAGACAACTTCAGCCCCGTGCATATGCGTAAACTCACTTGGATCCACTTGCCAAAAAAACCTTATGGGGATATAACGTCCCCCTTAAGGTTTTAGGTGCTATCTCAGAATTCGTTCAACAGCACTCTCTAAATCAATCGATTCCTGACAAATCACTAGTAAGCAACTATCATCATCGGATGCAGGTTCAAAACCGATTCTGATTTTCGGAATATCATATTTGTCTTTTAGAACTAAGAGAGTTGCCACTATTTTCTTAGCTTTCAGCTTTATCTCAGTTCCCTCACCTCCTAATAAATCTCTTTCTGAAAAATTAAAAGTAATATCCCCTACATCTTTATCAAAGGAAAATATTATCAGAACATTATTTATGCTACATCCTATTTCTACTTGGTTCAGAAATACATTTCCCGTTCCTGATGGTGAGAGTATTTCCTTTAAACTCTTGACTTGATAAAATTCAATATCATCTCCACTATTCTTATCAAAGAAATGAGATGACTTCGCTTCTAAAGAACTAATCTTAAGTTCTTCAAACACTAGCTTGTTTAACATGTCTTTTCGAAAGTCCTCTAGAATAATTTCAAGTTTTTCCAAACTATCGACTAGACCAATGAGTCGGGAGGACATTCTAGCCGAAGCGTGTGCTTCCTTGCCAATCGGGCATAAACAAGCTGATACGAAAGGTACGCCCAATACTTTCCCTCCCTGACTCGTACACAGTACTTGAATCCCTTGCCCTTAACATAAAACGCAACGTTGTAGAAATCACAAAGCCACTGCCGAAGCGGGTTGAAGAACGTCCAATGTACGTTCGTAAAGTCTACTACAATACGGGCAATCGACACCTTTACTCCTTCCATGCTTAGCCCCCACCGAAAATTTTTTAACGAATTTCCATCTATAATCAGAGAGCAAGGTGGCTAGCCTTCACGTTGCCTTACCTGTATATGTCAACTGCTCGTCAGCAGAGTTCTTTCTTTCACAGTAACTATCGCTGTAAAGGTCAGTTCAGTTGCGGACAACATCAAAATCCTTCAAGATTGCCGCCCCTACTAAGAATTGTCGTGCTATCTATCTGAAAAGGTGCGTCTTCTTACCTTCTCACCCTTTCTATCGTGACAAGGTATTCTACAGTTGCGATGAATTTTGGAAAAAACCGCAGATAGCGAAGCTAATAAAAAACAGGCCAATCATGGTGGTATCTGACCATAATCGACCTGAATCGTGTAACTGCATTGCTTTATTTAGGTACACTTTCTCAAGCATGGATGTGCGTACAAGGAATTAAAGAAGTTCTTATAGTGGTATTACATGGGTTACACATGATTGTATTCAGCCGCCCGCTTCATTCGGCACTGGGTAGGGGTAAAAGAAAGACCTTGAGGATTACAGCCCTCAAGGTCTAAAAATTACTTATCTCATACTTCAATTACCATTAGCCCATCTAGATACGATTCTATTGAGGAAGTATCAAGCCACGGCGATTCATTTTCTCTGACTGTATAAAAGCGTAGTACAGCTTCTTCGTCGTCAAAGGAAAGAATGAGAATAAACTTCTTGTTTGGGTTGAACTGCTTGTAAAGGGTTGCCGCCCAAACTTTTATTATCTTTGTTGCAAGAATAAATACTTGAATCGGGCTAAAATTTTCAGAGAAGAAATCATTCAGATGAACATGGTTATAATCTGCTTCAAATGCAGTTCTATCAGGAATGAACTGATTCGGTAAGAACTGACTCAGCAAAATATCGTTCCTATCTTGCCTCAGTAGAACACATCCTTCCCATTCAAAAAATTCAGGAAAAATAATGTTCTTAGCAGTATTGAAGTCAATTTTGATTTCTGATTGTTTTTCTTTATCCACCATTTCATCGAGAAACTTCTGCATCTTGGAATTTATTTTCAATCTAACACCTCGTTTATGGAGTATAAGGACTTTCCCCAAGATACTGCGTGAGACCAACATTTAACTTTTTAACGAAGTTAGGGTCTTCAAGCATTTTATTAACACTCTTTGGAGCAAGGTTTCCACTTGAATCTACAAACGCTTTTTTATTGGGGTCATACAAATACTTATTATTGTTTGCATCTTGGTAGTGAATCTGTCCTGCACGTTGTCCAGGATTAGGATTCTCAACATCAATTCTTGCTTTGCTACCGTTTTCTTTCCATATAGTTTTACTTGTAACTTGAACACCATTTGCCCCAAATGGACAATTCGTATTATGAACCCAAATACCAAGGTCACTGACGAAGTAGGTATGGAATTCATCGACTGTCATGTTGTAAACTGGGACGTGCTTGTGCAACAGTTCAATACTGGTTATTTCCAGTGTATTCCCATCGCTCTGAACAAGCAAGTCACCAACCTTGAGGTCTTTGACGAACGTCCATCCCTTGCCTTCCACATAGAACGGATGATTGAAGGTCGATTCTATTACTTGGTCGCCCACATGAATCTTGTAAATCTCATCCGTCTGATGGTTCATTGTAGCCGTTACCTCTTTATAAGCTACCTCACCAGTCTCTTCATTCTTGGAAAGAACCTTATCTCCGACCTTAATGTCTTCGATGTTCTTCTCCCCTTCGTCTGTAAGAACCTCTGTACCGGCTGTAAAGCAATTACATGAGAGTAGCTTCTTTGTTTTAAGTAGTTTAACGCCTGCGACACTTGTTCCAAGTATATCTAGTGCTTTACCCAAGTTATAACCATACGAATATGCTTCGTCTTTCGTCGACTTTCTGTCCCAATACTCGCCGGAATAGCGGAAGACGTTCCGTACGGTTTCTTCTTCGATTTCCGGGTTTCCCTAAATATCGTAGGTGTAGACGTTGAGTTGCTGTCCTTGGCTGTCACTCAGACCCACAACATCCCCGTGACCATTCAGCTGGTAATATTGTACCTGACTACTGCTGTGATCTACACGAGACCATAAACGTCCGCTTAAATCATAGATGTAGGTATAGGTTATGCTTGGTGTTCCGCTGCTAACATTATTATTGCTTTATCTACCAATCCCCTCGTTGGTAACGATCCATTTCATTAAAATCTTCAGTAATTGATTCTCGCACAAATAATGATATGGATTCAATAAATTCAAATTGAATATCTTGTTGAATCCACACTCCAAAGTGCTTCTCCGAAATAAAACATTCATGTTCAGGGTCATAATTGAATTCGGAATGCTTCTGTTTAAATTCAGACAAGGGCATTCCAATAAAAATGTCCCTATATTCCCCTTTAAAACCCTTTATAAGTTTAATGCAACATAATTTCCCGTTAAATATATGAAAGTTCAACTCAATGCACTTTTCAATCAAATAAGCAACTTGAATAGGGGATTTCAAATACACAACTTTTTTCTTCTTAAACGGATCCTGATTGAAGATCGTGTAATGATAAATAATATCATAGTACTTGCTAATATGTTCACCTAATTTAAATGCTCCTACCCCAACTGAAGCTTCTATCGGAGATTCAACATTCACAATCATGGCCTATTCCCCCTATTATTAATCCATCTAAATACTGTACCGGATTTTAATTCTTCCTGTATTTTCCCTTTATAAGATTTAGCACTACCTTCTACTATTTTAAGTGTATTACCTCCGTATAACGATTTAATATTCCCTCCAATTTTAATATATTTCACACCATGTCTTCCTTCTCCATTAGAAAATTGAATATAGTTTATGGCGTGTCCTTTAATTTCAATCTTCACTCCATGCCCTGAATTCAAAGTTTTAACTCCTGAAGTCTTATATCCTGCCATTTCAAACATACGCGCTGTATTCTTAGGACCTAGTCTTCCGATTAATTCAGGATTTTTTATTAGATTATCTAAACTCAAGCTTGCCTTACCGTTAAATACTTCTTTTTTTATTCCTACAGGAGAGGAGAAAGCAAAGTAATTAGCTATAAATGCCCTAACCTTAAACTCTGAAGGAGTATCTCTATACTTAACATCATCGGGAATATCCAAACCATATAGTTTATAATATTGAATCCTGAAAAAATCCGCCTCCTTTTCAGCCGAAATCATTGCAGCTTTATTATTATTTTTTTGTGCTTTATTATAGTCTTCTTCAAATTGACTTATCATTAAACTTAATTCATCATTATCAGACGCTTTTATATTTCCCGTTGGATCAACATAATTCAAAGGATTATTCTCCACATACGAATACCTATTCAAACTCAACGGATTATCAAGACTGCCTTGATAAGGGTCTTTAGCTACAAATCTTCCTGCATTCGGATCATACCAACGTGCGCGCAGGTATTGCAGATCCGTTGTGCTGTCCCAATACTCGCCGGAATAGCGGAATACGTTCGGTACGGCTTCTTCTTCGGTTTCCGGGTTCCCCCAAATATCGTAGGTGTAGGCGTTGAGCTGCTGACCTTGGCTGTCGGTCAGACCAACAACATCCCCGTGACCATTCAGCTGGTAATATTGCACCTGACTGCTGCTGTGATCTACACGAGACCACAAGCGTCCGCTTAAATCATAGATGTAGGTATAGGTTATACTTGGTGCTGCGCTGCTAACATCCGCTTCAGCGATCAACTTTGCTTCTTCATCATAATAATACCGGGTTCTACTGTTTCCTTCCAATCGCTCATAAAGCAGGCCGTCACCGTTATACGTATAGCTGACCTCTTTTCCATCCTCGGTTTTGACCTTGGTCAATCGATTCAAGCTATTGAAGGTAAAATCAGCATTGGATAATCCTCGTAATTCTCGGCCTTCAATATTCTGGATGTTGCCGCGTTGATCATACGTATATTTTTTGTCCTTTTGACCACTCTCTGTATGAATGCGATTGAGCGGGTCATACGTGAAGTTATCCGTAACGCCATTTTGAGTTCGACCTACAATATTCTTGTTCAGGTCATACTCATACTTAAATGTATATCCTGTTGCTGCATTCAAGCTAGCACGTGCGTAAGTTGCCTCCGTTGCCGTAGCCAGACTTTCCTCACCCGTCATTCTCTCTTGTGCACTTCTCGTCACACTCGAAGCGCCAGCGCTTACGGTCATCCCCGTCAGATCATAGCCGTCATAACTATATGCCGTGCCCACCCCATTGCTGGATACGCCTTGCTCCAACAGTCCATTCAATTGATAGTCAAATGCAATCTGATCCAATGTAGCGAGGGAGCCGGGTACAACTGCTGTTATTGACGAGGTTTTAGCGCCATTAGCAGCATTTCCTTTTACTACCGCCAGCGTACTGACACGATTCATAACATCTATCGTATAGCTGGCTCCAGTTGCTTGTCCCTTGGCATCGGTCAATGTATATCCAGTACGTATTTGTTTGTTGTACGTATAATCAATACGCGTCCCGTCCGGATAGCCCATCGTCACCAGAGAACCGTCCGCAGGATCGTATCGGTAGGTTGTTGTCCCGGTCGAATCCATCATCCCGGTCCGCCGTCCCAAGGAATCATAGGTATAGGCAATTTCCTCACCCGGAGCTACGATCTTCGTTAGAAGGTTATCGCTATTGTACTGGTATTGTGTCGTTTGACTTGCATGATCCAGGTATTTAGTCAGATTTCCGCGAGAATCGTAAAAGAACGCTTCTACCATGCCCTCCTCGTTAATCTGGCGTATCAGCTTGCCTGCTTCGTCATATTCATATCGAACAGCTATGGCGTCCGGATATTCAACCCTGGTCAAATCACCCGCAAGACTATAGGTATATCTTGTTACCCGCTGCTCAGCATCCGTCACAGAGATGATACGATCAAGCGCATCATACTGATATTGCGTCTGTTGTCCTTCCCCGTCCGTCTCGGATAACACATTCCCTGCAAGATCATACGCAGCCAGTCCCAGTGTAACAAACATCCCGTCCTTCCACTCTTTAGCAGCGAGCGTATTGCCAACTAGGTCAAAGGTCTGCTGCTGTTTCACACCTGCAGGATCTGTAGTTGTAACTGTCCGATTAACCATATCGTAGGCAGCAGAAGACTGTGATCCATCCGCATAAAACGCCTTTGTCTGGCGCCTAAAGCCATCATGGGTATAGATGGTCTGGTTTCCTTCTGCATCCTTATAAAGATCCAGGTTCCCTGCTTCATCATAGCCGTACTGGAAGATCGCATCATCTACGATTTCTCGAACGACAAACCCGTGAGGACTATACCGCTGCAAGGTCGTGATTCCCTCTGGACTGGTTGTAGTCACGGTTCGCTGCTCATCATCATACTGAACAATCGTGGTACTCTGGTCGCTGTAGGTTGTCTTCACCATCCGCCCAAGCGCATCATAAGCAAATGCAGTAACAGCTCCAGCCTCATCGGCAGAAGTGATTAGCTCTCCTGCTGCATCATAAGTGAAGCTCTGCTTGGATACGGTAGAAGTGCCATCTATGGCACGAATCACCATCGATTGCTCGGAAAGAAGATGCTTGCCGTATGGAGAGGCGTAGGAATAATTCACTGTGTTTGTACGTTGGTCATCCTTTGTCTTTGAACCCGTTACATTCCCATACGCATCGTATTCCCAATCGGATTGCGCAAGTAATTTGCCGCTTGCGCTATTCTCTCGGATCGTTACCTGCTTGACGTCTCCCTGATCGTTGTAACTGTATCGCTGAATACGCTTTTTCTCGTCACTCACTTTGATGTCTACCTGCTCAGGAAGAGACCAGAAAAATGGAGCCGGAGAAAGCACATAACTGTAAAGCGTTTCTTGTCCTGTACTCCAGTCTTCCGATAGCACTTGCCCCATCTCATTGTACTGATAATTTTTCGTCAGAGGCTGGGATTCTGCCCCTCCCTGCCGGTAGCTTTCTGTAACTGCAACAGGGATGTTCCAGCCAGCTGTATCACTGTAGGTAAACTGACGCCTTAAGCCTGTAGTAACGTCTTCGCTTAACTGTTCTTTCAAATAGACAATATCAGGCTGCCCTTCACCCTGAAAGGTCTTTTCGAACGATAGCATCTCTTGTGAGCGAACGTCCTCAATGACTGTAGTGAAGGCTGCACTTTGTCCATAGCTGTTAAGTTCCTCGCCAGAGTAACTAAATTCTGCCGGCTGAAGCACGACATCTCCAACCTCTGTCGAGTATGCATCCTCACGCGTCTTCAGCTTGAATACGGTGTCTGTTGCATACGGTCCTATTAACTTACGGCTGGAAGTATAATCAAATTCTGTCGTTGCCGAAGAAGGATGCAATATACGAACCAACAATGCCGATTGTTTAGTTCCCTGCATATTTTCCTGGTCTTTTAATGACTCCAGAAAATTGAATCCGGACTCTGGAAAAGAATAAAAGTATTTACTGCTTCGGCCTATAGCATCCTTGACCTCGCTCAAAACCAGCTGGTCGTTGTCTAAGGATGTAAAATAGTCAACTTTTCTATTCGTGCCTATTTGCGATACCGTGATTTTTCCATCGGTATAAACAAAAGCTAGTTCATTACCATCATTGTTTGAAATGCGGGAAAGGACATTGCCGCTATTATGAGTGGAGTAGTGCAGTTTCACTTGATTTCCATAGTTATCGGCAATCAAAATGAGATATCCTGCAGCGCTAAAATAGTAATGGTTTCCGTTCAGTACAGATATCTTGAACCTGCTAGCTATACCATCGACCGTTTGGGTAGTATCAAAGGATACTTGCACATCATTCCATGGATAACCTTGCAGCTCCAGGTTCTCCGATAGCTGATAACGCCCGATTCCAGGGAAGTCCATGATCCATTGGTCACCTTGTTCTTCTATAAAAGGAAGCTCCCATCTCCATCCTCTTCCCAAGGCCGAGTCTTTCTCTTCTCTTCTGATTTCTGCACGGTTTACATAAGCACCATTCTCCGAGCCAACCCCGATTTTCTCACTAGCCCGAGAACTATCATAGACTCGAGTCAGACTGAAAGGGAGCGCGCCCGGTAACATCAAATCGGTCATACGCAACTTCAATTCGCCTGTAGACGCATCAATGGCATCCATGCCATAGGCCACCTCATACGCAGAGGTTTCATTGGATAAGCCAAGCTGCTCCAGAGCCGTCTGATCATAACCGGAAGCTGCAATAGATGTGTTTAACAATGGCGTAAATGATGCCGATTGTTCATTTCGTACCTGTTGATCAATCTGCCGAACTTGCTTGTACCGGGAAATGTTCTTTTCAAAATGGTTTTGATCCTCTTGAAGAGCATTGGAAATCTCATAGAGTGTATAGCCTTGTGACAACTGCTTATCCAACCATTCTTCTGTAACCTGAAATTGATTCATGATCCCCGAAACCGTTAGAAACTTATCCGAAGTTGCTGCTGATTTCAAATCCACTGCAGGATTCGTTGCCCATTTTTCAATTTCTGCGCCTGAAGCAAAGGATACCGATTGCATCACGCCAGAAGTAAGGATCGACAAGGATAGTACGAGACTCATAACCTTCTTTAACATCATATATCACCCCGAGAATGGTTATTGGTTATGCGATGGATCAATACTGGAACGGAAATACGATCTTCGTTCTTCGCTTTAAATTTCCGTTGTAATCATATTCGTACACCAACTTGTCTCCTGTTGGGAAGACGATCTCCCTCAAGCGGCCATCCGGTCGATAATCGTACTTCGCCTCCGAAGTCACGGTCATCATCGAAACGATCAGTTGCAGATCAAGCGGAAGCCCGCTAGACTCGGAGAGCTTCAAATAATATGTTTTTCCGCCTTCAAGCTCCCACTCCAGCACTGCATAATCCAGACCAAATTCCTGTTCCCCTTCCTCACTTGTCGCAAGAGATTGAATCAAATCAGGCTGGTCGAACAACGACAATACCGGCTGTAAAGCTACATTAGACGGTAATTCCTTCGTCACGAACCGATAACGCCCTGCCTCGGGAGCCGTGAACCGGTAATAGCCGTTTTCTCCAGCATCCTTATACACGTACATAAGCTGGCGGTGAAGTAAATCCTCGAATACAATCTCCTGTACATCCACGAACTCAAAGCTGCGATAAGGTGCTGCAAACCATACCGGATTCATCGACGTTGTCTTTAATTGAATCATTCCACCCGCAGGAATATGGTAAGAGACTGTGCTTTGCTCTCCTTGGCGTACAACGCTTCCGGTCACATCCCATATCGTATAGTCAAAATACCGCCCCGATGAGCTGCTGGCATTCGTAACCAGCTTCGCCTCAAAGCTGGCAATATTCTTAAATCCGATGAGCTTCTGCGGCTCCAGCACTTTCTTCAATAGGGCCGGCTCCATACTCGGAATCGCTTGAAAAGCTTGCCCATAGGTGAAGGTTACAGGGATATCCGTTGTTACCGTAGCAACAATCTGACTGCCGGCAGAAACAGAAATGTCTCCTAGTTGATCGTAATTCGCCTCCTCCGCCTCTCCATTTGGACGGTAGATTGCGTAATCAAATCGTGCTCCGGCATCTGCTGTTGCCATCAGTCTCTGTAACGATGTATTTAGGTTGGTAAATACATAACTTTCATTCTTGTTTAATGTCACTTGATGGATCGTAGGATTCTCTCCCGATGTACCTGTAAAAGCGGTGAAGACACCTCCGAAGGTCAAGGAACCCGTAAGTGGAGTGACTGTGATGGAATACCCTGGAGAGATTGACATTGGAGTATAGCGACCCGGTCCCTCCAAATACACCGTTCCATCAGAACGCCGAACAACATAAGCATACTCATTGCCTGAAGCTGCATCACTGTAAAGATTCTCAGCTTCTCCGCTAATATTAGTGTAGGTATATGAACTCCCCGGCGCTACAGTGGTTCTTAACAAAGCCGGATGCTCAGCAAGGGATAGTTCAATTGCATCTGTATAGGACACCGTCGTTGGAATGGCTGACTGGCCTGTAATGATAGCATAGCCGCCTGCAGGTACAGCCACATTGCCTGAATGCTCAAAGGAGACGCTATGGACACTTCCATCTTCGTCGTAAACGGCTGTATCTATGACTCCCCCGACCTGATTAACGTTGGTTGTCAATGTGATTAGCTTACTGCCGGTATTCACAAAACGATAGGACTCATCCTTATAAACTTGTTGCTTGGAAATAGCCTCTCCCGGTTTGGTTTCCCATGAGAAAATACGATAATTGGCGCCAAAAGTAACCGGGGCTGATACAGCGGTTACTACAATAGAGTTGCCGCTTGATACTTGAGGATCCGTATAGGTCCCGGCCCGCTTGGCTTGCTGTGTGCCGTCCGGGTAATATTCCACCCAGTCAAACCGGTTGCTGGAGGTAGCATTGGTTCTGAGCGTCCGAAGCTTGGGACTGATATTCGTAAACTTGTAGCTTTCGCCCTGCGAGAGAGTCACTCTGAAATGCGAGGGTTCACTGCTTGGCTCGGCTGTAAAGTCATCTGTATAATCAAAGGTCACATCCGCCTCACCCTGCACCGTTATAATGGCAAAGCCGCCCGCTGGCAGTCTTGGTGTGCTGATGGCATCAAAGCCTTGTGAGGAATAGCTGCCATCGGCCGTATAGACCGTATAGTCGTAAAGTCCGTCTACTTTTCTCGCATTATTGTTCACCGGATTGGTCAGAGTGCCGTTATTGGTGAATTTGTAGGAGGTTCCAGGAGACAGGGTCACACGGCTAATCGCATCATCCTGCCGGTCTCCCCCCATAAAGGTCCGATATGGCGCCCCTACCCGAAGAGGATTCTCAGTTATCAACGTAAGCACCACATATCTGCCCACAGTCATCAACGGCAGAGTAGTGGTATTCGTGCCACGAGAAGTTTCTGTACCGTCCTCGTTGTAGACCACGTAATCAAATTTGTCTTTACTTGTCCCGGAATGCTCCACCCGGTCCGACTTGGTGCCTACATTAGTAAAAATATAGCTCTCTCCCTGCGATAAAGGGACGCTGTCATAAGCAGGCTCGTCAGTCTCATAGCCAGAGAAGCCCTCATATGGAACAGCAACTGTAACCGGCTCATCGGAGGCGCCAGTCAAAATGATGGTGTCTCCTACACTGAAGCTAGGTTTCGTATAAGAATCAAAGTTCGATTTTTCCAAAGTGTCATCTTCCTTGTAGACAGCGTAGTCATACCGCTTGCCGTTTGACGAGGTTGCATCGCTCATAATCGACCGGGAAGCATAGGCCTGATTGGAGAAAAGATAGCTCTCCCCCTTGTATAGTATCTTCTTGAGCAAAGCAGGAACCGGAGAATAGATGTAGGTCAGTTCTGAACTGAAGCTGACGGTCAAGGGATAATCATAGTCTACGGTAATTACAGTGGTACCGCCCTTGCTGTATACGCTGGGACTACCCGTGCGCTCCATGTCGTCGGAACTTACTTTACCATCTGCATTGTAGGAGACATAATCATAGCGGATACTATTGCTAGATTTGGCATCTGTCGAAATGGATAAAAGCTTATTCGTATCATTGATGAACTGTACGCTTTGACCTGGATAAATCACCAGTTCGATTTTGTCTGCCGCCATCAAATAAACACTGTCCGTAACCGAATAGGCAGCTTCCGTAACCGTGGGCTGGGTAATTTTGAACGATTTTCCGGCCACAACGTCCACAACGGATCGATACACCGACGCCGTCGGAATCGCTAACTTGGAAGCTCCCACCTCTAACCGCGGTGCCATACTCAGACTGCCAAGACTCATGACTACTGCCAGGCAAGATAGCAGCACTCTCTTGATTATCACACACTTTTCCTCCATTTCCATATTCCGTATTTTAGTTTCACCTCCTTATATCGGAGATCCAAAATAGTTGATAAATAGGAAATTTGAACCAACGACTGCATAAGAAAACCACGACCCTGATTTTCGAATGACATCCAGCTCAACGCCATAGCCAACGCTTCGCGCACTCAACTGGCTTAAGCCGTAATAAAAAGAGGGCGTCCCTCAGTCATCTATGATGACTTTTGGGACACCCTCTCTACTTACAGTCTGCTTAAGTGATTCACCTGACTTACAAGACTTCGCTGCAAGTCAAGCTCCTTCTTCATATTGCGGAATATATCCTGAAGGCACGGTCCCCAGAGCATGCCATTTTGCTTCAGGCAAGTCTTGACCTCGAGAAAGCTCTCTTCAAAGAGCTCGAGATGGGGGCTGTCCGTCTCGGCTAGAAATTTCCGGGCTTGTCTGCTGATTGAAATATACTCTCTCCATAACTCCAACTGCAGCGCCTTAGACTCGGAAGATAATTCCGTCCAGGTGAACGCCCCGCCTTCCACGATTTCATTGGAGCCCTGCACATACTCCAGATCGGAGTGAACCAAGATGAAGCTGCGGATTCGCTCTTCCAGCAATATATATTGAATTTTAAGCTCCTCGATATTCTCCATAAGATACACTCCTTTCCGTCCAACGCACTTATCACAAAGGATATCATTACGGACCTAGAGAAACGTTACCTTTTATGGATGTATTGGTTACATTATAACTCCATTCAGCCATGAAGTATATATAATTATGACAAAAATGTTACTTTTGTATGAGGGCAAATGGTCCCAAAGGTGTGATCCGGAAAACCATTTGCCCTTGAAATTGCGACTTTATCCACTTTTCTTAAATAATCCCCGGCGATGTAACACCGTAATAATCCGATAAAAATCAAAGCTGCCCTGCTCAGGGTTTTGAATCAGAGGATTCTTCCGGTCATAATCCAGCGCAGCCTGAATGGCCTCCTTCGCCCACTCCGGAGTTGGAAGCTCATGGTAGCGCTGCAGCGCCGCAATTTGCTCCGCTTGCTTCGATACGGTAGCCTGCAGTGCTTGAAACAATTTCTTCTCCTCTGCAGTCATCGGCTCATCCCCTCCTTTAAGATCATATTTGTATAATTCATATTTATCCATCATCGCAATCAGCTTGGCTGCATAGCTAGGGTCGGTGGCGTAGCCTGCCGCTGCAACGGCCCGTGCGGCCTCCTTGCCTGTCTTGCCCGGAACGGCTTGATAACGCTTCGTGAGCAGCAATCTGGAATGATCTGCAATGGACTCGGCCCATGAATGGTATTTGCGAAAAGATGCGGTCACCCGTACGGGAGAGCCTCCTCTGTATTCTGTGGTCTGCATTTGCTCACTGCCTGCGGGTCCGGTTCCTTTAATTCCAAACAAATTGTTAGCCTTTACTGTTAATCCGCTTGCTCCAAAATTAGATTCCAAGGCAGCCTGGGCGATCGTAAGAGATGCGGCAATCCGATTCTGCTGCCAATCGCGGACTGCATCAGGAGCAATCCTAGCGATAAATGCCATCCTGTCCATCTTCTCACCTCCCTAGTGCCATGTTATGCACGGCTCATCCGATACGCTTAGACGCCCTCACAAATGTGTATATTGCCTTTTTCCTTTATGCTATAATTGGAAAATACAATATCAGGTGGAGGTTTTTATGAGTAAGGTCATGTTGTTCTTCCTGTTATCCTGGCTGCTGGGAAATCCGTTCCTGGCCATCCTTGTATTGCTTCTGATTATCTATTTTCTGGACCGGCGATTTGTCGGTGTGCTTCCCAGTATCTCCAAACCCTTCAAGCGTTCCCGTCAAATATCCAAGCTCAGACAACAGCTTGCGCTGAATCAATTCGATGTTTCTTCCAAGCGTGAATTAGCGCGACTATTATTGGAGAAAAGAAACTTTCGCGAAGCGGCAGATCTGCTGTTAGAGGTTGAAGCCCAGTCGGAAGCCTCGGCGGAATTCTGGAATGACCTTGGAACAGCTGTCATCGGTTTGGGACGGATTGAAGAAGGGGAAGCTTATATCCTTAAGGCGCTTGAGTTGAACGAACGGGTTAAATACGGACAGCCCTATTTGACACTGGCGATGGCCTTCCGGGATAAGGATATGGAGAAGGCGCTCCGCTATGCCGGACAATTCGGAACGATCCAATCCTCCTCCAGTGAGGCATGCTATTTGCTGGGCAGCTTGTATCAGGCTCTGGGGCGAAAGGAAGAAGCAAGAGCCAGCCTGGATGAATCTATTGCAATCTATCGTACACTTCCGAAATACAAGAAAAGACATGAACGGAAATGGGCCTTCCGCAGTTCCTTCAAGCGGATGAGCCTATGATAAATAAAGAACGCCCCTTCCAAAGCCACAGCGGCTTGAAGGGGCGTTCTTTATTTTATAGCTCGTAATTACATCGTATAATGATTGCCTTGATTGTGTCCTGCAGCGTTGTCTTCCGATTCAGCGCGGCTGAACGGCCACCAGTTCCATCTGCCGAACATTCTGACCATGACCGGAATAAAGAACGGCAGGAGTACTACGGAGTACAAGAATAATCCCGTAATGACGACCGTTGCGATCTGCAGCATGGACAACACGCCCGAAGGGTACATGGAGGCCATCGTTCCGGCCAGAATCACAGCCGCCGACAAGATAACCGTCCCCATATTTTTCATGGCATGCAGAATGGCTTGCCCTGCTCCCCAGTCCTTGTGCTCATTAAAGCGATCCATCAGGAAGATACTGTAGTCAACGCCGAGCGCGACAAGAATGACGAAGCTAAAGAATGGCGTAGCCCAACTGATGCCTGAATATTGAAGCACATCTGCGAAGATCCATTCCGAGAAGCCCATCGAGGCATAGAACGTTAGTACGAGTGAAGCAATAATATAAAGCGGCATGATCAAAGACCGCAGCAGGATGACCAAAATAATGAAAATACCCGCCAGCATCAGAATCACCGTACGCGTGTAATCCTCGCCGGAGATGGTCTTCAGATCATTAAACGTACTTGTGACGCCGCCAATGGCAATCTCCGCATTTTCCAGCTTGGTGTCTTGAACAGCCTTGGCCACTGCTGCTTGAACTCTATCGATTTCATCAATAGCTGCCTTGCCGTAAGGATTGCTGGAGAACACTACGTCCATAGTCATAACTTTGCGGTCAGGAGACAGGTACAAGTCGAAGACCTGATTGATCTGCTCGTTCTCAAGCGCTTCTGCCGGTACATACCAGCCTGCAAGCTCACTGTCGGACGAACCGACCTCATTCAGATAATCCTTCGCCGTATTCAGGCCATCTGATACCTGAGCGAGACCATCGACGCTTTGATCCAATCCGTCTGTCAAAAGTGATATTTGCCCGGCAAACTGGCTGAAGCCGGTTTGAATTTGCTGTTGTCCATCCTCTATTTGCGACAGCCCCGCTACGACATCCGGAATATTGCCAATCACTTGGCCTTGACCGGCCGCCGCTTGATTCAACCCGCTCTCAAGCTGATCGAGACCTGCAATGAATTGATCCAGTCCTCCTGCAAGCTGTTGGCCGCCAGCCACCGCAGCTGCAAACCCTTGGTTGGCTTGATCCATGCCCGAGACTACATTTCCAAGCTCTGAATGAACTTGGGTTAAGCCTGCCGCAAGCTGCGGAAGTGCTTTGCCTAACTCAGTAACCGTGCCGCGAATCGTTAAGTAGTCCATATCTGCAGCAAGCTCGGGATATTTGCCCTCCAGGCTGGTGAAGCGGGCATCGAGAGCAGAAAGTCCTTGCGTTACCGCTTCAAGCTGCTGGCTCATTTGTCCGAGCCCGCTATTCAATTCGGTCAGCCCCCCGCCAATTTGCTGATAACTGGCAAGAAGCTGTGAATTAGCATCTGCAAGCTGCTTGGCACTGCTCTTCACTTGCTGCAATCCTTTCTTCAATTCCCCTGCCCCGGCAGAGCCATCCTGAATCCCCTTCTGAATTGCCGTTAATCCATCCTGCATTTGACTTATACCTGATTTCAATTCAGCGGTGCCCGCTACCAGTTGTCCTGTGCTGGACGCCGCCTCTGCCAGCTTAGGCTCATTTTCAGTCAGCGCCGCACTTGCTTCAGCCAATCCATTCCGGATGGTGCCGAGTCCTTCGGTGCCCTGGCCAAGTCCATCCCCCACAGTCTTCACCTGGCTGTTCAGGGTAAATTCCGTGAGTTCATCACCCGCAGGCCGGCTCAAGCTTCTGACGCTGGCAACGCCGTCCACCTCCGTAATGGCACGAGAGATTTTCTCGGCAAGCGTCATATACTCGGCGGAGTCCATCTCTTCATCGTTGCGAATAACCAGCTTGGTGGGAAGGGTCTCCCCTGGCTCGAAGCTATCAGAAATAATATTATAAGCCTTGACCGATTCAAACTGCTCTCCGATTTCCTCCATGCTATTGAAGGATACATTTCCCGAATAGGTAAAGAGAAACGGCACCGTCACAGCAGCCACAATCAGCAACGCTGCCCAAGGACGCTTCAGGGAGAAGTTGCCGATAGCCCCCCAGAACCTGTTCTCCTTATGCTCCAGCGATTTGTTAAGCGGCCAGAACAGCTTGCTGCCCAGCACGGCCATAAAGAACGGGACAATCGTAATCAGCGCTAGCAGCATAACCGCGATTCCGACTGCAACCGCTACTGCCGAACGATACAATACAAATTGGGAGAACCCGATGGCAGAGAAGCCGACAAGCACGGCTAAGCCAGAGAAGAATACGGTTTTACCCGCTTTTTTATAGGTTTGAACGATAGCTTCCCACTTATCCGCAGCTGTCTGGAGCTCCTCCTTGAACCGGCTGATCAGCAGGATGCAATAATCCGTCCCGATGCCAAACATAACGGCAACCATAAAGATCTGTGTATAGGTTGAGATTGGAAAATCAAAACGATCCACCAGGAACGACACAATGGATTGGGATATAACATAACTAAGTCCCACCGTAAGAAGCGGAACAAACGGAGCGATCGCCGACCGGAATACGACAACCAGAATCAGCAGGATAAAGATGACGGTGAAATATTCCGATTTCTTCAAGCCTTGCTCCGAGCTGTCGATCATATCTCCATTAATCTGCTCTTCCCCCGTCATGTAGTGCTCAACCGATACCTGATCAAGCACTTCGCGGATGCCTTGCTCGAGCTCCTTGACCGTACGGTCAACTGGCTGAACACTAAGCGAGGTCAGCAGGGTTGCACCGTCTTGCGAGATCATCTTGTCTGCAGCTTCCGGCGTAGAGAAGGGATCTGTAATGCTGCTGATGCCCAGCTCGTTCATGTTCGTTCTGAGCTCATCCAGCGCTTGCTGGATCTCTTGTCTTTCTCCATCACTTATGCCTTGTTCTTTATGGAACACAAGCGCAATTTGCAGCTCTTTGCCGCCTCCGTCTGTATCGGAGATCTCCTTCAAAATCGAGGATGCGGTGGACGAGGAATACCCCTCAGGTACAGTAATATCTCCTTTTTCCCGTACCAGATCCCCCATCGACGGCGCGGTAAAGATAAACACGGCAGCTATAACCAGCCACAGTGCCACGATTCCCCATCTAGCCTTCAGTATGAATCTCAACATTCTCCACTCCCTTTTTCCATCATGTTCGCCAGCTTTTCAAACGTTTGGATGAAGCCTTCAATTTCGTCCTTACTGTAGTGAACCATATACGTCGAAATAACATCGAGAATTTGACTTCGGGTCCGGGAATACAGTTCCTTCCCATATTCCGCCAAAGATAAATATACGATCCTTCGGTCGCTCTCATCCCTGTTCCGCTTTAAAATTTCCCGATCTGTCAAACGCGTCGTAATTGCCGTTATCGAGCTTTTGCCCACAGAGAACACGTCCGCTAACTCCGTCGAGGTCACTTCTCCTCTGGTGGCGATGTAATCAATAAGCTGGTACTGCTCCAAGGTTAGCTCATCTTCAAGACCGTTTCTCAGTTCATTGTACATCCGCTTAGTAACCTTAAAGAATGCGGCCATGTAACGCTCATAAACGATTCGTGATTCCAGGTTCACCTCTATTCACCTCCGGTCTGTTCCTGCACAAACAAGTTCGATCATAGAACTATTCGACAATAAAACTATATGGCGATTTTTTCTTAAAGTCAAATGTCTAGCTATGCCTGCAAAATGCTGCAAGAGCCGTCCTGCCATAAAGTGCAAGACGGCTCTTTGAAAGTTAATCCAGCGGACTATTTAAGCTTGCACACGGGTAATGCGTTCTTCCTTCGCACCCTTGCCGGGCCAGAACGCCCAGTCGCCGAGAAGAACCGTAATGGCTGGAACCAAAAACGGCCGAACGACAAACGTGTCGAGCAAGACGCCAAGGGCGGTGATGATTCCGAATTGCACCAGCGCCTGAATCGGCAAAGTCGCCAGCACGGCGAACGTCCCCGCCAAGATCAATCCGGCGGATGTGATCACACCTCCGGTCTCTGTCACTCCCTCCCGAATCGCCTCTTTCAAAGGCATGCTTTTTCTCTTTTTCCAGATGCTCGAAATGAGAAATATATTATAATCTTCTCCCAAAGCAACCAGGAACACGAAAGCATACAACGGGATCAACCCTTGAATCGCTGCGGTCCCCATAAGATCATGAACGAAGAACCACCCCAGACCGAGCGCGGAGAAATACGACAGCACCACCGTCAGGATCAAATACAAGGTTGCAACAACCGATCTCAAGTAGATGAGGAGCAGCAAGGCGATCAGACCGATTACGATCGGAATGACGACTTCGGTGTCGCGGTTGTTGACCATCTCTGTATCATACTGTATAGCAGGCTGGCCGCTGATCCACACCTTGGAGTTCGCCGGGGAAATTCCGGCCTCTTCCAGCGCAAACGCTGCCGTCTTACGCAAATCAGGAATATGGTTCACCGCTTCGATCGAATATGGATTCATGCTGAACTCCACGTCGACCGCGATAATATCTCCATTCTTCTTACCTTGCTCTGGCTCGGAAATCTTCGCAAGATACGGAAGTCCCATCAAGCTCTGCTGCAGAGAAACCTCCTTTCCTTCCGTGTCCACCATAATTTTAACCGGCGCCAATTCACCCGGCGTGAACTTTTCCCCGATCACGGCGAAGCCTTCACGAGACGGCGAATCCTCGGGGAAGGAGGAGAGAAGATCAACCGTGTATTCGATCCGGAAAGTATTCGTTGCTGCAGCTCCGAGAAAGACGAGCGTGATGATTACGACCATCCAGGGACGCTTAGTAACGATGGCCCCGATCGCGCCCCCGAACTTCGCCTTTTTATTTGCCTGCGCAGGTACCGCTTTCCCTTTAGCTCTCCGGTATTCCGTGTCCATTTCAGGCGTCCGAGGAACGAAGGGAAAAAATGAAGCCCGGCCAAGAATGGCCAATAGTGCAGGCACCAGTGTCAAGCTGGCAATCGCCATGATCAGAATCGACAAGCTGAACGGCACCGCAAAGCGATGAACAGCACCATATTTGGCAAGCAATAAAACCAGCAGTGCAATAACTACGGTAAATCCGCTCATAGCGATCGCCCCGGAAGCATCCTTGAATGCTTCCACCAGTGCTTTGATCTTATCTCGTTGCTTCAGGAGAATTTGGCGATATCTTGAAATCATGAATAGACAATAGTCCGTACCTGCCCCGAATAAGAGCACCGTCATGATCGAAACGGCCTGCGAATCTACGGTAATCCAGCCGAGTTCAGCCATTTTGCCGAGAATCGGACTGGCGGCACCAAAAGCGAAACCAACCGCGATGATAGGAATAATAGCCAAAATGGGGGACCGATAGATCAGCAAGAGCAAAATCAGGACGAGCAGTACCGTTGCTATCATCAGGGACACATCCGCATTGGAGAACAGTCCAACCGCATCGATCGAAATCCCCGCCGGTCCCGATACGCGCGCTGTCAATCCACCGCTCTTTAATTCGGTCGAAAAAGGATCGGTGCCAAATACAGCTTCAGCCTGGCGGCGGATTTCTTCCGTCCCTGCCTTCAAGGTATCGGAATCCGTGCTATCCGCGAAGAAAATCGGCAGAACGAATGCCGCTCCATCCTCTGAGGCCTGCTGCTGGAGCACCGGCAAAGGAAGCTGCCCGAATGGAGGAAGCGCACTTTGCGCTTCGAGAGGATTAGCGGTGAAATAGTCTGTCAGCTTCTGAATCCCGGCGAAATCCGATTCGGTAAGCCCGCCTTCCCTGTTCCATACGATCAGAGCCGGAATTCCGCTCCCACTCGGAAACTGCTCCTTGGCTATGGCAGCTGCCTTAACCGAGGGCTGCCCCTCATCCAGGTTGGCTGCATTGTTCTGTACCATGGAATGAACCCCTGGCCATACCATACTCAGAACTCCTACTATGATGACCCATAAGGCCAATGTCACCCACTTACTCTTCTTGCCGGCAACCCAGCGGCCAATATGTCTTGATAACATTTCAACTTCTCCTCCATCCCTGCTCAATTCATTTAAGGCTATGTGATCCTTTTCATAATAATTATATATACCGGAAGGTTAATTATAAATCAAGATTTTTTGTATTTATTGTTACGGGTCCTTTTTGCCTGAATTGCGCTTATGCTATAATAGTTCGTCAGAACAAGGTGTGAGGTGATAGAATGAGCACCCCAAGTAAAAAGTCACTCGGCCGACCCGTACAGCAGCCGCACGGCATGCCGACTTCAGAGCAGATTTTGCACGTTGCAGCCGCACTCTTCATGGATTACGGATTTGAAGCTGTGTCTATGAATCAGGTTGCCGAGAAATGCGGCGTTACCAAAGCGACAATCTATTACTATTATCCGGCGAAAACGGACCTGTTCGTCGCTTGCATGACAGGTACGCTGACGATTGTAAAAGAGCGGATTCAAGCTATCCTAGAGCAGCCGGGAACGTTTCAGAGCCGGTTGATTTCGATCACGGAGAACTATTTAAAGGTCCCAAAGATGCATGTGAACGGAATGTTCGAGCAAGTAAAACGCCATTTGTCCGAGGAGCAGCAGCAGATGCTGATCGCTGCCGAGAATGATCTTTATGAGACGCTGAGGGAAGGATTTGAAGGTGCTGCGCGGAGCGGGGAGATCACCTGTGAGGATCCTCTCCTGGTCACTCATTTGTATGTCGCGATGCTTCGGGCAGGGGAACGGCAATACGGTAAGCAAGTGTTGTTCTCCTCTCGGCAGGAAGCCGCAGAAACTATCGTAGCCTTTTTATGGAGAGGAATTCATCCATAGTCCGGATCAGAGGAAGTCAAACAGCCAACGAAAAAATCCTCCCCAAGCGTCGTATTCAGACGTTGAGGAGGATTTTCGCATATTTATTCTTCAGCTTCATATACACAGCGGAAGAGCTCCGGCTGTTCAGGCACCGCGAAAAAGCCCGTTACGCTAAACCCGATATTCCGGAAAAAGTCAGCCCCCTCTTCATCGGTTACAGCTGTGACCAATTTAGGCTTTTTCAGGATAATCGCCTCTAAAATCAAACCTCTGCCGTAGCCTTTGAGCCGATCCTCGGGGCGAATGGCCAAATGCATAATGTCCATGCGTTCCGGTGACAGCATCTCAATGCCGATCAGGCCGATCCATTCTTCATTGTCCTGATAAGCATACAATTCTGCTTCCCTGCCCGAACGGTAACGGGACCACATCTCTTCCTGCTGCTCCAGGTCGAACCCTGCTGCGATCTCCATCAATTCTTGAACCGCCGGTTCAACCGGCTCGCTGTTAATATGTATCAGCAAGGGATCTCCTCCTTCTCTCTTCATCCGCTTAGGGCTTCTCGATAATCTCGGTTGTACCGTCCTCATGCCCAATAACTACAACATCCGCAATATTCACGAACAGTCCATGATCGACTACGCCGGTCAATTGCTTAAGCTCCGTATCCAGAGCTCCCGGATCCTTAATGACACCGAACGAAGCATCAACAATATAATTTCCGTTATCGGTCACATAAAGCCCGCCGTCACGGGTCCGCATTTGGAACTCAATATTATAGCGGCTCTTAAGCTGGACAAGGGTCCAATCATAACAGAACGGAACAATCTCAATAGGCAGCTTAAATGCGCCCAAATGTGGAACCAGCTTGCCCGGGTCGGCAATGACAATAAACTTGTCACTGTTGATAGCCACCAGCTTCTCCCGAAGCAATGCTCCGCCTCCGCCCTTAATCAGAGCCAGGGCAGGATCAACCTCATCCGCTCCATCAATGGCAAGATCCAGCTTACTCACATCCGCTGCTTTAATGAGCGGAATCCGGTATTTCTCCGCCAGCTCCTCCGACGCTTTCGAGGTCGCAATAGCCTGGATCTTAAGCCCTTCTGCTACCCGCTGGCCAATTCGTTCAATCACATAGTAAGCTGTAGAGCCTGTCCCCAAACCAACAAGCATTCCTTCTTGAACCCATTCTGCGGCTTTGTACCCTGCTGCCTGCTTTGCATTCATCTTTCCGGTTCCCCCCTGCAAGTCTTATTACACCTTATGTTATCTTAACAAAAACCCCGTTAAAAAAGAACAGCACATTCCATCGCGAATACGATGTTCATGCACTGTTCCCGGGTTTACTTCCCTTCTATAGTAGCTTTGATTCCCTCATACGAGACATCCTCTACCATCTGACCATTGACGAACACCGTCGGGGTTCCGCCGACCTCGTGAGCATCTGCAATCAATACATCCTTCTTAATCTGCGGCAGGTATTTCTCCTCGTCCAATTCCTGCGTAAACTGCTCCAGATCTGCCTCCGGGATCTCATCGGCCACCAGTTCAATGATAAAATCCCGATTCGCCCATTCCTCATCCTTCTTCCCCTGATGCTCCATCATCAGGTCGAAGTATGTCCAAAAGTATGCGGGATCTTGTTGATACAAGGTTTCTCCCGCCAAAGCGGCCAATGTGGAATCAGGTGCCAGAAATGGAAGATCGACATAATAATAGACGGCTTGTCCACTATCAATATAGTTCTTTTTAAGCGGATTCAACACTTCATCTTTCCAACGCTTACAGGCAGGACATTTATAATCCGCAAACTCAATGATCTGGATCGGCGCATCCGGATTGCCCAGATAAGGCTGGTTATCAAGATTAAAGTCCTTTGAGTTGCCTGCCTTCTCGGTCACGCCAAGATCGGGAGACACAGCCTTCGGCTCCTCCTTTTTTACCGAGCATGCGGTTAAGGCTACAACTGCAAGCAGCAGTATAGCCATCCTTTTCAAAAAGAATCCCATCCTAGTCACATCATTTCCCTCCATGTATTGTAGTGGCCCAATATTAGGAAATAAATGGAGGGGATGTCAAGGAAAAAGATCACCAAGACCGTGACCAGCTCATATCCCGAAGCTCAGGGCTGATGGGCAGGCTTTCGCGCAGCCTGTTCTTTTCTGCCTGATTCCCCCGCGCCGGCTTCGGGTTTGACGAGGGTCAGCAGAAGAATCACGCCGATCAGCGATACCGTCCCGACGACGATGAATAAGGCCATATGCCCAGAACCTATCAATAAGGAAATGACTGGAGGCCCAAGAGACACGCCGATAAAGCGCATACTGCTGTAAATTGAAGTGATGGATCCGCGCAGTTTTTTCTCAATTCCTTCCGTAATTAAGGCGTCCGAGCTTGGGAGTACAATTCCGATGCCGACGCCGCACAGAATCAGACAAGCAATGACATAGTAAATATTATTGAACAGGCTGATTCCGAACAAAGAACCCGTGGCCAGCACTAGTCCGCCGACCCCGCACCATTTCATTAAGCGCTTGTCTTTGCCGATCCTTTTCCCGGTTAAATACGAGGCCAGGCACAAGGCAGCCAATGGGATAGCCAGCACTAGTCCCTTGAGAATGCCTTCAAGCCCATGCTTTTTCTCTAATTGGTCGGATAAATAGAACAAAACGCCAAACAGCAGAAACATGCAGATTCCACCGATGGCAAATATGGCGTACAGCCATCTGCCCTTTTCCTTAAAGACCTGCTTAATGGAGCTAATAAATTCCCGCAGCGGTTGTCCCGAATCCTTCCGTTCAGGCTCATGAACCAAAAATAAAACAAGCAATAGCGATAACACGCACAGAATCGGAATGGACAAAAAGGGAACATACCAAGCCCAGGCTCCGAGCAACGCTCCCAGGATCGGACTAATGACCTTGCCAAAGGTGTTGGACGTCTCGATAATACCTAAGCTATGACTAACCTCATTGTCATCATCGAACATATCCCCCACGAGAGGGAGGACAATGGGAAACGCACCTGCAGCTCCGATTCCTTGAAGAACACGTCCCCCCAGTACGATCCAGTAGATGGACGCCCCGCCGCCGATCCAGGATGCAGCCCCTGCAACCCCGCCACCAATACCCGCTACAATCAGACTGGGGATAATGATCTTTTTTCTTCCCCACTTGTCTGAGAAATAGCCTGCGATTGGAATGAGCAGGATCGCAACAACGGCATAGGCCGTAATCAGGAAGCTAACCTGTAATGAGGATATATGAATTTCCTTGGCAATCTGCGGCAAGATCGGAATGAGCATGGAATTGCCCAAGGTCATGATCAGTGGAATCGAGGCCAGTGCAGCCAAGTCCCCGGTTTTCTTGTTCTTCAATTTATGTACCACCCTTCATCGCTTAGGAACAAATCCATCATAGCTAGTGTGGATGGTACAGAATAAAATATTCCCGGGATTTCTTACATGCGGTAAAGCCGTTCATCCGCTTCCTGCATGAATCTGCTTGGTTCTCCCAGAGAGTAGATGTGCAGCAGATGCATCGCCCGGGTACAGGCGGTATAAAACAGCTTCCGCTCCGCTTCTCTCGTATAGCAGTCATTAGACCCGTTATAAATCAGAACCGCATCAAATTCTACTCCCTTTGCCAAGTAAGCGGGAATAATATGGATCCCCTTTTCAAAAGACAAGGTCGTCTTCTTGATTAGCTTGACTGGCAATACATCAGCAAGTGCTGCATAGGCCTGCTCGCTCTCTGCAGCCGTTTTGCAGATAACGGCAATGGATTCATAACCTTCTCCCCGAAGGTGCTCAATTTGCGACAACAATTGTCTATGCAAGTCATCAAGATTATTTACAAGCTTGACGACTGGCAATTCACCCTCCCGATTAAACGGAATAATCTGATCTCCTCCAGGAATCATCGCACGAGTAAAATCAACGATCTGCCGGGTTGAACGGTAGCTTCGCAGCAGTGTGATCGACTCGCTGTCCTTCTCCCCATACAGCTCCGTCAGGCTTGCCGAGGCCTGCAGTACAGAGGCATGGGCATAGATGGCCTGATTCAAATCACCTAATGCCGTAAACCTCGCCCTAGGGAACAGCCGCTTCAGAAAATGCAGTTGAAAGGGCGAATAATCCTGCGCTTCATCAATAATGACATGACGAATCGAGGTATTGGAACGGAAACCCAGAAGCATCTCCCTGAGGTATAGATAAGGAGTGGCATCCTCATAAAACAGCTCGCCATTTCCCATCTTTTGCAGAGTTAGCCTGGAAATATCCTCCCAACCCTTCGGAAGCGGCTCCGGGCTAAGCACCGCCATCAACTCAGGCTTTTGAAATAATTGCCGGTACAAGCGGTTCACGTCCACAAAGCGAAGGGATTTAACCCATCTGCGAAGCGGCTTCATTCGGTCGCTGATCATCATCTTCGCAAGGATCGCCTTCTCGTCCTCATAATCGCTGAATGATTGACCGCGCCGTCCCTGCTTGCGCCGCATCCGCTGAAAGGAGCGCTGATATTCATCCTTGTCCAGCAGTTGAATCTGCTCTTCCACCCAAGGCTCATTCTGCTCGTGCTTGCCGAATGCAGCGAGCTCCTTAAGCAGCCACTCCTTCAATAATTCGCAACGGTTCGCAAGACTTATGGACGGATCATAGGCGTAAAAAGCCTCTGCAATGGCTGCCGCACTAACCACTTCTTTGCCTTGAAAGCGAAGCGGCTTAAACAGCATCTGTTCACGCTCCAAGAGCTGTTTATACCGGTTGATCGCCTCCAGAAAGTGCGTGGAGGACTTATACTGAATGCCTTCAACACGCGCCGCGTAATCCGTATCGGCTAAATTGGACAGCACATATTCGATTTGAATGAACGGGTCCTCCAGTTGAACTTCCCTGCCAATCCGGTGTTCCAGGTACTCCTGAAATGTCGTTTGCAGCATATTTTCTTCTCCCAGCTCCGGAAGTACCGTAGATACATAGCTGTTAAACATCGGGTTCGGGGAAAATAGCAGCATTTGATCCGCAGTCAGACTACCCCGATGCTTGTATAGCAAGTAAGCTACCCGCTGCAAGGCCGCGGAGGTTTTACCGCTGCCAGCGGCACCCTGGACGATTAGCATCCGGGTCTTGTCATTGCGAATAATCATGTTCTGCTCACTTTGGATCGTTGCGACAATGCTCTTCATTTGCGCGTCCGAGCTGCGTCCAAGCACTTCCTGAAGCAGTTCGTCGCCGATCGTAACCCCCGTATCAAACATCACTCTTAACTGGTTGCCGCGAATAACAAACTGCCGCTTAAGGGACATCGTTCCTTCAATCCGTCCCGAGGGAGTCTGGTAAGAGGCCGGGCCAGGCACACTGTCATAGTATAAGTTCGAGATTGGCGCCCGCCAGTCATAAATCAGAAACTGCTCGTCACCGTCTTCGAGAAGAGAGGCAATGCCAAGATAAACAGCTTCCGGAGCGTCTCCTTCTTCGGCAAAGTCAATTCGGCCAAAATAAGGGGATTGCTTCAGTTTCCTCATCTTGCCCAATGCGGCTGAGGCATGCTGATGACTCTTCTCGCGTTCGGACAAGACCTGTGACTGTTGCCGCAGACTTGTCGAGGTCTCCCCGACATCATCGGCTTCGCTGAAGTTCACGGTTACTTCATCCCAGAAATCCTTCCGCATCTCCACAACATCTCCGCGAACCGAGCCAACCTCCTGCTCCAGCATAGCTATTCTTGAAGTAATTACGCTATGCACTCTCTCTACTCTCTGCTGTTCCTCAAGCCAAGCCTGATCCTTAACGTTCATTTGATCACCCCGTTGTAGAGCTTAATTAACATCTGCGGCTGAACGATGGTCCGCCAACCGGTTTAATCTTTCCAACTGATATCCATACTCATACATTTCCGCGGAGACGATCGTAAGCCGCAGGAAATCCTCTTGCTGTCCTTCGTATTTGTCAAGCAATCCGCGTAAAAACTGGTCGTTATCCTGTTCGAATTTTTCGCCTTCAAGCAGGTTTGGCTTCAGCTTATCATCGAATTTCAGCATGATATGCTCATGAAATTTAATCAACCGCTCCAGGTGCGCATCGAAGTCTTCATTGATCTCCGGGGTTCGCTGCGCCTGGAAATAATGTGCTTCCACCGCATCCAGTACATTGTAGCCCTTCCTTAGGGTTCTAAGCATCTGCTTGTACACCACCAGCTGCCGGCTATCGCTGAACTTCGGGCTTTTTAGCTTCTTCTGATCCTCTTCCATCAGCTTGTATTTGTCAGCCAGTGAATTAATCTGATCCTCCAGCGAACGCTTTTCACTGCGAAACACCGTTTCCTTAATCTCGTCAGACACGGCGGTCCGCAGCAACAATGACAAATGATCAAAGGTCTCGCGAATCTGATTGGTGTATTGGACATGAGGCTTGGGCGGAAACACCAGCAGATTAATAATAAACGCGGAGACAATGCCGATCAGACTGAGCGCAAAACGGTTCAGGGCAAATTCCCATTGCCCGGAAGCTTCCATCACGGCGATAACGGTAACCAGCGTAATGCCGATCGTCTCTCCCATTTTCAACTGCAAACAAATCATAATGACAATGATGCATACAAGCCCCACCGCAATGGGCTCATTGGAGAAAATCATGCCGCCAAGCATCGCGAGGATAGCTCCCAGAGTGTTCGTCTGAAGCTGGTCCATTAAATATCTCCAGGATTTATAGATAGAAGGTTGCATAGCAAATATGGCAGCAACAGCCGCGATGACCGGCGAAGATAACTGGAACCAGCTCACCGCATAGAGAGCAAGGGTCACGGCTAAACCCGTTTTCAGCATTCTGGCACCAAATGTCACATCTCATTCCTCCTGTTTACAGTCCATGCTCCTTGTTATTTTTACCCGAAATGATAAGAAACGGCTCATTATGGTCAACAATAAGAGATGAAACCCAATCATTCTAACTGAAGAGGTGAAGAAAGTCCATGAATTTACTAGGCAAGCTGACACTCCTGTCCATCGTGACTCTCAGTCTCGCCGCTGCTCCCGCCGCGGTACAGGTATCCGCTTCAGGCGAATGGAAGCCGGCAGCCGAGACAAGCCAGGACGGCAAGAAGCAGGAGCATCCTCACAAGCACGGCCATCACCGCCCGGTTCACGGAGGGCATATTGTGAAGGATACCGCCGATTTGCTCGGAATCAAGCCGCAAGCGCTGGTGGAAGAGCTTAAGCAAGGCAAGACACTGCTTGAGATCGTTCAGTCGAGCAAAGGGTGGACTGAGGAGCAGTATGTCCAGAAGCTAACCGAATCGGCTGACAGTCATATTGCCAAGGCTCAGGCCGAAGGCAAGCTCAGTGCGGAGGAGGCGGCGCGCATGAAGGAACGCCTCCCAGGCAAACTTAAGCGGATCATTAACCGAACCTGGGATCAAACAGCACCCGGCCACCCTGCTCTGGACTACAAGCAAAACCAGATCAACTGGACAGATCCGCAGCAGAAATAGAACAACGCAAAGGAGCTCCTCCGCAGTTCTCGGGGGAGCTCCTGCCATCATCGCGGAGCGTATCTCATCCGCTTAGGACGTTCCGTTGTCCTGTTCAGGAGATGACGATGCCTTCTTGAATAGCACCCGGCGATCAGGAGCATTCACCGGCACTTCCAGAATGTCCAGCAGGAACATGAAGATCGGCACCCCGACAATCAGTCCCCACACGCCGAAGAAATGCTCTGACACCAGCAGGATCATAAAGGTATAAAAGATAGGCAGATGGGTTTTGTTCGACATCAGCTTCGGGTTTAAAATATAAGCTTCAACCGCATGAACGACTGCGACCATGACCAGAACATAGATGATTTTAACCAGTCCGCCGATCTTAAAGGCAATCGCACATAACGGAATTAATGAAATGACAACCCCCATAACCGGGATGAGACCCAAGAGGAAAATCATAATGGCCAATGCAATCAGATTGGGGAAACCGAAAATCCATAGGAATGTAGTAGAGAGCGCTGCATTAACAAGCGCAATCAGGAACTGAACCTCAATGACCTTCCCGAAGGAATGTACAAACTTCTTCCCAAAGTACTCCAGCTCAAGGAACAAACCGGACAGACGGCTTTCTTTGAACTTTGACGTAAAGTTCGTAACCTTTTCCTTCTCCAGAAGCAGGAATAAGCTAAGAATGATGGCCACGAACAGATTAAGGCTCCATTCACCGATATTTGTCAACGTACTCAGAAGGAAGGTAAAGCCTTTATCAATATAAGATGACAAGTCGATATCCTTTAAAGAATCTACAAGGAAATTAAGCAGGATATTATCCGGCAGATTGGTCGGGGGATTATCGTAGAAGGAAATGACCTGATTGACCAGGTCGGTCAGCTCTGTAATGAATACAGGCAAGTAATAGTATATGGCCGTAACAAGAAGCGAAATCATAATGGCGTAAATAAGTAATACGACGATGACCGAATTAATCCGGAATAGTCTGTTCACATTGCGAACAATAAAATTATGGAGACGGTTGATCAGGTAAGTCAGGATAAACGTAATCAGAAACAGATTAAGCATACTGCGGGAATAGTACAGGATAATGATGGCAAATACCAATGCGATCACTCGGCGAAAGCCCGGCATTTGGAATAACTCTCTGAAGAAGGCCATTAAGAACAACTCGCTTCCTTGTCAAACTTTTGCTTGATTGCTGCCTACTAAATCATCTTACGCGAGCCAGCTTCATAAAAGCAAGCAAGACCGCTTATTTTTCCTTGGATAATCTGTTAAAGGCCCCTCCATCCAATTCAATGCGTTAAAGCTTCACCCTTGCTTCACTTGCCAGCAAGCTCTTGCCATCCTTTGCACATAAGACTATAATCTCGAATAAATTACGTAATGAGTACAGCAATAATGACCATGACGGAGAAAAGTACGCAGATGCGTCCAGACAGGGACGGCGGTGCCGCAGATTGAGAGCACCCCGATGGAGCCGCACTGCCGAAGTTCACTCCCGAGTCGAGCCCTGAACGTCCATATCGGTCCATTAGGGAGCTCCGGCCGCACGCCGTTATCCGTGTCTCGAGCTGAGTAACTGAAAGGTTGTCTAACAAGGGTGGTACCGCGGTAACCCCGTCCCTTGAGAGACAACCTTTTTTTGTACATCGGCACTACTATATGCAAAGGGGATAGAAGCAATGGCAGAAGCGTTGGATCAACTGCGGGAGCAACTGAACGGAATCAATTTCGAATTACTGAGACTGCTCAATGAAAGAGCGAGCATTGTTCGTGAAATCGGAGAGATCAAAGAAAAGCAAGGCGTGCCGAAATTCGATCCTGTACGGGAGCGGGCTATGCTGGAAGAACTGACTCAGGTTAACCCCGGCCCGTTCAAGGATGCCGAGATCAGACATCTTTTTAAGGAAATTTTCAAGGCGTCGCTGAACCTTCAGGAGGAAGACCATAAGCAGCAATTGCTGGTTAGCCGCAAGAAGCAGCCAAAGAATACGGTTATTGATTTGAAGGGAACCTGCGTTGGAGGCGACACACAGGTTATAGTCGCGGGGCCTTGCTCGGTGGAATCCTATGACCAGCTTCGCACGGTCGCGGCTGCCTTGAAGCAGGCAGGGATCAAGATCATGCGCGGCGGGGCCTTCAAGCCGAGAACCTCCCCTTATGACTTCCAGGGGCTGGGCGTAGAGGGACTTAAGATGCTGAAGGAAGTGGCAGATGAGTTCGGGCTTATCACGATCAGTGAAATTGTGCATCCGGACCATATGGAGCTGGCAGAGCAATATATCGATGTCATTCAGATCGGTGCGAGAAACATGCAGAACTTCGAGCTGCTTAAGGCAGCCGGAGAAGCCAAAATCCCCGTTCTGCTTAAACGGGGAATTGCAGCTACGCTGGAGGAATTCGTTCACGCCGCTGAATATATCGTCGTGAAGGGAAATACGAAAGTCATGCTGATTGAGCGGGGCATCCGCACTTACGAGAAGTGGACACGAAACACGCTGGATATCTCCGCCGTCCCGCTGCTCAAGCAGGAGACCCATCTGCCGGTGATGGTAGATATTAGTCATTCCACCGGGCGAAAGGATATCCTCCTGCCTTGTGCGAAAGCGGCTCTTGCAGCGGGCGCGGACGGCCTCATGGTAGAGGTGCACCCCGACCCGCAGACTGCGTTGTCCGATGCCGCACAGCAGCTGGATATTCCGCAGTTTGAGCAGTTATGGAGCGGGATACTCAACTCTGGGCTTTTCCATCAATAAAGATCATCTGAAAGGTCTTACGCATACCGGCTTGGCTACTTCAGCAAAATAGCCTGTATAGGTCAGCTTCCCGCTGGCCGGGTCAATACGGAATAAAGTCAGATTGTTGCTGTCCCGGTTGGCGCAAATCAAATAATCGCCCTCCGGTGTCAGTGCAAAATGACGGGGATGCCCCCCTTCCGTCGATACATGCTGAACGAAGGACAATGCCCCGCTGGCCGGGTCAATGGCAAATTGCACGATGCTGTCATGCCCGCGGTTGGACCCGTAAAGATAGCGTCCATCGTTAGACACTGCAATCTCGGCAGTCGTATTTTCACCTGAATAGCTGTCCGGCAAGGAGGACACTGTATTCACAGAGGTCAACTTGCCGGTCTCGGCTTCATACTCATAGGTGGTAATCGAGTTGCCTACTTCGTTAATGGAATACACATGCAGCCCATCAGGATGATAGGCCAGGTGCCTAGGCCCTGATCCGGGCGGAGTTACGGCATCATAAGCGGGAGCCAGCTTGCCTTCCCCAGCTTCAACGGCATAGCTACGTACCCGATCCAGCCCTAGATCCGCTACCAGCAGAAAGCGGTCATCCGGGCTGAATTTGGCAGAGTGAGGGTGAGGACGGTCCTGACGGACAGGATCAGTTCCTTGCCCCTCATGCTGCTGTTCATCAGTTAATTTGCCTGCACTCCCTGTACCTGACAGTCTGATCAACCCGACATTTCCCCCGTGATATCCCGAGACTGCGGCGTACTCGCCGGAATGGTCAATCTCAATATGTGAGGTTGAAGGCTTGAGCGTCTTGATTCGGGTCAATTCTGTAAGTTTGCCTGTTTCGCTATCGATCCGGAAGGACACAATCTCTCCGATCCGTTCTCCTCCCTCGGTTGTTTCGGAAATGGCATAGGCAAGACCTCTTCCTTCATCTAATCCAACAAAAGTCGGGTTCTTCATCCCGGACACCGCATCCAAACGGTTTAACGTCTCCTGTTCTTTATCCAGTTCGTATACATATACTCCGCTTTGCTCTGGATCGGCGTAGGAGCCTATGATGAGCAAGGTTCGATTTGGACTTAATTTCATGCTGAACATTCCTCCTTCTGCACTCCTGATTCAACCTCTATTTTTTCGTATATTCCCTGAAAAGTCCAGCGATCCCTCCCTAAATGATTAAAATTTAAAATTGTACCCCTACACAAAACCAGAAAAATATGTTATACTGCAAGCGCTTCCACAACATCTTCTAAAGGGGGAATTTGGAATGATGAATGTCGGACAGGAGAAGAATCATGTGTTCGATGTGTACGAGGATTTAGAGCCGCACGACACGTATTTCTTCAAGATTGGAGTCCAGGGATTGGTATGCTTCCACGGCAGATATTACAGCATAAAAAAGAGATTCTCCGCGGAACAAGTCTCCAAGCTCATCACAGACCCTTCGTTTTACCGCATCAGCAGCAGTTGCTATGTGAATCTCTCCAAAATCTCCGAGATTCGAGAGAATGAGATTTTGTTCCGGGATCAAATCCACGGAATCAAAACCTTGCAGGTTCCAAGACGTAACCTGGAGGAGATCAAACGGCTGATTCCTGCTTAAGGAAAGCGGGCAACAACTAAAAGAAGCAGCCAGGCGGCACTCATTTCAAGTGCTGCATCAGGCTGCTTCTTTTAATTTGTCATTAAACCGGCTTCACATAGAAGCGGGATGTCTCTTCCCAGATCTCACCAGCTTTGAGACTGAAAAGGCCGATCTCCTCGGCAGGCAAATCCACATTCGGGGCATTCACCAGGTTCACATGCGGCTCAGGACAGAAGAATCCGCCTGCTGCTCCGCTATTCCAGACCATCCACTGCTTGTATGACGTCCCCACATCATATACAAGCACGACGCCTTCTTTGCGGTCCGTCAGCTCCATCCGGTTTCGCCCATTCTGAGGTACGGCTGTGTAATGATTATCCATCGCAGCGAAGAACGGGCTAATACCTCCTCCTTGCAGCAACAGTTCCTCCTTGGATAGCTCCTGGAAGTCACCGGTCGGCAGCATCCGGTCATTCAAGGCCCATCTCTTTCCGATCGTCAGTTTCGCAGTACAGTCTTCGGACGAGCTTCCCTTTGCGAACGGTACATTCACAGCTGTATGGAAGGCGAGCAGGCAAGGCATCTCTTCCTTCCCATTGTTCTTCACGAACAGATGTTGCCGAAGTCCATCGGCTCCCAAGGAATAGGTCAGCTTGACCGTAAAACGGAATGGCAGGTATTGATAAATTGCATGCTGTTCATCTACGTCTATTTTCACCGTTACGAAGCTCTCGTGTCCGGTAGCTCCGAATTCTTCAACCTCCCAGGCTGCCGTATGCAGGAAACCGTGCAGGTGGTTGCCTGTCGCCGTCTCATTGACCGGAAAATTCAGAACCTTCCCCTTCCAAGGAAAGCGGCCGTCTTCATACCGGTTGGGCGGAAAGAGCACCGGAATTCCGTGCACGCCAGGATTATTCTTGAAGCTCTCCATTTCCGACTCAGCCGGCTCCCGCAAAAAGCGGTAACCGCTTTCGTTATCACGGAAAGCAATCAAATTCCCTCCCACATGCGACAACATGATCGCTTCATATTTCCCCGCCTGAAGCCCGATCGCCGGCTCCCCGTGAAATACCGTCTCATAAGCTTTGAACTGCGTCATTATTTGATCTCCCTTCACCACATTCCTAATCCTTAACTGGACAGGCAGGCTGTTCTGGTACGCATTATATCAAATCATAGCTTCCTTCGTCACCCGGCTCAAGATATGAAAATCAAGATTGCATACATAAAATCCCTACATTTCTGCATACTTCAAATATTCACTTAAGAAATGGAGTGTCTAAACCGATGAACAGCAGTCGCATGAAAACAACCGCCTTTTGCTTGCTTGTATTTCTGCTAACGGGCATATTGAACGCCTGTGGTGATTCCTCGAACGGTTATAATGCACAGTCTCTGCGCGAGGTACACAACACCCAGAACACCTGGCTGCAAATGAATCAATTGGCCGATTCGATGAATCTGCGGCTTGTCAGCCGGAAGAACCTGATTCAGATGGGCTACACCGACCCGGTCTTCGAGGTGGTAGCTGGACGCAAGGAGGCCTTGTCCTTCGGCAAGCAAGTTATGCTCCCTGATGCTCCCATCCGCCATGACGGCTGGGTGTATATCAGCCCGCGCTCAGCGGAGGCCTTGCTGCAAACCTCGATTCAACGGGATGAACCGACCGGCAAGGTGACCGTATCTTCGCTTGAACAGGCCCATGGCAACTCCAGCCAGCCCGAATTCGAGGCAGAATCCGATTCCGGACAAATCCGTATCCTGGGTCTTCCGTCGGACCGTAGCGAGATGGTGTCTTATGCCAAGCGATTTTTAGGTGTTCCTTATGAATTCGGAGCCGCGGATTATTCGACGTCCAAAACCTTTGATTGCTCTTCCTTTACTCAGCATATCTATGACCATTTCGGCGTCGACCTCCCCCGCCTCGCACGGGATCAGGCCCAAAAAGGCTCTGCCGTATCCCGAAGCAGTCTTAAGGCAGGGGATCTGATCTTCTTTACCGTTCCCGGGCGATTCTCCAGTGACAAAATCCCCGGTCATGTCGGTATGTACATCGGAGACGGAAAATTCATTCATACCTGGGGAGATCCCGGCGTCCAGATCAGCCCGCTGGATTCGGGATACTGGAACGAACAAATATTGTCCATGCGCCGAATCTAGTCATCAAGCCTCTA
Organism: Paenibacillus brevis; assembly: GCF_018919145.1. Lineage (GTDB taxonomy): Bacteria > Bacillota > Bacilli > Paenibacillales > Paenibacillaceae > Fontibacillus > Fontibacillus brevis. Next base: position 36,508 of record NZ_JAHLQJ010000007.1, read on the forward strand.
TAAGGATACTACTAGGCCGCTCTGGCACTGGATGCCGGGCGGCTATCCCTGCTTTGTGTACAAATTTCACATTCATGCTCATCCACAGTATAATTAATTCTAGGTAAATACATATAGACACAAGGAGACCGAATGATCGATGGATGAACTGAAAAAAGCCTATGAGATTCTGGGCCTTTCCGAGAGCGCTTCCCGGGAGGAATTGGACCGTGAATTTGATATTCTGATCCGCAAATCCCGCTCCCGTAAGCCTGCTGAGCATACTGCGGAGAACCAACCGGATGAGTACGAGCTCAAGCTGAAGGCCTACAGAACGATTATCGACTATGAAGAAAAGAAAAAGATCGAAGAGCTTAGCCGGGAGCGTTACTCCAAATGGGGCAGATTTGCCGGCACCGCAGAAAAAAGCAATGATTTTTTCAGAATTCATAAGACCAAAATCATAATCGGAATCATCTCAGTTATCGTTGTTGTTTTTGGAATTACAGCCATTATGAACAACTTGGAGGAGAAACGCCGGATCGCGGCTCTTCCCCCGCTCGATTTATCCGTCATGTTCCTTGGCACCTTCATGTCTGATGACAGCAAAGGCGGGGATAGCGCACTAGAGGATGCCTTCACAGCAACGATGCCCGATTGGCAGCGTACAGAGGTGGAGCTCGTCTATCTGCCTTCGCAAGAGGGAGATGTGATTGGATCCCAGGATATCGCATTTCAGCAGAAAGCGATGGCCCTGCTCTCTACGGAGCGTCCAGACGTGTATATTGTTGACGAGAGCGCATTAGACTGGCTGATTAACAGCGGCCTGTTTATGAACCTGGACGAAGATGCGAGCGGTGAACTCAAGCCGCTATTACACGAGGACTCCATCGTTACGGGGAGATCTGAAGAGGATACTGAGGATCACATCTACGGCATTCGGGTAAAGGATAGCGAACTGGCCAAGCAGCTTCCACTGTATCTGCCAGATATGATTGTGACTATCCGGTTCGACTCCGAGAACAAAGACAAGGCTGTGGAATTGATTAAACGTTATCTGGAGACGACTCCTGCCTCGGAATAAAGCTTAGTTCAGGCGCCTCCGGCGCCTGTTTTTATGGATGAAGAAAAGAATTGAATTTAGGGAACGCTTCCCTTACAATAAGATTATGAACGCGCGTTTATAAGAGGTGAACAGCATTGCGCAGCGAAGATATCGCAAAATTAGCCGGAGTATCCCGCAGCACGGTATCCCGGGTCATCAACAACTACGCCAACGTGCCTGAGGCGACAAAAGCGAAAGTGCTGCGTATTATCGAGCAATATCAATATGAGCCGAACAGCTTCGCCAGAGCCCTTGCAGGCAAGCGGACAGACACGATTGGCCTGTTCGCCATTAGTATGAATGAACGGGAAAATGCAAGCCGAATCTATCAGAACAGCTACTTCGGACCGATCGTTGATCTAGTGGTCGATACGGCAAACTCCCTGGGCTACTATGTGCTTATTCATACCGTCTATTCTCCCGGCGATTTTCAGAAAATCAAGCAGGCTTACCAACAGAAACGGATCGACGGCGGCATTCTTGTCGGTACCCAGAAGGATAGTGAGTCGGTCCGTGAGATGGTTGGCCAGGAGGCCCCTCTCGTCCTGATCGATTACGATATCTCCGAGATTATGGCTGAACGCTTGAACAAAAATCATTTAGCCGTCATTAACTCTATGGACTATGAGGGCACAGTCCATGCTATTGAGTATTTGATTGAGCTTGGCCACCGGAGCATCGGCATCATGAAAGGAAGAATGAGTACATTTTCGGGCAGGGAACGCTACGTCGCCTATGAAGATACGCTGCGCAAGCACGGGCTTCCTCTTCAGGAGGAATTCATTCTTGAGGGGGATTTCTTGAAGGAAACCGCCTACCAAGAGGCCGAGCGGCTTGCCGTTAGCGGGATATGGCCTACTGCCCTGTTCTGCTGCAACGATGATATGGCGATTTCAGCGATGGAGGCCTTCACAGCGCATGACATCCGAATCCCCGATGATCTGTCTGTGGTCGGTTTTGACGATGTAGAGCTTGCAGGCCGCATGAATCCCAAGCTTACCTCGGTCAAGCTGCCGATTCATGCGATGGCAACGGCTGCCGTAGAAAAGGTCATTGCTCTATGCAACGCAGAGGAATCGGCGTTCAGCACGCTGAGCTTCCCTACTACCCTGATCGTTAGGGAATCCTGCAGGGAGCTTAAGGAGCACGAGTAACCGCACCGCAGCAGGCTCCACTTGCCTTGCCCTTTCGGGGGCAATCTTTTCCGCCTATTATAAACGCGCGTTCACAAAAGAAGGGAGAGTATTTTGATGAAATACGGTAATTTTGATGATATCCGTAAAGAGTATGTAATCGACACGCCGAAAACACCTTACCCTTGGATCAACTATCTGGGCAATGAGCAATTTTTCGGGCTGATCTCCAATACAGCCGGCGGGTACACCTTTTATCGCGACGCCCGTCTGCGCCGCCTCACCCGCTACCGCTATAACAATATTCCGCTTGACACTGGCGGCCGTTATTACTATTTGTGCGACCATGACAACAACGATTTCTGGACACCGGGCTGGATGCCGGTCAAGCGCGAACTTGACTTCTACGAATGCCGCCACGGGCTGGGATATACCTCTATTACAGGAGAAAGAGGCGGCATCTCTGTCTCGCAATTAGCCTTTATTCCACTTGGATATACGGGCGAGGTCCACCGTTTGACAGTGAAAAATACCAGTTCCGCCAATAAAACCGTCTCCCTCTTCTCTTTTGCCGAGTTCTGTCTCTGGAATGCGCAGGATGACATGACCAACTTCCAACGCAATCTCAGCACGGGCGAGGTTGAAGTCAAGGACTCTGTCATTTACCACAAGACCGAATACCGTGAACGCAGAAACCATTATGCCTTCTATTCGGTGAACCGCGCGATTGACGGCTTCGATACGGACCGCGAGTCCTTTGTAGGCCTGTACAACGGTCTTCATGAACCTCAAGTGGTTGTTGAAGGTAAGGCCTCGAACTCAGTCGCAAGCGGCTGGTCTCCCATCGGCTCTCATGAAGTAAAGCTGACCCTCGCCCCTGGCGAAGAGCAAAGTCTGGTATTTATCCTCGGCTATGTGGAAGTGCCTGAAGAAGACAAATGGGAAGCGCCAAGCGTGATTAACAAGAAGCCTGCGCTGGCCATGATCGATCAGTTCGCTACCGATACCGACGTGGATCGTGCGCTTGAAGCGCTGGCAACCTACTGGGACGGTCTGCTGTCCAAGTATCAAATTAACAGCGGCGATGACAAGCTGAACCGGATGGTTAACATTTGGAATCCGTATCAGTGCATGGTTACATTCAATATGTCCCGCTCCGCCTCTTATTTCGAATCCGGCATCGGACGGGGAATGGGCTTCCGGGATTCCAACCAGGATCTGCTCGGCTTCGTCCACCAAATTCCGGAGCGTGCGAGAGAACGGATCCTTGATATTGCAGCCACTCAATTTGAAGACGGCAGCGCCTACCATCAGTACCAGCCGTTGACGAAGAAAGGAAATAACGAGGTCGGCAGCGGCTTCAATGATGATCCGCTCTGGCTCGTGCTCGGAACAGCTGCTTATATCAAAGAGACCGGCGATGTCAGCATTCTCGACGAGCAAGTGCCGTTCGACAGCAACCCGGACAATACGGCCACGTTGTTCGAGCATTTGAAGCGCTCTTACTATCATGTCATCCACAATCTCGGACCTCACGGCTTGCCGCTGATTGGCCGCGCCGACTGGAATGACTGTCTGAACCTGAACTGCTTCTCCAAGGAGCCGGGTGAATCGTTCCAGACTACCGAGAATATCGCGGGCGGAACAGCAGAGTCGGTGTTTATCGCCGGTTTGTTCGTCTACGTAAGCCCGGACTTCATCGAAATTTGCCGGATGCGCGGATTGGATCAGGAGGCTGCTGAAGCGAAAGACCATATGGAGAGCATGCGTGCCATTACGCTGGAGCATGGATTTGACGGGGATTGGTTCCTGCGCGCCTATGACCATTACGGGCAGAAAATCGGCAGCAAGGAGAATGAAGAAGGGCAAATTTTCATTGAGCCGCAAGGAATTTGCGTGATGGCCGGCATCGGCGTTGAAGAAGGATTGGCCGACAAGGCCATGGTCTCTGTAGCCGAGAGACTGGATACCCAGTATGGTATCGTGCTTCAACAGCCTGCCTACTCGAAATATTATCTGAACCTCGGAGAAATTTCGACGTATCCGCCAGGCTACAAGGAAAATGCCGGTATCTTCTGTCATAACAATCCTTGGATTATGATTGCCGAGACCGTGCTTGGACACGGCGACAGAGCCTTCGAGATTTACTCGAAAATTGCTCCGGCATATCTTGAGGAGATTAGCGAAGTTCACCGGATGGAGCCATATGTATACTCTCAGATGATTGCAGGTAAGGATGCGGTTCGTCATGGGGAAGCCAAAAACTCATGGCTGACAGGTACAGCCGCGTGGAACTATGTGGCTATTACGCAAGCCATTTTAGGTATTCAGGCTGATTTTACCGGACTGAAGGTTGACCCTTGTATTCCTTCCGCTTGGGATGGATATGAAATCACCCGGGTCTACCGCGGCGATACGTACGTAATCAAGATTGAAAATCCGGGCCACGTCAGCAAAGGCGTTAAGAGCATGAGTGTGGACGGAAAAGAAGTACAGGGCAATATCATCAAGCCAATTAGCGACGGTGGTGTGCATCAGGTCCTTGTCATTCTGGGATAAGACAGGATTACACAAATCCCGGACAACTTTCGACGTTGTCCGGGATTTTTTATGTATCCCCTTTCACAGAACGATGCTATAATCAATGGTAGTTATATCCTAATCTCAAGGAGGCATCATACATATGACATGGTTCAACAGACTCCCTCTAGCCAAGAAGATCCCTGCCGCTTGTTACCTTGTTGCTGCATTGTTTGCCGTACCAGTGCTTGTCGTATTCGCACTGATCGGTAAGCTCGTAATAGGGTTAATCGTTATTATCGTTTTGGCAGCGCTTACCTATCCGCTTACCCGTTACGTCCAAGGCGCCTTGCTAGGCTCCTTCAGCGACATCACCAATGCCTCTGCCAAGATTGCAAAAGGCGACTTTACCAGCCGAATCATGGAGTCCGGTGGCATGGAGGATTTGAACAAAGCATTTAACAGCATGGTGGACAAGCTCCGCAAAATTTTGCAAGAGACTTCCGAGATTACACAGAAGGTTATGGACTCGACCCGATCTATTGCTGATCGAAGTCAGGAATTAACAAGTGTAATGACCCAGGTGGCCCAATCATCCAACGAGTTGGCGCTTGGCGCGAATTCAATCTCCGAGGATGTCAGCGGCATGAAAGACTCTATCGGAGAGATTGAAAGAAAGGTTAGTAATTATACGGATTCGACAAGAGAAATGAACAACCGCTCAATCGATATGCTGGAGCTTGTGGAAAAAGGACGCGAATCCGTCTCCATGCAGTCCGAAGGCATGCGCAAAAATATTGAAGCGACTGGAAAGGTTGCCGAGTCTATTGAGGAGCTTGCCAAAAACGCCAGAGGCATCACGAAAATAACCGCAACAATTTCTGAAATCGCCGAACAGACCAACCTGCTCTCTCTGAACGCCTCGATTGAAGCCGCACGGGCCGGCGAGCACGGAGCCGGCTTTGCAGTAGTTGCTCAAGAGGTCCGCAAGCTGGCTGAAGAGTCTACCGCTTCGACGAAGGAAGTATTCAATCTGGTCCGCAGTATTGAGCAGGATATCAAGCTGGCTGACAATAATATTAAAATTAACGAAGAGGTAGTACGTCAACAGAATGAAATGATTATGGAATCGGAACGTATCTTCGCGGAAATTGTACAGAGTGTTCAATACATATCCGAAGAAATATCCGCATTCTCCAAGGAAAGTGAATCGATGCTGGAGAGCGCTCATAATATTTCGTCCTCGATTCAGAATATCTCTGCGATTACCCAAGAATCGGCTGCCGGTACAGAGCAAGTATCCGCTTCAATGAACGAGCAAATCGGGGCCATCCAGAAGATGAGTGAAGAGACAGAAGCTATGAAAAACGCTGTGTTCCAGCTGCAAAAGACAATTCACATCTTCAAATTCTAAGTTAGACATGGATTGAAGAACTAAAAAGCAGATGCCTTCGGCCGAACCGGAAGCATCTGCTTTTTTTGTTAGCTCTTGTCGGTAGCTTTAAGATGAATCCAGGTGCTGGAAAAATCACCACGAACCTCATGCATCGGTAAGCCGGCATACATTAACCGGTCACCCCCATATACTTCTCCCCCTTGAACCCGTTGATAGTTACGGTGAGGATCTAGTCCTTCCAGCTTAACCCGGGAGAGCGGGGCATTCGGCTCGGCCAGCACACGGAAATACAACAGCAGCGCTTCACTACGGTCGGGGCTGACAAACATCCAGGCAGTTACATTCCCCTCGAACGGGCTTAGCAGGCGGTACATTTCTCCTTGCTGCACCAACCCCCGTAATTTCTTATAGGCCTCTACCTGGGATTTAACTATCTCGCGCTCCTCCTCGGTAAACTTGGTCAAGTCCAGCTCATAACCAAAGTTACCCGACATGGCCACATCTCCCCGGAAAGATAGCGGGGTTGTTCGGCCCACCTGATGATTAGGTACCGCAGATACGTGAGCTCCCATGGTAGATACCGGGTACACCAGACTTGTACCGTACTGGATTTTCAAGCGTTCCGCCCCATCTGTATCATCACTTGTCCAGGTCTGAGGCATGTAATAAAGCATGCCAGGGTCGAAGCGGCCCCCGCCACCAGAGCAGCTCTCAAACAGGATATGCGGAAAGCTTGCCGTCAAACGCTCCAGCAGCTCATACAGACCGAGAATATACCGGTGAGCAACCTCCTTCTGTCTATCGCCAGGCGCAAGCGCTGAACCAATTTCCGTCATGTTCCGGTTCATATCCCATTTCACATAAGACACAGGCACGGAAGCGTAAATATCGCTTAACTGGTCATACAGATAATTTCGGACATCTTCTCTGGACAGGTCCAGAACAAGCTGTTCTCTCCCCTCCGTACGGCGCCGCCCGGGAACATGGAGACACCAGTCAGGATGACTGCGGTACAAATCGCTGTCTGGCGATACCATTTCGGGCTCGAACCACAATCCGAATTGCAGGCCAGCCTTCTCCACGCGCTCAGCCAGGTCCTTCAATCCGCGTGGGAGCTTTCTCCGATCCTCGACCCAATCACCCAGCGATGAATTGTCACTGTCTCTGTGACCAAACCAGCCGTCATCCAGAACGAAGAGTTCTATGCCCAATTCACGGCCCGCCAGCGCTATGGATTCTATTTTGTCTGCATTGAAGTTAAAATAAGTGGCTTCCCAGTTGTTCACAAGAATCGGACGCTCGCGGTCCCGATGTGTGCCGCGGCACAAACGGGTACGATATAGCCGGTGATAGGTTCTGGACATTCCGCCCAGCCCCTCGCTTGAATAGACCATCACAACCTCCGGAGCTTGAAAGACCTCGCTCGGCGCAAGATTCCAGGCAAAATCAAAGGGCTGCAGGCCGATCTGCATTCGGGCTGTTCCGAACTGATCCACCTCTGCCTCGGCGATAAAGTTGCCGCTGTACACTAGACTGAACCCGTATACTTCTCCTTGACGCTCATCTGCCTCGGGACGCAGTAAGGCCATGAACGGACTATGCTGATGCGAGCTGGAGCCTCTGCGGCTGCCAATTCCGGTCATGCCCGGTGCCAGTCTCCGCCGCTGGATATGACGCTCACGAGCCCATGCCCCTGACAAGTACAAGGCATCAAAGTCAGCATCAGGAAAGTCTACAGACGCGCTCAGCACTCGTTCGAGTTCCAGTGTCTCCTGCCCATCATTGCGAAGCTTGACGGATCTGGTTATCGCATTAAAGCCATTGAATACGGTATAGCTCAATTCGACCGTAAGCCCCGTAACGGGATCTGCAAGCACCAACAGCAATGTATCTGCTTCATCATTCTGCTCCGTATAAACTGATGGGAGCCCCTCCAGCCTTGGCTTACCCGGTACGATGAAGTGGGAATGATATTTCAACTCAGTAATTCTGCTGCCATCACTTAATTTCACCTGATAGGCAGGACTTCTGAAATCGCTGGTTCCATATTGGGGATATTCCTGAGGCAATGTATCCAGCGACAAGGTCTTATCTTCTCTCACCGGATTCGGGCAGAACGAGCTGCGTTCAACCCGTATGAGCATTCCTGCTAGATTGGCATCCTCCCTCAGCTTCGGCCCATAATAGACTTGCGCAGCATATCCGTGAATGAGTTGAATGATATAGCTGGAGTTTTGGGATTGCAGATGAAAGATCCCCTGTTCTTCATTATAAAAAATAGGCATTCTTTGTACCCTCCTGGACAGTTTTAGAACTTCACTTTTCAATCTCATTCTACTATGCTGCCCCAAAAGAGTAACGTTAATAATGTAAACTCTTAGATGGACAAATGTGATATCTTCTCCTTAGCAAAACTATGATATTTTTCCTATAAATCTCAAATAAATGATAGAAGAATATCCCCGTTTCACCTTGTTAATTAGTTCTATCGACACAGTTCGACAAAACCTCTAATTCTCCTTGTAATTATTTGAAAGAAGTCTTGACTATATAGTCTATTAGACTTATTCTATGGATAGATAGTTTGGTAGATTTCAACAATTAACTTCATAGTTCTTGATTGACAAAGGCAAACCTATCGAAAGCTAGGGACGCAAAGCTACAGGGGTTAAGGCGATTCATCGCTAAACCAGCCAGCTACCGATGAAGAATGGAGCATGTGACTATGCTTGCTAACCTTCTTACTCGGTAAGAAGGTTTTTTATTTTCATAGAACAACTTCATATTTTCATATTGATAAAGGCAAATCCATCGAAAGATGGCGACGCAAAGCTATAGGGGCTACAGCGGTTCATCCGCAATGCCAGCCAGTTACCGATATGGAAGCAGCGTAAATACTGTTATTTCGTTTCTTCCTAGCTCGGATGAGAGATCCCTTGGGAGGAAGAAACATGAAGCGAATATTAACTATGGCTATTGCCCTGATCTTATCTATAAATCTAGCAGTAATTCCGGTATCTGCCGAAACTGCGGCCCAGCTCTCCTCCGATGAGCTCCTCAGCCAAATCGTCGTACTTCCCAAGTCTGATTACAATAAGGCTACTGCAGATAAAATGGTCAGCAGATTGTCAGCTATTCCGGTCTCCTTATTGCAGGGTTTGAAGGATAACAGCGTTAAGATCAAACTTGTTAACGGTAAAATTACCGATGAACCTGAGTTCGCTCAATACAAAGGTGTAATTCCACGAGGCTGGGAAAATACGGGCCTAACCTGGGACGATGTTCCTGGTGTAAGCTCAAACGTTGTAATCGCCAGAATTGGATACAGCAATAAAGGCAAAGGACATAATGGTCAAAACCTTGAGCTTCATGAGACCTTCCACGCGATCGACCGGCTGGTTCTGAACAACGTCAGTTCTTCCACTGCTTTTGTGAACGTCTGGAAGAAGGAAGCTGATGTGAACTACAAAAACGATGGCTATGTATCAGTATACTCGACTGAATATTTCGCAGAGACGGCTACTCTCTATTTTTACAGTGAAGAGACACGCAAAGAACTGAAAGAGGATATGCCTTTAACCTTCGACTTTCTGGACAAGCTGTTCTCTAACCTATAAAAAAGATTCAGGCTCTCTTCTGTGGGAAGAGAGCCTGAATTTTATTTCTTACTGAGTTTAAGGATAGACCCGATTTGGAAGCACTTCTTCCCAAACTTCAGCGTCTGAATCCTCTTCTCTGATGTATTCATGATGGTTAGTAGCTTCCAGAATGTCGTAATAGTACCACTTGCCTACGATATTATCCGGCCATTCTTTTGCATCCTCATGAATACCTTCATGATTCACTTTTCTGTTCAATACACTGTTGATGAATGAAGCAGCTTCAGCACGGGTGATATATTGATCCGGCTTAAAGGTGCCATCCACATATCCTTTAATCCAGCCCTTATTAGCAGCTGAGACAATGTATTTTTCTGCCCAGTGTCCGGTAATGTCGCTGAACATATCGTTCACACGCTCATCGAGTTGGTCGAATCGGGAAGCGATTGCCGCGAACTCGGATCTGGTGATGTATTGTCCCGGCTTGAAGGTTCCATCAAGATATCCTGTGATGATGCCTGCATTTTCCATGGTGGAGATATGCTTGTTGGACCATCGGGTTGCTCCCACATCGGAGAAAGAATTGGTTGTCTTCAGGTATGCGGATCTGCTCTCATCATTCATCAAGCGATAGAAGATCGCTGCAACTTCTTCACGGGTAATATTATTGAGCGGCTTGACGGAGCCGTCAGGATACCCGTTGATGTAGTCGTAGTGGTTCTCTCTATCAAGTACTGGCGGTACAGCTGGCAACGGAGGCAAGGCCGGAAGCGGTGTTACACTAGACGATGGTGATGGTGATGGATTGGATGGTCCAGAGCTTGAATTTCTAGTGTAGTAGAAAATCAATTCCTGACCGTCTTCGTCACTGAACGTATAGTTCTTCGTCGATTGAACCGGGGTGTAGCCCGAAATTCCAATCGCCGAATAGGTCTTCGTCTCTCCAGGAGTACCGTACTCCGTCTTAGCATTAGCCAGTTGCTGGTTCGTACCGTTCAGCAAGTACTTGATGGTTACCGGCTTCTCAACAGGTACTACATCCTTTTTCGTGTAGTAGAAGGTGTAGGTCTGTGATGGTTCATCGGTAAGGGTAATCACAGCATTTTCAATTTTAGGGGTGTAGCCCTCAAATTCCTTCGCTGTTAAAGCCACCGATGTTCCGGCGCTTCTGATAAGCTCAGTTCTTCCTAACTCAACTCCGGTTGTTTCGTCCAGATAAATGACTGTAAGTGTAACAGCACTAACCGGGTCTCCTTTTACATAGTAGACATCGAATCTTTGATCCGGTTCAAAAGTCAGTTCGAAGTTGTAAATAGGCTCCTGAGGATAATACGTATAGGTTCCATCTGTTGCTGAAATCGGCTGAGGAGTAAATTCCAAAGTTCCGCCGCCAATCCCCTCTAAGACACTTGGAGCAGCAATTTCTTCCCCTGTCTCGAGATCCAAGTGGTAGACAGCTACGGTAACTGTCACAATTGGATTCGCCGTGTAGTAGAACACATGCGGCGCATTCGTCGTTCCCAGCTTGTAGCTGTAGCTTGGTTCCACCGGGGTGTAGCCCGGGATAATCTTCGCTGTCAGCTCCAATGTCTGGCCGGTTGTACCTGCCACGGTTGTTGCCGGATGCAGTTCTTTCTCCGTTCCCTGCTCCAGATACTGTACTTCCACACTCTGCTCGCCAGCATTGTAGTAGAAGGTGTACGTATTGCCCTCTGGCAAGAACGTGTACTCGTAACTCGCTACCTCTGCCGTGTAACCCTCAACGAACTTTGCTTCCAGCGTTACCTTACCGCCAGTAACGCCAGACTCGCTGGTTGCAGCAGCAATTTCATTACCGCTTGCGCGATCTACGTACTTCACAGTCACGCTTTGCTCATTCGCTGTGTAGTAGAACACATGCGGCGCATTCGTCGTTCCCAGCTTGTAGCTGTAGCTTGGTTCCACCGGGGTGTAGCCCGGGATAATCTTCGCTGTCAGCTCCAATGTCTGGCCGGTTGTACCTGCCACGGTTGTTGCCGGATGCAGTTCTTTCTCCGTTCCCTGCTCCAGATACTGTACTTCCACACTCTGCTCGCCAGCATTGTAGTAGAAGGTGTACGTATTGCCCTCTGGCAAGAACGTGTACTCGTAACTCGCTACCTCTGCCGTGTAACCCTCAACGACCTTTGCTTCCAGCGTTACCTTACCGCCAGTAACGCCAGACTCGCTGGTTGCAGCAGCAATTTCATTGCCGCTTGCACGATCTACGTACTTCACAGTCACGCTTTGCTCATTCGCTGTGTAGTAGAACACGAACTCTTGGTTCGCTGATCCAGTAAAGGTGTAATTCTCTTCACCAGTTCCTGCTACCGTATAGCCGTCAATGACTTCCGCTGTCAGCTTCAACGTTTGGCCGACTACACCTGGTACTGTTGTTGCAGCCCGCAGTTCTTTCTCCGTTCCCTGCTCCAGGTATTTCACTTGTACCGAGGTTTCAGTTGCAACCGTATAACCGAACCACACGGTTGGGGTAGGATTCGTTACAGTAAGAGTAACCGACTTAGGGCTTCCCCCGACTTGATATAGATATCCTTCCACTGTCTTTGCCGCTATAGAATGCGTGGTGCCTACAGGGAATGCTTCCTTACCGCTTTGATCCTTGTAATACTCACTGTACAAAGGCTCTGCAAATGCTGGCCCCTCCACCTCAACGCCTTCTGCATTGATTGGATTTCCAGCCTCATTTACAAGATAACCTTTAATGAGGATAGAACCATTACCGACACTTACCTTCGGTACCTCAAAATCCTTCGAAACGTTCTTATTATTTACATCTGTATAAGTCAAGGTTGTTGTTCCGTTCGTAGGATAGAGTTCGTTTGAAACGGGGTTTTTGGATTGGTCCATGACCACTGTATAGGTAAGGGTCGCAGGAGTCCCCTCTGCAATGTTGCCGATATCCCAGGTGAATGTCTCTGTCGCAGCGTTCCAGGTCACCGTTCCTTGCGAGGCCGTATAATCCGTTGGACTAACTACGGCTCCTTGCTTCTTAAGATTAAACATATCTCCCATTGGATCGATCACTTTGGCGTTCTGAGCTGCATAAGTGATTTGACTCGCCATTTGCTGGAAGATCGTGTTCAATTCTTGACTGTTCGCCGGATAGTAACCCTCGCTCTGAACGTCCTTCAGCACTTTAATAGCATTGCTGTTGCTGGAGACATCCAGTCCGACAGAGTAAATTTTATAGCCTGCGTCCTTGGCGAGTTTGGCCTCCGAAATCGTTCCAATTCCATTGTCTTTTACACTATATCCATTGACGTTATAATTGGAAATACTGAAGTTCGAGCCATTGCCAAGGGTCTGATTATAATTAAAAGCTGTTAAGGCATAGCCATAACTGTTGTTCGACCAGCTGTAGCTTGTTGCCTGTGTTCCCTTGAAGCTGTATGTTGGCTCACCATCACTCAGCACAACAATAATTTTATTCTGTGCCGAACTGCTTCCCAGTAGATCACGGGCATTTTTAATCCCTGCTTGAATATTGGTTCCGCTGGTTGCACTTATACCATCAATTGCATTCTTCAGGGCAGTTTTCTGGGCAGGTCCTTTAAATCCGGAGACTAGAGAAGCCTGGTTGTTGAAGGCAACAACTGCGACCTGGTTATCTGAACCGGAAAGAAGCAAATTGTCCACAAATTTCTTCGCTGCTTCCTTTGCCTTCTCTATCTTCCCGTCCGTCCACCAAGTGCCATTATCCATGCTTCCAGACTTGTCAATAACAAGCACAACATCCGAGCTCGACTTAATGTTCTTCCCTTCCACCTTCAGGGTTACTTTCCACTCCCCTGAATTACCGGTAGGTTCAGCCGTCTTCGTCAGCTGTGTTGCTCCCGGATTAGGCCAGGAGATCTCTCCTGTTCCTGCTCCAAATACAGACAACGGTCCAACAAAAAGTGAAAATAGGCATAGCCAAGATACTACAATCTTCAACCCGCGTTTCATAAGTTCCTCCTCATTTTTTCATAGATTTCCTCCCTTTCAGGCACGTTATTTTCTACCCTCCTTACTGTTGGGTATTTATATCTCACGACATAAAGCCGCAGAGAACGTGAGAAAAACAAAAACCGGCTGCATAAACAATAATTATTGTTATGCAGCCGGACGGTCATTAATCACTGGATTATTAGACTCCAAGGCTTTGCGACCCAATCTTTCGATTTGGTGTGCCAAATTATTTAATTATCTAGTCAAAAAGTCCCGTTTATTATTTCTGCCGCTCACATTCACCTGTCTTAATTTCAATATATTTCAAAAAAATCGACTTGTCAACGAGCTCGGTTGTTAAATTTATCATAGCGTGTACATCAACTTGCCCATTCGACTCTGCATCGTTCTACTCTTTCAGCCTATCTGTAGGTTCTGCTTCAATTACAGCACTGTCAATTTTCTCATTTCGCAACCGGGCTCTCCGCCGTTTTAGCGGCCAAATAATTGTAAGAATCACCGCGCCTATAACAATTAATGGAAGTGCTCCGGAAATAAAAATGAACAGCCACTGAAGGATGACCGATATTGCCTCAAGACTGCCCTGCAACGCATTACCAGCACGCTTCAAAAGTGGTTTTTGATCCTGACTCAGCTTGCTCAACGAGCTGTCATCTGTTTGGTATACACGAATCTCAATGGTAGAGAAGGAAACATTATTGTCGATGTACCTCATTCTCCCCTTTATCTGTTCAATCTCTGTCTGAATCCGTTCCAGCTCATTTGTAAATTGAACCAGATCGCTTGTATTCTTTGACTCCCCAACAAATTTCAGATATCTTGCTTCTACGGCCTCCTTGACCTTCAAGCGGGATTCCAGGTCCACGTATTCCTCAGATACATCTTGTCCTTGAATGCTTTGCTGAAAGGACTCAGGCTTAAGCTGCTCTAATTGCTCCAGAAAAGAGGAGAATCCGGCCGCCGGAACCTTAAGCACAAAATTCCCGCCCTGCTCATACGTGGACTGACTTTCCGAGAACTCAACAATATAACCGCCGGATAAGCTAACCAAATCCTTGATCTGTGCCTGTGCCTTTGAAAATTCCTCAACCTTCATAACAACATTTGCCCGGTAAATAAGCTTCTTGTTCAATTGATCAGCGGCGTTCCCCGCCTGAATGCCTGAAGCGGACGGAAGAGACTGAGGCTCTTGCGCTGCCGTAACGGCCATATCCGTCGCCGGGGAGGAAGGCTCCTCGGCTGAAGAGGAAGTGGCCCTATTCATGGATGAGCTTTCTGTCTTAAATCCGCCTGAGTCTGCAGAGCTCTCATATGCACTGGAAGCGTGATCTGCATTATTGGAGCTCCCGCATCCGCTAAGGATCAGGAGCAGGCCAAGCAGCAGTAACAACCCTTTTACCCATATTTTCTGTTTCATATTGACTCCCCCTATTGCTTTTTATTTTATTGACGTTGGAAGGGTTTGGAAGGTTGCTCAAAAAAAAGAGCCTCCATCGCAGAATTGATTACGATGCAGGATCAGCTTGATGAACATCCTATTTAATTGAACTCATGGGAGAGAATACTCATCATAATCATGTCCCGATACTGGCCTTTATAGAATATCCGCTGCCGTTGCCGCCCCTCTTCCTTAAAGCCGCAGCTGGTATAACACCGATAACCGCGCTCATTATAATCTATCACTTGAAGCTCCAATCGGTGCAGATTCAGTGTCTTGAACGCAAATTGTTGAATCAACCGTAACGCTTCGCGCCCATAGCCTTTTCCCAGCAACTCTTTTCGTCCAATCACAATACCGATGGTTGCAGAGCGATTACGCCAATCCAATTTAAACAAATCGATTTGTCCAATGTAATCCAGCGTTTCTTTTTCCGAAATGATAAAGCCCTTCGTATCGGTCTTCCCTTCCACCATGGAGCGAACGAAAGACTCTGTATTTTCATAGCTCTGCGGAAAAGAAAAAACATCGCTTAACGTATCCGTGATCTCCTCATCATTAACCCATTTGCGGATCGCTGGAACATCCTCCATGCGGTACTCGCGCAGTATAATCCGCTCTCCAATTAAATGCGGCATCTTCTTCACCTCTCAATAGAATAGCATTTCAATTCGCATTAAAATAATAGCTCCAGCAGTTCCACATCTGTTTTGCCCTCAAGCCTCAATAGCTCATCATAGGGATCCCCCTCCAAGTGCAACAACCTGGCAAAGGCAGGCTCGGTCTTCAATCCGTTCTGCTTCAGCTGAATGATAGCTTGCTTAAAGGATTCTCCATAAAGCGACAATAATCTCGCTTCTATCATCATATGTCGATAACCGTTCTGTTGTGTCGTTGGAACAGATTGACCGAACAGCTCTATCGGCCAATTCTCACAGTGAAAGTTAACCTTGATGCGAGGTACACCGTCCACTTCCCGCTCGTAAACCGCATACCCGGGATAATGTCCAAAATGAGTGTCCGCCTCCATGCGAAACGTCTCAAAATCATGCACTTCACAGATCAGATCCAGATCGCTGCCAGGAACCTGAATGTCCAAAGGCACCGTCCCCGCAAGAATCGGATGATAAGCATGCAGAATATCCATGAATCGATGTCGGCAAAGCAATTCATAAACTTCATGCTGTAGCGCTGTTCCTGACTTAAGATCATAAATCTCGGTCATCAAGCCCTTCATTCCTTGCGTTCCAATTGCCGCACATATTGTATATAATCCGTAGCCGGCGGCGAGATCTCCTCCATTCGCAGCCATGAAGCAATCTGCCCCCGATGGTAGCTGCCATGCAGTGCCACATGCATCAATATATCTACAGTTTCAGTAGTATAATCTGCTCCTGCGCCAGTAACATAAGTGACAGGCTGCCGCAGCTGTTCCGGGGTAACCGCATCCAGGTAATGCGAGAACCGGACTTTATTTTCCGCGGCCAAAATCCGTAAATCTTCTAACTGCATATGATCCGGCCAGACCGCCGCCTGAATTCTCTTTCCTTCAATTCGGGATATCCATATGGCTTCCGCTGAAAGAATATGGGCGAACAACTTGATAACACGATCACTATCAGGCTGTTCCCGATCCAGAATCTCCAGAATCTGATGATTGGACCAGTCCATATGCTGAAACATCCGCCTCATATTGCGCTTGGCAGGATCGTCTGCCTCCTCTTTTTGCTCCAGCATATAAGTTCTTGCTTGAATCAAGCTGGAATGAACCAATTTCAACTTGTCGCGCTGATTCCATACATGATTCAAATAGACCAGTACAGCTTCGTCTAAGTGTCCATCGTCTACAAGCTGTCGAATTTCATTCAGATAAGCATGGTCCTCTGCCTGATCCCAAGCCACTTTATCTGCGATAAATACTACTTTATCAAGACGGGTAGCTTCTGCTCGGAGTGTTGTATGGCAAGCTATCGCATCCAGCACTTGAAGATCGTTCACCCCAAACAGCTGCTCCGCCGTGGCACGGGACAACTTCTGGTGGATAATCCGCGGATAGGCCAGCTCCTCATCCAATACCTCTATACCCGCTTCACGTGCAGTCTCCAGATAAAGAGACACGGGAATGACATTACTGATGTCATGAAGGAGAGCCGCCTGCTCTGCCTTCATCGGATCCACATCATATAGCCGGGCGATTCTAACTGCATGGCTGGTTACCTTAAGGGTATGATCCCAGGTCGCTAAATCACCGTGCAATTTAAAGAACCCCCCCACATCCTGGAGCAAACTCCCGGTTAGCACCAAATCTTTGACATAGGCTTCAAGCCCGGACTTCCGTTGTTCATCACACATGGATTAACCCCCAAATTCTGAATTTTCCGGCCTTTTGACCACAATCACCATATGTTCTGTAGCATCGCGATATTGCGGTGCTTCGCTCGTCTCACTGGCAGCCTGCAGCAGATTTTCATAGACCACTGGATCTTCTATGTACAAGCGGCTCACTTCCTCCCGCATTCCAGCCAAAAAGCTTTCCGTACCTGCATACGTAATGATCTCGAATCCTCCGGCCTTGACCTCTTCAATAGCTTTAACAGGAGTGGTGAAATAGCATTGGGTGAAGCCTTCATTCTCGTGGAGCTGATGCTCCTGCAAATACTTATATATCTCTTCAGAATCTCTGTAGGATTCACTAAACTCGGAAACCCCGGATTTGAGTACTCCCCATGAATTGATGTACGCAAGCAACGCTACTCCCCCGGGCTTCAAGATCCGGTATACATGACGTATCGCCTGCGAACGTTCTTCTTCCTTGAGCAGATGATATAATGGGCCCAATGCCAGGACACCGTCACAGCATTGATCGTTCAAAACATCCATATTAACCGCACTTTCGCACAAATAAGCTTCTGCCTGAAGCCCCAGACCCTCAATGCGCTTCTGAGCCAGAGCAAGCTCGTTGGAGGACAGGTCCATAAGCGTTACCTGGTAGCCTTGCTGCAGCAATTCAATCGCATATCTTCCCGGTCCGGATCCGATATCGCAAATATGACCTGTATCAGGAAAATAACGATCCATTAGCCTTAAGGTCGATACCCATTCTACCTTGCTATAGGGGTTCTCCAATCTGCTCCATTCCCGGTCCGCATTGTTATCGTAATATGCTTGGACAATCCGACTCATAGGCCGCCTCCTCATTCAACTCTTGCTTTTCATCAATGAGCTAGTACTTTGAAGGAACTATATAATATAGAAGCCAATTGGAATATGATGGATATCATGCTCTAATACACAAGCCACATCCAAGCGGCTAAACATGCAAGCCCCAAGATCAGCATGATCGTGGATACGAGATATTCTCGGGTCTGTCTTCGATATGTCCAATCCAACCAAGCCTGGAAGCCGCCGGAAATGATCAAGAGTAGAAGCCAATACCATTTCATGATCTCGCTTTCTGCCCCAGCCAGGAAATTCACAAGCAAGAAGCCGATTACCCCACCGATCGAGAGAATAATCTTCCCCCATATATTCCGCTCTTTTCCTTCCTCAGATAATTCTCCTCTCTCAGAGACGAGCCAGATCCTCAGGATTTGATTTAAAATCCCTAGGGCTACAACAATTAGCAGGATCCCTCCAATCAAGCAAATCCCCCCGTTTATAATAGTTAAAATTTGTTTAAGTGATTTCTTCCAGTTAGCTATAGTAAGATTACTTTAATTACATATTCTTAATTGCCCTTCAAAAAAGAAGCAAAAAACGTCAAGAACATCTGTTCCCGCCATGATAGAC
This sequence comes from Paenibacillus brevis, assembly GCF_018919145.1. Lineage (GTDB taxonomy): Bacteria > Bacillota > Bacilli > Paenibacillales > Paenibacillaceae > Fontibacillus > Fontibacillus brevis. The sequence continues at coordinate 55,454 of NZ_JAHLQJ010000007.1, forward strand.
TAATTTCAGAAGGAGGCGAGCATGATTTCGACTTATGAGGCTATAATCCAGGATATCATAGACTATATCGAAGCACATCTCTTTATGGAATTGTCCCTTTCTGACCTGGCTAAACGAGCCGGTTTTTCGGAGTTCCATTTCCATCGCGTCTTCCAGGCCATGACTGGAGCTACAGTGATGGATTATCTTCGGAAAAGAAGGCTCATTTGCGCCGCCAATAAGGTAGCCTATTCCAGTGAGAGGCTGCTGGATATTGCCCTGGACTGTGGCTTCAGTACTCCGGAAACCTTTACTCGCGCCTTCCGCCGATTATATGGCATGACACCTGGAGAATACCGGAAGCGGGGCATCCAGCCTCCTGCTTACCCGAAAGTATCCGTCATGCAGCCTTGCTACAATTCATATTTAGGAGGAATTCAGATGAATTATGGAATTGTGACGAAACCTGCTTTTGACATCATTGGCTACTCGATCATTACAACATCCCAGGAAGGAGAAAATAGCCGGGAAATCCCCGCCTTCTGGAAGCGTTATATGGAAGAGAAGCTGGGACAGACTTTGTATGATCAGGCCGCTTCCAATGCAGAGTATGGCATCTGTGCCCCTTGCGATTTGAATACGGGAGAATTCAAATACATCATTGGCGTTGAAGCTCATGCTGATGCGGTTGTTCCTGAAGGTGCGGAAAGACATCATTTTACTGAGCAGACTTATGCTGTCTTCACGACTCCGAGAGTACCCCTGGATCAGTTCACCAATTCCATTCAATCAACCTGGCAGACGATCTTCAGCGAATGGTTCCCTCATTCAGGCTATGAGCATTCCGGAGCGCCTGATTTTGAATATTATGATGAGCGCTGCTGGAGTGACCGTAACGAGTTGGTAGAGATGGACATTTACATTCCTGTGAAGAAAAGAAACTGACGCTCTCTGTATAATGCAACATAAATTTCTCCATTTCTTTTTCGAAATGGAACTGATATTAGCCAAGACAACTGCTGATGGTCGGCTGTCTTGGTTTTTCTTATTCCTTACGAAGGCCCCTGAATTACTTCATTGTCTACGCGCCTCCAACAAGGGCATATTCATGAAGACTTCCCGTGTTCGTATCCAAAATTACCGTTCGGACATCATTTTTCTTAACGAAAATTTCTTCACCATTCTGATTAATACAATAGGCTATCGGGATCGATAGTTCACTGTCGCGGTAAGCTCCGTCCGCATGACTTGTACCAATCATCATCGCTCTATGCTGCTTAGCTGTATTTTTCGCGAGTCCGATCCATTCGCTGAATTGCTCTTCGCTGAACATCCCTACCCCGATCGGATGGAAGATGAGATCCAAAGCATGACCCTCGCCAATTAATCCTTGCTTCACCAGCTCATCGCATAAAAGGGAAGTCATTCGTACTCCCTCCAGTTCAACTGAACCGTGCTGCTCATACTTCGCCCGATCCAGGACGACCTCACCATTCCGGCCGATCATCACCAGCCGATCCTTGGGGTTTCTATATCCCGAGACGAGCATTGTTCCATAGGACCTCATTAACCTGCAGGTCAGTTCCAGGTCCTCATTCAAATACCCTTCGGGGAAGAGGACCAGATCAACCTCAGGTTTTCCGCGTAATACCTCCTCCAGCTGCCGATTTTGGTTCTCCAGCTTAGGAAGGCCGATAAGAATTTTCAACGTCCCCACTCCTTATTCATGCTTCTATTAATGGTTATTGTCCTTAATCCAAAACCTCTTGATCACTTGGCCATCCTCTTCAACGAAGTCTACATCACGTGTACCGCCATTTCGAAGAATCGTTCGTTCTGAGCCGACATTTTCTGCATCGCAGACGACCAGAACCTCTTGAATCCCGAGCTTCCGGGCCTCTACCAGCGCTAGCTTCAGCATGCTTGCAGCGTATCCCTTCCCTCTTTCGGATGGACGAATTCCATAGCCGATATGCCCGCCGGCACGAAGTAAAAAAGGAGACAACTGATGCCTTATATTGACGGCTCCGATCACCCGGCTATATTCATTGACTAACCAGAACGTGGAATCCGGAACCCAGCCCTCAGGGATTCCAATCCCTTTTTCCTGATTCGACAAAAAAGCCAGCATGGCTCGAAAATCGCTCGGATCCTTTGTGATCACCCAAGGAACCATTTCTTCCCCCGAATCTCTCCACTCCTGATAAAAAGAAATATATTCGTCTTTTAAATTTAAGGCAGGCTTGATAAGCTTTAGATTGTTCATTCGGTGTGGCCCCTTCCTCTCTCATAGCTTTAGGCTACGCCTGTACCGATAGTAGATTAAGATACTATTCTGACCTGTCGGAAAAAATCCTCTTTTCTCTGCTTATGTCATAATTATTTTCATGTCCTTGTAACGAAATGTGATGATTTCAGATATATAGTTTAGGAGGTGAGAAAGTGGCGGAGGATTTGGATAGAATCTATAGAGAATACGCCAACCATGTCTATAGATATTTGTTTAGCCTTACGCATGATCGTGATTTAGCCAACGAAATGACCCAAGAAACTTTTTATCGGGCAGTGTATTCTATTCATACTTTTGACGGGTCCTGCAAAATCAGCGTATGGCTCTGTCAAATTGCGAAGCATGTCTGGTATCAGGAACTGGCGAGAAGAAATAAACATCAGAGCCAACAGCTGCATGAGGCTATCCCTTCAACCGAATTATCACCGGAAGGAAGCATGCTCTTTCATAACAATAAGATGGAGCTGTATCGAGCTATCCATCAATTGAGAGAACCCATGCGTGAAATTGTACATATGCGACTATCCGGAGAATTTTCGTTCGCTGAGATCGGAGAAATTCTCGGCAAGAGCGAGAACTGGGCGCGTGTCACTTTCTACCGGGCCAAGCAGAAAATTATGGAGGTGCTATAATTGATCAAATGCCATATTGTCCAAGACTTAATGCCAAATTATGTCGATGGTTTGGTGAACCCGGATACGATGAAAGATATTGAGCAACACCTTCAGGTGTGCGAGTCCTGCCGTGCTCTTCATCATAAGCTGTCCGCTCCGCTGGCGGATCCTCCTCCAGTTGATACCGCGGAATTGGATTATTTGAAAAAGGTTAGAAAAAGGACCTCGAAAAAATGGATAGGTGGAGGCATCTTCCTCTTATTGATTTTTTCCTTATTAACTTATTTTCTCGCAATCGGATCCCTTGTAGACGAGAAGAATCTCACTTACACCACCTCTATTGAAGGTGGAGAATGGCGAATACACTTGCAGCTTACAAATGGAAAGTCCTTGCTTGTAAGGACGGAGCCCATCTATGAAACTCCCGATGCCAACGGAATCAGACGGATAATCGGAACTCGGTTGAAACCTTATCAGCTCGTGCCCTCTCCACTCTTGGAGAGAGGAAACGACACCTTCATGTATGGCGGCACGATGAGCAGCTTCGAGCAGAGAGCGTATAAAGTTGAGCTTCAAATGGCCGATCGTACGATTGAGTTCACATCCGGTCAATTCGTTGAGTAGCCAAAGATTATGCGAAACCCCCATCAGGAGAAACATGCTTCTGATGGGGGTTCTTATTTGCAAACTATGCCTTGCAGGTATCGCTTAGATTTCTCAAAACTTGAGGAGATATCTCGATACCCAACTCTCTGTATGCCAGTAATACGGCACCAGCCACCGGAGTGAATGCCGGCTGTACAAGCCGATACTGCTTGTTATTGCCTCTAGCCATTGCTGCAGTGAGCCGCTGTTGAAAATAATCGCTTTGCGCTACGCTCCCCATGAAAGTCACACTAACCTCCGGTTCTGAAAAATAAGAGGCCAGAAGCTCCGTTCCGACAGCAATTTGCCGGATAGCACGATCACATACCAGCCGAGCCAGCCTGCTATGCTGCATTGCCGCTTTGGTAACAAACGGGGCCAGTTCGGCAAATTTTCGGTTCCGTTCAAGCGGCTCCTTAATAAAGCCATGGAGGGCTAGCAGGGATAGCTCTAGAACATTGCTTGCTTTCCAGAAATGAAGGATGTCCCGAGTCAAGTCCAAATCACTATCATCACTATTCCCCGCCAGCAGCTCGAACGTAGCCTCCATCGCCAACGATCTTGCCGCACTCGCCGCATAATGATGCAGATCATAGTTTTTAATCTCTCTTCCCGTTTCCGTCCTTGCATAAATGATTGAACCAGTTCCCGATATAGACACGATTCCCGGTTCCGCCAGAAAAGCGCCGTAATGAGCTACAACCGCATCGTTCACATGCTTTCTTGGACAAGCCAGTCCGTTTAAAGACGTCAATGGCTGGACCCATTCATAATCGGATTCCCTATCCAAGCCGGCAACACCCGCCGCCAGCATTTTTACCTCAGCAGGGTTTACTTTTGCTTGCTCCAAAGCCGCTTCCATGGCCTGCTGCATATTTTCCTTCGCGCGCAAATCTTTGTAAATGGAAGAAGAACCGCTCTGAATATACGAGAGAACACGGCCGGAAAGATCTGCTATCATCACTCGGGTATGCGTTCCTCCGCCATCAACGCCAATCACAGTCCCATCCCTTTTTTCGCTCATAGCGCACTCCTCCAAGACACGGCTAGTAATAGATCAGCAGAATTCAAATCCAGCGGAATATCCTCCCGTATTTAATCGGGATTTCATTACGCTTGGCCCACTCGATTATTTCTTCGGTATATTCCTCTTCGTTTCCTTTGATTTTAAAGCATAGCAAGCTGGGAACTAACCGTTTTCCCCGCGGCTTGATTCCGATAACCTGGCTGAAGTAGCCTTGAATAACCAGCTTATCGATATGGACTGCAGGTATTTCCTTACGTCCTACAATGATTTTGTCCCCAATAATTTCTACATGACGCGGCTGAATGATCATTCTAATGACGTATGCTACGAGCAAGCCTGTATAGAGCAAGCAAAATGCAATTCCCACTATGGGTGACATAGAGGAGTAAAGACCACTTCCTGAAGACACGGAGTATAACAGCAGCGATATAAATGGCAGAGTCGCAATAAGCCCAACCCATGAGGAAACCGGAAGCTTAATTTCATATTTTTTATTCAAGCTTGTATCTTCCATATCGTCTTCCTTTCTCTAGAAATGGACCATAGCCCCTCTGTCATCAAATACAGCGGTTGGATTCCAAGCAATCTCCCAGGCATTTCCTTCGGGATCGAGAAAATCGGCTGTTCTCCCGCCCCAGAATGTTTCTCCGGCTTCCTTGATGATCTTGCCTCCCGCAGAGCGCACTTCTTCTACAACCTGATCCACCTGATCCGGCGTATCTACATTGATAGCTAAGGTAATTCCCTTAAACCCTTGAACCGGAACAACCGATGCATCCAGTCCGGCATCCTTGATCAGTTCTTCCATAGGAAAAAGAGAGAGCAGCACACCAGCGGTCTTGAATACACTGTAGTTATCGGAACTAATCTCTGTCTCCCGCCAGCCCAATCCCTGATAAAACCGTCTTAGCTCTGGCAGGTTTACTGCTCCGATTGTAATTAAACTTACTCTTTCAGGAACCATAATAGTAGTTTCCTCCTCTTCTTATTCGGCCTTCGCCTTCAGCAAAGGCTGGTACATCATCAAGGCCTGATTGCTTGTAATGAATTCATCCGCAAGCAGTTCGCCATCCGGATTGAATTTTTTCCTGTAGATGGAATTGGTTCGAACGTATCCGCCCCAATACTCTTGGGATATTCGATGATCTCGTTCATACACTTTAAAATAGTGGGCTGGCTCACTCGTTGTCCGCCATTCTCCATGCAAAGATTCCTCGTCCATATAAACGAGCAATTGGTAGGATTGATCCGTGGGATTATAGATTTGTAGATCCAAATAATTATAAGAACAGGTAGCTCCGCTTCCGAAAGGCTGAGTTCGATTCGCATCCGGAAATACATCGTAACTATGACGGTGCCGCTCGGTCACGATTAACGGAGTATGGAGTGTGATCCAATAGATCAAATTGGATAGCTGGCACAGCCCTCCGCCAATTCCGGGTTTGAAGGTGCCATAGTAAAGAACCATGCCTTCCACATAGCCTTTTCGCTTGGTAGGATTGCCGATCCGTTTCCAATAAGAAAAGGTTTCCCCCGGAGCAATCATAATCTGATGGAGACAGGGAATTGCGATTTGCAAATTTTTGATCTTATTGTGCTGGAGCCACATATCCACATTTTTCAACTTTCGAAGAAGCGGGGTAGCATGACTTGCAGCCGAATGAGGCAGATGATCGTCGAGAATGCAGTTTGCGAATGTTACATTTCCGAAATACCATTTCATATACCGCTTAAGCTTGAAATAATGGGAACCCGCCTTGATTCTGAGTCTGGATCTCTTCTTCGGCTTCATCATTCCCCTCCTTCTAACCGAGCTTATTCAAACGTTTTTCCCATATAGAACTCGTCGATATATCTTCCTTCAATATATAACGATTTTTTCTTGGTGCCTTCAATTTCAAATCCCATTTTCTTATATAAAGAAACGGCCGTTTCATTATGAGACATCACGGTTAGTTCAAGTCTTTTTAACTCGGTGTTTTCCCGCCATTCATCCAGAGCTTGAAATAAACGGGTACCCACCCCTTGTCCTTGATAAGCGGCCAGGATTCCTGCAACAATATATCCGACATGCTTGATTCGCCTCGCCTTCCCCCCATCCACTAAGAGATATCCGACAAGCAGATCATCGTGTTCTGCAATCAGGATTGTTGAATTATCGGAAGCAACGAACGACTGTATAAATTTTCTGTGATGCTCAAGGGACGTGTTTCTTTCTCCCGGTTCATACAGCATAAACTTCGTCTCTTGATCCAGCTTATGGCACAGAGCCAGGTGCCTTTCTGCATCTTCTCCCCTTATTTCTCTTATAGATACCATTGGATTCCCCTTCTTCAGTTCCTAGATTCATTCCATAATTATACATCTTGATGCCGAAAACATCATTACCTATATTCTATCGAAAAAAAGGCGGCCTGCTCCGATAGATTACCGAAGCAGGCCGCCGCCCATAACATGATATGATTACTCGATTATGTTCACGCTTGCTGTAGTGCCAATCCTTGCTTCTCCAGCTCCGCCAACCGTTCAAGAAGCATAACCCCGCTAAGCTGCGAGCTTAGCGACACGACTCCTGCAGGTGCTTGGCTCCAATCGGTGCCGAACAGCGGCCGTTCGCTTCGAGCCACTTCCCACAAACGGTTCGCGTTATGCACCAATAGCGATGCTGCAGTCTGCCCACGTTCGCCGACACAGAAACACAGTTCTGCCAGATACCGTACCAGGATGCCTTTGAACAAGCCCCCGTCGCCATCCTCCTCATCCGGAAGCAGCCCATCCGCTCCAGTTAACTCGGCTTCCGTCGCTCCAGCCGTGCGAAGCGCATCGTCCAGATAAGCAGCATCGCCAGTCGTCCGATACAGCTCCACGCCCGCACCGATGAATACACCTTGGCAATAGGTGAATTTCCAATCCTTATCGATCTGCCCGTCCCCGTTCCGGTTCATGCCGTCCCAGACAAAGCCGGTCTCGGGATCGATCAGATTGCGCTTCTGCCAATCATAGATGCGCAGGGCCCAATCAAGATCATCGCGGTCTCCAAAGCTCTGATACAGTCTTGCCGCCAGAATGACAGCTGGCGCGTTTGCCGGGGTATTTTTATAATCCAATTGCGACTTCTGCCAAGCGATCCCGCCGCCCATATGATCGTTCCATCCCGTCTGGATATCCTTCCATAGCAGCAGAGCCGTGTCTTTATAGACTGTGTTTCCGGTCGCATGGTATGCCCTTAGCCAAGCGAGCGCCATCCATTCCATGTCATCATAAAGCTCGTTCGGGTACACGCCGCCATTGCGATGCAAGATGCCCCTGTGCAATTCGGCAAGCGTCTCTGCATATGTCTCCTTGCCGGATCTCAATAATCCGTCCACCAGAGCATCCGCTGCATGAGCCATCCACCAATAATGAAAAATCGTATTGCACTCGCCGTTCGGGCAAGGTGTCTCAATGTTGTACATCGCGATCTCCGGATTCCAAAAATGCTGCCGGAGCGCTTCCTGAGCCAGTTCTGCGCGGTCAGACCACAGCATGTTCTACTCCTCCTCTTTCTCTAGACCAAGCCTTACAGTCCGTTTATTTTGTCCAGATTCAAATAGTTACAAGACTAACCCTTGATGCCGCTAAATGCGATGCCCTGCACGAAGTATTTCTGCAGCAGCAGGAACAAGATCAAGATCGGCAAAATCGCAATTAGCGCGCCTGCCATCATCGGTCCGTAATCCGTCTGATTGTTATAGGTAAATGCCTGTAGTCCCATCTGAATCGTCGCTTTATTCGGATCGTTCAGGACGATCATCGGCCACAGGAAGCTGTTCCAGCCTGCCTGGAAGGTAAAGATGCTGAGCGTAGCGAGTGCAGGCTTCGTCAGCGGCAGATAGATGTTCCAGAAAATCCGGAACTCTCCGCAGCCTTCGATCCGGCCCACTTCCATCATGTCGGAAGGCAGCGTCAGGAAGAACTGCCGCATGAAGAATACGGCGAATGTTCCAGCTGCTCCCGGTAAAATAATACCCCAGAAGGAATTCAGCAAGCCCATGCCTCCGGAGCCGAACAGGTCGTTGCCGCCGAGCAGCGGGAAGTGGCGAAGCACGTAAAAGCTCGGAATCATCGTCACAATCCCCGGGATCATCATAGCAGCAAGCAGCGTACGGAAGATCGGTTGATTGCCGCGAAAAGTCAGCTTGGCGAAGGCATACCCGGCAAGGGAGCCGAAGAATAGATTAGCCAAGACGCCGGCAACAGCCAGGAACAGCGAGTTTTTAAAATAGAGACCGAACGAAACCGTCGTGAATGCATCTATATAGTGCTCCAGCGTGAATTGCGACGGCAGCCAGCGCAGAGGCACCGAGAAGATTTCGTCGCTCGGCTTGAACGAAGTGCTCAAGCTCCAGAAAAAGGGCAAGAACATTGCAATGGCGATCAATGCCGCGGCGGTATAAAAGAGAAGACCTGCTGCGAGCTTGCCAAGAGCGGGATTCGGCGGATTTGCCGAATTTCTGGTTCGAGTAATATGGGTATCCATGGCCTTCCCTCCTTTACACCACCGGTTCTTCCGCTTTGTTGATGCGCATGTTGATCAGCGAGAAGATTAGAATCGCAATCGCCAAAATAAAGGCTTGAGCCGAGGCATAACCCATTTGCAATTGCTTGAAGCCCTGTTGATAGATGAGATACACCGGCGTTTTCGTCACATTTCCCGGTCCCCCTTGCGTCAGCACGAAGGCCTGATCAAACAGCTGAAGCGCACCGATAATCGCCATTGTGCTGATCAGAAATGTGGTTGGCCGAAGCTGCGGCCAAGTAATATACCGGAACCTTGCGAAAGCCGAAGCTCCGTCAAGCTTTGCCGATTCGTATAAATAATCCGGTACGCCCTGTAAGCCTGCAATGTAAATGACCATATTAGAGCCGATCGATTGCCACAGGGTCACCATAATAATGGAGGGCATAGCCGTCTCCGTCTGGGCCAGCCAAGCTGGCCCCGTAATGCCGAACCAGCCAAGGATCTCATTAACGAGCCCGAATTCGGGATGAAGCAGCCAAATCCAGACCGTTGCGGCTGCGACGGCCGAGGTTAATGTCGGCATGTAATTCAGTGTCCGGAACATCCGGATACCGAAGCGCTTGAAATTCATCAGCATCGCCATTCCGAGCGATAACAGGATATTCAACGGCACAAAGATAACCGAATAAAAAATAACGTTTTTGAATGTGGTCCAATACAGACTGTCATTAAATAACCGTTGGTAATTATCCAGTGCCACCCAGTCCATCCGGCTTAAGACATCATAGTTGGTGAAACTTAAGTACAAAGCCATTACAACCGGTATGATCGTAAATACAGCGAACAAGAGCAGTGTCGGGGCGATAAACACGTAGGCCATTTTTTCCTGATGCCTGTTCAGCTTTCCTATCGAAGCCAACCTTCATCCCTCCCTCCGGGTACACCAGGAGCCCCTTTCAGGCTTCCCGGCCACCCGTTCATGAATACTGTTATTCGACGATCGCATTATCCTGCAGAAGCTGGTCGCCCCGTTGCTGGGATTTGGCCAGTGCATCCTGCGCGCTAAGTTTGTTCTGCTGGAACAATTGGAGGTTCGGAATCAGGCCGTCATCCTCCATCACGGAGTAGCCTGGATGCTGCGCACGAATCTTGGCAAATTCCAGCGTCTCGAGGAATGGCTTCCAAAGCGGATCTTCCTGGAAGAACGGATCTTCGATCGCCGGCTTGTAGCCTGGAATGTTCAAGCTCGTCTTCGCCCACAGCAAGGCATTGTCCTTGTTGGCAGCCCACCATTTCATGAACTCCCACGCTTCTCTCTGGTGCTTAGAGCCTTCGGGAATAACCAGGCCGAGTCCGCCCATCACGCTGCCTTTATCGCCATTCGGTCCGACCGGAGGCGTCACGACGCCGAAATCAAGGTCTTTGCCATATTTTTTATACGTGCTGAGCATCCATGGTCCCGTATACTGCATAGCCAGCTTTCCAGTTACAAAGGCATCTGTTCCCTCACCCAAGCCTTGCTCGAAGCCGATTTTATACACTTTATCCTCTTTCAAAAGGCGGTTCCAGTACTCCAGTACGGCAAGTCCTTTCTCGTTGTTGAAGTTCGTCTTCGTTCCCGTCTCATCCATCATTTGGCCGCCGGCCTGCTGCAGGTACATATTAAAGAGTCCGACATCCGCCAGGGAGAAGCCGGCTACCTCCAGCTTATCCCCGTTCCATTTGGTGGTCTTGATTGCCGCCTGCTCGAGCTCATCCCAGTTAGTCGGAGGCGCCACACCGGCATCGTCAAGAATTTTCTTGTTATAGAACAACGCTCTTGCGTCTACTGTCAGCGGAAGGCCGTATAGCTTGCCGTCATAAGACAGCTCTTTAAGGGCTTCGGTATAGAAATCGTCCTTGTTGATATTGTCCTCTTCCATGAATTCGTCGATCGGATGAAAGACATTTTTAGGCGCATAGAGCGAGGTCCGCCAACGATCCCAGAATACGAGATCGGGCGCGGCTCCGCCTGAAGTTGCCGTCGTCATGAACTTGGTGATCATGTCCTGCTGCAGCACGTACTTGACACGGATTTTGTCCTGGGATTTGTTGAAGGCATCCACCATTGTCTCGAATTGCTTCTGGCCTTCTCCGGCCCAATCTCCCCAGAAGGTCAACTCTACCGGCTTGCCGGAGAACGCTCCTCCATCGCCTGTCGATGCATTGCCCTGTGTCTTCGAGCCGCACCCCGCCAGCAGAGATGCCGCTACAAAGACGGTCAGCAACATGGAAACCCATTTTTTCATGATCAAAAACCCTCCTTCGGAATTCTTTCTCTTCATATTTAGCTTGTTTGCATAGTAGGGAACTCTAAGAACTCTAGAGCTGTACCCGGATACCGCAATAATCCATCAGAAGCTCGCAGAACATCATGTTTGCCCATGAGAACCAGGGTCTAGAAAATTTGCTCGGATCATTCGGGTCAAAGCTTTCATGCATCAAGCCGGTTCCCGCATCAGTCTCGCTCATCATCTGTAGCAGCCGCTTCTTCTCGGCCGGATTGCGGTCCGTCAAGCCTTGCACAGCCAGCGCAATCGGCCAGACATAACCTTCCTCCGTATGCGGGCTGCCGATTCCCTCCGCAGTGCTGCCGCGATAGAAGTAAGGATTATGGTCACTCAAAATAAACCGGCGCGTATTCTCGTAAATCTCATCATTCGCCCCCCGATATCCAAGGTAGGGGATGGACAGCAAACTCGGAACGTTGGCGTCATCCATCAGATTGTAGTTGCCGAGACCATCGGTCTCGTAGGCATAGATCGGGCCATATTCCGGATGGCGAACGATACCATGCTCCTGAATGCCTCGTTCAATCTCACCGGCGAGCTTGCCGGCCCGGTCATAGAGCGCTTCATCCTTAAGCACCTCACGTGCGATCTCCTGAAGGTAGCCCAGCACGACAACCGCAAACATGTTGGAAGGAATCAGGTACCCGTAAGTGCAGGCATCATCGCTCGGACGGAATCCGGACCAGGTCATACCCGTATAGGCCGTCTCCGCTCCCTTTCCGTCGCGGATCAAAGTATCCGTAGCCGCGCAGTCTCTTCGCTGGAAACGGTAAGCCGATGCAGTCTCATGATTCTGCTCTCTCGTCCACAGCTCGAGGATGGCGTTGGCCGCTTCCCGGAACAAGTCACCCAGATGCGAGGTTCGGCCGGTATTTCTCCATAACAAGTAACTGAGCTGAAGCGGATAGCAAAGGGAGTCGATCTCGTATTTGCGCTCCCAGATCCAGGGAGACATCTCCGTTTCGTCCGTCTGGTGGCCTAATCCGTTAGGCTCCTGATTGAAAGCGTTTGCATATGGATCAAGTAAAATCGACCGCAATTGTCTGATGACCAGCCCCTCGATCAGATCCGCCGTTTGCTCATCCCCAGCGGCAAGCACCAGAAACGGCCTGACCTGTGCCGTTGAATCCCTGAGCCACATCGCAGGAATATCTCCGGTAATGACAAAGGTGGTGCCATCCTCCATTCGCTTCAACGTCGTCCCCCAGGTATTGCGGATAGCATTTTTGAAAATAGATAATAGGTGCGGCTCTGATTCCGGTTTCTCTGACATCCGATACGTCAGCTGTTCCAGAGCTGCCGGCTCCCGGCCCAATGATTCCATGCAACAACCCCCTCCTGCTGTATTTAGTTGGGAAAATCAGGTTAATGATGCTAATCATATATCATTTGTTGTTACCGCTTGCATAAGCACATTATAATTTGGCTATAATAATATGTCAACATGCTTTTTATAACATTTAAACATAATGATATAATATTAGACCTTCCGCCGAAATAGAACAAAAAAACCGCCATCTCAAAGGATCGCGGTTACCTCATTGCGATAAATTATTTGCTTTTCCGCGCAGGACCGGTAGAGGAACCCCGAATAAGTTCGGCATCCAGCTGGATTTTTCCCGGCACGCTCTCTCCGTTCTTGAGCTTTAAAACATGTTCGAAGGCTAGCCGCCCCATTTCCTCTTGTTTCTGCCGCATATGCGTAAATAAGAACCCACCCGCATAGTCAGGGCTGTCAAAGCATACGATCGACAAATCCTCGGGAATTCCGAGACCTATTTCACGCGCCGCTTCATATGCCAGTTGAGCAATGTTGTGCTCGATAGCGAACAACGCCGTAATTTCGGGATGCTCCTTCAAATGCCGCTTGATGTTTTCCTTTTCTTTTTCTTTATTCTCGGGAACGAATGCGGTCGGCAGCGTCGCCATAATCCGATCCATCCACAAGCTGCGATCGACGGCGATACCGCTTTCGGCATGGGCCTGGATGAACCCTTCGATCCGTTCCTCAATCGCAGTTGTATCCTCCGGCGGGCCTGTCAGCATCGCAATGCTAGTATGACCAAGCCCGAACAAATAATTGACGAGCTCCTGGGCCGCAGCCACATTGTTGGTGCTGATCGAGCTTGCCGATACCCCCTTGAGATGGCGATCCAGCAATACGAACGGAAACTGACTGATCACCAATTTCAAAATCTCGGCGTTAAAAAACTCGCCTTGCGCCGGGAAAATAATCAGACCGTCAACCCCCAGCTCCAGCAGCCCTTGAATAGCTTCTTGCTCATTGGCAGGCACTCCAAGGGACCGGCGAAGGATGAGATAGCTGTCATGCTGCCGTGACGCTTCCTCCAATCCGTAGACCAGGCCGGTTCCATAGCTGTCGCCAAAGTCGGTCATGATCAGGCCGATCAGCAGCTTGCCCGGGTCACGGCGGGATTTCCCCGTCGGACCAACCGGACCCGCGGCAGCCTTCGTGAATTCCTCGGAGACAAAGGAACCGCGTCCAGGCTGGCGTACAATATATCCTTCCTGCGCGAGAATCTCCAATGCTTTCTTGCTTGTAATCCGGCTGACGTTATAAGCTTCGCCCAGCTCCTTCTCTGAAGGGATCCGTTCGCCGGGAGCATACTTTCCCGATACAATCTGCTCGCGCAGTGCCTCGAAGATTTGCTCGTACATCGGTTTTGAGCTTGTATCATGCGACATGGTAAAGCCTCCTCTGTGGGAACACACCGATCCCTGTCAAGGAATATAGCTAAACATCGGGGTGCATATGTAAACGATATTAAATAATATATCATGTTATACTATTTTTGTGAATACTAAAGATCATCAAAAGCTTGGAGGACGAAGTTAAGCGCGACAAAGACCGGCTCAAGCACGTGAGCCGGTCTTTGTTGGCATCTGTAAGTTAAGGTTGGGCTGAAATCAGCCAAAAAACAGGTCAAGCACATTGGATCCCGTGGATGAAGCTTTATTGTAGAACTCGGAATAACCGCATTTTGCGCAGTATACGACAACAAATTGATTGTGCTGGATATCAAACATCTTGGAAAGACCCGTGCCGGTCATAGCCACTTCTTTCGTTCTTGCGTCTCTGCTGCCGCATTTGAGGCAACCTTGCTTGTTCATTACGTATCCCTCCGTATTTTTTGCTGTTGTTTAACTTATACGTTTGAATGAACATTGCGTTCCTATATCGATATCCTGTCTTTACCTTACCCTCCTACAGAACGACTAAAATGGAATTGCCCCAAGGATCATCGAAACGGATGAGGCTATTAATAAGTAAATGACAAGCTTTCTAAACATCTGCTGGTCAATCCACCTCGCCATAGCCATGCCTATTCCAGTGCCTGCAATCATGATGACGAGCAGTTGGACGATGATGGATGCAACCGCTCTATCCAGTGTTCCATTAAAGTAGAATATCCCTAATGTAGAAAGGTTAAGGAAGATACTATAGAATGCCAAGTTTGCTTTGAATACCTGCTGATCTTTTCCCTGATTCGCAAGGAAGAGGACGAGCGGAGGACCGCTTGCGGAGATGCTGCCATTGAGTATGCCGCTTAACAAGCCTACCGTTGGATAAGCCAAATATTCATTTCGAATCGGAAATGTGACCTTCCTGAGCAGGAGAATCGCAAAGCCGAAAATCAGCAGACCAACGCTAATTTTAAGGATGATGGCATCCAACACCAGCAAAAGATAACCGCCGATAGGAATTCCGATAAATCCGAAGACGATAAGCAGCCAAATCTTTTTCAACTCCACATGCTTGTATAGTCTCCAGATCATGACCAGATTAGACACCAGGCTTAGGCCGACAACAATGGGCACAATCTGATTAAACGGCAGGGCCAAGGACAATAACGGAACTGCTATGAGCGCAAAGCCGAAGCCTGTCAGTCCCTGAGCGACGCTGGCAATGAGAACGATTAGCCATCCATATACCATAGTCATGATAGTTAACATGGTTTCTCTTCTTTCTCTTCATGAAGTTGTGCGCTCTAAGCTAGCTTTTTCGGCTGGAACGCATTGCTTTTACTTGCTGAATTGAACGGTCCTGCAATAGCTGCCGGTATTCCTCGGATTCAACAGCATAAAGCGCCATTTTCCCTTCGGCATTATGGTGTATTCCCCAACCGTATCGCTTGCCCAATGCAGACGCACGCAGACAGGCCTGGCTCCTGGAAAAAAACTTCTCCCGCTCCAGATCCTTATCCTCTTCCTTAATTCCGTTGCGAACAGCATGTGCTTCAAACAGCACATCCTCTTGGGTATAGCCATACGGGCTGCGCGAAATCAATTCATACTGTATCACAGGAACCGTCTTTAGGCCGCCTTTGGCTTGGGGAATTTCCGCTGTGCTTACCGGACAATCGTCTGCGACTGCAATGAATGTGTTGTAGTAATTGATGTCTTTCATCGAGAAATCCCCCTCGCAATTTATACGAAACTATCGCTCAAACTTGAACCAACTGAAGTTAAACCGGCTGCCCGGCAAAAATATAAACGTGACGTCCTGAACCCCGTTCACTTTCGGTAAGGCAAATTCCTTGGTTACATATCCATCCGTAAAGGTGAATTCAATCAGCTCCTGCCGGCGCTCTCCTTCTGGATCAGCAAAACGCACATGAACCGTATTTTTATCAATTGGGGAATGTCCGCAGAGGGTCAGTCTGGTTACTCCTTCAGTGCCAAAATCCATCTGTTGGAATTCCAGGGACACATTATTCCCGATCCCTTCGACACAACTGCCCGCCAAATTGAAATTGTCACCATAGATATGATCGCAGTCCGCAGCTGCGTTTTGCTCCAATGCACGGTTTTGGCGTGTGAATGTAAAGCCCTTGATATGGATTTTTGACCGGAGCACAAAACAGATGGAGGTTATTCCACGCAACCGTTTGTTGAGGCGGAACGTCTCCTCCTGATATACATTCCACTTGGTCTCCTTCTGATAGATGACCTCGGCTATACGCTCGCTGCCCTCCTCACCAGGCATGCCTTCCCAAATTTCGATCGGGTAGGGTTCACTGGATAAGGCGAAGATCGGAATCGTAATCTCATTCGAGCCATGAGGACCGAAGTCGAGCTGCCGGAAGCCGACACTGGTTTCTCCGTCCCGACTCGTCGATACGCCACGTTCATTCCCGTTACTCACATCGCCATTACTATAATCATAGAGTCCGCCCGAGATAAAACCGTAAGGGTCCTTGCCGGCAGTACCAAGCCCTGTTACCTGGAATTCAAGCTCAGAAATCAGCTTAACCTTGTCGCTTCCATTCGTACTGGTGCACCGCACACGGAAATCCCCGTCTCCCAGAGCAGTCACGGTCGCCGTAAGGCCCTCTCCTTCAATCAGAGCCAGGTTGGACGGAATACCCGCATCGTTCACCACACTCCATTCCAGTTCCTTATAGGAAGTGTTGAAGGGATGCAATCGGGCTTCCACCTGTACCTGGTTACCGGATTCATTTAATTGCTGACCGCCCCGGCTAACCAGCTCGATCTTACGCAGCGGAATTTCATCTGGACTCCCCATCACAATCAGCATCTCCTGATTGCTCATGACGGCGGAGAGTCCTTGCTGCTCCTGCGGCGCAACAGAACAAGCCTCAAATTCCATCGTCCGGCTGTCCATGCCGTTAGAGCTCACCTTCAAGTAAACCTTACCGGGTGACATGCCTGCTGCAATAATCGCCATTAGCTTCCCGCTGAACAGCCTCCGGCTGGTGCCCTTATACGGGTCATAATCTGTGCTGTCTCCGTTGTCCAGTCCAACCAACCGGCCGGCTCCCGTGACTTCTACAGTAACGCGGTTATTTGCATTCTCAACCGGGCGTCCGTCTTCATCATCCATCTGAATCTCTACGAAAAGAAGATCTCTTCCGTTAGCAAGCATTGTTGGTTTATCGGCTTTGAGTCTAATCTGGCTCGCATCCTTAAAGGAATGGCGAACTTCCGTAGCAATGATGCGGCCATTTTCGTCGTAAGCAACGGCTTTAAGCTCCCCTTCCTGATAAGGAAGCTTCCATGATCCGACCAACTGCCGTCCATGACGGTGATCAATCTCATGAGATCCTACAGAGATACCGTTGTAGAACAGCTCCACTCGTGGAGCATTAGAGCAAATGCGAACATCGATGATTTGACCCGGATTGAAGTCCCAGTATGGAAACAGGTGCACCATGGGCCGGTCTTTATAGCTCGTCCACTCTGCTTGGTAAATATAATAAGAATCCTTTGGGAAAGTCGCCGTGTCCAACTGACCGAAGTAGGAATTCTTGGTATGGTAAGGCGTAGGCTCTCCAATATAATCAAATCCGGTCCAGATGAATTGACCCAGCGAGAAGGGGGCATCCCGGTCATCCATAATGCAGGCCTCTGCTGATTTGGCCCCCCAGCTTGTAGAACTGTTGCCGAGTGCAGAGCATTGTTCATCATCATCCGATAAAATAGGCTGCTCGAACGGGAAATGATAAATACCCCGGCTTTGCACGACCGAAGCTGTTTCACTGCCGTAGATGATCCAGTCCGGATGTTCGGCATGGTGTTGCTCATAATATTTTTCACCATAGTTGTATCCTGCGAGCTTGACGATGTCCGCGCATTTCTGCGCATTCTCCCAAGGCATGAAATTGGAGCCAATCGTGACTGGAGCATTCTGCTTCGGATCATGCTTCAGCACTTCCGCCATCAACATGCGAGTAATTTCCTGGCCCCGTTCATCCGCATGGGTATCATAAATTTCGTTGCCGATGCTCCACATCAGCAGTGAGGGGTGATTGCGGTCCCGTCTGACCCAGCTCTTCACGTCCACGGCAGCCCATTCCTTGAAAAATCGAGCGTAATCATAAGTCGTCTTCGGTCTCTCCCACATATCGAATGCCTCAGAGACGACAAGCAGCCCCATTTCATCCGCAAGATCCATGAGCTCAGGTGACGGCATATTGTGAGCCGTGCGGATCGCGTTGACACCCATTTCCCGGAGAATAAGAAATCTTCGGCGCAAGGCCTCCAGATGGAATGCCGCTCCGAGCGCTCCAAAGTCATGGTGCTCGCATACGCCATTCAACTTCATGGAGGTTCCGTTGAGGAAGAAGCCCTTCGCTGGATCCATTACAATATCCCGGAAACCGACGGACTGTGTTACTGATTCGACTAACACTTCCTCTTCAGGACGATCTGATCCAAGCAAGTCTGATCGTAGTTCAGTCACTAGCTTATACAAGTGCGGTTTATTTGTATCCCATAAATTCGGGTCAGTTACAGTCATTCTCTGGCGGCTTACGCAGCCGGCTGTTCCCTGATCGGCGGCAACCCGTTCCGAACAGGACTGTATAGCCTCTCCTTGGTAATACAGGGTATGGTGAAGCACAGCCTCCCGGTCAAGCTTAAGCTCTGTCTCGATATCAACATGCCATTCATTCTCGGCATGCTCTGTCGTCAAGTAGATACCGTCGGTCTCTATGTAGCTTCCATCCCTTGTCTTAAGCCACACGCTGCGATAAAGGCCTGCTCCGGAATACCAGCGGCTGTTGGGACCTTGATGCACGACCTTCAACAAGATTTCGTTCTCGCCGATTGCAAGCGCCTTCGTAATATTGTGCTCGAAGGAAGAATACCCGTACTTCCAATCGCCGATCCACTGGCCGTTGACATACAGGGAGGAATCCATGTAAACACCATCAAAAGCTAACAGCATTTCCTGAGCTTGATCCCGCTCCGTAATCACAAGCTTTTTCCTGTACCAGCCGATACTGTCTTCATAAAGATCAAGTGTATTATAAATTAGCCAGTCGTGAGGAATGTCTACCGCCTCAAAAGTCAAACCAACCGGTTCCTCCAGACCGAGGTTGCTCTTTGCGAATTCCCATCCATCGTTAAATCTGACTTTTCGATTCATTATACAATTCCTCACTTCCGTGTCGATGATTATAGACTGTTCTATATACATGTTCTCCTGAAACAATCGTTTTCCTTCCCTGCATTCATTTCAAATCTGCTAATGATTAAAAAAAAGGACTCCCTTCTCGAGCACTACTGTGCCGAGAGAGAGCCACATTAAAGGTTGAGTATTAGACATATACTCTTGCCAGCCACTCCGTAACTACATCGTCTATAATCGATTTTGTCGCTTCTAAATCTTTGTCCATGACAACAGATAGCTCACTGCTTAACAATTCCTCCGCTTGCTTCAACGTTCTTTGCTCTGTTGTTGTCAGTTTCTTGCCGCTCTGAATGCTATCCATCTTCTTATACTGGATGTTTTTAATAATCCGGAGTAAGCCCGTACACTCCTGATTTTTTAATAATACATCATATTCATCCTGCATATTGGATCGTACATCGGCCGGGGCCTTGCTCTCCTCCCTTACCCGGTCCAGCAGCTGCCGGGCTTGCTCAGAAGAGATGACCGGCCGCATCTGCACCTTCGTATCCACCGGCGTATAGATCACTTCCGTGCTGCATACCGGCTCCAGCTTATAATACAGCTTCTTATCACCGACATGAAATGAAAGTTCCGGGTAGTCAATCGATGTAACTTGGCAGACTCCGCTATGACCGTATACAACAAACTCTCCAATCTTAAACACAGGTTCGCCTCCCTTACATATTGGAAAAACCCCGAAGCTACCTGGATAACAAAATCCTTAGCTTGGGGCACTCCCTATGCCGTCTGAAATTGTCTATATATTAATTATACCATACATATGTCAAGTCGGCTTATTCTCTATCCCTTATCTGAAGCAATTGTGCGCCGGAGCCCTTATATTTGTAAGTATAGCTGCCCTCTATATAATACCGGTCAATCCATAAGAGCACCTCGCGCTTGTATGCATAAGCCTGAGCCAGCGCAGCAGCGCTTATGGCTCCCGTTCCGACCAAATGGCGCTCCTCCATGGGAACAGTGACATCTGTAAAGCTCAGCCATTCTACCTCAGACAAGCTTTTTGCATATGCCTGAAAGTTCAAGCGGTAATCCCTAATCACCTTCTGGTCTTCATCCATTTTGAACTGATTCAGCAGTGCATTAGTGATACTATCCCATTCGTCCTGCCAGGCTTCAAGATAAACATTAGATAGATAATTTCGTTCCGGTGTAGATGATGCAATTTCAAAATCCGTTTTAAAAGCTTCATCAATCGGATTTCCTGAAATCAAAAGTTGGTGCGATTTTTCCGCAGGTCCTTCGATCGGATCGTTTTCAGGTATTGCTGTTATTACGTTTTCTATATTCGAATGTGTATTGCAGCTGCTTAAAGGGAGAATAAGGAGAGATAATAAAGACAAGAGTAACCATCTAGTTGCCATTACTTAATTTCCCGCCTATGCATAACGCCGAACATTCCTGTCATACCATCATGATTATGGAGACCATATCTGCGATAAAATGTTTCCCTGCCCTGCGAGGCAAAGAGGCCGATAAAGGCCTTCTCTGGAGCGTTTTCCTTCAAGAACTCCATGATTTCATCCATAATCCTACTGCCGACCCCTTTGCCTTGATGCTCCGGCACCACGGCGATATCTTGAATATAAAAGTAGATCTTCCCGTCCCCTACGATTCTCCCCATCCCGACAATTTCCTCTCCAAGTTGGGCAATCACCGCAAAGACTGACTGCTGTAAAGAGGCTTCGGCAACCTCTAAGTTCATATAATCCGCCCAGTCGACAGCAGCACAAAGAGCTTTATACTCCTCTGGCGTAGGCGCTCGTCTAATCATCTGATAATTGTTAGTCATAGGATCACCTTTCTGCAATATTTTTCAAATACTTATCGATTTGTTTTCTGTGGTGTTTATCATGCGGAACAAAACCTCTTAAATATCCCCGGATCGAAAATTTCTTCCCGTCTCCATCCTTATACTCTTTCAAGCGGTCTTCTTCCGGCAGTTCGCTGACCACATTAATAATCTTGCTGCGGCATTCCACAAACTGCTTAATCATCGAATCCTTCGTTTGACCCTTTGCATACTCCATGGCATGGGCATTAAATTCGTCGAAGTTCAAATGCTTTACCGTTACGGGTTGTCCCAATGTAATCTTCTCGATACCTTCCTCATAAAAATACTTATCCCAAAGCATCATATGGCTTACAATATCCTTCAGCGTCCATTTTCCTTCGGCAATCGGATTATTCCAATGATCTTCACTTAATCCCCCTAATTCTTGAACATAAGAAATAAATCCGCTGAATTCTTCTACCATTTCCGAGGTTGTTTTTGCCATCATCATTGCTCCTTCACTTAGATTGGTCTGTTACTTTTTCCGCATTCTCAGTAAACATGCTCATCCAATTGATAAGAAAAATATTCGATGCACATTAACCTGCTACTCTATTTTCATTTCACTGCACCGTTCCAAATGAAATCTTCATACCCGCAGCATAAGCAAGCCAAGAGGACTCGTGGAATGCGCTGGAAAAGGTCAATTCAGCGTTATACTGCTCAGTGGCTTCAGCCAGACTTAATCCTCTACTCATCAAGCTATCCATCATCTCGGTGGAGTCTGCAGGTTCTTGACCTATACCCTCTTCTTTTAACGAATGATATAGGTGCCTTTTTGGCTGCTCGGCCATGTTCTGATCTAAAAAATTGACCTTATCACTAATCCTGCACTCTACATTTTTCAGGCCCAGCTGACTCATCAGGATCGGCAAGCGCATTCCGATATTTCCGTCTTTTCCTTTATGCATCCGATCTTCTTCAAATAACTTCTGGAGGATACCAAGTCTAATAATTCCACTCTGCTTGGTACCTTCTAAATGATAATTTGCCATGCTGCCAATCCAATGCGGCTCAAAGCAGATAACTCTTCCGCCTTCTTTCACATTGCTTATTAATTGCTCCAGTATTTTCTCAGGATCATTCATATGTAGTAGAAACGCATGACTGACGGCTATGTCATATTCTTGCTCTAGCTCAGCGGCCGGTTCTGTTTCAATATTACGAACAATAAACTCGGTCTGATAGGGAAGATTCGAGAAGATCCCCTTTGCTTCTTGAATTAGTTGTTCTCCTTGATCAATTCCTGTATAGGTTGTTCCTTTCGGAAACAAAGGAAGCAGCTTGAGTCCCAAATATCCAAATCCGCAGCCATAATCAATAACGCTGACCGGCCTGCTGACTTTCCATACATCCCTCACCAAAAACTGAAGATAATCATCATTGTAATATAACCAGCGGGTATTTTTGAGATAGTCGATTTTATTGTCCCAGTAATATTCTGACATAGGATCCTCCCTCTGCCGGTGATTGTTCACTAAGTATTCAGCAAACAATCAGCCTCATGCCATTGCGGGTTAGTTGGCAAATATGTAAATAAGGATGGAAGCTGCAATAGAGGGAAAGCCAAAAACAAATAATCTTGTTGATGCTCTTACTCTCCATTTCCAATCTTCGTCAGTTTCACTATTCCGATTCGCTCTTGAGCGGTCACCGCTAATAAAAGCCCCAGACAAGACTCCTGCGCTGAGCCAAGCAATCACTCCTACGCTACCAACTAGCTTCATGGCCGTGTCCCAACTCATTGTAAGTCCAATTACCATGGCTAGAACAAGTCCAACAATCGTTCCAAGTAGGAAGGTTCTCATTTCACTCACCCCACATTACAGATTATAACGTAATTTGAAAGCGCTGCCTCCAGTCATTGAGTCGGCTCTACCGGGAATTTAATCATAAGCTTGTTTTGAAATATTGTGCTGCAGCTTTATATATCCCGTACCCGATAAGAAAACCAAGCGAATTCAATATCACATCGTCCACATCAAGACTTCCCCGCTTGGAAAGTAATTGGGTAAGCTCCAAAGTAATCAAGCCAGCTAGAAACAAACCGTACACTTTTAGCAGCTTCATTCTAAAAACAACCGGCATCAATACGCCAAATGGGACAAACACGCCAATATTCCCAAGCAAATTTACCATCCAGGCCCTTGGAGTAAAATGGCTTACCTGAAGGAATTGGCCTATAGTAACGAACGGTTTTAAGTTGTACAT
This sequence comes from Paenibacillus brevis, assembly GCF_018919145.1. Lineage (GTDB taxonomy): Bacteria > Bacillota > Bacilli > Paenibacillales > Paenibacillaceae > Fontibacillus > Fontibacillus brevis. The sequence goes on from NZ_JAHLQJ010000007.1 coordinate 78,842, forward strand.
GTATTCTTCCTGCGGAGTTCTTCCGAACCCCAATAACATCCAATACATGAGAATCATTAAATAGATAACGATTAGAAAAGTGATAAGTTTCCTAAATTGGCTCTTCATGTTCATTTCGTTCCTTATCTATAGAAGCTATGGTCTGGAAAATTCGGGTATACACATCCTCGATATTTGTCTGATTCTCTTCATTGTTATGCAATCCGTAACCCCAAGTCAGAAACTCATCCCGGTTCTTGAAATATCCCGTAGCGTACATGTCAGGGGAGAGATCGGGAACGGTTTCATAAGATAATTCCTCATGAGTAAAAGGAATATGTGACTTTGTGGACTGAATGAAGAAAAAAGGAATACTAGCCGTCTTGTATACGCTCTTGAATTCTTTATTAGCAGCTTGGAGTAAATTGTCTTTTGTGATAAAGACTGCATCAAAATCAGATAGATATTCTATATTTTTCAATTCCTCGAATGTAATCTTTTCATAAATGACGGTGTGCCCTTTTTGTATAGGAGGTTCTCCTACAACACCTATGGTTAACTGTTTTCCCGTATAATAAGATACTTCCATTTTATCTTGAGCACAGCCCGACAATACCGCCAAGATGACGATCAAACAGAATAGCCGTATCTTCATTTCACACCTCATTTCTGCCCCAAAGATTACAATAAACTCACGTATCCCTACACTAATCCTTTCACTAAATAAATCAACAAATCATCATCCGCACACACATTTTCTCCGCCTTGAACAGGGAGATTCTTGTAAGTTAATCCGTGCCCATCCATAACGTAACCACGCTTGCCATACATGCGCTGAGCATTTCCGTAATCCTTATATAGCCCGACCCCCAGCCCGATCGAAGGATAATTTCGTGAGGCGATTCTCTCTAATTCATCAAACAGCTTGCTCGCGATTCTCCTTCTTCTAAATTCCGGGAATACATTCAGATCATTGATCTCCGGGATATTGTGATCTCTAAAATACGGATATTCCGAATACAGCAATAGATGGCAGCATCCAGCCAATTTATCACCAAAGAAAGCGAGTAACGTAATTCGTTTTCCTTGCCTATTTTCCTCCAGACAATCCATAAAGTAATCTCGAGAGCTGTACCATGGATATATACGGGAAAATGCTTTATCCAGCAAAGCTGATTCTTCCTCGCTGGTCAGCTGCTTTAATCTAATTAAATCCTTCATGATTCACCTCTTGTGGGGAGTGGTTAGCTTAGCTTTGTTCAGTTCGGAATTTCATTATCTAAAACCATTTCTCGATGATCATCATAGATAACCTTGAACTGTTGTAAACCGTATAATAGGTCTCTAATCTCCTCTTGATTCATTTGGCTTGTATTTACTCTTAATTCACCGTGAATCTTAATCGTTTTGTGTGGGGATAATTTCTTATTCACGGGAATTATTGTGATCCCCTCTAGCACATATGGTTCCATTTTTGACGAAATTACAGGCTCTAAACTCTTAATTTTATAGTATGATCTGCCATCATTGCTTAAATCTATGGAGTAGGAAAAGACTTGACTCTCTCCAGGCGTTTCTGATAAAGATGCCCCGTAACCACTCATGATAAATAAATTAGCTCTCCCTTTATCCAACAGCAGGGGAGCAACTAGGAGTAGTACAAAGCCGGCTATGATTAATATCAATCCCGCTAAGATTCTCCGGTCGATGATGAACTTCTTCACTTTTCGCACCTACTTTCCATGCACATTCAGGCTCTCTATCATCTTTGCTTTTTCCTGTACATCCGTGGTGTCAAAGTAATCTGCGCTTCTCAGTAAATAGTCTTGTAGGGCAGCCAGATCGCTTCCGGATTTTTGGTCATAGCTGGAGCTTCGTATAGCTTCAAGTTCACCGATAACCTCAGTTATAATCTTAACGCCAGCCATCACTTCATCATCTAGTTTGCCGAGATCAATATATTGCCGTTCTCCATCATTCAATAGAGAATTTTGTGAGTTTTCACCGAGATCATCAAAAAATATCGAGCAGTCTTCAAGCAGATTGAACAAATTATTCGTTCCGATACTGCTGATCCGATCATATTGCTCGTAGCCAAAGATAGGTCCATATAATAAGGTTAGCTGGCGATGCATCGTGCTTACTTTTTTCAGATCATCCCTATAATAATTGCTGAATCTCCCCAGCTCTCCAAAATCCAGTCTCTGCTCAGATATAGCCTTCTTCAAAGATTCATGCAAAGAGCCCGTTCTGTATTCCGAAGAAAAATAGCCAAGCGCCGTATCCACGGCAACCTCGTAGTGGTCTGCTTTCTTGGATTTGTTGTATAGGGCGATATTCATTGCAACAGAAATCACTAGCAGTGCTGATACCGCCATGATGATTTTCTTCAACTCGTTACCTCCTAATCAAAACACACACCTTGAATCAAGGCTTCCAGTATTTGCTCATCCCAAATTTGCACTTCAATGTACCGCTCCGGCCCTCGTGAACCATCGGCATTCCAATCTTGAGGCAGTCGAAACTGATCAATAACCCCAATAATTTCCTCTCTCGTATACACTTGCTTTCTGTAGGGCTTATTGTCCTGATATCGCATGGTTGGGAATAAATCTCCGTATGTAAAGCTCATCAATTCCTTGGGGATGACATCCCAGCTTAGCTTAAGGAAGGCGGCTTCCTTGTACCAGGATTGAAGCCAGGGGCAAGGTCCTAGGGTCATGTAATGAGGATACGGATTGGTTGGCTTTCCACCCTTTAGGATAAATTGCTCCCGTGCGATCTTTTCCAATTCTCGTCTAGTGACAACATATTCGTCATTCCTTTGACTGGCGAATATTTTGCCCTCTTTGCGTATTTCACGCGATACCTCAATAGCTTCTTGCACCGACAGTTTCGATAAATTTCTGAAAGGACCCTGTTCTCTCTCAAAATAATGGTACAAAAATAGGCTCATCGCTTTAATTCTCCTGCTTGTGTTAGGAACCTTCCTACTTCTTTCGGAGATTTCAGGATAATCACTTTCTTATCCTCATACTGTTGAATCTTCTCCATAATGCCTGGAAGTTTCGTCTTCCTAAAATTCCACACCCATTTAACGAAATCAAGATCCAGGCTTTCAGGACATCCGGCATTCATGTCAGGACGGCTCTTTCCCTGATACATCACTCTTCGCTTAAGTACGCGATATACCGTGATCCACTTGGAAAAGTCCAGTAAAATGATTATATTTGCCTGCTTCAGCCTTATATCGAGTGTTCGCCCATAATTTCCGTCCATAATCCATTTCTCCTCTTGAACAAGCTCTTCCAGGAACAAATCCCACTCCTCATTCGGAGTAGGGACCCAACCCGGCTGCCAGTAATAAGTGTCCAGATGATATACCGGCCATTCCAGAATTTCTCCAAGCTGTCTGGCCAGCGTTGATTTTCCTGCCCCACCGGATCCGATGATCATGATTCTAGACATTCATATTCTCCTTTTATTGCGGATCTTCTATATAGGCTAAACTAATGATTATGCATGTAGAGCAACATATGAAGTGTTCTCAATAAAATACTTTCTTCTCACCGCGAATTTTTATTTCGAAGCCTTCTCTATGGAAGCCGCCCCGGCTCCTACTTTCATTCTGCTGCGAACTTCCGCGAAACTCTAAACCAAGCGTAGGACTGGAGTGGGGTTCTATAGGGATTGTCACCTCTTCAAGTACGATAAGATCCGAATCAAACACAGGTCTTAATGTTAGTTGAACTTCATTTCCATAATTGAAGACAGGGATAGAACAATGCGCCTTTACAACATTTTCCTCGGTCTGTATCTGACACTGGCTCTCCTTCACAAGAATATCGACGGATCCCACTCCGGTTGTGTTGCGATGCACTAGAAACATGAATTGCTTCGTTGCCATTGGAAAAAGAATAATAAACACGATACAGGAAATAATGAGGCGACTTCGGATCTTGGGATATTTATGGCGATATATTCTGACGGTTCCAATTCCTCCGATAAGCAACAGGAACAACCCGATCACTACAGGGAGATGAACTCCAAGGTTATGCCCTTTCGTCCAAGGGGGAACTCCCATCCATTGGAACAAATAATCTCCTGGTGTATAACGCAGATGATTATTGACTATGAGTAACAGCCCCACCACAACCATGACAATAAAAAGCACTCTTTTCCCCATCCACTCCTCCGTTTCTGCTCAGTATTAAGCTATGCTTTTCTTGAGGCGTTCACCTCGAAGCTTACTGTTTAATTCCATTTTACTTGCTTAGTACTATTCCGATTAAATACCAAGTCCTTCATTGCATCTTTCTCACTGCCCATGTTAGTACGTCGCCTTGTAGTATAATTCGTTGCCCGTCTCTCTCAATTTCAAGTTCATAAGGCTTTACAGTTTGCTGTAAAATCTCCCATTTCGAATAGATTCCCTGAAGTTTTCTGATTAACTGATCTGTCTCAAATTGGAGCTCATACATCGGATCAAGCCGTTTACCGGAATTAATGGCTGTTTCCGAAATGTTTGTGCTGATAATGATACAATTAATTCCGCCGACCTTCGTGCCCCTTACTATATGCTCTATAACTCTATCAAATTGAGTCTCACTCTCAACATGCTCCATGCTTGATACAGCAAAGATAAAGTTAAAGTACTTAGAAGCAATGCTATATTCCGCGATGTCACTTTGTTTGCACTCAATTTTATCAGCTACATTGAATTCTTTTGAATAGAGTCGCAGCTTCTCGATGGCTGATTCCAATAAATCAACACAAACCACAGTTCCTTTTCGAGCTCCTATTTTTTCTGCGAGAGGGATACTGTTTCTTCCGATTCCACACCCCAAGTCCAATACTTGGACTTCTTCCAACTCATCAAAATAAGCAAATAAATCCAAGATTGTTCTAACCGGCTTATGTAACCAAGAACCCTGCTCGAATAACTTGTAATTGTCATAGCAATGATCATGATATTCTTTTTCTTTGGATCTAATCTTATCAATTCGGCTCATGCAGATTCTCCTATTTAATGAGAGTATTATTGGAACTACCAGTGAACATATCCTGACTTTTTCAAAATCTTATACGTCATTGGATTTAAATGATCTATGAATTCCTCTAAGCTAAAATATTTCAATTCTAACCCTTCATCATCATTGATTGTTGGGATGCCTGATACATTCATCACTTCAAAGACGACTATCGCGTTATAGACCTCGTCTCCATGAGGATATTTATAATACATATCTTTGCCGGATAATAAAGTGATAAATTTAAATTCACTAGAGTTTAAACCAGCTCTCTTAGCTCAGAAATATATCCTATATAAATCCTCTTTTCCTTGTATCCATCTCACAAACTAATTTCCCTAATTATACCATCCCCTACCCCTTTTGGCTGTTATCTTTACTCCAAACAACAAGAAGGGATACATCCCATTCGAGATCTATCCCTTAAAAAGAGAAATTGACCGTCAATCATAAAATGGATATTATTGAAAAAAGCAAATGATTCCTGGGTGGTGAGGGCTTGCAATCTAATGCTACATTTCGTTCCATGTTAAATGAATATATGAAGCAAAAGAGTATAAACTTGCACCAGTTTGCAAATAAAGTTGGACTCAATGTTGGCTCACTTAGTTACATTTTAAACGGGCACAGAAAAGTAACGATAGAGCAATTGGACATGATTACTGAGGGCTTAGGAGAGACTAAGGGTTTATTTTATGACCAGTATTTCCAAGAGGTTTTAGTCGAAGCAACACCCAATTGGCGTCGCATCAAGCCTTTTTTACTTGCTTGTGAAGAAGCGGGCCGCCTGGACCTCATTAAAAAATCCGTTGAATTGTTACTGGATAACCTAATGTACTCACAAGTACTCTTTGAAATGGCAGAGAATTTTCTTCAAAACGGTCAAAAGGAAGCAGCACTCATTATTTATGAAAATGTTGCTCTTAGCGAGAAAAATCAGCATTCCGAGAGACTTGCTCTCTGTCAGTACAGACTCTTTACATGCAGACTTGGGATTAACCAAGAAAAAAACTATCAAACTGCAATTCAATATGAAATGTTTGTTGATCGTTTGGATGGATCTAACCACCTAGAAGCACTAAAGGATCTGGCGAATACATACCGCTCTTTACGCTACTGGGACAAAGTAGAAGAAGTTGCCTTAAAACTTAAAGAAAAGGCAGATTTTTATTATCAACTAAAGTGGCCCTTTGATCTTGACCAGGAACCTGTACGGCCACTTTTTACGTATATAGCATACTCTGATTTGCTCCTTGGCAGTGTTTACGAGGCAAGAGGAGACTATCCAAGAGCTTTAGATTTCATCAATCTATATTCCAGCCTGAATTGGGTAAAGGAAGAGGATGAATCAAGCTTACTCTGGAAAAATAAGTTCCATGTTTGGGCCAAGGTTAACGAAATGGCAACAAGAATAGCGGCGGGTGATTCGACTCTATTTACTGAATATCTTTCTTACATGGAATCTGATGCCGAGGAGTTGCTTCTGGCCTTTCTAAATGTCGTATCGGCAGCCAATCGGTACAGCATCAACATAGATGAAATTATTCGTAGGATGGATATCTACCAGCTTGTAAATATTAGTTCTGAGGAAAATACCTATACAAAGCAAACTATTGAAGAACGCTTAGCGAGATTTTACTATGAACTATCCTACTATTACCTCAACATTCATGAATATAAGGATGGATTTAACTATCTTATTAGATCCCTGGAAAAATCTGTATCCATTAATTTGAAATCACGTATAATAAATTGTGTAGGTTTATTTGAAAGATACCGGGACAAAAGTGACACCTCTACGCTCACAGCCTACAAAAACATAATAGAAGGGGTACAAGGAAATGAAAAAAATATGGGCAATTCTCTTAATGTCTAGTCTCACATTCTTTATTGTTTCTTCCCCAGTTATTATTCATTTATTGGACCATCATGGAAGCATGTAATTGATAGAGAGGATGCGACCTGCCTCCTCTCTACTTTGTTCCCTATATTTCTAACCTCTTCCTTCCCTATGCCATCCTTGAACTGTTCTCCAGGAAAAAGATTTTATTTGAACACTTTACTCCTCGGCCCTTGCAATAATTCGAGCAATAGATGAATCTGCCTTTATAAATAAAGGCAGCGCAATGATCTCAAAGGACTTTGCACTTAGCAATTGATCCAGATTCGTTAGGTTCTCAGCTATAAGCACCTGATTTTCAAACAGATATTTATGAATTTCAAAGGGATACTTGTCTGGCGAGGGGGTATCCATTCCGATCAGCTTGATCTTCTTGCGTACCAATAACTCAGCAAACGCCTTGGTTAGAGTCGGATGTTCTGAAAAATAGTTATCTTTACCAAAATAGCTGCTATGCCCGGTGTAAAGGATTAGAATTGTTCTCTCCTGGATGAAGTCCTCATATTCCTCTTTATAATCAATTTGGGACATTCCAGTAGTATTGATCAGGGTGCCTTTTCCTATAAATGTGTCCAACGGGAAATCACTTATATACCGGTCCGAAGCGATTAAGTGCATCGGTCCATCGATATGAGTGCCTGTATGCATGTTTACTGTTAATTGGTGATTACAATAGCCGTCCGTCGCCAATTCTTTGGTTTGCATCAATTCCATCTCACTATCCCCCGGGTACACAGGGAGACGATTTCGCATGGGATGAGTTAGATCGATCCATTTCATGATTATCCCTCCGATTCATTAAGTTAGATTTTCCGGAGCCAGAATTCCCTCAACGAATATCAACCTTTTCATGCCATCCCTCTCCTTGAATCAGTCATATTGCCATTCTAATTGTCCTTTTCTGATCTTGGCTGCATAGATGATTTGCCCTGTATGGTAATGAACTTCCCTAACCATTGCGATCATAAGGTTCAGTACGGTGGTCTCATTATCCACTTGGCTATAAGTAAGAGGGGGACGATTTATGAATGGCCGGGACAATAATAACTCTGGATGAGCTTGGAGATGCTCAAGATACTGAATGATGATATCGAAGGCTTCTGCCGCCATATGATAAGCTTCTTCATGTGATAATCGAAGTCCAGGTTCAAACTCCTTATCTCGATCTCGAGTGTCCGGGATATCATAATAGATCGTCTCAATTCTTGAATGAACGCAGCCTCGAATATGACTTACTAAATTTGCAATACTGTTGCTTTCCGGAGTGGCCGACCAGATGATATCTTCCTCCGATAATTGGGCTAAGGCCTGAAGGGTCCATTTCCGTTCTGACTTAAACTTCACTAGCATACTTTGAATGGCTTCAGAAGCTATGTCCATAAGCTTATCCCTCCCGATGTATTATTTAGGCAAGCTGCATGAAAAGACTTTTTAGGGCTTAAAATCTTCCTTCAACTGTGCATATAATTCTAAATCAACAATTCCCTTTCCCGTCCATACACTGGCTTGTCTCAAAGTTCCCTCTTTCAGGAACCCATTTTTGAGCAGTACACGCTTTGAGTTTTCATTGGCAGGCATGACTTCCGCTTGGATTCGATTTAGGTTGACTTCTTCAAATAAAAAACGGGTTAGGAGCTGGACCGCCTCTGTAGCAAAGCCTTGGCCCCAATCATTCTCATTAAAATAATATCCAATGGTAACCATATTGACTTTAGAGTTAAAATCAAATGCTTCAATGATCCCGACCAGCTTGCCGGACGATCCTGGAATAAAGACCCCCCATTTAATTCTGGACCGTTTATTATAATCGCGTTCGAAATGCCCGATCATATTTTTTACTGTCTCGATATTATGTTTGGGAAGAATCCCGCAATATTCAAATACACGGCCATTATTATAAATCGAAAACACATCATCCAGATGGCTTACCTCTATCTTGCTCAAGCTCAGCCTGTTACCATCGATGACAGGAAAGTCTTCGTAAAGAACATCAAGATTCATACGACACCTCTCTCAAATTGAATTAAGTTTTCTATATGCTCCATTATTTGATCATTGTTCCTTAGGAGCACTCTCTTCTCGGCATATTGTTCTGTTAATTTCATGATATCCTTCAGATTCTCTTGATCAAAGGCTCTGTTCCATACAAATAGCATTTGGTATAAGTTCTTAAGGGTTTGCTTGTAATTCGATGGCTCCATACCCAGGCGTGTTCGAATAAATCTTTTAACGACTCTAAAGTCTCTTTGATATTTATTTTGGCAAATGATACATATGACATCCGCTTCTCTGAAGCTGTCCTGTCCCCACTTATGATGAACCCCCTCAATGATCCAGGACTCCCTATGCACGATTTCATTTAGCTTGGAGTCCCTTACCTCTTGGGAATATCTCTCGTTAGGCTTGCTTCTGTCCCATACCAAATTATCGAGCTCATAGTGCCTGATTCCGTACTTCTTCGACAGTTCTCTGGCAAGATAAGATTTGCCGCTGCCGCACGCTCCAATGATGCGAATCTTTATGTGGCATTCCTCCTTCCTGCTAAATCGCAAGCGATTTCATTTTACTTTCAGTCTGTTTCTGATCAGTCTGATTTGACCTCTATGATTGAGTTCATCCTCAAAAACATGAAACCACATGAAGTAGTAATTTGCCTTTTTCTCATACCAAAAATCCTCTTCCGTATCTAACCAGTCATCATTAACAGACTTGAAAAATTCGAGCGTTCGATTCCTTACTTCATCCAATTGATGGAGGTAGTATTCCAACTCATGCCCCTTGATCTGTTCCTGTCCTACTTTGCCTAGCTCAAGTGCAGGTCCCCAGATTAATAATTCCTCTTCATTCAACTCCCGCTGCTCGAATGTGGAGACCTGATAGGCATATTCAACGGCTGCAAAGTGCAATAATAAAGCACCTATTGAATTGCTTTTGGCATCTAGCAAATAATCTAGCTCAGCTTGAGTTAAGTCCTTTACCGCTTCTAACGTTGTAAATCTCGCATAGTTCATCATCGATATCAATCTACTGATTTGCGGGGAATAGCCGGGTATATCCGTGATCAACAAAAGATTCTGCATATGCAGCATTAGTTCTACCTCCAGCGTTATAGTTCGTTATTATAACTCCCTATGTATTTTCAAATATTACTCCATACTAATTCCATTCATTTGCCATAAACCCCTTTGCTATCTTCCGTTAATTCATGACAAACAACAAAAAAAGTCGCAGTGTCTGCGACGAATGGCGAAGTAGCGAAGTATTATAGCCGGCTTAGCGCCGAACACAAATGTTCTATTTATTGATGTAGAGAGAATCCGTATCCGATTGATACTTGGCAGTATACCCCAGCCCCTCTGCTATGACTCTTATTGAGACATAGACAACATTGTTCACTAGAATAGGCGCAGAGCTGATTGTCGTAGACTCATCATTTATTTTTGCAGCAGTACTATCAACTGTAAGTATAAAAGTTCTGTCGTCTTTAGAAATTGTAATTGTGCTTGTCCCTTGGTCCCAAGCTACCTTGGCACCTAATAACTCTGCTGTCACTCTCAGTGGGAGATAGTTAGCACTGTTAAAAAGGATGGGCTTTGGATCCAATTGAACTTTTTCGTCTTCAATATAAACAGTTAGACTAGACTCGATATAGCTCTTTTTTACTTTACTTGCCTCGTTATCTTTATTGCTTGAAGTAGTAGTTTTCTTAGTTGTAGTCGTAGTTTTCTTAGAACTTGTTGTAGAAGATGAGCCGCTGCTGCCAGATCCGGAACTATTCCCACCATTATGATAATGGTAGCCTGAACATAGCCCCTTTGCCTTCGACTTGTCTGAACAATTATGACCTCCATTTGAATCCGTTCTGCCAGAATGAGCATGGGCAAGCGGGGAAAAGGCCATAAACAACACAAGAACCATAATGCTAATTTTTCTCATTTGACTCCCCCTCAAAATAGATCCTTAGGGAGAATATACCATGTCTCTAGTCCTGCTACAATATGTTCTAATCTAAGAATACAATCTCTTTCAAATAGTCCACCTTCTCCTCAACCTCTATATCCCTCTCCAATCTCACAACCTTACATGGCAATGCCTCCAACCATTCCTCATGCAATGCCCTGCTTCTCATTTCTCTTCCCGCTTCGTCATATTGGGATGCCCATGCCATAAACTTCTGATATGACTCATAACGCTTTCCACCAAAATCAATATCCTTTCCATATCGTGATCTTTCTCGTTCCTCCAGTCTCCTCATACGAATGTCGTTAGGAATCCATACATAGATCACCAGATCAAAATACGGAATAAATAAGTCCCCCCATCCACATAAGGATCCCGATAAAACCCATTTTGAATGGCTTTGGAGGTCCGCCATAAGTAATTTAATTCTTTCCTCAATTGGTCGTGCTTCTGTAAATGGTTCTTCGGTTTGCAGCCAGTAATAATCATCTGTATCGAAGTGCTTATAGCCATACTCCTTTGATATTGCTTTGGCAAGCGTACTCGTACCCGAACCAGATGCCCCAACAATATGGATTTGATTTAACACGTCATTACCTCCCTCCTTGTATGTTCTCTCTCGAGTTACACTCCACTTCCATCATCAAATGTACTTAAAAAATGGGACCCCTGGACTTTATTCTCTAAGTAATTCATTATTAATATTCTGACTGGATGAGGTTGGAGATTGTGTTTCTCCATGTCCTTAATGTGGATCCAGTAAAACTCCAAATGACCTTCTTTTGAGCTTGGGTTTCTTTTGTGATTAATATCCGGAATCTTCACCGTGAATACATGATTAATTTCTTGATGATAGGTATCAACATCCTCAAACTCAGCTTCCACAGTTCCTAAATATCCGCTGACCTCACATGATAATCCTAATTCTTCCCCGATCTCTCGACTCAAGGTATCCTTTAACCCTTCATTAAATTCAACATGACCGCCAGGCAAAAATGTATTATCCATTCCGATACAATGCGCTACTAAAATATAATCAGAGGAGATCACTACACCTCTTGCAAGAACATGATATTTCTTATTTGGATGATCCATATACTTCACTCGATTTTCCTCCTATGTTTGTGAACCCGATTAACTTAAGTTCCCAGTGAGTTCCCACAGTTTATATCAAAAGGCATGATTAATAGCTTCTGAATATCCTTTTCGTAGTTTGCAAAAAACCATTCAATCGCCCTTCCATAGTTCTCTTTATTATCGAATTCCCAATACGAATAATATTTTACGCACTTCACGATCTTTGTTAGTTCTCTGGGTGGGTTGCCCAATCCGTCAAGGACATAAAAACGTTTCATATATTTAATATCCATACACCCTTGTTGTTTCTTTTGTTCGTCTGCTATTGCGTTAACTAAACTTTCAAATTCAAATAGCTTCTCCGGCTTCACTTGAAATAATTTAACTTCTGAGAATGAATTCTTCAATGTTACTCCTCCGCTCTATATTTCTAGATTACGTCTTGAAACTTATTCATTTATTATCTTTATCTCTGTGGCATCTGCTTGTGATGGATATGATTCATTAATTCCGCCTTTTACTCGGTAATAAACTCTCTGACCTGGCTTTAAATTTTTTGTTTTAGTTCTTAGCCAAATTGCTTCTCCCACGTAATCATGCATGATCTCTTCCCAGGTCTTATTCAAATATTGTTGTTCCACAATTAAGATACGGTCTTCTGCTACCTCCAAAATATAACCTTCGCCTTCATATCCTGCCTGGTTCTTAGTTTGATCACTGATTTTGCATCCGGAAAAAATCGTCAGCAGCAATACCAATAACAAGATTCTCTTCATGGAGTGCCCCCTTAAGAATTCAATTCATTCCACAAGAATTTACTTCGCATTTGTTACTTGCAAAATAACCCAGTCCTAGATAACTCTTATCTCAGGCTGGGTCCATGGCTGTTGAGCTTCTTCCACAATTATACATCTAATAACCGAAAGGGCGATAGCCCTGATGCGCAGAAGCGGCGACATCTGATTCTTTCGTTATAAAAAACGCTCTACAGTGTGGAAGAAGTCCATCCGTAGAGCGTTTTGATTAAGAGGGGGAGCGTTCGTAGCTTTTCTCATATTTTAGATTAAAGCCGGTTAAGTGACCATCTGACAGCGAAATTTTAAGAATGTCTGTGATCTCCATCGAGCTGGACATCCCCATAATGATCAGGGATCCATCCAGCACTTTATGCGTCCCCAGGGACTGCATGTTCGTATCAACCGTCCAGAGCAGCTTCTCATTTACGGTGTCTACAGCACTTAAAAGGAGATGGGCGCCGGACAGGGTGGAATCCTGGTGAGCTACCACAAAGGTAGCCTCCTGACCTGTTGAAAGAGGTGCTAATTCAGTAACAAAGCCTCCTCGATTCTTTAATTTATCAAACAGATCGTTATATTTCTGTTCCTGGTCTCTATAAGCAGCTCTAGCTTCATCGTATTTGTCTCGATCCTTGTAAAAAGCATCCAAGTCTCTGTATTGATCCGGATCAGGGGCCTCAGGCTCCTCTACGAGGCTTTTGAATTCCGGTGGACTGGTGAACGCATAAGGGTTGCTTGCATCTGATTCGAGATCGGCTAAGAATCCTCCATGAATGAAGAATTGATCAACAACAGGCTTAAGATCTTCTGTCGTCAGCTTGCCCATCTGATGAAGACTTCCGCTATAGAGCTGTCTACGTTCGCTAGAGAAGCTCGACGATTCAAGATCCTGAGATCTCACTGCTTGCACCTCTTCTTGCCCCAAGAAGGTGATGTAACGCCCGTCTCCTCGACCCGACTTAGCAAATAGCACAAGACTGCTATTCCCGGAATCGAAAAGGGAATTACCCGCATGCTGATCAAGATAGTTATTCGCTTCTACGTTCTGCACAACCTTGCCTGTGAATTCGGTGAGATCGAGCTCATAGAGCTGACCGTCCGCCCCTTTGAAACGAAGAAGCTGTCCTTGATTATCCCAGGTATACCAATCCTCGTTAGGAGCGAACTGTCCATGAAGCTCAGGGCTGTTTTTGATAAAGGTCTTCTCGTCTGCGCTAATGTCTCCGCTTGATTTATCTACGATTGTAATGCCGTTTCCGTTAAAAATAATGATGTTCTGTTTCGTCTCCCCAAGAATTGATTTGGTTTCACTGCCATCTGGGAGCTTGATCTTCCATCGTGTTTGTCCTTGCTTCATATCTATAGCCTGCAAATAGGAATGAGTGGTTCCTGAGGTAATGCCATATTCCTGTGAAGTAGCAGTAAACTTCTTTACGACCGTAACGGCCATCTGATGGTTGTCTTGTTCATACACAATGATCTGGTTGTTCGCTCTTGCACTACTGGCATCCCCTAGAACAATACTGAGAATGATAAAGACGAGTAAAGGAATAAACAGAAGGCCAAAAACTCCTCCAAAAGTAAAATAGAGGATCTTTAGAGGATGAGGTGAATTCCGTCGCTCCGTCACATCGCGTTTTTTTCTTCGTTTGGCTGAACGAATAAAATGACCTGCGGCGAAGCAAGCTGCAAAGACGAACAAAACATAAATTATTGTAAGAAAGATATTGTGCCATAAGACATCGTTGTAACGAAAAGCGTCAACAAATTTCTCCCAAAAACTGAGCTGCAATAGACCATCTCCTCTTCTCTAAAAATAACGAAAAATGATCAAGTTATATTCTTCCATACTTTGTATGTTACTTATTTTCATCCAATAACGCGGCAACGGCTTCGGATGATACTTTACTAGGACCCGATAATGCTTTTGCTAATAATTCCTTGTTATAACCATAAAGCACTAGTGCATTCAAAATAGCATCCACTCGATCCTGTCTCTTTCTTCTGATATTAGATTCCAATTGAATCTCCAATGGCACGACCGGAACTAGATGGTTCTCAAATTCAACATGCTTTATTAGGTCCCAAATATATCTGCCGCCCTCCCAAATTCCTTCACCTTCATCTGAATCAGGTATTCCCGCAGAGTTGGAGATTTGCACGACTTCCACATCGAAATCTTGAATCTTCCACTTTGCTTTAGTCCATGTAAAACCTGAAGAAAATGATTGAGTAAAGTAGGGTTCTTCATCAGAAGAGTGCCAATCCGAATCAAAATAGGATCGTTCCGACTTTTCCTTTAAATTGTATCGATCCAGCAGGCCTGTTATTTGCTCCACATCTTCAATGTCTCTAACATATATATCTAAGTCATTTGGGCTCATGCTAGCATGTTGTAATACCGAGCCAACGGATCCGACAACAATCCACTTGGTTGCTAATTTTGATTCTGCATAGAGATCACAACATGCTTTAAGGGCTCGATTCCAAGACATTGTTGTCTCCTATTCTTCTTTAATATTCAAGAGAACTTTAGTGACGGGTTCAACGTTTCCTAGCGTAAAACTGACGATGCAATTGATGAACTCGCTCGGCTAGCTCAGGAACGGGGCCCTCTGTGATAGTATCGCGAATGACATCAGAAATCGGGAGATTTCGAACACGCGATGGGGCGATTTCCATTTCATTCAACCATTGTGCCAACTGTTCCGACGAACTTGCATACACGATCCGTCCCAGACCAACCCATCCGTGGGCCGCAGCGCACATAGGGCAGTGTTCGCCAGAAGTATATACTGTCGCTTGGCTTCTCTCTTCAGGTGTCATATTATTGGCTGCCCATCGCGCCAAAGCAAATTCCGGGTGCTGAGTATGATCACCGCCTGCAACGTGATTGTGGTCCTCTGCAAGCATCTCTCCATTCGCTGAGACAAGCACTGAACCAAATGGTTCGTCACCCTTCTCCAGTGAAATCTCCGCTAATTCAATACAACGCTGCAGGTGCTTCAAATCTGAATCACTAATCATGGTTGGATCCTCCTTTTTAAATAGTATGCTTATCATGGTCCGCACATTTAGAGGCAGCATCAAAAGTTGTTACCACACAGGAAATTATAGCAGTTCTTCTTTATTCATGTATCCGACTAAAGCGCTAGACGATAGATTAACCAGCTCCTTCAAAGCGCCATGTTTGAAAGCTCCGTGCTGCCAATAAGCCTCTAATAAACATCTATTCTATTAAAATATGTTATCATTTGACAGATATGGGATTGTAAATTAAAATGAAAGCGTATCCTTAACGTGCAGCCTGTAATTAAATGCCGAGGATATCTATTTATAATTTGAGGGCACTGCTTCCCTGATCAGAATCTGATTCAGGAACAACCCCGTAATCTTCCACCCGAAGATTGCGGGGTTATTTGTATGGGCAGCAGGAAAGGAGGTTGTCTGACTTCAATTATCTTTTGGCTTGGCAGCAAAGGAAGGGTTCACCTGCACGATAATACAATAAAATTGAAAGGCGGCTTGATCAATGAAATGGATGATTAGAAAATCAATGATTGCAGTGATTGCTTCCACCTTTCTTCTCACCGCATGGCTTAATCCGTTCATGGCCATTCCTTCAGCAAGTGCAGCACCTGACACCTCGGTTCTTAACAAGCAGGGCTTCTCCACTGATGTTATCTATCAGATTGTAACTGACCGTTTTGCCGACGGGGATACTTCCAACAACCCAACCGGGGGAGCTTACTCCCCAGGGTGTACAAGCCTCAAGCTATACTGTGGCGGAGACTGGCAAGGAATTATTGATAAAATCAACGATGGCTACTTTGCAGGAATGGGCGTCAGCGCACTGTGGATTTCCCAGCCTGTAGAGAACATCTACAGCATTATCAACTACTCGGGCGAAAACAGTACCGCCTATCATGGTTATTGGGCACGGGATTTCAAGCGGACCAATCCGGCGTTCGGCAGCATGAGCGACTTCCAGAATCTGATTAATACGGCTCACGCCAATAACATCAAAGTTATCATCGATTTTGCTCCGAATCACACCTCACCTGCATCCGAGACACAGCCATCCTTCGCAGAAAATGGCAAGCTTTACGATAATGGCAATCTGGTTGCCGGTTATACCGCAGATACAAACGGTATCTTCCATCATAATATGGGAACCGATTTCTCCTCCCTGGAGGACGGCATCTATCGGAATCTATATGATTTGGCTGACATCAACCACCACAATAACACAACAGATACCTACTTCAAAGAGGCCATCAAGCTCTGGCTCGATATGGGCATAGACGGTATCCGGGTAGATGCGGTCAAGCATATGCCTCCAGGCTGGCAGAAGAACTGGATGTCATATATCTCCAACTATGAACCCGTATTTACCTTCGGCGAATGGTTCCTTGGCGTAGGCGAATATGATCCCAACAATATTGACTTTGCTAATGAATCCGGTATGAGTCTGCTCGATTTTCGTTTTGGACAAAAGGTACGCCAGGTGTTCCGCGATAATAGCGATAATATGTACGGACTGAACAACATGCTGGTCGAAACCGAAGGCGATTACACGCATATCCAGGATCAGGTTACTTTCATTGACAACCATGACATGGATCGATTTAAGCTTGGAAATAACAATCGCCGCTTAGAGCAAGCACTGGCCTTCACGCTTACCTCACGTGGCGTACCGGCTATCTATTACGGTACAGAACAATACATGTCCGGCAATGGGGATCCGGCGAACCGCTCCTTCATGACCGGCTACTCGACAGATACCACCGCTTACCAAGTTATCGGCAAGCTGGCCCCGCTTCGCAAGTCCAATCCGGCCATCGCCTATGGCAGCACGCAAGAGCGCTGGATCAATAACGACGTCTATATTTATGAGCGTAACTTCGGCAGCAGCACGGCCCTGATTGCCATTAACCGCAGTGAAACGGCATCGGCATCCATTACCGGTCTGCAAACCTCGCTTCCCGCTGGCACCTATGCAGATGAACTGGGGGGATTGTTAAATGGTAATAGCATCACCGTTAATTCTGCAGGTGCCGTTACTGCATTTACCTTGCCTGCGGGAGCTGCCGCCGTATGGCAATTTGCGGCTAACGAGACGGCTCCTATCATCGGCAATATCGGACCGGATTTGGGCAAAGCCGGCACAACACTGACAATTGACGGACGCGGTTTCGGGAATACCAAAGGTACGGTCTACTTTGGCACAACAGCGGTCATCGGCAGCCAGATCACAGGATGGGAGGATACCCAGATTCAAGTGATTGTTCCTGCAGCTACTGCTGGCGAGCAGAGCATCAAGGTTCGCACTGCAAGCTCCGTGGACAGCAATAGCTACAATAGCTTCAACCTGCTGACCGGAGATCAGGTATCGGTCCGCTTCGTCGTAAATAACGCTACCACCGCTTTCGGTGAAAATGTTTACTTGACAGGTAATACTGCCGAGCTAGGCAACTGGGACCCGGACAAAGCAATTGGTCCGTTCTTCAATCAGATCATTACCACCTATCCGTCCTGGTACTATGATGTAAGCGTGCCTGCCGGAACAAACCTGCAATTCAAATTTATCAAGAAAAATGGCACCGTCGTCACTTGGGAAGGCGGGTCTAATCATACCTACACCGCCCCAGCAAGCGGAGTTGGTACCATTACGGTCGACTGGCAGCAATAATATTCAAGCCTAAAAGCAACAAGGTCCAGCCTGGGATTTCCCTTGGCTGGACCTTGTTTGTTTTATTAAAAGAATTGAGGGTACTGCTTGGACATACTATTCACTTGCTCCAGCAGACTGCCCGAGTGCTCCTTCACAGCTTGGCGCAGGGCCTCGGCATCGCGACGGCGAATGGCGGCCACCATGTCCTCATGCTGAGAAATATGGGATTGCCGCGCCCCCTCCATTTTGCCATACAGCAGACAAATCCGGTTATAGTGGGATGCCACCTCTTCGATGGTATACCAGGCAAGCGATACTCCTGCTGTCTCGAAGATCAACTGGTGGAAGCGATTGTCCTTATGATAAAACTCGATAAAATGCTTTTTGTCCGTATACTTCTTCTGCTTGTTAATTAGTTCCTGCATCGTATCCGCAACCAGTTCACTGCATTTGCGAATAAAATCATCCACCACCGCGGCTTCCAGCGAAGTGCGGATGAACCATTCCTCACGAACTCGCTGCAGATCAATCCTGGACACCACCGTTTTGCGTTGCGGATAAATCTCCACCAACCCGGACTGCTGCAAGCGTACAACCGCCTCCCGGACGGGCGTCCGGCTGACGCCATAACGTTCGGACAGCTTCTGCACACTGACGTCCATCCCTGGCTCGAGCGCCATATTCATAATGTCTTCTTTGATTTTATTGTAAGTTACATCGTTTAATGAGCTGCTGTTATTCATGATCTTCAACGGCTTCCCTACACCTTCCTGAACCTACTCCTAGAACGTCACGATATATGCTCTCCGCCCCGGAGATTTCCGATTCAAACCGTTCTTCTACAGTATGAAAAATTTCATGCCCCAAGATAGTATTCATTATATCATCTTGCCGGAATAGTTCAACCAAACCCGGGGCCACTTGTGATACCGATAACGCCGCCTTGCGTATGGGTTCATTCATAATGACGATGTGATCCGGCGGCGTATAACAGGCGAACAAATCCGGTGTCCTGTTATAGAAGATGGCTCAAATCGGACCTTGATCTTCATCTTCTCGGCAAGCAAACGTGCATCCTCATAGCCCCTCCCTTTCTCGGATGATCTTAGCTTTGCTTCATATTGGCGGCTACCACGATAATTTCCGTATCTGGCTCGAAGGTGGACACCTCGATATCCATCAGCAGTTCTAGCTGCTCGAATTCGGATGCCGTGAAGTCCATGACTCTCGCCCCGATACACAAATAATAGTCAGGCCGGGCAATAAGCTCTGTTTTATATACGGCCATATCCTCCCAAAGCTTCTTCACCGCTTGCAAATAGTTCCCGGCTGTCGTCTTGATCGCCAGCGCACGACCGCGCTGAATTTTAATAAACCCTTTATTGTCCACAATGCGAATAGCTCCAGTGTCTCCTGGCTTGTCGGTCTTTTCGCCAAAGATATGAAAGTATCCCGTCTTTTGCAAGAGATGCGTCCGTTCCACCGGAATTCGCATATCGCTTGCGGAAATTTCCTGTAGCTCCTCTTCACTGCATTCCTTCAATAACTCATTGGTTTTCACTTCTGTAGAACCGGTAGCAATGGCCGTGACCTTCGATGTTTGCGGATCGATATCGATATGAATTTCTACGCTTTCCGGTGTGGCCCCGCTTTGGATGGCCTTATTCATCGCTTCCATCTTGATGGCACTGATTTGCTCTTTGGAAGGCGATGGGATGATCCGTTCCACCACGTCCCGAACCATGGCCAGGGCAACACCAATCGAGGAGATGACCTCCGCATTTTCAGGAATACTGTATTTCAACCCCATTTTCTCGGCAAAATAAACAATCAGCGAGGCTGCGCCGCCGCCTACACCAACGAGAGAAATCTGATCTTTCTCCAGCTTGTATTTGTCCGCCAGTGCCAAAATGACGGGTTCAATCTTGGCGTACGCCTTCTCCATGATTTGCCGAGCAATATCCTCGACTGTCGAACCGCAGTAATCAGCTAACGCCTGCATCGCCTTTCTGGCTGCTTCCACATTGCCATGGGAGAAGTGATCTTCCTTGACCAAGCCAAGCACGTTGGCTGCACAGGAATTGGTAATGGTCACCCTCTCCCCGCTCTCCAGCCGAATCGCTACATAATCTGCCGGGTCACCAGGCTTGGGCGAGAAGAACTCAACCTTAGGCCCTCTGATGTTGGCCGGGTCGGTAAATACAGCATAGTCAAGCCCGGCAATATGCGCAGACCTCGGCCCCACATCGATGACCCCGTTTTTGTCAGCCCGCACGATGGAACCACCGGCTACCCCAAGCACCCGGACGTCCAACGAATTGACATAGGTGGGATGACCGCCAACGATAGAATAGTCAATGGCAGGGCGGCCATTCTTAATTACGCCGATATTCGTTGTAGTTCCACCGACCTCAAAATACACGCCGTTGGAAGCCCTTAAATACATCAAAGAGCCCATCACCGAAGCGGCTGGACCGGACAGCATCGTGAGAATGGGGCGCTTCTTCATCTCGCTAATCTCCATGACTCCCCCATCGCCACGCATAATCATGAGCGGGACATGCACGCCGGCCTCATTAACCGATTGCTCCGTGGAATTGGCCGTATCCAGCATTTTAGGAAGAATGCTGGCGTTAATCGCCGCCGTTCTTGTACGACGGGTCAATCCATATAGCTTCGTAATATCGGATGCCATGGTGGTGGGAAGCCCCTTGTTCTCTGCTTTCTCATAGACGAGCTGCTCCGGTCTGCCATTGTCAACGCCGAAGGCCATAGACGGAACTATTACCTGCGCACCCAGCCCCTCCAGATCCTCGATCACTTGCACCACGGTCTCTTCCGTCATTTTTTTGACATTGACAAAATGATTGTATATTTTAATAGCCTTGCTGTTCCCCAAGTCAATGTCTGACAGCTTCGTTTGCCTCTTAGCCAGAAAACCTTCAAATCCGCCCTTGCCCATACCGATAATGCCGACCTGGGCGATATCCCCTTCAATCAGCGCGTTGGTTGCCTGCGTCGTACTATGCGCCACAAACACAACGTCCTCTGGCTGAATCTGATTCTCCGTCAGGCAATTCTGGAAGCACCTCACGACTCCCGCAGCCACGCCTCGCGGGTCATCATGCGTCGTTTTGACCGAGGATTTCCCGATAATATCATGGGTTTCATTGTCGATGGCTACCGCTTTGGTATGGGTTCCCCCTACGTCAATTCCCATGCGAATAATTCTACTCATGTTTGTCCTCCAATCCTTATATAGCCGGCTGCCATCCTTCGTGCGGCAACCGGCTTGCTCTACTAAACCAAACTACCGTACATTACGAACACGACGGCACAGAGAATAATCCCGATCATCCAGCCGGAAGGAATAGACATCTTCATGAAGTCTCTAGCCGGAACCTTGGTATAACCAAACCCCCAGGCAACCCAGGATTGGGTAACGTCCAAATGCTGTGGCGCAACCGTCGTAACAGCGAACAACGGATACAAAAATTGCACGGGCCATGCCGCCGTCGAGACGACTACAGCCAGAATAGCAGCCCCCGATCCAACCAGGTTCATCGGGCCACGGAAGAAGCCAAGCGGTGTAAGGATGGCAAACACAATACATAATAGCAAGGCTGTCTGCGGCATCACTCCACCGAATAGAATTTTAAAATAAGGTGAGGCATATGTAGCAGCATTGTTGAACATCGCCAGGCTCAGCAAGAATCCGATCATCGGCGCTACATCAATGGCACCATCTGCGAATTGCTTGGATAACATCCGGCATACACCGGCAAATCCGCCTTTGAGCTTGCCGCAGGTCAACAAGGCGAACAGGCCCGCAAAGATAAATCCGAAAATAATCGGAATTTTGAACACTACTACACCGATGACCGGCAGAATAATGGAGATCCAGGAAATTGCAGGCGCATTCTTAGAGTTCTGTTCTTCAGGTGTAGTGGCTGCCCAGGCACGGGAGATTTTTTTATTGTTCATAGCCAGGTTAGCGACAATAAGCACGATGACCAGTGAGACGGCCATGGCAATCATTCCAAAGCCAAAGTAAGCATTATAATCATAGCTGGCATAGCTTTCATTAGCCGTAGCAAAGATGGCTTGATACTGTTTGAAGTTCACGATATTTCCGAAGATCCCGGCCATAATGGAGCCCATGAAGGAGAATAAAGCCACTGAGGAAGGAATACCCAAGGACAACATGATAGGCAGCACGATAACAGCAATTGAAATGACAGGACCAATCCCGGTCATGGAAGTGAAAATAACGGCTGTCACAATACAGAGCAAGGACATCGTCACACGCGGTTTGTCTCCGCCCAGCTCTACTACTTTACGAATCAGTGTGGCAGCAATGCCGGTATCCATCAGGATTCGGCCAAAAAACGCCCCGAAGAAAACGTTTACAAGAATAGCCTTGCCATAGTTTTCCGGCCCTGTCTGGAACACATTAGTCAGCACGGAGACGAAGTTCTGCCCCTCCATCATGGAATTGGGCGCAATCGCATTGCCAATCAAAGCGATAGCCGTCCACAGCACCGACATGATGAAAAAACCAACCATCAGGTTATACCCCTTCACGCAATACCATACGAGCCCAAAAAATGATAGCACCATCAAGAGACCGATTACATAATTCGTTACATCCACAAAATGCCCTCCTTAAATTAGGAATATAAAAGCAATCACTAACATACTAACATGCTATTTTGTTTACTGACATGTTAGTTATTCGGTCAAATATTACCATGTCATCTAGATAACGTCAATAGGTTTCCGCATAGGTTTCCGCACACAAAGCTTACCCCGTTTTTTTAAACAATAAGTTACTTTTCTTAAATAGAAAATAAAAAGGGAAACCATGAAAGATTCATAGTTTCCCGTAATCAATGATATGAAATTAAGAGGACCGCTCTACTTTGATAGAAGAAGTCTTGTCATTGAAGTCATTACCGAGGTAGGAAGTATCACCCAGCAACACTTTGGTTGCTCCCTGAAAATCGCCATGCTCATAAAGGGTGACCTTGTAGCCGCTTGGCACTTTCAGTGAGGAAATCGAGTCGTTGGGAATTCCCTTGGCGACTAGATCGCTTACGTTATAACTGCCGACATCCAGGCTGACTGCGGCTCCCTTGTAATTGGCATCGTTATAAACGACAGGTATTCTTTCGATTTTGAGGGAGGACGTCTTATCATTAAAGTCGCCGAGAGATGCAGTATCCGCTGTAATAACCCTTTGCGCGCCACCAAAATTCAAATGTTCATAGAGGGTGACCTTAATGCCAGGAGTCACCTTCAACGAAGAGAGTGTATCGTTTGCAATACCGGCTGCTACCATTTCATTGTAGTTGTAGGAGCCTGCCCCAAGCGCTATGGCATAACCTCCATAATTGGCGTTCCCGTAGAAGATAGCCCCCTCCGAAATCGTCCCCCCATAGGTGACTTGAGGGAATTCCTGGCGTGCCGCCTGATATTGACTTTCGAATTGACTAGGCCAGCCAAAAGCAGTAATAGCAAGCGATTTCAAATCAGCCTTGGCCGCCCCGCTCATAAAGTGCACATACTCACCCATGTTCATATTTCTCGTATAATGACCGGATGAATTCTTTGGATAGTGTTGAGCCAGCAATTGAAAATATCTATTCAGCACTTGCTTTTCCCCATAGTTGCTATAAATCGGATAATACCAGTTTTTAAACCAGTAGGTTCCTGCTTGCGGGAAATTTTCCGCTTTACTGGTGAAGCTGTTGTAAATTCGCTGGGCTTCACTGTTTAAACCTAAGGCTTTATAAACATCATATTGATAGATTTCAGCCCACTTGCTGTCTCCCCACAATCCAAATGCGGGGGAACCCTTTGTATCATTTGTTGCAGACTCTACGATATGAGCCACTTCATGAACCAGGATATCCAGATTCCAGCCGGTTGAACTTTTGAAATCGGAGCCCCCGATATCGATGACATTGCGGTAATCGTGGTCGGCGTTATAAGCGTAGCCTGGATGGCCGCCGCTATACTTTTTATTATGGACAATGACGTAAAGTCGGCCATCCCCGCCCATGGAGCCATAGGTTTGCTTGGTGTATCTCCATACATCGGCAGCCGTCGAATAGATCCAGCCAATTTGATTCGGGTCGATATCATCATCTACATAAACCGCCACCTCATCATTATAGTGCACCAGCTTGAGCAGCTCCCTGTGCTCGAACCAGTGCTCTTGCCAGGTTGGGGGCGGAGCGCTCGCGGCCCTTGCCGGAGCTTGTGGAAGGGAACATAAAACGACGACCAACACCATAAAGAAAACCAATGATTTCTTCACAATACATTCCTCCTCATCTGTTCGTTTTCCTTGAATTTTAATATTTTGTAATATTATTACATTACATGACATAGATTAATGAATTTTGGAAAATAATGCAACTCTTTTATTATATTTAGCGCCTTGACTATAGTTTGTTCGGGTGGGCTATTACTGGGGGGGGATCTACTCTACTCGTTTTATATTCATCCAGGTCAGATGATACTGCTCCTATTCGTCGAAACATAGCAAAAAAGCCGCATCGACATCTGACGCGGCTCCTTTTCTATGTTTGCAATTACCCGACATATTATAAAACAAAACCCAGGAAGCCACCTTAAGAATAGCTCCGCAGCAGCGAATGGGAGCATGCCGTCTGAAGATCTCGCCAGCACCGGTTAATCTCGCTGTCTTCCATAGCCGCTGCCAGTCCTAACAGCGGAAACAAGGCTTGACCGCAGGTTAATGCTGTTTTGGCCGCCTCGATGCTCGCAGCGGTTACTTCCCCTTCAGTGGAAGCCGATATTCTTTCTTGAAGAAGCAGTTCTTGCCAGGAGTTCTCAACGCTCTTGTAAAAGGTTATCATGGAATCCTGGAGGACATCGGAGTGCTTTTTGAGTTGGTCCATAACGTATGTTTCGCCGCCTCTCTCTCCAGCCAAGGCTTCAGCTGCTTCGAGGAAATGCTCGGCAATGCCGATAGCCACCGCCGCAAAGGATACCTGTGCGAACGGCAGGAATGGATAACGATAGATGGGTTCGTCCGTAAAGCCCATCATCTTGTCAAGCATAAACGTCCGATGTTCCGGAACGAAAACTTCATCAGCGGCAATGGTGTGGCTGGCCGTCGCCCGAAGGCCGAAAGCGTTCCAATCCGGATGAATACGGATCTGCTCCGGATGAAAAGCAAAAGCACGAATTTCCTTCGCTACAGGTACAGATACTGTGCGATCCGATTCAGCCGACGTCTCCGCAGCCTCGATTACCGCATTGGCCGTAAAGGTTGTTGCATAGGTCGAGCCGCTGCAATATTTCCAGGTCCCGCTGACGATGTAGCCTCCTTCAACCCGCTTGGCCGTCCCCGTCGGCATCCCGCTCCCTGCAATAACCGCCTCGCGCCGGGCGAATATTTGCCGGCTGACGTCGTGCTCCAGCAACGCCGCGAAAAATCCGCCGCCCGCTCCAATGGTCACCGTCCAGCCCAAATTGCCGTCGATCCTGGAGCATGCTTGAAATTGACGAGCAGCCTCCGGCAGCTCCGTCATTCTTCCATCCAGCTGATCCGGAACGAACAGATGAAACAAACGCCGGTCGTAAATAAAATCAAGGACGGCCTTCGGAAACCTCCGATTCTTGTCCATGTCAAGAGAATGCTGCCTGATGAATTCGATTTCTTGCTGTGTATACACCATAAGGACCCCTCTCTATCGATTTCTCAAACCTTCTCTCTATTATTCCCCATTCGAAGGAGGGGTGCAAGAATTGCGCACACGACTGATTCAACAATATCGTAGTATTCTCATAATTTTGTTTGTCCTTTTTCAGCTCTTCAAAGGCATATTCTCCTGTAATAGAACCGATATTAAGATTCATCAGAATCGATATTGGGCCGCCTTGGGAGCTAGCTACATTCGTGTATACCGTCTCATAATTTCCACTATTTTATACGGCATTCGAAATAATTATTATACTCGATAGCAGAACGACTATTTTCTTCATTTTCGACTCCCTTAGCGTGAACGAAATCGTAATATTAGCAAGATAACCATTGAAACCATCATAAATGAAAGGGTATTCGTCATTAAAAAGGCCAAACCTGCTCCTTCAACCACTAAACTGACCGCATAAACTTCCATAAGACTAATTCCAAATAACATTAACAAATACGACTTCAGGCTTAAGTCTTTTACTGACCTGGTCTTAAAGATTTGGACAATCTGCGGTATAAAACCTACAGAGAGTATAATTCCACCCATCAATTGCATCACCGAATAAATCATAATCCACCCCGCAATTCAGCCTTTTTATAAAACGATTCGAGAAGAATCCCCTTCATTTTATATATGCTTTATTTGCGTTAAATCAGACTCCGTAAAATCCAAATATTATTTTGAACTTCTTTTTACTCTTGGTCTGAATCTTGATTCCTTCTTTAAGATCAAAAATGAAAACCTTCTTTCTTATCCAAAGTCTCAAATACACTGATCTTAATTTAAAAGGTCTAACTATACCCTTTATTTCGGTCTCTGTTCCGTCTTCATGCTCGATTTCTGTTCTGACCATCCACGTGTTACCGATCCCTATCTCAATATACTTCTTCAAAAAATCCGCTCCTGAAATTATGTATATTATTTATTGATTTTGATATCTGAACTATTCCTCAAATCTATGCTTTAAATAATACTTAATTCCAGCCCGGTCAACGTCTGAAAATTGTCTAGGATCCTCAAGCATCAATCTGCTGACTTCGTCAATGGTTACCCATCTTATATCCTTAGTTTCATCCCCAACTACTAGCAGATTGCCTTCCGCCTTACAAATAAAATACATTCCTACAGAGTCCACGGGTCCTTTTATGGTTTGATATACACAGAATGGTTCCAGGCATTCTACCTCGAAATCCGGATTGATGCCGCGTGTATCTACATATTTTTGGCTACCTTCTACTTCTATAACTGTTAACCCGGTCTCCTCGTATACCTCTCGTCTCAGACCTTCCAGGATCGGTTCATATAATTCTAATCTGCCTCCGGGCAATTCCAGTGCTTGCTCATTTCTTTTATTCCGAGTTTGCATAATAATTTCAGTGGTATTGTTCATTTGACGTTCTACAAATGCTCTTGCGTTTACATAAAACATCTGCGAATCACCCACATTTATTGTATTTTTATAATGATGCTATAAAGTCCTCTCCTCTTTCCAAAAAAGAACTCCTTCTCCCTTTTCTTTTGTCTCCTTATCGAACAACTTGATATTAATTTGATTGTATTCATAAATATTTAATGCCTTGTTCGTGCTGACATGGACTAAATAAGCATAGATTCCTTGATTTTCACCGGCATATTCTACCACTTTATTCACTTCATATATTTCTGATGCTTCATTATTTATAGTCACTTTAATGTCTTCCTTTGAAAGATCAGGGCTGATATCAATTATACTGTAACCCTCCTGCATACCAAGGGACTGATCTATTGCTTTACTTCTTTTTAGACTCATTGGCCTAAAATATAACATTAACTGAGGGAAGCCTCTTTTTACGCGGAAAGCGGTCAGTGAATAAATCTCTAAGCCATCAATTCTTGCATTTAATTCAAAGTCGTCGAACAAGGGTACATTCCATGCCCAATACTCCAGGAAGCGAACATTGTAATCCCTACATGCATAAAAGGTGTAATATACTCCCTTACGGACAAGCAGTTCATAACATCCCGCTTTATCTGTGAATGTATGATAGATATCTTCAAACTGATCGTTTATTAATCTGACCACGGCTCCTTGAAGAGGCTCACCATCGAAATCCGTGATTCTACCGTACAATCTCCCTATTGTGTCCATGTTAACTCCCTTCTTTCTCCGCCCCAAAAGGTGTACAGTCAACGGGACATCCCAGGTTCTCGAATACTGCACGGGCCGCAGTATCTACCGGCAGGAAAACCTCAATTTGCGGATACAAGCAGTTGCCTTCAGAAACTGAAATCTGTCTGTAGCGAATCGGAACAAGCTCACCGGAGCTTTTCCTTTCGGCTAATATAATTTGAGTATGGTCAGCCCCTGCCTCTGTATCCGGCACATCCAGATAGTCATTCACATTATATTTTTGAACTCGATCAAACAATTTTTGATACCAGTTATCATAACGCGAGAGCATGTGCTCCCTCTTGAAGGCACGTATCCCGTTTATGGCATGCTCTTCCCACTTCTCGAATGACGCTTTGTCGAAAGTGGAGCGAGGCCGTATAGGTAAGTCCGAATTAAAATGTAAATCGATCCTATTCATTAATCCGTCATATGAACGGTCGAAAGGGATATCAAACAATTGGCTAAACGACTCATTAAACCCCTTGATGTCCTGGGTGTGGGTTACAATCATCGCAGGAAAAGGAATGTCTTTCATGGTTTGCCGGGCCCGCTCCAATGCAAGCTCCAACGACCGTCCCTCCAATTCGGTCTGAATCGGGAGGTAACCGGCTGCCAACAGCAAATCATTGCGCTCATCGGATGTACACTCCAAATATTCTGCAATAGTTATCATCGTCTGACGAGCCGGTATACGGCGGGTACGACCAACCAGCAAGTTTTTATACGAAGGAAAGGCCTCGTCATTAAGCTCTTGTTGAGTAAATCGTTTCAAATACGGGTTGGGTTGATAGGCAAGCGATTGCTGCCGTTTTATCCGTAGCGCTTCAATTTCACCCACGACAATTTTATGTCTTGAATTCTCCGCAACTAGATCCATCTTCTCTCCCCCTCTTATGAAGTGTAGTTCTGCACTTGGGTCTAACATGTATTTAAAGTATACTCCTCATTGAAAATGAAAAATATCTAATGGCACACCACCATACATGGAGGAGAAACCCTATGATTCGTACCATTGTAACTGATCCGCTAGCCTCGTCAAATTTGGCATTCAAAAAAGTTGCCCCCCCACAAGCCATGCCTTGGGAAGCACTCGTGCAAGTGAAAGCCTTCTCTCTCAATCGCGGTGAAATCAAAGACGCTAACGATTCGAAAGTTTCCAGCCGCCCCGGCTGGGACTTCGCCGGAATTGTCATCGAGCCGGCCAAGAGTGGCACAGGTCCGCAAAAAGGGGCCCGGGTTGTTGGTTTGCTCCCGATGGGAGCCTGGAGCGAGCAAGTCGCCGCCCCTGTATCGATGCTTGCAGAAATCCCGGAAAAGCTCTCTTTTACGGAGGCAGCAACCCTCCCCGTGGCAGGGCTCACGGCTCTTTATGCACTCCGAAAAGGCGGAATGCTGCTTGGTAAGCGCATTTTCATTACTGGCTCTACCGGCGGGGTCGGGCTATTTGCCCATCAGCTTGCAGCCCAATCCGGTGCATTCGTTGCAGGTACGGCAAGCACGGAAGAGAAGGCCGAGCTTGTTCGTGAGGCCGGTTCCGACGAAGTGATTATTGGATATTCCGCAATTTTATCTGCCCGCCAGTTTGGACCGTATGATCTTGTCATCGACTCCGTAGGCGGCAATACACTAGCGGCGTTGCTGCCGCAGCTAGCGCCTCAAGGAGTTTGCGTTGCGCTAGGATTCTCTTCTTCGAATACCGCGACCATCGATATGATGAATCTGGTGACCAGCGGCGGAAAAACCTTGTACAGCTTTTTTCTAGGTGAGGAGGCCACTCGTCAAGCAGTCGCAGACGATCTGAGTTTGCTGGCCCAGCTCATCATAGAAAAACGATTGATTCCCCGGATCGAAGTGGAGGCTAACTGGAACGACATTGCCATCGTTGCTCGTGATCTCAAGGAACGGAAATTCTCTGGAAAAGCCGTTCTTCACATAGATTGATTGTATATGTTATGTCCATCTATAATTTCTTTAATTTGTTTAATATGCCTTTGTTCATGCACATACAGGGATTTCAGCCAATCAATTAATAACATTTCTTTAAACACCGGGTGTGAATAATGCCTTCTGCTCAGCACCGATGGATCTTCTACCGCATTTAAAAGTTCATGCAGCTTTTGTCTTGTGTTGTTTAAACTTTCAATGATCACCTGATACTCTAATGATTCATTGGTTGGTCTTGCAATTTCAGGTGCTTCTAATTTATTTCTTCGATCAAGTAGAGATTCAACCGGCTTGTTTTCTATAACTGAATCTTCCTTGCTCTTTAACCCCCTCCTGATGGCTACGATATATAACTCTTCTGTTTTAAAGAGGTGCTGACAAACCTGGCTAATACTCCAGCTTTCAGCATCTTTCCGTTTGTTTATTTGATCTCCGCTCAACCCGTCAAGAATTCCAAGTAATTTGCCTCTGGTTTCTTCTAATTTTTGATTGATTTCTTTAAGTTCCATTGATAAAGCCTCCTAACATTATTTTTTTGCTATATAAGTTGAACTACTGAATTTTACGTTCTGGAGGCAACGTGTGAAGTGTGCTTACGATCGCTGTTGTTCGCGGATTTCTCTAATTGAACTAAAATATTATAAGGTAGAAATCCACTCACAAAGGCGAACGCTTACGCTTCTTCAGCACACTTCACACTTATGCCCTTTCTACGTAGTTTTATAGTTCAACTTATATAGCCCTGTTTTCATCAAATTACCAAGAAACGACCCAGCCCATAGATAGCTCTTATCTTTGGGTGAGTCGTTTGGGGTCTTGGCTTCTACCATGATTATTCATCTGATAACCTAATTCTGTTACATATCCATGTCATAAAGGAAGTGAAATTGTCGAAAATTGAAACCACCTATAATTTCTTCCCAGTGATACTTTAATTTTAGTTTATTTTTGATGGAGCAGCAATTGAAATTTATTAGTCGATTTAATTTGATCAATCATTTCTGTAATTGAATTTACTAAATATTTTGCATCGTCAAAGCTAACAGACTCATGTAAGCTAAGCCTAATGCTGCTTGATGCGATCTCTTCATTATGGGTCATTGCCATTAGAACACGGCTCTCTTTAGCCTTGGATGAACATGCGGATTGCGACGATACGACGATATTTTTCTTGGCAAGAATACTGATCATGATCGCGGAGGTAATTCCCTTGTTATGGTAAGAAAAGTTTATGATATGCGGCGCTGACAAAGGGGGTTCAGGGGTATTTATGATAAGCTCAGGAATTGATTGTAGCTTCGAATAAATAAAATGATGTAATGAAGTCAGATACGTCGTCGTCTCAGCTTGTTCCGCAATGGATAATTCAACCGCTTCGGTTAAACATACTACTCCAGGGACATTGGTCGTTCCAGGCCTGTGCCCAAATTCATTATTTCCGCCGTACATAAGCGGCATCAGCTCTACACCCTCTTTTGCTATTAAGATTCCGATGCCTTTAGGTCCCCCCATTTTATGTCCAGATAATGTATACAAATCAATATCCTCAAGGTCTAAGTTTGCCTTGCCAAAGCCTTGCACACCATCCACGTGAAATTGAATGGCGGGTTTAGTTTTTAGCAGCTTTCCGATTTCATGAACGGGCTGAATCGTTCCCGTCTCATTATTCACGTGCATAATACTTACGAGCACTGTATTATCTTGAATAGCTTTTTCTAAAGCAGAAGGATTGACTACTCCCGACCTATCTACGCCTAAGAACGTTACTTCAACTCCTTCATCCCTTAATTGCTTGCAGCAATTGTACACCGACGAATGCTCAACTTCAGATAGAATCAGGTGAGGTATTTGACTGGTTCGCTTCATGTAGGCCCGAACAACCCCTAAGATCGCCATATTATTACTTTCGGTTGCCCCCGAGGTGAAAATAACTTCGGATGGTTTTACGTGGAGTACATTCGCTATCCTTTCTCTTGATGCTTCAATTATTCGATTTACTTCAAATCCTATTTCATGTGTAGAGGATGCATTTGCATACAAATTTACGGAGCTGTCTATGAGCTTGTGAATGACCTGAGGATGCAGCGGTGCGGATGCGCAATAATCAAAATATAGCTTGTCCATAGGATCGGCCTCCCAAGTAATTGATCATATCCTTTTGCCAAACATCTTCAAGAACTTACTTCCCCCACGGTGATGAATAAGCTCCATAACATCCACCGCGTTATAAGCTGCTCCTTTGCTGTATATACAGTGGCTGGTATCCGCGACAATACAAAATGGATAATCATAGACTTGAAAATCAAGCTTTGCTTGCTCGTGGCTAAGAGAGACAATTGAAATCTTCTGTTGGAAAAAATGGTCCAACTCTTGCAAATCCTCCTGATCAGCTGAGGAAAATAAAAGAATCTCCGTATTTGGTTCCCGTACTTTCTTAATTTCAGGCAATAAATCGATGCACCGTACACAATGCAGTGAAATAAAGAAAAGAACCTTCCTTTTTCTGATAGCACGTAAATTCAATGTCGTATTATGTTGGTTTATGTAGGATTTATCGGGGATTAACTCTCCGATTTTTTGACCATTTTCTACATTTTTCACATTCGATTCCTCCCTCCAAACTAGCAATTTATACGTTACCTTTTTCGCAAACTCAAGTCAATATTATCCAATTCAATCATTTTAACCCTGGAATCCTCAAATCTCTGATGTTAAAAAATAGGGTGTTGACAAAATATTGTATGCGTTTTATACTCGGTCCAAGTTAACAAATATGGTTTAATTTAGCATTCAGGACAAAGAAGAGTATGTTCGATCGTATCTCTTCATTTTTAATGCCACTTGCGCAAACGATTGCGCAAAGTATGGGAGGGAATAGTTGCTCAATGCAAATACTGGACTTAATCCGAATGGTACTGTTTACGTTGCTAATGATCTCCGCCATCTTCAAGTGGGCAAGCATGAAATCTTTCCACAGAACCTTAATGAGTCTGAACTTGCCTTATCCCCTTGTACGCTTGGGAGCCTGGTTAATTCCGCTATTTGAGCTATTGATCGGCATCGGGTATTTAAGCCAATCAACTCTGCTTGGTTCGGTAATCGCTTTCATTTGCTTATCTCTAGGTTTTTTATGGGCTACTTACACTGGACAAAAAACAGGCGTCCGCTGTCAGTGCTTCGGAAATTTGAGCAATGAACGATTCGGCCTCATTTCATACATAAGAATCCTATTGCTCATTACGCTCAATTCAGTTCTTTTGGCAAACATCGCAGATATCACTACTTACGTAGCCTTTGACAACATTCACGAAATTGCGGCGACTGCTTTTCTCTCCCTAAGTTTCCTGCTTGTTTTAAGCCTATTCAGTATCCAGTTAGAGTATTATAAGCGCAAATCTGAAATGTAGGAGGACAAATATTGATGAGCAATACCATGCTATTAACTACCCTTTACGTCCAATGGATCCTTATTCTCTTGCTTTCGATCGGTGTCATTACCTTATTCAAGAAGCATTTGGATATCAAGCTGGGCATGAGACATCATGGTCTAGAAGCAGGCGCCTCCTTTCCGATTGCAAGTGTCCCTGCTCTCTCAGAAAACAACCGCCAGATCGCTATTCAACAAGCGCAGCCTACGATATTTATTATGACGGCCATCGGATGCGGAGCTTGTTCAACCCTATATCCTTGTCTAAATCGCGTAGCTGAACGAAATCAAAATATTCACTTCGTGCTCATGGTTATGGGCGAACCCCGAGAGGTGATTGAATTAGCTGCGAAATATGATCTGTCCATTCCTGTAGGCGTGCTGACTGAATCCATGATGGAAAGCTTGGAGACAACGATCTTTCCTTTTGCTTATGCTATATCGACGAATCACAAAGTCATCGCCAAAGGAACTATTAATACGGAAGAGCATCTTCAGTTGCTCCTGGACAGCGATGAATTCTTCGAGCTTGGACAAACCGCATAGTTCAAGCACTCTACCTACCTTTTGAAAGGAGGTGATAATATGGGTAACTGCCAATACAGCTACTGTACTACAACCTACTGTCCGGGCTCCACAACGAAAAAGCTCCGTCATTACTACTGCGAAGGAACCATCTACTACAAGTGCGAATGTTAGAAAGCCCTAATACATGACGGGGAGGAGGATTTCTCCTCCCTTTATCCTATTGATATTACATAAGGAGCAGACTCATATGACCGTCACAAAGAAGACGAGCATGGCCGAGAATCTCAACACCCTTATACGTATCATTCCATTACTATGGAGAACATCACCGGGAAGATTAACCTTGTCCTGCACTTGTTATGTTATCCTTGCTTTCATTCCGCTTGCTCAAATTTGGATCGTCAAGGAAACCGTAAATACGATAACGAAAATCATAGAAGGCCATAACGAGCTCCGAATGGCTCTTTTATTTTTACTTCTGCAATTTCTACTGATGATTGGATCGGATGCTATTCAGAGTATTAACGAATATTTGGTTGTCCATTTAAAGCAACGAGCCGCCTTTTATATAGATGAGCAAATTGCGATCAAAGCTTCTCATCTGCCTCTGGTTTTCTTCGATAAGCCTGAATATTATGACCAACTGCAACGTGTATCGCAGGGCATGGCATTTCGGGGCCTGACGGTGATTAGTACGCTTATGCAATTGCTGCAGCAGGCACTAACCCTGATATGGTTCATCATTTACTTGGCGCGGATAGATGTATGGTTTGCGATCGTCATGATCCTCTTGTTCGTTCCTTCCTTAATCGTTAATTTGAAGATCGGACAGCGGCGTTATGCTCAGATGATGAATCAAACCGTTGCAGAGCGCAAATCCAATTACGTTATGGGATTAATGACTGGCCGCTCGGCAGCCAAAGAAATGAAGCTCTTTCGTCTCACCCCCTTTCTGCTGCAAAAATGGAAGCATCTCTATTGGAAAAATGCTAACGAGAAAGCTGCACTAACCAAGCAATCTGAAACCAGCAGATTTTTGGCACAGCTCATCATTATATTGTCGAACATGATAGGCGTTGCTTATATCGTATGGATGTGCAGTAACGGGGATCTTTCCCTGGGGGATTATGTTGCACTATCTCAAGCCTTTATTACAATCCAGGCCGTCATCCAAAGTGCTACTTATAATTTATCTTTAATGTACGAGGAATCCTTATTTCTCAAAGAGCTTTTCTTATTTCTTGATTTCCCGGAAGAACATCCTCACCAGGAGCAGTCCCTTGCTCCGTTCAAGTTGAATCATCAGATTGAGGTCCGAGACCTTTGCTTCTCCTACCCGAGCAGTGAAGTGCAACGATTAAGAAATATCTCCTTTAAAATTCAAGCGGGGCAAACGATTGCCATCGTCGGTGAAAATGGTGCCGGAAAGAGCACCTTGGCCAAATGCCTGGTCGGACTTTATCAGCCTTGCGATGGATCCGTGTTATTCGATGGCATTCCAATCGCCAACATCGATAACGTCTCTATGAAAGCCAACATTTCAGCCATTTTTCAAGACTTCGTGCAATATCAATTTTCGATTCGCGAGAACATTGGAATAAGCCATTACGAACAAATGGACAGCGATCATCTCATTTACTCGGCCGCTCATAAGGCTGACATTGAGCGGATTGCCAACAACTTCATGGATGGTTTGGACACCGAACTAGGTCCCATCTTTGAAGGCGGACAAGAACTCTCTTATGGTCAGTGGCAAAAAATAGCCCTCGCCAGAGCCTTTTTCAAGGACTCGCCAATTATGCTGCTTGACGAGCCGACCGCTGCGGTCGATCCGATCTCAGAGGCTTATTTTTACGAGCGATTTGCCGAATTAGCTAAAGGAAAAACCACGCTCATGATCTCACATCGGCTTGCCTCCTGTAAGATCGCAGACCATATTCTTGTATTGAAAAATGGAGAATTAATCGAGCAAGGGAATCATGAGGCTCTCATCGCCTTAAACGGCGAATATGCCAACATGTTTGACCTACAAGCACAATGGTACGTGAATGAACAGGAGGAGGAAGAATCTGTATGTTAAAATGCTTAGGATTAAAAGGTGTGCTTCTCAGCTTAGCACTACTGTTGACTGTTGCAAGTGCTTGTTCGAACGATACGGGTGGCAGCAAATTGGAAGGAAAATTGGAAGGTCCGCTGAAAGTCATGTATGTTCACGACGGTCTCTTTTTCCAAAAATACGGAAACTTGTTTATCACCAAATACTCGGGCGTAGAGCTTGAAGTCGTTAATTCGCAATGGATGTTCAATTATGCCGGCGAAGATATCAATAAGGCATTGCAACGATACGTGGAGGAACGGCAACCGGATGTCATTCTTCTGAATGAGAGTAACTTTTCATATGCAGTGGATAACGGCATGCTGTTTCCCTTGGATTCCGTGATCCAACAGGATCAATTCGACCTCGATAGCATTCTTCCTTTCGTTACGGAATCGCTGAAGAAACAAGGCGCTGGCGTGCTCTACGGTTTGGCGCCTACTTTCTCCGGAAGTGCACTCTACTACAACATCGATTTATTTCAGAAGTATAATATCGAATTGCCTAGAGATCGCATGTCCTGGCAGGAGCTATTCGCACTAGCTGAACGATTTCCGACGAATGGGGCTGGCGAGGAACGAATCTATGGACTAACTTCCAGCACAACATCCAACAACGCCATATTTGATCTATTAAGTAATGTTGCCCGTACTCAAGGGCTTTTTTATGCTAGTGCAGACGGAACAAGCCTCACGATGGATTCGGAAGCATGGCGTACGATTTACGAGAACATTGTTAATGCATACAAGTCAGATGCGATTTTTGACCCGTCGAACGATTTTTTTTCAGAGGATTTGTTTTTGAAGGGGCAAGCAGCAATGGTCCTTGAGGGATCCTATTACTTGAATCAGATCACGCAGGCTAAAGATCAGAGCGGTTCAACGATGAACTGGGACCTTGCCACGATTCCCGTGGATCCTGCCGAACCTGATGCTACGATTGCCATGGGACTTACTGAAATATTCGGAATCAATGCCAATTCTCCAAACAAAAAATTGGCATGGGAATTCATCAAATACATCAATGGCCCTGAGGTTGCCAAAACGTTGTCACGGACAACCGATGGTTCGCTTTCCGTCAGATCTTCGTTCGTAAGCGAGATGGACGGCAGATCACTTGCCGCATTTTACGAATTGACCAAACCGCGAAATTTCAACAAACGTTATGAACACTTGCCGCCTGGCTTCGAGGACGCCTTTGCTGAAATTGTGTCCCAAGAGACCACCTCTATTCTTGAGAATAAACAAACCATCGACAAGGCATTTCAGCATATCAAAGACCGAGGCAGCCAGGAGTTGCAACAAGCCCATGAGAAAGAATCCATCACTAAAAAAGACGAGTAGAAGGCTAAATAACAGGGGAAAGATTTCAATGTTCAAGGATGCTCTAGATCAATTACTTAATTAAATTATCTAAGCGAGCCTTCAAGTCTTTAGAAAGGCTCAACAAAAAAGTAACAAGTAAATTTGCGAAACGCCCCAGCCTTTCCATGGCTAGGGCGTTTATTTCCTCATCAAGTAGCTCTCAGTATTTTACTTGGAAAAGTTTTTTAAAAAGTTATTTACTTCCTTCTGCTTTCTGAAAATAACAATATCCTTATTTTCCTTGTACTTATCTAATGCATTCATGATTTGCATTCGTTGATTTTTCTTGAAATTCCATACAGATTTAATAAATTTATAATCAATAGTTTCCACGCAGTCCTTCCCCATGTACTCTCTGGTTTTACCATGATTCAAAATTCTCCTTTTTATTACCCTGTAAAGACATAGATATCGTGAATAATCAAAAAAGAAAACCGTATCCGCAAAAAATGTTCTGAATTCTAATGTTCTTGAATAATTTCCATCCATGATATAAGTTTCTTGAAGTAATAAGTCTCTTAGTATTTCATCAAACTCCTGATCAGTACAACTGACCCAGCCTGGTTTCCAGTAAAATGAATCCAAATGAATTACAGGTATATTCGATTCTTTGCTAAATTTTGAAGAAAAAGTCGACTTACCTGATCCTGGGCAACCAATGACTAACACTCTTTTCATTGTCCCTCCGGAGTAGCTTTAATAAAATACTCTTCAATTTACTATCCAGGTGCGTCTATAAGTCTTTCTTCAAGTAGTAGTGCGTATGTCTGTGTCAGCTTTTATAAAATGACATTGTTTTCTTTTGCAATTCTTTCTGACGCATGCATCAGCTTTATCCATTAATTATCCTGGCAACAATTCAGTTAGCGATGCTATTATGTTCTATAAGCCTTCCCTCGACTGCTCTTCTGGGACCGGATGGCTGTGGCCGATGAGCAAACACCTGCTAAATGATAGCAATGCCCTCATCGAGATTCTTACACAATTGTATCCAATATTCCCATGCCTTCATATAATCCGACAAATCACCTGGATGATGCTTTACACTAAGGCCAATTCGGCAATAGAGCTGAACAATTACTTCTTCAATCAGCCTCGATTTTTCTATTCTTACTTGTTCGAGAATATCAGATGCGGTAAACAAGGTTTCAACAGTAATATCATCAGGCGAAGAGCAAAACGCATAAAGAAAATCATAAATAATGGGTCCCACCATAGGAGATGGATCTATAACTCCAATTAATGTTGAATTATTATAAACAAAGTTATGAACCCCAGTATCGCCATGCAATAAGAACCTCTTTCCTTGCTCTGCATCATTATTAAACAATTGAGCAGCTTTCCATTTTACGTAATTATAATCCTCTATCGATAATATGTTGCCTAAATTGATTCTGGCTTCTTCAATACTTATTTCATTAAATTCCTTCCATGTCTGTCTTGGATATTCAATTCTACCCCAAATACTCTCTTCTTTATATTCCACGTATTTATTAAGTAGATCTTTAACTAGAATCTTGAGCCAATTTTTCTTTAAACCACGGTTATAATGAGTAGTACCCTCAATGAAGGTATACACAAAATAGGATCTGTCTTGGGCCGTTAATAAGACCTTGGGTAATAATACTGAATCCTCATATGTATTAAGTAAATGCTCAACTAAATGAATTTCGTTAGGGTTATCAAATTTCAGAATATAGGTATGATCTTGTTTTGATTCCAGTTTCAAAACGAAGCCCGCTGTCGTGCCAGATAACCTTTCTATCTTTACAATTTCATCATTAATTTGATGATGTTGAAACAGCGAATTAACCTTATATAGGGTAGGTTCAAACATTATTCTTTTCTACTCCTTATACACTTCTAGTTGTTTCAGTCCCTTTATTCTGTTGCTTTATACGCAACACCATCAATCATCATGAGGCAATCATTATCAAAAAATTCAGTAGTAGATGTCATTCGAGCAGGGAATTTATTCATTTCAAAATACTCAAGAAATACCTTCTCCATTTCCGGTAAATCTTTTATATTTTTCAGGTACACATTCACCTTAACTAGAGATTCTAACGACATGCCGCACTCCGATAGAGTTCTTTTGAGATTTAAGAGCGTATTATGTATTTGTTCAGTGAAGTTCTCTCCAAATCCCCGATGCAAACCAAGATACACATAGTCCCCTGCAACAACCGCGGAAGAATAGCTATAAGGGGTCGAAATTCTTGTAATCATTCAAATACTCTCCTTTACTTGATAGAATTGGATCAATTATAGAACAAATGTTCCTGATGTGTAAGTGATAAAACTAACACGATTGGCTTTGCTAAAAATACTCTTCTTTAGTTTCCCTAATTGCGGCCTGTGAGAGGGATTCCCCAATTTCAACTTGCCCGCCAGGCATCTCCAGCCTCTTCTAGCCCCCTTAATAAGCAACAATTCGTTTTTTTCATTGATTACAATCGCCGCTGCAGAAACGATATGTTTTGGAGTACTCATTTTTTCTCCTTGAATTAGTTTTTTAGGAGCATGCACACTCTTCGCAAATTCATTCAGCATTCACTTAATCACGAAACAAACCAGCCCTAGATGCCGTTTATCTTAGGCTAGGTCGCCCTTACATTCTCAAATCTATGTATCCCAAAGTCTGTAATACTTGAATTTAGTATAGCCTCTCTAAGCGGGTATAGGTTGGGGGTAAATCTGAGATCAATATTTAAATCCAGAATTCTTTCCATTAGATTTTGCATCGGCTGCATTTCTATAGGCTTGACTGCTTGTTCAGATATGTAATACCCCGCCGTCTCATCGAATAATTCAAATTCTTTGCTTGGCAACGTATATCGATAAATGGTTGCTTCTTTAATTGCCTTAAACCAATGAGATTCAACTGTAATAATAATATTCGAGTTGCTTCCTCCGAAAAACCTTCGCTCATCCTCTTCTGCCATACCCTGGGATCTTGTATATACAATTCTTGGGCAGTCTCTAGGAAAGAAAAAGGTGAATTCATGTGCTTTATCAATCGCCCATACAACCGGCGGCATATCACTTCGATTATGTTTTACCCTTGGTTTGAATAGATCAATGTTTGATTCGCTGCTGAAATGATAAAGCTCCATTAAATCCTCCTCAGATAGTTAAATTATATTGAAAATATTCATCATCTTTCTTATATCCTAAAGATTCGTATAGGCTTTGAGTACTTAAGTTTAAGTGAGATGTAGATAATTCGATGAATAAGCTATACGCCAAACTGTTTTAAATGATGATCTAGATGTTTATATATGCATTTGCCCCATTCTTCAGGAGAAAGCTTACCGAAAAAAGGATGCGGCCGGGCAGTGCATTTCTCGGGTCCATTATTTTGAAACGTAATTATTTTTTGAATCAATGTCTCTTTTTCAACATCAAAGTCTCTTTCATCAACAATCATGATACTAGCAATTGTGGACATATTCTTTGGAAGTGGCTTATCGTTATAAACCGTGGGTTTAACAAACCTTCCTATAACCAACCCAAGCCAGCTTCTTGAAGAAGAGGAGTTTCCCATCGCTATTTCCTGAAAAGCTGAGCAGTGCGCCAACATCTGCGCGACATTCATTTTCCCCCAATCCGGTTGAGAATCTGGACGTAGTTGCTTGATACGGTCGATAATTTCATTCATATGATATTGTTCAAAGATGCTATTCATCTGATTCCTCCTGAAAAAAGTTTTCTTCTGCTGATTTACTATCCCCCTTCTGCAAACTCAACGGACCTAGCTCGTGGGGCACCTGAACCTGATACATCGAAGCATAACATTATTAATTCATGAAACGCTCCAGCCTTAGCATCTTAAATCCTTAGCAAATACTAGGTCTTTTTCTGAGTTATATCCTGCTTTTTCATATGTTTTTATTGCCTTTATATTTTTTAATCCTGTCAAAATCTTTATGTTATTTACTCCAGAGTTCTTAAGTTTTTCTTCTAATAGTGCTATCATTCTCACGGCCAGGCCTTTCCTTCGCGCATATTCTTGTATGTACATTTCTGTTATCTCAGCCTGATAATCTGTATAGCAAAACGACTTATATATTTGGCCACATGCAAATCCCACGACTTGCTCTTCCATTAAAGCTACTACAATTGTCTCTCTGGAGTTAATAAAATCTTTTTCCACCTCTTCTATACTTCGCTGAACGCCATTAAATAAGTAATTCAGCTCAATCAAAGACGGTATATCCTCCTGAACCGCTATACGAACAAATAGTTTGGGTTCTGACATTGAAATGTCTCCTTATAAGTTTTAGAGTGTTATTCTTCTTCCATGAATCACTCTCTTGATTATTTTAAAGTTATGTCGTATAACCTCTCGCGCATTAGGAAATCCTCGAAAGGACGCTGCCGCTTTTCTGCCTTTTTCGAGATCAATTTCAAATATCCTTTAACATTTCCTTTAACGTCAAGGGATCAGCAGCCTTAGTGAAGTTGCTTTCTATATAAGAATTAAACCACGTTGCTTGAATAGGCGTTAACCCGATATTATAAGCTCCTGTTAATTCATCTGAACCACCATCACCCACAAAAATCGATTCCCGGGGTTCAACCTTCAGCTGATGACATGCCAACTTGTAAATCCTTTCATCCGGTTTCGCATATCCAACCTCATAAGAAAAAATTGCAACATCAAAATACTTTGAAATACCACTATCCTTCCAAAGCCTTACTTCCTCTTCTGTACAATTACTTACTAATCCAAGGCTAACCTTCTTGCTCTTAAGGAAAGACAATAGATCAATAATCTCAGGCTGAATCTCCCGAAATGGAATTTCTTTCTCTCTCATCCTCTCCTCATACAAGAATTTAATTGATTCTTCCTTACAATTAAGCTCGCGCTTTATTAATATATCTCTAATTGTAGAAGGATAATCTGGAAAGATTCCCGTCATCCGAGCTTTACTACGTATTCTCCATTCTTTTTTAAAATCTTCATTTGGGAGTCCAAGAAGTTCTAGATAATCATAGTTCCGATTTGAAATTCGTTTACCGTCAGAAAATTCAGTCACCAATGTTTCAAATAAATCGAACAATACTGCTTTTGCCTTCAGATTGCTCAACTCCTTGTCTTTAGGATTCTTTCTGATAGCGTCCTTGTATTCACGTAACGACCCAGCTTTAGATAGCTTTTAGCTTAGGCTGGATCGTTTGTTCACTGAAGCTTCTACCATGATTATACAACTGACAACCAAAGGGCGTAAGTCAACAACATCTATCATTTGTAGTCCCTCATCATCTGGATTTCCGGTTTGATGAATGACCATTTGGAACCTATTAATCAGACTTGCCTAGCAAGTCGGGATTTTTTCCATTTCGGATTTGACGCATTTTTCGTATTATCGGGAAGATAAATTCCATTAAAAACCAAAATGGGGTTACTAAATAGTGCGTTGGTGTGTGGGTAAATACTTAACAAATCATTTAACTGTGAGAACTGTTCACAAAATCACTGTAAACAAAGAAGGGATTTTGCTCCTTTATCGACAATCCAATTAAAAGAATGCCGCAGACAAAAAAATGAAGGAGCCAAGCGGTAATGCCCACTTCCTTCATTTTTTTTGATTCGGGGAAAGGCGTCATTCGGCCCGCCGCATGAATACATTAATATTTCTCCAGCCGTACACTAGTTCAATATGTTTATCTGCTCCAATTGTTATTTCCTTTTGCCCAATCAATTCCCCACCCATTGCAGTATAAAAACTTATCGCCGGATTTCCTTGCAGCACCCACACCATCATGGATTCGTACCCATTTTTCTGTAAAGAATCGACTACTGCTTTGAATAGCCTCTTACCATATCCTTTGCCTTGGTAATCCCTTAACAAGTAAATTGCGTATAATTCACCGTCATATTCGAAATCTTTATCCCTACTTTGTCCTCCGCATGCAAATCCAACTATACTCTCTTCATCGTTGAGCCCTACATAAATGACCTCATCTTTATTCAAATTCTTAAATGTCCATTCCCAATTATTCTTTCTTCCTTCCACAGACAACTGTGATAGATACCATTCACTCAAAATGTTTCCATAGGTTGTTCTCCAGCTGTCTACATGTACTTTGGCTATTCCTCCAGCGTCAATTAATTCTGCTTTACGGATCTTCATATAGATCAGCTCCTAAAAAAGTGAAGTTTATATATCGGCAGTATTAGACATGCGCCGAATAATTCAACTTATTCTTTTTATCGCTTTTAAATGCTGAATATGTATACCGATATGTCCTATGCCAAAGATAATAACAAATGCAATCAACCAAATAACTTTTCCGTAAATGCCCAATAACAGAAAAGCCATGACAGGCAGACTCGCAAGAGGTAGGGGAATTCCAAAGAAACTACGATAAATTTCTTCCTTTGTCTGTTCACCAG
Organism: Paenibacillus brevis; assembly: GCF_018919145.1. Taxonomy (GTDB): domain Bacteria; phylum Bacillota; class Bacilli; order Paenibacillales; family Paenibacillaceae; genus Fontibacillus; species Fontibacillus brevis. Next base: position 122,902 of record NZ_JAHLQJ010000007.1, read on the forward strand.
TAAAATATCTAATCCAACAGATTTCATAAAGAATCATCAGTAAGAATGATGAGATTAGCCACAAACTCCAGAGCGAAAACGCTGTAATGTTAAAATCACTAAAAATTAGCAATGTACCCGTGCAGCCTACTTGTCCAACCCGTTCCAACAATATGAACGCTTTATTTTCATGGATTTTTTCATTATCAATGGGTTGACTCTTACTCCAAATGATATTTGGAATAAATAGCATTAATAAATAAATCAAACCTACATATGAGAAGCCCAAATGTCCCATCATAATAGCATCTCCTCAACTACTAATATTTCTTTTACTTAACTTTTGTCTTTCCTGAACTTGAAGTTCCGTTCAACAACACAATGGTTCCTTGCTTCATACGAATCACCCTTGCTATAAGATTTGCGTATCTTCAGTTAACGTCCTTGTAATCACAAAACGACCCAGCCCTAGATAACTCTATCTTAAGGTGGGTCGTTTGTTGTCTTCGCTCCTTCCATGATTATACATCTGAAAATGAAGAGGCGATAGCCCATTGCGTGAATACTATTTTTCAACAATGACTAGTGAGACGGAAACATTAGTTTCACCAGCTCCCATTGGTTTTTGACTTATTACTTTCCAACCATCTGATAATAGATTATTGAGCTCATCCAAATTATTTCTCTTCTCTGAAAAGAACCAAACTACGATTGCTTTTTGCATAAGCGCCTTCCTCCCTAATCATGAAATTATTTTAATCCCTTTCATCTACTTTTTTGTTCATTAACCCTCCAATAAAGCTTCTTGACTTTGCTTAACTAGAAACTATCTTTCGACTTCAAATTTGCAAAATGGTTTCCTTCTTTCTATAGTTTTTTTACTCAACCTTCCAAGCCTGAGCTAATTCTATTAAGTTTTGTCTTGCTTGTTGTTCATTGTTTCCGATTACTTCTCCTTCAACATAGTAAGTTCTCATCATTTCAGGTTTTCCTTGAATAGATTTTTGAATATAAATCCAATAAATAACTTTATCCGGTACAGGGTTAACAGCAGAACCCCCGTGTAAAAACCTAATCAACTTTGCTTCACCAATAGGTAAGTTAATCGATTCCTCGTCTGTAATCTCAGAATGATTTGGTATACTCACATAATTACCTGGACCATCCTGTTGACCTATAGTAATCTTGAGATTCTCCCAAATAACTGGTTCATTCTGTTCCGTTAGGATAAAAGTAATAGAATTGTTCGGGGTTACAACTTGACCTAAATTATTGCTTAATCTAGGAATAACTAAGGATATTGTGATAATTATAATCACAACTAAGAAAATAGTAATTTTTCTACTCATTTGGGTATCTCGCCTTTATAATTTTTTGATCTCAGTGAGTGAAACTCCTCTGGTGCATCAAGGGGCAAATCAGTCGTTCCTTAGCATAAATGCAATATTATAGACGTACTCGGCTTCTTCGAGTTACTTTCACATTCTTTAACATTGCCTTTCCGTTTCTACTTCCTTTATAAACCAACACTTTTTTATTTTTTATCGAGTTTTTCCGCCAAACCGATTAAAAGTCCTTCGATCCCACGAATGTAGCAGAGTCGATACGAATCCTCGTATTGAACCACTTCACCAACGAGCTGTGCACCATACTTAGTAAGTCTGGATACCATTTCGTCAATGTCTTGAACGGCAAACATGACGCGTAAATAACCGAGGGAGTTTACAGGAGCAGTTCGGTGATCTGACGCCGTAGGTGGAGTGAGAAATCTTGAAAGCTCGATTCGACTGTGACCATCTGGGGTAACCATCATAGCAATTTCTACGCACTGAGAACCTAGACCAGTTACACGACCAGCCCATTCACCTTCAACAGTGGCTCTCCCTTCTAGACTCAAGCCAATTTCCTCAAAGAAGGAAATCGCGTCATCAAGGGACTCCACAACGATACCGACATTGTCCATTCTTAGTAATTTATTTTTTCCCATAGTCGTATCTCCTCATCTACAAGTTCACTACAAAATCTAGAAGTCGAAGTATAAAAATGTAATTGGGTTTTTAGTTTCACGACGCGACGTCTTAACTCCCCATAAGGTTTTGAAAAAGCAGGCCGCGATACGGTTAAGAAGCGCAAGGTTGTCCGGCTTACAATTTTTTATAAGCTGCTTCTAATAATTCCGATTTTTTTAATATTAATTATGATCGATAAAATACAATTGATAGAAGTAAGCCCCATCCAAATTAACACTGAATACGACATCCACACCTTTATCATTAAATAATTATTATCTAATAGATAAGGCCAGATTATTACCAATACCAAAAGTATAATGCTTAAGATTAGTACGATACTACTTCCTGTCATTTTCCTGAATCTTGACTTTTCATCTTTAATATTAAGTTTTATTCCTCTAACGAGCTTAATTGCTTGGACACATAAGATAATGACGGCTAATATTACTAAGAATGAAAATACCAAATCAATTAATAAATACACGTCATCAAAAATAAATTTATTCATACGGTTTCCATTCGGATTCTCATAAATATTATTAGCAATTAGCGATGGGGCAGTTGAATTCAAATTAGCCATAACAAATATGGCCTGTTGATTTTCCAGATCAATAAGAACCTGTGAGGAGTAATTAGGATTAGATCCATTATGACTAATAACTCTATTTTTCGTATCCATACTCCATCCGAATGAATAGTATTGATTTTCATCTTCGTATCCCGCCATTTTGATGTCGGCTTGATGAGATTGCTCGATCGCCTTCAATAAATTATCTGGTATATCGCCTATCCCCATTTGGGCATTAATCCAGCGTTCTAAATCTTTTGAATTCGTTACCAAATATCCTGCAGCGATATTCCCATAATATCTAGGAGCATCATATTCCAAGCTTCTTCCAAAAATTACACGATATCCTTTGGTAAGCTTATCAGCTTCCTTTTCCTGACCTGTTGAAAAATAACTATCCGTCATTCCTAAGGGAACCAGTATGTTTTCAGTCACGTAATCCTGATAACGTTTGCCTGTAACTTTTTCAATAATCATCGCCAAAATATCATAGTTTACTGTAGCATAATTATATGCCGCCCCAGGGTATGTATCTAATGCAATGTCTGACACATTATGTATCGTTTTTTCAAGCATATCGTCCGTGGTACCTTCAGGAATTAACCGAATACTCCACGGTGGAATTCCACTTGTATGAGCTAACAACTGATGAATCGTAATATTAGCCTTCTCACCCTTAATGGTTGGCTCAAACGATGGAATATAGTCTGTAATAGAATCTGAAAGAGATAAGTAGCCCTCATTTTTTAATAAAATAACGCCCAAAGCCGTAAATGCCTTTGTAGTCGATCCCAACTCAAATAATGACTCTTCAGTTACCCTCTTCTTGTTATTAACATCTGCATATCCGTAATTCATATATTTTGTCTTGCCCTGCTCTGATACTACTATAGCCACCCCTGGAGTCGCTGATTTAGCCATTATGGTTGCCACCATATGATCCGTATTATCATAATTCCCTGTCCTTACCCAACTCCCAAGTTCATCCCAACACGCTATAGTAGTAATAATTGCGATAAGTAGGATAACACATACTGTTGATGTGCCTGTTTTACTTAGTATTTTTTTCAATTGTGGTTCTCCCTAGTGTAAGTCTTCTAAACGCCCGATGCGTGAATATGGTATGAGACGAAGTTCTCATCAAAAATTACATTTAAATCTTTGAACATATACTCAAAGAAATGTCGCAACTTCGAAGTAAATCATACCTCTTACTAACTTGCGACTAATTTTTTTGGCTTTGAATGTTGAATTACAACCAAAGGAGCTTGCCCGGTATTAGGGCTACATTATTGAGCTATCTTGTCACTTAAAATCATCGCGACTCTATTGACTCGAATGTCATCTCAGAATCCGTTATATGATACCCATCTTCATCATGTGTTATAACCCTTATATAGTTGCTGTTCGCATCAAAAATCCATACCGTATCTTTATCAATTTGAACTGTAGAAATTGCTTGAGGGATAGGATGGTGAGGTATACCATTAACCGTCACTACTTTATTATTAAGAGGACCTGCAATTGTAGTTACAGCCCATACAGTTAAGACTGTAATCCATATCATTATTATTACAAAGTTATTCTTCTGAGACATCTGCACTCTCTCCATTTCCCTTTACGTTTTTTTAATTTATATTTAATTAACTCACTTTCTTTCAGCCTTATGAAGGCTATTACGAAGAATTCCCTATAACGCTCCGTGTTCACGACGCGACCCAGCCTTAGATAGCTCCTACCTTGGGCTGGGTCGTGTGTTGTCTTAGCTACTTTCTTGATTATACATCTGACACCGAGGGGCGAAAGCTACGATGCGAAGAAGACATTGATTGTTTTTTAGGATGTCAGTGTCTTCTTTGAAATGTCTTTATTAGATTTCTTTTTGAACTATCGTTACTCGTTAAGCCCAAGTTAGCGTAATCTACTTTAGGTAACACGGTTATCTGATCGTCTGATAAACGAGACCTATGGCCCCGGAATCAAAGGTTTTGTTTTCGATAAGTTTAAGATTGACCTTCTCCTTTAGACCTTGAAATAACGGCAGCCCGTTGCCGATCAGGACGGGAGAAACCGTAATTTTATACTCATCTATTAAATCAAGCTGCATAAGGTAGTGTGCGAGCCTAGGACTGCCGAGGATAACCATATCCTTGCCTGGCAGCTGTTTGAGGTTCTTGATCTCTTTCTCGACATCTTCTTTCACCAGTCTGGAATTGTTCCATTCGACTTCCTCCAGCGTCGTGGAAAAAATGATTTTGGCTGTCTTTTCGATCCACTCGGCATGATTCCGTTCATGCTCCGAAGCTGACGGGTCCGAAGGAACAGATGGCCAGTAACTGTACATCATCTGATAAGTACCGCGTCCCCAAATGACAGTATCGGCAGTACTCAGAATTTCTTTCGCGTGTTTCTCTAAATCAGCATCGTAGGAAACCCACCCAATGTCCATTTCACCATTCGGCCCTTCTACAAAACCGTCAAGTGATGCGTGCAAAAATAGAACGAGTTTTCTCATTTTCAGTTCTCCTTTGTTCATAAGGGATATCTACATTATACATTAACTACCTTTTGGCATAATTCAACTTGGGTTATTTCTTATGGCTTGATCCCAAATGAAATATTCTGCTAATCCACAACTCTCACCGACTTAAGATATGTAAGGGCAGCTGCAACGGGGCTAGTCGGTGCAGGACTGTCTCGGTCTTACACATCAATCTTGATCTTATCTTCTATATAGTCATATATCATTTTTATATCTTCTTCATAATCTTGATCGATTTCAAAATATTTAACTTTAGCTTCTTGGCATATTATTCTAAATTCATTGTGCTCATTAACAAAGTCATTAATTGTCCGTTCCTCTTGATAGCCCCTTGTTTCTATAGCGTTTCTGTTATTAATTATGCTAGTAAATTTCTCATTAATATATTTATTGGTAAATCCCAAGAAAACTGAAATAATCTCTCCCGGGTACATTATTTCTATTTCTTTCAAATAATGTGGAAACAAATAGCACCCTTCTACTATAAGACTCTGCTTGTTCTCTATACTAGTCATAATAATTCCTTTAATAATAGGCCATAATTTATCTCCAATAACCTCATTATTATCCAATGGTGTAAAGCCACAATCACTAATCCCCCTATAAAGCCCCATCTTTAAAAGATCAATAGAAAAGTATGGGATTTTATATTTCTCGAGCAATGTTTGAGCCATTAATGTTTTACCAGTGCAACTGTTACCTGATATTAAAATAATCACGACAGCAACTCTCCTTCGAATAATAACGTCTTTGTATTCACGAGCCCTCTTTACTTTCCCAGTCCTTCGATAGCCCAGTTTTTCATAGAGATAACAATTCGGGAAAATGAATACAGGCCCTACCCGGTAAATATTATTTTCTTTTCTTTGAATTCTAATTGCGCCAACTGAAATGTTAGAATTATATATTATATAATAGTCCGTAAAAGCTTGATTTAATCGATCAATTACTCGTTCCAAAGGTTCATTAGCAGGATTGGTTTCATAATCTCGCTATTTATTTAACAATGGTAAAAAAGCTTTGATTTGCATTTCGTGAATTTTTGAGGCTTCATTAAGTCCAGACCTAAATAAAGAGATATCCATTTTCTTTTACCTCCAAATACTTATGATGTTATCTTCATTAATATTGGATTGCAGCAATTGCGTATAAAGTTTCCGTGTGACTAAGGCTGTGTAGTAATGTGTCTCCTGAATCAACTGCCACAAAATCCATCTTGCGACCGAGGCGGCTTGTCCGCTGATGCGTGAACACATTGTTATATGAATTAACCTGCATCATTGGGCTACTTTCCATTCAATTCTATATCCCTAAATGTAGGATGCATTTATCTTCATCTGTAGCTCTATCAGTCAATTCAATCAGTTTTATCAATTTCTTAAGCAAGTCTGATTTGTTATATTCTAATCTTTCATACTTTCCGTATTGTTCTGATTCCCCGGTTGTGTAATAGCTTCCGGTTAGTACGATTCTCTCTGAAGCAAATCCAAACATATCAGTCCACGCTTGAATGATTCTCTTAAAACTAGATAGATTACAGTCGTCAATAATTGTCACTCCATAATTGTTCAATCCATGCCCTACTTCTTTTGTACTTGGATTCCATGTAGGTATCCAATTCAATGAATCATTAATATAGGTGATGAATTCATCGTCAAAAGATACATAATCATCTTCCGTCAATCCTTCTCTATTAATTCCTCCAATGGAATCCCATAAAAAAGATGAGCTATCGGCAACTGATCTATCTTCAAGAACAAATTCATGCTTTGGCATAGATATATAAGCTCCTTATCTATTCTTACAGATGATTTCACCTAACGTTCTTGTATCCACGAACTCTCACCGGTTTAAGCGCGTAGCGCGGGTCGTCAGACTTAGCCGGTGCAGGGTATCTGCTGAATTCTTCACTTCTTTGCAAATACTCCTGCGTGCCAGGGGAGTTAACCCCGTGCGTGAATATGTTGTTATACGAGCCATTCAGCGAAACATCAGACCCTTAAAATTCGCAAAAACCCTTATGTATCAAGGGATTCCGGCGATTTTGGAGGAACATGAATATCCTTCAAATAACTCGTTTTTTCGTGCAAGTTATACGAAAGTGTATAACTGATTGTTATACGAATCCCGCTCCCCTCCTTCGCATATCCGCTTTGGTTCGCATAACTCCATAAGGAGGAAATGCGAAGTGCCGAACAATGAAAGCTTCAAATTAAACTCAGATTGGAACGCTACAATACAGTTGTTTCTTCAAGATTGCAAAGTTAGAAACTTCAGCAAGGAAAGCATCACCCGCTATCGGAAAGGCTTAGAAAAACTCAGCCAGCATCTCATCACATTACAACTGCAATTATGTGATCTCTCTCCCACGGTCTTCAAAAAACAAGTGCTGCCCAGCCTGCTAGACGAGGGTCTCGCCTTACGTACTATTAATTGTAACCTGCACATCTACAAGTCCTTTGCTCAACTTTTGTATGAGGAAGGTCGGATGACCGAGCCTTTCGCAGCAGAAGTCAGGCTGTTTAAACTACAACCATCAGTTGCTCATACGTTTACCAACGAGCATTTATACTCGTTGCTTACACTGCCTGATCGTACAACGTTTACTGGATTGCGCAACTACGTGATGATGCTAACACTTCTCGATACCGGCATTCGATTGAAAGAATTGGCCAATCTGCAAGTCACAGATGTTTTACTGGATGAGGGTTCCCTGCGGGTTAACCATGGAAAAGGAAGGAAGTCACGTTTAGTTCCGATTGAACGAATTGCTGCGGATGAATTAAAACGTTATTTGCTGGAACGCGGCACACTAAATCATAATTTTCTTTGGGTCACCTTGGATAATAAGCCCTTTTTGCCTGGCGGTATTCGCACGATGATTGCCCGCTACTGCCAATCTGCCAAAATTAAGGGCATTCAATGCTCCTGCCATACCTTTCGACATACGTTTGCCAAGAAATACTTATTAAATGGCGGCGACGTTTTCACGCTTAAGAGCATAATGGGGCACGCGCATATCGAGACAACCGAAATGTATGTCGAATTGTTTGCCAGCGACTTGCAAGCCCAACATGAGAAGTTCAGTCCTATCGAACATTTAGCCGAAGCTCTTAACCTGCTGTCAGAAAGTGAGGTGAATGGCAAATGAATGTTCGTCGCCGACAAAACAAACTAGAACACACAGAAAATCCAAGCCAAACCAAACAACAACTCAGTTTTGAGGATCTGCTTCATTCTTTTATTCTCGATTGCAAGGCCAAAAACCTTTCACCGCTAACACTTCGTTTCTATCAAGATAGCGCCAAGCAGATGAAAGCAGCCTTTCTGGCGCAGCAGGTAACGTTTGATATCTATACGGTATCGATCCGCGAAATCAAGAATCATTTTATTGCCTATCTATTTGACCAAGGTAGGTCGGACAATACGGTTAACGGACGAATCAAGGCCATAAAGCAGTTCTTCAAGTACTTATTTGAAGAAGGTTGGCTGACAGAGAACATCGCAAATGATCTCCATGTGGTCAAGGCCAAGAAGCTGATGATTCAAACGTTTACGAAAGAACAAGTGGTCTCCATCTTCGAGCAACCGGATAAAAAAACATTTACTGGATATCGGGATTTTACCATGATGATGGTGCTACTTGAAACGGGGATGCGAATCAGTGAGCTATGTAATTTGAAGACAGGTGACATCTTCTTCAAAGAGTTGGAGATTCGAATTATAAAGGGAAAAGGCGGACGAGCACGCAGAGTGCCGTTCCAACAAACCTGCGGGAAAATAATTCGCAAATACTTGGACGTACGAGGCGACCTAGAGTGCGATGCCTTGTTCGTCAACATGGATAACGAACAAATCAGTACAAGAGCCTTGCAGGACAAAATGCAAGCTTATGGTTCCGCGGCGGACATTTCAGGCGTCAGAGTCTCCCCGCATACGTTCCGACATACGATGGCGAAATTTTATATCTTGAACGGTGGAGATCCTTTTACGCTTAGACGAATCTTGGGGCACGCTTCACTTAAAATGGTGGATTATTATGTGGAGTTATTTAGTAGCGATATCAAGCAGCAACATAAGAAGTTTAGCCCTGTTGAGAATATGAAACGAATTCTATGAATATTAAAAGGGGCACCGAATGTGCCCCTTTCAAGCTCTCCTGAAATGTCGCGACAGCATTTTTTTATGTATTTATTGCGACACCGCATTAATTTAGTCTAATACATTGAAAGTAATTACCGGATAGAACTTTTCTTGATCTGCAAACTCGATGGGACTTATTTTCTACTGATGAGAAAACTTAAATCTACTAATCTCATTCCTTAAATTACTTGCCGTTTTACTAAGAATTATGGCGGATGATGCAACTTCCTCATTTGAGGAAGACTGTTTTTCCATTGATGCAGACACTATCTGTATAGTAGATGACGTTTGTTCGGCTATTGTAGCAATCTCCTCAATGATACCTATGGTTTGATTTGTCTTCCTGCTGACAACTAGCATTGCTTTTTTAACATCTTCTGATTGATGGGTAATGTTATGCACGTAATTAACTATGTCATTAAATGCCTCTCCTGTTTTATTAACCGTTTTTCTTCCCACTTCAACTATTTCTGTTCCTATGTTAATAGATTGAACTGTTTTATAGGTTTGACTTAAAATTTCATCAACTAATTTTCTTATTTCCCCACCTGCCCTAGCAGATTCCTCAGCAAGTTTTCTTACTTCTTCAGCAACTACAGCAAAACCTCTTCCATGTTCTCCTGCTCTAGCCGCTTCAATTGTTGCATTTAATGCAAGTAAATTTGTTTGCTCGGCTATACTGGTTATTAATGTGACAATATTGCTAATTTCGTTTGATTTATTGCCAAGTGAATTTACAAGCCTGGATGAATCCTCAACAGATTCTTGAATTAGATTCATTTTCCGTATTGTTTCATCAATAAGCTGTAACCCCGTATCCGCTTTAACACTTGTTTCATTTGATAATTTTGTAACAGCTTGAATAGATCCATCTACATTATCCATTTCAGCCTCTACTAGTTTTGAGAAATCTAATAATTCTATTGATTTTAGAGATTGTAATTCTGATCCCGCTACAATTTCTTGCATCGCTGTTGAGATTTTTGTAACTGAAGAACTACTTTGTTCAGCACTTATTTTAAATTCTTCTGCATATGTCGAAACATCTATTGCTACGTTATTGGTCTTCGTAACAACATCATTAAAATTGTTAATCATGATATTAAAGGAACTGGATAAATTTCCAATTTCGTCTTTGGCACCAACCTCAGTTACGACAGTTAAATCTCCGCTAGCTGCAATATTAGTTGCATTTAACACTTTTTTAAGTCGATTGATGATAACGAATTCTGTAACTAAAAATATCACCACTGTTGAAACCAACAGGTTTACTGATGTGTTTATAATGATACCAATACTGAATTCACCAATTAAATAACTTATCACTGCTGAAATAGGTAAACAAATTAACATACTTAAAACGATGACGAAAATCATCTTTGCCCTCAGACTTCTCCGTCTAAAAGTGACCCTCCAGGATTCCATACTGAATCTCCCATTCTTCTAAAATTCAACCTTCCCTTATTGCTTGAAAAAAACTATTAGCTTTCAATGGATAAAATCGTCTCACTTGGGCTTAAGTGCACAAGTTCTGCACTTTCACTCCAAAGTTTACTCGCTGCCAGCCTATCATATGAAGGTATAGATGATTTGGTTTCTTTACCGCGGTCATAATACTTCCCAGTAGTCTGCTCATATTTACTTTCTGTAATCATATCAGCTAATGCTTTTCCGGATTTTATCGAGTTGCTGCCTCTTCTTAATATCCATGCTATTGTGGTCATCAAGCTGCCCATCACTATTTTTATAATTGGATTTACGTTGGGAGAAAAAAAGTTCGTATCCGTCATCAAACCAGGATTAAAAGCGTTCACCGTAATCTGCTTATCTGTTTCAACTGCAAGTCGTTTTGCCATCTCATAAGTACACAATATGTTACAAAGTTTGGAGGTAGCATATTGTTCCATTGATCCATTCTTACTATTATTAGGATACGCCAAGGAGCTTGCATCTGTGAAGGTAGGAGTATCGTACGGAAAAAATCTTTCGGGATCATGAGTATCACTGCTAACAAATACAACGCGCCCGTTATCAACCATTTGCTTCAGCATTAAGTTCGCCAGTAAATAATGACCTAGATGATTAACGCCGAATGCGGATTCGAAACCGTCTTTTGTAGGCTTTTCAGGATCATGATGTATTCCTGCATTACATACGAGACCAAAAAGAGGGGGAAATTTTCCTTCGAGAAAAATATTAGTAAAATTGCGTATGGATTCTATCGAGGCTAAATCCAACTTAAGCGTATAAATATTAGGATTTCCAGTTTCAATTCGTAGATTAACAACGGCATGATTTGCTTTATTTGGATTTCTGCTTGCAATCACTACAGTGTAGTTTTGGTTATTCAAAGCAACATTCTTTGCGCACTGATATCCAAGACCAGAATTACCACCAGTTATGATTACAGTTCTTTTTTCCATTTCAATCCCTCCTGTTCTTTTTTCTCAGTCGGTAATAACGGCATTACGGCGAATCCACTTGTCATCATGCGCTGCTTTATGGATGAAGTCCGCAACATCAGCACGGTTTATCCTGGGAGCCCCCTTCATCTTGATCCGATCACTTACACGGTAAATACCCTTAGCTGGTCCGTTCATTAACGCAGTAGGATAGACGATTGTCCATTTCAAACCACTTTCACGAATTATTTTTTCCGATGCTTCTTTGTTAATGTAGAGATCACGCAATAGAGTTCTATACATAAATTTTTGAACAATCGTTGCGTCGAGGAATGTGTCACCAACCCCAAACGATGATAACCACACTAAACGAGTTACGCCAGTTAGCTTAGCTGCACCGATTACGCCCTTGGCTGCGCGTGTAAATAAGTCCTTGGCTCGAATGGATTTCCCTCTGCCAAGCGTTACAATAACTGCATCCTGCCCCTTCATGGCCCTCACCAAGACACCATGCGAAGTTGCATCACCAGTAATAATTGTAACCTTCCCTTGCAAGTCTCTTAATGCTTCTGGCCGACGGGCGAGAATTGTAATCGTGTCACCTGACTTTAGAGCGCGGTCCACGACATGCTGACCGGAAGGTCCGGTCGCACCAATAATGAGTAGCTTCAACTTTATCACCTAATTCCGATAATGTTTTTGTTAACAAACCTTACTCCTAAGAACAACTCCTGTGTAAGGAGTTGTCCTTAGAATGTTCTCCACCAAATTAGTGGCCCATCATCGCATTAGCATTTGCATTATCCGATTCGGAACCTTCACCACTGTCTTGATCATCTAGTTGCGGCTTTGGCTTACGGAGAATAAGTCCGAGCAAAGCACCTGCGCAAGCAATACCCGCGGCGAGCAGGAAGGTGTCACCATATGCGGCCACAGCGGAACCAATCGGATCGGTTCCCCCGGACTCCTTCATATGATCTCTCACCTGTGAAGTCAGATAGCCAGTCAAGCCTGCTACAGCGAAGGAGACCATGACTTGCTGAGCTGCTGTTGTCAACGGAGTCACGCGGCTGACAAGTTTTTTAGGTGCGGATTGAAGGACATGGGTGTTGACGGACATCATCGATAAGCCCATACCTGCTCCGACCATGCCCAAGCAAGTCATGATGTATACCAAGCCGGTATCCGGAGTAATTTGCGATAGCATCACAAGGGCTATTGTTATAAGTCCTAGCCCCGTCACAGCTAGCGGCCGTGCCCCGACTTTGTCGTACAACCTGCCGCCGATCGGCATCATGATGGCCGTGGCAAGAGCCTGCGGCAGCATGACCAAGCCCGTTTTCAACGGTCCGAAGCCTTGGACAGTCTGATAGAACAACGGAATGAGCACCATGACGCCGAATAATGCGATTTGTGACAACCATGCGATCAGAATCCCTCGGGTGAAATCGGAAGAGCGGAATACCCGAAGCTCCAGAAGTGGTTCCTTCTGCCTCAGCTCAACGATGATGAACAATAGCAGCGCAACACCACCGATAGACAATCCAGTTATCGTTTGCATAGAGCTCCAATCGTGCGATCCTTCGCCGACACCAAATGCCAGCATGGCAAATGCGACAGGCGCAAGAATTATTCCCAGGAAATCCAGCTTTGGAACGGCTTTGCGTTCAGTGTTCGGCAAATAACGGATGCCTACAAGTATAGCTATGATCCCTATAGGCAAATTAATTAGAAATATCCATTGCCAGGTCGCATATTCCACAAGCCAACCGGACAAGATCGGGCCGATGGCGGGAGCCAGCAGCATTGGAACGCCGAGCATTCCCATTACTGCGCCCCTATTTCCCTCCGGTGCAAGTCTGAATATAGTAGCAAATCCGATTGGAGCGACCATACCGCCGCCAAGACCTTGAATGACTCGGAAAATAACCAATTGCTCCGGGGAAGCAGCCATTGAACAAAGTGCAGAGCCTAGAGTAAAAAAGGCGATGGTGATCAGGAAAATACGTTTGGCCCCAAACCTGTCCGTCATCCAGCCCGCTAAAGGTATGACAGCCGACAAAGCAAGGGTATATCCGGTAATTGCCCACTGCATGGTGGAGACATCCGTGTTGAAATATTCTACCAGCCCTGGTAAAGCGACATTGACCGCCGTTGTATCGAGGATAACCATAAACATTCCCAGCACGACTGCCATCAGCGGGCCGATGAGTGATTTAATTGATACGCCTTGTTCCACTCCGGCAGAAGCGGAAGTTGATTTCTTATTGCTCATTTGGATGGTTCCTTTCTTGTTTTATAACTAACTGGTTAGTTAATTGACGGTAAAGAGGAGCATTTGCTCCAGACTGATTTAAAGCCGGCCTGGATGCTCCACTTTGAACTGTTTCTTTATCGTGCTGACATAATTATTGCGAAAATCCTCCATAAAGGATTGTCGGAAGGTCTGATCGTCCATTCCTGAATATTCTGTCCATTTCTCTCCAACAGTATGATACAACAGGACGGGCGCAAATCCGAAGAAAAAGATATTCATCTTTAATCGGTTCAGCGTCTCCGAATCCATGCCTGCCTTCTCCGCCAGCATGTTCAAATGGGGAATGGTCGAGTCGATAATACGGAAGAATTCGCGGGTAAACTCATCGTTTTTGAACGCTTCGATGGCAATAATTCGCAGGAACGACTTTCGTCTCTCGAACATCCCCATCATATGTTCTCCGATCCTTTCAGCAAGAACGGGCTCACCTTGTGACAATGATTCCATAAATGCCTGCTTCTCCTGGGCCATTTCTTCGAAATGCTTATCCGTTAAAGCCCGAAGTAGCTGTTCTTTACTCTGGAAGTAATAATACAGCATACCTTTATTGAGACCCGCCCTCTTGGCGATTTCGTCGACTCTTGCTCCGTCGAAACCTTTTTCGGCGAATACGGCCTCCGCGGCGTCGAGAATTTTCTGCTGGCTGGCTTGAGCGTCCCGCTCTTGAGCTTTGGGTTTCGGCATTGGTTCACCTCCTTAACGAAGAAAGATTAATTAACTAACTGTATAGTTAATAGTATAGTCGTGTAAGATGGAGTTGTCAATGGCCCCCCCAGGTCGTTATCACGTACAAAGTGAATAATAGCTTACGAATCGTTGTGATATGGTCATGAGTCCACTTACCCTGCCCAGATACTATATGTAGTGTTGTGCATTCTTAACCATAAAATAATTTGTAATTCAATGATTGTCCATGGATCATAGGCGGCGGTACACTTCACTACTCAAAGTGTACCGCCTTATTTATCCCTAAGCTGCTATGAACTCTTCTGCCTTGACTGTTCGCTTCTTCCAAGCCATCTCATAGATGACCGGTACGACGATTAGAGTCAGTATCGTCGAGGAGAATAATCCACCGATGACCGTGATCGCGAGACCGGAAGAGATCAGGCTTGTCGATGAGCCGGACAACGCCAGCGGCAAGAGCGCAAGCATCGTCGCGAATGCAGTCATGAGAATCGGACGAAGACGTGTTTTGGACGCTTCGACGATCGCTTCGGTAACCGACATTCCCGACTTGCGGTTCTTCTCGACCCTATCGAGCAGCACGATCGCATTCGTGACAACAATGCCGACGAGCATCAGCATGCCAATCATTCCGCTCATGGATAGCGCCTCTCCCATGATGAGCAAAGCGCTTAGCGAGCCGACAGGAATGAAGATTAGGGAACTCAAGATGATAAGCGGCGTTCGGAGCCCGCTGAACGTCATATTCATGACAAGGAAGACGAGCGCGATAGCAGATGCCATCGCGATGCCGATGCTCGCGAAGCCTTCATTTAACATATCCTGCCCGCCGCCGACGGACAATTCTACACCACCCGGCAGTGACAAGCTCTCGATATCCTTTTTGACCTGTTGGGTCAAAGAAGATATTGATTCAGCGTTTTTAGCGGTGCCGCTTACCATGGCATACATGTTCCCGTCCTCGTGGTTGATATTGACCCAAGCTTCTCGCTCGGCGAGATCCGCAATATCCCCCAGCTTCATTAAGCCTGCCGCGGTCGGAATCTGAAGATTCTCCAATTCCTCTCTTGAAGTGATCGGTTGCAAGTAAGACAACGTAATCTCTTGATCCTTATTATCGATTGAATAGTTGCCAGTATTCACTGGTCGCAATTGTTCGCCAACAAGTTGCATGATGAGAAACGGGCTTACGTTGGCTTCAATACCTCTTTGATTAAGCGTAAGCACCCACTTCGGCGTAACATTGCTCATATTGTTGGTCACATTCTTTAGATCGCCGTTTTGCTTCATCAAATCCTCGACTTGCTTGGCCGCTTCGGCCAGCTTGTCTGCATCTTCGGCATAGATGCTCACGTCAATGCTATCGCCGGATGGTGGCCCTTCCTGCTGCCCCTCTTTCACGTTAACCGTCGTCCCAGCGACCTCAGCGGTTACGATAGCCGGCAATTCGGCGTTTAATTTATCAAGCGTCTGGTTGAGATCCGCAGTGTCACTGAACTGAACCGTTAGAGTCGCTTTGTTATGGCCTCCTGAAGAGTTGAACGGGTTATTGCCGGATCCTCCTACCGTTATCTCGTAGTTATTCACGCCAGGCATGCTCTTTAAATATTGTTCCACCTTGCCGCCGACTTCATTAGTCTGGCCAATACTGCTTTTCGATGGCAATGAAATTTCGATGGTAGCCGACGGCGTAGAACCCGGCGGGAGGAATGTAAAACCAAGCAATGGAATGAGGCTTAACGACCCGACCAGTAACAGAACCGCTGTCCCGATGACCAGACCTTTTCGTTTCAGCGCTCCTCGAATGATCTTCTCAAATCTGTCTGCCATCTTACCGCCTTCCTTGTGCGGCTTGACGTTCTTAAAGAACCTGCTTCCGAGCACCGGAATGAGCATCATCGACACAAGCAGCGAAGCGAGGATCGATACGACGACAGCAACCGAAAACGGCCGGAAAAACTCGCCGAGGATTCCACTGACGAAAGCGATCGGCGCAAATACAACCACCGTTGCGATTGTGGACGAGGTGACCGCCCCGATTACTTCTTTTGTGGCTTTATAGGCCAATTCCTTTCCCTTAGCCTCATTGCTTTTCTCTTGTCGCCAACGGTAGATATTCTCAATTACTACGATACTGTCATCAACAATGCGTCCGATCGATACTGCAATCCCGCCGAGCGTCATCATATTGAGTGTATAACCCATTTGATCAAGTAAGGCGATGGTTGCAAAGATCGAGATCGGCAAGGAAATGATCGAGATGAGCGTCGCCCTAATATTCCTTAGGAATAAGAAGATGACGATGACGCAAAATAGGATCCCATACAAACCTTCTTGAATAAGCTTGGATACCGACTCTTCGACCTCTTGCCCTTGATCCATAACGACATGTAGGTTAATTTCACCTTGTTCCTCATATGGAGCAAGCGCTGCCTTGATTTCATTCGCGACCTCCGCCGTGTTTGCCTCCTGGGTCTTGACCACATGCAAGATGTAGCTTGGCTCGCCGTTATAGCGTGAGATCTCATTCTGCTCTGACACCATCTTGATCTCGGCGATTTCCTTCAGCAGGGTAACGTCAGTATTAACTGCTCCTACTGCCGTACCTAGTCTCAGTTCTTCGATTTGCTGCAGGGAGTCAACCTTGCCGCTTAAGGTAATTGGAATTGTCGTCTCATCCTGCGCAACATTGCCGAGAGGCAGGGCATAATGGAGCGATTGCAATGCAGTTCGTATCGTGTTTAAGGATATACCTCTCTGAGTTGCTTTTTCCTTATCCACCACGATATTCAGCTTCTCTGTACTCATCCCTTTGATCTCGACTGAATGGATGCCGTCCAGCTTCGTCAAGGCCGGAACGATCTCCTCTTGCAGCTTGGCTGCGAGCGCTAGCGAATCGTGCTTGTCCGATACGACTGCAGCTTGGTAGATCGGCCCGCTGTTCGCCGACAATCGTTGTACGGTTACATTCGCACTGTCGGGCAGATCCGTTTTGGAAATAACCGCTTCGACATCGCTAAACATTTGATCCATATCCGTTCCGAACGGGAACAGCATAAAGATATTGCCGGCATTATCCGCGGACGTACTAGTAAGCGAGTCATAACCCTTGATACTCATTAGGACATCTTCTACCGGATTCACAATGTCGCTCTCGATTTCTTCCGTCGAAGCGCCTGGTTGTACTACTTGAACAAACACGGCCGGGAAATCCACATCTGGGAAATTTTCTTGCTTAATTTGAGTTGCGGAGTAAAAGCCGTAACCCAGCACCAGAAGGCAAAGGACGACGACTGCAACCCCGTTTTTCAAACTTAATTTTATCAATCCGTTCACACTACATCTCTCCTCTCACCGTCTGAGATGTAGTATAGAACTGAATTTTGTACTCACTGTGTACTCGAACGATCTTGGGGCAAAATAATTTTCACTGTCGTCCCGACGCCCTCTTCGCTCGTCACTTGGATATCGCCACTATGCAAGTCGACAATCCGTTTCACCACAGATAATCCTATTCCGTTGCCTGGTATCGAACGGTTTCTGGACTTATCCACTTTGTAGAAGGGTTTGAAAATATAACTGATTTCCTCACTAGGAATGCCTTGCCCGCTGTCCGCGATTGAAATCTCGATATGATGTTGACGGACAGCCGTGTATACCTGTACACTTCCCCTTTCACCCGTGAATTTAATGGCATTGCCAATCAAATTTGTCCACAGCTGATTCAGCTTATCTTCATCCGCCGATATGAACAATTCATCCGAGAGCAGCTCGATTTCAATTTTCTTTGCGGACCATTGCGGTTCCAAGACAATCAAGACATTGCGAAGCTGTTCATCGAGGCGGTAAGCGGAGATTTCCAGCTTAGAATGCTCGCTCTCCAGCGAAGAAAGCTGGAGAAGATCAGCAGTTAGGCGTGACAGCCGGTTGCTCTCCTCTTCAATTATCGTAAGCAATCGTAATCTGCCGGCATCGTCCAGCTTCTTCTGTTTGAGAGCGTGTGTAAAGCCTATGATTGATTGGAGCGGTGTCTGCATTTCGTGGGAAACGTCGGACACGAATTGCCGACGCAGCTGATCGAGTGCACCCAATTCCTGTGCCATCCGATTAAAGCTTTGTGTCAATTGGCCTATCTCGTCAACGCTTTTGGTTTGCAGCCGGATGCTGAAGTCACCTCTCCCCATCCGCCTAGTCGCATGGGTCAATCGCTTTATTGGCTTGACGATGAAGATCGCAGAAACCATGATAAGTAGGCTGCCGAGGCACAAAACAATAAGCACCTCTGTTCGTAATAAAATGGCTATCACGTAAATAAATTCATCCGCATTCGGAGTGAGAAATAAGGCATATGGCTTCCCTTCAATCATAAAGGGTAGCCCAACCTTTGCATTTTTAAATTCTTCTTCCTGCTCACTGCGATAGACACCGCCACCCAGCACCGTTTTAAGTTGCTCTGAGCTAACATGGAGTTTATCGTATAATGTGTGCACTGTCTCGTGCAACGGCTTGCCTTCTGGGTCGAACAAGCGAATAGAATAGTTTGGAAGAGCGCGCATCCCTTGAATGAGAACGTCCCGATTGTCAGGGGAGGATTTTCTGTAGGAATCGATGATTGTCTTGCCGCTTGAAATCAGAGTCTCCTCAAAAATTTTTGTCACTTGGTCGTTGTACAGTTGGATTGTAATGAGGAACCCTACGATCAAACTGACCAGAACCGCGGCAAAAAAGGTTAGAACTAATCGGACATAAAGCGATTTAATCACGGTAGACCTCCAGCCGGTATCCGAGTCCGCGCAACGTCACGATTCGAAAATCCTGTTCGTAATCGGTGAAGCGTTCCCTCAGTCGCTTGATATGGGTATCGACGTTTCGTTCATCACCTTCGTAATCGAACCCCCATATATGTTGAATTAACGTATCGCGTGTATAGAGTTTGCCAGGATGGCTTGCCAACGTAAAGAGCAGCTCGAATTCCTTAAGCGGGATCGATTCGCTGAATCCTGAGTCACGGTATCGTACCTGATAACTTGTCTTATCCAGTGTTACACTGCCGAGCCTGATGGCCTGCGATATCGAGATTCGATATCGCTTAAGCAGAGCCTTTACCCTCATCACAAGCTCCAATGGTTCAAATGGTTTCACTAGATAGTCGTCGCTACCGAGCTGAAATCCTTTAATCCGGTCTACCGGCTCACCCTTAGCCGTAATCATGAGCAAAGGCTTGTCTCCTGCATTACGTAGGCGTCGGCAGAGCTCCCATCCATCCATCCTCGGCATCATGATATCCAAGACGATGAGGTCAACTGGATGACTTTGATAGTATCTCCAGGCTTCGTCCCCGTTTGTCTTCTCCACGACCTCAAGCCCTTCATCCTCCAAATACATGCGAATTAGCTCTCGAATGTGAGCATCGTCATCAACCACCATAACTGTCGTCAATTTCTTGTCCCCCTCGTAGAAGCTAACCAACGAAACCCAAATTCAATTTATCGAATGTTAATACTTACAATTTCATTATTGGATCCAACCCGCATTGGCATTCCCCAAGTCCCTGCACCAGATGTAACGATAACATGTGGACTGGCCACATTCTTTTGATAATGTCCGTAGTCTACCTCAAACACAGCGTTTGTTATTAAATTTCCCGGGAATATTTGTCCCCTATGTGTATGTCCGGCAAGCACCAAATCAACTTCTTCGCCATATTGATTGAGATTGCTAGGCGTATGATCCATTACGACAATGGGCATATTCGTATCTAACGATGCTATAGTTTCTGTAACATCATTTCGTTTCAATTCACCATAACCGCCAATTGGTGAAGGGTCTAAGCGTCCGAATAGAACTAGTCTCTCATCAATAATGACATAATCATCATTAAGAAGCTTGATTTGGCTTCGCTCCATGAAATCAATCATTTGGTCGAACGTTTTCCCACCATCGTGATTTCCAAGACTGCCATAAACACCGTATGTCGCTTTAATGCTTTTAAACAAATCGATGGCTTCCTCTGGCTTTCGAATAGCCTGGTAATCGTCATTAAAAAGATCTCCAGCTATACAAACCAGATCAGGTTCAAGATTATTGATGTCGTTCACTATTTGTTCAAGACGCTTTTCGGAATTCACGGCTCCTAAATGCAAATCGCTAATTAAGACGATTTTCATACTAACCGGCAAAGTTGATTCTTTTGTCGGAATGTCGTAGGAAACATGTTTAATTTGATTGGCGTTATATATTCCATAACTAACAAAACCGACTGTTAACAAAATCGCGGCTAAGCTAGCATAAAAGCGGATGTTAGGTAAAGTAGGCGTCGGAATGATCTTCAAAATATTTCCGAGAAAGACAGCCAGATCGGCCAAAAGATAGAATAGTAATAGATAAATTAGAATCCCCATCCAATAAGCGCCTACCCAACTCATTATTTCCCTCACCATAGTCGGGAGCGGCACAAAAGCCAATATCAGCGACAAGGCGAAAAAACCGTAAATAACTGCATAGAGCGCGCCGTTTATGTGTGGAAACAAGAACTTGAGAAAATGGAACAATTTCCTCCCCACATAGAAACTCGATCCCCCATAAAAGGATAACATAATGCTTATGCCAATAATGATGCTTACTCTACTCATGAACTCCCTCTTTTCCTAATCCCCGTGTGAATAAAATTAAATTAATTCATTGAATTAACAATATTTTTGTACTTAATAAAACAAGCTGTTAAGACCCATGACCTTATTTTAAAATTTCAGTGAGGAGACGTATCAGCTGTTCCACCTCATCTTCTGAAAGTTTTTTCTTAATCCTTTCTTCTAATTTTTGATTTGCAATTTTAGATATCTTAAATACCTCTTGCCCCTTTTCCGTTAAGCTTAAATAATACAGGCGCCTATCATCAATGGATTGTTTCTTTATCACTAACCCTTTCTCAATCAGTTTATTTGCAGATGCTGTAACGGCAGGCTTAGATATATTCATCTTTTCCGCCAAATCTCCGTATGTTAAATTATCAAATTCTCCAATATTAATTATATATTGGAGAAGCGCATAGTTTACATCTGAAAAATCATGTTTTTTCATTTCTTCATGCTTTAACTGAACCATTTGCTTAATAAGCATCTGAAGTAATGTGGGTAATTCCACTTTAATTATCTCACCTTTCTCGAAATGTTAGTTCACTAAATTAATTATATATTTTAAAAATTGCTTTGTATACTAATATTTAAGGTAAGAACCAGAACTCCTAAAGAGCTTTTGAAAAACGGGGAGACTGTGGAATCGTTCAGGGAAGGGGACATGTTTCCAAATTAATGTTTCGAGGCGCGTATCAAGTACTGAAGCGTCATTTAAGAAGGGACGGAAAATGTATGGATGAACATTTCCGTCCCACTAAGGCAAGAGCCGGGTGCAATTTACACCCCGGGAGGGGAAGGTGCAAAGGTGATGGTAATGGACACAACCTCCGAACGGCTTCCGATGCGAATCGGCGGTCCCCAAAAGCCAAAGCCGGACGTTACGATGGAATGGAACGTTCCCTTCTGCAAATGTCCCCAATCGTTTTCATAGATGGCGCTTGTAATCAGATTGGCCGGGGCTATTTGACCGCGGTGCGTGTGACCGGAGACCATCAGGTCGACGCCGGCCTCAGCGGCAACATCAAGATCGTATGGTTGATGCTCCAGCAAAAAAACAGGCGAGGAATGATCCACTCCGTTCATTAGCACCGCAAACTCGGCGCGATCGTGATCAGTATGATCCATTCGGCCGATAATCGTAACGCCGTTCACCGACAACACTTCGTCATACAGCACCCTCATGCCGCTTTCTTCGAGCGTTTTAATTAAGGCGGGGGCGCCGCCTTTGTATTTGTCATGATTGCCGAGCGAAGCATACACCCCGTAGGTAGCGTTGACGCCGCGAATAATGGAACCGATCCCTTTGTTCGTATAAACATCGAGGTGGTTGTCGATAATATCGCCAGGATACAGCACGATATCGGGCTCAAGTGCATTGATCTGTTCGACCAGACGTTTGGCGTGGGCCGCGCCAGACAGATGGCCGAAGTGCATGTCCGCCGCCATGACAACATGAAGCCTATCGAGACCAGGTACGTGCTTGTCGATATGAATGTCGTAGTGCCTGACTGTCGGGCTGTAGGCATTGAAGGAACCGAACGCCATAAGCAGCATAAGCGCCACCAGCGTGAGCGAGCCGGCCCACTTCTGCGTTCGGTGTCTAGGCAGACGGGTTAGGCGCAGCAGCCACAGCGAAAGGTGAACAATCGGCAGCATCAGCAAGAGCAGTGAAAAGACGGCAATCCAATAAGAGCCGATAATGCTCATGACGGAAATGCCACCGAATAGTTGGCCGATGATAAACGATACGGCCAATACAATGACTATAGTGATGTAAGCAAGGCGGAAGCGTGCCGAAACGGCTGGTTTCATCCAACTCCAGCCGGACCAGCCGATGTAAAACACGAGCAGTGCGTAGACAATCAAAAATCCGATACCAACAAGCAATAGCATAAGTCGCTCCTTTATTTCGGTAAATTCAATCCAGTGTAGCACAGGAAAATCACCATCGCGTGTCTGGGCTAGCAATGGCCATCGTCATGCGACAGAGGCGGACACCGATCGGCATTTTACTAATAGTAGATCTGGTTTTTAAGGGCGGTGTCCTCATGCGAACGGAGATTCTTGTACACAAATCGAATCTGTTGGACAGCCGTCCCGAGCATCATACATATCTTCATGTAGATCTTTAGGGATTGGAGTTAGTCCTTGATTGCCATCATCTTCAAAGATAACTTCCGCAAGTCCTTCATCATCATAGTCGTACAGCTCTGGCGCCGTTGATCCACAGGCCCCACAGGCGATGCAAGTGTCTTTGTTAACCCAAGTATATAATTTCATATTCCCACCTCATTAGGATTAAATTTCAATTCGCCCCGATCTTCATATGGCTGCTGTGGCCGGGAGACAGCTTGGCATCAGGATTAATATAGACCATAGCATTGTTCACAGCGGTTGGCGCTTCTCCGAAACCAACCGTTATTAGCTTCAGCTTGCCTGGGTAAGTCGTAATGTCTCCTACCGCATATATACCAGGAACATTTGTTTGCATGCGAGAATTCACGATGATTGAACCATTGTCAAGTTCTATACCCCACTCTGTGATTGGCCCCAGTGCGGAAAGGTAACCGAAGCTTACAATAACTTCATCCACTTCAATTTCTTCAGTCGCTTTTGTCTTGCAGTGGGTAAGTACGACCTTCTTAATGGAAGTAGAACCAGTTAAGCCCGTGATTTCCCATGGCGTTTTCACCTCAACCCAAGCTTGCATGAGCTGGTCTACACTGTGCTCGTGTGCCCGGAACTTGTCCCGGCGATGCACGACCGTTACCGTTGCGGCAATCTCCTCCAACATAAGTGCCCAATCCACCGCTGAATCTCCGCCACCGTTGATTAATACCCTTTTGTTTTTAAAAAAATTAAGATCATGAATCGAGTAGTGCAGATTGGTTTCCTCGTATTTGCGAGCATCAGGCAGATCAATCCGCCTCGGCTGGAACGCTCCTATTCCGCCGGCAATGATAACCGTTCGGGCAAAGTGAGTGCCATTGTTGGTAATGACCTCAAAACACCGCTCTTCATGTTTGACTATATTCAGAACTTGGATGCCTAGATGGACGTCAATCGGAAATTGTTCCATTTGAACCTTCAGATTGTTAACAAGCTCTTGCGCGGTTATTTTAGAAAAACCTGCAATATCATAAATGTGTTTGTCCGGATAAAGGGCAGCCAGCTGCCCGCCAAGTTGGGGTAAGCTCTCGATTAATTTAACCGAAGCCTTGCGCATACCCGCATAGAAGCTAGCGAACATACCCGCTGGTCCGCCGCCAATGATGACCATGTCGGTGATGGAGTTCATACTCATAAGATCTCTCCTCAATCAACTTCTTTTTATTCCCTGTCTTAGATGAATGCCATTATAGCGACGAGTAACAGTAACATAGCAGCGAGTGTTAACCCAATGATTTTGATCCAACGCGGTGTTGAATAAGGCGTGGAATCCATGTTTCTTTTCCCTTCCATCTGCTTGCGCCAACCGTATTTAGTCATACCTTTCGGTTTGTACACTGACAAGACCGTAGCCATGATAACAATAAACACACTTCCGCTTGGGTGCGTAAGGTGAATTGGAGCCTTCAAAACAGCAATGTCTGCACTTGACAATATTCCTTGGGACGCTATGGATGCCGCATGGCTTAGTTCCTGTGTATAGGCTATCAACATAAATACTGCAAATAAAGTTAGCAAGAGCTTAATCAGTATCCAATAATGCCGGATCAACCCCCACTTCGTTCCTAGCGATAATGCAGCTCCTGTGAGTAGTGTTGCAAATGCTACGGGGACAACGATATAATTAGCAACTAATGACATAATCTGGATCGCAGATCTGATCATATCGGTATCTTGATTGTTAAGGACATAGGCAGCTATGGGGATATAAGCAGCTGCCGAGCCAAGCCAGATCATGGCCGTAATCACGTGTAGAGTGAGTACAAGCTTACGCAGAGATTGTGACATCGTCATGTGTTATCCTCCTGTCCCTTTATTGTTAAATAGTCCAGTTGTAATTTTGTTGCCATTAAATCTTCCTCCTGCTTTCAATCTTTTTTAAACTTAATCCATATACCGTCGTCCAGAATAAAACAATGACAAACCCATCCCTCTTTTCCAAACACCGCTTATCACCGCTGAAATAAATTATAAAATCTAATTTTGTACTCACTGTGTACTAAGCAAACTTTTAAGCAAAATTACTTTCATCTTTCAAATGCCTCTTCGCCTTAATTTGTACATCACTATTCTGTACCTTATCTATATGGAGAACCATCGTAGGCCCAAACCGATTTTGGACGTTACGACACATCTGGAAAAAGACAATGGAATTGATTGAATGGAAAAAAGCCAAATCAGACTGGTATGACCAAACGATCATCCGGGAAGAAGGATTTTTCGGAAACGTGATTACAGAAAATAACGCTCACACAAAAGAAGATGGATCGTAACAACTGTAACTAGCAGGAAAAGCAAGCAGGCCATATGTTCTATAGGTCCGCTTGCTTTTCCAAAGGGAGAATACAGCTTCACCTCCCTGAGTCAACATCCCTTTTCAATCCAATAATTTTTCCTTATATAATCGCCTCATAGGCGACGATTTCGTATGCTTGGATCGCATCTCCGGCCGCCATAAATTCACGTATTTCTTGACCATGTCCTGTGAGGAATGGCCCAAAATATCCTGCAAGCTGTATGGATCGCCATCATTCATAATATACAGCTTGGCAAAGGTATGCCGTAGGGTATGTGGACTGGAGCGCACGTCCTTGATTCCAGCCGCTTCCCCATACTTGCGAATAGCGGCTTGTACAGATCGTACCCCGAGCGAACGACCATCCAAGGTGATGAAAAAGTGCGATGACGGAACTTCTCCCCTTGCTTTGATATAACGAATTAGCAGCTTACGGACATCGTCACAAAATGGAATATCCCGCAGCTTCCTACTCTTCCCGATGACTCCAAGCAATTGACTCTCCTTCACATCGACCTGGTTCATTTTAAGCTTGGTCAGTTCTCCCACCCGCAGTCCACAATCTAAAATCAGGGACAGCATGACAAAATCACGGAAACCGGTGAAGGTCTGCTGGTCAGGTTGTTGCAGTAGTCCAATAACCTGCTCCTCTGAAAATGAAGCGATCGTTGGCCGATGTCCTTTGCGCAACTTCAAATGCTCAGCGGGATTATGCGCAATCCAACCTTCATCTGATAAGAACTGAAAAAATCGTTTTATGGCTTTGATTCGGTTATTGATCGTATTGAGTTTGTATCCCTTTTTTTCGACCATCACCATAATAAATTGATTTCGCAAGAAATCCGTTGAAACCTCATATACCTCGGCTTCTATCTCCTGCTCTTGCAAAATGCGCCGGTAGCAGGTCAAGCTGCTCCGTTCAAATTTCACCGTGTGCTCGCTTGAAGTTTCCGCGCGACGGGCTTGCAGGAACAGATTTATCGCCTCTTCCCAAGTTAAACGATATCCTGAATGCGAAAAGGATGCTGTATCGTAGAGTTCATTACTTCTCCGTTTAAACGTACTATCTGTTTTCTCGAACAAATTAACCACATTGCCTTTCATGTCTTTATGCCTCCGATCCAGTTAAAATAATTAGTCCGTAATCCCATTGCAACAATGCGTCTTTTACTCACACGGACTTGTCTCACCAAACAGAAAGCTTGGGTATAATCTGTATATAGCTTCCTCTGCCCCAAAATGTCCTCCTATTAATCCTTTCATTTCGAGACTCAAATCGGGTACCAGATTTGTTAAACGAAAACTCCACAGTACTTCGCTGTAAATCTCCCTTCACAATAATCTTGCATAATAAAGCCAGGTTCTTCACCCCTGAAAATATGGCCTGCCATACATCACTTGAAGCTCAACGTCAAATAAATTCCGGTAAACAACCTGCAAGCGACTGGAGGAAGCGTCAACGACCTTGCCGTTACCGGCATAAATGCCGACATGTGTAATATCCATAAAGCGTCCGTTTTGCTCGTAGCTCCAGAAGATCAAGTCGCCGGCCCTTAATTCATCAGCAGTTAGTGTCAATCCGTTGTCTACGATAAAGCGCGCCTGCTCTGCCGCCGTTCTTGGCAAGCCGACCTCTAACTGCTTATACACCCACTGAATGAGATAGCTGCAATCTGTGTAGTTGCCCTGTCCCGCCTTTAGTTGGCTATAGGGATCGCCCAGCCGGGTCAACGCCAGTTCAACGGCCTGGCTTCCAATCACCCCGGCTGGTAAGTCTGTTCGGATCGCTTCAAGTTCCCCCGATGACACACCTGTATGCTTGTCTATGCCGAGTAGCGCAAGCATCATGGGGCGAAATGCGGCTGACAACAATTCGTTCATGATATCGGTCTGTTCAGTATTGAAATCATAGAGAGCCGCTTGCTGCTCTGCCGTTCGGGCTGTAATAGACAGATATAAGACGCGTTCAAATTCGGTTACCTGTTGTTCATCTATACTTCCATCCTCCTGCTCAATGCCGACCATTTCCGTATGCTCCAGCGTCTCCACATACGAATCGAGCTGATTCATATCCCAATAGACCGTTTGCAGCATTTCGACCCGCCTGCTATCCATCGTTGCCACATCAAAGCCCGCCGTGGACATGGACGTTTTGACCGCAAAAACGGCCAATACCTCCGGCCAGTTGTCGATGCGACTGTTGTCCGCGCTGCCCGCGTAATGTATTTCTACGCGATCTACATCTCCAGCCGCCTGACGTTCCTGTAACAATCGAGCCTTAAAATGTTCATCCAGCTCCTCCACGATTAACGTTAGCTTCTGTGTACCGGGCTCTGTATTTTCATCTGCCACGAAGATGGCAAACGGTGAGGAGAGAAGCGCTGCGATGATCATGATGATGCACAGCAGAATAATAACGCTGCTACTGACACCAAGTAATGCAGCCACCCCCTTCACCAGCAGCACAGTGGCTCGGACGAGTATTTTCATCATTCGAATATTCATTTGGGTGACCGCTCGTGCCGCTTTTATGGAATACCGTGCCTGGATTGCGGTCTGGAGCATTCGCTTCTGCTGAGCTACTTGCTTATCTTCTTTACGAGCATGACCTGCCTCTACTGCGGTGTGATGAGCGGACTTGATCGTGCGAGCCACCATGTTCAGTGCTTTCCTTTGGCGAATCGTACCTTTCTGCTTCATCTTCCCCGCAAACGGAGAAGCCGCTGCCGCGGCCATCTTCCGCCGCGGAGCACATCCTCTCCCTTTTATGTTGTGGTCAGCTTTGATACTAGCTGGTGTATATCCAACCTTCTTTTTTTCGGCTGGTTGCCTTTCGGGCAGGTGTTGAACCACCGCTATTCCCGAAAAGAACGGCGATTTACGTCTGGCGATTCTTGGTTGCTCCCCGTTAACTGGCCCCCGCATCAATCTGATAGGCATGCTCGCCCGCGAATCTCGGTCGGCTTCTCGATAAGAATGATATACCTGATCGGAATGGAGCCATCGCTTTCGGACGGTGGTTGCAGCTACCATCGTTACGCGCATGCTGCTTCCTATTGCTCGCTGCAAATTCGCTTCATTGCGCTCCTGTATCTGCTCTGAGGAAGAAGGCGGGCGCTCCTGCTCCTTGTAACGGGCAGTATTATCTCTTCGTAGTACTCCTCTCTGGAGTACGCGAGCCTGCTTGTTGAACTGCTTGATCGACTTGACGATACGTTTGGTTTTTAGCCTATTCACTACTGATGCCCTCCCCTACCTACCGGCTACGTTCTGCTTTGAACTTAACGGGAGGGAGTTGAACCTTGCAGTATTCGGGATACCGAAGACGGATTGCTTCTACAAAGTATGGAGCAAAACCACAATCGAAAAGCTCGTGTGGAGTGGAATAACGTTCCGCTCCAGCCTGGCTCCAGCCATTCCAGAGATTAAATGCCAAACGGCAAGTACGGACAGAACTACCCGTTTGCCACGGGGCGGACAAGCCCTCCGGCTTAATCCCCCCGTTAGAAAAGTCGAATATGTCGTGAATGTGCCCGCGGGTATCCTTGGATATACCCAAAGTGTAAAACAATGCGCGATGGTAGCCGTCAGCGTTCCGACATTCATCCAGCATCCGATAGTAGAAAGCTTCGTGTTCGGAGTCTCGGAATAGAATGGGCTTCATGTGCATTCTCCTCTCAACATAATGGATAGAAGCATGAGACCAAAAAGAGCTTCTACTATCCGTTTCATTTTGGAGGCCAAATCGGGCACGCTACGCTCGTATTTCATGTTTAGATTTTGAATCATTCTATCTATATCATCTACTCCGATTTTAACAACCGTGCTAGCCGATTAAGTCCCCGTTCAATCGACTTACGAACGGTACTCTCATCAATTTGTTCCGACCGCGCTATCGCAACCTTGCTCATCCCCAACATATAGTGTGCATAAATGCGTTGCACCCACTTGTCCGGCAATTGACACAAGGCTTTGTACAATTCGTCACGGGAAGCCTTATGCAGCAGTAGTTCCTCTGGAGAAGCCGCATTGTGCAAAGCTTCTTGCTCAATGCCGTCCTCCCGATTCAGGGAGAAATAGGCGCGGTTTCGATATCGCTTTAAAATGTATGCGTTTTCATTTAATTCAAACTGTCTTAGCTCACGAGCCATCTCTTCTTCTACCTCCACCCAAATATCAGTTTGGTAGTAGGGATAGATTTCGCGCAGATTGATTTTGATCTTCATTATGTTCGCCTCCAGTTTGGTTTTTTTGAAAAACCAAACCGGCGGCGGGGAACGGCAGCCCCTGCTGCCTGCCCATCGCTTCCTTCGACATCCAAGCAAACAAAAAGAACCTCCAGCTTGAGAGGTTCCGGCTACAACATATTTCAGCCAGCGCATGGCCGACTGTCTCAAGAAAGCAGACTGCCCACTACCAGCAGCTAGATATTGACAAGAAATTATAAAATCATGCGTTCGAGGACTTCGCATATCTATCAGCTCCTGCCCGCAAGGCAGCACCGCCGTGATTGCTTGTCTCGAGTTGTCATGGCGCTAACCGAGATGCAAATGATGAATGATCGAAACCTCAAGCCTGTTGCCCCAGGTAAACGTTTTAGTCCTAAAGAACCATTGGGCTAAGCATCAAAATTAGGTTAAAATTCCCTTATATACGATATTGCTCTGTAGGCGCAAAATCACATAAAACGCCAAAAAAATGTTGATTCATGACGAAGGAATCAGAAATTCGACACCGTTTTTCCAGAAGTTTTCACTAGCAGAGGTCTATCTTCTCGGGATGAACAAAGCCTTTGGAACCTGTTCGAAAAACGGAGGGGATTACTAAAAGAACAGCGGCGGGAAGACTTCATGGGTCTGCTTGCTGTTTGTATAAATAGCTGTTTATAAAAGGGGGGATTTGATAAAAGGAAGAATTCGTTGACGTTGCCAGTCGCTCCGGTCCATTCATCGTTGTCTGTGTACCTGAATTTAAAAGGAGGACGCGTTTGATGAAACTAAGGAGTAATGAAATGTTTTTCGTGGATGTGTTTCGCAGGTATTTCACCCGTGTTTTGAACTACTGCAAGAGGCTAATGAGGGGACCGGCTGTCGAGATGGCCGAGGAATGTGCACAGAACACCTTTGTACAGGTGCAAGAGAATATCACGGCCTTGAAGGCTCACCCCAATCTTGCAGGATGGTTGTTTACGACCGCGCGGAATCAAGTGAACGCCTTTTACCGGAAATTCTATCGACGACGAAAGCACGAAATTGCGATCTGCGACAGCATAGCCAATCAATTGACGGCTAACAGTTATGAATTGTACGAGGTTTTGATCGCCACATTGGACATGGACAAAATGGTTCGTCATGTCTTGAATCAACTCAGCCACTCAGAAACGGCATTTTATGTCGATTACTTTAAAAATCGACTTTCCATACAAGTGCTCAGTAAAAAATACAACCTTTCGAAAACGGCTGTTACGACACGCATCTATCGCTTGCGAAAGAAAATCAAGCAAGCGGCTCGCCAAGCTCTCTTTGGTTAAGCGCTTGAATACTTGATTCTAATATAAAAGGGGAGGAGCTTGGATCCAGCCCCACCGTTCCTCCCCTTTGAGATTTCACCATGCTTCGAACAGACTGTCACCAGCCACTAACCTCTATCCATTTAAACTATAATTGTTTGTATCATCTATAGTTATAAGACTCTCCCGCCCTCTCGATCTGTAGTCTAAACTCTTAAGTGAGAGAGGTTGTGGTTGAATATGGCTACATTTACGCAAATCGTAGGAGCCAAAATTCGCCTGCACCGGATGGCTCACCATTTGACACAGGAGCAGCTTGGCGAACGCATTGGCATGGCAGGCAGCTATCTGGCTCAAGTAGAACGCGGCGAAATTAATGTCAAATTGCTTACGATTGAAAAAATTGCTTCCGGTTTACATATGTCTGTCCATGACCTGTTTGGTGATCAAGCAGGTAGCCTGCAAGAAAATCCCTTGATATGGGAGAGCGTCCTGCTGCTTTTGCAGCAGGACGAAGCCCGTCAGCGGCAGGCCCACCGTATTTTGAAGGCGTTGCTGACAGAGGAGGACAGCCATTAAGCACAAAGGAGCGGCGGAATCTGCCGCTCCTTTGGCTTGTCTATTCCCCTGGCTTTGTCGTCATCAGTTTATACAGCATTGTGTCCCGCGGGAACAGATCAGCGAAGGGAACCAGCGAGTTACCGATCTTCATCAGCCCGTTTCCAGCTTCCACATTGGTGATGTAGGAAAGTTGCAAGTCCGAAATGTTCAGCAGTTCTGCGAGCTCCTTCCGATCTGTGCTGGACTGGTTAAGCATCACGATAAATTCACTATTAGCCAACATCGTTCGGGCGGTATGGCTTTGCAGCAAATCGTCCACGTTTTGCGTAATACCCGTACAAAAAGCGCCATACTTTCGGACGCGCTTCCACAAGGCGTACAGAAAGTTGGCGCTGTATTCGTGCTGAAAAAGCAAATAGATTTCATCAATGAAGATATACGTATTTTTGCCCTTTACCCGATTTTGTGTAATGCGGTTGAGAATGCTATCCAGTACGACTAGCATCCCTATTGGCAACAATTGCTTGCCCAAATCCAAAATGTCGTAGCTGATCAGCCGATTATGAACATTCACGTTGGTCGGTTGGGCGAAGGTGTTCAGGCTGCCTGACGTGAACAATTCAATCGCCAGCGCGATGTCCTGTGCCTCCGGCTCTACTTGCCTGAGCAGCTCCGCGTGGAAGTCTCGCAGTGTCGGCGGCTCCCCCTTATACTGGTTCTGCAAGAAGTTTCGATAGACGCTGGCGGTGCAACGGTCGATCAGCGATTTTTCCTTCGCCCCCAACGGATACCCGCCCATTAATTGCTCGCACAGCGACAACACAAACTCGGACTTCAGAATGATTGGATTGGCTCCGTCGCCATACTGCCGGTTCAAATCCATGGCATTAATGTGGTTCGGCGATGTGGCCGATATATGAATCGTCTCCCCACCTAGCGCCTTCACCAAGGCGGAATATTCCCTTTCCGGGTCAATCAGGATCACATCATCGTCGCTTGCCAGCACCTGATTCACGATTTCCCGCTTCGCTGTGAAGCTTTTGCCTGAGCCGGGTACGCCCAAAATAAAGCTGTTTCCGTTCAATAGTTGCTTGCGGCTGGCAAAGATCATGTTTTTGCTGATGACGTTCTGCCCTTGGTAAATGCCGCCAGGATGCATGACCTCTTGGGCCCGAAACGGAATGAAGACTGCCGTGCTTTCGGTCGTGAGCGTCCGCAACGCCTGAACCTTGCGCAGCCCATACGGCAACACCGTATTCAGGCCATCCATCTGCTGAAAGGTCAGCGGGGATAACTGGCACAGATGCTTGCGGGCTGTCGTTAGCAAGGCTTCGGTATCCTGGTCAAGCTGTTCCTTGCTCTCCGCGATATGCACCATTGTGAGCAATCCGAACATCATTCGCTGATCCCGAGTTGTCAGGTCGTCCAAAAATTCTTTGCTCTCCTTGCGTTGCTGCTCCATGTTATAAGGGATGACTGCCGAAAAATTGTTGTTCTTATTTTGCCGCCGCTGCCAGTTTGTAATGTTGGTTTCCACGCCAAGCAGCCGGTTTTCCACCTCTCGCACAGCCTCATCGGTCGGGATCGGGATAACATCGAGCGACAGTAGCAAGTTTCGATTCAGGTCGCACAACTCGGCAACCATGCTGTCCTTGATATAGCTGGCATATTCCCGCAGGAAGATCACGCGGCCGTAGAAGCGTCCCATCCGAAAATGATCCCGCTCAAACTCCAACGTATCCGGACAGATGTAATCCTTGAAATCATGCCCCTTGCGCATCGTTTCCGATAAATCGAACCGAAAGCCGGCCTCTTCGCCTATTCGGTAAAAATCATGTAACCTGCGCAAGCGATCCGTCGCTTGCAGCTCCGTGCATTTGGAGCCGAGCCGTGTAAAATGCCCGGACAACTCGGCGCCGATTCGCGCAAAATATTGCCTTGCTTCCTCTATATTCTTTTTTACAACGGAGACGGTGATATACTTCTCCTGATACGTTTCATTGGCACCGGTCGCTTTGTCAAGCAGCATGCGGTTATATTCCTCCCGATACGTGTCTAAACCATCATCCCGCAACGGAATCAAAATTGAATCGGCCAAGTCCGTCCGGTTCAGTCGCCGATTGTTGATCGTAATTTTCGTCGTTGCTCCGCTATCCAACGAATTAAGTAGTTCTCCATAAGCGAGGAACATGGCTTCCTTGTCCTCTCGTGAGGCCACGGCATAATTAATATCCTCAAAGCGAAACGACTTGGAAAACTTATTGCCAACCAAAAAAATCCCGTCCGGCCATATGGCTCGAATCGGGATCGCTTGCTGAACACCCCTGGGAACGACAAACCGCTCCTTGTCTTGGCTTAGGATTCGCTTGAGCGTTTTAATCATCGCGTCTCCTCCAGACCACGCTGTCGCAGCTTCACCCGCAACGCTTCAACATAATGGTTGGTTGAATGGAAGACGAGCCGCTTCGGCATCAGAAACTCCGATTTGATAAACGCCCATAACAACTGCTCTGCGGTCATGCCGTGATACTGAATGAAGCCCAGCGCAGCGCAGGGAGCAGCCCCCAGGATGCACATCCAACTCACCGTTTCGATGCCCACGTGACTGCGCAAGCCAAAGTATAGGCCAATCGCCACGCCTATTGCAAGAACAGAAAAAAAGAACTGCCGCAAGGACAGTCCAAAGAACAAGCTTTCCGTATAGGCCCGGATCTCCCGGTTAATTTTAATCTCCATTTGTACCCTCCAAATCTTCTGCTACTATAGAACAGAGTTACCTATCCAAAGGTTCCTCCTCATCCTGCCAGATCGAGGGGGACAGCAGCGCAACAGCGAGTTGAATGCCATCCTGCATGCCTCTCAAATACAGCTTCTCATTCATCATGGCAAGCATCAAGTTATGCCGATCCTCCCATTCCGAAAAACCCGGTGATTGCTTCAGATCAACCCCAGCAAACAACGCCTGAAAGGCTTGCTCTTCCTCCTTCCGTATTTGCTCCAAATCGGGATGATAGGTTACCTTCGATGATACCTTGTCCAATCTCTTTTGAATGATTTGCCTAAACCATGCCGGAAACTCCATATTTGCGCTCCCCCTCACCTTGCTCCACTACCTCTCCTGCTGCTTCTGTATATGCTTTATCCGCTGGTAACGAATCACGAGCTGATCGACCTTCTGACTGAGTTCCTGCATTTCCCGATGCTCGGCTAACGAATGGGACTGCTCCATCAGGCGCTTTCCTAGTTCATTCATTCGCTGACGCTCTGCTTCCAGCTCCCGCTCCAAGTCCTTCATCGCGATTACCTCCTGTCTGAGAGCCGATCCAATCCAGCACCATTACCGCCTTATCAGATACATAAAATGGTACTTATGAACCGCATATCTGTCAAACATACAAATATAATTTCACAATTATACATTTAGCATATAATCACTTGGGTAGAGAGGGAAGCGCACCTCTTGATCATTCCGGCAAAACGCTTCTATAACCCCATCATCTCTCGCACAACTCGATCTGCCATTTTGACAACGCCAACCAGTACGAGCATGTTAAAGATCAACTCGCCAATGTAGGTCCAAATCATTGTCACGGCTCCAGTACCATCCGCAACGGCAGGGGGCGCTTCGGCAAAGGCTGCATAAATGATACAGGCCAGTACAATGATTGCTCCCTCCAGGCACGCCGCCGCATATCCCTTGAGGAAGGAGGTTCCGATGCTTTGGCTCGGCTCCCCCGCGTAAGCCGATAATGGAACCGGCGCAATCGCAGTATACAAATAGATGCGAAAAAACCGGCCATAAACGGACAGAATCATAATGAACGACAGTACGGTAATAAATAGGCTGCCAAGCAAGGAGACAATCCATAAAGGGATGCTCTCCCAGAACCCGACATCCTCAATTGCCTGTGATATGGTTCCTGGCAGGCTGATCCCTTCCATAGATCCGAAGCCTGAATGTCCCATAATCGTCGTAATGACGCCTTGTACGATGGTGAAAAGCCCCATCATCAGCTCCAGCCCATAGGTCACAACCGCCTTGGCAAGAATAAAGCGAATAAACAGCTTGACGGCCAGTTCGGGCCGCTTGATTTCCGCAAAGTTCCCCGCCGTTTTCATCACACCGACCACGAAAAACAACACCAGCAGCGCAAGCCCGGTCGCCTGCAGCGCACCATGAATATCCTTGACAACCTGCCAGATCGCACCACCCTTAAACTCGGCTGGCGACTGTGTGACAAGCTGCCAAATCTCGTTCATCTTGTCGTTCCAGGTGTTCAGCGCGTTCTCTAGATTTTCTTCGATCCAACTGTTTTTCGACATGCTCTCACCCTTTAGTCCAGAAGGGAGTAGCTAGCGCTCCCCCCCAGCGTGATCGGTTATCCCGCGATTAAAGCTAGAATTTCCTTCGTAAACGTAATAATGACACCGCCCGCCAAGGTTAAAAATCCGTTGGCTCGTTGGGACGGGTCATGCGACTTGAGAGACAAGCCGATCTGAACGATGCCGAAGCCCAAAATAATCATCCCCACCGCCCGGATCAGGCCAAAAATGAAATCAGAGAAGTTATTAACTGTCTCCAT
Organism: Paenibacillus brevis; assembly: GCF_018919145.1. GTDB lineage: Bacteria > Bacillota > Bacilli > Paenibacillales > Paenibacillaceae > Fontibacillus > Fontibacillus brevis. Next base: position 159,305 of record NZ_JAHLQJ010000007.1, read on the forward strand.
CGGATCGCCTGCAGCATAAGCCGTCGAAGCCCAAACCATTCCGAGTGCAAGCATCATGCCGAACGACAGCAACCCTTGCGTTTTACGCTTCAATGCCGATCATCTCCTTGTAAAAGTAACTCTTCCAGCTCGCTCTCTGACAGCAATTCATAGTCACCGTGCTCATGCAGCACCACCTTCGTCCAGTCCACAGCGTGCTCCGCGTCTCCGTGCCGATAGGCTTCTCCATTGCCGTCCAGCGTCAATGAAACGTTGGGATGCCGAAGCACGTTAAACTTTTCATCCAGCACCGGCCGTTCGCCACGGATAAACAAAATGGCATAACGGTTGTCCAACAGCCGAACCTCGTCCGGTGTCAGCAGCTCCCTACCTGTTTGCTGATAATTGATCGAATAACTGCCATTGCGTCCTCTGCTGAGTCCATACGTATTCGTGTCGAGCGTCTCCTTGCCCAGAAGCTCCGACACATACTTATGCGTGGATTGCTCATTGCCGCCGAGATACAGGAACAGGTCGCAGTTGCCGACAATTGATTCCCATTCATCTTTGTACAATGCCTTGAGCTGGGCCAAATTTTGCAGGATGATGGACACCGAAATTTCCCGGCTGCGCATGGTCGAGAGCAGCTTGTCGAACTCTGTTGGCAACGCGACGTTTGCAAACTCGTCCATCACAAAATGGACATGAACGGGCAAGCGCCCCCCATGCCGGTAATCGGCTTCATACATTAAGCTCTGGAACAACTGCGTGTACAGCATGCCAACGATAAAGTTGAAGCTACTGTCATTGTCGGGAATGACTGCGAAAAGCGCCGTCTTTTTCGTGCCCATAGCAGACAAGTCCAGTTCATCCACCACGCTCATGCCTGCAATGGTGGGCAAATTGAACTTTTCCAGCCGTACTCCGAGACCGATAAGGATGGACTTGGCCGTCTTGCCTGCTGCCAGCTTAAAAATGTTGTATTGCTTAACCGCCAAATGCTCTGGCTCCCGCATGGCCAGCCGCTCGAAAAGTTCATCTAGCGGGCTTTGATACGTTTCATCCTCTTCACGAACCTCCGCTGCGGCGATCATCTCCATCACCATGGGGAAATTTTGCTCCTCCGGCGGTGCTTCGTAGAGCAGGTACAGCACAAGTGCCTCCAGCAGCGCAGTTTCGGACCGCTCCCAGAACGGATCATTCGTATTGCTACCCTTCGGTGTCGTATTGCGAATAAGGTTCGTTACCAGCTTGAGTACGTCCTTGTCGTCCTGCAGGTAAGCAAAGGAATTGTATCCATGCGACAAATGCGGATTAATGAGATCCAGTACCTTGATGTCGTAGCCTTCTGCGCGGAGCAAGCCGCCGGTATCCCGTAATATTTCGCCCTTGGGATCGAGCACCACAAACGACGTCGTAGCCTGCATCACATTCGGCTTCGCATAGAAGCGAGTTTTCCCGGCTCCCGATCCACCGACCACCAGCACATTCAAATTCCGCCGATGCTTGCGTCCGTCAAGACCGATCCGAACGCGCTGTGTCAGGATTTTGTTCTGCATAGGCTGCTTATTTCGATATGTGGCATTGAGTTGCTTCGCCTTTCCCCAGCGGGCACTGCCATGCTCCTCGCGCCTGCGATAATTGCGCAGCGAGGACATATACACACCTATACAGACGGCATAAGCCAACGTAAAGAGCAGCAGGCTGCGATGTGTATCAGCTACCCAGCGGATACGCAAGGGATGCTCCATTGCTGCGTTGAGCTGCAACAGCAAGGCAGGCAAGCCTTCCGATAGGGCAGGGGCAGCATGCAGCGCCAGCCAGATGACCGGCAATAAAAAAACCGCAACGAGTATAAGCTGACTCGTTGCGGAATTAGCGCGCCGCATGCTGGCTCCGATGCTTCGCTTTTCGATAGGGGGCATCAATCGTTTTTAACAGCAGGTCATCCACGGCATCTGTCGGCCGCTGCTCCCCGATCAATCCATTGCGCAGGGTGTTCAGGGCGTTGATGACAATACCATGCTCGTAATGATCCAAGCTAAGAATACGCTCGTCCTCTTTCATCGTCCTACCTCCCATGTCATCGAAATGGTCATCGTTAACGAGCCGTGTCACTGCGACTCGGCTGCTGCTGCCGCAATTGGCCTAACAGGTGGTACATCCGGCTATTCATCGTGTGGGCTGTGTCCCGAATGACAGAAAGCTCCGTACGAATCTGTTGAGGCTCCAGCCCTTTCAGCCTTTCTACAGCACGGTTAAAGCGAAAGCCCGATGTCTCCACGCCAAACTGCTTGCTCAGCATATAGGCAACGCTGTACGCTTGGGCCTGGTGATCCGAGCGGCTGTAGTCGGCCTTGCCCTGATCCATTTCCGCATGTGCCAGTTCCTGCGCAAGCACACGAAAAATATCACTGGCCGACAGCCCGCGCCGAATCACAATCTGGCGGACATCCGGCTGATAAAGAGCATGCATGCCCTCTGGCAAGGCGTCGCCCATCTGAATCGGAACGGGAGAGCGATGCATAAGCGCCTTGATCCGGGTGCGTTCATCCGGTGGAGGCGGCAGCTCCGGTTTCTCTCCGATAACTTGGGAAACGTCAAACATTTTTTTCGGATTGTAGCTCACCGCTGTGCTGCCGTCCTCTCGTTTGTATGTTTCGCCCGGCTCCAAAATATAGAAGCCCGTTTCTTTCCGACGAATGTGGAAGCCCATTACCTTCCAGCCCTCGAAATCGGCAATCCGCGTTGCCTCCGGTCGTTGTGCCATAATGAGCAGCGCATTGGAAACGCTGTACCTGCCAAAACGGCTTTGCACATCCAAATATTGTTGAAGCCGTTCGCCGGTTTGCATAACCTCAACCGTAGTAGAATCAATGGTGTCATATGTCCATTGGCGCAGCTCCTGTTTCTTCTGCACCCACGCCTCCTTGTCGAAGGGTTGTGAAGCTGCCGTCATCGGTGGTGCTTCCTGACGGAACAAGTCATCCCATTCGCTCATTTGGCTTTCCCCCTCTTCCGATTGCTGCGGTTTGGTGTCTCGACCGGAGCGTTCACGGCAACAGGCGCCTTGCCCCTCCCTTTTCGCTTCGGCAAGCCCGGTTCCCGTTCTTGCTGCTGTTGCTGACGCTGCTTCTCAGCGGCGCGGTTTTCTTCCCGGATCTCCCGTAGCAATTGCCGCACAGACACCTTCTGCTTCGGCTGTTCAAGGATTGTTTCGGATGCCACGCTGTGCGCGGAGGTAGGCGCGGACGGAGAGAGGGGTTCCGGTTGGTTCTGGCTCTCGGATTGGCTGGGCAGGGGGAGATACTCCAGCTCCTCCACTTCGTCCAGTGGCTCCTCGTGTACCGGCAGCTCTCCTTCCAGCACTTCGTTTCCCGGCTCCACCCCCTCTGGCGGTTCCTGCTTTCCCAGCAGTTCGTCCAAAAATTCCTCGCTGATTGCCGTTGCAGGAACCTCAGGCTCCTCAGATTGAGGCTCTTTATGCTCCACAGCCTCCATCGCTCGTTCCGATTCCATGCTGCCTGCCTGCTTCTCCTGACGAGCTTGTTCAATTTCATTCTTGATGCTGGCCGTATCCACGGTAGCCAACTGGAAGCGCTCAACGATCCTGTTAATCTTGGAGGCGTCCTCGGCACGCACCATCACATCGCACATGCCATCCACACTCTTTTTGTCCCGCAATGCACAGTACAGGACACCATAGCGCTTTGCTTCCTTGCAAAAGGTGGGCAAGTCCTCATTCCGCACGGCGAATACCTTTAGCTCTTTCCCGCTGCGGAGCAGATTTTCAAGCCGCGTGCGGCCCCGCGTCTGTTTTTGCCCTTGCAGCACCGCGAACAAATAGACCGCGAGATGCTTAGCGCCTTCACCGGATATTTTCGCCATCACTTCAATCCCGCGCAGACTCATGCTGACGACCTGATCGGCCGCCTCGTTTCCGCTCATGGTCTCCTACCTCCTTGCGTCTGGATTTTTCTTCATACTCTTCTTGCTGTTGCAACTTGTCCTTGATTGAATCGGAACGTGACAAAATGCCCGCGCAAAGCCCCACCTCCTTTCGAAGCTGCCTCAGTTGCCGGGAATACGCGGCAATCTGCTCCCGGTATGCCGCGATCTGCTCGGGTTGTCGGCAGCGGCGAAGCCGATTGTAGCTGGCCTTGCGGACGCTGGAGATTTGGTGCACATCAGCTAACAACTGCTGCCGATAGACCGTCAATTGCTCCCGGCTTGAAATGTGCTGCCGGCAAAGCAGCTTGGTTTGTTCGATGATACGAGACAAGTGGTGCAGGTCTTCCCGTAACAAAAAAAACGTCCGCCTTGGGGACGAACGATAGTGGGGCAAAATGCCCAAAACATATAAATAACGAACATACAACGCTTGAAGGCCGGAAAGCTTACGAGCCTTATCAGAACGATTCCTACGAACCAGGACGGCGCGCTTGCGTTGCGGAAGTAGCAGGCGCTTCGCCGTTGTCCTATCCAGAATACGTTGTTTGATTGCTGTCTCTGTGTAGGCTTCACCCAAGCTACGCAGGCGGACAAATCTCGTTTTACCAGGCGGGCGGACAGCTAAATGCTTGACATGCGCCTTGATGTCGTAGCCCTTTTCCTGTAACGCAGCATAAAATTGGCTCATCGTTCTGGCCGCCGCCATAGCGGAATCCACATCCTCACGAATGACGCCACGCCATGTCGGCTTGCTTTCCTGATCGGCTCGCCATTCCCCGTAATGCTTGGCCTTCCCGCGCTCCGGCTGTTCAATGACGGATAAGGCATGCTCCCGACAAAGCTGATCGGAGGTTTGCCGCATCAACGAATAGGACGCCTTATTATCGTAATAGCGTTTGCCATCCATAAAGGAAACAGAATTAAGAACAAAATGATTATGCAAATGATCTTTGTCTAGGTGGGTAGCGACGACCACTTCAAAGCATTCCCCCCAAAGCGCTTGCGCCAGCTTCACGCCAATGGCATGCGCCAGATCCGGTGTGGTTTCTCCGGGCGCAAAAGATTGGTATCCATGAAAAGCGACGATGCCACCCGTTTTCTGGAACTGCTTCTTGGTTCGCTGCATTTGCTCATATGCGCTGCCCGGATCACAATTAATGCCTCTCACATAAAGCTGTCGCTCTGTCTTTGCATTCGAGCCCATGTAGGCAAGCGTCTCCTGCAAACCATCCGCTTCCCTGCGTCCCTGATCCGTTTTGTCCGGATTGACAGCGTAGTTTAATACACGCTTCAAACGGTCAGTCACATCCCATATCGCCGTCGTAGCCATTTTCTTTCCTCTCCACGTGGTTTAAGAAGGGGGCGTCTGCGGTTCCGGCGAAGTCACCGCTTCTTGTATCCGTTGGACTGCGCAGCGCAAAGCATCGGCTTCACGTTGGAAGGAAGCGTGTTCCAGATGACCGGTCACATGCGCCTTTGCTGCGAGCTGGTTTAGATTATTTCCGATTGCGTGAAGCTGGCGCAGCATCGTGTAGTAATCCAAAGGCGGCAACGTTTTGGGGACATAGCCGTTAATCAGCGAGCGGAGGTAAGCTTCCCGAGACAGTCCCGACTGCTGCGTATGCTTTTGAAGCTTTCGATCTTCTTCCTGATTGACCCAGACTTGAATGCGAAGGCTTCTTTTCCGCATTTGTCGGCTCCTTTCTGAGATGGAGGTAATTCTGAGAAAAAGGCATCCTCAGAACTCCCGTTCCTAATAGACCCATTTAATCGACAAGCAAACATTGCGTTCCGACAGGCGGGGGTATTAGGGGCAAAGCCCCTAACAAGCGAATTTGGGAGACCAAATTCAGTGCTTGCTGCAACTTAGGACAACGTCCAAAGTTGCCTTCAGAGCACCCTCCGGGAAAAAGAGGGGAACTGCGGACAAACAAAAAGACGCCGTGCGAACAGCGTCTTCCGAAAACATCATCCCAAACACTGGCTTACCGTTCCTTTCGATTAATCTGTCGACGTACCTCACGAATGACCTGATGATGGTCATAGCGTGTCTTGTCGCTGTCAGCTTGCTCCTCTGCCTCCACCAGTGCCGCTTCAATTTTCTCCACGTCCCAACTTGTTTCGCCTGGTTCTTTGTCGTTTCTCGACTGCATACTCAGTCCTCCCCTGAAATGGATACTTCTTATTATTGCGTATGACGAGTCAGCTTACCATTGTGCTGCAACACTACCGTGATGGCCATTCACGCTTTTTTTTGTACGCCATCAAGTCCTCATTTATATCCTTTTGTACAGGCGGTTCATTCAGTAACTTATAGCTTTGAGCCAGTTGCTTCTCCATCATCTCAGATGCCAAGCGACCTGGTTTATCATTGTCCAAATGTAGCACTAGTCGCTTAACTTCCGAGTGACGATCCAGATAAGAGAGAAGGGCAGCCGGAAGCGCCGACTCTTCCTTATTTTCTGCGGGTCGGTGTATCCCCGCAAGCGACAGGTGATGGACTTGCCGCCAGTCCCTTCCCCGCAGCAACATTAATGTGCTATATGACAGTAGATCAATGGCGCTTTCAAACAGATGCAGTTCAGAGCTGTTCTCTACTGCTGGAAGACAAAAGGCATAACGCTTATCGCTGCCCGGCACTTCGCCCATGTATCGAGTACTTGTCGTTCCGCGAATTGCCGCATAGCGTGGCTCTCCCTGCTCGTCAAAGCCAACAAATACGGCATTGTGATATTTCCGGCTTTCATACAGACAACCTGATTCAAGGCACATCTCCAGCACCTCACGTGCAATGCCCCGCCCGCGCAAATAAGCGACCACTCTATTTGCATTATCATAGCCTTCAGGAAGTGTGAAGGGAACAGTGATCTCCTCCGAGATAGCATGAGGTGTTGCTGGAATGGGCGATATGACGGACTGCTCGTTGAGATGCATCACCGCCTCCGGCAAGGAGATTCCTCGCACCTTAATGAGATAATCCAGCGCCGATCGTCCGCCAAAGCCGCGCGACCACCAAAACCACTTGCCGTTAGATATTTTCAAGCTACCATGGCTACGGGTCGCGTATGCATTACGAGAACATTTCACCAGTTCGTAAGGCTCGACATGCTGCAAATACGATAGCAAGTCCCATTGCTTGGCGTACTCAATTTGTTCTTTGCTTACATAACCCATTGATTCGCTCCTTTCCACCTTTTTAACCTGTACACCGTTCAAAAACAATTACCCCCAATATTATCCACAATTCACCCACAAGCTGATATAAGCGCAAATAAGCCTGCAACCGGTCGGCTCCAGACTTGTCAGCTCTGTATATAGTTACTTCTGCGGTTACAGCGCCCCCATTCTTTTCAGGTAAGCATAGCAATCCGCATGCCCTTGCCAATATAACGCCATGCGTTCCATACGTACCGTTTCATCCAGCGTCTTTTGAACCTCCAACCATGCTTGATAGTCCTGATCGCTTGGAAAAACACCGGCATCTCCATCTAATACACCCTTAATAAATGGATGCTGCACTTGAATCGCCACTCTCCGCCGAACCCACATCATATAAGCTTCTTCATGGCGCAAACGCCGGGTGATTTCATCTTCCAAATCATCAAAGCTCTGCCCCAGCCGCTGCCAGCATTCCTTTTCCATGCGCACTCCCTCCCCTAACCCAACATACCTGATTCGGGCGGAGCGCGCGAACGTGCCATTTAAGCGGGCAATGGATTAATCCATTAAGAAAGCTTCGCGCCTCGTGTAATCTTGCTATGTCTGCTCTGTTAGCGCTCCTGTCGGTTCATTTTCCTCCTCCCACTCTGCTCCGGTTCCTCGTCAGCCACGATTGTCTCTATGGGCTCGTTCTCTGGCTTATCCATATTCAGCAGTACATTCAGCTCCGCCAACCGTGCCGTCTTCTCCTGCAACTCCTGCTCCTGCTTAAAGGGCGCTGCAATCTCAGCCTTCGCCGTTTCCATCTGTTTAAGAAGCGTGGCCATTTGATCGTGGCAGTAAGCAAGCTTCTCCGGCAGCGCAATAAGCACATTGTTCAGACGAGTCAAATTGCCGCTGGCGTCGGCTCCAAGTGAAACGCTATGCCCCAATGCGCCGCGCAGAGTTGCTTTATATTCCTTGTTGAAGCTGTCAAATGAAAGCCACAGCGAAAAGCCTTGGTAATGGCCGACCTCCTGCGGATCGGGTGAAGTCATTCCCTTGCAGGCTTCCAGCAGCGCAGCACCTGCCGATGCGCGTTCATTATACGCAAAGTCCTTGATCGTCATTCCGGCAAAGGGCACTTCATCGCCGTCTATTTTTCCTGCATCCTGATGCTCATACATAGCCACATCCTGCATATACCCCACAATTCGTTCCTCCGTGGACTTGATTTGCTGCGGCAGCAGCTTGAGCAGCCGATCCTCCAACGCATAACGCTGACTCAGATGATTACCCTTGAGCAGCTTGAGCTTGGACACCTGAATGTCCAAATCCATCTTCTCTTTGATATACGGATTACCTGTCGCCAGCGCCTTGACTTCGGCATAGGAGAGCGCCGCTTCATCGATGTCTTCCGCAGAGCGAACCGGCGACTTGCTCGTCATAATTTGCGAGATAAAGCGCTGTTTGTTTTCAAGCGTCTGATACAGGTATGCATCGAAGGTGTTTTCCGTCACATATCGGTAGATATAGGCTTCACTATTTTGGTTGCCTTGACGAATCACCCGACCCAAACGCTGCTCCAAATCTCGCGGGCGCCACGGGCAGTCAAGGTCATGAATGGCCACCAGCTTCGTTTGCACATTCGTACCGGCTCCCATTTTGAACGTCGATCCCAGCAAAACGCGAACCTGACCCGTCCGTACCTTGCCAAAGAGCTCCTTCTTCTGCGTATCCGTATTAGCGTCGTGAATGTAGGCGATCTCCGTCGCCGGGACATCTTTCTCCAGCAATTTGCGCTTGATCTCATCATAGACATTAAACGTTCCATCCGTCTTCGGGGTGGACAAATCGCAAAAGACCAGTTGCGTGAGCCGCTGCTGCTGCCCCTCCTGCCAATGCCGGTAAATGTTATTTGCGCAGGCGCTAATCTTACTGCCCTCGTCATCCGGCAGTAGTGGATTAGCCAGCCGCTGATCGAGCGCCAGCTTGCGCCCGTCATTCGTAATGAGCAGCATATTGTCCTCGTGCGGCTCAACCGCCTTGGCCCGTACCTGCTCCGCACGGCGGGCAAGATCGGCAACCATATCGCGCTGAAACTCACTCGGTGGGACAGCCACATTATGAAAATGCGCCTTCGGGACCGGGAGCTGGAGCATATCTGCAGTCTGGATGTCGGCCACTTCCTTGAACATGCTCATCAGCTCAGGCAAGTTATAAAAGCGTGCAAAGCGCGTTTTCGCCTGATAGCCTGTTCCTGCCGGAGCCAGTTCAATTGCCGTGACGGTTTCGCCAAACGTGGATGCCCAGGAATCAAAATGCTGCAACCCATGCTTTTTCAGGCTCTCGTATTGCAAATAACGCTGCATCGTATACAATTCCGTATTGGAGTTAGAGATCGGCGTTCCCGTTGCAAAGATGATGCCACGCCCACCGGTCAGCTCGTCCAGATAGCGACACTTCATGAACATGTCCGATGACTTCTGTGCTTCGGTTTGCGACAGCCCGGCAACATTGCGCATTTTCGTGTATAGGAACAGGTTCTTGTACGAATCCGCCTCGTCCACGAACAGCCGATCCACGCCTAATTCCTCAAACGTCACCACATCGTCCTTACGGCTTGTGTCGTTCAACTTCTCCAGCTTGACCTGCAACGTCTTCTTCGTCTTCTCCATTTGCTTGATCGCATATCGCTCGCCCTTGGCTTCCTTTAATTCCCGAATGCCGCTGGTGATCTCGTAGATCTGCTCCTCCAGTTGCTGCCGTTGTCGCTCCATGGAAATTGGAATCTTCTCAAATTGCGAATGACCGATAACGATTGCATCGTAGTCTCCAGTGGCAATGCGGGCACAAAACGTTTTGCGGTTTTTCGTCTCAAAATCCTTTTTTGTTGTCACCAACACATTGGCGGAAGGGTAAAGCTGCAAAAACTCCGCCGCCCACTGCTCAATCAAATGGTTCGGGACAACGAACATGCTCTTGTTGCACAAGCCCAAATGCTTACTCTCCATTGCAGCGGCGGTCATCGCGAACGTTTTGCCCGCGCCGACGCAATGGGCAAATAGTGTATTGCCGCCATAGAGTCCACGGGCAACCGCATTCACCTGATGCTGCCGAAGCCGAATTTCCGGATTCATCCCGGTAAAGCGAATATGGCTACCGTCGTACTCTCGCGGACGAATCGAATTGAACCGGTCATTGTAGAGGCGTGTCAGCCGTTCGCGACGCTGCGGATCTCGCCACAGCCATTCGCCAAACGCCTCCTTCATTAGCTCCTGCTTTTGCTGGGCAATCGCTGTGTCCTTTCGGTTCAGCACCCGTTTTTCCACGCCGTTTTCTATTACCGTATCAAAAATGCGTACATCCCGCAGGTTGAGCGTATCCTCCAGAATTTTGTAGCCGTTGATTCGTTCGGTTCCATAGGTGACGTTAGCCTTGATGTTGTTGCTACGATCGTCGTTTTTGCCCCGTACGTTCCATGCCGCTGTATAATCGGAATAGAACACCTGAATGGTAGGCCGGAACATCGGAGGCGTATCCAGAAGCTCGAACATAAAATCGCGAATGACCTCGGAAGGCAGCCAGGTCGCCCCCAGCCGGACATCGATCTCGGATGCGGTCAAATCAGGCGGCTGAACCGCTGCCAGCGCGATTACGTTTTCGGCATATCGTTCAGGGTCATGGGCTGCGAATGACATGGCGACACGCAGCTTGTCACGGACATGTCCGGATAAATAAGCGTCCGCCGTCTCATAGATCGGCTCCCCCCACTCATCCATTTGCTCGGGATTGGGAAAGATGACACCGCGCAAGTCCTGCACCAGCTTATTCACAGGAATTCCGCTCAACTCGCTCATATAGACCAAATCTACCCGAGCCTTGACACCGATGGATACCGCCAATGCTTCGGAGGGGGTATCCACTCGCTCTACCAGCGACCGCTGCCGAATGGTACGTTTCGTAAACATGTCTGCCTTGCGCAGCATGCGCCCTTCATCGTCAAGGATTTCCAGCGAGCAGAGCAGGAAGTAGGCGCTGTCGTCTGAAAAGGCGAGACTGTTGGCGCGGCTATTGATCAGCCCATACTGTGCCGCAAAGCGATCATACTGCACCGTCAGCTTGCGCTGCTGCTCGCGAATGGCTTCCTCACTGTAATCCTCGGTCTGATATTCAATCAGGTCGCGCACCGTGTCGCGCAGTTGAATTAGCCCCTTGATGCGTCCCGTTGCTGTAGCAGAGGCTTCGACCGGATGCATTTGGCTGTTTTGTCGGAAATAGACCTTTCCTTCCACCAGTGCAAAGCTGAAATTGCGCACATTCGGATCGGCAGGCAAGGAGGCCTCCGCTTCCTCCGGCTGCTCCTCGCGTTCCCCCTCTACCCATTCGGCGTGAATGTTGGCCAGCGCCTCCCGCAGTAGCTCATCAAGCGGCGCATCCGGGTATGGCCGGCACGTCGTTTCCTCGCGATTGCCATACATTTTGTCATCAAACGCCATTATGCCTAGCACCATATCTGGCAGGGCGGCAAAGTAGGCGTTTATCGGCACACCCTCCGGCGTCTCATCCAGCGCAAGCCACGGCTCGCTTTGCTCATTAACCGTCACCATGCGATTTCGTTTTTGCAAAAAGAGAATGTCTGCAGTCACTTCCGTTCCGGCATTCGCCAGAAAAGCGTTGCTCGGCAGGCGCACCGCCCCAAGCAAAGCCGCCCGTTCCGCAATATACCGGCGCACCGCCGGATTTTGCTTGTCCATCGTACCCTTGGAGGTAATGAAGGCGATGATCCCACCCGGCCGCACCTTGTCGAGCGTCTTGGCAAAAAAGTAATCGTGGATCAGCAGCTTGTGCTTGTCGTATTTTTTATCTGCCACACCGTAGCCGCCAAACGGCACATTGCCTACCGCCAGGTCAAAGAAGCTGTCCGGTAGATTCGTCCGCTCATATCCGCTGATCGCAATCGATGCCTGCGGATACAACTGCTTTGCGATACGTCCGGTCAAGCTGTCCAATTCCACGCCAAACAGCCGCGAATCCTGAAACGATTCCGGCACCAGACCAAAAAAATGACCAATCCCGCAGGAAGGCTCCAATATATTGCCACGCCGAAATCCCATTTGCTCCAGGCACTCGTACATTGCCTGAATCACGATAGGAGATGTATAGTGGGCGTTCAACGTTGAAGCGCGGGCAGACGTAAACTCTTCCGGGGTTAGCAATGCTTGCAGCTCGGCATATTCCGCAGCCCATTGGCTGTTGGCATCATCGAAGGCCTGCGGAATGCCGCCCCAGCCGACATAGTGCGCCAGCACCGCTTGCTCCTCCGCATTCGCTTGGCGCTGCTCCTCCTCCAACTGCAGGAGCAACCGGATCGCTTCCACGTTGCGGCGGAACTTTGTTTTTGCGCCGCCATGTCCCAACGCAACATCCACAATACGGTAATTGCTTGCAGGTTGGCTTGGGCGAGAGATGGCCTCGGAAGCAGGCGTAATTAGACTTTCGTTCAATTCACTCTTTGATGGTACAGCTTGTGCTGGCAGCTCTCTTGCAAGCTCCGGCTCCTCCGCCTGCTCATCCGTATCCTCGCTCTCCCACAACACAGCTTCAGCCTCGGAGACCGGTTCATCAGTCATCAAATGATCGTTCAGCGGGTTGTCGCGCAGCATGTGCTCCAACTCGCTGCGGCTCATTTCCTTTGAAAACAATGGAAACTGCTTATCCTGCAACCATACCTTTTGTGGTTCCAACTGAGCGATTTCATATTCATCCGCTCCGATAAAGACCGAGTTGCCTTCGGCATACGCAAAGCGTAGGTTCTTCCGGTCGCGCGGCGGGGCATCTGGCGGTGGAGGCAAGGTTGGCCCCATAATCATGGAGCGCTGTTCTCGCATCTCGGCCTCGCGCTGCCTTCGCTGTTCCTCTTGTTGCTCGGCGTAGGCAGGCAGTTGCTCCGCCTCACGGCGGTTCAAATAGCGACCAGCCGCCAGCAGCTCACCGATTCGCTTTTGCACCTTTATCCAGGGCAGCACCAGTTTGTCTTCCTGAGCTACTCGGAACCCACGCTCTAACGCAATGCCCTTACTATCGTGATGTTCATGAATATTCGTACCGATCAAGACCGGGACGCGACCACCCGTCCCATATTCCCTTTTCAGAAACTCGGCATTGTCCTGCGCCGACAGCGATTGCTGAAAATGAAGGGTAATCCGCAGCTTGCCATTTTCAAAGCCGCTACCGTTTTGCAGCACGGCATCGATGACCGCCTGTGGCCAGATAAAAGTGGACGCTTGAGCCTCCGCCGCGTCCTCCAGCCACATCGTCTGTTGCGCAGCAGGCAACTGCAGCGACTGATCCCATTCCTTCAGCAGCAGCATACTGTGAATATGATCGGCAATGACGCCCCAATCGTAGAAGCCTTGCGCCATCCGGCTGTCTGATCTGCCCGTCCAGATATGCAGTACATTTTGATACGGCTCCACACCAAGCCAGGTATCCGGCTCCAGTTCCAGCTCCGTTATCCCTTGCGGAAACAGGCTTCTCACATAAAGTGCATGTTCACGAGCATCATCGCTGCTTTCAAAAAAAGCTGCGACCTCCGCCATGCTCTCCATGAGCGGCGTAGTTCGCAGCATATCGTTGATCTGATCACTGTCATGAAAAAACGGAAGACGATTGTCCTCCGTTCTTCGGTCATGCCATTTTAGCGGTACACCAGATCCGTCAGGATCAGTTCCTCCGCCTGTTGCTTCAGATTGTTCAAGTGGCCCGTCCAGCCCAGCGGATCGGTCGCCTTGTCCGGTGTCGGGTGCTGTTCCAGCAAACCTTTCATCGTTTGCTTGATCTGCTCCTTCGCCGTCCGGTCGATCTCCGCCAGATGTATGTGCAGTTTCTCCGAGAGCATCAGGTGGGCGTAGGTGCCCTTGCGCTCGGTTTTCAGAAATTTCTTGCGTAGCATCCCGTATTTCCCGATGCTCATGGACTCCGGCTGTGCCAGATCCGGCAGCAGATAATCCCCATTCTGTGTGTAGGTCAGCTCCATGCTCCATCATCCCTTCGCGTGAATTAGCTTCATTGTGCAGCAACGGCTCTGACCTTGCAACGGTGCGGATGGTATCCTGAGACTGACTACGCAGGTTGTCTCGGCGCTGTGCCCGAACGGTGGACTCTATCTCCCGCAGAATCGTTTCTGCCACATCGCTGATCGCCGCGCCCAAATGCGAAAGGACCGGCAGGGTATTAAAATACCCGACACCAGACAAGTCCTCCATACTGATGTAAGAAGACGGCTCCTGTCCGCAGCGAACCATCGCCATGTAAGCCACGGCATGCTGCGCGGCTTCCCGGAACAGCAGCTCCACATGTGATACATACAGTTCTTCGAGCAGGCTGTTATCTCGTTCGGCCAGGAGCATCCGCACGTAATCAGTGCTATGATCCTCCATAGCGTTCCGCGCCGCTGTGAGCAGGGAGCCAGGAAGCTCCATACCCGGCTCCTGTTCGTATCCAAAGGCGTTCTCCAGCGTTTCAAGGACAGCCTCCGTATCCGAATCATCCATTCGCCAAAGCGGCACGGCTTGAGACTGGCGGCTTTGCGTGTCCGACACGTCAAACACATGGCGTAGCCCCAGGCTGCTGCCCCGATCCTCAATCAGCGCAATGCCCTTCGCGCCGCGCCTGACCCAGCGGTTCAGCTTTTGGTTCCAGACCTCAATCGGGGCACAGGCGGTGGCATCGGGACGCTGCGCGTAGATCAGCAATTGATCCTGAAACGGATACTTGTAGTTCCATGCGGCGGTGCGCAAAAACTCGGCCCATTGTCCAGTATCGTTCACCAACGCCTGCGAGGTACGTGCAGACACCTCGACCATGCGCTGCAGCTTGGCGGTCATGGGTACACCTCCTTACCGGATCGTAATTTTGTTGGTCAATCGAATACCTTCCTCGGAATAGCGCGAGGTGAGCTGAATCAATCCGTTTTGCTCCAGTCGATGCAAATTGCGGCGGACAGCAGAGGTCGAAAGTCCGACCTCTGCCGCGAGACGCCGGGAAGACAGCCATATCGTGCCGCCTCTCCCGCCCGCGAAATCCAGCAGATAACTGTACAGCAGCTTAGCTGCCGGGGGAAGCGTAGCCTCCGCCAGCAGCCGGTAACGAGTTAGATCATTCATGGCGTCCTCCTATCGCTGCGGCTCCGTCTTTTTCTTCTGCGCAGCAGGCGCGGAAGGAGCTTGCCGCTGCTGCTCGGCCACACGCTCCGGCCGGGCGTAGCAATACAAGTAAAAGTTGTAATCTCCGGCAAAGGGAAAACAGCGCAAATAGTAGCGATGCTCCTGCGTCTCCATGCGAAAGCCGTATACGTCCGTGCTCCGCGCCCCGGCAATGCGCGCCTCCGGGTGTTTGCTGCAAAAGCGAAGCATATGCTGACGGCTTTTCAGCACGTCCTGATCGCCTATTGCCTGAAAAACCTTGCCTAATTCGTCCTTGAATGCTGGCGTTTCAAAGGGGGAGTTCCGCGGAAACCAGGTCACCCAAAACTCCTCGCCAGAGCGCCCGAAATCCCCGCGCAGATGGCCGATACAGGAGCTCCCCAACCCATTTTCAGCCGGACCCGAGTAAAAGTAATCCGCCTCCTCGGGAGCGGCGCTTTGCAGCTTCTCAAACATGTTCATTCCTCCCGATTGGTGAAATCAGTGGGTGCCGCCCGCTCCGAAATCGTCATAGCTTGACAGATCGGCATGATAAAACGCTACGTCGCCATCCAGCAAGGAAAACCTTGCGCCATACGGATCGACAAAGCTGCGGCCAAAGCCCTCCATTTGCCACTGATTGTTCAATGGCGCATTTTTGTATTGCAAGTGAGGCTGGCTGGTGTTCCGGTTTCGAATCGTCTCGATGTTAAAATTGACGATCAGATAGCCATCGCGCAGGAAAATTGGAGACTGGTTATCCAACTTGTGCTTACGTCCGTATTCGGCCACATTAAAACCCGCAGGCACCGCATACGGTGCAGCAGGTAAGCTATATTCCCCGCGCCAAAGCTGAACGGCCGCATTCGCTCGCGCCGTATCAACGCCGTTTGGCACCTGCATGCTGCCAATGAAGGTACGAAGCTGCTGCGGCAGCAACACGCCGTCATAACCGCCAACGTAAATCTTCTTTTGCGCCACATCTTTTAAAAACTGCTGCACATACGTGGTCTGATTACCCGTAGCACCACTTAGCCTCCAGAGGGAATTGGCGGTATTCGTTAGTTCTTGCTGCGGGACATTACGTAGCCGGGTATCCAGCGTCACCAGCCGCTGCTCCGTGTCCTCCGCAGAGCCAATGCGAATAAACCGTTTGTTGCCTGAGTGATAATACAAGTCCACCGGCTGGCGGTTCTGCCCTTTTTTGTCCACGAAATAGAAGGTTGGCGTAATTAGGATGCCGTCTCCTGCAGCAAACATATTGCCAAGCGTCTTGACCTCATATTTGAAATGATAGCCTGTCTTTATCGCGACGTTCTTCTTACCAATCTCCGGGTGGCTGCCCGGACGAATGGGCAGCAAGTACGGAGCTGTGTTGCCCCGCGCTGCACCGTCAATCCCCTTCGAGCCCACCCAATAGCTGTTGCCGGTTGACGTGGCGCTACCCTTTGTCGTGCGGAACACGGTCTCCCACTGGTAGTCCGCAATATCGGTGATGCGGAAATCAAATAAACGGCCGATCACCTCGACCGGTACTACCTGCGTCGCCACATGATGGTTGACATCGAGATTGGCATTCGTCTGCGAGGTAAACGAAGCTGGGCTGTTTTCGGCAAAGGAGCGGAACAGCACATCATAATTTCCCTCGTCTACCCAAACGGGCAAATATAACGTTGTCTGTAGCTGGCCGACCGAGATCGACGTCCAGGTATCCTTCGGAATCAGCGTGGTTCGGTCGGCCTTGTACACATCGAAGGGGAAACGCACTTGCTTGTCCCGAATGTACTTTGCATAATCCCGGTTGCCATAGCCCGTTATTTCTCGGTGCTGTCCGCTGGTCGGGATAGTTACTGTAAAGGGTCGATTCAAAATGAGTACCGACCGACCGGAGGTCGGCACCGTCTTCTGGTTATGCGCATGATCGTCGGAGACGGTGGCCCGATTCACAACCGGCGTATGCACAGTTACCGGATTGATGCCGGAAATCGGGAAGGCTTGATTGCTGCCGCCGCCAATACCCTTAATCAGCGCATAGGAGAGCGTTCCGCTGCTTGGTTGCGCAGCCTTGTTACTTTTGCCCGAATCAATGACAAACCCGCTGCCGTACAGCACGTTTTGCCCAATCATCGGCGCAGCGGGAATAATGCTCGGGGCGGGAGCCGCTTCTTCAGTTATGCGGTTGTCCATGATGGTCTGTCCGTTAAAGACAAGCGAATCGTTTCTCACCTTGATCTTCCCGACCGCCTGCTCCGCCTCCGATTTCCAGTTCTCGGTTGGCACTGACGGGCGGCTGGAGCCGCCGTTCAGTGATTGGCCGGGTAAGGTCACATTGCGGTACACCGGATCGGTCACATGCGACGAGACGGATGCCTCATGGCTAGCTGAGACTGTGGGTGCTGTGTAGCCGCTTGGTTGCAGCGTTACCTTGCCACCCGGCAACGCATAGTTGGCTACCTCGGCCCGCTGCAAGCCGTATACCTCCAGCCGGTCGATGAGCCAGTAGCTATACTTGCGCTCCACCGTGTAGTTCTGGGTAACGGTTTGCGTATCTGAACGCGATACCGGTACGGTTGTCGGGTTGCCCTCGCTGTCCGGCGGGCCGGGGACATACTCCGTCCAGGACAGCGAATACGTGCGACTGACCGTAATCGGATACGTTTTCGTTCCTTTTATCTCCGTAAACTGATTCCGGTACAAATAGGCTTTCGCACTCGCGTTCACGTACAGGCTTTCCGAGGTAGGGATACCCTTGCTCACATCAAAGCGTTCCGCGCCGCGCGCATCCGCCTTGATCACCGCCGATGCCGATGCGTCCATGTCCTCGCGCTGCTGCTCGGAGCCGGTTTGCGGAGGCTCGCCGCCGCGATTGATCAGTACAGTATGATCGGCGGTCGAGTCGCCCGTCTGGTTGTCCTTATCCGTTACCACGACTGTAATTTTAACGGTGACTTGATCGCTGCTGCCAAGCGGAATGCGAATCGGCAGAGACTTGCTAGCTGTTGTGCCGCTCAGTGTGCCGGTTTGGTGGTTGGCATTGACCAATTGTGCGTTTTCGATACTCGTAATCCGGTACGATGCAAGTTGGCTTGGCGACTTGGCTTCAAACGTAAAATCGCCCGTCACTGCCGTTTCCGTGGAAGCTGCCTGCCCTGGCGCGTCGATGCGGGAGGTCACCGTAACGGGCGAAGGCACCTTGTAGATGCCGACAAAGTTGGAGCCGCTCGGACCGACCAGAATGGATCTCTCTCGCAGCTTACTGTCGCTTTTTTCCTGAATGAACAGCTTCTCTGACGGATTGCTGTTGCTCGTAATATAGGAGCGGATGATTTCATATGTTTGCCCGCCCTTGGTGATCGTCGCCTCAAAGTTATGCTTCGCCTCTGCTCCTGCCGCGAACTCTCCCTTATCCACCTCCTGCAGCACTGTACCATCTTCCTTCTGGTAGATGGCCTTCACTGGACTCGCGGCTTCCTCATACTCGGCAATCGCATCCGATCCGCCCAGTGCGACTGTGAAGCTGCGAATACGAACTTTATCGTTAGTTTCGGGATCTTCCTGCAACCACTTCTTCTGCGTTGTATCCTGCTTGGGAGACAAGTAGGAGCGGACAATCCGATATGTTTTTCCGCCATCGGTCAAGGTTGCCGGAAACTCATGGTCAATCGTTTCCCCGATTTTGTATTTGCCCTTCAAAAACGTAACGTCTGACTTTTGAATGATCCGGCCATTGACGGTTTTAGCAACGACATCCACCGGAAAGTCTGCGCTGCGATAAGGAATGTGAAGGCCGAAATAGTCATCTAAATCATCAGGAACCCGCCAGCCCTCGGCTTGCTTGATACCCGCCAGCGTGTAGAACGGGCCCTTGCGAACCGAACCGTCCCCGTTGATGGAAACCATGACCGCATAGAAATATAAATTGTCATTGTCCTGAATACCGTCCATGCCTGCCGCCCATAATCGCTGTGTGACTACCGATTCCGTTACCTCATAAAACCCCGTTAAAGGTTGGCCTGGGATTGGCGGGTTTGGGTTTTGTCCTGTCTGCACGATTTCATCGTTGGAAAAAATGGCATGCTGTTTGGTTCTCGGATCAGCGCACAGTTTCCCTGATGCCGTTTGTGAACAGAACTGTTCTCTACTCACAACCCAGCCAACGGTCCGATAGCGAATAGAAGTGCTGGCTGCCGTGCTGGTAATCTTAAATTGTACGATCCCATCTCGTATCGTAATGTCGGGTGCTGCATGCGATGGCGAAATCTCGAAAAAAGAGAATAAAAAAATGCACGCCATAAGCGTGCATACCAATCGTGTGAATTTTCTCGTCCTATTCATCTTTTTCAGCCGCCTTCACAAACATATAGTTGGAGAAAAGACTGGCTGTTGGAGAGACTTTTAATGTGCTACCCCAATCCCCACCAACATTGGTACTCATCTGAATGTCAGTATACCCTTCATACCATGCTCCTTTTTCAAATCGGAGATCGTTCGGGAACCATTGATCATATAGCAGACGTTCCGATTTATCATAATCAACAAAGCGTACCCTGAAATGTGCGCGAATATGATCGGAGCCAAAACCATCATAGAAGCTCATGCTTGGTTCGGGATCAAGGTAGCCCTCAATACGAATATGATTTTCTTTCACCCAACTCACATATTCACGAATGCGCCGCAGCTCTCCATCCGAGTTCTGCATCTTGGTCGCGAAAAGTGCTTGTGCCCACGAATCGTCAATTGTCCGATAATCCACATTCAGCCAGAGACTCCCAAACGTCTTAATACGGGTCATCCAAATATCCTTGTTTTGCTTACTATATTCTGCTTGGCCTGCAACAGTAGCGGCCACCTTATATCTTTCCTCATGATGATAAGGATACACCATTTCATACATCGCGTTCGAAACATCCGCCAGAATATAAGGATAGTCCGCTGCATTTTTCGGGAGATTGGTCGTGCGAATTAGCCTCCCCCACGGATCGGTCTTGCCATTCAGTTGTTCCGTTGAGGTCAAAAAAACCGTATTCGTTTTACTGTCCCACTCCACCGCCACGCCAAGGATTTCGCTGACAAATCGCAACGGAACAAAGGTGCGGCCGCCTTGCATTACTGCTTGGGTATCAAAGGCCACTTCTTCGTCATTGACCGTTGCGATATTGCTGCCAATGGTTAAGCGGATGCTTTGTTTATCCTTCTGAATCGGAACCGACCTGCTCTCCGCTTCCCAGCCAACCTTTGCACCGAGCGCCTCCGCGACAAACCGCACCGGCACCAACGTCCGCTGGTTCTCGTCGATGAACGCCTGCGCATCGGGAAACCACAGCTTCATGCCGTCCATCACGACCGTGACAAACGTTGGCGGCTTGGACGCCGCACTCGCAGTAAGAACAAACCCATTCACCAGCACGGTCATGATCAGCACCAGTAACATTCGTTTTTTCAACCGCTTCACTCCTTAAATCAGAATGGTCCGTATGGAAAAACTTTCTTGTCCCTTTATGATAGGGGATACCGCTGGCGCCTGTCTACCTTACAAATGGGAAAGCGGCTCCCATTCTTAATGAAGAAATGGGAGCCGCGCCTTGCTTACACGCCCGAGCCGAGGGTGAAGGTCAACGTCGCCGTATAGGTAGTCGCAACCGTGCCGACCACATCATTCACCTCATACTTGCTGGAGCCGCTGCTTACCGAAGCCACCGTAACGGTTTTCGGCACTGCGAGCGAATAAGAAACGCCTGCCGTATACTCGCCCATGCCGTAGCCCGGCGCTGCCTGGATCAGCTTGAGCGGCGTGGCAGACAGCGTGCCGTTATAGGCCAGCGGCCCATGGGTCGGATCGACGGATTGGCCGCTCAAGGAAATAACCGGTGTACCGACAATGACAGAAACAGCGCTGGCCGGAATTTTGACGGTATACGTGCCCGAGGTCGTAGGATCAGGCAAGGAGCCGCTCACAAAATCGGTGGACGAAACGGATACCGACCAGCCTGCACCGCTGCCGCGGCTGTCGCGAACGGTAATTCCATTGGAGGCCGTCGAAATCTGATTCGCGGTTATGTCCAGCGTTACCGCGCTGAAGGAAATGGTAGTCTGCGACGATTGATTTGTCCCTGCAATGATGGACACCGTTTCGGCATGGACGGCGGCAGGAAGCAGAAGTGCGGTTGCCAGGGCAAGGGGAAGTAGCTTGCGAATGAAGTTGAACATGGATTATTTCTCCTTTACAAATGATTTAATCTATATGAACACGCTGTGCCTGGGCGCAGCATGGGGCTTTAATGCGGCTCCTTCTTACGTCGCTTGTCATTACGCTTTCGAAGCCATGTGACAATGGCAAGTAGCAGCAACAGTCCGGCATACAGGTAGAGGCGATACTCCCCAAGCCACGACGCGGGTAACGAGGAACCGTCCTCCGCCACCTGCACCACCTTACCCGAAGACGCCGTCCCCCAACGTGTCCGTTCTTCCTCCCCTTCTACCTCGAAGGTCAGCACCCTTTGCACCGAATGCCCGTTGACGGTTGTGGAAACCTCCGCAACGTACGCTCCCGGAACCAATGCTCGACTCAGCTCGGCTCGGTGCTGCGCCACTGTCCCCGCGTAGATGGAGTCAAAGTGGGTTTCCAATTGCAGCACCGGCTTGTCCTCCTCTAGCTTTTTGACCAGCACCTTCATCTCCGGCTTGGACAAGCTGCCGCCCTCATTCATTAGCAAAATGGAGAGGAACGCTTTTTCATTCTCCTGTCCATACGTGATCGAATGCGGAATCGCCTGAGGCGGCTTCGCTTCGTCCAGCTTATAGTTGAGAACGACCTGAAGGCCGGTTTTGCGGATGATATGCGTCACAAACCTCGCCCGCGCGTCGTCCGTCACCTCAACGGCCTGATCCTGATTGTCATACACGCCGATAACCGCAATATACTGCCCCGGCTGTACGGCAGCAGGGAAGCGTAGCTTTACGCTAAAGCGTTGTGTTTCCCCCGCACGCAACGTAATGGTGCGATCAGGAGTTGTAAACCAGGCAGCCGCCCCGAGATCCGGATCATCCGGCAATGTAAAATCCTTGCCGCCGCCAAGTGCCGGAGTAGCCTCCGCCATGTAGAGCAAGGCGGTGATGTCCTGCTCCGTCGGATTGCTGATCTCTACCGCATACTCGCGTTCCTCGCCGGGGACAATTTCCTCGACGTAAGCGCCGAGTTGCGGATGGATGCGCTTGGGATCGCCGCTCACGATTAATTGCTGTCCCTCTGTCGGGGCGGAAAACCCCGTTCCAACCCAAAAAACCGTTGCCAGCAGCAACAGTCGAATCCACATCGTTTATTCACTCCTTTGGTTCAAATTCCGCTCGTGAGTGTGAAGGTGAGCGTACATGTATACGTGCCGGCCAACAACCCAATGGTGTCACCCGGCGTATAGGCTGAGGCAGGCGAAGCCTGCAATACCTGCACAGTTATCGGCACTGTCAGCGCCAAAGACAAGGTCGTCTCATACTTCCCTGTGCCGTATCCGGCATCGGCCTGGATAATCGGAACGGAGGTGGGCCCCAATATTTGTCCCGGCAGGTACTTGGGGCCGTGAACGGCGTCAATCTCCATTCCTTGTAGCACGGTAATCGGCGATGCGCCGCTCAACGCCAAGGTTGAAGCCGGGAAGCTTGCGATCATACTGCTGCTTCCCGTTGTCGGATCAAGTCCAGACCAGTAGAAGGGGGAAGCAGATACGCCCAACATCCATCCCGCGTTATAGCCGCGCAAGTCGGAAACCATGATGGGTAACGTTGCCAAGCTGTGAAGCGTGGATGGCAGAACTACCGGCGAAAACGTAGCCGTTCCCTTGGCGGCTGTCATTGTACCCGTCACCAGGCCGGGCACAGCACGTGAGCCTCCACCATAGCCAAGCACAGCCCCCGTTCCATTGCCCCAGCTATACAGCAATTCGTTCGTTATTCCCGCCAATACAAAGTTGGACTTCGTACTGCCAACAAACTGTACTCCTTCAATCTGCGTTTGTACTGGTGAATGGCGATCCGCGCCGGTCCCGTCTCCCAGCTTGCCGCCCCAATTCGACCCCCAGCCCCATAACTCTCCATTCGACAGCCGCGCATGTGTGTAATCTCCGCTGGCATGAATAGAGGCTACATTCGTCAACGCAGAGAACAGCGTAGGCTCGTATCGCCTGATGGTATCGCCAAAGCCCAACTGCCCATACGTATTTACACCCCAGCACCAGACCTGACCGTTGTCGTCCATCGCAAAGGAGGAATCGCTTCCTGCCGATACGCTGACGATATTCGCCAAGGTGCTGTGCCAGTAAGGTGTCGTCACTGGCGGCCCAGCGCCGCCATTGCCAATGCCACCGTAGCTGTTGCTTCCCCAAGCATACACATGTCCGTTCGTCGTAACAGCCACACTATGCGCGCCACCAGCCGCTACGCTTCGAACTGCAGGCAGTCCCAATACTTGCACCGGGGAGCTTTTGCCCACGCTTGTCCCATCGCCAAGCTGTCCCTGCTGATTGTCACCAACCGCCCATAAAGTCCCGTCCTCACGTACAAAGAACGCAAAATGGACACCAGCCTCCACCTGTGTCACATCAGACAGCGAAAGCAGTGTTGGCTCATTTCTTTGTTGGGAGTCACCAAGGCCAAGCTGCCCCTCCGCGCCTCGTCCCCACGCCCAAACGGAGCCATCTACTTGAAGCGCGTAGCCCGAAGTCAAGCCACAAGCGATGTCCTTGATCTGATGCAGGGATTGAATCCGGGTAGGGAACGAAACGGCAGCGCCGCTGGAATCGTATCCCAACTGTCTTTGTTGGTTGCTTCCCCATGACCACACCGTCCCATCCGATTTCAACGCCATGGCGAACTCGCTGCCACCGCATGCCTGAACATAGACTGGCCCGGCTGCCTGTATGGCAGGATTATAGACGGCAAGCCACAGCATGATTCCGATTAATACACGGATATACACATCCGACTGCCTCCTCTCTTGAACACGAGCTAGGGTGAGCAGGGCAGCGGCATGTATCCCTTGCGTGCTGCTGCCTGTTCGCTGACAAACACTTCTTCACGCGGGTAGCCATAGCCGCAGGAGCTGCGGTAGTACACCTTTATTTCTCCCTTGCGAGCGCCGATAATAGCCTCCTGCTTTAGCACCCGGCTCCCGCCAAGCGCGTAGCTGTTGTACTGCCTAGCGCCAATCGGAATGCCTTGTAGAAATGCTAGGACGCCTACGTCGTCGATGCTGTTGCTCCAGTCCTCCTCCGGAATCAACGGCAAGGTGAACACGTAAGAAAACCCATCCCGAGAGACCGTTTCGTTGTATTGGTTGATCCGATAAGCCAGCTCGTCCTGAATCGCCCCGACAATCGTGCTGCGCCTTGTCCGCTCAAATTGTTCGGCATCCTGCAGAAGCGGAATCGACGTTTTCTGCCTAATGTCCTGCCGTAGCCCCTCTTGCCAGCTCCCACTCGCCGCATCGTAGGCCAGCACCTCCTGATCCAGCGTAAACGACAGGCTGTTTCCCGCCACGTCCGAATAAGCATACGGCTTCTTCGCTCCCCAAACCGGCTTCATGATCACTTTTCCGTCCGTGCCCGTCCATTCCTGCTCGCTGTAGACGTAGAAGCCGTCATAACCGACGATAACAATTGCCGGAATGTAACGTTGCAGTGTGCCTTGAGCCACGGGATCACCTGTAACACCGAAGCCCGCATCAAGCGTTCGGTAGAACGCCACAACAGCGTCTTCCTTGTTAAGCGCAATTCGTTTGTCCGAGCCATACTGTGCTTCCCGTTGCTGGCTGGCATTACCGATCAACTGGCTCGCCGCATCGTCCACTGCCGCATCCAGCGCCGCATCGTAACGCAGCTCGGTTAGCAGCGTCCGGCGCAGCGCATCCGTCTCGATGCGGTTGATTGTCGCAAACGGGAGGAACAACAGCGCGCCGACTATGGCCCACTCAATCCATCGCATGGCGTACCATCCTCCCGTAAGGAATAACGATCTTTTCATTCGGGCTAATCGTGTTGTTCAGCATGTCAAAGATCAGCGTCCCTGCCGTCCGGTTCGTATTGCGCACCGTAACCGAAAAGCTGTCGCCCTCCCGCATGCGGTAGCGGCGGCTGGAATCGTCCTTTTCCAGCGTATTATCGGGGAACAGCACCGGCAAAATTTGTGCGTTGTAGTAGGCATCAAAATGAATTTCATAAGTGCCATGGAATGTTTCCGGCCGAGTCGGGTCTTCGTAAACCGGTACATAGGTCTTGCTGCCATGCTCCATTTCAACGACAAAGCTGTTACCGGTTGCCTCCAGCGCGGCCATAAAGTCGTTGTACATCACAGGCGTAATGCCGCCTTTGTTGCGCACCGCATCCACAAAAGAGGTCGTCGCCCGCAGCGCAATCAGCTCGGAAATATCGTCCTGCTGGTCAAAGGCGGCGGAGAGGGGATACAGGTAAAGCAGCAGAAGCGCAATCAGCACCGCGAACAGCTTGACCAGCGTATTCATGGCACACGCCTCAACAACAGCCGTAGCAAATGCCCATCCGCGTCACGTTCATTATCAGGCACATATTTCGCCTGCAAAGGAATGCTCATTGCGCGAAGCTGCTCCCGTTCTAACGGTGCTGCGTACCTCACACCGTCTACAATCATTTCCGCATCGCCCTCCTCCAACCGTGCCAGTGCATGAAGCACCTCCGTGCCGCTCATTGTGCCTTCGCCAGCTACAAGGCTTGCGCTCTGATGCAGGCTACGATCCTGAGCATGGCCCGAGACATAAGCCAACGCGTTCAGCGAAGCCCCGTTTTGAAACAGCAGCAGCCCCGTTCCCACCGCCATCAAAAACACCAAAAATGCGACACTCATCTCCATCATCGTTCTCGGGGCGTAATCCACCCGCGGTTCCTCCCTTCAGACGAAAGCGCCGGGCTCCCCGGACGCTTCCGCCTCTTCTTTCGATATTACTGCTGCCGAAACACAATGCCCCGAATCACATTGCTGCTGTCCAGCACCAGATTCGCGCGGAACTTGCCGCTCGGATTCACGTAGTTGATGTCCGCCTCATCTACGGTTTGCGCGATCAAGCCCGGAGCTACACCCACGACCGTACCGTAGGTCACGTTGTCCATCGGCACGCTTGTATTAATCGTTTTGCCATACCATTGTCCAGCCGGATTTTTACCGGTGTAAATCTGAATGCCGAATTGATCGGCATCGCGGAATTTGCGCAGCGCATTGACAACCTGGCTACCCGAAAGGGTTGTATTGTCATACACAGTAAAGGCCGTTTGCGACAGCTCGGTTTGAATATTGCTGAAATTGCTTTGCGCTGCCTTGGTGGAATCCTGGGCTGAAACAAACAAGACCACAGCCAGGGTAATGAGGGCAATGGCGAGGAAGATCCCTGCTGCCATCACCAGTGCTTTTTGTGCATTGGACATTGAATTCGCTCCTTATAATTGGGATCGACAAAAAGCCTTCCCCGTGAAGAAAGGAAGGATCATCTGGCTGTTTACTGAATACGTTGAAGCTGCTCATAGTAGGCGGTCATTTGCTGCAGACTGACGACGATAAGCGGGATCACTAAATACCCGAAGATCAGCGTCATCAAGGGGGTAAAGCCAATCCAGCGCCCCCAGCCTGCCTTTTGCTCAATCAACTGCTCATACTCCTGCTTGCGCTGCTCCCGCGCAAACGCCTGCTCTGCTTCGAGATCGTCAAACGCCTGGCGAATCGTCAAATGCTGCGACGCCAGTTCCAGCTTCTCCACCGTCCGTACAAACGGCAGAAACGGCGCATCCTCCTTGAGCTGCGCCAACGCCTGCTCCTCGCCTTGCTCAAAGTGGAGCAAGCACACCTGCAACGGCTCCTTGAAAACACGGGCAAACTGTTCCATCCAGATCAGCAGTTGTTCTACTGACATGCGCTCCATCCCAGCCAGCATGGCGATCACTGCTTGCAGTTGATCGACCTCGTGCTTCATTTCCATCCGCCGCATCCGCCGCTCAAACAACCTAATACCGACGGGCAGCGCATACCCGCCCCAACCAGCTGCGAGAGCCAGAAACACCTCCCACCACAGCAGCCATGGCTGCTCCAGTTGCACAAGCTTCTCCATTACCCGCCGCGCGGTTAGGCGAAGTTGCTCCTCCTGTTCCCCGCCAGCCACCTGCTGTCGGAGCAGATTCATAATGATGCGTTCGTTGCGCGGCCTCACCTCCTTTACTTGTTCCAGAATCTGACGATCCAGTGCCGCAGCTTCCTGTGCCTTGGCTTCATCCTCTACCGACAACTGCCCGAACAGCATCCCCGGCTTGACTGGCGCATAGAGCAGTTGATGCCGCTCCGCTGCATGCATGGACACGAACAGCCCTAGCACGGCAGCAAAAGCCAACGCGCCCGCGGCCAGGCGCTGCACATAAAACCATTCCAGCCGCAGCGGTGAAGCCGTATCCTTGAGCAGCCGAGTCACCCGCTCCGCTTCCCGCGAATCGGGAGCCGGCCCAAGCCGCTGGACGATCCAACGCACCCATGGCCAGCCGTACACGCGCTTTTCCCAACGAGTACGGCTCGTATGCCGAGCGCCACCATCCAACTCCGCCAACGCGCGGAGCAGCACATAAGACAGCCATACGACGACGAGCAGGATCAATTTCGCCAACCAGCCGAGCGCCCCGGCGTAGAAGGCGTCCATCGAGGGAAAGAAGTGGCTTGCCCATGCCTCAATTGGACGGGTAAAGAGAAGCGGCACAAGTGCGATCACCGTCAGCCCTTGCAGCAAATAGCTAAGCTTCTCTCGCCGCAGCAGCTCCAGATTCAGCTCGCCTAACAGCTTTTCCAGCCCTTTCAGGTAAATCGAGCCGCTTTCCGTTTTTCGGTCGCCATGCTCTTTAATGAGATAAGACAATCCGGCCATTCCCTGCAAATAGCGGTTGGGAGCCAGCTCCACGTATTGTGCCAGCTTGTCCTCCGCGTCGCTGTCCGTCAGCATCTCGTACAGCTCCTGCCCATGAAGCGCCATTTCATAGGGCGCACCGTCCGCCGCTTCGTAAATCGCTTCCTCCACCATGCCATGCCGATGGTAGTGATGGCGGATATCGCCGAAGAAAGTGCGAAGCTGCCGGAGCAGGCGTAGCTCCAGTCGTTGCACGCCCATGTCCGCCAACACGCCATGCCCTACCCATAGACCGAGCAGTAGCATGCCCCAGGTAAACAGATCGCGTACCATGACAGCAAGCGGAATGACGATTAATAGCAGAAGACTCCATACCCACAAGGCTGATTTCATCGTCTCCAGCCGCAGCTTCCACTCGTCGCCAAGCCGAACGATCAGGAGACGTTTGCGCAGGTGATGCAAATAGGCGCGCAGGATCGGCACCTGCTCGCACACGCTGTACAACTGTTGCAGAAAACTGTACATCACTTGCCTGCGCGATGCTTGTCCCGGCTTACGCAGCGATTCGTAACGCCGAATGGCAGCAATGTCTGAATCGCGGCGGGATAGCCATAGGAACGCCGCAACTGCCAGCAAGAAAAGAACCATCAAAATGCCGAGCAGTGGAGAAAGCCATTCTCGAATCATGGTGCTTCCCCCCAATTGCTGTCCAGAAAGGCATCAAAAACAGCTTGATCCGGCCCGCTCAAGTAGGTCGCCATTTCCTGACGGCTTTGCTCGGACAACGGATGAACGGCAACATACCGTCCGTCCCGGTACTCGATCAGATTCCGCGCGGTATACAGCGGGCGATCCGTCGAGCGCCGAAAAAACTCCAGTACCGTTTCCATAAAAGCGGCCAGCCGCACATCCTTGGTCATTTTGCCGGAAAAATCAGCCGGATAATCTGCCTCCTGTGGCTCCGGCACACATTCCGTAATCCTTTCGATATAACGCCTACCATCCAAGTCACGGCGCAGGTGAATATCGAAATTGACCACGCTGACGACCTGCTGCTCCGCAACACGCTCACTGCTGAACACGCCGGTTTTAAGCAGCGAATTACGCAGCGACAGCACCAAATCGCGGAACGTTTTGGCGTGATGGGTGAACAGTGTAAAAAGGGAAGCTACTTGCGCCATCTGCACCATCCAGGCTGCAACCGGGTCGGTCGCTACCTCACCCAAAATGTTCACCGAGCCGTCCGTCTTCTTCTGTATGTCCAGCCCTTGCTGGCCAGTAATCGTTTCCGTCTCACGCAGGCTGACAATGTTGCGGTTCGGGTAAATCTTGCGCAGTTGCAGCTCAAAGCTCATTTCTTGTACCCGAATCGGCAGCACCGCTGGAATATGGCGCACCATCGCCATCAGCAGGGTTGTCTTGCCACTGCCTTGTGCGCCGGTGATCGCCGTAATACGTGCGCCTGCCACCAGATAGCGGATGAGTCTGATCGGCAATTCCGCGTTTTCGTCCTGAATCAGTTGCTCCAGCGTGGCGCTTTGCACATCAAATTTGCGCACAAAAAAAGCCCACGATTCTGAAAACCGGGGGCGCAATACGACGACGCGGGACCCATCGCCCATTTCATTGACCTTATAGCCATTTGCTTCGGATAGTTGGCCGGGAAAATTGTGCTTGTAGATGATTTGGCAGACACGGCGCAGCTCCTGCTCCGAGCCAAACGACAGGAAGCTCAAATGAATGGACTTGCCCTTGTAAAACAGCCAGACGCTATCATACGAACGAGGAAGCGCCTGCCACTGCACCTCGTCCTCCAGAGCCCATTCGCCCTCCCACATCAGTGGCGGCAGCCCGGATACGCCCCCGGACACACCGTCCATCCGCATATCGCGCAGTTCGTCGATGACGCTAAAGCCCTTGTAATGCTGATAGATTCGCTGCACGACAATGCGAAGCTTGTCTTCGGTTTGCAAGGTAGGCGATTCCTTAGCGTAGATGTCCCTGATCTCTGCACTCGTTATCCGGTAAGCCTCAAGCTGCCCGTCCTCATCGAAGCGCTGCCGATCCAACTCATATGCCTGAAGCATCTGCTCCAGCGCCCGCAGCCCGAATTGCTGCTTGTAACGATCCAGCAAGATGTCAAACTGATCCTGGGCGGTGAGCGCGTCGGGTTGATGAAAGGGCAGCATCAGATTCAGGTGCGCATCGTCCAATACGTATTGCTGCATCAGCAAATCGGCGATCACTTGCTTCACGTATTCCTTGTCCCGCAAGTCGCCGGAGGTACAGCCGCGAAGCGCCTTCTTCAGCTCTGCCCGCTTGTTCTTACGGCGGCGATACTCCTCCTCGGACAAGCCAAAATCGCTGAGATGGCTCGTTGTCATTTCGTGCAACGTGTCTTTGACGAACGCCGTCATCGCCTCCAGCGTATATGCCGTTTCTTCCGTTGTTCCCTCCGGAAGACGGCGGCTCATGCGTAAATAGAGAAAGAAAACGACCAGGATCAGCAAGGAAATAACAATCATGGAGTTCAGCAGTGTCATCATAGCTTGTCCTCCTTGCCGCCGAACACAGGCTTATTCATGCCCACCCCTTCGATCAGCGCATGCGCCAGCGCCCGTACCTGACGGACAAATCGATGATTCTCATGCTGGTGCATAGTCTTGCGATTGCGAAACCAGTACGGAATCGCCTCCCCATGCTGCACTGCATCAAACCAGCCCGTATTGTGCATGACCGGAAAGGCCGATTGCTGCCAACGAAATCGGCGCTGGAGGTTATTGATGGTCAGGGACGAGGCCGGATCGAACTGTCCAAACACAAACATTGTTTTCCGAGCGCTGAGTAGCTCACTTTCCGGAGATTGAAAAAAGCGCTCCAGCAGCAAGCGATTTTGCGGCAGGCAAACGACGAGGATATCCGCCCAATCCCGCAGTTCCTCCCGCCAGCCCGGAGCGGTCCCACTACCGCCGTCTAGTAGCACTACATCGTAGGCGCGCCTGGCGGTGTCCAAAAGCGGCTCCAGCCAGCGTTCTGCCATGTCGGCAAACCCTGCGCTTGGCTTCGCCGAGCCGGGAAGCACATCCAGCCGTTCCCGGAGTAGCGGCTGCGCATAATCTCGCAGCATACTCGCCTCCAGCTTGCGGTTTTGCAGCAGCCGCAATAGCGCATCAATGCCGATATCCGGCAAGGGGGATGGATTTTTTTCCGGCGTGTAAAAGGCGCGCTGCACCGCCTCATCCTCCTCTCGCAAAAGGCCGAGGAGCAGCATTCGCGATGAATATTCCAGCCCCATACATGTCGCTGCCGCAAGCAGGCTGGCCGTCGTTCCGGCCTGGCCGGGAAAGGGACTCCAAAACACAACCATCATTCCCATCGTTTCACTCCTTTCTACCAGGCTCGCCATCGCTTTTGGGCAGTCGCCCAAGCGCGCCGCGCAGTCTTCGCATCGCAATCTCCAAGCTGTTGCAGCATCGTGAGCAGCACCTGCCGGAAGGCTCCACTGACGCGGCGAAGGTCAATACGATGCTGATGCTGATTGTGCACATCCGCTATGGCATCGCGCTCATCCAGCGGAAAATGAAAGGAAGGCTCCAGCCACTCCACATGGCGCAACCGTGTTTCCGCCCGCCAAGCAGGCAAGCTGCCCGGTAACGCCGGAGACAGCCAATCATAAAAAGAGAGCGGCGCTTCCGCTTCGTGCAAGCACAAGCGCAGCAGCAGCTCTTCATTTTTTTGCAACGATAGCCGCTTGCCGTCCCAGCACCATACCCGCTTGTCAAAGTCGGGAAAATTGCGTCCCATTACCATTTGGGTATGATCGGTGTCGAGTAGCAGCACATCGTACGCGCCCAGTGTTCCCGCCTGTTCCAGTGCGTGATCCAGTTGCGCGGCTGTAATGTAACCGTAGGCTACATCCATGTCCTCAAACTCCTGCACGGCGCTGCCGTTGAATACGGGCGGCAAATAGCCCTGAACAGCTTGCCCCATTGTGGAGTCCACTAGCAGCACCTTCTGCCCCATTGCCGAGAACAAGCGCCCCAGCGCCAGTAGCACATGGCTCTTGTCCGTTGAACCGAGAAATATCATTTTTTTCATGGCCGTCTCCCTTACTGATTGAGTATGTCCTCCCACCGTTCTTCTCCCGACGGTGCTTCCGTTTCGGTCACCGCTTCCGTTTCGTTGGAAATCGAAGGAGGAACGATTGATTCTGCCGTGGCAGAAGGAGTCGGTGGTTCCTGCGTAGGCACCGTAGAAACCGTGGGTTGCTCCTCTCCTGAAGGTCGGTTATTGGATACCTCCGTCTCCAAAGTCCCACTGCCCGACTGCGGCTGCGCTTCAAACATGGCGTTACCCTGCCGGGTAGTTGCACGTTCATTTTGCAATTGCTGCTGAATCGTAACATTGCCACTAGAGGCCCGCAACTTGTCCGACTCACTGACCGCATTTAAATTAGTATCCAGCGTTTGACGCAGGCTTCGGGCCAGTTCCGTTTTTGCCTTTTCAAGTAGATTCGGGTCGATTTCCATTAAATCCAGCACCTTCGGATTGGCCGGATAGTTTACAACGGCTGCCTCCTGCAAGCCAGGCTCGATATAGGGGAGCGCATAAAGCCGTGCCCCTTGCAGATAGGCGTCGATGATCGCACTGGACGTTTGCAGCAAATCCATCTCGTTTAATTCCAGCCAAATCACATTGCCCGACAACTGCCGCACCTGCTTTTTGGACAGCAGAACAAAATCCTCGCCAGTCGGGAAACCGATCCGTACATCGATAAACTGATCAGTCTTCAGATTGGAAGGAAGCTGAATCACCTGAAATTCCTTGAGCCGTACATCCTTTGGAACTGGCTGTCCCTCGAACAACAAAGAAGCGAGTAGCGGCGTACCCGCCTCCAGTTCCACCTTAGCATGTTTTCCGATAATCGCTTCCCGATCCGTAAGAATACCCGCCGGAACAAGTGTTATGGGCATCGGAATCGCCTGTAGATCATTTGCCGTCAATTCATTGCCTGCCCCAACATTTCGGCTTACTATCCACACTTCTCGGCTGTTCAATTCTTTCTCTTGCTTCAATTGCGCGAGCTGACGCTCGTAGCTTTCTTGCATCTGTTGTTGTATTTGCTGTTGCTCGTTATGCTGCATGAGCAAAAAGACCGCCGCCGCCACAAGCAACACCAGGCTTACCGCAATGGCACCGATAACAAGTGCCTTGCGATTGCGATAGTTCCAAGACATCGCGAACGACTCCTTCCTTCAATCGAAATGATTCCCGTTTTGTTTAGCGGGCGTCCTGCGACTTAGGCTTTTGTTGCTTCTCCGCCTGATGAAGCGCTAGCTTATCTACTGCCCAGGCTGGTGTATGCTCCGGTTTTAGAAAGCCCAGCAGGTCTTCCCGATTATAGCGGCATTCGTCACCTGAATAGAGCCTCATTGCGAAAACGGCCCTTCCGCGTGAATTTCCCGATGCGCCGAAGCCCCCCGTTACCCAAACCAATTGATGATCTGCTGTGCGAAATTCCGGACGCAGTCTTTCCGGTCGAATTACGACAATCCTGCCACTAAGATCATCCTCGCTTTTGATGGGCAGGCAATGGTCAGTTTGAATCTGGGGCATTGTTTCTGGAATGGCAGAACGCTCGGTCTGAAGCTTCTCAATTTCCCACTGCAATAACTTGCCAAACTCCTGCATCGCGTCCAGATAGTCCGCGAATCCTTCTGCGCCATAATACTGATCAATGCCAAACAAATTATTCTGATCACAATAGCAGACCAGATAGGGCTTCTCGCTGTTCGTCGTGTCGATGCCCAAAATAACCTCGACCCTGCCAATGGGCAACGCCTGATAGACCTCATAGTCGCCAGCCATTCGTTTCTCCTGCTCCATCGTCAATCCTCCCGACACCTTTTGCGATTAGTCTGCTTCGGCTTGGTTACCGTCCCTTTTACCTGCTTCCTAATCGGCCGTTCCTCCTCCTCTGACGGACAACTCTGCGTGAAACCCGGCTTTTCCTTCATAAGTTGCTCATACTGACGCCGTCTTCCTTCGGTAAAATCCATCGGACTGCTCCTTTCTGCAAAAATGGGCATAAAAAAATCTCTCCATCTGAGAGAGAAGAAAGGGTGAATTAACGCTCGTGTTCCCGTTCCCGCTGTTTCCTGCGGTACCAGTTTTCCAATAATTGCACGAGCAGGTCTTCCTTTTGCTGCTCGGTAAATTCTTGCGGAAAGAACTTTTCAATACGCTCCTTACGGATCGTCAGCTTCTCCTTCTGATTGGGCTTTTCCTCGGTCAAAATAGCAAAGATAACATCAACATTCAGCTTGCCATCCTGATTAAGCTTTTTCATACGCTGCGCTTGCGCCAGTGAGGGCGTACAGTCCTCGGCCTGCATCGTTTCCAGCAGGGCTTGCTGCTCTTTCTCGGCCAAGTAAGAGATTTCAACTGCGGGGCCAAATGCCATTTCCTTGTCATCGACCATTTCAAGAATGGGAGGAATGAGCTCGGTCAGGCGGATATAGCGTGAGATTTGATTTTTACTTTCTCCAACTTGTTCGGCCAGCAGTTCTCTTGACTCCTTGCCGCCTAACTTCCGCCCAACTTGGGCGGAAGTCAGATCACTCCGTTGACCTTGCCTTTTCATGGCTTCCAGCTTCATCCTATAAGCAAACGCCTTTTCACTCGGAGACACATGCTCCCGTTGCAAATTACTGTCTACCATAATAATGGTCGCCTGATCGTCGTCCAACTCTCGAACAAGGCACGGAATGGATTCCATTCCTGCCATTTCACTTGCCTTTTTACGCCGATGCCCGGCGACCATTTCATAACCGCCATCCGTTTTGGGACGTACCAGCACAGGAACCAGCACCCCGTATTGCTTTACGCTTTCTGTCATCTCCAGCATTGCATCGTCCGCCCTAACTTTAAAAGGATGATCGAGGAAATCACTAATCTCTGCCAGAGGAATTTCCTTGATCTGTTCCTTTTGCGCTGCATTCCGGGTTTCTTCCGTTGTAAACAAATCATCGACTGTGGTCAGCTTTATGCTGGCGCGCCGGTCTTCTTTCGCTGCCAATATCCTGCACCTCCCTCGTTAATGAAGCGTATGCCTTGGCAACTTGTCCGTTCGGATCGTGCGCATAAATGCTTTTTCCGCGTGCGCTGGTTTCCGCCGCGCGGATAGAGAGAGGAATTTCTGTTTGAAACACACGCAGCTTGTCCCCATAATCGCGGCGAAGGATGAACGAGATATCTTTGGCAAAATTGGTGCGGCTGTCCACCATCGTAAGCAGCACACCCTCTACTACCAGCTTCTTATTGATCTGGCGGCGAACGCGGGCAACCGTCTGCAATAACTGTGTCATGCCTTTTGCTGGCAAATAATGCGCCTGAACAGGAATGATGACACTATCTGCCGCTGCCAAAGCATTGATCGTCATCATGCCCATGCTTGGCATACAGTCGATCAGGATGTAATCATAGTTCTCTTTTACCGAATCAACATACCCGCGTAGTATCGTTTCCCGGCTCATCGTATTGACGAGCGCCACTTCAACGGCAGACAGTTCGATGTTGCCCGGCATCAGGTCAATTCCTTCGTGATGCTGCAAAATACCCTCCTGTGGGTCAAAGGCTTCCTCTGCCATACATTTTTGCAGCATTGTCGCCAGCGAAACCGGGAGGTTGTCCGGCTCTTGAAAACCAAGCGAATCCGTTAAATTTCCTTGCGCGTCAGCATCCAGCAGCAGCACCCGATTGCCTTCCGCCGCCAACCCGATGCCGAGGTTGACCGCTGTCGTTGTTTTGCCCACGCCGCCTTTCTGATTGGCGAGAGCAATTACCTTGGCCATGTGGCTCAGTCTCCTTTCAATAGAGAAAAGGTCGGTTGCTTCGAGGAATCCGAGCACCGGCCTTTCATAGTTATCTATATAAAAAGAGCGCACCCGAAATGGATAAGCTCTTGGATATTCGATTTCAAAGAGTGCAGTTTCATCTACAAGTAATAGCGTGTTGAATTTCCATCAAGCACCCGCTTTCTTCGTTGCACCAGAAACTTAGAATAACA
This sequence comes from Paenibacillus brevis, assembly GCF_018919145.1. Classification (GTDB taxonomy): domain Bacteria; phylum Bacillota; class Bacilli; order Paenibacillales; family Paenibacillaceae; genus Fontibacillus; species Fontibacillus brevis. The sequence goes on from NZ_JAHLQJ010000007.1 coordinate 195,522, forward strand.
ACAATCGTCTGTACACATGCAGGCTTCATACCTGCGAGCGATCTGAAATTTTCATAAAAGAATAATCCACCTGTAACTTATGCAAAAACACATATAGTCGGATGAATTGTAAACATAAAAAAATTTATCCAGCGGACAGCGGTTGACTGTCTCCATAAGCGCAGTCATGCGCTTCCTCCAGGATCGCTGCAGGCCGCCCCCATTGCGATAAGCTGTGGCTGGACGGAAGTATCATAATCGCACCATGCAGGTCATCGCCGTAAATGGAACCACCATTTCGTTATGCATCACGGAATCGCTCTCGTCTTGCCCTGCTTCTTGAGCGAACGGGCAGAAACAAAACGGTCATGGCGCGCTAGCATATTGGCTTTCCTTCGAGGCTGCATGGGGAATGTGCCGGACAAACTTGTATTCTATTTTCAAAGAGCCGTTTTGAGAGATTTTGTCTCTCTATAAGCCGTTTCATTTTTCGGGTAAAATCGGGTAGGATAGATAAAAATAATTTGTAAGATTGTGAACCGAGGATTTTGGCTTCTTTTTCCACAACGCCTTTTTGATTTATAAAGGCATAACTTTGCTGGCTCAACATTGTCCATACATTCAAAAAGCCAGTTGCACTGAAAGTTCAGTGCAACTGGCTTTTTGAATAGTGTCTATAAGAAAAAAGATCATTGACTTAAGACATTCTCTTGAATAATCTTTATTCGGCTTATTCGTTTAACACTTCTAAACTACTACTTCTTTATGCAAGTCATCGCCTGAAATGGAGTCACTCTTTTGCGGATAACTTAATCCTTCTCACCCTACTTCACCTTTTTGAAATGGCAGACAGAACAAGACAGACATGTTGAGCTTGCATATTGGCTCCCTCCAAAGTTACATAGGTAATCGAAACTACAGGTTGTTTGTCAATCTTTTAGTAAATAAGATTAAGTTATTCAATTTAAATACTGAAGCTAAAGTAACACTATGTGTTGTCCAAATGGGCCTTAGCTATTGAGGCTTCTGATATAATTGCTTTATGTCTTATAGAATCAAAGTGGATACAAATATGCTCACTTCGCTTACCTTTCTTTTTCCTGAACTATTAAGAATTTTACGGTAGTAGAGGTCGAAAGAAACCGTTAACAGGTGCCTTGTAATCCATTAACTTGAATTATAAAATAATCATATGAACTTCAACTGGCTAGCGCCACTAAACAATAAATTATCAAATGGTCTCATGGAGGGTCGATATGTATACCTTTCTTACAAGAGAATTAGATACAACTAATAATCAGTTTGCAAAGCAACGCTTGCAATTTAATGGAGCCACAAGTTTTCCAAAATCAATCCATTTCAATCTATTAAGAACAATCGAAAATGACATTAAACAAATATATTTACATAAAGATAGAACGAAGTACAAAGAAGTTCTGTGTGTGCTTTATGAATATGCTAATTATCAACGCACAGAGGGAGAACAACTGCAGGCTATCAAAGCATATGAACAGTTCATGCACGAATCAAATCAAAAAGGCATGTATTACAACGAATTCAGAGAATTTCATGACTCATTAGATTACACAGAAATCTTCTACAACCTTGCTTTTTTATATCATGAGTTGGGTGACATTGAACAAGGCATGTATAATTTCGCTAAGGCAGATGAGGAGCACAGCAAACGGAATAAAGCGGAGATTGGTCAACTCTTGGTCGAAATGATTGATAAAAAAGGAACTCCGTTTTGGAATTTTAGTAACCATCTATGCCTAAATTGTGGAGGTTACGATAGCTTCGGTAAACCTTTTAGTTATCAAACTTTGTTCGGCAAAAAATTTGAAGTAAAAGAAGTCAGATTACTACTAGACGATCTGCCTCTCATACTTAAGTTGCAGTTTGTACTATCTGTGGAAGATTTCTGGAAAGTATATTCTTACAACTACAATATTATAAAAGGCTTAAAAGTTAATCGGTTTCTCGGTAATCTGGTATGGACTTTGGAGACCTATTCCAAATATAAATTAGGGAAAGAGCTTATAAATTTCAGGAGTATCCTTAATGAACTGACTCAAAAACATCCAGAATTTAACCAAAGATACAATCTCCTTTTAGATCAGACTAAAAATTTAAATACCAATGATAGATTAAGAACGCTGAACATTATAATAGATACAGATCAGGATTTATTAAATAAAAAGGCTGCATGTTTTGTAGTAGCATATCAATTCAGAAATCATACGGCACATAACCTTACTGAGGAATTTCTTTTATTCAAAGATGATGCTTACAATAAGAGAATTTTTTGTTGTATCCTTTGGGTATTTTTGATAATCTGCAATGATTTCAATAATGTTTAAGATGATTCCAACTAAATGCCTCTTCAAGTCAGAGGCATTCATCATACAATTCTTTTTACTAGCTTATTTTTACTGTATGGGGACTATCTCTGTTATAAACTCATTTCCGATTCTGTATTTTAAAGCATTATTTGATATGCAAACGCTGAATGACAATACTGGTGTCATAAACAATATAACATCAACTATCAATTGATTCGCGGTATCTTGATGTAAAAAAAGCATGTGACAGTTGACTCCTTGTGCCTTTTCTATGATATGTGTCATAAAACTTGGTAATAATCTGACCTTTTCATACGTGTAATCAAAGTTACCGTTGCTTGCATTAAATAAAATCATTCTAATGTATTGTGCTGTTTCATCGTTGTAAAATAATTTACCAAGTTTATGATAGCCATATTCATATGCAATCTTTAAGGCAGACAAATAAAATTTATTCAAATCAACTGTCATATCGTATCTTATCTCGGGATGATGTACATTTTCCTCTCTGATAATGTTCTCACGCTCTATATATTGCTCAATTTGAACATCAGAAAAGCCCTGCCGACTTAATTTCTTCCTTAGCATCGTAAGCGCTAATTCACGTGATGGTGCTGTAATCCTTACTTTTGTACCTACTTGTTCCAATCTTGGTAGAGTCCTTGGAACAAAATCACCGTTCACATGAACAATGTTTCCTTCTCTATCGTACCCCTTTTTAAATGGATTGGGTACTTCGCCACTTTGCCCTTTTAAGCCAAGAGACTGCCTAATGATTTGGGTGAACATATGATTAACTAAATAGCTATCAACATTTGCTCCCAGACCACTGTTACATTCTTTGCAAACACAATAAATTTTTAATGACTCATTCCCAAGAGACTTAGGAATAATATGTTCCTCTGTCCCCTTTTTAACTGTCCCACAAATAATACATAAAGACTCGTCCATGACTTCGAATCATCCCCCTATTGATTATTCAAGTTTTATTTCAACTTTTCTGTTACTTGCTGCTTTTCTCGCTCAATTAACTGGTGAAAATACTTTTTGGGGTGTGTCCCAAAATCCGGTCTTAATCTTTTGCTCCCTTGATTATTATTTATTACCTCAAAAATTCTTTGAGAATCTTTCTTCGAGAATACAGTTTCAATTAATGCCCCAACACCACCAGCAGCGTAAGTATTTATAAAAATCATTTTCAATTGAGTATCATTTGTTGCAAACATAAAGATATCTTCCATGCTATCTTCGTAATAATGAAAGTTGCTCCAATTCGAGAGGTAGTTTAGATCCCATGCTTGATTTCTGCATCCTTCTAAAATCTTTTGAATGTCATTGCTGCCTGAGTTTTTGGGTGCTCTAACTCCCAATTGATTTGTAAAAAGCATAGCGACGTAAGCAATAGTACTTTCGCAAATCAGCAGATATTTATAATTCCAGTGCAAAAAATCCAACATCTTTTCAACTGGAGATAAATCTCGTCTCCTACACAACCATACAACATGAAGCATCTCTGCAATATGCATTAGTAAATGCTCATCATCTTCATTGTATTCAAGTTTTGTAATAACAGGGTCTACAGGCAAAGAACACTCTGGTATGCTACTTAAAGTCCCTTCAGCTAAACGCAACCATATCATGCTTGGATAATAATCAAAAATGTTGTTAAATTCACGTAATTCTCTTTTAGGTTCTACAGAGTCATTGATTTTTGTAGCATATTCTTTTAATGCGAGACCCGCACTTGCTGGGAAGTTATTCATAATCATCCAAGTCATTAACAATGCAACTGTTCGCATTTCTTCTTCATCTTTGAGACATCCATCACGAGAGAGCCTTAACAAGCTACTCAGTAAGTTTCTATCCAGCATAACAGTAATTTTCTTAGTATTTTTCAGCGTCAATAATGATGTATAATCAATATTCCCTTTGGGAGAATACTTCGGATGAAAAACCATTTGCAGTTCGCTTAGCGTCTCCCAAATAAAACTGTACTCTTCATCCTCCATTACCAAAAAGTTCATTGTCATCACCTATTTTCAGTTGATCTGATATGGTTACTTTGTATCTTCAATTAATTCCCAAGCATATATTCTGAAATGGATGTATCAGATCATCAAATGACTTGCAATCTCTACCACTAACTACTTTTTTTCAAAACTTCAAAAGACCTCTTTTGCTAGCGTTGATAAAATAACATAACATAGATCACATCAATTTCAAGGGTGGTCTTTATAGTAGGTATTTTCGACAATCGAAAATATAGGCTACAATTCATTCGTCATATCTACCGTTTTAAATCCAAAACTACCGATACATTAATCGTATCTCGCAACACCATATTTTTCTAGTCCCTCGATCTGTGCAAAGGAGAAATGCCAAAGGCATTTCTCCCACTGATAAAACTATAGACTTCTATGTATCGACCCGACATATCCCCACTACGCACTCTACATGTGTTCAATAAATTGGATTACTTCTGATAGTTCCTGTTGTGATAAGTCTCCCTAATTTCATACGGCGATAATTTATTATTACGTATCATTCTGTTTTTTCAAATTTAGGACAATCCCTTCATGGACATTAGGATGTGTTATTTGGTTTAGACGATAAGTATCTCTAGCTACTACTTGATTATAATGCGGAATAATAGATCCATTTCTTTCAAGTCCCAACTTAACTTGAAACGAAAAACTCAACCGAAGGGGATATGTTCTTACAATACCATTGCCTAGGGGTCTACGATCGGTAACAGGCTGCTCCCAAAGTATGAAATCAATATGTTTAAAATCCTGTTTCGGGAATATAACTCCGGCAGGGTGATATGGTCCTAGATCATAAACTGTATTATCTAATTGAATTTTCACACTATTGCTGGTCGCATCATCGTCGGCAAGAAGGTAATAAACAAAAGAATACTCATGCAAACTGTCCAAGATACCATATTCTTCTGAATCTAGAAGTGAGGAAATAATTCTAGCTTCTAATGATAAGAAAGTATAGGCTAGTACATTCAATTCACTTAAAGCTTCATTGATGTTTCTCAAACGAATATAACATTTCACAAGTTCTATACGTAATATTAGGTTTTTGGGCTCCTCTGCTATTTGGTGTTTTATTGCTTGGATCTCTCTATGTAATTCCGTTTTTCTTATAACCTCCGGCATTAATTCTTTCAATTTCTGTGCCACTTGTCGCCCACTTCTGGCTTTTTCAATATTTAAGAATGAATATCCTGAAGATTTGTCGATAGGGTAATAAATCAACTCGCTAATATCAGGTGGAATCAGATACTCAAGGATGTTTTCTTTTACTTGTTCCTTAGTTGTTTCATCCAAGCGGTAGGGAAGGGTTATCGTCTGTGTTACTTGCTCATAATATATTTCCACTTCTTCTATCCATGTAAAGTAGAAGCAATTATGCTTAATATAGTAACGAGCGATCATTACTGGATCCAACTGTTCACGCCATTTTTTTAGGTGCTGGACATCAATCTTTAATGATCCTTGGTTTAAGACTTGATTAAACTCCTCGGTCTCTGTTGATTTTAATTGAACCAAATATCTTCTTTCGAATGGAGGAATATTTTGGTCTTTATCCTTTCGCTTTTCATCATAAGGTTGAACTATTAAGTCAATACCAGTATCATGATCAAAAGTTGTTGCTTGCCAAGGAGTGCAGAGCCATTCATACGCAACTCGGGATTTATGCTCCATCGCATTTTTATGAGTTAATTGAGTCATACACACCCTCCTCTTTCCTATAGAACAAATTACACTAAAGCGAACCTGCCACATCTCATTTTCAAACCATCAATATGACCGACTCCACATGTGTTGGGCTACTTAAATGGACTGCTTCCGATGTGTTAATTTCTCCAAGGGTATTTCATATCAAGATACTCACTTTTAGACTCTAAAAAATCCTCAACCCATTTAATTGCAGTTGCTAAAACCTCACGTTGATTCGCTTGATTATATGAAAAAGCATGAATGAATTTAAAATCAACTTCATAATCCCCTTGCATCCATGTGTCCCCCATACCATCCTGTTGAAGCCAGATTGATGGCAATCTATTGAACGCACATATTTTGGCTTCATCTATTTGACCGGCAGGGTACGATTTCTCAATTACAATAAATCTGGATATGGAAGCATACGCTAACATTTTTTCTTCATTTGAAAGAGTTCGAATCTCGGGCTGTTCCTTTATCAAAATAGGTGTATACCCATGGTGTCGTAACATCTCACATATATTTTTCAACTGTTGCATGTATTCCTCTGGACTGTCTTTTCCTAAAACCAAGACCGTCTTTTCTTTGGAAATTTTCAACCATTCTGCATAATCTGAAGATGACACTCCACTTTTAAACGTAAACAATCGAATTTGATCAATTTTCTCGTTACTTACTACAATAGATTGAAATTCGGGAAATACTTCTGAAAATCGATCTCTATGAAATTGCTTGGTTTGTAATATTGTAAATAGATCGCTGTATAACCCATGTTGCCTTATAGCATCCACAACATAGCTGCAATTTTCTTTATGCGATAAAAATTTATTTATTATATCATCTTTATCCAAATTCAAAGAACGACAAATACTAATTAATTCTATAGCCGTGTAGGAAATTTTCAAAAACTCTATTAGTCTATTTTCATCTTTAAATTCAATACTAATATGTGAACCCAAATAATTTCCCTCTCTCTCCTGAGTTATCGAGTGTGAGACGGACATACTCAGAGTCTTTCAACTCATCCGGAATGTCAATGGTTGTTATTAAGTATTGGAAATCTACCCTATCGTTTGTCTCAAGAATATCCTTTTCTAATTGAAGAATGAAGCTAAATATCCGCCTGTATACTTTAGGGTCAATATCATGCACATTGGGTGAATCATGTAATAAAAATTTTGGATGATTTGTATCCTCTGAAATCGCCAGCATAAGTAATGCCAAATCAAAGGCAATTACTCTAAGTGGGAAAGATGCCGCGCCATCATCAATCCCATCTGTAGTTGTATGCTTGATTTCCAAAGATAAATTACCTTTTTTCTCGCTTCTTTTTAGCAACCCAACCCGGGTATTAGAAAACAAAAATTTTATCACTTCATTTACCTTTATTTGAAAGGATAATAACCTTTGATCAACTTCCTTCAGGATAGTAGCAATAGATTTATTGATATCCGTAAGTTTTTGCTTTGCCTCCTGCCAATCAGCGTAGTAAATTTCTACATCACTACTCAAATTTAATGAGTTATTTAACTCCAAAAGCTCTTTACGATAGTTAGCAATAACCCCTTCTTTATCGTCTATTTGTTCAAGAATTTCGTTTACATCCTTTTTAAAGCTCGCGTCAATGACATCTATCATTTGTTGTAATTCTCTTCGCTGCTCATTAAGTAACTTTATTTCTTCTTGATGAGACAAGGTTGATTCAAGCAATTCCTTCTTCTCGTTATTAAGTACGGTTTTAATCAAATTAACGGACTTATCTGACACCTGATTAATAGAATGCTTACACTTCTCATCCTGATCGCTAGAAAAGGGACGTAGACACATTGGACATTGTTTATAATCATAGCGGTTCAAAAATTGAATTGCAGACTGAGCAATATCAATTTTCTCTAACTCCCCTTGAATTTCATTGATCGTTGCTTCATAATTTTTGATTCGATGACGATAAGTTATTACCTTATTTTTGATTTGTGTAAGTTCATTGAACAACCCTACACGTCGCTCGTTTTCCACATCTTTTATTTTATTTATATTCACTAATTGGTCTTTAAAATGAATCAAAACATTGTTATTCTTAGAAATCTCATTTTCAATTGATATTTTTCGACTGTGTAGTTCGATATCAGATTGCTTTTGCTTATGTTTAGCGTATTTCGCAATTACGTTGTAAGCTTTCTGCTTTTCAGTTACTGTTTCTGATGCATCTACTTGACGAATCTCTAAGTCTGTTTTTTCTGGAGTAAGTAAATTTATTAAGAACTCAATTCTTTTTCGCCTTACTGGAGCTTTTTCATAATAGTTTGCTGGCTTGGTTAATTCCTGAAACCCACCAACCTGATCTCTAATTAATAAAGGTACAATTTGTCGCCATGAAATAATTTTCTTTTTATTATATTTATTTCTTCCCTGATACAGCTCATCTTCAAGGAATGAACAATACTCTCTTACGCCATAATCTTTATGCTGGAATTCTTCCCCTTCCAGTAAGGCGTCTGTAATCCAGTCTTTATATAAGGTGATGTTCTCCTTATTCACTACGCTTCTCAAAACAGTATACTCTTGAGAACCAATGGAAAACTCTAGGTAAAGCATCATCTTTTCCATACGAATTTTGGCGTTCTGCTTATCATCTGGAAGAAAAGACTCTCTACCCAACCCATAATCAATTAAGTCCACAAATGTAGTTTTACCCACGCTATTCCTAGTTTGTATATTTACATCTTCTATATCTTTAGCTAGTATTATATTGAGACCTTTTCTAAAAGTTATATCTATTTCTTTTTCCGAAGGGTGCACAAGCAGTCTATTAATAAATAATGATTTAATCATTTCATGCCCCCCCAATAATTTGATGAATTTTTCGATTTAAGCTATCCAAAGGCACTTCTTTAATTAGCTTCGATATAAAGTACGATTTATGAAGAATCGTTTTATATTGCTCACCAATTAACAGTTTCTTAACGTCTTCCTTCACTTCATCCTTAAGAGCTATGTAATGTTCATTTGAGACAATCAATTCCCGCGATAATAATTCTTTAAGCCCACTCAAGAATCGACTATTATACTTCTCAAATATAATACCAGAAAGCATTGTATCCAAATTGTTGGTCTCCCATTCGGGCACTAAAGACAGGAACTCTTTCTTATCCTCAAAAGTGAGCAATTCGCTTGTAACGTTTACGAATCTAAACAAGTACATCGCTGTTGCGACCTGATCCAAAGTTGATTTCCCCAAATAATTCATTAATGACAATAAATAAACTCCATTTAAGGCACTGTTTTCTTCGATGTTTTGTAAATCTCCTTCTGCCGTAATATCACGTTCACTCATAATTTCCCTCACTCATTAAATATTAGGCACTGAAAAGTAGTGTCGAATATCACACCATAAATTTGATCTTCAATATCTTCCCTTTGTTGAAATTCTTGAGGCAAAATATTAAACAACTCATTTACTAATTCATTTAGTCTGTAGTCTGCATTATATTCGTCTGGAGGAAATCTTCCAAGAATACGTTTCGAATAGAATTTTTGAACCTTTTCGCTTAACAGAACAAAATGATCTTCGAAACCGAGTTTCTTTGCCTTTCTTTTTAAAACGCCATTATCATTCTTCGATCTGATTGCCAGAGCTTGATTTGTTGGAGAAAATTTAGCTCTATTCTTCAACTTATCATGAAATTCTGTAAAATCTTCAACCGTTCCCTTCGATAAATTAGGCGCGGCTGGCTCTTCTATTGCATTTATTTCATCTAGTTTTTCAAGTAGTACTGAATATAATTTGGAAAGTTGGATGGCAATATGTGCATCCAGTTTACTTATATTCGTAGTACCAAATTGAGCATTTTTGCTTCTCATCTTCTCTATTTCAAAACCTAACTCCAGACTCACCCCATACCGCACCGCGCATGTAACGAGGGCATCAGCCCTTTGCGGATTATTATGTCCTTCCCCAAAAATGTCCTCTGGATTTTGATTTATTGAACGCGCTAAACTGCGCCAATCATAACTTTGAAGATTCATCTCGCATAATGATTGAATTATACTTTGTTGTTCTCTAGGAGATGGTGTTTGGCTACTTAACATTACTATTCCTCTCTCCACAAATTATTGACCTTCATTGCGTCATGTATTAGGTCAATTTTACTATGAGACGACAATTTTATCTACTAGATCTTTCCACCCAAGAAAGCCTTCTCCATAGAATTCCGTAAATATTCGAAAGTAGCACCTGAACTATGGCATTAATGAGTTCGTTAATACTCGCCATTGAATAACCACCTTTTTCAAGTGTTACTACCAATGTATATTGTCTAATGGATGACATCCTAAATTGTCTTAATTTAGACGGTAATGGTCCGAGGCTGTTCTACAATAACTACTCAACATTTTCTCTATACATTTGACTGATGAATTACAACAAGTTACACTCTGATCATCAGCTTCGTATATCTCGTAAAAATCAGGTGCGTATTTCCTATTCTGCGCATAACCCACGAACGCCTGATTCGTATATCTGGGCTGAAAAAATCAAAGTTATGCGAAGGCAAAGCACCAAAAACGAAGTGAGGACATGAGATGATCCCTTGCTGTACAAGGGATCACGGGATTTTTAAAGGGTCGAAAAATGGTTCGCATAATATAGTGTTATAAGATGTTGGCGCCTTCTTGAATTACTTACACACGCACTTTATAAATGAAATGTATCCTTAATAATTCTTGCGACTTCATCTGCACTTAAATTTGTATTATCAATTCTCAAATAGTTTTCTCTTGTAATTTCTCCTTTATAGGAGTTGAGTCTATGTTTTTCCACCGTATTGATCAAGTCCCTTTCAGATTGTTCAACATTTCTTTTTGTTGGTTTTTGATCAAGTCTAAAAGCCGTTGTATTTCGTAATACTCTTACTTCTATATTTGCCTCTAATTCAACAAAATAGATTTCAGCACCCTTCGATTCAAAAATATCACATGTTTGTTTAACAAATTCCCAGTCTGCTTCTAGATCAAGTCCCCATACGTAAGTAAAAATAAGCCCATATTGGTTGCTATTTGAGAACGATTCAAAAAGCTCTCTTCTTACGATACTAGATAATCTCCATGTTTCGCTACTGAAACCAAAGAAGGGGTGGAACAACTCAATCGACATGTGATTATGAAACAATTTCAATTCGGTTATTTTCGTTAATTCATGACCAACCGTCATCTTACCGACGGCCTGGGGTCCAAATAATAATATGAACTTAATAAAACTCACTCCTGCTCTTAAGATCTTGCGCCAATTTCTCATAACGTTCTTGTATTCACGAAACGCCCCAGCCATAGATAGCTCTTATCTTAGGCTGGGGCGTTTGTTGTCAAAATATTCTTCTATGCTTTCACAAGGAGCGAATGCCCCGCAGCGTAGATGTATTGTTATGATGTTGGCGACTTCTCCGATTCCTCTTATTAATGTCATTCATTCTATATTGTTAAGTACGCAATTCTAGTGTTTTCAAGTCAATAATAAAGCTGTGTTGTTTAAGAATATCCAATCCGAGTAACCCCTTATGATCCTTTGGCAGTATACCAACATCTATTTCTATATTTTCAATGCTTCTTGTACCTATTTCAACCCTGTCCATAATTTTTGTGTAGAAAGAAACGCTTCCCCCAATCCCGTATGCCTCATAAATAGAATCCCCCGTTTCGTAGGTCACACCTATTTCCTCCAAGATATCAGGACTAAATATAGTATGTGAGGATCCAGTATCTATAATCACATCATCTATTCTTAATGTTCTTTCTCTAAATGTAACGGTAAGCGACGTCGTAATTAACTGTCCATCATAGTTAATTTTCATTACTACTACGTCTCACTCTTATTAATGGGTCCCGGCGAAGATGGATCACAAATTCTTGATTTGAAGTATGGTATACCAAATTCCCAGGCTCTGCTTGAAAAAACTCTTTATTAGCCTCTTGCTCTGATATAGTGCGAATCGGTGCAACTTCATCTACTATTTTTTTGTTGCCTTCCTCATGATAATTAAGTATGGACACCAGAACAAATTGGTCAGGAAACAATTCTCTTACTTCTTGCCATTTCATTCGTTCTACCTCCCACAAATTCTTTCCAGTTCTTTTCCTATCTTGATTTTATCATACTTATAGTTCAGCATTCTCATTGTATTTTATATCATCTTTTTTCCGCTGATTTCATATAACGTTCCAGCATTTACGAACTCAAGAACCTTAAGCCCAGCCGGGGCGGCCGCGACGCGGTTAGGTTCACATGGTTGTCGCCTGACTCCGCTCCTCGAAATTCCTCTCGCGATCAAGGATCGGCTTGCCGATCCGCCGCGTGAATGCATTGTTAGCTGATGTAACTGTTCGTGATATTACTGCATCCTTTCTCCCTCAAGTATAAACTTCAAAAACTTCCTACCGTACAAAGGTAGTTCGATATCTTCACGATCTTTATCTGATTCTATACCTCCAAGATCATTCCATGTCTTTTTAATACTGATTAGTCCATTGTTCTCCAATTTCCTATCTATATTTCTTATCAATGCATGCTCGTCACTTTCTAAGGAAAATAACATTTTTTCATCTGTTATGGCTGTCAGGTAAAAAAATCTCTTCAGGTCTATGTAGCGTAAATTTCTAAGCACATCATAGAAATTAATTATTACTGACTCATTACCATTCTGCTCTATAAATACATTCTCAAAGCCAGTAAGTATTAGATTTACTTTAGCATCTTCATGCTCTTCATATAGATCAGAGAAAATAATAGGAAAAATCCTTTGATTAATATAATCAGCCGATAAGATTGAATCCGCAGCTAAACTTGCTATCCTGTTAATTTTCTTGTCATGCTCTTTAAATCTTCGGATTAATCTATTTATTTTTATTGTTTGTAGAACCCTACCAAGATAGGGGACATAATCAATTCCATTCTCTATAATCTCTCCAAAATAAGGATTTATTGAAGATCCACTTTGAATAACTTCATTTAATAATCCTTGTTCGTTCATCTATTTCGCTCCTTTTATTACAGTTATTTCAGCTAACGTTCTTGTATTCACGACGTTCATTTCCCTTAGATATCTTTTATCTTAGTGAATGTGTCTGCTGCTCACCTTCTCCGAACCACCCCCTGCAGACCGAAGGCAGATGCCCGATGCGTGAACACTTTGTTAGCTGAAGCTATCCCTTCACCGAGTTACTCTCATTCTTCATCGTTCTTGTAAGGACGTTAGCTGAAATTATCCAAATACAGGTGAGTATTTATGTGGGGGCATCCTTCAAATACAAAGGTTAAAAACTAAAAAAGAAATATAAAGACTTATATCCTAAAGTCGAATTATTGGTTAATCAGTGGGATCCTAATAGTTTAATTGACAGCGGGGCTTCGAAAGATGAATACGATTGTATTTCAGTACAGTTAATTGACTTACTTATTCAAGGGAGGAAGAGTAGTGAAATATATGATCTTATTGTCCTTTATTCACAACCCCTCACTGCCTTAAGTGACCAATGGGAACGACCGCGACTTGGTTAGGCAGTGCAGGGTTCTCCGGCTGAATATGCTTTACTGCTACTGAAATTACTTCAACCGAATCCGCTTCAAATTCTTCGGTCCGGACCAGGGCCGTAGGCCGCAGCGTAAATACGGTGTTATGTAAAGTTATTGCCTTCTGAGAATGCGCTTTCAACATTCACTAAAAAGAGTCATCGATTCTTATATATCCATTTATTTGATCTGCAGTCCTTTCAAATATTCCTGATTTATTATGAAAATTTCCTTCTGCCGTAATAATCTTATCTTGTTCAGTTCTTAATACGATTCCGATATGATCATTCGGTCCATTTCCCAAAATGTTGTCAAATACGATAAGATCACCTTTCTCTGGGAAAAACAAAAGTTCACTAATCGGATGATAAAAGCTATATAACTGCCCCCATTCTAACCATGCTTCTACCCACGCAAAATTTCTTGTTACTGGCTCTGGAAATCGAATAGGCAACTTGACGCCAGCTTCAACACAGCAATGATATACAAACGCAGCACACCAATCGAAACCTATGCTAGAGTTCTCTCTTGGAAAACAGTTAAGTATTGGTTCCAAATCCGGACCATACTTATCTTCGTTACCTATCAATGGTCTTGAGGCTAGTCTTTCAGCAATTTCAGCTAGCAGCTCTCTTCTGCTCACAAGTTCTTTCCTCCTTGAGTTTTATCACTGCAATAATTTCACATAACGTTTCTGTATTCCTGACGTTCAAGCGGCTTAAGTTACCAAAGGGAACGGGACCTTAGACTTAGCCGGTTGGATTGTTGCCTGATTTCACTTCTCCGAACCCCCTCTTGGCAACCGAGGAGTGATAGCGACAAAGCAGGAATATCTTGTTATCAGAAGTCACTATTCTACTTCATATATTATAATATTTCCATGTATGTATTTTCTTTCAAAAATATCTTTAATTCAGGGTTATATTGGTTTAGATGTTCATCAAAAAAATCTTGAATAAAACTAGCTATCCAATACTGACTACCTTCGGGTGGTGTCATATTTGAATCTAAAAACATAATATGATCAATAGACATAATGTAATGCGGTTTGATTAGTACAAGTAAAACAACTACTATATTTAATATGAAACTAACCTTGTTTCGTAACTCTATAAATACTTGATCTATTTCATTTGAACTAAGAATTTTATAATTTTGCCTACAATATTTTCTACCATTATTATGCACAAAATTATTAAGCTTTTTATTTATTATTCTCCATTCTTCTTCAAGTTTATAGTTGTTGATTAAATCATTAACTATCTTATTCTTCTTGATGTATGATAATGCATGTCTACTAATATAAAAATCTTTTAAATTGTTATTATTCCATTTGATAAAAAAATTAAGATTCTTCGTGAATAATTCGAGTTCTTTTTTGTCTGCTTGATCACTCAATATTATTTGGTGATTATTATCTAGCTCTAACACAAATAAATAAAAAAACAAATCATCATTCAGTTTTCTAATCAATATATTGGCATCAGAAAAATTACCTATGTTAACACACTCTTTTATACTTTTCAATGTATACATAGCTGACTCTAAATGATCATGCTGATAGAGATAAGATTTTCCCTTAAGTATAAACATTACTATAGTATTATTGATAAGATCGGTAATCCTATCTATAAGTTTAATATAATAATCAAATAACGTTATTATATTATTAAATTCTGGATGAGCCTTAATAATATTACTTTTTCTTTCAAATGGATCTATATCAACAAATATCATAGGCATACTCTCCTTTACAGTTTAGTGATTTCTGATAACGTTCTTGTATTCACGAAACGCCCCAGCCCTAGATAGCTTATCTTAGGCTGGGGCGTTTGTTGTCTGAGCTACCTCCATGATTATCCATCTAGAAAACCGAGGGGCGATTACCCCGTTGCGTGAATACAGTGTTATCCGAAGTCATTTGCCATCTTTGATTTTTCAAGAACCAAATATTCTTTTATGGCAGTTGTTAATTGAGTATTCTTAGTTAATCCAAATATCTTATAAAAATTAATTAATGCCTTCCCATCAGATTCAATAAGGTCTAATAATATTCTAGAGCGAATTATCTTTTGTAAGTTCACTTTTGAAGATAGTTTTAGATAATTCTTTTGTCTGCCATTTAATATTCCTAATAAGTTATTTATTGAGTTCTTGTTATCTTTCAAATTTTCAAATACATATTCATGTTCTTCCCTTTTCGATAATCCAAATAAAGATACCAATAGTTCATATATTTCTTGACTCATATTAAACTTATCTTGGTTAAGACCAGCTTTATTATAGCGAAGATTTCTTATAGTTCTATTTTCTAGATCTATATCCCCCCACGTTAGATTAAATAAATGAGTTTGTTCAAACATATAATTATACGAGATAAGAAGAACTAATTTCAATAATTCTGTTTCATTTTTCTCTGTGTCATATTCTTTAGATTCTAATCCAGAACTGAACAGAAATATAAAATCCTTATCCGATAAAAAATCCATATCTTTTGATTTCTTAGCTTTATATTTTTTTAATTCGTTTTTAATTTCAAGATAAAAACTATCGCTAATTCTCCTATTATAGTGATAAAAAGATAATAGATTTGAAAGAGCAAATTTAGCAGTTGCACTTTTTCTCGAAGTTAAAAATGCTTTTACATCTGATTTATTAAAAATATCGGTATAATCCTCGACTAGAGTTCTTAAATCAAGGTGTTCTTCTATGTAAACTTCAAGATCATCAATGTATCTCTTCTTTGTATCGGTGGTATTAGCACGATCCTTAAAATCAAGATATTTAGAAAAATCAGTTCTAATTGAATTGAAAATATAGCCTTTAAATTTCTCCATCTTCTTAGCTCCTAGTGGTTTTATGATTTGCAATTGATTTCTGATAACGTTCTTGTATTCACGACGTCCCACCACCTTAAGCCCGAAGGGCGGCCGCGATGCGGTTAGGTGGTGGGATGTGTCCGGTTGATTCTCCTTCCCCGAAACTGAAATGCATCACCGAATCCACATCTAACTTCGTGCCGGGCCGAGGGCGAATGCCCGATGCGTGAATATAATGTTAGGCGAAGTACAGGTCATCTTTGAAAATACTTTACAATGTCCGGATATTTCTTTGAATTAATCTTTAACTGAGAAATTGTAAATCTTCTTAATTTGTTAGCTTTTTGTATTGCTATAGAAACCTGCTGACCATCTGGCTCTAAGCCTCCATGAGCTACACGGTTTCTTAGTTTATATGTTTCTCTATACCACTCACTAACCTCACCTGTGGATTCAGGATTCCAATTCCCTCCTATACGTACACCAAACTCTCTCTTAAGCATTGTCATAAAAGATGTATTCTCGATAATCTCATCAGCCTCTTGATCAGTCTTGCCTTCAGTAACCAAGAACGATCTAAATAATGACCTCAATAAACTCTCAACACTTGATTGTGCTAGCATGATTGCTTCTTTATATGCGCCATTTGACTCTTGTCTGAATGCCGATAACATTAACTCCTCAGAAACTAGGAATGGATTTAATTGTTTTGCAACAACATTCTCAGTGAACCAAACAATTCTTTGAACTTTATCAAAAGGTATTAATTCTGCATCATCAGGAACCTTAAAATTGATCATAAATAAACCACTATCCAGCTCTTCTCCATTTGAGAGTGACATAACCTTATAAATTAAAGCAAATTCAAGCATGCTTAGATTCAGTCTAAATAATTTGTAATCTTTAGTTTCCATAAGGAACGAAACTAATAACTCATTTAGCTTAAAAAATAGTTTGTCAAATGTCTCATTTAAGAATGATTCATCAACATTAATTTCTTGGCTAGTACTAAACATCATTTCTACTACCGAATAAGTTTTAAGATAGGTTAGGGTTTTATCAACTTTATTGCTTGAAAATAAAAGATCCTTTACCTTGATAGAGCTAAATAAAAAAGTGCAAGCATTGTTATCATCGATTTTTATCGTAATTATTGCTCTTTCCTCAACTGGTATGTATAAAGGTAAACGGATAAGGAAATGAATCATGGTTTTTGCAGAAAAACCGATTTCCTTATAGTAGTTTTCAATATTTCTTTGATAATATCCATAATCAACAACAAAATGTTCATTTACTTCTTTGGTCATAATTGCATTCGTCCTTTACGTGTATTTCGCCTAACGTTCTCGTGTTCACGACGTCCGACGAATATCGGATGTGTCCGGCTGCAACAACTTCCCTGCTATAATCTCCTGGCGGACTGAGGGCGTATGCCCGATGTGTGAATACAGTATTAGGCGATGTTGCTGACATCACTGATAATCCATCAAAAGTTCTTTGGATGTTAAATAGCCTATAAAGGTGGTAAAACCCTCAAATAAATGTTTAAACAATCATCATAATGGTTATATTTATGCCATTTTTTATTTGAAACTATTTCGCATTCGATTGGAAGATTAATACTAACATGCTCATCAAGTATCCTTAGATTAAAAATATTTTTGTTTTTAAATCTCTTCATTTCAATGTGATTAATTCTCCATATAATAGAGTATTCATTAACATCAAATGATGGATCTACCTCAACTTCTACTCGAAAAGAATCACCCGGTCTTAAATAGTTTCTAGTGTCTTTGGTAAGATCCCATTGCATACCGCTTCTAGGATCATTATGATTGTCTCTATACAATTCATTCCCATTAGAATCAACTACTTTTGTGATTAATGGCACATTATATTGCATGGCAATATTCTCCCTTACATAGTAGTTCTTCAAGGAATCAATAAAGTCATTGGTATAGCAAATTACTTGTTCAGCGCTTCTGATCGATATTGAATTGGCGTGAGAAAGATTATTACGAATTGGAATTAATCTACCCAAGAATGTTCGAACTACTACATTTCCATCAGGATATGCTTCATTTAAAGGCTCATAAAATAAATCTTTATAGAACTTGGGATTACTCAAAATTGCTACTATATCATCGATTAAGAGTGCATCTACGAATCTTGAATATCTTCCAGGCTTACTTTCAAATCTTCTAATTACGCCTTCACGAATTGATTTGTTAAATAAATAATTGTCATCTGAGAAACGATGTGTAATGTATTCGCTACCGTATGTAGTACTGAACTTATCATGAATAAGTCTTTTAGACCAAAATTCAAACATTTCTAACTGTTGTCTGCAAATGGATCGTATCTCATCACTGGAGATTGCATTAAGCATTTGTGTCAATCCTTTTTTATTTAGTTATTACAGCAATTTCGCCTAACGTTCCTGTATTCATGAACCCTAACGGGGTTGTCTGCTGAAATTCCTCACCGAAATCCATCTGCAGACCAAGGCTCCAAGAGGAGACACAGCGTGAATATTATGTTAGATGAAGTAAATTCTTCTTGCGACTACTTAATTAATTTCTTTATTTCATAAAAAAACTTTTCAGCTTTTGATATGCATTCAATACATATAATTTTATCTAAATATTTGTCACTGTAATCAGCTAATAACCTTTTTTCCTTTACGTCTCTAAAATCAATATAAAATTGATTCTTCAGTAGCTTTCTTTTCCTTATGATTTCATGTTTAAGTGTTTGTTCTAATTTTTGATGAGTTTCATCTGGCTTCATACTATTTATTTTCCAATCGCTTAATAATCCATACTGTGCTAAAAGACTTCTAAGAGCTCTCATCATAGAATAATAACATCTATTAATTGAAGAATCATATTGTCCATTTTCACAGTTTACTTTAGCTGTATTTAAAAATGCCTCAGCCTTATGTAGATTAACAATTTTAGTAATCACAGGCTGTAAGATATCTTTACTCAAGTCTTGTGAATCGTTATCATTATAAGTTATCACTTCTTCAGCTTGCTTAATCAGATTGTTCTCTATTTCTTCCTTATCATTTAAAACAATATCCTCGGAAGTAAAAATACTATTGATAACTTGAATAATAAAATGAGAATCCGAAATATTATAATTTCTGAAGTTATCGAATATTGGTAAATACGAAATAGATCTATTATCTTTTCTTGTATTCCATATGTTCGACACTAATTTCGAACGTTTTCTATATTCACAATGAAAATAATCTATAAATGATTCATATATATCAGCTACTCCCCCATAAATATATCCAATTAATGTGAATAGGTATGCTGTACGTAATGCTGTATTTAGAGATTGTAGATCATCTTCATACGTACTTTTCCACTCACTAAGATCCACATTATATTCTGGAAATAATTCATCTAAAATTATGGAATACTCTGATTTTAAGATATTCAATAGAATATTTTCATATACGGTTGCCTTTATTTTCGGAATCTTATCTTCGATTAGAGCCAGTTTATTCCCTTCTTCGGTTTGAATTATATCTCCTCCAAATGTTTGTAGTAAACCTTCTAATCCTTCTGAAACTACACTATCATTGTTCATATTTTCAGGATTTGGAGTATAAAAAGAACCTGTGATTAAGCTAACATACTCTTGATCAGTTATACTTTCCCTTTCTTGCCACTTTATCAAGACATTCTTATCATTATCACTCATATGGACATTAATATATCGAATATAAATATCTTTGGGCAGTTGAAACTCTATTTGTTCAAGCGCAATTCCCATTATTATCGGAAAGCTAAAGCCATTATTGCTCATTTTATCCGTCCCTTTCAAATTTATTTCATCTAACGTTTGGCATTCCTGACGTTCAAGCAGCTTAAGCGACCGAAGGGAACGGGTAGTCAGACTTAGCTGGTTGAATGTATCGCCTGAATCAACTTCTCTGAAATCCCCCTTGGCGATCAAGGGCGTATGCCCGCAGTAGGGATGTGGTATTATACGACGGAACTTTGAAATACTCACATTGTTTGTTAATTATTAAATCTAAAGATTAACTTGTTTCCATCATTTTTTGTTTCAGCAATCTCCTCCTGGTAATTTCCATCAGTATAATCATTAATTATCCTTCTCCAAAATGTTTGTGCATCGGGTTTGTCTGCAATTCCCAAGCACCATGATGATTATTAATCACTTTTACTGCTGCTGTTTCTACTTTGCCCCTGCCACGGTATGACCGCAATATGAAAAACTCATTTATGTAAAAATCACTACCATGAGGTGTATATGGTGGTGAAGCCACCAATGCGAATCCTACTGGAATCTCATCTACTCTAATAAGGTATGGAAATAGGATTGATTGTTTAGACCACCATATATCAAAAACCTTGTTTTGCTCATTCAATGTCAACGTCTCATCATCTTCAAACACCCATATTTATTGGGTTTCCATCCCCATATCTCGGATAGATCATGCAAGTATAATGGGTATAAATTGTTTATTATAAATTTTGTGCTTTCATCAGTTAGATTTATTGTTACTTGCATTTATTCCTCTCCGTTCTGTCGTATAACTCCCTTATCTCTGCACCCCGTAAATCCCCCCATGAAGCAGGAATTTGCGCATTTCACGACACACCTTGATTATACCTCAATTGCATGATTATGGAATATGAGTTCGCTACATCATATCCACCTCTATCTATCTCTTTATTCCGCTCTACCTATCCTCTCTTCGTTATTCTATCCCTCTCTCCTCCTCCCCCATAATACGATCCAGCGGGCCCTGAATACGTCTGATGTTTTTAGTGCTGACATGGGTGTAGCGTTCGGTAGTGGCTGGGTTGGAGTGACCGAGCAGTTCCTGAATGAAGCGCAGATCGGTGCCGTTCTCCAGTAGGTGTGTAGCAAAGGAGTGTCTCAGCACATGGATACCGGCTTTTTTGTTGACCCTGGAACGATGAAGGGCGTCCGTGAACACCTTCTGCAGGGAACGCTCGTGCATGTGAGTGCCCGGATATTGTCCCGGGAACAGCCATTTCTCGGGTCGTTCCTTTCGGATATAGGTCTGTACCAGACTCCAAGCAGCTTGTGATAAGAGTGTATGTCGATCTTTTTTTCCTTTTCCCTGACGAACAGTGATGATTCCGCGTGAACAATCCAGATCCTCTGGGCGCAGTCTCACGACCTCACTAACCCGCAGGCCGGATGCATAGGTCAAATAAAGCATTGTCCGATGTTTAAGGTTGTCCGGCGAACGCAGAATCTTCAAGACCTCTTGCTCCGAGAGCACGTAAGGAAGCTCCTTTTCCTTCTTTGGTCGGATGTACTTGGCCTGTTCAGTGGGCATCTTCAACATATCAGCAGCCAGATACCGCAATGCGCTGATCGCCTGGTTCACATAAGCATGCGAATGCCCTTCTTCGAGTAATTGGATAGCATATCTTTGCACTTGTTCACGATTTAATTTTTCTACAAATATCTTCTTCGTAACTAGTGGACCTCCAGCACATAATTCTTCAATATATCTCTTGCAAAAATACTCCACAAACCGCCGCGTATGTCCGCGATAGGCTTTGATGGTCTTTGTACTGTAGCCCTTGGCCTTCAATCGTGGTATCAATATTTGCTCCATGCTCTGCCAGAGTTGACTTGCAAATTTCAAAATAGTCTCTCTTCAAGCTCATTATGCTCTCCCCTCTCTTCCGCCCCACCGATCTTATTTGTAATATCAATAATTCCCAATGCTTCGCCGACTCGTTCCATTTCCCGCCAAAAATTATGCGAATCGGCGTCAATCCTTCATGGCTAAACCAATCCACTTTCACCCATATTCTTCCACTATCCATAGCATCTAGCAATAGCTTCATCTTCAATCCTCTCCCCTTTCACCAATCAGCCTTCTATTTAAAAAAACAAAAAAAGACAGCACCCCAATTCCCATTGGAGTTCTGTCTTCCGATGCTTTCGGACTCAAAACTTCGCACCACGCGCAGCTACCAGCACGATGTGTCTCGCTATTGTTCAACAAACCATATTCATCATCCACTTAATTCTACTTGCTACTCCTTCACCTTCAACCCCAACAGCTTGGCGAACCCGATCGCTTGGGCAGGGGACACCGTGCATCCGGCCAAGGCCTGGATCGGCATGTCGATCCGGTCATATGTACAGGTGCTTATGTCAATTCCCTTCAAGATCGTCTGATTGAAATCGGCATCATTCAAGTCGCAATGCTCAAGCTCCACATCCTTCAGCTTACAGCCATAGAAGCTGGCATTTTCCAATACACATCCGGTAAATCTCACCTGCTTCAGCGACGATTCCGCCAGATCCGTCAGATTCATCACACAGTTCTCGAAGGTCACATGCCCCAGATTGACCTTGGTCAGATCGATGCCTGTCAGCTTGCAGTCCTTGAAATGCGCCCGGTGAATAACACCTCTGCTGAATTTGGCATTCGATAAGTCACAATGCTCCAGCACTACATCCGTCAAATCCAGACGTTCAAATACAGTCCCGGCAAATGAGCACCCTGCAAGCATTGTTTTTGCCAAAATACAGCGTTCCAGGCTCTCGCGCTCATATTTTGCTCCGCTAATTTTAGCTTCTATCAGCTCATAATCCGGATCGTCCAGCAAATCCTCCCAATCACGGACAGCCAGATCCTCCTCTGCAGGCAATTGCGGCGCGAGCAGCTTTACTTTTCCAGCCATTGATTATCCTCCCCATCTATCTATAATCCACAAGGTACGGGATCTGCCTTTCCCTTCCGATCCTAGGTTTAAGCAGCGCAGCATCGGAGGCCTGCCCCAACCAGCTTCTCTACAACTTCCTTTACAAGCTTCTCTCCTGCCCCTGCTCCATCAACGCCTTGGCCAAGCCCTCCGCATCCAGCCCGTCCGTGGCAAAAGCACGCCGCACCAGCTCCGGCGGTACGAATTCATCGTACTTGCCCAGATAAGGCGCCTCTCCAGCGGCGAGGATCGATTCGGTATCCTCCATTTCAGCCAGTTCCGTATGAATCGCCAACAACAGTTCCTCTGCTTCCGCTCTGCCGGAGACCACCATATAGTAAGGCTCCATCGGCACAACCTGCCGCAGCCCCATGGAGCTGTGGAGATTATTTTTCAGCAGCCGCTCCAGGGTACGGAATTGCTTGCTTCCCGCCCATGGCAAAATGAACAGCGAATCCCCGCCCGCTGGAATAACCGGGCTGGTGAGCAGACCGCTCTCCCGGGCCAGCCGCCGTGCACGCTCCAGCCGGTTCACTGCGCCTGGCGCCAGATAAGGATACAGCGTGTGCTCCTCCAGCACCTGCCGCATCTTCTGCAGCACCCGGGTATGAATATCCCCGCCGCCGCCAACCCATAGCGTGTCGACCTTGCCTCGTGAGGATTTCACGTACACTGCCTTGTGCTTGTTGTCGACCTCCTCGACCTTCCACAGCTTACCGGCCAAGGTGAAGCAATAGCCCGGCGGCGGCACTGTCGTGATACTGCCGATCTCCTCGGAGCCGTCGTACACCACATGCTCTTCATCATCCTTGAACACCGCATAGAAGCGGAAATTGTTCACGATCTTCTCACCGCCGAGCCCGATGATCAGCGTGCCTTCCTCCGTCTGCTGGATATGATCGGTCGCCAGCAAATATTGCAGCAGCTTCCGGTATTCCTCCGGCTCGACGCCGCGGAAAGCCGGCAGGGTCAACACCGCCCGCGCCAGCTCGGCGGGCTCGGCTTCGCCGATGCTTTTGAGTGTGCTCATCGTCTGGTGATAGAGCACGCCCACCGGCTTCTTGCGCAGCGAAGGCGGCTCTACCCATCTCTCGCGGATATAGAGCTCGATGACGGCAATTGCCCGCAGCAGCATCCATGGCATGCGGGCTGGCAATTGCGCGGTCTCGTCCTCATCCTCCGCGCAGAGGAACATCATTTCGGACGCCGCATCGCCCCGGCGTCCGGAACGGCCCAGCCGCTGCACGAAGCTCGAGCAGCTGTACGGCGCGCCGAGCTGCACTACGCGCTCCAGCTCGCCGAGATCGATGCCGAGCTCCAGCGTCACCGTCGCAGCGGCCACTGCCGGACCGGGGCCCGTGCGCAGCGCGGCCTCGGTCTCCTCCCGCAGCATCGCGGAGATACTCCCGTGATGCACATGAAATACATCGCGCTCCTGCCGTTTGGCCGCGATGCGCCGCAGCTCCAGCGTCGTCAGCTCCGCGTCGGAACGGCTGTTGGTGAAGACGAGCGCTTTTTTCGTATTTGTATGGTCATAGATGAAATTGTAATAATTCTGCTTCGCTAGCTCCAGATGCTCGGCTTCCCGCTCATCGCGCGGATCGGGGAACGAAAAATGCTCCACCGACAGCTTCAGCCTCCGCCCCCCCTGCGGGGATACGACCTCAACTGCCTGAGGGCTTCCGCCGCTCAGCCAATGGGCAGCCGTATCATAATCGCTGAGGGTCGCGGACAAGCCGATCCGCCGCGGCGTACAGGAAGCCATCCGCTCCAGTCTGCTGAGCTGGCTTTGTACCTGAATACCCCGATCTGCGCCCATGAACGCATGAACCTCGTCGATCATAATGTAGCGCAGATCATGGAACAACGCCGGAATCGCATTCGGCCGATTCATCAGCAGGCCCTCCAGCGATTCGGGCGTAATCTGCAGCACGCCGCATGGACGCTGCATCAGCTTGGTTTTCTCGGCCTGGGCCACATCCCCGTGCCAATGCCAGACAGGCACCTCGCCTTCCCGCAGCAGCTCCTTGATCCGCTCGAACTGATCATTAATCAAGGCCTTCAACGGACCGATGTACAGAATACCGACCGAGGACGAAGGGCGCTCGAACAGCTCCGTCAGTGCCGGGAAGAACGCTGCCTCCGTCTTGCCGGAGGCCGTGCCCGAGGCGATCAGCAGATGATGCGGCGTATCCAGCAGCACCCGGCAAGCCTCTACCTGCGCTTCCCGCAGCTCGGACCATTGCTTGCGGTACATATATTCCTGAATGAACGGCGCCAGCCTTGCGAATGCCTCCCGCCCGTTCATAGCTCGAACTCCGCGAGCAGATCGTCCAGGTCGTCTCGAACCCGGTCCGCCCGATCTTCTCCGCTTCTTCCGGCTTCTCCGGATCGTGCCAGGCGCCTTGCTTCATGGCTCTGCCCGCCTGCATGGCTTAATCGTTCCTCACTGCTCAAGCCACCTGTACTGCTTAATCCACCTTCATTACCCATTCCGCCTGTGCTGCCTAATTCATCTTCATCTCCTACTCCACCCGCACTACTCAACCGCGAGCCGCCAGCCGCGCTCTTTCGTCCGCCTCCAGCAGCCTGCGCCAGCTCCCGCTCGCCCATCAATGCCTCGAAGGTCAGCTCCTGGTGCTGATGCAGCATATGCAGCACATCCATAAAGTCCCGCACAACCTCCCGGGTCGTCAACAACTCGTCCGCTCCGAGCCGGTTGACAGCTGCCTGCATGAATGCAATAAGCTGTTCATCCCGAAGCTGCGGCTCATAGCCGAAATGCATGGCATGGATGCCGCGCAGCCGCTGCAGGAGCACCATAATCTCTTCGTGCGACAGCATATCAAGCCGAAGAATCGGGGATGTATATGTCCGATAGGCGCCGCTGCTGTATCTTCCGTCCATCAGCCGCGTCCGCAGCGCATCATAGCTGAACAAGCCGCGTCGGCTGTCCTCCACGAACTGCGGGGTTCCGCCGAGATAGATGCCCAGATGCTCGGCCTTCCCCTGCATCGTGTCATTGAACATGGTCAGCAGCTTCTCGTAATTGCTTTGACGGGAGACGCTGTTCGTAATTTTATACAAATTGACGCCCTCATCGATGAACAATAGCAATCCCTTATAACCGATCCGCACCGCAAACTCGGCCCACAGCTTCATATAATCGTACCAGTTGTCATCATCAATGATGACGCCGACCCCCAATTCCTTGCGCGCCTCTGTCTTGGTCGGAATTTCCCCGCGCAGCCAGCGAAGGGCCGATGCTTTCCGCTCCTCCTCGCCGAGCTTGTAGCCCGTCCAGTAAGCCGACAGCACCTTGGCAAAATCAAACCCATGCACCAGGCTCTGCATTTCCCCTGCCACTTCATAAATGCGCAGCTCAACAGACTCCAGCAGCTGCGGGTCGCCGGGGCGAAGACCTCCGGCTTGCATCAGTTCCTGCTGAAGCCCGGCAATCCACCGCTGCAGCATCGGCTCAAGCGCTCCCCCGTCCGGGCGCGTCCGGGTCGACAAATGACCGATCAGCTCCCGGTAGGTCGCCAGTCCCTGACCCTTCGTGCCGACAAGACGCCGCTCCGGGGAGAGGTCGGCATCGCAGACGATGAATTCACGATCCATCGCGTAATTGCGGAGCATTTGGAGCAGGAAGCTTTTTCCGCTGCCGTATCTTCCGCTAATAATCCGAAATGCGGCCCCGCCCTCGGCAATATTCTCCAGATCCTGAAGCATGGAAGCGACCTCCGGCTTGCGGCCCACCGCAATATGCTCCAGACCGACCCGCGGCACAACACCTGCTGTCAAGGAATTGACCAGCGCGGTTGTCAGCCGCTTTGGAATTGACATCTGTTTCATCGTATCACCTCAACCTGATTATCTCTTTAGCCATTCGCCCAAATCCCCGGCATATTCCTCCGGCACGCTGCCTCCGTCGATGAGCAGGTCGCCGATCGCTTCCATCGCCAGCTCGTTGATCTCATCATGCAGCAGCTCCGGCATCGAGCCTGCCTGCTCGGCAATCGCAAACTGCGCCGCAGCATCCGCGCCCTCTACCATCACCGCCAGCATCTGCCGGTGAGCCGGTGTGAGCTGTGACAATAAGCTGCTCCATTCCTCAGGAATCGGACTTCCCATCAAGCTTTCGAGCTCCTGCGGTTGCAACGCAGCTTCCGGCTCTTCTAAATCTGCAGCTGTCCAGGCTCCGGTCTCATCCAACCCGTTGCCGCTTCCTTCCGTGAAAGGCTGCTCCTGCCCTTGTGCCGAAGAAGACGCGAACTCCTCACGATTGCTCCCAACCTCATTGGACGCCCGGCTTGTCTCCTCAAACAGATCACCTTGCACACAATGTGCAACAGCACCAGCACCAATCACCGCAGCCGACTCACTTTGTTCTAAACCGGAAGAGAAAGCCCCCTGCTCCCCAGCAGGCAGTTCCTTCTCTTTCCTTACTTCTTCCTCCATGGCCCAGCCTTGCTCAAAGTCGAATTCCGGCTGCAGCCAATCGTCAAGACCCACCTTCCCTGCTCCCGGCTTTCTGCTGTTACCTTTAATAGAAGAATCCAGCGTTCGCTCCGCTGTAATTGCCGTACTCGGGCGGGCTGCCTCACCCATAACTGCCGGAGCCGGAGCCCGAACCGGATCATCACTGAGCAGCAGTTCCCGCACCTCGTCCGATTCCTGCTGAAGCTTCCGCAGCTTGGCGGTATTCAGCCTGACCTTTGGCGCTTGCTCCCTCAGCTTCTCGGCCCTTCTGTGTTCAAACTCCTGCTCCAGGTATCTTGTGACCAGCAGTTCGATGTCCGCGTCCACCTCGACGCCCCGCAGCTTCCCTTTAACACCGGTCAGTTCCCTCAGCTTGTTCTCCGTCAGCCGCACCAATTGGGTCAGGAAGCGGCGCAGCGGAATATGACCGCTAATCGATTGCGTAACAACCACTGTCGTGCGTCCATACATCTCATGATCGTAGACCGCACTGCGGAACAGAAATCGCTGCACCTTTTTCTCGGGAGGAAGATAGAGCTCAAGCAGCCTTTTTCCAGTGCGTTTCCGTACCAATCCATCCGCAAGCGCTACAACCTTCGGGGCAAAATGACTGATCTCCTTGCGGCCTTCCTTGGTGTAAAACTTGCTCTTCTCCACCTCATAATCAATCAAGGGACGCAGCAGCTCCCAGTTCAGATCGATCGGATCCGCCAGCAGTCTCCGCTTCCACTCCAGCTCCTGCACCTCGGGAGATAATGTGCGCGCAATCTTCTTCATCCTGCCCAGATCGGGCTGCTCCAGCCTGAATACTACGGCAAAATCATACATCCATTCCCGAATATAACCGTCCAGCTTCGGATACCGTTCACGATAACCCAGCCATACCCTTCTCATCAGCTCGGCTCCCTGCGTTGGCACGCTCCAGCCAAAGCCGTGAATCAGCTCATACAGGTAGACGAACAGATAAGACAAATCCGTATCGGGATAACGCTCCGCTCTCACCTCGCCGCGCCAATACAGGTACCACCGCTTTTGCTGCGGATTCATTTGCTCATAGGTCGGCCAGTAGTTCTGAAAAGGCACCAATACCGCGGTCTCCGCCGTCTCCCAGACCAGCTCGCGCGCGGTCTCCACAAATTGCTGCTCCCGGGACAAGTAACGGAAGCTGCGTTCCCAATCAAGCTCGCGTGTCTCTGCCGCAGGTGCCACGACATGACTGGCCGGGCTAGAGGTTGAAGTAACCACCTGCTCGGCAAACTCGGCAAATACCAGCGATTGCTCCCGAACCCTTCGCACCGTTGAATCTTCAGAGCCATTGCTGCGTATATTATTCAGTTGGCGAATTGATTGCCCATCATGGTTATCGTGGTTATCCTTCATATCCCGTAAACCTCCATTACCCATCCATTATAGCATTGATTAAAGTAAAAAATCGAAAGTTTGTTCGCTTTTTACGAGCATTTTTCAACGACGTTGAACTCACTTATAATGAAAGCTGGCAGGCATGCTTGCAGGGAGGGATTTTTTCGATGAATAAATGGCTTAAAGCGTTACTCTATCTTCTCGGCGCTGCTTTTCTGACCAGACTGATTCCATTCTCGAGCTGGTTTCGGATGCTGGACACAATGATTCATGAATTCGGTCATGCGATCGCAACCTTGCTGGTGTCGGGCAGAGTGCTTCGCATCGAGCTCTATCCGGATCACAGCGGGGTAACTTATTCCGTCATCACCTCCGGGTGGAGTCAGCTTATCGTATCACTGGCGGGCTATTTCACCGCTTCATTGTTTGCCGTTGCGCTGTTCTACAGCTATTCCAGACAGAAGCAGGGGCAGGGTCTGATGATTATTACCGCGCTCGCGCTCGTCTCTGGACTGCTATTTGTGCGAAACGGGTACGGCTTGATTTGGCTCCTGATCTTTATCGCGTTGAATCTGCTGTTTCTCGTGATCGGTGGCCGGATTCGCAGCTTTTATTACCTGCTGCTGGCCTTCCTATGTCTTGAGGAATCGGTAATGGCCCCGCTTACGCTGCTTCTGCTTGCCGTCAGTCGTCCCGGATCAGCCGGAGACGCCGCCAATCTCGCGGCATTAACCGGAGTTCCGGCCATAGTATGGGCGCTCCTGTTCTTTGCGATTGCCGTGCTTTGCGCCAGAGTGGCGCTTAATCTGTACTGGAACCGCAAAGCGGCCAATAAGGCACCTCAGATGTCATTTTCGCCCTACAAATGATGTGAAAACTTACATTGAACTTATCGATCATGTTGAGAGGATGACCTGTATATGAAAGGCAACAAGTCCAAGCTGGTCAAAATCCTGCTGCTCAGCCTGGCCGGGCTGCTTATTATCGGGGGAGCAGGCTTCTATATCTGGTCCCAGCAGACCTATTCGGCCTCGGCAGAAATGGTTGCACTGGTTGGAGAAGAGAACATCCATCTGGAGGAGGATTGGGTTATTTTTACACCGGATCAAGAGGTGACCAAGACTGGCCTGATCCTATATCCGGGTGCAAAAGTAGAACCGGAAGCTTACAGCTATATCGGCCAGGGACTAGCTCAGCGGGGGTATACTGTCGTCATCCCGAACGTACTGCTGAACTTTGCCTTTTTTGACGTGAACAAGGCGGATGAGATCCGCGAAGCATACCCCGAGGTAAAATCCTGGGTTATCGGAGGCCATTCGCTTGGAGGTGTAGCCGCTGCCAGCTATGCATATAAGCATGAGGAGCAATTAGGCGGTTTGTTCTTCTTGGGAGCCTATCCTGCGGATTCGAATAATTTTTCGAATACGAAGCTGCCGATCCTCAGCATCTATGGCGAGCTAGACGGACTAACCACCGTTGAGAAAATCGACTCTACCCAGCGCCTCCTCGCGCCGAATGCCGTTCTGCACGAGATTGCAGGAGGCAACCACGCCCAATTCGGCATGTACGGCCCGCAAAAGGGGGATCAGGAAGCTACAATCAGTGCGGTAGAGCAGCAGGATATTATAGTCGGGACGATTGGGGATTGGCTGGACTCGTTATAAAAATCAAGGAGGGCATCGATGGACATCCCTAAAGGCACGTACGGGTTTCGGTTCGCAGAGGATAAGGAGCTCCAGCTGTGCGTTCTATTTGCGGCCGGCTATGATGTGATCACGAGCCCATCTTACCGGTGGGACGGGCTGGAGCGGACCGATGGTCCCCTCTTGCTGTTCCAGTACACGATCTCCGGTGAGGGAATATATGAGTCGGGGAACCGGACTCACCGCGTCAGCGCCGGGCAAGCTATTCTCGCCGAAATTCCAGGACCCCACCGCTATTATTATCATCCGGAATCCCAAGCGCCTTGGGAGTTCCTATTTCTGCTGTTCCGGCCCAATCTGATTCTGCCCCATTGGCGCAAATTCCTGCGCGAAGCGGGGGAAGTACCTTATCTGCCGTTGGACAGCGCACCGGTTCGGCTGTCAAGAATGATTGTGGTCGATGCCGGAGCAGGCAGAATCAGCGATCCCCTGATCGCGTCGTCCTGCGTCTATCAGTTCATGACAGAGCTGGCCAGAATGCAGGTCACAACGCTGCGGAACAGAGCCAATTGGCCGGAAAATGTACGGCATGCCGCTGAATTTATTGAGCTTAACTATTCCAGAATGGTCAGTATCGATCAGCTTGCCGAGCATGTCTCCCTGTCGAAGTACCACCTGATCCGCCGGTTTTCTGCCAGCACGGGCCTGACACCCGGTGCTTATTTGACCCGGATCCGTACGGAGAAGGCCATGGAGCTGCTACGGGGAACCGGGCTTAGCATCGAGACCATCGCCGAGCAGGTCGGTTACTCCAGCGGAAGTTATTTTATCAAAGCATTTCGCGGCTTGACCGGGCTTACGCCTGGAGAATTCCGCAGCGGAGATGAGAGCCTTGTATATCGCAAGCTGTTCTTCGATTGACCGCAATATTTTGCTATTCCTCTTTCAAGATTACTGTAGATAGTAATAAACTCCTTTATTATGATGGACGTATCAAGAGCAATAATTAATGAATAAAGGAGACTAACTATGGATCATAAGCTTACAGCGCCTACTCCGCCGCTGGGGTGGAACAGCTGGGACTGCTACGGCGCTGCGGTCACGGAAGACGAAATTCGGGGCAACGCGGAATACATGGCCGAGCATCTCAAGGCATTCGGTTGGAGCTGCATTACTGTTGATATTCAGTGGTATGAGCCCGATGCCAGCTCCTCCCAATATCGTCCGTTTGTTCCGCTTATCATGGATGAGTACTCCCGGCTCATGCCGGCTGAGAACAGGTTCCCCTCCGCAGCAGGAGGTCAGGGCTTCAAGCCGTTAGCCGATTATGTGCACAGCCTGGGTCTACAATTCGGCATTCATATCATGCGCGGCATCCCCCGGCAGGCCGCCCATGCCGGCACAGCAATTCTGGGGTCAACCGCGACAGCCCGCGATATCGCCCATACGAATTCAATCTGTCCATGGAATACGGATATGTATGGCGTGGATGCCTCGAAGGAAGGGGCAGGGGCCTATTACGATTCTCTGTTTGAGCTTTATGCCGAGTGGGGCGTTGATCTGATAAAAGTAGACGATATCGCAGCTTCCAGGCTGTACGACACCCATCAGCCAGAGATCGCCCTGATCTCTCAAGCAATCAAGCACTGCGGACGCCCTATGGTGTTAAGCCTCTCCCCCGGACCTGCCCCTGTGGAATACGCGACGTTCTTCGCCAAGCATGCCAACATGTGGCGGGTTACGGACGACTTCTGGGATCAATGGCCGCTCTTGCTCGATATGTTCGACCGTTGCCGGGCCTGGCAGGGCATACCTGAGCCAGGCTGCTGGCCGGACTGCGACATGCTGCCGCTCGGTCACATCGGCATCCGCTCTGTGGATGGCGGTGGTGCCGATCGCTGGACCCGGTTCACGCGCGATGAGCAGTTGACGATGATGTCGCTCTGGAGCATCTTCCGCTCGCCGCTGATCTTTGGCGGCGAACTAAGAGACTGCGATGACTGGACACTATCGCTGCTTACCAACCGCGAGGTGCTTCGCATGCACCGCGAGAGTCGCTCCGCCAAGGAAGCGCTCCGCCAAGGGGATCTTATCGTATGGACGGCCGAGCACGCCGATGGCTCCCGCTACGTTGCCACATTCAACACCGGCGAGAGCCCGTTGCAGCTGGATCTGCCCATGGATCAGCTTGGAGCTGGATTGACCGGTGCCATTACAGGCACCGAGCTGTGGAGCAGCACACCTGCCGAGCTTGCATCTGGTGTGCTGCAGGCCCGTATTCCGCCTCACGGAGTACGCCTCTATCGATTCTTTTAAGTAGAGAACAAACAAAGCGATCCGTCTCATTGCAGACAGATCGCTTTGTTTTAACAGCCCGGAGCTAATCCTAATCGTTAAGATGCACGCGAACTACAATATCTTGATCATGATTACCGAATCCCGCCCCATAGAGCGTCAATCCCCCGGCATTAACCGCATGCTCATCCACCGCGAATCGAAGCGTCCAGAACGGCTCCCGCAGCTTGAGCTCCCCAAGGGTCACCCCCGACATCGCTTCGCCATCCATAAATGTACCTGATGCGTCAATGCGGATCGTCTTCAATAATCCGTATTGATTCACGTTTCGATGCCACCACTCCGGCGTAAGCCTGCCCCGCGCGGCTCTTCCGAAATCAGCAGGACTGGTCCATGTCCCCAGGGAGATGCCGTTAAATATGAACTCGATATCCGAAGGCCAATAGTCTCTTAAGCCAGGGGCTTCCGAGGCGATCTCCATGGAAATTTCAATGGCGTCTGCCGTTTGATCAGCAAGCAGATAGTTCGGTATTTTGTATTCAACATACCCCCAGCCAAACCATAGAATAGCCGCATGGACCCGCTCGGGATCAAGAAAATACCGGGGATCATCCCACACTCCGATCTCTTTCTCGAGCGTGCCGAGCCCGCAGGTAGGATGGACTTCAAACGCAGTGTAATGGCCCACTGAAATAGACTGCTCTCTGATCTTCGCAGCTCTTTTTACAGAAGGAAGCTCGATCTCGATCGATGTTTCTTTGAGAAAACACATTTTGTGTGTCCCCCCATCGAGCCGAACCCTGCGGCTTCCAATAAGCCCGGCTTGTTCGAGCTTGCGAACGTGCATAGTAACGATGGAGGGGCTAAGTCCTAAGCGGTCTGCAATATCCTTTACATTCAACTCGGTACCGGCAAGGAGATCCATGATGCTCCACCTGACTTCACTAGCCAGCGCTTCGTATAACGCCATATACTTTAGTTCCCCGTTCGCTTTAATGATCGCCCTCATCTCCTGTCCTCATCCCTTGAAATCACATATATATTATATGAGATAAACTACTTACTTAATTTTACGTTCTGGGGGCAACGTGTGAAGTGTGCTTACGATCGCTGTTATTCGCGGATTTCTCTAATTGAACTAAGTTATTATACAGTAGAAATCCACTCATAAAGGCGAACGCTTACGCTTCTTCAGCACACTTCACACTCATGCCCTTTCTACGTGGTTTTATAGTTCAACTTATATAAGTTATAAGATTTAACAGGAGCCATCAAGCAAATAAATGACCGGTATTACCTCATGTGTCTCATAGCGGTTGAAGCATACTCCGGATAAGGCAAAAATTATATATGGTGATCGGGCTCGCTATAAATAAAAAAACTCCCTCGCTGGAGAAGGTCTGCATTAGCAAACCGCCTGCAATAAGGGAGTTTTCTCTACGACTGTTATTTCGATCACATCGCCGCCTCAGCTATGGTCCCGATCTTCGCCCCGCTCAAATGATGAATCGTACGCAAATAGCTCACTGTTCCGTTCAAGGAGTGCATAATGACCGAATGGGTTTCGGCCCTTCGGTTCGACAAATAGCGCACGCCGTTCAGCAAATCGCCCTGCGTTACACCGGTTGCAACGAACAGCACGTTCCCGTGTCCCACCATATCGTCCATCGTGAGCAGCTTCAGCGGATCCTTCATGCCCATCGCTATGCACCGTTCATACTCCTCGGTCGTATCCGGAATCAATCGCCCTTGCATTTCTCCGCCAAGGCATTTCAGCGCTGCCGCGGCCAGTACGCCTTCCGGAGCGCCCCCGGAGCCAACGTACATATCGACTTCGCTCTCCACCGCAGCTTCTATGGCTCCCATCACGTCGCCGTGCCCGAGCAGTTTGATCCGTACTCCCGCGTCGCGCAAAGCGGAGATCATCTCCCGGTGGCGCAGCCGATCCAGGATCGATACGGTCATTTCGGATAGCGGCTTCTGTAAAATTTCTGACGCTTTGGCCAGTATAACGCTGATGTGATCGTTCAGCGAGAGTCTACCGGCCAGCTCCGGCCCAACTGCCAGCTTCGCCATGTACATATCCGGCGCATGGAGCAAATTTCCTTCCGGAGCGGCGGCGATTACAGAAATCGCGTTGTTAAGTCCGTTTGCCACCGTCTCGGTCCCTTCCAGCGGATCGACGGCAATATCAATTTTCGGGCCGCGGCGGCTGCCGACCTTCTCTCCGATATACAGCATCGGCGCCTCGTCCATCTCTCCTTCGCCAATCACGACGGTCCCGTCCATGTCTACGGAATGAAACATTCTCCGAATAGTCATCGTTGCTGCCTCGTCTGCGCTGTGTTTGTTGCCTCTTCCCGTCCAGCAGGCTGCCTCCAGCGCTGCAGCCTCCGTGATTCGCGCTAATTCCATAGCAATATGACGTTCCATCGTTCTCCCTCCAATTTATCTTTGTCTGATTTGCTTCATAACAAATACGGCCGTCTCCTCAATCGCCTTTCCTGTGATGTCTATAATGGGACAGCCCAGCGATTCGTACAGGTCTAACGCGTAGTCGAGCTCCTGCCGCACCCGCTCCAATGAAGCGTAGTGAGCCTGGTCAGGCAGCCCCAGTGACTTGAGCCGCTCGGCCCGGATATTAACCAGCTGCTCCGCATCGATTGTCAATCCAACGAGCTTCGAGCTGCAGACCTCCCTGAGTTGCGTCGGGGGAGCCAATTCGGGAACGACGGGATAATTCATCGTCTTGAATCCCTTATGCGCCAAAAAAATCGACAGCGGCGTCTTCGATACCCTGGAGACCCCGAGCAGGACGAGATCCGCTTTCAGGATCGCTCCCACGTCTTTGCCGTCATCATTGTTGACCGCAAATTCCACCGCTTCCACCCGGCGAAAATAATCCTCGTCCAGTCGATGCAGCAGGCCGGGCAGCCGCTTCGGCGTATCCTTAAACGTGTCAATAAATGCCTGCATCATCGGCCCCATAATATCGACGGCTCGAACATTCAGCCTGACCGCTTCTTCCCGAATTGCTTCTCTGAGCTCCGGCTGGACAAGCGTGTAGGCGACGAAGCCGCCGCGCTGATGTACTTCATCCATCACGGCGCTGATTTCGTCTTCCGTGCGGACGTTCATAACCCGCTTGATTTCCGTATTCGGCTGCTCGAACTGCCGAAGTGTAGCCCGTACGACCGCTTCCGCAGTTTCACCGACCGAGTCCGAGCAAATGACTATGAAGTGAGCCTGTTCCGGGTTCATCCCATTCCTCCCGTTAATTCTCTGCTACTATTCCGAGCAGCATTTTAATGATATTCGTCTTGGAGATCCGCCCTACGACCTTCCATTCCCCTTCTATGCCGCTTGGCGCCGGGACCACAACAGGCAAGCTGTCAATCTGATAAGCGATGATTTTCCGGGCGGCCTCCAGCACCGTGTCATCAGGCAGAACCGTAATCATGTTGGCCTTCCGCGTCATAATAAAGCTCACCGGCATCGTCGATGCCGAGGCATTCCCGAGCGTGACTTTCAGCAGATCCTTGCGTGAGACAATCCCCGAGAGCAGGCCGCCCTCATCCGTCACGATCAGGTGCCCGACATTTTCAAGAAAGAGCGTCACCACCGCTTCCTGAATTGTCGTTGTTTCACGAACGATTACCGGTACGCCATGAACGTCGCCAACCTTCATTTCCAGTAAATGCTTCATGCTTCCATTTTCCGTCTGGGCTCTTTGACCCAGAAAATACCCTACCTTCGGCTTGGCATCGATATAATCGAGCATCACCAGCACCGACAGGTCCGAACGAATCGTCGGACGCGTCAAATTCAGCATTTCCGCGATCTGCTCACCGGTGATGGGGGCGTGTTTTTTCACGATTTTCACAATTTCCAACTGGCGTGATGTCAGCTTGATAGGAATCCCTCCGTTTCCGGATTTGTGCCGCTTGCTCGCAGCAGTGTTGCCTGCTCCTCCTCTCCATCTTCATAAATTGGAAAGTTAATGGTTATATAGTACGTCATAATTAAATGAAATGCAATAATTAATACGTACTATTTTGATTAGAGTGGCCTATAAAAGGAAAGAGTCTCATATACTTCGGTTTCCCGTTCGCTTTAATGATCGCTCTTTTCTCCTGTCCTCGTCTGTTGAAATCACATATTTATTAATTTAAAAGATTTAGCAGAAACCACCTGGCTTATCTCATTGCAAGCTTTAAGCCGATGCTGTTTAATCTCCTTATACAAGATGAATATATGAATTGTATTTTGCTCATCTTCTATAGGGACTACCCCATTAAATTTCCATGCATGTGAATTCATAAAAGAGGTGGATACGATGAAATACAATAACCCGGTGATCAAAGGCTTCTATCCAGACCCCAGCATTTGTAAAGCAGACGGTACCTATTACCTGGTTTGCAGTTCTTTTCAGTACTTTCCGGGCGTTCCGATATTTGAGAGCAAGGACCTGATTAACTGGAAACAAATCGGCCATTGCCTGACCCGGGAGAGTCAGATTCAGCTCGGCCAGGTGGGGAGTTCTGGCGGAGTATTCGCTCCGACGATCCGTCACCACAACGGGCGCTTCTACATGACCACGACCAACGACACGACGCATCAAAATTTCTATGTTTGGACAGACGACATTTACGGCGAATGGTCTGAAGCGATCTATGTGGATCAAGGGGGAATCGATCCTGATTTGTATTTTGAAGATGATAAGGTCTTCTTTATGAGCAACGGAACGGACGACAACGGGATGGGCGGCGTTGTTCAGTGCGAGATTGATATTAAGACGGGCGGCAAGCTGTCTCCAAGCCGTTCGATCTGGCAAGGGACGGGCGGACGATACTTGGAAAGCCCCCATATGTATAAAATAAATGGCCGGTATTACCTCATGGCGGCCGAAGGAGGGACGGAATATGGCCATATGGTCGTTTATGCCCGGGGAGAAGCAGTTTCCGGCCCCTTCGAAGCTTATCCAAACAACCCTGTACTGACCAATCGCAATCTGAGCGGTTATGAGCTGCAGGGGGTAGGTCATGGCGACCTCCTTCAAGATCATGAGGGAAACTGGTGGATGCTCCATCTGGGCTTCCGCCAAACCGGCCGTTGGCTTACCTACCATCATCTAGGCCGCGAAGTGTTCCTTACGCCGATTACGTTTGGCGAGGACGGCTGGTTTACGGCAGGACATAACGGTACTACGCTTTCGAGTTTTGAGACCGATCGAATCCCGAGTAACGTCATCCAGCAGGAGAAAAAGACCTTTACTTTCGGAAATACGGATTGGAATCTGGATTGGTGCTATCTCCGTCACCCTAGGACAGATAATTATCTGCTCGAATCCGATCGACTGCAGCTCAAAGGGACCGACATATCGCTGGATACTCCTGCATCCCCGACATTTATAGGCCTCCGCCAAAAGGACTTCAACGCTGAGATCACTTGCGATGTTCAGCTAACCAACGGCGAGGCCGGCATTACACTCTATATGGATGAGAATCATCATTATGATTTAGCTGTACGCAAAGACGAGAAGGGATGCAAGGTGATCGAGCGCCTGAATATCGGCGATATCAAATCCATTGAGCATGAAGCAGACCTGGGGAGCGGCGACCGGGCTACGCTGATTATACGGTCCAGTCATGAGCGCTATAGCTTCCTCCTTCGCAAAGACGGCAAGGACATCTCCCTGGGTACGGCACAGACCAGATACCTTTCCTCTGAGGTTGCTGGAGGATTCACAGGCGTGCTCATCGGTTTATATGCCTATGGAGAAGGTTCTATGGCGGATTTTTCGCAATTCAAATGCGAATATTTCTAGTATTCCGGCTGGAGCTGCAATATTCCTCTCAATAACGTTAAGTGTTAGTATATGGAGTAGCTAGTAAGCTCTTATTGTTCTAAGGAGGTTTTGTGGATGCTATATCGTAAGCTGGGCAACACGGAAGTAAGCATTCCGGCTATTGGCCAAGGAACTTGGAAATTTGGCGAAGCTAAGCAGCAAGAAAAAGACGAAATAGAGGCTTTGCGTTTTGGGATTGAACATGGACTGACACTGATCGATACGGCTGAAGAGTATGCGGGGGGCGGATCCGAGAAGGTGGTTGGCCAAGCCATCCATGACATCAGAAATGATGTTTTCCTTGTAACTAAAGTGTCTGCGAAAAATTGTTCTTACAAAGGTGTGCTTGGAGCAGCAGAGGCAAGCTTGGAACGTTTAAGAACGGACCGCATCGATTTATATTTGCAGCATTGGCCAAGCGAACAATACGAGGTTTCGGAGACCATGGGTGCCATGGCTGAATTAGTCAGCAAGGGACTAGTCAAATATGTAGGTGTGAGCAACTTTTCCGTTCCATTAATGCAAGAAGCCCAGCATCATCTAGGAGATATACCCTTGGTATGCAATCAACTGCCTTACCACTTAAATGATAGAAGCATAGAGAGTCAGATTATACCCTTTGCAAAAGAGAACGGAATAACCATCATGGGATATTCGCCATTTGGATTTGCTCCTCATGTGTTTGGCGGGAAGGGATTCCCTGAAGCAGGCACACCAGAGAGAAGCACATTGGACACCATCGGGGCCAAGTACGGCAAGACAGCCTATCAAGTGGCGATAAACTGGGTGTTAAGACAGCAAGGATTAGTGACGATCCCTAAAGCCGCGAGCAAGGAACACATCGTTGATAATCTGAATGCTTTGGGCTGGGAATTAGATCAAGAGGATATAAACCAGATTGAGAATCACTTTCCGGCGCCTCCAGCTAATGATTCTTCGTATTAGAGGCAACGTGTGAAGTGTGCTTTCGATCACTGTTGTTCACGGATTTCTTTGATTTGAATAAATCATAGCAAGGCAGAAATCCATTCACAAAGGCATAACCAAGTCCCTCAATTCAATCAGAGCCACCTGACAGGCTTTTGAAACAGTCTTTTTACTTTGACGAAAAGGGAGCAGCACAATGCTGCCCCTCTACGCGTTTACCGTTTGACCGCGGATGAACTAACGACCCCGTACCGCCATAATACTTTACTGCCGAACCAGCCGAATAATCGGTCCGTGATGAAGCCCATCAAGCCTAGTGAAATCAAGCCGACGAAAATCCAGTCCGTACGGAAAAACAGCCGTGAATTCCAGATCAAGAAGCCGACCCCTTCGTTCGCGGCGATCATTTCTGCGCCGACGATCGCCATATAGGAGGTGCCCATGGCGAGCCGGACTCCGGTGAATATATAGGGTGCCGTAGCTGGCACAATCACATAAATGATGATTTGCCATTCCGAAGCGCCCATGCTGCGGGCGGAGCGGATTTTGTCCTCCTCGACGGACAGAACGCCTGTCAAGGTGTTCATCATGACGATAAACAAAGTCGCATACAGAATGAGCGCGATCTTGGACTGCTCCCCGATGCCGAACCAGACCAGAAACAGCGTGATAAAAGCGATCGGGGGAATAAATCGGATGAAGTTCAACAGCGGCTCGGCGAAATGGCGAATCGCGTCTACCTTGCCGATGATAATGCCGAGCGGAATGGCGATCAGACTGCCGAGTGTCCAGCCGCTCAGAACGCGGACAAAGCTGATTCCGATATATTTTTGCAATGAACCATCCTTAAGCAGCTCAATCGCTCCATTTATCGTTTGCAGGGGGCTGGGTATCACCTCCGGTCCATAGACCAGCGCGCCTCCTTGCCATGCTGCCAGGACAACAATCCAGAGCAGAACGAGACCAGCCCATTTTCTTTTCCACCATACCGTCATATCTTCTTCCCCCTACTCGTCAAAATGCGCCTGAATTTGCTTGTAATATTCATAAAATTCCGCCGCTGACACATCTCTAGGATAATCCAGCGGGATCTCGTAGATATGCGAAATTTTTGAGGACGGGCCCTGTGACATGATGCCGATCCGCCCGCCCAGCAAAATCGCCTCCTGGATATCATGCGTCACGAATACGACCGTTTTCTTCGTCTGACTCCAGATCCGCACCAGCTCCTTCTGCATCGTTCTGCGAGTCATCGCATCCAGCGCGCCGAACGGTTCATCCATGAGCAGAATTTCCGGGTCATTGGCCAGTACCCTGGCTAACTGGACGCGCTGCTTCATTCCCCCGGACAGGGCTCTGGGCAGTTTGTCGTCATGCCCCGTCAGTCCGACAAGATCGATGTACCGATCCGATATGGCTCTGCGTTCCCGTTTGGGTACCTTTTTCATCTTCAGACCGAATTCAACGTTCTGCCGGACCGTCAACCAGGGAAAAAGCGAGGAGTCCGCCTGCTGGAAGACGACCGCCCGGTCCCGTCCGGGCTTGTCGATTTCAGCGTCTCCGATTCTGAGCCGTCCGTCCGTTTTTGAAATAAAGCCGGCGATCATATTGAGCAGCGTTGATTTTCCGCAGCCGCTCGGACCGAGCAGTACAAAAAATTCGCCGCCATTGATGACCAGATCGACATTCTTGATAATGTAATGAATATGGCTGCCTGCAGCGCCGGAATGCTCCCCGTAGCTTTTGTTCAGGCCTTGAATCGTAATCGTCCGATTCGCTCTTAAAGAATCCTTCTGATGTTGAAGGGCCAATGACATGCGGTTTCCTCCTCTCTATGGGGTGGCCGTTACCCGGTCCGGAAGTATTTCTTTCAGGAATTCAAGATTGATTTTGTCCTTAAGCTCGAAGTCCGTCTGGATGATCCCGTTCTCCACCATATATTTTTTCTGGCGGGTCAAACTGTCGAGCGCATCCTGCGTAAAATCAATGTTCCAATTGCTTTCCGCCAAATCCTTCAACGTTGCTTCCCGCGGCTGTTTGACTTCGTCGTACAGAATATCCGCCACTTCATCCGGATTCTCCTTCGCAAATTGGGATGCTTCGTCCACAGCCTTCAGGAAATTAGCAACCGTCTTGGGATGCTCCTCTATCAGCTTATCCGGGACGACGATCTGACTGCCGATCCGTACGCTTGTTTGCGCCATGTCAGTTAGTACATGCACGCCTTCGATCTCCTCGAATTTCTGCAGCATGACAGCTCCGGTTACCCAGGCGGCATCGACCTCGCCGTTCTTCAGCGCGATGTACGCTTCATCAGAACCGCCTTGACCCGTCAACGTGACATTTTTCGGATCAACGCCATTTTCGGTCAAAAATACATCCCACAGATAAGTAAGGAACGTCCCCCGCATAAAGCTCAGGTTTTTGCCTTCCAAATCGCCGGCCTGCTTGATTTCGTCCCGGACGAACAGCTGCCACTTGAGAGCATTGCGTTCCGTCGAGGTACCGGTCGAAGCGACGATCGAAAATTCGCCTTTGCTGACCGCGTTCAAAATCGGGAAATCAGCTCCCCAGCCGATATCCGCCTGCTTGATAAACAGCGAGTTGATCCCTTCAGCCGGAGTAGCAAAATTGATGATCGTCGCATCAATGCCATTTTTCTCGAAGAAGCCCTTTGTTTTAGCGACACGAAGCACCGGATTGGAGGAAATATCGGCAATGTTCAGCTTGACGGCCTCCGCCCGATCCTTATTCCCGGAATCAGCGGCCCCTCCGCTGACAGACGGCCCGCAGCCAGGCAGCACGACAATCAAGATAAGAATTGAAATAAAGGCGGCAATCAAATAACTTTTCTTATTTTTATTAATAAAATTCCGCATGGCTTCTTCTCCCTTCAGTTCCTGTAGATTCTAATCCTGGCCGGGCCTTTCATCTATGCTGGCAACACAAGCGGCTCCATCCCCGTAAGAGAACGTTCCATTAACTACGACCACGGACTCCGCTCCCTTCCCTGCCGCACCCGCGACCCGGAAATTCGCCACATCCAGCGGCGCGATCGCCTGCTCGGCAGGCTTCGCCAGCTGAGGAACCCAGTCATAAGGAACACGGTACGCACGATACACCATGTTCGTGTTCCGCTTATTTTTGTATGGAGAAATATACTCCCAGACTAGCTCATGCTCCCGTGTCACCTCGAATATCCGGCCATCCGCCCCTTCCGTAATCAACGTGTTGCCGTTCGGAAGCCGTTGCGCGGAGCTGATGTACGGACTGTAAAAGCGGTACGAATCCAGCGGGGCAAGGAACCCGGCTTCGGTCGGCGTGTATTGCCATACGATTTCGAGCGTCAACGGATCGATCTCCAGGATACGGGAATGGTCGCGGACCGCATTCTTCTGTCCAAACGGAGACGCCGGATTCGGCGAACCATACCCTGCCCATCCGCCGTTGTCGAACACGAGCAGATTGCCTTCCCCGGGCAGTCCCCGAGGAATCAAGTGAGCATGGTGCTGACCGATAATCCAGCCCAGATGTCTGTACTCCGGAGCGGAATAGTCAGGGCCAAGCTTCCAGACGATGCTGCCGGTTTTTTTGTCAATGATGGCGATAATGTTGGTCTCTCTGCCGTCCCAAATAAGGTTGTCGGGATGGAACCGTTCATCCCCGGCGTCGTAGAACCGGTTCGGTCCGAGAACGGAAACCGAATTGATATGCATCCAGTCCCCGGCCCCGGAGCCGAAATACCGCGTGTTCGGATCACGGAACAGCACATTTTTGGCCTGCTCGTCGAAGCCGAGCTCATCGAAATGCTCATGGCAGTTCCATTCCCAGACGATATTGCCTTCCCAATCCACCTCCAGAATGGAATCGTCCAGCAGGGGC
The DNA here is from genome assembly GCF_018919145.1 of Paenibacillus brevis. Classification (GTDB taxonomy): domain Bacteria; phylum Bacillota; class Bacilli; order Paenibacillales; family Paenibacillaceae; genus Fontibacillus; species Fontibacillus brevis. The sequence continues at coordinate 239,136 of NZ_JAHLQJ010000007.1, forward strand.
TTATCAGATATTTTCGGATTATGCACATTCTTATGGACAAGGATGATCGTATTGCCTTCAGCGGTTTTTGGATCAGCTCCGGGGACATAATAGCCTACCGGATTGCCGGAGCGCTGGTAATCGTGATGCGCCCGGGCCATCCACTGCGGCTCGTGCCCTGGATCCTCGATCCATTCATGCCGGTTGAACTGCCACACGATGTTCCCGTCCCAATCGACCTGAACAAGATCGGCTTCATCCTGGAAGCCGTACTTCGGATCCCGTTCGGCCGTGCTCCCGAGCACGTAGCCGCCAGGAAGCAATTTGTTCGGAAAGCCTCGCAGCCCTTTCCATAGGTGAACCTCCCTGCCGCTCATATCAATCAGCAGTGCGCCAAGATCGGCCGCCTGAAAAATGGTGTACCCGCTCCATGCTTTGTCCGGGTTATAAACCGTTGCCCCTGTCGGATAAATCGTCGGATGTCCCATAAAATTGATCGCTCCTCTTTAATAAGATAAATATTTTCCTTGCCTGTGATTGCCATCCTCATCCGCCGGTTTGGCGTTGCCTTCCGCAAGCAGATTGAGCGTGTCCGAGTATTGCCCGATTCGTTCAATAAGTACTTTGAAAAGACGATGGATATCCGCCAGGTCCGCTTCCGTCATGTCCGCAAACAGGAGCGTGATCCCGCGCGGCCCGACATTTCGATTTCGTCGGACGAACTCCCTGCCTTTAGGCGTAATATCCAGCGAGACCGACCTTCGGTCGTCCCCGCTCCGGATTCTTTGGGCAAGAGCCTTCTTTTCCAATTTGTCGCACAGCCCGGTCACAGCACCTGACGTAAAATCAAGCTCCTCCGCCAAATCGCCGAGGCGCTGCGGCCCTTCCCGGCACATTTTTTGCAGGACCAGAAGACCTGGAAGCGAAATGCCTTCCACCTCCACTTTGTCCCGTTCCTTGACGAATTTCCTGACCATTTTCCGGAACAGCCAATCTGCCTCCTCAAGCTGCTCCCATACCTCTCTGCTTTTTTCGATGACCCTCCCTCACCTTCGATTCGTGTCTTTTCTGCCCTGACCGCCAAACGTCAAAAGGCTCCCGCAGGATTCCCATGCAGGGAAGCCTTCGAGAGCCTTCGGTGAACCGATCGGCTGCTTAGTCGCTTTATTTCTTAGCTGTAAGATAATGAGTGCTAAACGATTTTTTCATATATTAAACCTATTATTCACACCTGTCAAGTATGAATTAAATTGAATGCCACTGGTTTTGGCATGACGTACCCTTAGTCGTCTCATCTCGGCGTAAGCTCGCTACCGCTCTTCCTTTAGCGCCGCCTTGATTTGCGGAATCGACAGACCGTCCGTCTTCATCCGCTTGATTCGGAAAATAAGCTCCACCGTGCTCTCTCTAAGATATCTTCGCGTCAGGTTCTCCTCGGCCTGCTCAAATGGCAGCATGCCTTCTTCCGTGTAAAATTTCAGCGTACTGTATCTCGCCCCGGTCAGCCGCGTCAATTCACCGATCGATACATATTCGGAAGCCAGAATCGCTTCCATCGAACGTTGTCTGGACATAAGAGCACTCCTTTATACCGGGTGCTTCGGAAGCAGACGGACCCCATGAATAGGCACCCTTCCGTAGACCGCGTGCGGAATCGCTTCGTAGACCAGATTATCAATTTTGAGGAGCGGAACCTGTCCGGCGCGCAATACCTGCACCCGATGGCCTTTGGATTCAAGCCGTGCCAGCACATCCTGCAATCGGGTTCCGGGACCGGAGAGCATCGCCTCCGTATCAATGAATACTGCCTGCGAGCGCTCAAGGACGGGGAACAGGAAGTTAACCCCGCTGCCGGCCTGCGTCGCTACGGCATGTTTTTTGAATTGCAGCAATTGCTTGGCTGCGGTTTCGAGGCCACGGCGAATCCGGAACGGGTATAGCACTTTGGCTAGCGGATCGCTTTGCATCAGATTAACCATTTTCGCAGTAACCTGCTCCAGTTCATTTCGTGAAAATAAATCATGCATGCAACCGCTCTCCCGCAACAGCCACAGCAGGCACACCGATTGCTCCGCCGCTCTCCCATCCTCCAGCACATCCGCGCGTAAATACTCCGTAATCTTCGCGTATTCCTCCAGGTCGCTCCGATACTCCTTAATTGCTACATCGGCAGAATGGAAATACAGATCGCAGCCGAGCAGATGCGGAATCTCTTCCAATAGCCCTCTCTCTTTAAGGGAATCAGCGATGCTTCGTTCAAATCGAACCAGCTTTCTCTTGGATAGACGGGATGCCCGATGCAGCCACCAGAGCAGCTCCCGGTTCAGCTCCCGCTTACCGTTCGCCAACGGATCTATTACCGCTTTCCGGTAGGTCCAATCTTGCGGTTCTCCAGCCCTATCCTGCTTCAAGCTACGTTGAGCCTCCGGATGCCGCAGCTCACCCTCCAGATGAAGCTCCAGAATTACCGCAGCCGCCATGCAGCGAAGCGCCGCCTTTTTTGCAATCGTCAACTCCAGGCTCCGCTGCGCATTCAGCGCGATCAACGCAAAGCTTTCGGCCAATTTCAAATCTGCCATCTTCCATCTCTCCATTCCTTTAAGATAGACTTCAATCCGGATTCTGACTGATTTCCAGGTTTACTTACTACTTATTACTTACCACTTATTACTTACTTTATATGCTACATCGGTCTAAAATGTCAATGATTAACTTGGAGGGGTGCAGAGATTCGACTTAACCTGAAACACAAAACGGGCATCGCCGCTTCTTCCGGCTCTGCCCGTCTGCTCTCCAACCACGCCAGTCGTGATTGGAGGTATTCCCTTAATCTCTATCGTCGTCGTCATGATCATCATCGTAGTCGTCATCGTCGTCATAATCAATATCGAGCACCTTGCCGGTAGAAGCCGATATCTCAACCTCGGCAAAACCGGAGGCGGTTTTTAGCGTAACCTCATATTCTTTATCGCCATCATCCCAGTCCGTCTCGACACTAAGAACTTCGCCCTTAACTGCCTGCCCGGCCAATGTGACGGCCTGCTCCTTCGTGATGGACTTGGCTGACGTTGCGGACTTTGAAGCTGTGTCTGTCCCATTTCCAGTTGCCGCCGTAGCTGTTGTCGCCTCAGCTGCTATCTTGCGATCATCATCAGCGTCATTTTCTACCTTCAGTACCTTGCCGGTTACAGCCTCTACATGAACATCCACTTCACGCCCGCTATCTTGCCGGTCAATCTCTACCTCATAGTAGGTCACGCTGCGCTTGCGCTCCAAGTCGACGTCCGTCACTTTGCCGGGCGCTTCCGTAAGCGCAATCTGCTTCGCCTTCTCCTTGCCGATGTAGGCTGTCGCAGCCTCTGCAGCTACCACCGCACTCGTGCCTGCCAACGCCACCGCCAGTCCGACTCCAAGCATCCATGATTTCTTGTTTCTCATCCGAATTCATCTCCTTCATTTCTTCTTGCTCGTTCTCTTCGGGGACCCGGGTATCCTCGGTACGATTACTACTTTACCCGGGCAATCTAAGAGAATCATTACAAGAAGATTAGAATTTGATGATAAAAGCTAATTAGGAATCATCGTCGTCGGTATCATCATCCCAGGTTACGGAGATTACCTTACCGGAAGCGGCATTCAACTGCACTTCGGCCTCGCGGCCGTCCGCTGTCTCAATCTCGATCAGGTAATATCGCGTCCCGCCGTCCTCCTCGATGTCGATATCCTTCACAAGGCCAGACACGGTCTTCAATGCCAGCCCGGTTGCCTCCTTCTCCGAAATAAACCCATCCGTACCAGGGGTGGACGCGCCCCCTTCCTGGGCATCTTCACCCCAAGGTGCAGAGGGATCGGCAGACAGATCATCCTTGCCAGGGACAGTACCCTCAGGATCATCTTCCATGGTTGGCGGTTCCTGAGCATACTCCTCCAAGCGCCGGATCTCTGCGATATCCCCGCTGTCGCTTCTTACAATCAATTCGTACAAACCCTGTCCCGTTTTAAGAAATACCACAAAGTCAGCTCCTTGCAGACGGCTGTCTACAACGCTCCCCTCGTAGGTGTTCAGCACCCTTTGCTCGGCTTCGGCAAGCGTGAGCTTGGGGCCGCTATCGGCACTATAAACCATCCATACTAACACAGCGATGAACAGCAACCCTCCAGCCAAAGCGAGAGCCGCTAGCCGCCTACTTTTCAAAGTGAATCTGTGCATGCCTCTCTCCTCCTGTCTATCTGGGTTATAGCTAAGCCGAATACTCCTGCCCGGAGCCAGGAAGCCAGATCGTTGCCGTAGTTCCTGCTCCGAGCGTACTCTCCAGTTCAAGCCTTGCTCCCAGCGCTTCGCACAGTTCCTTACAGAGCGACAGACCAAGCCCCGTTCCACCGGCTCCCTCCTGCTCCCTGCTCCGCGCTTTATCTACCCGGTAAAACCGTTCAAACACATGGGGAAGATCCTCTGCCGGAATCCCCTCCCCCCTATCCTTGACCGCAAGAAATTCGGTTCCCTGCAACCTTCCTGCCAGGAGTTCAATGTCGCCATCACTATACTTTCGGGCATTGTCCAGGAGGATAAACAGGACCTGCTTTAGCATATCCGGATCTGTCAAGGCCGTTAATTCCTGAGCTGCCACTTCGGCATCGCCATCTTCCGGGACCGGAGCAACTCCTTGCACAGGCTCCAAGCTGCTTGTCACCGTAACGTTGCGGCGGTGCACTTGGGAGAACATCGCGGAGACCTGTTCGGCAAAAGCAACCAATCCGACAGGCTGCATATCCGCCTTCCATTCCCGCTTGGAGGTCGCCAGCAGTAAGAGTTGCTCGGTCATTGTCTTCATCCGTACGGCTTCCGAATGAATCGCCTCCACAGATTCCTCCAGCAAGTCCGGCCGCTCCGCTCCCCGCCGCTTCAGGAGACTGGCATAGCTCTCAATGATAGTCAGCGGCGTCTTCAATTCATGCGAGGCATTGGATACGAACTGCTCCTGACGGACAAAGCTCTCCTCCAGCAGCCCAATCATTTCGTTGAACGTATCACCCATCTCCGCCAGCTCATCCCGGGATTTGCCCGTCTGTTTCAGCCTGGCGAATTCACCACTGCGAATAATACGCCTCATGGTGCTTGTCATGCCCGTAATCGGCCGCATCACAAGCCGGCCCAAAATTCCGCTGGAAATGACCACCGGGACAAGTACCGCGGCTGACACACTAATTAGCACCAGACGCAGAATACGCAATAGTTCCGTCAATTCTGCCAGGCTGGACATCATTTGGACATTGGCCACCGAACCGCTTGGGCCAATCACCGGAAGCGATACGAAGCCGTAGCGCTCACCGTTAATTGTCACCTGCTCCAGCCTGCGCTCGCTATGAAAGGCTTGCTCCTGGCGTCCCAACTCCAGTTGATTGCCGGAAGCAACCAAAGCACTGCCCTCGCCGGAGGCTTCCACCCATCGGAGCGTTCCGTCCAGCGGCACATAGGCCCGCAATAACCCATTCAGCGTCACTCGGCCTTCCGCCGTGCGCAGAGCCTCGGCCGCCTGCTCGCTTTCCGCCAATAGCTGGCTCATCTCCCGGTCCATCATCAGCCAGTGAAACACCGTATATACCGTCACATTTGCCGCCAGCAGCAAGATGGCAAACAACACCGATGAATATAAATGAATCTTGCTTCCCAGCTTCATGTGGCATCCCGGAGCACGTACCCCACGCCCCTTACGGTATGGATCAATTCCGGGGAAAAGCCTTCATCCACCTTCTTGCGAACATAGCGAATATAGACATCCACCACATTGGTGTTTCCCGTGTATTCAAACCCCCACACCTGATTAAGCAATTGCTCCCTGCCCAGGACTAGCCGCTTGTGGCGAAGGAGCATAGCCAGCAGATCGAACTCCCGCTGGGTTAGCACAATCTCTTGTCCCGCCCGCTCCACCTGCCGGGTAGCCTCATTAAGACGCAGGTCGGCCGCGCATAGCCACTCATCGGGATCGGGCTCCCCAGCAGCCGGGGCCCCGTTAGAAGTCGGGGACTTGCGGAGGAGTACGCGGATACGGGCCAGCAGCTCTTCCATATCGAAGGGCTTCGTTACATAGTCGTTAGCGCCCAGATCAAGTCCGGTAACCTTATCTGCAACCGAGCCTTTAGCCGTCAGCATGATGATCGGAGTCTCGGCATCAACCGCCCTGATTCGCTGCAATAAGTCAATGCCGCTTATGCCGGGCAGCATGACGTCTAGCAGCACCAACGCGATATCGCCTGCCTTGTACGCGGCCCATCCCTCCACGCCGTCCGGAGCAAGACTGACAGCATAGCCTTCACTTTCCAATTCAATTTGCAGAAGACGGGCAATCTTACGTTCGTCTTCCACAACCAGTATGGTGGTATCGCTCACCCTGTTCTCACCCCCGTCAGAAACTAAATTTGAATTAAACAGATTAAAGAAATCCATGAGCAACAACGATCAGATAATAACTTTATTTTCATTTGATTCATTGTAAGCCAACCCCAACCCGGGAGGCAAACCTCCATACGGTTGAAATGCGTCTTCCGCTCCAAATGACGTAAAAAAGTCTCGATGAAGGCAATGGCCTGCACCGAGACTTTTTAATAACCTTCCAATTTCACCCTACGAACACTTACTATACCCGCAATTACTGCAAGTTTTACACCCTTCAACATTAATCAGCGAAGCCGATCCGCAGGAAGGACAGAGATCACGCGAGGTGACGGAGCCGCCATGTCCATGGTGGGTGTCCCCCCCGAACGCTTCCTCCGCAGGAGCCTGCTCCTCTTCCTGATGAGTCAACGTAGCCGCAACCGGAGCCGGATCATGGTATGGCCCGTTCTGGATATGGGTCTCAAGCGCCTTTGCAACGGCGTCGGCGATGGACTCGACGCGGTTCGGCCCGAAGCCGATGGCGCCTGAGCCGCCGATGCCTTTCAGGTGCTTGATCAGCAGCTCTGCCTTCTGTCCGTGATCGCCGTAACGGAGGAACAGCGAGCAGACGCGTCCAAGCGCTTCCGCCATGGCGAATACGTCGGAACCTGCTTTGCCGACGTTCAGGAAAATCTCGCTTGGCACGCCGTTCAGATCATTGATCGTGATGTAAGCCATGCCGAATGGCGTATTAATTTTGTAGGTTGCTCCGTGGAGCACTTGCGGGCGCTTCTTGTACTGCGTATCGTTCACTTGCTTCTCCGGCGCGGGAGCGGAAGGCGTTACGCCAAGCGTCTCGCTGACACCGTTCAGCGTCTCTTGCTCAGCTTCGGAACCCTCATCTTCAAACGCTGTCGCTTCCTCCGCTGCAGGCTTGCTCTCTGCAGCCTTGTCCTCCTTCTTCTCGGTCTGAAGCACCTGAACATCGCGGCTTCCGTCGCGATAAATGGTCACGCCCTTGCAGCCCAGATCAAAGGCCAGCTCATACAGCTTCTTCGTGTCCTCGATCGTGAAATCAGCAGGACAGTTCGCCGTCTTCGATATCGAGCTGTCCACCCAGCGCTGGATGGCAGCCTGGGAACGAATATGGTCCTCGGCGGACAGATCCATGGCGGTTACGAAATAATCCGGCAGCTGTTCCCCAGGATGCTCATCTATCCAGTATTGCGCAATAGGCACAAATTGCTCGTCGAAGCCTAGACGGCTCTGACGGAAATATTTGAAAGCAAAGTAAGGCTCGATCCCTGTTGAAGTACCGACCATGGTGCCCGTGCTTCCGGTAGGCGCCTGGGTAATGATCGTGACATTGCGGATGCCCTTCTCCCGAACGGCCTCGCCAACCTCGGGATAAACCTCGGTCATGACCTTCATAAATCCGCTCTGTAAATATTTGTCCGCTTCAAAGGCAGGGAAGGCTCCCTTCTCCGCTGCAATATCGGCCGAAGCGAGATATGCTTCCTTAGCGATGAAGCCATACAGCTTGTCTAGGAAGACCAAAGATTCCGCACTGCCATAGCGGATCTTGAGCTTGATCATCAGTTCGGCCAAGCCCATCGTCCCCAGACCAACACGGCGTTCCTTCTTCTGGTTCCTCTCATTCTCCTCGAAATGATACGGAGTCTTGCTAATGACATTATCCAGGAACCGCACAGAATACCGCGTAGTTGTAGCCAGTTCGTCCCATGCCACATCCTGAGTCGCTTCATCATAGAATTTCGACAGGTTCATTGCGGACAGGTTGCATACGCCCCAGCCCGGCAAGCCCTGCTCTCCGCAAGGATTTGTACAGATGATCGGGTTGAAATACCAGCTATTGGACATCTGGTTGTAATATTCCATGAACACAACGCCCGGTTCCGCCGATTTCCAGGCCGATTCCATGATGGTGTGCCAGACCTCGCGAGCTTTTACCGTTTTGTAGTGGATTACCTTATGACCTGCGGCTTTCCACTTGTCCAGATCGCCGTCCCACAGCTCATTGTACTTCTCAACCGTCGTATCCGGGAAGACGAGCTCCCAATCCAGGTCCTCCTTCACGGCCTTCATAAAGCCGTTGCTTACGCAGACCGACAGGTTGGCATTCGTCACTTGACCCATAGTCTGCTTGACTGTAATGAAATCCAGCAGATCCGGATGCCAATCATTGATCATCAGCATCAGAGCGCCGCGGCGGCTGCCGCCTTGCTCGATCAAGCCCGTAGTATAGCTGAACAGCCCGCCCCAGGATACCGCACCGCTGGAAGAGCCGTTCACCCCCTTCACAATAGCCCGCCGCGGACGCAACGAGCTCAGGTTAATCCCGACTCCGCCTCCCCGGGCCATAATCTCGGTCATTTCCGTCAATGTCTCCATAATCCCGCCGCGGCTGTCCTTCGGAGAAGGAATAACGTAGCAGTTGAACAGGGTCAGCTCATCGCTCGCCCCGGCTCCGGCTGCGATCCGGCCGCCGGGAACCAGCTTCCAGTCATCCAGAATATAACGGAACTTCTCTTCCCATTCCTTTTGCAGCTCAGGCGTTGCCTCTACAGAAGCCATGGCGCCAGCCAGACGGTCCCACATTTCCTCAGGCGTCTTCTCAATATTCAGCGTCAGCTTCTCCACATCGGATTGGACGATTTCTCCCTTGCGCGTCTTGACCGTCACTATGCGCCCTTTGCGGGCAATGACCTCACCGACCTCTTTGGTCGGGAACTTCGGATCATCCTTCGTCAGCACCAGTACCACATCGCCTACTTTGGCATTGGCCGGGTCTGCATCCTTCCAGGCATATCTATCTAGAAATATTTTTTCGCTGAGCCCTTCCAGCGTATGTTTCTGTGTCGTTGTCAAAGGGAACACCTCTTTATAAAATATTGTTTGATCCATTTCCAGCCGTGAACAAAAAAATATCGGTCACCTGTCGACAAAATCCTCCGCCAGCCCAGCAATAGGTAAGCTGATTTTTGCGGCCATTTCATCAACCTTCAACCGTTCTTCTTGCCAAAAAAACGTTAGTGTTTATGTAATAAAATCTACATATAGTGTCTATCCACCATTATACTATACTATATTTCGTTATCAAAGCCCATTTTCCCAATTAGGAGCTTCGACCCACCCGCTTGTCTGAAAATGCCCCATTGCTGCACCAGCAACGCTAATTTGACTTTCTCCGGCCAAAGTTATGAAGAACTCTCTTTATGTCCATACTACTCCTACTGCGTTCTACGAAACAGGAAAAGGGAGGTTTTCAACATGAATCCGCATCAATCCGAGTTGGACGCTCCTGCTGCCAAACCCGCTTCCGGCAAGGTTCCGGTCCAGTTTGACCGAAGCTGGTACGACGAGCTGCAGGGGAGACTTGACAAGGGTGGTCCTTGGGACGACTGGCAGCTATTTCAGCTGGCCAAGCAGGCGGAGGAAGCTTCCCTCGTCACTAGCTTTGAAGAGATGATCTGCCTCAAGCATCTTCAGCAGGTCACACCGCTTCCGCATCAGGTCGATACGGCGCGCAAGGTGCTGTTCGAGATGCGGGGAAGAGCCATCCTGGCCGATGAAGTCGGTCTCGGCAAGACCATTGAAGCCGGACTTATCTTAAAGGAATACATTGTTCGCGGCCTTGTGCAAAAGGTGTTAATCCTCGTACCCGCCTCACTGGTGCTCCAATGGGTCCGGGAGCTGAACCAGAAGTTCGCTATTCCGGCCGTTGCCCAGAAGAAGGCGCACTCCTGGCAAAATGCGGTCGTAGTCGCATCCATCGATACCGCCAAGCGGGACCCTCATCGCGACATCCTGCTAGGCAATGAATACGATATGGTTATTGTCGACGAGGCGCACAAGCTCAAGAACAAGAAGACCACCAACTATCAGTTCATGCTCAAGCTTCGCAAAAAATATTGCCTGCTCCTGACAGCTACGCCGGTACAGAACGATCTCGGGGAGCTGTTCAATCTAATTACCCTGCTGAAGCCGGGACAGCTCGGAGGACAGAGCGATTTTACATCCAACTTCGTATTCGAGAAGAGAGTGCCGAAGAACGGTGAACAGCTTAAGGAAGAGCTGGCCAAAATCATGATCCGCAACCGGCGAGGAGACGGTGAACTGGATTTTACGAAGCGCCATGTGAAAAATATTGAAGTCGAGCTTTCACCCGAAGAAATGGAATTGTACAACGGGGTCACTCGCTTTGTCAAAGACCAATATCAGGCAGCCGGCGGCGATCTCAGCAGCATGCTGTCTCTCGTCACCCTCCAGCGGGAGGTGTGCAGCAGCCGGGATGCTGTATTCGTGACCCTCGTGAATCTGGCCAAGAAGCTGGCTCCCGATTCCCCGCTGCGGGACAGAATCTGGGAGCTGGTCGCCTTGATCAAGGCGATTAAGGCCAACAGCAAGGCCGAACAAGCGATGAAGCTCATCCGGGAGATGGATGACAAGGTGATTCTGTTCACCGAGTACCGCGCCACCCAGGAATACTTGATGAACTATTTCAAGGAACGCAATATGATCGCAGTCCCTTACCGCGGCGGGATGAACCGGGGCAAAAAGGACTGGATGATGGACCTGTTCCGGGGCAGAGCCCAGGTCATGATCGCCACCGAGGCCGGGGGCGAAGGCATCAACCTGCAATTTTGCCACCAGATGATCAATTTCGATCTGCCCTGGAATCCGATGCGGGTCGAGCAGCGGATCGGACGCGTTCACCGGCTGGGTCAGCAGAATGACGTTCAGATCTACAACTTATCCACCAAGGGCACCATTGAAGAGCACATTCTGAGACTGCTTCATGAAAAGATCAACATGTTCGAGATGGTTATCGGGCAGCTTGATGTTATTCTGGAACGATTCGAGAAAGGCAGCTCCTTGGAGAAAAGCCTGTACAAAATCATGCTGGAATCCAGCAGCAACGATGAAATAGCCCGAAAAGTCGATTCACTGGGCCAGTCCCTGGATCATATCCGCACCGAACTGGATGTACAGGGAGAGGGACCCGGGGAAGATGACGGGCTTCAACAACTGATGGGAGGTTGATCGCCATGACGATGACACAGGAGCAAATCCGCGACTATTGCAAGACCTATCTGGAAGCAACCGCCTGTCAGTTTCTTGAAAAGTCGCCCTATCACGTTACCGTCAAGCTCTCTCCGCAGGCCGATAAAGAGCTGACAAACAGGCCGTATTATTGGGGCTTCGTGGAACGGATGGGCATCGAGCCGGAGACGATGAGCTTTTGCTTCATCTTCGATCCCGAGAAGCACCGGGAGCTGGAGGACGCCTCTTCTACTCCGAGCCCCGGGCACGCAGACCCTGTGCTGGACCGCCACTTCGGCGCAGTCCGGCCGCTTCCCGTGCTAGGTCCTGGCCGAATCCAGAAGGAAGAGATCACCTTTGGCAGCCCGAGACTGAGGCAGATTTTTGCTGCAGCCCGGCAAGGCGGCCGTCAGGTCTATTTATTCGAGAACCCGGGCCGCCTTCAGCGGAGCACCTTGCTCTCGGCCGCCTACGAGCCTTGGCTCGGAGTACAATACAAGATTGAATTTTGCTGCGATGTCAAGCGGGAAGAGCTTCATTTTCTTGGTATTTCGCTGCGGAACGGCATGGTTGACGATGCTTTTGCCAACAGGGTGCAGGGGAAAGATTTGATCCCGAGGCTGCCTGAGAACGTTCATATTACTCCCACCGGACTGGCTCTCCCGGTTGCGAGAGAACGGCTGGAGAAGCTCATTACCAGCAGGCTTGAGGACGCGGACAGCACATGGGCGGACGCGGCACAGGAGCGGCTGGAAGAGGAGCTTCTGCTCATCGACAGCTACTACAGGGACCTGCTTCAGGATCCCGATGAAGAAAGACAGGACGCTTTCCGGGAGCAATATGAAGCAAGAAAAGCTGAAATCCGCTGGCAGTATGAACCGAGAATTGTCGTATCCGCTCTGGGCAGCGGCATCTTTCACCTGCGTTCGTCTCTGTAGTCGGAAGATGCCCCCACAGTGACTGTTCTCGCTAAAATAACGCAAAAATAGAAGCGCTTTTCCCGCTTTTCCGGCGACAGAATGCAGCAACCTTTTTCGAACGGACAAGCTACAATGAACAAACCTGAGGGAGATAACCCCGATTCTGCTTTGCTTCAACCCAATCCAAGAGATAGCAGGTGAATTGATGATGAACCATCTTTCGCGCATCCGGCGTCCGTTATCCGGTACGGTGAAATTCATGCTGAGCTTATGCCTGGTCAGCCCAGGATTTCTCGCTGTGCCGTCGTTTCCCGTCAAGAATCCGGATCATGCGATGAACTTAGCGAGCCATATTGCCGCTGCTGCTCCATCGAATGAGTCAGTCGCTCCGGAATCACTCCGGCGTTTTACAGCCGATACGATCAGCAAGCTGTCTGAACAGACTCCTTTCCATTCCTGGGCAGGTGCCTCGACTTCAATGGAGCCGCTTGGTCCCGGCACCAGAAGCTGGCTCGTCACCATTTACAGGCCGTCAAATGCCAGCTCCGCCTCCTCTTCACCTGTTCAGATCGGCTATCTTATTATTTCAGCTGCGCCCCAAGGAATGTACAAGCTGATTGAATATGGTACCGGGCCGGACAGCCTCTATTCTACAAATGCGGCTTCCGATCCTAACGTTGTAGCCGGATCGTCTCTGACGATCATGCCTGTCTATGGAGGGCCTTTGCTGGCGGCCTGGAGAGTAACTGATGGGAATAGCAGCAGCACTAAAGCTTCGAGTGCGGAATATCTGGATGCGCAGAGCGGCGAGGTCTTGCCTGAGAATGATAAAACCTGGAACCTCCAGAGCGGAAAATATGCTCCGCCTTCAGGAGCTTATGGCAGCGATAACGCCGTAGCTTTATTTCCAGGAAATGCAATTGTTGTCGGAGAATACTTCAATCCCTATGACAACATCCTGTGGATGGCTTCAGATGCCGAGCGGCTGACACCGGAGGATGCATTGACCGCATTGGATCAAAAGCACAGCCTCGTCTTTGCCGCTTCCGGCAATGACCGCACTTATCGTTTTCCTCTGCCCATCTATGGCTATCAGGCTTGGAATGCTTCATTTGCTTCCACTGAACCGGCAACAGACACTGCAACAGCTCCTGCTGTCTATGTCCTGACCGGGAACGGAGAAGGCAGCAGCTCCCGGTGGATATCGCTGGATGCCATTGCCGACGGCGGAAGCTTCAACCCCCTTCCTTAATACAAATAAAGGCCAGCTCTTCCAATTCATTCGAAGAGACGGCCTTTTTAGATGCTCTGCGCTTTACCGTCATCAGCTCTGCCGACTGCGGGTCTTCTTGCGCTTACCGGGCATCTGCTTCACCCAGAGCGAAATCGAAAACGGAATCATGCCGAACCAGCGGCTCCCCCATGACTCCCGAGCCCGAGAGCGTTCCCGTCGAACCTCACGGGGCGTCTCCACATAGTCAACCACACGCTCCGTAATGTATTTAACCAATTCATCCCCCTTCGCCATGGTTCTCCCCCCTTTCCCGTGTTATCGTTCTATAGCTAGTGTGCACGGATTAAGCACTTCTCAAACAAGCGAACCGCATGCATGATTTCTCCTTTTTCAGCCCAAGCTAAGTCAGGAATGACTACTATAAAGTGCGTGTTCAAAAAAGTCAGCGATTCGATATCGAATCAACCACTTGAAAACCTTCGTGATCAAAAGATGACTTTTGGGAACTACCTCTATAAAGGATGATGCCTATGTTCCGAGTAAAAACCATGTATTGCGCCCTGATCTTTTTCTTATTATCAGGCTTGCTTGGCATTCCATCGCCATCACTAGCCGACAGCTCGGAGGAGCAGGCGATCCGGCACGCCTTTCCGCAGCCTGTCATTCTAATCGATGTCGGCCACGGCGGCATTGACGGCGGAACCTCCAGCGGGACTTTGCTGGAAAAGGATATTAATCTTGAAATCGGCAGAAGACTCTACATGGTGCTGCGAAGCCATGGATATACTGTGATTCTCAACCGGACGGGAGATTATGCCTTAAGCGACGATAACCGCTGGCTGCACAGCCGTTCCAGACATTTGCGGGACCTGGCGCAGCGCAAGGAGCTTAGCGAGCAGGTGCCCGCCTCCATTGTGATCAGCCTTCATGTCAATTGGGGGCGAAATTCCTCTCGAAGAGGACCGTTGGTGCTGCATCAGGACGAAGGACAAAGCGCCCTGCTCGCCGGAGCGCTTCAGCATGCTTTAGAGGATGCTTACCAGCTCAATATGAGGCGCCTGCCGGAATTGGGAAATCCCTTTTATTTGCTGAAGCATACCGATCCGCCGGCTGTCATCGTAGAGACCGGCTTTATCAGCAATGCCGAGGACCGCAGTCTGCTCGCCAGCCCGCGCGGCCAGCAGAAAATCGCAGAAGCGCTATACAGCGGAATTGTGGAGTATTTTACGGTAATGTAAATCCCGGACCAGGCTTGATTCCCGAGCGCATCTGCTCCATAGCCAGGTCGGAAATCCGAATGAATTGCACACCTTCTGCCTCAAGACTCGGAATTGCCGTCTTCAAGGCAGCAGATGTAATTTTCCCATGGATACCGACATGTCCGATCGTAATACAGCTATGCTGCTCGCGCGCGAGCTGCTCTGCTTTTCGTAATTGAGCGGTAACATGTCCTGTGCTGGACACATCGTCCAGGAAGATGCTGTTCTCCAGCACGGGCAAGCCTTTCTCCCGGCATAATTCATCCACAACGGACCGGTAATTCGTCTTGCTGTCCACAAAGAACAATCCCTGTTCCCGGCACACATCAAGAATGATCCCCATCACTCGCTTGTCGCCGGTTATTCTCGAGCCCATATGATTATTGATTCCCACCGCATGCGGTACATTTGCGATCGCCGCTTCGACTTTGCTGCGCACTTCCTCATCCGACATAGAGACCATTATTGCACCGGGACCAAGCCACTCCGGCTTCCCATGCTTAGGCTCCAGCGGAAGGTGGACCAGCACGTCATAACCCTGTTGATGCGCACGCTCCGCATCCTCTGCAGTCGTTGGCAGAAACGGCATGACGGCCACCGTCATCGGAATCCCCAGCTGCAGCATTTCATCACTGCCGGTCATATCATTGCCGAAATCATCAATGATGATAGCGATTCTCGGTTCATCTGCGCGCTCTTCCTCTTGATTCGCTCCATATGAAGCTCCGCCACCATAACAGAGCAGGGATACCGTGAGAATTCCCGATAAACCCAGCAGCCGGCTGCAAGCAGATTTAGATTTTCTCTTGTTCATTTGTCATTCCCCTTTCCGCTTTAGACAATCAAGCTCTTTCTCCAGGCTTTCCTCCGTACCAGGCAGGTATAGACAAAGTCGGCAAGGTACAGCAGGAGAAGCAGTGGCGCCGCCGTGGTCCAGGCCGCTTCCACCCTGTCGAAGATATGTTCTATCCCCGGGTGGATATAACGCAGTGTCAATAGCGACAAGATTCCCCAATACGCTGAAAATCGGACACAAATATGGCCATGAAGCTGCCCCCGCATCCCGGAATAATCCCACCATGTCCGCCCGAACCAGGCCTTGAGTCCGCAGCCGCTGATATATTCGACCACGGTTGGAATCAGAAAACAGAGGAAGATCGACGTAAGTAAAAGCTGGTGCTGAGGAATCCGCGCCGTCACCCATATCAAAAGAAGAGGAGCCGCGCCATACATCGGCTTATACGGCCCAAGCAGCAGACCCTCCTTCCAGAATCGCCCCGTAGTTACCAGGCTATAAGTGTTCTCCAGCAGCCACCCCATAACCGAATACGCCAAGAAATAAAACGAAGCTTCACTAGCTGTCATCGTCAACTCACACCCCTGATGTCAAAGTCATCCAGCATCTCTCCTATTATGACTGGAATTCTGCCATTTATTCACAGCAAAGAGCCCGACAAATGATTGCCGGGCTTCATGCAGGTGCTTAGATTTTTATTTCACAGCGACCGTATGCAATTCCACGCTGCCGGAGAGCACCTTCACCGTGAGAAACGCATGCTGTGCTGCCTTAAGAGCTGCTTTGACCGTTTGGACTTTCTGGACCGTTTGGGTCTTTTTATCCCCGGCTTCATCGGCCGTTATTTTGGTCTCCGCGATCAGAGTTCCGTTCTGATACAGCTCCAGCCGAGCCTCCTCCCGGCATGTTAGCTCGATCGACACCGTATGTCCTTCGCCGATGCGGTAGAAGCTGTATCCGGCATACTCGCCCGCCGTCAGTTCGAGAGCCAGCCAGTTCCAGCCGCTGTCGAACAGGTATTTTTTCTCCACAGGCTCATTCGTGATCGGCACAATGCTCATGCCGGTAGCTGCACGATACTTATATATGTTGCCTTCCCGCCGAAGGCCGCTGTAGGATACACCTTTTCCAGGCAGCTCGTCAAAATCGGTCGCTCTCACCCGGCAGCCGGGCAGCCGGAACACGGAGGCGGTGACCTCCGGATGATACGTGCAATTATCCACCTTCATTTGCTCCAGGTAACCTTCCAGAATTTTGCGGGCCCGCTCCTGACTCGGCTTTGGTCCGCCCTTGGTATAAGCTAACAGCTCGTCCCAGCCCTCCGGCTTGCTAACCGTGTAAGGGGAGTTGGGGCGCTCCATCTTCTTCCAGGGCCACAAATTGTATCCGATCCCCAATCCCGCGGCAAGCGGGTACATGGCGGCGAACCATTCCAGCTCGTTCTCCCCGGTCTCCCCTAGCCACAGCGGCTGATCCAGCCTCTTGGAGAGCGCCAGATATTCGTCGTACGCCTCCCTGCCAGGCATGCACGCGTAACGGTGGAAGTGAATCACCATATTGTCATCATACCGCTTATAAAAGACAGCCGTATTCGTCGCCCAATGATGCCCCTCAATCGAGAGCATATGTCTCGTATCGATTTCCCGGATCGCCGCAATCGCCTCATCATAGAACTCCGTCAGCTTTCGGACCAGGTAATACTCTTGCTTGCCCTCCATCAATCCGGGGCGAACCGGCTCATTCAGCAGGTCATATCCGCCGACGATCCAGCGGTCGCCATAACGCCGGGCCAGCTCCTTCCATAGCTCAATACCCATATTCCAGCACTCGGGATCGGTAAGCAGCCGCGGAAGATCATCGACCGAATCATCAATGTTGGCCCCCGTCTGGCCGCCGGGCGCACCATGCAGATCGAGGAATGCGTAAATCCCAAATTCCTCGCACCAATCCAGGCATTGATCGATCAACCGGAAATTCTCCTCCTTCCAGAAGATCCCCGGCTCGTCCTCCATCAGCACCCGCCATCCGATCGGAATTCTAACCGAATTGTAGCCTTGCTCCGCCATCAGGCGGATATCCTCGCGAGTGATATATTGATCGCGAAACCGCTTCCAGAAATGTTCCGCGTATTCGGTCCCTGTCAAATCCCGGATCACCGCTTCGATTCTTCTCGGACGATCAAAGCTTTCATCATGCGACAACCACATATAACCTTCGCATAACAGCCAGTTGCCCAACCCCCATCCGGTCAAAATGATCTCCTCGCCCGCTTCGTTCACAACCCGTGTTCCTTCCGCACGCAAAAATCCCTTCACCCGTGACCGTTCCATCTGTTCTCTCATTTCGATGTCCTCCTCTGCCTATGTATGTTGATATAAGCTTCGTTGTACGCAAAATCATATACCTGCTCGTATGGATCCGCCCAGGCATCAATATAGCTGCTTGTATCTTGCTATCCAATTCGTAAGCCCGATCGCCCTTACGTAGATTATAACATTCGGGCCAGGACAAGCAGGATGCCCATATTTCAGGTCAGGGGACATTTTTCAAGGCGCAGTTTTTAGCAACCATCTGCTATCCTGAGCGTATTAATCAGGAGTAATCCATATTGGAAAGGAGCACCCCACTTGGAACTGATTCTGGATCAAATGGAAAAAGCCTTTGGCGACAAGCAGGTGCTGAAGGGTGCCGGATACACGTTTGAGAAAGGGAAAATTTACGGATTGCTCGGACGCAACGGCGCCGGTAAAACAACACTGTTCAACTGTCTGAGCCGGGAGCTGCCGATGGATGCGGGACAAGTCCTGCTGCACAGCGGAGATACCGCGCGCGAGCTTCGTGAAGAGGATGTCGGCTACGTCTACTCTCTGCCTATCCTGCCGGATTTTCTTACCGGATACGAATTCATTAAGTTTTATATGGACATCAATCGCGATAAGCTGCAGGCTGATGACTCCATCGACGGCTATTTCGAATTGATTGGCTTCTCCGAGGAAGATCGGCACCGCCTGATCAAGGGCTATTCCCACGGGATGAAGAACAAGATTCAAATGCTGCTGTTTCTGATCATGAAGCCGCCTGTTATTTTGCTGGACGAACCCTTGACCTCCTTCGATGTAATCGTAGCGCTGGAAATGAAAAAGCTGCTCAGAGAAATGAAGCAGGATCATATTCTGATCTTCTCCACGCATATTTTGCAGCTCGCCACCGATCTTTGCGATGAGCTGGTCATTTTGAACAATGGCAGCCTGTCCGCTGTTCCGCCGGGACTGATGCACAGTCCGGAATTTGAGCAGAGCATTATTCAATTGCTGAGGGATGAATCCGATGCAGCGCACAGTTAATCAGGTATTCGGAGTCCGTATCTCGTCCGCCGTCAACCGATTAATTTACTATATCCGCAAGCTGCCGTTGGCGGGACGGCTTGTGCCGGAATCGCTCTATGCGAAGGTTTCGGCCAAGCGGGCCCTGTCCGTCGTCGCCTGGATTCTGATGATTCTGTGGGGTCTGATATCCAAGCTTCTCTATCTGGGCCTGATGGCGTATTATCCTGCAGTGTCGATCAAGTTGGATAGCTTTGCGGGCTATAGCAACCCGCAGCTCCTCCTGTTCAGTCACATTTTTCTGATCATCAGCTTTATTACGGCCGGGGTGTCCAACTGTACCATCCTGGAGCCAAAGCGGGAGAAGTTCATAGCTGTCAAGCTGATGCGCATCCAACCTGACGTCTATATGAAGGCGACACTCGGCTACAAATATCTTACTTCCTTCATCTATTACATACCGGCACTGCTGCTGTTCGTCCTGCTTCTGGACGGTACGGTTATGCAGGCTTTGTCTCTGGCAGTGACGGTTACGCTGTCCCGGGTGATCTGGGAGTACATTCATTTGAAGCTGTTTGAAGCCAATGGCATGGTGCTGGTCAAGCAGAACCTGATTGTCTGGCTGACCATCGGCATCACCTATGCCC
The DNA here is from genome assembly GCF_018919145.1 of Paenibacillus brevis. Lineage (GTDB taxonomy): Bacteria > Bacillota > Bacilli > Paenibacillales > Paenibacillaceae > Fontibacillus > Fontibacillus brevis. Next base: position 258,731 of record NZ_JAHLQJ010000007.1, read on the forward strand.
TTGCCTACGCTCCCTTATTGTTCCCGAAGGTTCCACTGCTCGGAGGAATATTGTTGTCATGGGTTGCGCCCGTTATCCTGATTCCGTTAGGAGTTTTTGCTTTACTTCGTTTGGCTAAATACCAAGATTACCGGGCGGTAACAGATGCTGCTACCAAACGGGATGACCCGCTGCTGGACATGGGACGTCTGATGAAGGAAGCCGAGCTGAAGAGCGTTCAGATCAAGGCTGGCGAGACAGACTTGACGGTCAGGCAGGATGGACAAGGCGGGAACAAGCAAGGCTACGCCTTTCTCAACACTCTGTTCTTCGCACGGCATCGCAGCCTGATCCTGGACCCTGTACGCAAGCGCCTGGCCCTGATTGCCGGGCTTGGAGCGGCCGTCTGTGTAGTATTCGCCATGAATGCTGACGCAATCGGACCGGTCATTACCGGCCCTAGCTTCTTCGTTCCTTATTTAGCCTTTACGCTGTATCTGCTATCTGTCGGGGAGCGGGTATGCCGGGCATTCTTTTATAACTGCGACCTCAGTATGATGCGGTACAGCTTCTATCGCGCCGCAGCGCCGGAACACTTCCGGATTCGCCTGTTGAACCTTGCCGGGCATAATCTGCTGATCGCTTCGACCTTTGCAGCGATGCTGACTCTGCTCGCCAGAATCGTCGCCCCCTGGTCGACTCCGGATACCGTGATGCTGTGGATTTCAGCATTATGCTTGTCCCTGTTTTTCACCGTTCACCATCTGGCGCTCTACTACCTGTTCCAGCCCTACTCCACAGAGCTGAACGTGAAGAACCCTCTGTACCATGTTGTGAATATGGGGGTGTCGATGCTGTGCGGCGCCAGTCTGTTCTTCTCCATTCCGCTTGTGAATTTCACCGCCATCATAGGAGGAGTGGCCCTGGTTTATCTGGCTTGCACCTTGATTCTGGTAAGCAGATTCGGACACCGGACGTTCCGGGTTAAATAGGTTTGGTTGATCTTTGCCTTACGGGATGGTAACATGGAGACACCAATGTTGAAGAGGAGTGGAAAGATGAACAACTTTCTTGCGAACTAATCAGATGAGAACGAGCAGAGTCTTCCTTTGCGCGTTTTGTCATGGTTATGCAAGAAAGTGTGTATTCTTTTCATCCCGGACGATATGGGCCTCCCTGTGACAAGGGGCATGGTCTGTTATAGGTATGGGCTGCAGGAATTCCCTTTCTTGCAGCCCATACTTTTTTTGTACAGGAGGAACTTGACCATGTCCCAAATCACCGTAAACAAACTTACTTTTGCCTATGAAGGCAGTTACGATTTTATCTTTGAAAATGTCAGCTTCCAGCTCGACACGGATTGGCGGCTCGGCTTCACCGGACGAAACGGGCGAGGAAAGACGACATTCCTGAATCTTCTCCTAGGCAAGCTGGAATATAGCGGCACCATCTCTGCGGATGTAGAATTTGAGTACTTCCCGTATCCTGTTACAGATCGGGATCAGCTTACGATGGATGTCGTTAGCGACATTTACCCCGATTATGTTCACTGGGAGCTGATGCGCGAATTCCAATTGCTCGAGGTTACGGAGGATGTGCTGTACCGCCCGTTCTCCTCCCTGTCCAATGGCGAGCAGACCAAGGTCATGCTGGCTGCCATGTTCATCAAGGAGAACCGGTTCCTGCTGATCGATGAGCCGACCAATCACCTGGATCTTCGGGGACGGGAGCTGGTCAGCGAGTATCTTCGGACGAAGAGCGGCTTCATTCTCGTCTCGCATGACAGGGCGTTTCTGGATCATTCGGTGGACCATATTTTATCGATCAACAGGATGAATATTGAAATTCAGAAGGGCAATTTCTCCAGCTGGTGGATGAACAAGGAGCGGCAGGATCAATACGAGCTTGCCGAGAACGAGAAGCTGAAGAAGGATATCAAGCGGCTATCCGAAGCCGCGAGGCGCACAAGCGGTTGGTCCGACGAAGTGGAGAAGTCGAAGAACGGCACCCGGAATTCCGGCTCCAAATTGGATAAGGGCTACGTCGGGCATAAGGCTGCCAAGATGATGAAGCGCTCGAAGTCGATCGAGCAGCGGCAGCAGAGCGTATTAGAGGAGAAATCCTCGCTGCTGAAGAACCTGGAATCGGCGGACCAGCTGAAGCTGTCCCAGCCGGTCTATCACAAGCAACAATTACTTCATCTGGATCATGTCTCGATCCAATACGGCGACCGGACCGTATGTCAGGACGTCAGCTTCACAATCAATCAAGGGGACCGGGTCGCGCTTCGCGGATCGAATGGCTCCGGCAAGTCCAGCCTGCTCAAGCTAATCTGCGGAGAAGCTATAAGCCATACCGGCAATGCCGATATCGGCAGCCGGCTTCAAATCTCCTATGTCTCTCAGGATACCTCGCATCTGGCAGGCAATCTGACCGATTATGCCCGAGCGTGCGGAATCGACGAGAGCTTGTTCAAGGCCATTCTCCGCAAGCTCGATTTTGCCCGGGTGCAATTCGAGAAGGACATCGCCTCCTACAGCGGCGGGCAGAAGAAAAAGGTGCTGATTGCCCGCAGCCTGTGCGAGCATGCGCATCTGCTCATCTGGGACGAACCGCTCAATTTCATTGACGTCATCTCCCGGATGCAGATCGAGGAGCTGCTGCTGTCCTATGCACCGACCATTCTCTTTGTCGAGCATGACCGGGAGTTCTGCGAGCATGTCGCTACTTCCGTGATCGAGCTTTAAGCACTGGGTCCTCCCCGGAATTACGCATACAAAGAAGGGGCTGTCTCATAAGTCCCTTGCTAATGATTCTGCGTGCTGGGGGCAACGTGTGAAGTGTGCTTACGATCGCTGTTG
>NZ_JAHLQJ010000008.1 GCF_018919145.1 Paenibacillus brevis
CCAAAAGCAAACGGCACAGGGGTTATCCCCGTGCCATTTTAAATTTCATTGACTTCTTGGTTTTGAAATTACCCTAACTTAATGACATTGCCCCTGCGTCTGCTTCTTTTTCCAATTGCCTGAGCAAGAATATGCACAAATCCGAACTCATAGGATGGTAATAGTGCAATATTTGCGAATTGGAGGAGAGGCAGAATGCAGATACACGTCGTACAGCCGGGTCAGACCGTCGATGGGATTGCCCGTTTTTATAGAACAGAGCCGGGTGAAATTGTGGAAGCCAACGAGCTGCCGAGCGCGAATCAATTGGTGGTCGGGCAGGCGCTGGTAATTCCGATTGCCGGGAGCTACTACTGGGTTCAATCGGGGGATAGCCTTTGGTCGATCTCCCAGCGCTTCAATATAAGCTATCAGGAGTTGGCCCAGGTGAACGGAATTTCTGCGGACCAGCCTTTATCGGTCGGGTCCAGGCTCTACATTCCGCCCCGTCCAAGATCAAGTGCGGAATTCAATGCTTATGTGGAGCCAAGGGGCACGAGCGTAGCGCCTGCATTAGAGGAGAGCGCCTGGAGAGCTGCACCGCATCTGACTTATCTGGCTCTATTTAGCTTCCAGGCTCTTAGGGACGGATCACTGAGGGAGCCCTTACTGGACCATTTCGGAGAGATAGCAAGAGATCACCGCTTAGTATTAATGATGGTTATTACTAATCAGGAGAATGACCAGTTCAGCGCGGAGCTTGGGCAGACTCTACTCAATGATCCTCAAATTCGCAGTACATTTCTCGACAACATTGTAGCCGCAGCGAACAAGCATGGCTTCCGGGATATCCATTTTGACTTTGAATACCTGCGGCCGCAGGATCACGAGGCTTATAACGCCTTCCTGCGTGAGGCGAAAGCCCGGTTCAGCACCTATGGTTGGCTGCTCTCCACCGCCCTTGCTCCCAAGACGAGCCGAAATCAGCAAGGCGTATGGTATGAAGCTCATGATTACAGGGCTCACGGGGAAATCGTCGACTTCGTCGTGATTATGACGTATGAATGGGGCTATAGTGGCGGGCCGGCTCAGGCAGTATCCCCGATTGGGCCAGTCCGGCGTGTGCTTGAATACGCCCTGTCAGAGATGCCGGGTTCTAAAATCATGATGGGACAAAATTTGTACGGCTATGACTGGACGCTCCCATTCGTTCAGGGAAGCATAGCCCGGGCAATCAGTCCTCAGCAAGCAATTCAGCTTGCGGCAAATCATCAGGTACCGATCGAGTATGATTGGAGAGCGCAAGCGCCGTTTTTTCATTATCATGATGAAGAAGGAAAGCGGCATGAGGTTTGGTTTGAGGATGCTCGCTCTATTCAAGCTAAATTCGATCTGCTCAAGGAGCTAGGGCTGCGCGGAATGAGCTACTGGAAGCTGGGATTGTCTTTTCCGCAAAATTGGCTGCTGCTTGAGGAGAACTTCCAAGTGGTCAAAAGAGTATAGCACCGCTGATTCATAAAGTCGCCAAGCCGGTATCTTTACGGGCCGATGGCGGCTTTTTTGATATGGAATCATGGCGGATAAGCCGTTCGTACAGCATTCTGCACGACATGATTTATGGAATATTGTCGCATTCACATAGAGAATCTTGTCGGTACTTGTGCTAGAATCAAATTGATGTACAATGAAGCTGTATCATCGATGGACGAATTGTCAGAATTGGATTTTGGACATTTGGAAGGGGTATTGGACAGATGCATCAAAACAGTCATTCTGTGGTTATTATCGGCTACGGCGGCATGGGGAGCTACCATGCGAAATTGATTAAGAATAACGGGCGCGTTGAGGTTGTAGGAACCTATGATATAGACTCTGTTCGCGCTGAGGCATCTACGCAGGACGGGTACCGGGCATACCCAAGTCTGGAAGCGGTATTGGAGGACAAAACGGTGGAATCCATTGTGATTGCCACACCGAACGACTCCCATAAGGAAATTGCGGTGCGTGCCTTCGCATCCGGTAAGAATGTCATCTGTGAGAAGCCGGTGACGATGAATGTGAGCGAGTTTGAGGAAATGACAGCGGCAGCCGAGCAAGCGGGCAAGGTGCTCATGGTGCATCAAAACCGCCGTTGGGATGAAGATTTTCTGATTATCAAGCAAATGTACGATCAGAAGTCCATCGGGGACTTGTTCCGGATCGAGTCGAGAGTGCATGGAGCGAACGGCATTCCGGGTGACTGGCGCCACATGGAGGTGCATGGCGGCGGCATGCTGCTCGACTGGGGCGTGCATTTGCTGGATCAGGCGCTGTTCATGATCGACAGCAAAATGACGAGCGTAAGCAGCAGATTAAGCTTTATTCTGGGTGATGAAGTAGATGACGGCTTCGAGGCGACGATCCAATTCGAGAATGGGATTTCCTATCTGATTGAAGTCGGCACAACGAACTTTATTACACTTCCTCGCTGGTATGTGAAGGGAACGGAAGGCACCGGAATTATTGAGGATTGGTCGATGACCGGCCGGACGGTTACCCGCAACCGCGAAGCGGAGCATGTGGAACCGAAGCCTATTCAGGCAGGTGTGGGCCTGACCAAGACGATGGCTCCGCCATCGGAGGAAGCGACGATTACGGGCGTATTGCCGGAGCCTTTCCGTCAGCCTTCCAGCTTCTATGACAACTTTGCGGATGTCCTCGACGGCAAAGCTGAGCCGATCGTCAAGAACGATCAAGTGCTTCGCGTGCTGAACCTGATCGAGGCGATCTTTGAAGGCGGCCGTACCGGCGAGACCATCAGAGACTTCGACCAGTATTAATCTATAAAAAAGTGGAGGGTGTCCCAAAATCATCGTAGATGATCGGGGCGCCCTCTTTTACTGCTTGAGCGCAATAGCAGGGAAGTGTGCAATAGCAGAAAACAGTTGAACATTAGCTGGCGAGTTAGATGGGCAACGTGTGAAATGTGCCTACGATCACTGTTGTTCACGGATTTCTATGATTGGACTAAGTTCTGGCAAGGGAGAAATCCGCTCACAAAGGCGAACGCTTACGCTTCTTCAGCACATTTCACACGTTGCCCTCCGGCACGCGGTAAAATCATTGGTTGGTTTTATATTGGCTGTAGCTGCGCTCTCGCAGGAAATTGTGCCGAATGGTATCCACCGATAGTCTATACTTCTTCATAGAGCTGCTTAAGATAAGCGATGCTATCCGCCATATGGCTCTCCGGCGTACTTTCAAGAATTCCATGGATATGGGGCCGCTCATACTTCATATACCGCAGGATCGGCTTAAAATCCAGCTCGCCTTGACCCGGAGGAACAATAACGATTTTGCCATTGTCGAGCTTATAATCCTTGAGATGGACGACTGCGATCCGGTTGCCAAGCAGCTTAAGGGCCTCGGCAACCACCTCGGCCTGACGAGCGCTGTTATCCGGAGATATCAGATTCGCGCAATCAAGAATGATCTGAAGATTGTTGGAGGAGATATCCTCCAGCAGCTTGCGCGCTAGTGGAGCGGAATGAAGGGGATGATTCTGCCCGGCTTCAATTCCTACCGTAACCCCGCAGCTTTCCGCTTCCGCTACCATTGCCCGTACAGCGCGGACAACCGCCTGATAAGCTTCCACGGTAAAATTATCCTTCGTATATCCCGCCCCGACGCTGCCGGTTTCAGTACCGACCAGACTTGCCCCAAAATCACGAGCCAGCCTTAGATGGGTAGCGAAGCTATCCAGCGCCTCCGCTCTCTCGACCGGATCGGGGGCAATGATGTTAACGTAACAGCCTAGCACAGTAATATGGATGCCAGCCTGCCGGAAGGCATTTCCAAAATAAACGGCAGTGCCCGGGCTTAATACCGCTGTCTTGGGGACGCTGTCCGGAAAGGATTTGCGAACGGCAAGCTGTACATGGGTAAAGCCATAATACTTCACCCGGGCCAGCAGTTCCTCTAAGGGAAGAATCCCGAAATCATGGGCACGAACGCCCAAATGAAGCGGAGGATAAGAGGCTGATGGACGCTGATTCATCTTAGTCATCCCTCCCTCTATCATCGACTTGTCGAAGCTCAGCAGCCAGATCAGAGAGCGCATCGGCATAGCGAATCTCCGCAACGACCAGCTCAGCGATTTGGCAAGCTCCTTCCTCGGAAAAATGCGTATCATCCTGAATGCCATCCGGATAATTAGGATGGGAGCCCGGAGGCAAATGCATGAGGAGCCTGCGGGATGCCTTTTCGCCAACCCGGCTGTACAAATGCTGGGAGGCGGCATAAATATCCAATAGTATCGTCCCTGTGGTCCGGGCCACCTGGCGCATGACCTCCGGATATTCCGCGACTGCCAGCGGATCGAGCGTCCCGTCCGGCAGAAACTTCCGGCGGCTGACAGAGGTCAGCAGGACAGGAATGGCCCCGCGGCTTCGTGCTGACTCAATAAAACGCGACAAATTGTCCGGATATTCGCGGATCGGGTCTGCATATCGCGCGGGATCCTCCCGCTTGCCGTCATTGTGCCCGAACTGGATAAACAGATAGTCCCCAGCCCGTATTTCGCGTTCAACGGCCTCAAGCCGCCCTTCGCTCAGGAAGGATTTAGTGCTGCGGCCGTTAATTGCGCAGTTCTTAACTTTTATAGAAGAGCTGAAATGCCCCTGCAAATATTCGCCCCAGCCGGTCATTGGCTTCTCGGAGGCGCCTTTGATAGCCGCTGTGGAATCGCCGGCAATGAACAAAGTTCGCTTCATCATCATGCTTCCTTTTCGCTTTGTTAGAACCCGAAATAGCCAGCGGCATTCCGGTAGGAAATGTCTTCGACCATTTGCCCAAGCAGGCCTTCGTCCTCCGGAGCTTCGCCGCGTTCCACCCATTCGCCGATCAGCTCGCAAAGCACGCGCCGGAAATACTCATGGCGGGTATAAGAGAGGAAGCTGCGGGAATCCGTCAGCATTCCGACGAAGCCAGCGAGCAGGCTGTGCTCCGCGAACAGCTCCAGCTGTTTGCGCATACCGCTGCGAGTATCGTTATACCACCAGCCTGAGCCCAACTGCAGCTTGCCGGGCGTTTCCTTCTGATAGCAGCCCATTAGTGTAAGCAGGGCAGGGTAGTCCTTCGGATTCAGCGAGTATAGAATGGTCTTAGGCAGGCCGCTTCCGCTCTCCGCGCGGTCAAGCAGCTTCGAGAGCGCTTCAGTAACCGGCAGATCGTTGAGCGCATCATAACCGGTGTCCGGACCAAGCTGACGGAGCATCAAAGTATTGTTGTTGCGATAAGCATGAATGTGAAGCTGCATCGTCCAGCCGAACTCCCGATAGAAGCTGATGAGTGTGGAGAGCAGTTCAGTGCGGTAGATGGTCACCTCGGTAGTGGTCAGCGTTTCGCCATTCTTTCTTTTCCGGAAAATAGTCTCTACGGTATTCGCATCCCCTGCTTCATAACGCAGCACATCGAGCGCATGATCAGAGAGCCGGCAGCCATGATCATGGAAATAGCCGACCCGGTTCTTCAGTGCCGCCGTCAAATCGGTAAAGGATTGAATTGATTGTCCGGCCGCCGACTCCAACCGCTCTAGCCAATCGCCATAGCCGGGAGCATCAATATTCAGCGCCTTGTCCGGGCGGAACGTAGGGAGGACGCGGAAATCCTTCTCTTCTGCAGCCAGCCGCTGATGATACTGGAGTGAATCTACAGGGTCATCTGTGGTGCAAACCAGCTTGACGTTCGAGTTTTTGATAATATTGCGGCGTTTGAACGGTTCGGAAGCCAGTTGCTGATTAACTTCATTCCAAATATCTGGCGCCGTCTCCCGATTCAGCGGCTTATCAATGCCGAAGAAGCGGCGGAGCTCCAGGTGGGTCCAGGTATACAGCGGATTGCCGACCGTTCTGGGTACAGTATCAGCCCAGGCAAGGAACTTATCGTAGTCTGAAGCGTCTCCGGTAATATGGGACTCCGGAATTCCGTTAGCCCGCATCAGCCGCCATTTGTAATGGTCTCCAGCAAGCCAGGCCTCGGTCAAATTGCGAAACGGTTTGTTTTCATAAATCTCTTGCGGGTCCAAGTGGCAGTGATAGTCGATGATCGGCATTAGCGAAGCATGCTTGTGGAACAAGGTTTGGGCTATGTCAGTAGATAGTAGGAAGTTATCGTTCAGGAACATGGCGTGTCAGACTCCTTTAATCGGGATATGGTTTTGGATGACTATAAAGTTGAATTGATACTTGTGTAGGTTAGTGGCAACGTGTGAAGTGCTTATATTTATAAGTTCAACTTTTATAAAGTAACTCCTGTTTTGAAAATAGCCAATTCCCGCACATCGTTCTGTTCATTTCGGGTTGGCTGCCCGCTCGCAACGGCTACAATGTATTCGATAAATTGCTCAAGCACTTCTTCCATAGGTGTCTCCAGCAGCGGGCCGGCGTTGAAATCCATCCAGTGCTTCTTGTTCGCGTACAGCTCATTATTCGTGGCAACCTTGACGGTTGGAACGAAGCTGCCAAACGGTGTTCCTCTGCCCGTGGTGAACAGCACCAATTGGCAATCGGCTGCACCAAGCGCCGAGGAAGCAACCAGGTCATTGCCCGGAGCCTGCAGCAGACTCAAGCCCTTTTTACGAAGCTTCTCACCGTATTGCAGTACGTCAACCACCGGAGCTGTTCCTGCCTTTTGCGTACAGCCCAGCGATTTATCCTCGAGGGAGCTAATGCCTCCCGCTTTATTCCCCGGAGAAGGATTTTCATAGACAGGCTCGCCATAGGACAAAAAGTACTGCTTGAAGTTATTGATGAGAGAGACGATGTCCTCGAATACTTCTTTATTCTCTGCACGCGCCATCAGCATCTTCTCGGCGCCAAACATTTCAGGCACCTCTGTAAGCACCGTAGTACCGCCCTGCGAGATCAGGAAATCGGAGAAGGCGCCCAGCAGCGGGTTGGCTGTAATACCGGAGAAGCCGTCCGATCCGCCGCATTTCAGCCCCACGTTCAACTCGCTTAAGGGCACAGGCTCGCGGACGTCATTCCGGGCTGCCTCATAGATTTCGTCCAGCAAGGCGAGTCCGGCCTCCAGCTCGTTGCCTACTTCTTGTGCGACCAAGAATTTAATCCGGGCCTCATCATATTCGCCAAGCATGCTTTTAAATTCGGAGACGATATTATTCTCACAGCCAAGCCCGAACACAAGCACGCCGCCGGCATTCGGATGATTAACCGCATCCAGCAGAATGCTGCGGGTCATGCGGTGATCATCCCCAAGCTGGGAGCAGCCATAAGGATGCTTGAGCACGGTAATATTATCAAATGAAGTCTGGTCCGGGTGCGCATTCTTGAACTCGCTGATCATCATTTCGGCAATCCCGTTTACACAGCCTACAGTAGGAACGATGAACAAGTCATTGCGAATGCCGACTTTGCCGTTCTTGCGGCGGTATCCATCAAAGGTTAAATCCCGCTTCGGGTAAATGACCGGGTGGAGGTCAGGAGCATATTCATACGATTCCTCGCCGGATAAATTTGTCTTCAAATTATGGGTATGAATATGCTCGCCTTTCTGGATGCAGGCTGTGGCATAGCCAATCGGATATCCGTACTTGACGATGATATCTCCCTCGTTGAAGGAAGATAATGCAATTTTATGGCCGCGGGGAATATCCATGCTGGCTTCGACGTTGTTTCCGTCGAGAGCAAGCTGCTCTCCCGCCGTAATTGCACGCAGGGCCACTGCTACATTGTCCCGGGCGTTCATTTTCATCAGGCTACGCATTAGATTTCTCCTCCTATTACTTGCTGCAGCGCACTCCGGCTTCCTGCCGTCTCCAGTTGCTTGAGATCAGCTTTTAGCTGTTCCAGCAGTCCTGGAATTCCTGTCAGATCCTCTCCCCAAAGACTGACATCGCTTAAGATGTCGTTCAAGAAGCTCTCCGGCTTGGCGGCAGCCTGATCGAATGCAGCGAGCACCTCCGGGCCGTCTTGACGCGGAAGGCGTCCGCCTTGGTAGCCGAACAGCAATGCGGCAAAAGCCAGCACCGTCAGCTTGGGCAGCTGGCTCCGCTCCTGTTGATAACGGATCAACACAGGCAGAAGACGGGTCTTGAATTTGGAAATGCTGTTCAGATAAATGGAAGTCAACTCATGACGGATGAACGGATTCTTGAAGCGTTCCTGTACCGCTTCCGCATACTGAAGCAGCTCCTGCTCCGGCAGATCGAGCATCGGCAGCAATTCCTGCTTCATCTGAACATCTACAAATGTAGAGAAGGCTGGATCATTCATAACATCTTCGACGGTGACGAGTCCCGCAAGCAAGCCGAGAGATACCATAGCGGTATGCGGGCCGTTCAGCAGATGCACCTTTCGTTCGCGGTAAGGGGTCATATCCGGAGTGACAACCACATTAAGCCCTGCTTGCGCCAGCGGCAGGCGCTCTTTCACTTCAGCCGGGCCTTCAATCACCCAGAACAGAAACGGCTCCGCAGTAACCATCAGCTTGTCGAGATATCCCAGCTCTTGCTCCAACTCCTTGGCCTTGTCTCTTGGATAGCCCGGAACAATGCGGTCTACCAGACTGCAGCAGAACGTATTTTCTTCCTTGACCCATGTAATAAAGGCTTCCCCGGTCTGCCATTCCTCGGCATAGCGGAGGACGATCTCACGAAGCTTCTCGCCATTGCGGTCAATCAGCTCGCATGGGATGATGATGAAGCCCTTCTTGCCCAGTTCAAAACGGCGAAGGAGCAGGGCGGTCAGCTTGGCCGGGAAGCTTTTGTGCGGAGCGCTGTCCCGTTTGTCATCGGGGTGATACGCAATGCCGGCCTCAGTCGTATTGGAGGTAATAAACTCCAGGTCGTCGGATTCCGCGAGTGCCAGGAAGGTCTCATAGCTATGATACGGATTAATAATTCGGCTAACGCTTGTAATGATTTCCCGGCTATTGACGGTTTCTTGATCCAAAATGCCGTTTAACAGGACCGTATACAGACAATCCTGCTCTGTCAGCATGTCTCCAAGTCCTTGATCGAGAGGCTGTACCAGGACAGCACTGCCTTGGAATAATCCCTTATTGTTCATTTGCTGAAGCTGCCAGTCGACAAAAGCACGCATAAAATTTCCTTCTCCGAACTGAATCATGCGTTCAGGATAGGCGGGCAAATCAGGATACGCGGTTCTTGAAAGCTGTTGAGTCATACTTGGTTTCGCTCCTTCGCTTAATTAAATGGATTAATGCACACGTGAACATTTTTATATAAAAAAAGAGGGATGCTCTTTTTTTAACGGGATTGCATGTGCTGATCCAGACAGGGAATCAAACCTCTAATTTTGATACCGTACTGCGGATCATTAATTCTGTCTTGACTAGCGATTGCTCAGGCTGTGCTTGCGGATTCTGCATAAGCTGGATCAGCTTATGGGTACCGAGTTCACTGATGTCCACGATAGGCCTGCGGACAGTGGTCAGTGCCGGATTGGTGTATTGGGCGAATACGATGTCGTCAAATCCGATCAGTGAAAGTTGATCCGGAATCAGGATCTCGGCGGCATAGCAAGCATTCATTGCGCCAATGGCCATATCATCGTTAGCACAAAATACGAATGTCGGCGGAACCGGCAGGGCGAGCAGGGCGTTCATCATTTGATAGCCGCTCTCGATGCTGTAGTCTCCGCTAACGAAATAATCGGATGTGGAAGCCAGGCTGTGGGCAAGCAGGGCGTCAAGAAAACCTTGCTTTCGTTCCGTCGTGGATTTGAATCCGGTTCGTCCTTCAATCATGGCCAATCTCCGGTGTCCTTGGGCAATAGCATATTCCACAGCCTCACGGACGCCCCCCTTGTCATCGGATACCACGTTCATGATACCCGGGTCCTCCAGATGGCGGTTCAGCACAACGAGCGGAATACCGACTCTTTTGACATGATAAATGAAGTCGTTATCCTCATCGCTCTGGCTCATGACGATAATACCGTCGAACCGTTGGGAAGAAATGCCGTCAAGATGCTTGATGCTGTCAATTCCATGGACGGTTAAGCTGTAGTTTTCATCCAGTACATGATTAATGCCTTTAATGGCATCCACGAGGAAGCTGGCAGAGGTTCCTTGGTCAATGCTTGAGAAAAACAGCCCGATCGTATACGATTTTTTCATCACCAGGCTTTTGGCGTTGAAATTGGGCACATAGTTCAAATCAGCCGCAATCTTCTCAATCCGGTCCCGTGTCTCCTTCTTGATCAGCGGATTACCGTTCAATGCCCGGGATACGGTTGTATGAGAGACACCGGCGACCTTTGCGATATCTTTAATTGTTACCATAGGACCTCTTCTTTTACGGAGAAATGAATGACTTTAACGATTTCATTGTAGTGCTAAATTCCCTTTTTAGTCAAGGAAAAACTAAAATGCACACGTGAAAATTATCATTGTTCGTTCAGTTGTGAAAGCGCTATAATGGAAGTGAACTAAAATTAAAGGAGCGGCATGGATGCGTAAAGGAAGGTTGTTCTATAAGATTTTCATCCCGATTCTTGTGCTTGGTACCGGATTAGTGGCCAGTTTTGCCAGTTATATTTATATCAGTACTGTAAGCTCGGTGAATGAGCGGATCGCCGGAAGTAAACAAAATTTTATCTCCCAGACCCGAAACAATCTGGAGCAGCAAATCCGGACGATTGAGTACGCATTTGACACATACAGCACAACGACTTCCTTCAGCGAGGCCGTCAACAATCCAATTACCGGCCAGGACTTTATAGCCTACCGGAATGTAAACTCGCAGCTTAACTACATTGCAACGATCGGCATGGAGCGGGCCAATTATGCCTTGATAAGCTTGAAGCATGACTGGCAAATTTCAGATGGCAGACTGTCGGCATTAAGCAGGCAGGAGAAGAATGAGCTTCTTAAAGCCTACGTTGAAAATAAAGACCAGAGCTTGTTCTGGATCAAGACAGAAACGGGCATCCGATTTGTGAATACCTTGCCGGTCTATTCCAAGAATAAGCAGGCGATTGCCTTTTCGGATATATCACTCGAAACCTTGAATCAAGCGATTCAGACGGGGGAAGACAGCAGTGTGTTTATTTTAAATCGGCAAGGCGAATTAATCTATTCTAATTATCCGGAGGAATCCTTGCTTACTCCAGGTCAAATTACAAGTATTCTAGCTTCTATTACGGAGGGAAGAGAGCGGACCGGTATATTATCGCTGAAGGAGCTTGATTCGCATGCGGCGCCGGCCAAGCTGATCTATGCTGTATCAGATTATAATAACTGGATTTATATGACTCTGCTTGACCAGCAGGAGATCTCGGGGGCTTTGAAGCTGACCAAGTTCGGGATCATTACGATGAGTGCCGTGTTGATGCTCCTGATCTCTGTCGTGGCTTATATACTAGCCATTTTCTTCACTAGACCGATCAGACAGATTAAGAAAAGTCTCTCTATAGATGAGCAAGCCGCATCGAAGAATGAAATTGAGACGATCATCCAATTCATCGATACCATCGTCACGGAGAAGGAGAGCATGGAAAGCTTTTTGAAGGCGGAAATGCCTCAGCTGGAGACCCAGCTTATCACGAATCTGTTCCGCAATCGCGTCTCGGCCGAAGAATTGACAGCCAGGTTGCCCCAGCTCGGGTACCGGCAAATGAACGACAGTGTCTTCGTCACGATGCTGATTCAACTGGATCATCTTGGCGAGCGCGAGGCTTCAAAGAAGGATATCCTGCTCTTGGCCGTCAACAAGCTGGTGGAAGAGCAGATTCCCGCGTCCCAGCGGATGCTGCCGATCATTCTGAACGATAAGACGCAAGCCACGATCTTACGATTCATAGGCAGAAGCGAGCAGGAAATTCGCCATCAGCTGCTGGAGCAAGCGACGATTCTTATGAAGAATGCGAGAGACTATCTGAAGGTATCGATCAGTATCGGACTCAGTAAAACCTATAGCAGCCTGCTGAAGAGTAAAGAAGCCTGTGAAATGAGCAAGCTGGCGCTGCATCACCGTCTCAATCTGGGAAAGGAATCGATTATTTTTTATGAGGATATTTCGATGGTTGTCTCTGGGCCTGTCATGCTGCATTATCCGATGGAGCTGGAATCCCAGTTGTTTGATGCGATTCGTCTGGGGGACGAGGAACAAGTCAGCCGAACCTTATATTTGCTGCTGGCAGAAATGATGAAGAAGAATAAAAATTCCTTGAATTTCGAGGTCGCTCTGGTTCGGTTTGTTAGCAATCTGATCGAATTGGAGCAGCTTCTTGGGATTGAGGTGCTGTTAAAACAAGATAATTACACGCTGTACCATGTGCTGCTGGAGACGAGAAATCCGGAAGAGGTTGAACGCATGCTTGTGGAGGAGATTATTTTTCCCATGGTCCGGAGTATGAAGGATAAGACGAACAAGCAATTCCGCAGCCTGTCCGAACAGATTGCGGTCATTGTGAGATCGGAGTATGATCAGGAGCTGACCCTGGAGCAAATCGGAGAACGGCTTCACTATAATCCCAACTATCTAAGCAATATCTTCAAGAAAGAATTCGGTACGACCTTCAGCGATTACTTAATGAACTACCGTTTGGAAATGGCGAAAAAGTGGCTGGTCGAGACGGATATGACGATTCGCGAGATCGCGGAGAGACTGCAGTATCATAAGCCGCAAAACTTTATCCGCTCCTTCCGCAAGAAAGAGCATGTGACTCCCGGCGAGTATCGCAAGTCGAGGCAAGCCGTTTAACCAAAGAGCAAAGAAGCCTCCAGCATTGGAGGCTTCTTTTACACCACTCTAATGGAGCAGGCACTGCAGACCTAGCCCTTCACCGATCCGAGCATAGCCCCTTTAACGAAGTGGCGCTGTACAAACGGATAAGCAATCAGCATCGGAAGTGTAGCCACGACAATCACGGCCATTTTAATTCCCTGAGCGGGCGGGATGATGTCTACGACACTGCTATCTCCTTGCATCCCGCTGGATACGATAACGATCTGCCGGAGGAGTACCTGAATCGGCCATTTGAAAGAATCGTTGAGATAGAGAATCGCACTCATATACGTATTCCAGTAAGCTACCCCATAGAAGAGCGAGATGGTTGCAATCGAAGGGAGCGACAGCGGCAGCATGATTTTGAAGAAAACGCCGAGGTCGTTGCTTCCATCAATTTTGGCGGACTCCTCCAGACTGTCGGGCAGAGCCTGAAAGAAGTTGCGCATGATGATCAGGTTAAAGGCGTTAATTGCGCTTGGAATAATCATGGACCAATAGGAGTCGATCAGGTGAACTCCTTTTACCACCAGGAAGGTTGGAATCATCCCCCCGCTGAACAGCATGGAGAAGACGATAATAAAATTGATCGGGTTCCTTCCATATAAATATCTACGGGACAGTCCATAGGCCATAGCAGCGGTGAGCGCCATGCTGAGCAGGGTTCCCACTACGGTCACCCCAATGGAGACTCCGAGGCCCCGAAAGATGGTCGGCGTGGACAGAATATACTTGTAAGCATCCAGGGAAAAGGTGGTTGGAAACAATACGAACCGCTTCTCGATAATCTCCCGGGTTGAAGCAAATGAACTGGCGATGACATTAACGAAGGGCAATAGACAGGCTATAGCTAACAGAGCTAGCAGCGTGTTATTGACAACAGAAAAAATACGGTCACCGATGGAATGTTTCTTGTGCAGACTTTGTGCCACTTGATTATCCTCCTTGTTAGTCGATTAACAATTTCACCTTAACAATGAAAGAAGGATTCCGTATATAATCCTTGAAGCAGGTCTTTGGAAACGTTGAAAATGGCCTCCCAAATGAGCATGCTCCTCAGCTTAGTTCATAATCACCGCATAAGGTGAAAATCCCGAAAATCCTTATCCTATGCGGTTTTGAAATCGCTATCATCTGAGGATTATATACGGAATGCCCTCCTTCAATTACGCTAGGGGACGTAAACAAGAATGCTCAAGGAGGTTATCAAGTGAAAGCATCAAGTACCGCATCAATGAGGTTGGATCCCGGACTCAAACCGCGGTCTTCTCCGGTTATTAAAGGCTTGATACGGAACAAGCTTTTGTATCTCATGATTTTTCCCGGGCTCGTGTATTTCATTGTATTTAAATATCTGCCGATGGGAGGACTGATCATTGCTTTTCAGGATTATCAGCCGTTTCTCGGGATCACGGGAAGCCCATGGGTAGGACTCAAGCATTTCATCAGGTTATTTACGGAACCCACCTTTCTAATGCTGTTAAAGAATACATTAATTCTTTTCGCCATGAACATTGTCTTCTTCTTTCCATTACCGATTATTCTGGCATTGATGCTGAATGAAGTTCAGAGCAAGTGGTTTAAAAATGCGGTGCAAACCATGATGTATCTTCCGCACTTTATGTCCTGGGTCATTATCGTATCGATCACATATGTATTTCTGAATATGGATGGCGGGGTTGTAAATGAAATGCTGGCTTCGCTTGGCTTCAATAAGATCAGCTTCCTAACCGCACCCGAATGGCTGAGGACGATGTATATCGGACAAATCATCTGGAAGGAGCTGGGCTGGTCAACGATCATTTTTCTGGCGGCAATTACGGTCGTCGATCCCCAGTTGTATGAAGCCGTTGAAATCGACGGAGGCGGCCGCTGGAGAAAAACCTGGCATATTACGTTGCCGGCCATTCGCCCCGTTATCATTACTCTGCTGATTCTGAAAATCGGCAGCACTCTGGATTTGGGCTTTGAGCATATGTATTTGCTGCTTAACTCCATGAACCGTGAGGTAGCGGAAATCTTCGATACTTACATTTATACAGCCGGTCTGAAAAATGGACAATTGAGCTTCAGTACGACGGTCGGACTGTTTAAAGGGCTGGTCGGCTTGATTCTGGTCATGCTCTCCAATAAGCTGGCCAAAAAGCTCGGAGAAGAAGGCGTCTACTAGTTCAACTTGAATTCAAATTAAAAAGGGGTAGAAAAGTGATGAAATTGAATGGGAAGCAGCTTAGCATCGTTATGTTGGTTTTTCTTCTATTACTTTCCGCTTGTGGTTCCAATTCCAGCGGGAACAGTGCTACTAAAGACAATACCACCCAAACGCAGGGAACCAATGGAGAACCTGCCGCGGAAGAGCCGGCTAATATTACCTGGATGAACCTGCTGCATACGGCATCTACGCCAACGGGCGACCTTCAGAAGCTTATTGAGGAAAAGACGAATACCAAGCTCAAGTTTTCCTGGATTCCTGATGCCAGCAAGGAAGAGCGGATCAATACAGCGCTTGCTTCCAATTCCCTGGCTGACATTGTAACACTGACTATCCTTGATAACGCGTCTGTACGTAATGCCTTGAAAGCGGGCATGTTCTGGGAAGTAGGACCTTATCTGAGCGAGTTCCCTAACTTGGCGGCGATATCCGAGGAGAAGCTTCAGGCAGCATCCATTGGCGGCAAGCTGTACGGCGTTCCTTTTCTTAAGGACGTAGCGCGTAACGGCGTCATCATCCGGCAAGATTGGCTGGACAATTTGGGCCTTGAGGTTCCTAAAACAACCGATGAACTGATGGCTGTAGCCAAAGCGTTCAAGGAGCAGGATCCGGACGGAAATGGGAAGAACGATACCTATGGCTTTATTGACCGGAACGATTTGATCTATGGTGTATTCAAAACGGTGGGCTCCTATTTCGGAACGCCAAACGTATGGCAACTGAATGAAGACGGCACCTTTACGCCGGAGTTCGAGACGGAAGGCTATGTCAAGACGATGGATTACATGAAGGAGCTGTATGACAACGGCTATATCAATCAGGATTTCGCGGTCACTGCAAAGAAGGATCAGCAAGAAGGGTTCAATCAAGGCAAAGCAGGGATTTATGTCGGCGCTTTGTTCGATAGCAAGAATCTGCTGAACGGGGCCAAGGGAATTCAAGACATGATGGAGTTAACGATGATTAACGATATCACTTCGACCGGCAATGAGAGCGACCGGGCAATCTGGGCTGGTGCCGGCGGAATCGGAGGGTTAATGGCCTTCCCGAAATCCGAGGTGAAGGATGAAGCGGAATTAAAGCGGCTGCTGAAATTTGTTAATGATCTGATGGAAGAGGATATTTTCACCCTCATGACTTATGGCGTTGAAGGCGTGCATTATTCGCTGGATCAGGACGGGGCGGTGACGATCATTGATCAGGAAAAATGGGAGCAAGAGGTTCAACCCTATGCTGCTTCTCGTCCGAAAGAGCCTGGGTACAGCATTCATGAGGCGGATCCGCTGAGAGTGGAATCCTCCAGACTGATTCTGGAAAACGAGAAATATGCGGTCTACAATCCGGCCTATTCCCTGGAATCGGAAACATTTACGATGATGGGCTCGGAGCTTCAAAAGATTATTACGGATGCTACCTACAAGTACATTCTTGGCTCCATCGATCTGGAGGGCTTCAAGGCTGAGGTCGAGAAATGGAAGAAATCAGGCGGCAGCAAGATCATCAGCGAGTATGAAGCTGCTTACAAGGAAGCTATATAGCTTGAACTAAAAATATACGTAGAAAGGGCATAAGTGTGGAGTGTGCTGAAGAAGCGTAAGCGTTCGCCCTTGCGAGTGGATTTCTACCTTATAATGTTTAAGTTCAATCAGAGAAATCCGCGAACAACAGCGATCGTAAGAACACTCCACACGTTGCCCTCTGAACGTAAAGCTTATTAGTTCAACCTATATAATTCGATTCTATAAATCGAATGGGGTCCTTCCATGATCTATGGTAAGGACCGTCATTCTTTGACAGGAGGCTGCAGTATCAATGAATTGGGCGAATAAAACCGTCAGATCGATCATGGAACGAACACCGAAATTGTATGAGAACGGTTATGACAGCAAGTGGTCCTATGATTATGGCGTCATATTGAAGGGCTTCGCACTGATGTGGAAGAAGACGGGGGAAAGCACGTATTTTCAGTACATTCGAGAGCAGATGGATCATTTTATCGAGGAAGAGGGAAGCATCAGGGGTTATCGGCAGGATGAATACAATATCGATCATATCAATAACGGCAAGCTGTTGTTCTTGCTCTACAAGGAGACAGGCTTGGAGAAATACCGAAAAGCAGCAGCTCTGCTGAGAGAACAGCTTGCTTCCCATCCTCGAACCTCTGAAGGGGCATTCTGGCATAAGCAAGTTTATCCTTATCAAATATGGCTGGATGGCTTGTATATGGGAGCTCCGTTCTATCTGGAGTATTTATTGACGTTTGAGGACGGGAACGGGCTGGAGGATGTAACGAAGCAATTTATACTGTGCGAGAAGCATACGCGGGATGCCAAGACAGGTCTTCTCTATCATGCCTGGGACGAGAAGAAGATTCAGCCTTGGTGTGATCCTGCTACCGGATTATCTCCGAATTTCTGGGGCCGTTCCCTGGGTTGGTTTGTCATGGCCTTGGCGGATGTGCTGGAATTGCTGCCGAAGGATCATCGCGATTACAACGAGTTGTTGCGGATATTCCGGGATGTATTGAACGCCCTGAGGAATTATCAGGATCAGGCAAGCGGCGTATGGTATCAGGTCGTCAATTTGGGCGGACGTAAAGGCAACTATTTGGAGGCGTCGGCTTCCAGCATGATCGTATATGCGCTTGCTAAAGGCATTAGGCTTGGAGTGCTTGACCGGGAGACATGGAGGAGCACTGTAGACAAGGCCTTTGAAGGCTTGATCGCGGAATTTGTGCTTGAGACGAAGGAAGGCTGGGTGAATCTCAATAAGAACTGTCAGGTGGCGGGCCTTGGCGGCTCGGATCGGCGTGACGGCACCTATGCTTACTATATCAGCGAGCCGATAATTACAAATGATTTTAAAGGAGTAGGCGCATTTATTCAGGCTTGCGCTGAATATGAAGGGCTTCAATTATAGACGGACAGAGAGTTCTAGCGGGATAGGAGGCAGAGAGCATTGAGCGTGTTTACGATCACGGATTATGGAGCAATCGCGGATGGGGCTACTTTATCGACCCGTGCGATTCAAGCAGCTATTGATGCGGCGTCCGATGCTGGTGGAGGAAGGGTGTATGTGCCGGCGGGGACGTATTTAACCGGCGCAATTCTCATGCGAAGTCATATTGAGCTTCATTTAAGCCCGGGGGCAATCTTAACCTTCAGTACAAATCCGGAGCATTATCCGGTTGTGAGCTCCCGGTGGGAGGGCGTGCTGCGGCAAGTGCATGCGTCTTGCATCTTCGGGTTGAATCTGGAAAATATCGCGGTTACGGGAAGAGGAATCCTGAACGGAAATGGTCAACCCTGGTGGGACAAACATAGAGACCCGTCCTCAGAGTTGGAATATCCTCGTCCGAAGCTGATCAGCTTTGATGGTTGCAAGCGGGTCGCCCTGCGGGATTTGAAGCTGGTGGATTCGCCTAGCTGGACCGTAAATCCCATTCGCTGCTCGGATGTAACTATCGATCATTTGACGATCCATAACCCTGCTGATTCACCGAATACCGATGGGATTAACCCGGAATCTTGCCGGGAGGTTCGGATCAGTAATTGCCATATCGATGTCGGAGACGATTGCATTGCGATCAAGGCCGGAACCGAGGATACGGAGGAACGGGTTCCCTGCGAGAATATTACGATCACGAATTGCACGATGGTACATGGTCATGGAGGTATCGTGCTGGGCAGCGAGATGAGCGGAAGCATCAGGAATGTCACGATCAGCAATTGCGTATTTCAGCATACAGACCGTGGCATCCGGTTGAAATCCAGGCGCGGTCGCGGAGGAATCGTGGAGGATATCCGCATCAGCAATATCGTGATGGAGGACGTCATTTGTCCCTTTATTCTGAAGCTCTATTATTTCTGCGGGCCGCGCGGTAAAGACAAGTATGTATGGGATAAAAATCCTTATCCTGTGACAGAAGAAACCCCTTGCTTCCGTCGTATCCACTTTTCGAATATTACGGCTCGAAATGTTCATGCCGCTGCCGGGTTCCTGTATGGTTTGGCTGAGCAGTATATTTCCGAGATCACCTTTGACCACATCGACATTTCAATGGCTGAGCATGCGGTGCCAGGAATCCCGGCAATGATGGCGGGAATTGGCGAGATGAATAACCGCGGCTTCTATCTCGGCAATGTAAGGCATATTCGCTTCCATCATGTAACCATTGAAAATCACGAAGGCCCGGCTTTTTATGTGGAGAATGGAGAACAGGTAGTTGTGGAGCATTGCGAGTCCAGGAATACGAAGCAAGCCGAGCGGCTATTGGAACAGGTTGATATTCCGCCATCCGTGCAAAATTCGGCAGGAACTGCGGGAGGAGAGGGGAAAGTATGAACAGGCAAACAGGTATGATTCAGAATCCGATCCTGCCGGGATTTAACCCGGATCCTTGTATCGTGAGAGTTGAGGATGTGTATTATATCGCAGTTTCCTCCTTTGAATGGCTGCCAGGGGTGAGAGTATACAGCTCAATCAATCTGGCCGATTGGGAGTATTGTACCGATATTTTAACGCATCAGGTGGATTTGAGAGGCAACCCGAAGAATTGCAGTATTTGGGCTCCGCAGTTAAGTTATCATGACGGCTTGTTCTATCTGATGTATACGGATGTAAAAAGCACTAAGGTTCCTTTTAAAGACAGCCATAATTATCTGATCACCTCGCGGTCGATCCATGGTCCCTGGTCAGAGCCGGTTTATCTGAACAGCAGCGGGTTCGATCCTTCACTGTATCACGATGATGATGGACGAAAGTGGCTCCTGAACTGCCTGTGGGATTACCGGATGACCGAGAACAATAAATCATGCGGCATTGTGATTCAGGAATACAGTCCTGAGGAGGGCAAATTGATCGGCAGGCCGCATAAGCTGTTCGATTGCACTCCATTAAAGAAGACAGAGGCCCCTCATATATATAAATGGAATGGCTATTACTATTTGATTACTGCGGAAGGCGGAACCGGGACCGGTCATGCCGTGACGGCAGCGCGTTCCCGGGCATTGCTTGGTCCTTATGAGGTAGATCCGCTGAATCCGATGCTTTCTTCCAAAGAGAATCCCGAATGGCCTCTGCAATGTGCCGGCCATGGCAGCCTGGTCCAGACTTCCGAGGGGGAATGGTATATGGCGCATTTGTGTACGCGTCCTGTTGAAGGACACTATGCCATTTTAGGACGAGAAACTGCCCTGCAGCAGGTCTATTGGGATGAACAGGGCTGGTTGCGTCTGACCTCTGGCGGGAACGCTCCTCAGCTGCAGGTACCCATACCCAATGGTGCCGCTTCAAGCCCCGCAACGGTGTCGGGGAATGATTTTGAGGACGACTTTTCAGGCCAAGCTCTCAAGAAAAACTGGAACACGCTGCGGATCATGGCCGACGAGAGCTGGTGCTCACTGTCCAAGCGGAAGGGCTATCTGCGCCTTCATGCGGGGGAATCGATCCAGAGCTTGTTCCGTCATCATCTGTTGGCGATCCGTCAGACGGATCATTCCTTCCGAGCGGAGACAGAGCTGGAATATACGCCGGATTTCTATATGCAGATGGCAGGACTGGTGCTCTATTTGAACGAGGAAAGCTATTGGTATGCTTATCTGACGCATGAAGAAGGCCGCGGAAGAGTCATTCGGCTCATGCGCTGCGAACGGAATGAATTTGAACTGGAGCCTGTAGTGATTGATGCAGAGCAAAGCTCGTCAGTTCAATTGGCAGTCGATGTAAGTGGCGTGAACGGGCAATTTTATTATCGAATGAATTCGGATGCCGGGTGGAGCCCATTGGGCGCTCCTCGACATATTGGTTTTCTGTCCGGCGGGTTTACCGGTAATTTCATCGGTATTGCGGCCCATGATATGGATCAGTTTGGCGGCAGTTTCGCGGACTATCGTTATTTTAGGTACATCCCTACGGTGTAACCTCCATGCTTTGGCTGGAGGAGCAGGGTGAGCAGAGCTTGTGGTAAACAGGTGGACGCAGCTTCCCGTATGTAACCAGGAACTGCGTCCTTTTGTCATGGAATCAAAGGTGCAGCCAGGTCCTCCAGCCGTAACCCAACACTTCCTCCGCATCCGGAATTTGAATAACGAGCAGCGTAATCTCTGCACCAGGATGGCGGCTATTCATTCGAGGGAGGTCGATTCCCAGCTTGTTCGGGAGCAGGGCAATTCCGTCTGTTCCCTTGTCTTCAGAGGCAGTCCGGTGCTCTTTAGGCACTAGGAGATCTTCAAGAAGCACGGATACACCAAGCTGATCCTCGAATTCCTCAGGCTCGAATCGTTCAAATGGACCGGAAAGCGGTAAATACAATATGTTGGACCAATCAAAGCCTCCGGAATCGTAATCTGCTCGCAGAATGAGCTGAAGAGGCCGAGTCTCGTCCGTCACAAAATCGCAGTAGAGCGCCATACGCATCCTAGCTGTTCCTCCTGAGTCCGGCAACCTGCCGTTCTAGCTGCTCCATTACTTTGCGGGTCTCATAAGACCAGCCCTGAGGAGCTACCAACTGGCGTCTTCGGTCTGCTTCTCTTGCGGCTGCCATCAGGCTTCCATGCAATACGCGGCGCTGAACCTGGTCCAGGCGTTGTTCGGCCAGATGATAAGGGATGCGGAAATGCTCAGCCAGAAAAGGAATGGCCTCCGGCCGCTGGTCAGGCAGATTCAGCTTGGCAAACATATAGAACGGCACTGCTGCATACAGGACGAATTGATCGGCTTCGGTCTCTTGAGCACTTCGGAATAAGGCCGGCATAGACCGCTGATCGCCTGTATGCCGAAGCACATGGCAGAGCTCATGAAAGAAGACGACTCTTGCCGTCAGGTCATCCGCATGCTTATTCAGAAAAATAACCCGGTCTTCATTATCGGAAAAAGAGGGACAATCCTCATAAACCAGTTCTATGTCAAATGCTCGGGCAATGTGCTCAATATCATGCTCTGCCAAGCTGACAATTCCGTGCTCCAGATATTTTGCGGAAATCCACTGTTCAAGCTCTGTCTCCTGATAATAGGAGTACAACATGATATCACCACCAAAAGAGAATGTATGTTCGGAGAAAAGCGTAAAAGAATAGCCCTGATCGAAAGGGCCTTTCAGGCATCACTTCTTATTGCCTTAAAAATAAGTATTCGACATATAGACGTGAATTCCTCTAATTTTGTTCCTGGTCTTGGGCCAGGATTTTTTTCTTTTGCTCGCGATAGGCTTTGAGCGCTGCCTCCATCATCGCAATTTCATCAGCCGTGTAGCCGTCCGGACCTCCGTAAAAAGACAGATTCATTTCGGCCTTGTTTGCCGCGTTTAAGGGTTCTTCAGTTCGCCCCAGTAAATAATCCGCACTTGTATCCAGCGCGTCGGCAATGGCTCTTAACGCTTCGGGATCGGGCTTGCGGTCCCCCGTCTCGTATCGGGAAAGCTGAACTATGGTCAGGGCGGCCTTGGCTGCCAGTTCCTTCTGTGTCGTATTCAGTTGTTCTCTTCTCAGCTTAATGCGTTCCCCCAGATTGGTCATACAATCTCCTCATTTCTAATTTAGATGATTATATCACTGGATTACCAAATTGGTAAATGTATTTTCCTTATTTTAGGTTAATCAGGAGTTGACATTACCAAAATGGTAACATAGAATGAAGAAAAATACCAATACGGTAATTTTTTATTACCAAAATGGTAACTAGATCGATGAACGATAATCAGGAGGGTTAGCGATGAGCAGAAAACGCAGCTACCATATGACCATGGTTTTCCATGGATTGCCGATTGATATCCCTGCTACCCGGGCCGCGGTAGAGGAACGTCTCGAAGAAATCCGTCAGTTCCGTCAATTCGGACTGATTCGAAGAGAAGCCGCTTTAACATTCAGCTATGAGCCAAGATTCCATGGAGCCACCTATGCTGTGGGTCGGCCTGCCGAGCAGGCTGCTGTGGGGAATGCGGATCGGGAAATGGAGTTGCGGAAGAAGTCCGAGCTTCTGGATAAAGCCTTGGAGTCGCTCAACAAGATGCAGCGGGAGGTGATTGAACGGAGCTACTTTGATCCCGAAGGAGAGTATGACTTCATCAGCTGCGGAGAAATGGGGATCAGTGACCGGACGTATCGCAGAATTAAGGCCGAGGCGATTAAGCTGCTTGCGGTGGCTATGAATCTGGAGGTCTATCTGAAGGATGAAGAGAAGGAATAAAGGCAAATCAAGAATAGAGACAGACCAAGAATAGAGGCAGATTCTACCCAGAGATTGATTGTCCTGACCGGCTCATATGCCGGTTTTTTTATTTTAGCCAGATGTACGTTTTTCGTTCTAAGCGGGAACGTATGTTCCTATTTTTGACCTTCGATTGTCCCAGACTTGTCCATGCAGGGCATTTTCTTCGTGTTAAATTGATATTGTGGAAGTCGGATGGACACCCAGCTTCATATACCGATTACCCGGATCAAAGGAAGGGCCGCTGAACTATCAGCGGTCTTTCTTTATGGAGGGAGCGCGAGGAGCAGTGAGAAGAAATAACAAGAATCCGCCAGAGGAAAGGCGCTTTTGGCAGAGTGAACCCGATTGGAGCCAGCCTGCATCCTGCAAAGGCTGCGTCTGGGGGCGCTTCGAGGGGAGCAGTCAATTTTGCAGCCTGCCAAGATGTATTGCTGTAAGGGAATCACCGCAAGTAGAGGAGGTGAACGGTTATAACTGATTCATCTTTATTGCATATTCGGGACAGGTTGCTGGGAAGCGTTCCTGAAATTGAGCAGATATTTATTGGGGCGTTTCCGCTGGATTCGCTTGTGGAAGGACCCATAGCGGTCATTATCCGAAAGCCTCCCTCATCAAGCAATTGGAAGGGCTGGCGGGAAGAGAGTACGCTTGAGCTTTGGGTTAAGCGCTCTGCGGCAGAGGAGCAGGAACTGGATCAAATCACGGACAAGGCAGCTTTGGTTCTGGATCAGGCGCTGCTTCAGTCCGGGCAGGGGGTCTGGATGACCCTGATTCAGGAGGCCTCAATGGAAGACAAAATCGACAGCGAACTTTCTGTACGAATCAGAACCTTATCGTTGGCAGCCATTTCCCCCAGACCATTAGGTGAAGCAGGGAAAGGGACCCGCGACCCTTGGCTGGAGCCGCTGATGAAGTGGAGCGCTGATCTTCTTGGTGAACATTGGAAGGTGTATGGAAGCGACTGGCCGATCAAGCCTGAGAGCCCATGTATACTGTGGCGCGCCTCAGAGATGAGCTTGACTCCGATTGGACGAGCCGGTTACCGATGCGCGAAGCGGTTTGACGCCTTTATTTTGGCAGAGGACAAGGAAGAAGAGGGCTATTGTTTGTTGAAGCTGAGCGAGCATCTGGCCTCTACGGCCAAGTTGGCTCTGGATCCAGCGATCAGAAAATATGCGGCGGTGAGCGATGTCCGGGTGAATCCGGCATCCGCTAATGACGGGTACGCTTTATCAGATCCGGGCGTACTGAGTGTAACCCTGACAAGAAATGAGCCTGCGGCTTCTCCGGAAGCAGCTGCTCCGCTTATGAGAGAGGTTCACCATGTAACGAAAAACGAATAGATAAGGAAGGTGCAACTAATGGCAGGAGGAACTTGGAGTTTAACGAATCAACCGGTACTTCCCGGTTTGTATATGAATTTTGTAGGTGCAGCGGGAGCAGCAATTCAGCCGGGAGCTCGGGGAGTTGTTGTCGCACCGGTCAAAGCGCACTGGGGCCCCGTCGGGGAGTTTGTAGAGGTTACCAGTGAAACGGCAATTCGGGAGCTGTTTACGGAGGACGAGACTGGAGGAGCAACAGCATTTACCACGCTGTATCTGGCATTGCTTGGAGGGCCGAACAAGCTGCTTGCTTATCGGATGGCTGACAGCACAGCTGCTCCAGCTCAGCTTGCTTTGAAGAATAAAGAGACTTTGCCTGTAGACAGTGTACGGCTCTCCGCCAAATATCCGGGAGAACGCGGCAATCGTTTTACCGTATCGATTCAACCGAATTCCCTGATGACAGGCATCAAGGAGTTGAAGCTGTATGAAGGAGGCACGCTGCTTCGGACGATTTCATTGGGAGATGGAGAAGCCGAGCAAGCGGTGAAGGCGATCAATCAGGATGCCGGCAATAAGTGGATTGTTGCTGAAAAGCTGGCGGATGGAGTCGTTGATGACGTCACAGGCGAGATTTTCTCCGGCGGTTTGAGCGGAATTTCCGGCATTACCCATGCTGATTATATGGCTGCGACGCTTCAATTTGAGACAAGGGATTTTCATGTGCTAACGCTCGATGGTGTGAGTGATCCTGCCCTGCATACAAGCCTAGTAGCATGGCTCAAGCGGGTCCGCGAGGAAGGGAAGGGGATTCTGCTTGCACTTGGAGGAAGCACAGCTTCGGATACAGCCGACAATGCGGTTGAACAGGCTGTTCAACGGAGTGCTTCCATTGATTACGAAGGAGTCATCCATGTGGGCAGCGGAGCTAAGCTGAACGGCCGAAGCTATTCCTCTGCACAGGTTGCGGCGTGGGTAGCAGGCTTGATTGCCGGGCAATCTTTGAAGGAATCAGCTACTTACGCAGTATCGCCATTTGAAGATGTGACCCGTCGCTGGACGCGTTCCGAGCAGGAAGCTGGGGTGCAGGGCGGTGTTCTTTTGCTGGTTCATGATGGTAGACGCGTTAAGGTGCTTCGCGGGGTGAACAGCTTGGTCACTTTGCGTGAGGACCAGAACAAAGGCTGGAAGAAAATTCGCAAGATCCGGGTGATTGACCAGATTAACGCTGATCTTCAGCGGACAGCCGAGGATAACTATATTGGTAAGGTGAACAACACCGAGGAAGGAAGATTGGCGCTGATTAGTGCAGGCAAGCAATATTTGCAGGCATTGGCGCTGGAAAATATCATTGAATCTACCGGCTACGACGTAGCGCTGGATCCAAGATTTTACGGCACAGCTTCGCAATTTGAACCTGAAGATGACCAGGTGTATTTGGTATGGACAGCGGACGACACTGATGTCATGGAACAAATTTTCGGGACCTTCTATGTGCAGTAAATTTCACTAACAATAAACTTTCAAGGAGGAATTAAGCATGTCACAATATATTGATCCGAGCCGCATTATGATGGGGACATTCGGCCAGATTTTTATCGACGGGGTATGGCAATCTAATCTGAATCATCTTGAGGCCAGTGTGGAAATGGACAAGCGGGAGATGAATCTGGTTGGTACAGAGTATACCGTATTTAAGCTGGGACGCAAAAAGGGAACCGGTACGATGAGCGGGTACAAAGTAACTTCGGATATGATCTCTCGGGGCTTTCAAAAATTCTCGATTATTCATAAGCTGGATGATCCGGAGGCCTATGGCTTTGAACGCATCCAACTGAACGGCTGTCTGGCGGATAAAATCCAGCTGGCCAATTGGACCGCAGGCGAGGAGGTTACGGAGGAGACGCCGTTCACCTTCGAATCGTATGAGCTGCTTGACCCTGTCACTGGGCCTTAATTGGAGTTAAGGAACGAAAGCAATGAATGTATCTTAGATTTGTCAGGGAGGATGAATAGAATGAGCAAGGAAACATGGAGTGAACAGGATATATTGGACGGTCTCTTCGAGACGGCGACGAATCTGCCGGAAGAGGCCGTTTTTATTGGGCGTCTTGGTCTGCGGGTCACACTGCAAGGGCTGACCTCCAGTAAAGTAGACTTGATCCGTGAACGCTGCACGATTCGCAAGACCACGAAGGGACAGACGTCGGAAAAGGTGGACAGCGAGCTATTCAATGCCGCATTGATTAAGGAAGCAACCTCGAAGCTGGAGGTTGTTAAGAAGCTGAGCGAAGGCGAGAAGGTGGCCCTGCTGAGCGGTTGGGATGATACCCGTCTCGTAAGCCGACTGAAGCTTTCCGGGGGAGAAGAGGCTGTACGCCGGCTGCTGCTTGCCGGAGAACTGGACGCGGTTGGCGATAAGGTCCTGGAAATATCCGGCTTTGGCGTCGATATCGATGATGTAAAAAACTGATCAACTCCGGCGGCGTAACGGCATTGCTGTATCATTTGTGGACACGGCACAGCTTGCGTCCCGGAGTATTTTGGTCGCTGCCCAAAGGGGAACGCCTGCTGCTTCGAGCCTTTGCGGAGAGAGAGCTTGAGTTGAAAGCTTAAAAGCTGCTCTCTCCCTGCTTATGCAGGCTGATCTTGTGCAATAGGGAGGTGGAACATGGCAAGCAATGAAGAGAAGCAACTTAAAATTGAAGTGGACATTTCGGCCATTGAGCTGGCTGAGGAGGCCATGGGAAGACTGGACAAGCTGCTCGAACAAACCCAACGCCGCGCCGCCGCACTCGGCAGGATAAGTGTAGTGCCATTCATTCTGCTGGAGCGTCGGGCAACCATGGCCCTGGATCGGATCGAGCGCAGTCTGATGCGGTTGAACCGAACGAGGGTCTACCCAACCGTCACTTTAATCGATCAGGTAACCGCGGGTGTCGAACAGATTCGCGCGTCGATGCTGAGCTTGACCGCTAATCCATGGCGATTATCGGTTGAGGGGGTGAAGTGGGATGAGGTGGTTGGGGATACGTTTTTTCGCTGGATAGATGGTGAAGGACAGCAAAGACTCGTGCAAATGTCAACAAAGCTGGGTGAAAGCCTGGGCAATGGAATTCGCGAGAGTATGATGAACTCATTGGGAATCAACGGAGATCCGAACCAATCTATTCTGCTGCCAATTTCTCCATTCGAAAGCCTGCTTGTGCCTAAGAATGAAACGGTGTTTGAGGAAGCAGGCAGGATTGCCGGAGAACAATTTCGCAATGCTTTTTTGCAAGCAGTGGGGGAAATGCTTTCAATTCATTTGTTTGATGGTAGAGGAATAGGTAGTGAACCTATGAGAACATTCTCTGGAAGTGGTGGCTCGTTCAAGGATTATTCTGGGACCGCAGAGTGGATTCGACAGTTTGCAGTGGACAATGTTCTTGAAGGCGGCGAAAAGATATCAACAGATATTCTAGACAACAAACTCGCAGGATATGTTAGTGGCTTAAACATACCTCCATCAGCAAAGAAGGCTTTAGGTTTATTGAAAACCGGGTTCATTATCGACTTAGTTACAATTCTAGCTGCTGAACCAGGTAAGCCCTATTATGAAGCTTGGGGGAATGTGATTGGATCTAATTTATTGGGTGCTCTCGGCACCATGATAGGTGGTCCACTTGTCGGAGTCCCAGCTGCGGTATTAGGTGGATATGGAGGAGAAGAGATTGCGGGTTGGTTTTATGATACTTCTATGATGTCCGACGAAGAAAGGAAAAAATCAAAATATGCTGGTGAGCGATTAGGCGGCTGGTATCCAGATTATCATGCAGAGGAGATGCTGAAAGAAAAGCCGCTTGGGCTATACTCTACTCCCAAAATTGATATTAAACCCGATATCGGCATTCCAAGACCACTTGATCTTGTTAATCCCTTTGATCTTGAGTGGTGGAAACCATATTACTCTTCAAATCAGAATGAAGCAACGAAGAATGGCGGTTTCTCATTTAATAACAATGCTGTTCCGCAAAAATCTGAGACTTCTGTTCAGGTTAATCTCTCCCCGGGAACTGTAAACTTGACGGTTCAAAGGGAAGAGATCAATTATGATCTGGTCGCTAACGTCTCAGCCCGAATGATTGCTAATGAGGTCCGGCTTGCGATGCAAAATGTTCAATAAAAGGAGGGAGGAACCATGGAAATCCATTTTGTAGATGGGAATGGTGTTGATTTCCATCTTCCGGTTAATCCCGAGGAGATTAGGATTAGTCGCGATAAGGCGCTAGAGACCATGTCGATATTGTCCCTGGGAGAATTTGATCTTCCAGCTGGAGAGAGGGTGAAGGAAATCACCTTCTCTTCTTTTTTTCCGGTGGCTTATGATTCCGGATATTGTAACTACAGCAATCTGCCCGATCCGCAGGAAGCGATGAACCGGCTTACCCGCATGATGAACGATAAAAAACCGGTTCGTTTAATTATTACAGATACAGCTGTGAATGTATTGGTCATGCTGTCTGCGCATCATTCCACATTTCGCGGCGGCGAGCCTGGAGATGTTTATTATGATGTGACTGCACGTACGTGGCGAGACATGAAGGTGCATACCCTTAACTCTGCTGGCTCTGGTGCTTCATCTGCAGATAGCTCACGTACCGATACCAAGCCGAAGGCCAAGACCTATACCGTAAAATCAGGAGACTCCTTGTCCAAGGTCGCCAAGCTAGAGCTGGGGAGCAGCGCGGAATGGCAGCAAATTTATAGTCTGAATAAAGGGACAATCGGCAGCGATCCCAACAAGATAAAGCCAGGCCAGAAGCTGGTGTTGCCTTCATGAGCTACAGCGTTATTTTACAGAACAAATATGACTTAAGCTCACTGGTAGAAAATATAAGCCTGGTCGATTCACTCGATCAAATCGCATATATGGCTACGATCAATCTGGTAGTTACTCCAGACTTCCCGGTGATCGCGCCAGGTGACGAAATTCGAATCAGCGGTATTCCATATGGAAGCGTTGGATCAAAGGCTCCGTTACTGAATCCGGGTGTAGTGTGGGAAACGAGCAGTATGGCCAGCACAGCCAAGCATATATCCATCACCGTGTATGACCGAACTATTTATTTGGCCAAATCGGAGGATGAATGTTTATTTGCAGCTAACACCACGGCTGCACAACGTCTGCGTAAGCATGCTTCAAATTGGGGGATCAAGCTGGCAGAAGTTCCGGATACGAAAATCAGCTTGAAAAGGGCGATGTACCGCCCGCAAACGATTTACAGCATGATTCAAGCTGATCTGAAGGAGACAACCAAGGGGGGCGGAGAATTATATGTTCCTCGGATGACTGCTGCAGGATTGAGCTTGGTGAAAATTGCAGGGAATGAGCCCGTCTGGAAATTAGAGGCGATCGAAGAGATTACCCAGAATCGAACCCTGGAGGAAGCGGCAACTCGCGTAAAGGTGCTTGGAACAGAGAGCAGTAGCGGGGAAGCTCCTGCCAAGGTTCTTGCTATCGCTGATGGACAAACTGCGGAATACGGTGTTCTTCAGATCATTGTGCAGGAAGATGATGTGAAGACAGCAAGTGCTGCAAAAAGGTTGGCACAGTCGAAGCTTAGAGGAGTCGGCACAACCTATAGTGTAACTTGCCCTGATCTGAATACCTTGCGGGCTGGGGATAAAGTAATTCTGAATGGAATGGCGCTGATCGCGGTATCTGTAACCCACCAGCTTGGTGATCCGGGAAGGATGAGCCTGGAGCTGGCCACCTTTGAGGATGTAAAAAGGAGGTATTATCTATGAGTATCGATCCCTATACAGCCCTCGTTGTTGCTCTTAGGAACAACTCCCGGGATCAACTACAGGAGGGACTCAGCGGGGTCGCTTTAGAACTGGGGACAATCACTTCGTCAGGCCTGAAGCTGGACCGTTTTAAGCATGAGATCAATGATTATATGACTGCCGAATTTCCGGGGCGGCTTTGCATGCCGCAGCTTGAGTTCGCAGGCCGTACCGATCTGCTGGAGGAGGACGCTGGCAGCAGGCTACGGGGACAGGGACAGTTTGTCTTTGAGCCATCGGAGACGGAAGAAGTCTCCTTTCTCGTGCAATATAAACCGGGAGATCGTGTGCTGGTCACTCCGCTAGAAGGCGGCCATGAAGCACTGGTGATCTGTAAGGTGGTGGGCAGAAGTGGCTGATTCGTTATTTCCCGAGAGCATGAATGATTCCAGGAATGAAGGAATTGAAGCGGAGAATGGGAGTTCAGAGATTTTGTTCGGCAGAAGCTGGAGGTTTGATTTTGAACAAGGGGAGTTTATCTTGACCCCTACACGTAAAATAGCTTCTTCCAGCGGTACGGATGCCTGGGTTGTATGGTGTCAGAAAGCCATTCGTACTCCGCGTTACCGCCATCTAATCTATTCCCGGATCTATGGACAGGAACTGGATGAGTTGATTGGAAAAGGCTACAGCCGAGCCGTCCTGGAGAGCGAAATTCAGCGAATGGTGAGCGAAGCTTTGCTGTTAGATCCGCGTACGGCGGATGTGGACGGTTTTTATTTTTCCTGGCAGGGAGCGGAGTGCAGCTTCAATTGTCAGGTTACGAATGTTCACGATGAAGTGTTAAGGCTGGAAGGGAGTGTGGGTTGATGGCTGAAATGCCGGCTTTTTTGCAGGAACAGACGGAAGAGAATATTATGCAGCGAATGCTGGAACGAGTGCCTTCGGATATCGATAAATCGGAGGGCTCTTTTATTTGGGACGCGCAAGCTCCGGTTGCATTTGTGTTGGCGGAGGCGGCGGGATGGGCACAGCAGGTGCTGCAGCGAGGCTTTGCCGGGAGTACCTTCGGTACTTATCTGGATTTGCGTGTATCCGAGCATGGCTTGACAAGACGGGACGCCGTGCAGGCTACAGGGAGCGTAAAGTTCTCTGGGGTGCCGGGGACACTTGTTCCGGCCGGAACGGTTGTTGCGACACCTGCCGATGAAGTGACCTCAGAAACCTCCATTGAGTATATAACGAAGCAAGCTGTTACTTTGGGAGCGGATGGCAGCGGTGAAGTCTCCATTCAGGCGGTACTGGCTGGACGACAAGGAAACGTACCGGAGAAAGTTGTTTCGGTATTGGGTGAGCGGGTGCAAGGTGTTAGCACAGTGACAAACCTGGATCCTATTCGGGGCGGAGCAGATATTGAAACTGATGAACTATTACTGGAGCGCTACTATGCTCATGTCCGTAATCAGGGCACAAGTGCGAATAAAGCTCATTATATGAAATGGGCCGGAGAGGTGCCGGGGGTAGGGGCTGCACAGGTACAGCCATTATGGCAAGGTCCGGGAACAGTAGGCATTTATTTGTTGGATACGGAAAAGCGAGCCGCAAACGAGGAGCTTGTGACCGCGGTTCAGCAAGTTCTGGATCCGACACAGGATGGACAGGGCGAAGGGGCTGCGCCCGCTGGAGCCGTGGTGACGGTTATGGCTGCAGAGGAATTGCCGATAAATCTTTCGGTGAAGCTGGCACTGGCAGGCGGAGCTTCTTTAATAGAAGTAAAGGAGCAGATTACGGAGGGGCTGACGGCCTATTTGCAGGGGCTTGCTTTTACGGATTCACCTGTTCGAATGACGAGAGTGGCTGCTGTGTTGCTGGACTTACCAGGCATCGTTGATTATACAGATTTGAGACTGAATGACTCTGATGAGCTTGTGATATCGGTAGAAATGGGACAAGTGGCAGTACCGGGGATGGTGAACGCGTATGAATAAGCTGGCAACCGTTAGTCAGCAGGGGCTTGAAATGTTGTCCTATCTCCCGGGTTATTATGAGCACTCCAGAGTGATTCAGGCGGACATGCATGCGAAGGGCGTAGAACTGGATGCTCTCTATCAGGCGTTGAATGAGACGCTGGATCAATTTTTTGTGCGAACAGCAACTTGGGGATTGCGGCATTGGGAAGAAGAGCTTGGGATTTCCGTGGAAGAAAGTAAGCCTCTTGAGCAACGTCGATCTATGGTGGAATCGAAGCTGCGAGGCGCAGGGAAATTTACGGGGCGTCTTGTGAAACAGGTTGCCGAGTCCTATCACGGCGGCGCGGTGGATGTTTCTTTTCAGCCGGAATGGTGGAGCTTTACGGTCAAATTTGTGGATACCGTCGGTGTTCCACCGAATCTGGATGATTTGAAAGCCGTATTGGAAGACATCAAGCCGGCGCATATGGCGATGGAGTATGAATTTAATTATTTGCTGATTCGGGATATCGATGGAGTCATGACGCTGAACGAGTTGGAACAGGTGGAATTGAATATTTTTGCAGGAGGTGGTTCGCTTGGCTAATCATACGCCTAATCTGGATTTATTAAAGAAAAATCCGGCTACAGATGGAAATGATACGTTCAATATCGAAACGATGTTGAATGAGAACTGGGACAAGATTGACGCGGCGGTCGGGCAGGTTAAAGAGGAAATCGCGGACATTGAAATTCCGCTTTCCGATGCGACGAACGGGACACGAAGCAATGTGGCGGCGTCGGAGAAGGCAGTGGGAACGGTCAGTGCGCAGTTGGCAGATGTTACGATGCAAGGGGTGAGATATGCCGTGGATACCGGGACAGCCACTGCAAAGGTTGTAGTGTTGCCTGCTCCAGTCCCTACAGCATATTCAGAGGGCTTGGCGATTTCCTTTAAAAACAGCGTCCAGAATACAGGGGCAGTGACGATTAACGTAAATGGGATGGGGGCAAAGGCTGTACTTAAATCCAACGGATTTGCGATGACGAGTGGCAATTTAAAGGCTAATAGTATCTATACAATACGCTATAACGGCACGGCTTTTATCTTACAGGGTGAAGGGGGTGAGTATGGAACTGCAACCGTCGAACATGTATTAGCACCTAATACAATTGGCACAGAGAATGGTATAGTCGCTGGAACAATGCCAAATCAGGGGGCTATTACAAACACAATCATGGTACAAAATGGATCATATACAATCCCTGCGGGGTATCACAATGGAAACGGCAAAGTAACTGCAATATACGACGCTGAACAAGTAATGGGTCCGGGAGAGAACTTGCTTTTTTATCAGCGATTGGATACGATCCAATCTGCCACTAGCGGCCCACTTACGAAAGTTAGATCAATAACAGTAGGTAAAACCGGAACATATAGAATCAGATTTACCATGAGGCCGTTTTATAGCGGCGGTTATGCTTCAGGCAGAATATATAAAAATGGCACTCCTTACGGGGTGCTACGTTCGTTTTCAAGTGATAGACAAGACGGGCCATACCAAGAATACACAGAAGATCTATCCTTTAACGCTGGGGATACGATTGAACTCTGGATAGCTGGTAACAGTATTAATTACACAGTGCCAAGAGTCTACGGAGACAAACCTTCATACATTGTCCCTATTATGTAATTAAAACGGAAATGAAAGGATGTATTGGATTAGGCTTTCAAGAACCCGGATGGAACCTCCCCAAAATCTAGAACCTTTGGAAGGTCAAATTCTTGGAAACACAGATTACCTAATCGATCTTGACTATCGGTTATCATTGATCGAAAAGCATGATTTGAGGAGATGTCGTTTTTTTATTGCCCCCGACCCATCGGGGGCTTTCTCTTTCTCTTTCCCACCGCAATTTCACTCCCCATCTGATTGGAGGTGAATAGGCATGAGTGAGGCAACGGATCAGGAGCCGAAGCTTCTGGTAGAAATACAAATCCAACTTGCCCGCATTGAAAAGACGCTCGAGACGGTGCCGATGATGACGGCGACGCTGGAGGCGGTCAAGGAGACGGCGCGGGATGCGCATCAGGCGGCGGCCTCTGCGCATCAGCGGTTGGATGTGCTTGGGCAGGTGAAGGATGTAGCCGATGATGCGAGACGCAAGGCGGAGGCTGCGCTTCATCGGCTGGATCAGGCCGAGGATGAGCAGAACTGGTTCAAGCGAACCTTTTACGGTGCGGTAATCGTAGCTGTGGGCGGGGCACTGGTCACGGCTATTTTTGCAGCCATTAATCTGGCAGGGACATAAGTACAAGCAATGTCTATCAAATCGAATATTTTATATTAGGAGTGAGAGAAATGCAGAATCGCAGCGGTAATCATGCACAAGGTATTGATGTCTCCCACTGGCAAGGCACCATTGATTGGGATAAGGTTTGCTCTTCGGGCAAAAGCTTTGTGTTTATGAAGGCGAGTCAGGGGACATCCCGGGTCGACCCTAATTTCAAAATAAATGCTGCTGGCGCCAAGGCAGCGGGGCTGCTGATAGGGCCCTATCATTTTCTTGACGCAACCACACCGAGTGCAGCAAGACAGGAAGCTCAGCATTTCTATGCAGCTCTGTTAACTGCAGGTGTGGAGTTTGATTTGCCGCCGGTGATGGATTATGAGAGTAATCCGGGGCGGTTGAGCAAGCAGGCCATCAATGAGATTGCCAAGAGTTTTTTGGTTGAAATTGAACGGCTTACCGGCAGAATGCCGATCATCTATACCGGCAACAGCTTTGCCGGGCAATTCGATGCCGGGCTTGGCAGATATCCGCTGTGGGTAGCAAGGTACAGTAATCAGGCCCCTTATGACGTCCCCGGATGGAACACTTGGAGCTTCTGGCAATACAGCGATACAGGATCGATCCCCGGCATTACGGGAAATGTGGACCTGAATGAATTCAGCGGTACGGTAAAAGAATTGCAGCGTTTCTGCCAGATCCATACAGAGCCTTCAGCAAGCAAGGAAACGGATAACAACAGGTTGCTGGAATCCCGAATTGCCGACTTGGAGCGAAGACTGAACATGTATGGCACAGAACCGCTCCCTAAGTGGGCGGAGCCTGCTGTCATTGCGGGCAAGCAGTCGGGTGCAATCACAACCTCCGCAGATAAGGGAGTGCCTGAATTGGTCGCTCTACAGATGCTATATAATCTAGGCCTGCTTGAGCCCAAGACACAGAAGTCCTAGTTACAGAAGAGAGGAGGGATCATGATGAAGATCGATTGGAAACGGAAGCTGTCTTCACGAAAATTCTGGGCCATGGTGGTTGCGGTGGGGACCTCGGTGCTTGCTGCTGCTGGAGCTTCAGACGATACAACAGTGAAGGTGACGGGTATCATTAGCGCTGTGGGTGCATGCGTCGTCTATATGCTGGCGGAGGCATACACGGATGGCAGCAACAAATCCGAGTAGGAGAAGGCTTATTGCTAAGCGAAGTCCAGTACATTCAAATAGGCTTTATTCAAACGGAGGAAGAGCGTTTTGAATAGATTTTATATAGCTTTATCAGTTGAAATATTGCAGCTGCGCACAAAAGGCATAAGTGTGAAGTGTTCTGTTCTGTAGTGAAGGCTCTCTGGAGGAAAGCTGCTTCGGGAGCATAAGTTTGTTAGCGTCCGCCTTTGAGAGTGGATTTCTACCTTATAATGCTTCGTTTATTCAGAGAGATCCGTGAACAACGGCGATCGTAAGAACACTTCACACGTTGCCCCCAGCGTACAAGTCCTTATTCCAACTTCTATAGCTTTAAAGTATAATTGATTTAATATCCCAGTTCTGCATGAATTGGGAATTCGGAAGGAGATGAGCCCAGCTTATGTTAGATCAACAGCACCAACCTTTTGCTGATTCTGCTGATCCATACGGTGCAAAGGCTAATTATGATGTCAATGCTGCCAAGCTCCATCGCGAAGGCGCACCCGGCCTTTGGAGACAAGTTTCCAATCTGCTTATCCTGACAGGGATCATCGCGGCTATTATACTTTTGTTTAGACTATTTTAACTTTCAGCTTTAACTTTTGGCGGCCGCGGGCCGCTCTTCATTTTTCCCAAAATACCGAGAATAAGATATACACCACATAGCCGGCTCCTAGTAACAGTGCAAACGCGCTGATCCACAGTACGCCCTTTCCCCAAC
The DNA here is from genome assembly GCF_018919145.1 of Paenibacillus brevis. Taxonomy (GTDB): domain Bacteria; phylum Bacillota; class Bacilli; order Paenibacillales; family Paenibacillaceae; genus Fontibacillus; species Fontibacillus brevis. The sequence goes on from NZ_JAHLQJ010000008.1 coordinate 36,382, forward strand.
TTCGGAATTTCTCTCCTTGCTTATACATGCTGATCAACTCCTTTGTTATTCTCTTAAGTCAGAATCCCCTGTTTCAAACGTTCTCATGTGAATCTTATATAGGTTGAATTAATGATGTACGTTGGAGGCAACGTGCGAAGTGTTCTTACGATCGCTATTGTTCATGGATTTCTCTTATTGAACTAAGCCATCAAGGGGTAGAAATTCACTCACAAAGGCGAACGCTCCGAGCATATGCTCACGAAGTAGCTTTCTTTCAGAAAGCTTTTACTTCAGCACACTTCACTCTTATGCCTTAACTACGTAGCATTTTAGTTAAACCTATATAGTTGTTTTTTGCATTAAACATTATAACGTTATATTTACATACGCTACATATCGTGATAAAGTAAAACCGAACATTATAACGTTTCTTTGAGGCGGTGAGAGAATGGATAAGTCCTACGTTCTGAGCGGAATTCAGATCATGGGGAAATCCGGGATCAGCGATATTATAATTAAGGATGGGCGGATCGCAGCGATTACAGAAACGGAACAAGCGGCATTCGGCAGTGATATGCAAACAATAGACTGTCGCGGGCTTTACGTATCCAGTGGATGGATCGATATGCATGTTCATGCTTTTTCGGCGTTTGATCCTTACGGTGATGATATCGATGAGATTGGTGTTCACCAAGGCGTGACGACCGTGGTGGATGCCGGGAGCTGTGGAGCCGACCGGATTAAGGAGCTAATGGCCGATGGCAAGGAAGCAAAGACGCGGCTGCTGGCTTTTCTGAACATTTCACGGATTGGATTATCGAGGCTGGATGAATTGTCGCTTATGGAATGGATTGACCGGGAGAAGCTGCGACTGGCAATTGAGCGGCATCGGTCGGATATCGTTGGACTCAAGGCACGGATCAGCCGCAGTGTGGTACTGGATCAAGGCCTCGAACCGTTGAAAGCAGCCCGGGAGCTGTCGGATGAGACAGGCTTGCCGCTTATGGTTCATATTGGTTCCGGACCGCCTGATATACGGGAGGTACTCCCTTTTTTGAAGCGCAAGGATATTGTGACGCACTATCTGAATGGAAAACGGAATAATTTGTTTGATGAGGATGGAAATCCGCTTGGGGTGCTTGCTGATGCCATAAAACGGGGTGTCCATCTGGATGTCGGGCATGGTACGGCAAGCTTCTCGTTCAAAGTCGCTGAGGCTGCCAGAAGGCATGGCATTGCTCCGGATACGATTAGTACTGATATTTACCGGGGGAACCGGCTTAACGGACCGGTATATAACATGGCAAGTGTGCTATCCAAGTTTTTGCTGCTTGGCTACTCGCTAGAGCAAATCATTGATGCCGTTACAGTGCGTGCAGCCGCCTGGCTTGGAAGACCGGAGCTGGGGAGAATTCAAGTAGGGGATGAAGCGAACCTGACTTTGTTCAGCGTGGTGCGGGAGCAGGCTGTACTCCTTGATTCTGAGGGAGAAGAGCGAGTTGCAGACCAATTTATTCGAGCGGAGGGAGTTGTGGCAAATGGGGAATACATTGCAAGCAAAATACGGGCTTAAACGGGTAATCAATGCCAGCGGCCGGATGAGCATACTGGGCGTATCCGCACCGACAGATACGGTGATGGAGGCCATGAAGCAAGGCGGTCAGAGCTATGTGGAGATTGCGGACTTGACCAATAAGGCGGGAGATTACATCGCGAGCATCATCGGATCGGAAGCGGCTGTAATCGTTAACTCCGCGTCTAGCGGGATTGCCCTTTCCGTGGCGGCATTAGTGACGCAAGGGAACCGGCGGCTTAGCGAACGGTTGCATCAGGAACCGATTGCTCGCAATGAGATCATTATTCTTAAGGGACATAATGTCCAATATGGAGCTCCTGTGGAGACAATGGTTTACCTCGGCGGAGGCTGCCTGATTGAGGTTGGTTATGCCAATGAAGGAAAAGCAGAGCATATCCGGGATGCGGTCAATGAGCGTACAGCAGCGATTCTATATGTGAAATCCCATCATGCCGTACAGAAAAACATGATCTCGGTTGAAGAGGCATGGGCCATTGCTAAAGAGCAAGGCGTACCGCTTATTGTAGATGCGGCGGCTGAAGAGGATGTGAAGAAGTATGTAACCTGCTCGGATCTGGCGATCTATAGCGGCTCTAAAGCGATTGAAGGGCCAACTTCAGGTATTGTTGCAGGGAAACGCCAGTATATTGAGTGGCTCAAGGTGCAGCTTCATGCCATTGGACGCAGTATGAAGGTAGGCAAGGAGACAAGCTTCGGCCTTTTGCAGGCATTGGATGAATATATGAATAAAGTGGACAAAAGCGAGCAAGAACGCGCTGCGTTGGAAGCGCTGCTGCCACTTGGCAAATTGCCTGGAGTGAAAGTAAGTATTGTTCAGGATGAAGCGGGGAGAGCCATATTCCGGGGGCGCATACATATTGATCCCGGCGCAGCCCCGATGAATGCCAAGCAATTGGCAGAAGCATTGCAGCAAGGCGATATAGCGGTGTATACACGCGATTACGGGGTGCGGCAAGGATTCTTTGACATTGATCCGCGTCCGTTGCTCGGCGATGATATGGATGTTATCGTAGCTCAAATTCAACAGTTAATGGGAGGAAAATAAGATGGCGGGAATCGACAAGCGTTTTTACCAGGGAAGGATTGCATTGAATGTGCTCGCGAAGGATATTGCCAATGCCAAAGAGGTGTTTGAAGCAGCAGAGGGCCACGTACTGGTCGGAGTGTTGTCCAAAGCATATCCGACGGTAGAGGAAGCGGTCGTTGCAATGCGGCAATACGGAGAGGCGATTGAGGATGCAGTATCCATCGGCTTGGGTGCTGGCGATAACCGGCAGGCAGCCGTCGTGGCGGAAATTGCGAAGCATTATCCGGGCAGCCATATTAATCAGGTATTCCCGGCTGTGGGGGCGACACGGGCTAACCTTGGAGCGCGGGACAGCTGGATCAACAGCTTGGTGTCTCCGACAGGCAAAGTTGGTTACGTTAATATCTCCACAGGACCGATAAGCGCGGCGAACGGAGATCATGCCATCGTTCCTGTAAAGGCAGCAATTGCACTCGTCAAGGATATGGGCGGGAATGCCTTGAAGTATTATCCGATGAAGGGTTTGGCTTGTGAAGACGAATACCGTGAGGTCGCCAAGGCTTGCGCTGAGGAAGGGTTGGCTTTGGAGCCGACTGGCGGGATTGATCTGGACAACTTTGAGCCGATTGTAAAGATCGCGCTTGAAGCAGGGGTAGAGAAGGTTATTCCACATGTATATTCTTCAATTATTGATTCCGACTCCGGGAATACCAGACCGGAAGACGTGCGTACCTTGCTTGATATCGTGAAAAGGCTGGCGCAAACCTATGCCTAAGACCATTGCTGCATTTGGGGAAGTCATGATGCGTCTCCAGGTGCCGGGGTTTGATCTGCTATCTCAGAGCAACACGCTGAATTATTCTTTCTCCGGTACGGGCGTTAATGTAGCCTCGGCGCTGTCGCGCTTCGGCCATACAGGTTATCTTGTGTCACGGTTGCCGGGTAATCCGCTTGGCGATGCAGCATTGTCCAGTTTGCACCGACTCGGGATCAGAAGCGATTATATTAATAGAGGCGGCAGCTATTTGGGTCTTTATTTTCTGGAAAACGGGTTCGGTATGCGTCCAAGCCGGGTAACTTACAGCAACCGCCAGGAGAGCAGCTTCAACACGGCTCCGAAAGGGACCTATGATCTGGAGCAGATTGCTTCCGGGATCGATGCGATTCATTTCTGCGGGATTACGCTTGCTATGAACGATCAGGTGCGGGAGCATATGCTTGCTTTGGCCCGGGCCGTAAAGCAGCATGGCGGTCTCGTAGTGTTTGATTGCAACTATCGTCCATCATTGTGGGGAGCCGAGGGATATGTGAAGGCCAAGCCATTGTATGAGCAAATGCTTGAACTTTCTGACATCGTATTCATGAACGAGAAGGATGTTATGCTCACACTTGGCAGGAAAACAGCGGCTGAGGAGCGTATTGATCAACTATACGAATTGCTTCCGCAGGTGGCTGCTGATTATCGGATCAAGGTCATTGCGGGAACACACCGTCATATTCACGGAGATAATCGTCATTCCTTGCAAGGGTTTATGCTGAAGAAGGGTGCATTCACGTTCTCGGAGAAGCTGACCTTTTCTGTCCATGACCGGATAGGAGCAGGCGACGCTTATGCAAGCGGGATTCTGCACGGAGAACTCTCGGGTTATGAGCCGGAGAAGACCGTCAACTTTGCAGCAGCTGCGGCTCTGTTGGCTCACACGGTGAGCGGTGATACGCCGATGTCCTCGGAGCAGGACGTATTCAAGGCGATGCAAAGTACTGCCGGAGACGTAGAACGATAGGTTATTAAAGGCTGCCCGAACAGGAAGATGCGGAAAGGTAGTGAATTACACGTGAGCTTGTCCCGAAAGGAAAGGCCGTTATATTTACAAATCAAACAGATCATCAGGGAGCGTATTCTCCATGGAGAGTATGCATTGGGCAGTACCATTCCTTCTGAACCGCTGTTGGAACGGGAATTCGGTGTCAGCAAAATTACGGTTCGTGGAGCCATTCAGGAGCTAGTCCAGGAAGGCTATCTGGAAAAGGGCAGCGGCCGAGGCACCCGTGTCATCCGCAACAAGGCTGCCTCCAAGCTGTCCAAGTGGAAGCATTTCACGGAAATTCTAGTGGAATCAGGGCATCGGATTCAGAAGCGCTGGCTTGCCGTGGAGCTGATTACGCTGGAAGCCGATGGAGCTAATGCAGAGCAGGGAGGCCTTTTGAGTGCGAAGGAGAAGCAAAAGCTGACCGCGGAGTTTGGCTCCCAATGCCTTCGTCTGGTGCGTATGTATTTGCTCAACGGGCAGCCCTTTATCTACTATATTCATTACATGACTCCGCTCCTGGAGGGATTGGAGCTCAAGGATCTAAGCGAGCAATCGTTATATGAACTGCTGGAGGAGCAGGGGCTGTCCTTGGATCAGCTTCAGGATGAATTCGGAGCGGTTCAGGTTCCGGCTGAGGCCGCTTCAGCACTGGGACTGGAGATCAATACGCCTGTACTGCGGCGCTCCAGAACCTCGCGGGATGAATTTGGAAAATTGATTGAATATAGTGTGGGTTATTATCATACCGAATTGCAGAGTTACGTTGTGAATTACGAGGCCTAGCGTCCGGCTGGGAGCGCATGGGAGACGTATGTCATGCGTTCTTACATATATGATCATTGGGTTCAATTCTCGAAGGGGAGTGACCGTGAATGAAGATTCATACAGCGATGGTAACCGGGGCCGATCATGGACTGGGATTAGCGCTCGTTAAAGGGCTGCTTGAGGAGGGCGCCACCGTATTCGCCGGACAGTTCCGCCCGGAGGAAGACGGACTGGGCACGCTTGCCGGGCAGTACGGAGAACGCCTGAAAATTGTGGCGCTGGATATCGGGAGTACGGACAGCGTCAGGGCTGCCGCCGCCGTAATTGCGTCGCGGACGGAGCGTTTGGATCTGCTGATCAACAATGCGGGTATCCTCGGTGACACCGAGTCGACGATTTACGATGAGTTGGACTATGACGAGATGCTTCGGGTGTTTAATGTGAACTCGCTCGGTCCGCTCAGGATGATACAGTTCCTGCTTCCGCTCATTTTGCAGAGCGAAGGGAAATTCATTGTGAATATTTCATCTGAAGCAGGCAGCATCGGACAGAACTGGAGGAGCAGCTGGTTCGCTTACACCATGTCCAAAGCGGCGCTGAATATGGAGTCAAACGTTGTGCATGCTGCCCTGAAAGAGAGCGGCGCGGAAGTACTGCTCATCCACCCGGGCTGGATGCAGACCTATATGCGAGACACTTTGGATTCCCAGGCTGAGCTGTTGCCGGAAGAGTCAGCGGCCAAGATTATTCGACTGATCCTGGAGCGGGTCGGCCGTGGCGGGGAAATACGCAAGGAACCGGAATATATCGACATTCACGGCAAGCCGCTGCCATGGTAGTTGCCGTTTGGGAGAGGGGTGAGCAGCAATGACAACCGTCAAGCCGAAGGCGCTTTTGTTAGGAGATTACGAGAATGCGCCTTATCATCCGCTCGGTGCGGTGGAGGAGACGCTGCTGGCAATACTTGGCGCGGACTGGGAGATCGCGTCATCGGATCGATATGAGCTATTGGCTTCGCAAGAGCTGAATCCATATCGGTTATGCATTTCTTATGCGGACCGGTGGGAGTCGCCGCTGACTTCAGAGGAGACCGCAGGCCTGCTCCGCTATGCGGCGGGCGGAGGAGGCCTGCTCATCCTGCATAACGGAATATCGCTGCAAGCAAGACAGGAGCTTGCACAGCTGGCAGGAGGGCGGTTCACGGGGCATCCGGAGTATACCGAACTGCTGTTTCGTCCAAGCGCCAAGGAGCATCCGGTATTATCGGGCATCGAGCCGTTCGTTATGGACGAGGAGCCTTACCGGTTTGAGCTCGATGGGCTAAGCGATCATGAAGTATTGCTGACCTACGTGCATGACGGACAGGATTGGCCGGCGGCGTGGACAAGGCGGTACGGGCTGGGACGGATGGTCTATCTGATGCCTGGGCATCACCGGCCCTCGTTCGAGCATGCGGAATATGCCAAGCTGGTACGCAATGGAGCGGCTTGGGCAGGCAAGTTATAGATGAAGTGCATTGAACACAGAAGAGGCTGACCCAAAAGTGATATGCTCCCCATCGGCAGACAGGTGAAATAAAAAACCTGTTGCTGTAAGGGGAGCTTTTTCGTGCTTACTAAAATTATAGCGCCGTGTCCATAATAGAGTGTGCTGGGCGAGGCGGTACAAAAACATCGGCAATATTCAGATGTTTTCTAAACTTCATGGGATATTTCATCCCGGAGACCAAGGCTATAATAACATTAAAGAAGAAATAAAGGGCTTACATGAGGAGGCATAATAGATGAAAATCACAAGACATCCGGAGAATCCGATCGTGGTACCCGGTGGATATGAGTGGAGAATGGTCACGGTATTTAACCCGGCGGTGATCCTGGATAACGATAAGTTCTATATGATTGAGCGAACGGCGGGATCGTTGACGCCATGCAAGAATTATCTGGGCCTGCTGGAGAGCGAGGATGGGGTACATTTCACGCATGTGAAGGACGAGCCGATCGTAACGCCGGACATGCTGGGCTTCCCGTACGGAAGCGTACAGGATCCCCGTATCGTCAAGATTGAGGATACGTATTATCTGAACTATGCGCTGCGGCCTTGTGCGATGAGCTATTATCCGACCGGGCGGGGAGTTCCGGAGCGTTCGATTCCGGAGTATCCGGACGGTTGGGGAGAAGAAGAAGGACACTGGCTGACGCGTTCGTCGATCCTGTCCTCCAAGAATCTGATCGATTGGGAATTCGTTGCGGATACGACGCCGCTGGATATCAACGACCGGGACAACATTCTGTTCCCGGAGAAGATTAACGGGAAGTTTGTGCTGCTGCGCCGTCCTGAAGAATATATCGGCGAGGAATACGGAACGGAGAAGGCCGCTATGTGGATCACATATTCGGAAGACCTGATCCACTGGGAAGAGCCGAAGCTGCTGGCCAAGGCGGAGAATATGGCCTGGGAATCGCGGAAGATCGGCGGCTCGACGCCGCCGGTAAAGACGGACCGGGGCTGGTTGGTCTTGTATCACGGGGTGGATGATGAAGTGGTCTACCGGGTAGGGGCGCTGCTGCTGGATTTGGAGAATCCGGAGAAAGTAATCGCGCGGACACATAACTTCATCATGGAGCCGGAGACGTATTACGAGAAATTCGGCTACCAGATTCCAAACGTGGTATTCCCGACAGGGAATGTGGTGAAGGACGGCCTGCTGTACATTTACTACGGCGTAACGGATACGGCGATTGCGCTGGCAACCGTACCGGTAGAGGAATTGGTCGATCATATTCTGAAAGATTCGCAAGCTTAGTCAGATTCATTTGCTTGCGGAGCGCCAGTTCAATGTCTTTCTATAGATGACCGCTTTGAGCGGTCATCTATAGAAAGAATCTTGCAAACGCTTACTGAAAGGAAATGAAATAAAAGGAGGCGTGAGCAAGAAACAATTTCAATTTTCATGTAATGATAGTTAACATTGAAATTTCAAATATAAGCGATTAAGACAAAATAATTGATATATTTCGGATATAATCGAAATTTCATGGGATATAGTCGAATCGCCTACGCTTTTATAATAGATAATATAACAGGTAGAGATATATAAAAGAACATCATCTGTTATGGTGGTGGAGCGATTCCAAATCATATGAGAAGAGGGTTGATTATGAGTAAAAGAAACAGCACTAAAAAAGCAGTATTGATAGGTTTGATCGCAGTACTGACCTTGTTCACCGCGGCTTGCGGCAATAACAAGGCGGCGAGCAACAGCAAGACCGGAGGTTCGGGTGAGGAAGAAACAATTACCTTGAACATGATGCATCCTTGGACTTCGCCTAACGTGGATAACGACGTGTATAAGGCGCGGATCGCCGAATTTGAGAAGCAGCATCCGAATATCGTGATCAAGCAGGATGGGGTTCCGTCCGCACAGTACAAGACCAAGCTTCGCACACTGGCGGCGGCCAATAATTTGTCCGACATCAACGTCGTTTGGCCGGGAGCTGATTTGGCTCCGCTTGTAGCCGGCAGCCTTGTTGAGCCGATCAACCACATGATGGAAAATTGGACTTCGATTTTACCGGAAACGGCTTTGAGCGGATTTAACGTAGACGGACAGCAATATGCGATTCCGACGAAGCAGAATTTCGTTGACATTATTTATTACAACAAAGAGATGTTCGCGCAAGTAGGCTACGATCAGTTCCCTGAAACCTATGATCAATTCATCGATGCGGTAACCAAGCTGAAAGCGGCGGGAATTACCCCGATTTCGCTGGGCAATAAAGAGCAATGGCCGCTGCAATCCTCTTACATTTCTATTATCGGCGACCGTTTTACGGGAAGCGATTTCTTGCCGGCCGTTCTGGAAGGCAAGGCCAAATTCACTGATCCTGAGTTCGTCAAGGCGCTGGGAGTTATCGATGAGCTGTCGAAGCTGGATGCCTTCAACACGGATGCCAACAACATGGACTCCGTTCAAGGCCAGGATTATTTCATCCAAGGCAAAGCAGCCATGCATATTTCCTCGGCCACGGTAGATGGTCGTGTGCGCATCAATAATGAAGAAGGCGATAAATTCGGCATTGCTCTGTTCCCAAGCGTAGAGGGCGGGAAGGGTGATCCGAAGAAGAGCGCCGGCGTCTTGCAATACGGCATCGCGATCAAGAGCGGCTTGGATGAGAAGAAGAAACAGGCAGCCGAAGAATTCCTGAAATTTTTCGTCAACGAAGATTTATATAAGGAACTGATCCGCAACGGCGTCGTTGTGCCGGCCAAAGTTGAAATTCCGGAGGATGCCAGTCCTTATCTGAAGGAAATGCTTGCTCTGACCGGAAACGGTACTTCCCCGGTATTCGACAGCTTGATTCCGACTCAAGTGGTGGATGTCCTGCAAAATGGGCTGCAAGCCTTGATGATGGATCATACCACACCGGAGAAATTAGCCGCAGACGTACAAGAAGCGCTGGACAACATGAACTAGCCAATACTTGCAGAGGCAGTTCGGAAAATCGAACTTGCACTTAAACGGCAAGACAGGCACGAGGCTTCAAAATCGATGTTTGCTAGAAAACCCGAACCCCGGGTTTTCTTCATTCATCGGGTGTGAAGCAAGGCTTCGACATAAAGGAGGGACCCGACATGCAAACGCTGCGTGGAACGAAGCTGGCGATATTTATCGGCTTGCTGCCGGCACTGATCATTTACCTGGGGATCGCGATCGTTCCCATCGGCTTGTCATTGTATTATTCATTTATGGATTGGAACGGTATCGGAGCCATGGATTTTGTGGGGCTCAAGAATTTCACAAGAATTTTGAGCGACGATATCTTCTGGCTGTCCGTCAAGAATAACGTCATTATCATGGTTACCGGTCTGGTGGGGCAAATCCCGCTAGGTCTGCTGCTTGCACTCTTGCTCAATCGCGGGCTAAAAGGCTCCGGATTTTTCCGTACCGTCGGATTTATGCCGGTTGTTATTTCATCGGTCATGGTGTCCTTGATCTGGGGCATGATCTACAACACGGAATACGGTATGTTAAATAACCTGCTGGGCATGTTCGGACTGGAGAGCTGGCAGCAGAACTGGCTCGGTGACAGCCGCTTGTCCATGCTATCGATTAGTGTCGCATATATTTGGCAAAACTGCGGCTTGTATATGGTTATTTTCCTGGCGGCCCTGCAAAATATTCCCGATGAGGTGAACGAGGCTGCCGAGTTGGATGGAGCGACCGGCTTCAAACGCACCTTCCGCATTACGATTCCGATGATCCGCAGTACGATGATGGTCGGTGTCGTGTACAGCATCAGTAACTCCTTCCGGGTGTTTGACCTGATTCAGATTTTGACGGGCGGCGGTCCGGCGCATCAGACGGAGGTCATGACCATTCATATGTACAACAGCGCCTTTATGAACATGCGTTACGGCTACGGCAGTGCGGTGTCCATTCTGATTCTGCTGTTCAGTCTGGTGGTCATTACGCTGGTCAATCGCTTGGGTAGAGAAAAAGATGCTTGAGGAAGGAGGGGTTCGCCGTGAATAGGAAGTCGCTTGGATTTCGCATATTTGCATACACATTTTTGAGTCTATTCGCTATTATGAATATAGTTCCGCTTTTCTGGATGGTGGTCAACTCCTTCAAGACAGAGCAGGAATATGCAGTCAATCCGTTCTCGTTGCCGGAGACGCTGCAATTTTCCAACTACGCGGAAGCCTGGAAGATCGCGAACATGAACGTATATTTTCTGAACAGTTTATTCGTGACCTTTGCTTCCCTGATTGTCACTGTGCTTCTCGGGGCGCTGGCCTCGTACTTTCTTTCGCGTTTTGAGTTCAAGCTTCGCGGGCTGACTTACGGACTGTTTCTGCTAGGAATGCTCGTACCGATACATGCTACGCTGATTCCGATTTTTCTGATTATGCAGAAGCTTCATTTTCTCGATACGCATTTATCACTAATCTTGCCCTATACGGCATTTCACCTTTCATTAACGATCATTATTCTGGAGGGCTTCATGCGGGGATTCCCGAAGGATCTCGAGGAATCGGGCGTGATGGACGGCGCCGGCATCTTCCGGATATTCTGGTCAATTATTTTGCCAATAACGAGACCGGCGATGGCGACCGTCATCATCCTCAATTTCATATATAACTGGAATGAATACTTGTTCGCGCTGGTGCTGATCAGTTCCTCCGAGTTGAAGACGTTGCCGCTGGGGCTTGCAAACTTCGTCGGCATCGAAACAGCGAGCCTGACCTTGCAAATGTCGGCGTTAACGATGGCATTGATTCCAATCATTATTTTCTATCTGCTGCTGCAAAAACAACTGGTTACCGGTATGACGGCGGGAGCGGTAAAAGGATAACATAACATAAACCGGCTGTTAGCCGTCCTTGCAAAATTTTGGGGGACGGCGGACAGGCGGTCAATTTGCATCAAAGACCAGGTGGAGGCGACAGCATGATGACAGGCAACAGAAGAGTCCTTGGCAGCTTTAGCTTAAAACGTAAAGCGCTTGTTATTTTCCTGCTGTTTGTTATTTTGCCGACCATCGGGGTCGGCGTCGTGGTTCAGTATCAATTTAATGTTGTATTGAGAGACCAGTTTATCAATTCCACTAAACGCAATCTGGACAACGTCGTTAACCAGCTTGGCGAGCAAACCAAGATGGTCGAGGACATTGCCAACTATTTAATTCTGAGTCCGGACATGCGCAACTTTCTTAGGTCGGCTCCTCCGCTTACCAGTGAGCAGCAGACAAACCTCAAGCGTAATATTGAGGATTTTCTCACCTTTCAACTGATGTCCAAGGGATATATCCGGGCCATTGAAATCACTGGCTTTAACGGCAGCTTTATCGAGATGGGCGAGCCGTTTAGCGGGGATGAACAGAGATGGCAGCAGGAGGCCAAGGAGCGCAAGGGCGGGATCGTTTGGACGGAGGGATATCAGCTTCAGAGCGGCTGGAACGGAGAAGTCCGTGTATTGTCCATGTTTCGGGTGCTTAATTCCTATAGCCAGATTACAAGACCGCTCGGCCGGCTGATCATTCGCTTGGATGAAGCGAGCATTGTGAATTCATTAGAAAAAGGGATATTCAAAGAAGGGACAGGCAGTGTATTTATCGTAGGTCCCAAGGGTCAAGTCATTCTGGGCTCCCGGAATCAGATGCCGGAAGGCTTCAAGCCGGATCGTTCCTTGTTGGACAAGCTTTCTTCAGGCAAAGGCGACCTGACCCATGAGGTGGGCGATATTCGCTATCTGACCGTTTACGATCGGATGGAGAATACGGAGTGGAAGGTAATTGCCATGATCCCTGAAGCGGAAGTATCCGAGGAATTTCGTGGAGTCAAGCTGATGATGCTGTTTATTTTGGCGGCTATTCTGCTGCTTGGCTTAACGGCCTTGATCGGGTTCCATTACACGATTATTCAACCTATTCTGCGGCTTAAGAAGGAAACGAACAAAGTAGCTTACGGTGATTTCAATGCTCGGGTGCCGGTTAACTCCAAGGACGAGATATCTGAGCTTAACCGGAAATTCAACGAGATGGTGCAGACGATTCAGCAGTTGATTGAGCATAAGTACAAGCTGGAGCTGCGGGAGCGCGAGTCGGAGCTCAAGCTGATGCAGAACCAGATGGACCCGCATTTCCTCTACAATACATTGGATATGATTCGCTGGACCGCCCGATTGGAGAAGGCGACGCAATCAAGCCAATTAATTGAAATGTTGTCCAAGTTCTTTCGCTCGAGTGTAGGTACGGGCAGCTATGAGACGACCCTGCGTAAGGAACTGGAGTTTGCCCGCTCTTATCTTTATTTGCAACAGCGCAGATTGGGAGAGAAGCGATTAAAGTATACCCTATTCATACAAGCTGGAATTGAAGAGGCAATTACTTTGAAAGCGACGATCCAGCCTTTGGTCGAAAATTTTATCAAACACGGGTTGCACCAGAGCCATCTGGTTAATAAAGTGGCGGTCCGGTGTTATGCCGAAGAAGGCGAGATTTGGGTTGACGTGATCGACAATGGCAAAGGCATGACCCTTGAACGGGCGGAGGAAATTCGCACAGCCCTCGATCAGCGGCCAACGGGCGTGGGCAGGGAAGGGGCCATGAACAACATTCATGAGCGATTATCGATTTTCTTTGGACCGGATTACGGATTACAGATTGTAGAGACAACGGACAAGGGGACCTGGATTCGTCTTCGCATCCCTTACACCGAGACCACTCATTCAGGAGGTGAACCACATGAGTCCTGATTTTGAAGCAAGCATGACATTCGTGGGGGAGAATAAACGTATAAAAATGCTCATCGTAGATGATGAGGCGGTCATTCGCGAAGGTTTGCACTATACTATTGATTGGGCCGAGCTAGGCGTTGAAGTTGTCGGAGAGGCCCATGAAGGCAGGGAAGCACTGCGGCTGGTGGAGCAGCATGAAGTGGATCTGGTGCTTTCGGATATTCGAATGGATGGAATGGATGGCCTGGAGCTTGCGGAGCAGCTTCGTTTGCATCATTCTCATGTGCAGGTCGTCATGATTAGCGGTTATGAAGATTTTAGCTATGCACGCCAAGCCATTCGTTTGGGAGTCAACGATTATTTGCTTAAGCCGGTTGATATCGAGGAATTGACCACTGTCGTCAGAAAAATTGTTCAGCGTATCTGCCAGAGGGACAAGCAGGGGACGATGCAGGATATTCAGTTGTGGCTTTCGGGCACGGCTCGCCATGGTTTGGCGTACGGGCAGGAGCCTCCTGCATCGCTTCGCGGCGTTCAATTTCGGATTTTGGCCACACAGTTTGCCGAGTTCCATCAGCGCTTTGCGAGCTTAAAGGGCGAACCTTATGAACAGGTCCAGCGGTCTTGGCTGGAGAGCCTGAGGCAGCATCTGGAGCGGCAAAGCCTTCGGGCGTTTTCCGTATTTGACCACGAGAATCTGTTAATTACCCTGCTGGCGGCGGACGAGGAATTGGAGCCTCGCGAATGGGATGAGTTGCTCGACCAGGCGGTGACTGCGTTATCTCCTGCCGGGGAGGGGAGCATCTATGGAGGCGCATCCCGGGTATTTGTCCATCTGGAAGAGACTGCGGAGTGCTGTGCGGAGGCGATTCGGCTGTTGGGGCTTCATGTGCTGGGTCAAGGACAGGTGCTGAATGCAGGCTGTTATGATAAGCTCATGAGGGAGCGTAAACTTCCCGGATTGGATATTGCGGACACGGTGCAGCATCTGGTTGCCGCGTTGTTCAAGCAGGATCGGCAGGAGGTGCAGACGCTTGTTGCCGGGATGTTCCGTTTCTTGCGCGACTCGGGTTACTTGCTGCCGGAAATCTGGAAGATTTATGAGGAGGTATTTGCCCTTCTGCGCCAGCGGTTGCGTCAAAGCGGCATGACGGGCCTTGATTATGGCCATCCTGGACAGCCGGACCCGAATATCTACAATTCCTACGCTGGTCTGGAGGCCGTGGTCATGGAAGATATGCAGGCCTTGCAGCAGTTGATCGACAAGACCGGGATGGACAAGTCTTATTGGGTGGTCGAGAAAGCCAAGAAGTTTATTATCGATCATTATCGTACTGATCTGAAGGCCTCCGAGGTTGCCGCTTGGCTGAAGATTACGCCGAGTTATTTTAGTTACATTTTCAAGCAAAGCACGGGCAGAGGATTTACGGAGTACATGAACGAGATGAGAATCGAGCAGGCCAAAGACCTGCTGGCCACAACCCATGACAAGGTGTTTGAGATCGCGGATAAGGTAGGCTATAAGGAATACAAATATTTTGTTTCGGTCTTCAAGCTGCATACTGGCATGACGCCGAAGGAGTATCGGGGTCTGCGCGTCGGCAAGGATGCGGCTGCGGAAAGTGCCGAAACGCAAGAACGCAATTTATCGGCAGAGGACAAATAAACAACTGCGCGGAGTATCGGCAGGCGGGAGGAAGCAGAACATGGAGAAATACAAACAATCATCCGTTCCTTTGGAGGAGCGAATCGCGGATTTGCTGGAGCGCATGACGCTTACTGAAAAGGTAGGGCAGCTTAACCAGCGGATGTACGGCTGGGATGCCTACATACGTCAAGGGGAACGCTTTGAACTGACCGATGCGTTCAAGGACGAGGTAGCCCGTGGCGGCGGGATGGGGGCTTTGTACGGCCTGTTCCGCAGCGACCCCTGGTCGGGAGTCAATTATAGCAACGGCATTACTGCAACGGAGAGCGCCAAGGCGGCCAATCAGGTGCAGCGGTACGTGCTTGAGCATACGCGTCTCGGTATCCCCGTGCTGCTGACCGAGGAATGTCCCCATGGCCACCAGGCGCTGGACGGTACCCTGCTTCCGGTTAATCTGGGTGTAGGGGCTACCTGGAATCCGGAATTAATGAAACAAGCTTATAGCCTGATGGCGGCGGAAATTCGCAGCCGCGGCGCTCATATCGGCCTTGTATCAGCGCTTGATATGCTGCAAGAGCCGCGTTGGGGGCGGTCGGAGGAATGCTTTAGTGAGGACCCTTACCTCGCCTCGCAATTTGCCGAAGCGGCGGTGCGCGGCATGCAGGGGGATGATCCGCAGCAATTGGCAGGGGCGAATAAGCTGGCAGTGGTACTGAAGCATCTATGTGCTCAAGGAGCTGCACAAGGAGGGCGCAATGCCGGACCGGCTGCCATCGGGCAACGCGAGCTGCGGGAAATCCATCTGCCTGCGGCCCGGGCGGGAGCATTGGCTGGTGCGGCAGGCTTCATGGCGGCATACAACGAGATTGACGGCGTGCCTTGTCATGCTAACCCGGATCTTCTGACAGGCATTCTGCGCGAGGAATGGGGATTTGATGGCATTGTCATGGCGGACGGGCAGGCCGTGGACCGTTTGCTGACGTTGACCGGCAGCTATGAGTCCGCCGCGGCATTGGCATTAAAGTCCGGTGTTGATCTCAGCTTGTGGGATACCGCCTTCTCTACGCTGGAGGAGGCGGTGAAGCAGGGCTTAGTGAAGGAGGAGGAGCTGGACCGGGCCGTGGCACGTGTCTTGCGCCTTAAGTTCCGGTTGGGCTTGTTCGATCAGCCCTATGTTTCAGAGTCCGGATCTGCTGCCAGAAGTCCTGAATATCAGGCGGTTAACCTGCAAATTGCCAGAGAGTCGCTGGTATTGCTTAAGAATAAAGATAGCCTGCTGCCAATCTCTTCCTCGCCTCGCCGCATCGCGGTCATTGGTCCCAATGCGGATCGGCTGTACAATCAATTAGGCGATTACACCAGCGTTCAGCCGGAGGGCAGTGGAACGACGGTGCTGCAAGGCATTCGCTCCTTGGCCCCGCAGGGCACGGAAATCGTACATGCGCTGGGCTGCGGCATTCGCGATCTCTCTACATCGGGCATCGCCGAAGCGGTGGAGGCGGCGAAGGGAGCCGACGTTGCCGTACTGGTATTGGGCGGAAGCAGCGCTCGCCAGTTTGGCGGTGACTTTGACAGCAACGGTGCAGCGATCCTCTCCGAGGGCAGCCCATCTGAGATGGATTGTGGCGAAGGTGTCGATCTGGCGGATCTGGCGCTTGGCGGCGTTCAGCGTGAATTGGCAGCAGCGGTAGCGGCTACCGGCACACCGGTCGTGGCTGTGATCATTCAGGGGCGGCCGCATGCGCTAACCGACATTGAGGAGCTTTGCGGAGCCATTCTCTGTGCCTGGTACCCAGGAACAGAAGGAGGCCGGGCCGTGGCCGAAATCCTGTTCGGACAGGGGCTGCCAACCGGCAAGCTGCCGGTCTCGCTGCCGCGTTCCTCGGCACAATTGCCGGTTTACTACAATCAGAAGACACCATCGCGGCCGCGCGTATATGTTGATATGCCATCGGCGGCATTATATCCGTTCGGCTACGGCTTAAGCTATACGGATTTCGCCTATGAAAATCTGTCCTTGTCACGTACCGCGATATCTGCGGGAGAGCTGGAAGGCGGGGAAGAGGTAAAGGTCCGTGTGGAGGTCACGAATACAGGCGCTTTAAGGGGAACGGAAACGGTACAGTTGTATATTCAGGCCAGCGAATCCGGTATTACCCGGCGGTTTGCTGAATTGAAGAGGTTCGCCAAGGTGATGCTTAATCCGGGAGAACGGCGGGCGGTAGAGTTTACGATGGGCCGGGAGGAACTCGGCATCTGGAACCGGGAAATGAAATTTGCGGCCGAGCCATGCAAGGTAAGCGTGCAGGTCGGCGGGAATAGCCGGGATACGATATCTGTAGAATTAAACGTAACGGCTTAACGCGAACGGGGAGATGCCCAGCGTGAACAAGAAGTCCTTCATAACCACTTATGGAAGTGGGCTGAAGGGCTTCTTCGTGCTAGCAGGCGATAAAATGTATAATGCGGCTATGTCTGGCGCACATCATAAAGCACACGTGCAAGCAGATCCTGGCCATAGTTGCCAAAATTTCTGCCAAAGATAGTTAATCCTCGCTTGTTTAAAGGACTGTCAGTAACGGCGATACGAAACGTAATGTCGCTCTTATAATCCAGTTGGATTTGATCCAAGGTGACGTCTGATATCCTGCAGCCATCTATATAACTGCCTTCCCGGTTAATCCGAATTAATTTCAGCATGCCATATTGATTCAGATGAGGGGGCCACCATTCCGGATTAAAGGTACCGCGAACATCGCCGAAGTCTCCCGGGCTGGTCCAACATCCAATTTCTATATTATTAATATAAAAATAAATATCTGAGGGATAATTATCGCAGTACCCGGGGGCTTCCGATCCCAGCTCCATGGAGAACTGGATTTCCCGAAATCTCTGATTGGGCTTAAGGTAATTCGGAATCCGGTATTCCAGGAAGCCTTCAGCAAGCCAAATGATTTCGGAGTCGATGCGCTGAGGATCGGCGAAATAGCGTGGATCGTCAAAGTCGCCGATAATGCTGTCTTTGGTAGCAAGCCCGCATGTAGGTACAGCTTGATAATTACTGTAATGACCCACCTGAATCTCAACCTCGTACAGATTCTCCATATCTTTGCTGCGAAGATCAACCATTAATTTATCTTTATTCAGATAACATATTTTTTGAATGCCATGCTTGCCAACCGTTGTGTTGATCTCAATCAGTCCGCTCTCTTCGAGCTTTTTCACGTGCATTGTAATGGCCCCGTTGCTCAGTCCCAGCCTGCTTGCAATCTCATTTAAATTTAAGGGTTGATTCTTGGCCAACAGCTCGAGCATTTGAATTCTGATCTCCGAACTGAGCGCTTTAAAAATATCGATACCGCTCATTAAATCCTTGATATAAATCATCCTGACCTAACCCTCTCCCAACAAGGAAATAAAAAATATTTATTTTATAGTATTATAAACTAATAGATGTTTAATTGGAAGGGGATTCAAAATGAAGAAGGTTAAGGGCGCTTAATACAGAAGAAATTGAATTATTTTGAGGGTGTTATTTAAGGTTATATAAAAGAAATTTCGTATAATTAAGCCATTTTCTTTGGGTTTTACATTATTTAAACCTAATGATCATATTGTTTTTATAAAACAATAAAAAGATTTAAAACGATGTATTTACAACGCAGAAATCCTATGTTAATTTATACCTGTAAGCGAATTCATTTAATCATTCATCAATTATTTCATATATTAGTAAAATAGTTGATGAGCGTTTTGGTTGACCAGTATAAGGGAGTCCAATGAGGAGGAGCCGGGAGGTGTTGAGGTTATAAATTTATTAATTTATTCAAAGATGTACGTACAAGTTGAGAGCGAAAGGGAAATCTGAGTTATCTGCATGTAATAATCAAGCTTTATTAAAATTTAGGGGGCGAAGGTTTTGAGAAAGCGCGGAATAATCATGATGATTACTGTTTTTATTCTGAGTATAGTGTTATCGGCATGTGGAAGTAGTTCAGACAGTAAGACAATTACATTTTGGACTCCTTTGACCGGAGATGACGGCGCTTACATGGATCAATTGGTAAAGGAATACAATGCCACCAACCCGGAAATTCAAGTTAAACATGTGATCACGGCGGATATGTATACAAAAATCTCAACGGTGCTTAACTCCGGTAAAGGCGTACCTGACCTGGCTATTATCCACGCTGACCGGGTGCCCGGGTTTGTAAAGCAAGGGGTGCTCGAACAGATTGACTCGGCTATCGCCGGCCACCCTGAAATTAAAGAAGAAAACTATTTGCCTCAAGCGTGGGCAACGGGAAACATTGATGGAACGCAATATACAGTTCCGCTTGATATTCATAGTAACACCATGTATTACAACAAGGATTTGCTTAAGCAATATGATGTGGAATATTTCCTGGATGATGACATTGTAACTATCGATGAAATGCTCTCCCTTCAAGGCAAGCTGGACGAAGGGGATTATGTAGTAAATGATGCTCTCCTTGGATGGGTTATTCTCGCGCAAATTCAGAATCTAGGAGGAGCTATTGAAGAAAATGGGCAGCCTGCGGTAAATACGCCGGTGATGAAGCAAGCCTTCGAGGAAGTGAAGAGGATTGCTGATGCGGGTCTGATGACTCCATTCGGTGAGGATGGATACCTGATGTTCCAATCCGGAAATGTTCTTTTTTCTACAGACGGCACGTGGAGTTCTACAGCTCATGCTGCAGTAGAGGGACTCAATTTTGGGGTGACTAACATCTATTCTACAACTGCAGATAAATTTACGAACCGGGCGTCTTCACATTTGTTCGCTATGCTCAAGAATGATAAGCGATCTGATGAAAAGGAAGCAGGCATCGGTGCTTTCCTGGAATTTATTCGTCAAAATTCAATCGAGTGGGCGAAGGCTGGACAAATTGTTGCAAGTAAAGAAGTGATCGAAAGTCCGGACTACTCACAATACATGCAATCCTTCTTCACTTCCAACGAGAAGGAAGTCGAATCCCTATATATCTATACCTATGAATATTATCCTTATGTAGCTGAAGCGGTAGACACTTACTGTGCAGATATTGTGCGCGGCAATGTGGACCTGGATGAGACGCTGCAAACGATGCAGAAGTTTGTGGAGGATAAGATTGCCGAAAGCAGCAAGGCGGAAGCGAATTAAAGTCGGGAACAGAAAGCTGAAAGGGATGTGCCGACAAGGACGGTTGGCGCATCCTTTCGTCAAAAGGAGATATGCATAGGCTATGAGAAAGAAATCATTCGCGCCAGTTTTCTTTGTTGGCCCTCATCTGGTCTTATTTTTAATCTTTATTCTTATTCCAACCATTTACGGGATCTATGCTTCCTTCACCAAGTGGAATCTGATGAACGACCCGCAATGGATTGGTGTCGCCAACTATAAGACGATACTGTTCGACACAACCTCAACCTTTCATGCCCAATTTTTTAATGGCCTTACGAACACATTTATTTTCGTAGCTATAAGCGTTCCGCTCTTAATTGTGATTCCCCTTCTCGTTGCAGTTTCATTAGAGCATCGGAAGGTAAATCTTAAGGGGATTATTCAAGCCATTATTTATATTCCGGGTCTGATCTCGATTTCAGCGGCGGCGCTGATTTGGTTACTGCTATTCAACAAGCAGCTCGGCATAGCGGGGAATATATTTCACTCGCAAGTCGCTTGGCCTGCTACCCAGCCTTACGCGTGGATTATCATTTTCGTTATTACGGTATGGGGTGGCGTTGGCGGAAATATGATTATTTACCGTGCGTCCATCGCAGGCGTCTCAAAGGATTTGTATGAAGCTGCTGAGATGGATGGAGCAGGTGCGAATCGTAAATTTTTCAGCATTACTCTGCCTTCGATTCGGTTTCCGTTGATCTACACCTTCGTTATGACGACTGCGGGGGCGTTCAACGTATTCGGTCAGCCTTTGATGATGACTGATGGAGGCCCAAGACAGACGACGCATGTACTGATGATGTACATTCGTCAATTGGCTTTCGGGCATGGAGAATCCATTGCGGGAATGGCATCAGCGATGGCTGTGCTCCTAGGGATGGTCATCCTGGTGATTTCGGCATTGCAGTACTATGTTATGAACCGGAATGCCAATGAGTAAGCTGTCTGTCGGGGAATCGAATCTAAGGATGCGAGAGGTAAGGTGTTCTTCAAATGAGTAAATTGAACATATCCAAGTATTTGGCGAATTTATTTCTTTGGGCTCTATGTGTTATATGGATCATCCCTGTCATCTTCGGCATATCTACCTCTTTCAGAACACAGTCGGAGATTGTGAAATCGGGCTTCCGTCTGTTCCCGGCAGAGTGGAGACTGGAGAACTATGTGACAATTCTGGGTAATACATCGACTGCACCGATCATGAGATGGTTATTCAACTCTGTGTTCATAGCATCTCTGCATACCTTTTTGGTTATTGTCGTAATCTCGTTGACCGGCTACGGTTATGCACGGATGAAATTCAAGGGCAGAGATACTTTGTTTTTCACTTTACTAGGGATATCCTTCTTTCCGGGTGTTGTGAACATAATTCCTTCTTATAAAATTATTGATATTTTTGGTTGGGTGAATACTTCCTGGGCGATGATTATTCCAGGTTTGGCGGGGATGGGGAATATCTTTCTGGTCCGTCAGTTCCTGAAGGGAATTCCGCATGAACTGGATGAATCCGCCAGAGTAGACGGTGCGGGAGATTTCAGAATATATGCCTCAATTATTCTTCCGTTGATTAAACCTATTTTGATTGTATGCGGACTGTTCTCTTTCGTTGGCTCATGGAATGACTTTTTGTGGCCAGTCATTGTTTATACCGATGTTGACAAGATGCCGATTACCGCCGGGTTGTTGTTGCTTCAAGATATTTATGGCAACTACCGCATGATCGGCCAGTTAATGGGTTCAGCAATCATAGCTATTATTCCAACCTTGTTGCTATTTGCATTCGCTCAGAAGTACTTCATTCAATCGATCAACCTGAATTCAGGCATTAAAGGATAATCGGCGGGACTACTAAGTAAGCTGGAGGGACAATAGATGGGGAACCGTATTCTTATAAATGCAGACATTTCCAAGGCTCAAATTAATAAGCATATTTACGGCCACTTTGCAGAACATCTCGGAAGATGTATCTATGAGGGTATTTGGGTAGGTAAGGAATCCTCCATCCCGAATACTAAGGGAATTCGAAATGATGTGCTGGAGGCATTAAGAGCGATTCGTGTTCCGGTGTTGCGCTGGCCGGGGGGATGCTTTGCCGATGAATATCATTGGAAGGATGGAATAGGACCGTATGAGCAGCGCAAGCGGATGGTCAATACCCACTGGGGCGGCGTAATTGAAAACAATCACTTTGGGACCCATGAATTCATGCTGCTTTGTGAATTGCTGGAGTGCGAGCCTTATATCTGCGGAAATGTTGGCAGCGGTACGGTACAGGAAATGTCTGAATGGGTCGAATATATGACCTTTGACGGTGAATCTCCTATGGCTTCCTGGCGTGGAGAGAACGGTAGAGAAACGCCGTGGAGGCTAAAGTATTTTGGAGTGGGCAACGAGAATTGGGGTTGCGGGGGTCATATGCGCCCTGAATACTATGCTGACCTGTATCGCAGATACCAGACCTATGTCCGTAACTATGGAGACAACCGGATTTTCAAAATTGCCGGCGGAGCTAACGTGGATGACTATAACTGGACGGAGGTGTTGATGAAGCATGCAGGCGGATTAATGGATGGCTTGAGCCTGCACTATTACACGATACCCGGTGATTTTTGGCTGGGTAAGGGATCGGCACTGGACTTCGATACAGATGAATGGTTCATCACGATGAAGAGAGCGCTTCATATGGATGAGCTCATTTCAAGACACGGAGCAATTATGGATAAATATGATCCCGATAAACGCGTGGGTCTGATTATTGATGAGTGGGGAACTTGGTTTGATGTGGAACCGGGAACCAATCCGGGCTTCCTTTATCAACAAAATTCGATTCGGGATGCTCTTGTGGCCGCGCTGCATTTCAATATTTTCCATAAGCATGCGGATCGGGTGTATATGGCGAATATTGCCCAGACCGTTAATGTGCTGCAAGCCATGATTTTAACGGAGGGGGATAAGATGCTTTTGACGCCGACGTATCATATCTTTGATATGTTCAAGGTCCATCAGGATGCTGAATTGCTATCGGTCGAATCAAGCCTTGGCGTCTGCGGGCATCAGGGCCAGGAGTTGCCGCAAGTGATGGTGTCAGCTTCCAAGGATCACGCGGGAAGAGTTCATCTTAGCCTGGTCAATATCGACCCGGGTCAGGAAGCAGAGATTTATGTTGAAGTGCGCGGGTTGGATGCTGAAGAATTGCGGCCTGTGGGGAGGATTTTAACTGCCCGGCATATGAACGATCATAATACTTTCGAGCAACCTAGCACCGTTGCCCCGGCTCCTTTTGAACAAGTAGTTGCGGATAAGACTGGCTTGAAACTACGGCTTCCTGCGATGTCGGCAGTCACGCTGTGTCTGAACTAGGGGAGGAGAAATCTATGAAATCGTTAAAGAGAGGGTTGACGCTGCTGTTACTGGTTGCCCTGCTGATTCCGGCCACGGGCTATGCTCGGGAAAACACGGCTTCAGGGATTACGAGAGTAGAATTTGCCGCCTGGATTAATCAAGTGTTTCGTTATATCAATGAAGGTGAATGGAGCTTCCGGGATCAGGATGTGAATGAGTCCTCATTGTCAGAGCTCAGAAAGGCTGTTGCTGCAGGATATATACAAGGATACGGGGACGGTACGCTTCGTCCATATCAAACGGTGAGCAGGCAGGAAGCAGCTGTAATGCTGGTAAAGGCATTTCGCTTGTCTTCTGAATCTGATTTTGTGATACCCGAAAGTATAAAGGATAGCAATGAATGGCCTGCGTGGAGCAGTTCGGCAATATCGGCCCTGTTTGAGCAGGGGTATGTATCGGGTTACCCCGATCAAACCTTCCGGCCTAAGCAGCCTATTAGCCGAAGTGAAGCATTTAACCTGATCGGACATATTGCCGGGGAAATGATCGACAAGCCGGGAACCTATTCAGGAATATCGAGTCGTAATGCTGTCATTAATCAGGCTGAGGTTGTGCTGGAAGATTCCGTGATCGCAGGAAACCTTTATTTGAGTGAAGGGATTGCAGAGGGAGCCGCTACGTTGAATCGAGTAACCGTAAGCGGCACGGTTTTTGTTTCGGGATCGCAGACTCTGCATTTATCGGGTTCTAAGTTACATCGGCTGGTTATGGAAAGAAAGGCTGATCTGGTCTTGGACAGTGATAGCTCGGTCGAGATCTTAGATATTCTGGTCAATGAGGAGATTCATGTCAAAGGCAACGGCTATATCGGCAGCGAGGATTCCAGAATAGTGCGTGAGGAAGAAACGGCAAAATCCGATGATTCCAAGGGAGCGGTGTCCTTGGGGATAACGCCAACAGCTCCTTCGCAAGGCGGAAATAGTAATAATCCCGCTAATCCGGAGCCGGGCGCTGAACCGCCGTTATTTACTAATGTATCAGTCCATGATCCTTCTGTAATTAAGGATGCTTCGGCTTATTATGTTTTTGGATCCCATATTGATGCTGCCAAATCAGCAGATTTACAGAATTGGACCAAATTCACGAATGGTTATACGACACCCGGAAACGTGATTTACGGGGATCTGTCGGAAAACTTGGCGGATTCATTCAAGTGGGCAGGCGAAGATGATGCCGATAGCAAGGGAGGGTATGCTGTTTGGGCGCCGGATGTAATCTGGAATGAAAATTATAAGAACCCGGATGGAACAATCGGAGCCTTTATGCAGTATTACAGCGCCTCTTCCACCTATATCCGATCAGCTATCGGGTTTGCCGTATCCCAAAATATCGAAGGCCCGTATTTGTATGGAGATACTGTTGTCTATTCCGGCTTCACGCTTAATGATGCAAAGGATGCCGATAGCTCGGTCAATAAGAAATGGACCCAAACCCATTTGCCTGAGCTCATCGAAACCGGACAGCTGAATAGCGAAAATCCGGGATGGTTCAAAAATACAGGAGAATACAACAATGCGATTTACCCGAACGCTATCGATGCTTCCTTGTTTTTTGATAAAGAAGAAAAGCTGTGGATGGCTTATGGCTCGTGGTCAGGCGGCATTTTCCTGCTTGAGCTTGATCCGGAAACGGGCCTGCCCAAGTATCCTGGACAGGATGGAGTCACCGAAGACGGCAGGCTGATCGATCGGTATTTCGGGGTGAAGATCGCCGGCGGCTTTACCAAATCGGGTGAGGGCCCATATATATTCTATGATCCGTCTACGGACTGCTATTATCTAAATGTGACGTATGGCTGGCTTGGAGCGGACGGCGGCTATAACATGAGGCAGTTCCGCGCGAGCAGCCCGGCCGGCCCCTATCTCGATGCATCCGGTCAAAATGCTGTCCTGACAGACCAGAATACAGCAAATGATCTTGTCGGCATCAAGATGATGGGCAACTTCCTTTTCAAGAAAGAGATTGGGGAAACCGGTCTGGAGGACGGCTATGGATATGTCTCTCCAGGTCATAACTCCGTATTCAACGATGAGGCTGCAGGCAAGTACTTTCTATTGTTCCATACCCGCTTCCCGGAGCGTGGGGAGGCGCATGAGCTTCGCGTCCATCAGATGTTTATGAACAAGGATGGATGGCTCGTGACGGCACCTGAAAGATATTCCGGGGAGACGGCTGCGGCAGTTAAGGAGGACGATATTTCCGGAGATTATAAGTTTGTGAATCACGGCTTGTCCTATTCCGGGGCTGTGACGGAGTCACTATCGATTACGCTTGAAAAGGATAAGAAGATCACGGGCGGCGTGGAAGGCAGCTGGAATCTGGAAGGTGGATATGACGCTGAGATTGTGGTGAACGGCGAAGCTTATAATGGGGTATTTGTCCAAGGCTGGGATCCGCTTCTGCAGCAAAACACATTAACCTTTACGGCTATTTCGGCCAAGGGAGAGACAATTTGGGGAATCAAGCAGCCGGATATGACCGATCAACAGGCAGTGAGAGCCGTTGAACAGGCGCTTACGCTTGGAGACACAAGCAGATTGACCGATAATCTTCAATTGCCTGAGAGAGGTGTGCGTGGAACTAAGATCGAATGGTTTAGCTCCGATCCTTCTGTTATTTCAGATTCAGGCGTTATCAGCCCTCCTGATCCAGGGGAAGAACCGCTGGCCGCAGAGCTTACGGCAACGATTACAAAGGGGGCCTTCAGCGCCGCGAAAAAATTCCAGGTTCGCGTCATTCCGTTGGATTTGAATGAGGGTCTAGTTGCTTATTATGCTTTTGAAGACGACTTGTCCGATTTGACAGAAAACTATAAGGATGGCAAAGTGACTGGGCCATTGATCGATGAACAGAATGGAAATATAACCTTTTCAAAAGGCGTCACCGGGAATGCGGCCGTATTTGACGGTGGATCCGGCATCCGCCTTCCGGATGGACTGGTCTCCGGAAATGAATACTCTGTTTCGCTTTGGGTATACCCGGAGGAGCATAGCCAGTTCTCGACCACTTTCTTTGGGGCGCGGTCCAAATCAAGCTGGGTCAGCCTTGTGCCGGATTCTTGGGATAACAATACAATGCTATGGTCTGGTGAGGCTTGGTATGATGGTTCGACAGGATCCAGAATTCGTACAAAAGAATGGCATCATCTTGTCTTTACCGTAAATGAGGGCAGCGTGAAAGTGTTCGTTAACGGTGAGCAGCAATATACCGGTAAAGGCTTCCCGGATATTTTTAAAGATGAGTCGGCGGTATTCAGCCTTGGCGTGAATTGGTGGGATCGTCCTTTCGAAGGGAAGATGGATGAATTGCGGATTTATAATACTTCATTGACCGATGCATTGGTCAAGCGGCTTTCACAGGAATCTTCCTTTGATGAAGAGGAGGGAAAAGCCGAATTGGCAGCCAAATTTCTGTTTGAGCATGATCTTGCAGATCATTCAGGGAATTTTGGTTCCGGAGAAATCATTGGCAGTCAGCTTGCCTCCCTTGATGCTGGCAATTTGGATTTTGCGGAAGGGGTAAACGGTTCTGCTGTGGTACTTGATGGCAAGTCAGGTATTCTGTTGCCGAAAGGCCTGGTAGCCACACCAAGTTACTCCGTCACAATGTGGGTTTATGCCGATGAGTTGACACCTTACACCCCGGTCTTTTTCGGTGCGCAGTCCAATACGAACTGGGTTAGCCTGCAGCCTATGGGCCATGACGGGGCAGGCAACAGTGCCATGCTCTGGTCCGGGAGTAAGTGGTATGACGCAGGTACCAGCATAAGGATCGCTCCGCAGGAATGGGTTCATCTAGCCTTTACCGTGAATCGCGGAAATGTAGTTGTATATGTGAACGGTGAGGTCAGATTTACAGGATTGAATTTCCCGGATGTCTTTACGGATGATCAAGGAACATTCAGCCTTGGCGTAAACTGGTGGGATCCTCCGTTCAAAGGGAGGATCGATGAGGTTTGCCTGTTTAAAGGAGCGCTTACGGATGAAGAGGTGAAGGAGCTGGCCTCTCCATAATAATTAGTGTAAGCAGATTTTTGGGAACCTGATCCAAGGTGTATATAAGTAAAGCGTGAGATCCAGCAAGTAATCCCCGGATTTCACGCTTTATTTATTATTCTTCATTTACATCGTAAAGAACACGTGCCAGCAGATCCTGCCCATAGTTGCCGAAATTTTTACCGAAGATGGTTAAGCCCCGCTTGTTTACGGATCTGTCGGTTACGGCGATACGAAAGGTCAAGTCGCTCTTGTAATCCAGTTGGATTTGGTCCAAGGTCACATCCGATATTCTGCATCCATCAATAAAACTGCCCTCGTGATTAATCCGAATGAGCTTCAGCATCCCGTACTGATTCAAGTGAGGCGGCCACCATTCCGGATTGAAGGTTCCTCGAATATCGCCAAAGTCGCCTGGACTAGTCCAGAAGCCGATCTCAATATCATTAATGTAGAAATGAATATCGGAAGGATAGTTATCACAATAGCCCGGGGCTTCCGATCCCAGCTCCATGGAGAACTGAATCTCTCTAAATGTATGATTAGGCTTTAAATAGTTAGGTATCCGATATTCCAGAAAGCCCTCAGACAACCATATGATCTCGGAATCAATCCGTTGCGGGTCGGCAAAATAACGCGGATCATCAAAATCGCCAATGATGCTGTCTTTAGTTGCCAGCCCACATGTTGGTAACGCCTGGTAGTTGCTGTAATGCCCCACTTGAATCTCAACTTCATAGAGATTCTCTACATCTTTTTTACGCAGATCAACCATAAGCTTATCTTTGTTCAAGTAGCAGATTTTTTGAATCCCATGCTTGCCGACAGTGGTATTAATCTCGATTAGCCCGCTTTCTTCAAGCTTTTTGATATGCATTGTGATAGCCCCGTTACTGAGATTCAGCTTGTTAGCAAGGTCATTCAGGTTCAGCGCTTGATTCTTCGCGAGCAGTTCGAGGATTTGAATTCTGATTTCAGAGCTTAAGGCTTTGAAAATATCGATGCCGCTCATTAAATCTTTAATATAAATCATGCGTCATATCCCTCTTCCAGAAAAAGTAATTAAATTTATGTTTGTTTTATATAATTATAAACCAACTTAGTCGTTTGCAAAAGTATTAAATCGAAAAGTGTAGATTCAGATAAAATTTTATATAAAATGTGGATATAAATGTCTATATATTTCATGTAATTATAAAATTAAATGAAGATTCAAGTATAAGTTTATTTAGATTAGAACTAATAAACATTGGGTTTTGCTAATAAATAGAATAATTTAATTTATAAAAACATGAAAAGATTTATGTTTTTATATTTACAGCTATGTTCTTGTATGTTATTTTATATCTGTAAGCGGATTCATTCAAGTGAACGGAAAACATTTTATTGTTATTTAAAATAGGAATGGAAGGTGATCATTTGTCATCCGCAACAGCTGGGCTCAAAGCAAAAATGGTTGTAGACAAATCATATAAAATTGCCGAAATTGATCCGCGGATTTATGGCTCTTTTGTGGAGCATCTAGGCAGAGCCGTGTACGGGGGGATTTACGAAGCAGCTCATCCTACGGCAGATACCTATGGCTTCCGCAATGATGTCAAGACATTGATCCAAGAGCTAAATGTACCGATTATCCGCTATCCAGGCGGAAATTTTGTGTCCGGATATAACTGGGAAGATGGAGTAGGACCGTTGGGTGATCGCCCCAAGCGGCTGGAGTTGGCCTGGAGAACGATAGAACCGAATGAGGTTGGCACGAACGAATTTGCCCGATGGGCGAAGGAGATCGGCTCTGAAGTGATGATGGCGGTCAATCTCGGAACTCGTGGAGTCGATGCGGCAAGAAACCTTCTGGAATATTGCAATCATCCAGGCGGGAGTTATTGGAGTGACTTGCGCCGCAGTCATGGATACGAGCAGCCGCATAAGATCAAGACCTGGTGTTTGGGCAATGAGATGGACGGTTCTTGGCAAATTGGACAGAAGACGCCTCAAGAGTATGGCCGAATCGCTTATGAGACAGCGAAGGCGATGCGCCTAGTTGATCCCACGATCGAGCTTGTTTCCTGCGGCAGTTCCAGCACGGCTATGCCGACCTTCCCGGAGTGGGAGGCAGTTACGCTCGACCACACCTATGAAATCGCTGATTATATATCCCTTCATCAATATTATGGCAACCGGGACCATGATTCAGCTAATTTCCTAGCCAGATCGATGGACATGGAGCATTTCATACGAACCGTGGCCTCTACCTGCGACTACGTCAAAGCTAAGAAACGCAGTAAGAAGACGATGTATCTCAGTTTTGATGAGTGGAATGTCTGGTATCACTCCAATGATACCGACGCCAAGATTGATCCATGGACGATTGGTCCGCCGCAACTTGAAGATGTATATAACTTTGAAGATGCTCTGCTGGTTGGAAGCATGTTGATTACTCTGCTTCGTCACGCAGATCGGGTTAAGATGGCTTGCCTGGCTCAGCTAGTGAATGTCATAGCGCCAATTATGACGGAAAATGGGGGACGCGCTTGGAGACAGACCATATTCTACCCGTATCTTCATGCATCCAGATACGGCCGGGGCGAGTCGTTGTTGCCCATCGTTGATTCGCCGAAATATGATGCGCAGGATTATACCGATGTTCCTTATCTTGATAGTGCAGTTGTATACCGTGAGGAAGAAGAACTTACCATCTTTGCAGTCAATCGTCATTTGGATGAAGCGCTCGGGTTGCGGTGTGATGTCCGCGGCTTCGAAGACTACCGGATCATAGAGCATATCGTACTTGAACATGAGGACTTGAAGGCGGTAAATACGGCGGAAGTGGAATCGGTCAAACCTCATTCCCGGGGAGGGGCGGAATGCCGGGATGGTTTTGTGCATGCCCGCTTATCCAAAGCTTCCTGGAATGTTATTCGTTTGAAAAAGGCTTAAGCCGAAAATTATATGTGGGAGGTCAAGGTATGAAGGGAAAATGGTTCACGATCTGTTTAGTGCTTGTAATGGCAACAGTACTCGGGGCGTGCGGCGGGAATTCTTCTTCCTCCAGCAGCGGTGAAACTTCAGTGCTCGATGGAGGAGCTGGAGAAAATGCGACGGAATTATCACTGTGGACATTTGTGGAGCTTCATGGTCAGCACTTTGAGAAAATGTTGGGAAAATGGAACTCATCTAATCCTGATCGCCAAATTAAGCTGAATGTAACCGTTATGCCATATGATGACATGCACAACAAGCTTTCTATCGCGGTGCAGACGGGGGTTGGAGCGCCGGATATTGCAGACATTGAGTTAGGCAAATACCCCGATTTTATGAAAGGCACCCCACAGCTGGAATCACTGGATGACGTGGTTGAACCATACAAAGACACGGTTGTTCAATCACAGCTCGATCTATACAGCAAAGACGGAACAGTTTACGGCTTATCGACACACGTCGGGGCATCAGTTGCGTTCTATAATACAGAAATTTTGGAAGCAGCAGGCGTGAACTACGAAGACATTGTAACTTGGGAAGATTTCAAGCAAGCGGGTATCCAAGTTTATGAGAAGACCGGGAAATATATGGGCACAGCCGATACGAGTGCAACCTGGCAAGAATCTATGCTGCTCGGTCAGCAAGGAGCTGACTTTACGGATGATGCGGGCAATCCAGTTGTAAACAATGAAGCAATGATTAAAGGCTTAACAATGTTGAAGGATCTGCAGGATAACAACGTGATCTCAACGATTGCAGGTGGCCAACCGGATACGGAAGAAGCATATGGCGAGTATAACGCCGGCAACTATGCAGCAGCATTTATGCCATTGTGGCAGATGTCCCGTTACACCAACTATATGCCTGACCTGGCGGGTAAAATTGCGATTGCTCCACTGCCTGTGTTTGAAACAGGCATGCCTCGTTCTTTCGGAGGCGGGGGTACGGCAACCGTGGTGACCAAGACGGCGAAAGATGTTCAGCTAGCCAAGGAATTCATTGCCTATGCGAAATTGTCACTGGATGCAAATATTGAAATCTGGAATACCCTTGGTTTTGATCCGATCAATATGGATGTCTGGGATATGGAGGATGTGACGCATAATCCGGACAATCAATTTGTGAAGTACTTTGTTAACAATCCGTTTGATGTATTGAATGAAATCAGAGAGGAGATTCAGCTCATTAAATCGACTCCGGCTAGTCCAACCATCAATAATATCCTCTGCACTGTAACCTTGAATGAAATTTTCGAAGATGGAAAAGACGTCAAGCAGGCGCTTGATGACGCCCAGGCACAAATCGAACAAGAATTGAAGTAAGCCTCAAGGTGACATGATTTGAGAGCTGCTCTAGCCGGAGCAGCTCTCTTTAAAGAGGAGGAGAGGACTATGATAAAGAGGTTCCTGTACTCGCAAAAGGTTGCGCCTTATGTGTTCGTACTTCCTTTTATCGCTGTCTTTTTGATTTTCTGGGTTTATCCGCTTGCAAGTTCATTCTCGATGAGTTTTCAAAAGCTGACACTCGGTCAGGAAGCGGAATGGGTTGGGTTTGATAACTACTCAAAAATGATCACGGATGGAGTTTTTTTCAAGGCAGTAACTAACAGCGTCATTTATATGATTCTTACTCTGATCATCTTAATTCCTTTTCCGATGTTATTTGCAGTTCTGATCAACAGCAAGTTCATGTGGGGAAGAGAGTTCTTCAAATCCTCCTTCTTCTTTCCTGCATTAACTTCAGTCGTTGTCGCGGGTACGATTTTCCGTCTAATGTTTGGAGAGATGGAAACCTCGATGATCAATAGTATTCTTGGGTTTTTCGGGATGGATCCGGTCAAATTTTTAAAAGGCCAGATTACGGGCTATGTTGCCCTGCTGGTCCTGGCTACCTGGCGCTGGACAGGAGTAAACATGCTTTATTTCTTATCAGGTTTAAAAAACATACCTGATGATTATTACGAAGCGGCGGCCATTGATGGGGCTTCCAAGGTTCAACAATTTACGAAAATCACCATGCCCTTGCTTAAGCCGACGACCGTTTATGTGCTTACGATCAGTATTTATGCCGGTTTAGCGATGTTCATTGAGAGTATGATGTTGTGGAATGGCAATAATTCCCCGAAAAATATAGGTCTTACGATCGTGGGTTATTTGTACCGTCAAGGGATTGAGAAAAATAATCTGGGTTATGCGGCTGCGGTGGGAATTGTTCTGCTTGCCGTTACGATGATTATCAATTTGACGCAGTTAGCGTTCAGCGGCCTCTTTAAAAAGGAGGATAACTGATGAGAAAAGAAGTTGCGTTCAAGGCGGTTCTCTTTTCACTTTTCTCCATTCTTTGCATCCTGGTACTTATTCCGTTCTATGCGATTGCATTAGCTTCTTTTAAACCCGGAGAAGACCTTGTGAGAAATGGCTTGAATTTGAGCTTTGATTTAGGCCGTATGAGTCTGGACAATTATATTTTTCTATTTACCGGCAGTCATTCTTACTTTACATGGTTCTTCAATTCGGTTTTTTTAACGATCGTTCAAGTAGTACTTACCTTATTTGTCAGTGCCACCGTGGCATACGGGTTTTCAGCCTATGAATTTAGAGGAAAGAATTTTCTGTTTATCTGCGTGCTGCTCATCATGATGGTTCCCTTTGAAATATTGCTGCTGCCCTTGTACAAACTCACGAATGATCTTGGCCTTATGAATACTTATTCCGCAATTGTTCTGCCGGGAATAGCGGGAGCCGCGACGATCTTTTTCTTCCGGCAATATCTCAGCGGAATTCCGAGGGAGATTATTGCTGCCGGCCGTGTAGACGGGGCGTCGGAATACGGCATATACATGCGTCTCATTCTGCCGATCATGAAGCCTTCCTTCGCTGCAATGGCTATTTTGAACGGCATGAACAGCTGGAACAACTTCTTATGGCCGTTTATGGTGCTTAGCAATTCCAATAAATATACGCTGCCGATCGGTCTGAAGACACTGCTTACGCCGTATGGGAACAACTATGATTTGCTCATCGTGGGTTCTTTTTTCTCCATCATCCCCATCTTTATTTTGTTCATGGCCTTCCAGAAGTACTTTATTGACGGGATG
Organism: Paenibacillus brevis; assembly: GCF_018919145.1. Lineage (GTDB taxonomy): Bacteria > Bacillota > Bacilli > Paenibacillales > Paenibacillaceae > Fontibacillus > Fontibacillus brevis. The sequence goes on from NZ_JAHLQJ010000008.1 coordinate 70,109, forward strand.
ACGGCAGGAGCGGTGAAAGGCTGATAAAAAAGGATTAAAAGGATAAAGGAGAAACCGATATGAATACAAAGAGAGAATACAAAAACCCCATTGTTCTGCAACGAGCCGATCCTTGGATCTATAAGCATACAGACGGATATTATTACTTCACCGCATCGGTTCCGGAATACGACCGGATCGAATTGCGCCGGTCTGCCACGATTCAAGGGCTGCAAGGCGCAGCTCCAAAGGCGGTGTGGCATAAATATGATGCCGGTCCGCTTAGCGCCAACATTTGGGCACCCGAGATTCACTACCTTCAAGGCAAATGGTACATTTATTTTGCGGCAGCCAGAACGACGGAGACGCAGGATGGTTTGTTCGATCACCGGATGTACGTGCTGGAGACGGGGGCGGAGAATCCGCTAGAGGGAACGTGGATCGAGAAAGGACAGGTGCATACCCGCTGGGAGTCCTTTGCCCTTGATGCGACTGTGTTTGAACACCGGGGAGAACTATACTATGTCTGGGCGCAAAATGATCCTGAGATCGAGGGGAATTCCAATTTGTACATTTCCAAAATGAGCAATCCATGGACGCTGACAGGCGAGCAATCCATGATATCGACGCCTGAGTATGATTGGGAGAAGATCGGCTTTCTCGTCAATGAGGGCGCAGCTGTATTGAAACGAAATGGACGTATTTTTATCGCTTATTCAGCGAGTGCGACGGACTTCAACTATTGCATGGGCTTGCTTGCTGCGGATGAAGATGCGGACTTGCTGGACCCTACGTCGTGGACGAAGTCACCGGTTCCGGTATTTCAGACCAATGAGGAGACAGGCCAGTATGGCCCGGGTCATAACAGCTTTACGGTATCGGAGGATGGAAGGGACGTGCTTGTCTATCATGCACGGAACTACAAGGAAATTGTAGGGGACCCTCTCTATGATCCGAACCGGCACACCCGTGTCCAATTGTTCGGGTGGAAGGATGACGGAACACCGGATTTCGGAGTGCCGGTAAAGGATCACAGCGTGCAGAAGTGAGTGAACGGGTTTGAAGAGGACCGTCCGGGGAAGCGGGCGGTCCTTTTTTGTGCGGCGCACATGAGCAATTAATCATTCGGAGGCGATGAAAGTTCGTTGGAGGAAGCAGCCTTCCGATTTGAGGATTCAAGCTCCTGAGGTTCCAAGGACTCCAAGGGACATGCACACCTTTTCGGCGAAGTCTCCTACCCGATTTTACGGACATTACGTCTTCTTAGAACTAACTTTTGATGGTGATGGAGATGAGTGACGAAAATGTCCGTTAGAGAATCCGACGGTACGGTTTCGATTCCGGCTGGTGCCTGGAACGAAGCAGTCGCGAAGGAGTTTTCAGGGTACGTGGTGGGTATAAAACGAGCGGGGAAAAGGAGCTCCCGTTGTCCAAGGCTCCCCAAAGCAGCGCCAGACCCAATCACGCACGACCTGTCACGCATGGCCCAATCGCACAAGGCCAATCTCGCTTAACCACGGCTAGCTTGCGCTAAATCGGGACAACGGCATTGGTTGTCGAGCCCAAGCGCAATATAGTGCAACAATTCAACAGAATTATGTTTGTTGGAATTTTATTAAAAGTTATAATTATAAGTAACAGAGGATGTAAACGTTACACTAATCTTAGAATCTATTCCTCAAAAAAAGAGCATAATTTCACATGAAATAGGGCTGCCGAGTCTATGCCGGCGGAAAGGAGATCAGCGATGATTCAGGTGTTAATTGTCGATGACGAACCCAAGCTCCGTGAGGGCCTTCGCTCGTTCATTGATTGGGAAGCGTATGGGTACTGCGTGGTAGATACAGCTTCTAACGGCAACGAAGCATTGGAGAAATACCAACAGCTCAGACCAGGACTGGTAATCGCTGATATTCGCATGCCGGGGATGGATGGGCTCCAATTGATCGGTCATCTTCGGGAATTGGATCCCTCCTTGCATATCTTGATTTTGAGCGGCTATGCCGATTTTGAATACGCAAAAAGGGCAATACAGCAGCGTGCCGACGGTTATTTGCTTAAGCCGGTTGATGAAGATGAGCTGATTGATTATTTGGGCACGATCAAATCCCAGATTGAAGAAGAGAGCCAAGCGGAACAATGGAGACTTACAACAAGAGAATGGGGCAGAGAGTCTTTTATCCTCTCGCTGATGGTGGAGCATCCGGGAGATCCGGAGCAGCTTTGGAGCCGGGCAGAAGAGCTTGGACTGGCTTGGAAGTGCTATCAGGTGCTCTTGCTATCTACGGTTCTAGATGAAACGGATTATGGAGAGAAGCTCGCTGCGGTCAGAACTGCGATGACCCGCTTGCTGGAGGCAAAGGGGCGGGGATATGTATTCTCCCATCATTCCCAAATCGGTGTTTTGTTGAATGACCCGATTCTTCCGGTGGAATGGACTGAATTATATTCGAATATCCGAAATGTGGTTGAAGCATTGGATATCGATTTTTCCCTAGCTCTTGGTCCGAAGGTGTGCAGGATCGAGGAGGTTGCCTATTCCTATGGCGTGGCCAACAGGCTGAACAAGAACCATTTCTTTTTAGGCAATGACCGGTTGTTGACAGAGGAACTGCTTGTGGAGCAAAAGTATGACGGAGGTGCTTCGGTTCATGAGTTGGATGAACAGATCTTTTACGCTGTCGAAATTGGTAACCATGAGCTGGTAAAGCAACTGATTGAACAAAAAGGGGCTTGTTATATCTCCGAGGGACTTACAGAGGAGCAGATCAAGCTTCACTTTGCGGAAATGCTGACGGCCCTGTTAGGAAGAGCAATCAAGCAGTCCCAGGAGCTTCAACAGCGAAACAGGGAGTTCACGGAATATTTGTCTGATATATATAAGGCATGGACATTGAGTGAAGTCTATGAGAAGGCGCAGCAATTCCTTAAGAAAATGATGAGCGAGCTGGGCTCGAATGAATGCAGCAAGCACCAGGAAGTCAAGATGATGCTGGAGCTGATCCATCGTAATTACAATGAGAACCTCAAGCTGGAAACCTTATCGGGCATCTTGAACTACAATAGCGCCTATCTGGGCAAGCTATTCAAAAATGAGACGGGTGAATATTTTAACACCTATCTGGATAAGGTGCGGATTGAGAAAGCCAAGGGCTTATTGGAAGAAGGCTTGAAGGTGTACCAGGTTGCTGAGCGAGTGGGCTATACCAATGTCGATTACTTCCATAGTAAGTTCCGGAAATATGTGGGGACCTCCCCTTCTGCTTATCGGAAGACATCAAATAATTAGCATGAGATGAAGAAGAGGGCCGCACTCGGCCCTCTTCTTCTAGTTCTTACTGATTTTCATATGAAAAGAGTACAAATTTCTTAAGTATTAAAGCCCTTACAAGTCAAGTTATGATAGTTGCGGAGAGATATAATAGCGCTTTCAAAAAATAGGATAGAAACGGGGTTTGCTGAATGAATTTCCCATTTCAAAATGCTGATTTGCCTTTGGAAGAACGGGTTAACGACCTGGTCTCAAGATTTACCCTCGATGAGAAAATCGAATTAATGTGCCAATACCAATCCGAAATTCCGCGGTTAGGAGTCAAAAAATATAAGCATGGCACAGAGGGAGCACACGGTGTTGCGTGGCTGGGTGAGGCGACGGTCTTTCCTCAAAATATCGGACTTGCCTGTACCTGGGATCCCGATCTGATGCATGAAATTGGATCGGTCATTTCCGAGGAAGCCCGGATTTACTATCAACGTGATCCTGCTGTGAATGGATTGACTGTTTGGGCGCCAACCGTCGATATGGAGCGGGACCCGCGGTGGGGACGTACCGAGGAAGCCTATGGAGAAGACCCGCATTTGACGGGACGCCTTTCAACAGAGCTTGTAAAGGGAATGCAGGGAGATCATCCTTTTTATTACAAGACGGTCGCGACCTTGAAGCATTTTTACGGCAATAATAATGAAATTGATCGCGGCAGCGCTTCGGTTAGTATTGATCCGCGGAATAAACGGGAATATTATTTGAAGGCTTTTGAACCTGCATTCCGTGAGGGGAAAGCCGGGTCGATGATGACGGCTTATAACGGGATTAACGGGACGCCGTGCAACCTGAATCATGAAGTGAATGAGATTGTGAAAAAAGAATGGGGCATGGATGGATTTGTCGTCGGAGATGCCGGAGATGTGCTGGGGACCGTAATGGATCATGGATATGTCCAATCTTACGCTGAGGCCGTGGCTGGATCCGTCAAAGCAGGAATCGATAGCATTACGGACGAGCAAGATATCTCGTTCCGGGCGCTCCGTGATGCTTTGGAGCAGGGATTGCTGGAGGAAAGCGATCTGGATCATGCCCTGCGCAATACCTTCCGTGTTCGCTTCCGTCTGGGGGAATTTGATCCGGTTGATCGGAATCCTTACAGCCACGTTCCGGAATCGAAGCTATGCGCACCGGAGCATGCGGATTTGTCGCGCAAGGCAGCCCAGAAATCAGTGGTTCTCCTTAAGAACAACGGAATTCTTCCGTTACCTCAGGAATTGGAATCTATCGCTGTATTGGGTCCGCTTGCGAATGAAGCTTATACGGATTGGTACAGCGGTACACCTCCTTACCGGATCACACCGCTTCAAGGCATTCAGGAGAAGCTGTCAGAGAAGGACAAGGCTCGTTTCCATACAGGGCTGGATAAGGTGAGAATTCGCGAGGCAAAGAGCGGCTCTTATATTCGTATTATGAATGGAGAAGAAGCTATGCTCGTTGCTGACGGTAAGACAGCCGAATCCGCCGAGGCCTTTGAGCGCAACGATTGGGGTTGGGAGAACACAACTTTCCGTGCTGTAACTACGGGCAAATATATTACCGAAGGTGAAAAGGGATTGCAGGTCACGGCTGAGGAAGCGCGAGGTTGGTTTGTTAAGGAATCCTTCCAGCTTGAACCGGCGGAGAATGGCCAGATCATCCTCAAATCCTGGGAAGGGAAACCGGTTATTCTGGACGGCGCTCGATTGGTAGTCTCTTCCGAACCTGATGCGGCCGGAGCAAAATTTCTGATCGAGCGTATTGAGGACGGGATCGCAGAGGCTGTTCGTGCGGCAAAGGCTTCCAAGCGGGCGGTGATTTTTGTGGGCAACAGTCCTTTTATCAACGGAAAAGAAACGATCGACCGGCCTGATATCGTGCTCCCTGCTGATCAGCAAGCCTTGATCAAAGCGGTTCATGAGGCTAATCCGAATACCGTTGTCGCTATCGTTGGCAGCTATCCGTTTGCTGTTAATTGGGAGCAGGAGCATGTACCGGCGATCCTGTTCACCTCCCATTCGGGACAAGAACTCGGACGCGCTATCGGTGATGTGTTGTTCGGGGACTACAATCCGGCAGGGCGGCTCAATATGACCTGGTATAAATCAACAGACCAACTCGCTGATTTGATGGATTACGATATTATCAAGGGCAAACGAACCTACCAGTATTTTGATGGAGAGGTTCTGTATCCTTTCGGACATGGGTTGAGCTATACGGAGTTCGCCTATGAAGAATTAAGCCTTGATAAGGAGACGATTGGAGCAGATGAGACTGCAACAGTCTCTGTTCTTATCCGCAATGTCGGCGATACTGCGGGAGAGGAAGTTGTTCAGCTCTATGTCAGAGCAGATCAATCTCGTGTTACACGGCCGCTAAAGACACTTGCCGGATTTAGACGAGTCCATCTTGATGCGGGAGAAGCGAAGAGGCTGGAATTTAAGCTTCCGGCATCCGAGCTGGCCATGTGGGATGTAACCCGGGATAAATATACAGTAGAGCGTGGCAACTACACGATTATGATCGGAAGCTCGGCAGACTCCATCCAAGCGGATACAGTACTCCGAGTCGATGGTGAAGTGATCCCGCCCCGTTCGTTGCGGCAGCCGACACGTGCAGTTAACTATGACGATTACGAGCAGGTATATATTGACGAATGCCGTGAGGGTGGGGAAAGTATTGCTTTGTCTAAAGAAGAGGGATGGATTCTGTTCCGGGATGTGGAGCTGGGAACGGGTGCATCTTCCTTTGAAGCTAGAGTAGCCGGAGGAATTAAAGGTGGCGGTATTCAGATTGTGCTGGACCAACCGGATGGGAAAGCTGTTTCTGAGCTGAAGGTCATTCCAACCGGAGGCAGCCAGGCTTGGACTACAGTGGCTGCTGAACTCGATCGCATTAGCGGACGGCATGATGTCTATTTGAAGCTTCAAGGAGAGCTCCGCATCAGTTGGCTCCAGCTGAACTAAATACAGGGAGAAGTCAGACACCGCAGGAGCAGGTTCAAGCTCCTGCGGTTCAGGCTTCGATCTGTTCCAGCAATCGTTTGCGGAATTCGGAAGGAGAGCAGTTCATAGCTTTTCTGAATACCCGAATGAAGTAACTGATATTGTCGTAGCCGGCTTCGAGGGCCACGTCCGATATTTTTCGGTTCGGATCACGCAGCATCTCGGCAGCCTGCCGGATCCGGTAAGCATTAATGTAATCCATTGGCGTCTGCCGGGTCATGGACTTGAAGAAACGGCAAAACTGTCCTTCACTCATAGGAATTAGTGCGGCAAGCTCAGCGAGTCTGATCGGGTTACTGAAATTCTCCTGGATATATTGAATCACTGTTTTCAAACGCTCAATTTTGAAGGAATCGCTCCGGCTGCCTGCTTGACGATTGCAAGCTTGGCCAGAGGCCGTCATTCCAGCAATCATGAGGTATAAATGTCCTTTGACAGCGCCTTCATAACCAAGCGCCTTATCATTGCAGCATTGCATGATGGAATAGATATGCTCCAGCAGCACATTCATTCCGGGTTGATGCGATTGAATATGACGGGGGAAGGTCGCCTTTTTTTCCTGAAGGGGTAGAATAAGGTTCTCCTGGACGGCATCATAATGAGCACTCGCCAGCAGCTGGGTATCAAATACGAGCGAAAAGAAGCTGCACCCGTGCTCTCCGTGGGCATGAGCCGCATGGATATCACCGCCATCGATAAAGACGGCTTCTCCGGCGCGGACGAGAAAATAATCGGTATCCACCTGGAACATGGTCTCGCCTTGCAGACAGTAGAAGAACTCGGCTTCTTCATGCCAATGGCAATCGATCACATGCTCACCGGGTCCATACTGATACCAGTACGTACCAAGGGGAAGATACTCATTTCCGTGCATTTTGCTCTCCTTCAAGGAGCTGCGCATTGCCTGATCCATAGGAAATCGTTCCTTTCATCAATATTGTGTTAAGTAATCGTTGTATTCTGTTAGTTTCGTTGTTTTTTAATCAGTATAATGCAATTGTAAACCAAATTGCGGTACTAATACAAGCGATATGAAGGGTGGCAATGAACCATGAAATTTACAGACGGTAACTGGTTGATTCGAGACGGATATTCCTTGTCGACAGCAGTTCAAGCCTACGATTTTATACATGAAGGACACACATTGACAGCCTCTGCGTCAACGGCACCATTACGCGGTCGGGGAGATATGATCAATTCAACACTGCTTACGATTTCTTTTCATTCCCCGCTGCCGGGGGTTATCGGCGTCAAGCTGGTTCATTTTGATGGAACCGTGGATCATGGACCTAACTTTGAACTGACAAAGAGCGAAGATCACGCAGTGATTACCGAGACAGAGGATTATGCGGAGCTCAAGAGCGGCGACCTTAGCGTACGCATTTCCAAGGGAGCCCAATGGTCAGTTGACTTCTACCGGGACTCGCAGCGCATTACAGGCAGCGCCTTCAAATCGATGGCACATATTACAGAGACAGCTACCGGGACGACGTTCATGCGTGAGGAGCTTGATCTGAGTGTAGGAGAATGGGTATACGGCTTGGGAGAGCGTTTTACCTCCTTTGTGAAGAACGGTCAAATCGTTGACATTTGGAACAAGGATGGCGGAACCAGCTCTGAGCAAGCCTATAAGAATATTCCGTTTTACATCACGAACAAGGGTTACGGCGTATTCGTCAATGATCCGGGCGGCGTCTCCTTTGAAGTCGCTTCTGAAAAGGTAAAGAAGGTCCAGTTCAGCGTGACCGGCGAAGTTCTGGAATACTTCATCATTGATGGTCCGGAGCCGAAGGAAGTATTGAACAAATACACTGCCTTGACCGGCAAGCCATCACTGCCTCCAGCATGGACGTTCGGATTGTGGCTGACCACTTCGTTTACCACGAATTACGATGAAGCTACTGTAAATTCCTTCGTGGATGGCATGGCAGAGCGCGATTTGCCGCTGCACGTATTCCACTTTGACTGCTTCTGGATGAAAGAGTTCCATTGGACGGATTTCAAATGGGATGAGCGCGTATTCCCGGATCCAGTGGGTATGCTGAAACGCTTGAAGGATAAAGGGCTGAAGATCTGCGTCTGGATCAATCCATATATCGGTCAGCGTTCGCGCTTGTTCAAGGAAGGTAAGGAGCGCGGCTACCTGGTGAAGAAGCCGAACGGAGACGTATGGCAATGGAACCTCTGGCAGCCTGGCATGGCTTTGGTTGATTTCACCAATCCTGAGGCATGCGAATGGTTCGCCGGATATCTTCGTGAGCTTGTGGATATGGGAGTCGACAGCTTCAAGACAGACTTTGGCGAGCGGATTCCTACCGATGTCGTATACCACGACGGTTCTGATCCTGTGAAGATGCACAACTACTATACGTATCTCTACAACAAGGTGGTATTCGACGTCCTGGAAGAGAAGCTGGGCAAGAATGAAGCGGCATTGTTCGCTCGTTCGGCCACTGTCGGCGGACAGAAATTCCCGGTTCACTGGGGCGGCGATTGCTACGCGGATTATGAGTCGATGGCTGAAAGCCTGCGCGGCGGCTTGTCGCTTGGATTATCAGGCTTCGGCTTCTGGAGTCATGATATCGGCGGCTTTGAGAATACCGCTCCGGTTCACGTATTCAAGCGCTGGTTAGCTTTTGGTCTTCTTTCCAGCCATAGCCGGCTGCACGGAAGCAGCTCCTATCGGGTGCCTTGGGCTTATGATGATGAAGCTGTCGACGTAACGCGCTTCTTCACGAAGCTGAAATCCAGCCTGATGCCGTATCTGTTCGATACAGCGGTTTATGCTACAGAAAAAGGAGTTCCAACGATGCGGGCAATGTTCCTGGAATTCCCGAACGACCCTGCAGCGGAAACGTTGGACCGTCAATACATGCTGGGCGACTCCTTGCTGGTTGCTCCGGTAATTAGTGAAAATGGTGAAGTTTCTTACTACCTGCCGGAAGGGGCATGGACTCACCTTCTCTCCGGTAAAGTGGTTGACGGCGGCAAATGGCATAAAGAGACTTATGATTTCATGAGCTTGCCATTGTTCGTTCGTCCAAACAGCATTCTTCCGATTGGCGCCAATGATCTGCGTCCGGACTACGACTTTGCTGATGGGGTTAACCTAAGATTGTATCAGCTGGAAGAAGGCGAAACCGTCTCGCGCACCGTACGCAATATGAAGGGTGAAGCGGAGCTGACCGTCACTGCGGTACGGAACGGCAAGACCGTCTCCGTACAAGCGGAGGGTGCAGGTAAAGCCTTCACGCTGTCACTCTATGGCATGGGTGAAGCTGCATCTGCTCAAGGTGCCGAGTTAACAGAATCCGGCTTGTTGACTGTTGCAGGCTTCAGCGGAAAAGCAACAGTAGAAGTTACGTTGAAATAAGCAATGGAATTGCTTCCTGCTCCACAATTCATTAAAGTTTAAAATAACGAATCATTTATAACGCTCGATGGCCTGAATATCCCCTTTTAAAATAAAGGGGATATTCGGCCTTTTTGCGATATAAAAGAGATCGTTTTCAAGGCCGGAAGCCAAAGGAGAATCTGCCATGCTTAAAATAGCTGCGATGTTTATCAATAATCTCAAGCTGAAACACAAATTGATCGTTACCTATCTTCTGGTTGTTATGATCCCAGTGCTGATTGTTGGGGGGAGTGTGGTCGGGTATTTTCGGGAGCAAGCCATGAACAGGGCCATTGAGCAGACGACCAACAATGTGGAGAAAATAAAAACCCAGTTGGGTAATATGCTGCGCGCGCCTTTGGATGTTTCGGACACCCTATTGCTGGACACGGATTTGGAGCGCGTCATTACGACCCGCTATGAAAGTGTGCTGGAACTGACACGCGCTTATTTGAATTACAACGGGTTTGCGCAATATACGCGTCTATACCGGGAAATTGCCGGGGTTCGATTCTATTACGAGAATCCGACACTCATTAATAACCTCGAGTTGATTCCGGTGGATGAAACGGTGCGGGAGACCGAGTGGTATCAGGAAGCCATGGGGACGCGAAGCGTAAGATGGATTTATATGAATGATCCTGAAGTCATACCGATCAACAAGCTGAGCCTGGTCCGGCAAATGCCATATGCGGATCGTCGCGCCAACGGGGTTCTGGTGGTATCTATGGATCAGCAGGAATTGAACGGGATGCTGCTTCAAGAGCCCTTTGAAACACTGATTGCGGATGAACGGGGATATGTAGTAGCTGCCAAAAACCCGGGCTTTGTAGGAAAAACGCTGGAGAGGCTGGATTATGGTGTAGACCTGGATCAGCAGGAGAAGGGAACCTATAAGCTTGAGATTCGCGGGGAGCCTTCCTATATGATCGTGGACGAGCTGATCCCGGAGCTCAGCAGCAATAGTCTGAAAATTATATCCGTCTTCAGTACGGAGTCTATTGTCAAGGATGCGAACAAGGTCAGTTATATTGGATTACTGATTATTTTGCTGGTGCTGTTAATTGCGCTGCTCTTCGTCTATATCGTTTCTGTACTTACGACAAATCGCTTGCTGCGGCTTAGCCGGCATTTTAATCGTCTTGCGCTAGGGGATCTGCATGTCGCGTCCGTGATTGACGGGAATGATGAGATCGGACAATTGTCGCGGCAGTTCAATTATATGGTGGAAAGCATCCGTTCGCTGATGAATCAGGTGGTGGAGAAGAACGAGCAATTCACCGCATTGGAACTGGCTCAGCGTGAGATCAAGCTGAAGATGATGGCAAGCCAGATCAATCCGCATTTTCTGTTTAATGCGCTGGAGTCGATCCGAATGAATGCCCACATGAAAGGGGAAAAGGAGATTGCGAATGTCGTGCGTCTGCTTGGACGCCTCATGCGCAAAAATTTGGAGATTGGCCGGGAGAAGACGCCGCTGAAAGAAGAACTGGAGATGGTTCGATCCTATCTGGATATTCAGAGATTTCGTTACGAGGACCGCCTGCAGTATGAAATCGATGTGGATGCTTCAGTTATGGATTTTCGGGTTCCTCCGTTAATTATTCAACCTCTTGTGGAGAATGCAGTTGTTCATGGGGTTGAAGACAAGGTAGACGGTGTAAAGGTAGCTGTCAGCATCCGGAGGCTGGAAGAGCTGCTCGAAGTCAGCGTCAAGGACAACGGAATGGGAATGACGCCTGAACGTCTTGAAGAAGTAAAGGAGTCAATCATGGCCTCGGAGGAATCAGAGAAAAACCGCATCGGATTACGGAATGTCTATCAGCGGTTAGTGCTCACTTACGGGGAGAAGCATGGCCTGAATATTGAAAGCAGATATGGAGAAGGAACCCTGATTATTTTCACAATACCACTGAATCTCTAATTTTTATATGGTTTTTGCATCAATCTATCGGGTATTTGAAAACGCTTTTTTTATCTAAGATTAAACTATAAAAAGAAGGGGGGATTGGACACATGGAAACGCTGTCAGCTAAGAACGAATCTGATTTCTCAAGCGTAACCCCTTCTCCGCCAAAAAAGCGGAAGAAAGGTTTCTGGCAGATTCTCGTCCAACAAAAATATCTTTACCTCATGTCCTTACCATTTGTAATTTGGTGTTTTGTATTTAACTATTTACCGATTTGGGGCTGGACGATGGCCTTCCAGAATTATAAACCGTCCAAGTCGTTTGGTGAACAACAATGGGTCGGATTTAAGCAATTTATAGACCTGTTCCAGGATGAACGGTTCTATCTTGTATTAAGAAACACTCTGGCGATGAGTCTTATGGGACTGGTCTTCGGATTCGTAGTACCGATCTTCTTCGCTGTATTTCTGAACGAGTTGAAGGGGACGATCTTTAAAAGAACGGTACAAACCGTATCCTATCTCCCTCACTTCGTGTCCTGGGTTGTCGTAGGCGGGATTATCACTAAGATGCTATCGATCGACGGCGGGATTGTGAATGAGCTGTTGCTCACATTAGGCGTAATCAATGAACCGATACAGTTTATGGCCCAGGGGAAATGGTTCTGGGGGATTGTAACCGGTGCTGATATATGGAAGGAAACCGGCTGGAATGCCATCATTTATCTGGCGGCGATCACCGGGATTGACAAGGAATTGTATGAAGCGGCCCGCGTGGACGGAGCCGGACGACTGCGTCAAATCTGGAATATTACACTTCCGGGCATTCGGACAACGATCTCGGTATTGCTGATTATGTCGATCGGCCATTTGATCGGGATCGGCTTCGAGAAGCAGTTCCAGCTTCAAAATTCGCTCGTGTTGGATTATTCCGAGGTGTTGGATCTTTATGCGTTGAACTATGGGATAAATATAAGCCGATTCTCCTACGGTACGGCTATCAGTATGTTCACCTCTGTCGTAAGCGTTATCTTGCTGCTCACGGCAAACGGCATCATGAAGAAAACGACCAAGGAAAGCATCATGTAAAGGAGGGGACAAAATGGCGGCTTCAAAAGCATTTAACGCTACAAGATCAGAAAAAGTGTTTGATCTCTTAAACGTAATTTTAATGACTGTTATCCTAATCGTCACTTTGTATCCGTTCCTGAACGTGCTTGCGATTTCTTTGAACGATTCAACGGATACCGTACGGGGCGGCATTTATCTGTGGCCTCGCGAGTTCACTCTGGAGAACTATAAGACAATCTTTAATTATACCGGCCTGATCCAAGGCTTCAAGATATCCTTGCTAAGAACAGTTGTCGGTACAATATTCGGGCTGATCAGCTCCTCGATGCTAGCCTATACACTCAGCCGCCCCGACTTCCGTTCCCGAAAGTTCGTATCGACCTTTCTGGCTCTGACGATGTATTTCTCGGGCGGTCTGGTTCCGGGGTACATGCTGATGCGTCATCTGGATCTGATCGGTACATTCTGGATCTATGTATTACCGGGTGTCGTAAGTGCGTTTAACGTATTTATTATCCGGTCCTTTATCGATGGATTGCCTTACGCTTTGCAGGAATCAGCGAAGCTGGACGGAGCGAATGATTTCACGATCTATTATAAGGTCATCCTGCCGCTCTGCAAACCGGTATTGGCGACTATCGCGCTATTCCTGGCGGTAGGACAATGGAATTCCTGGTTCGACACCTATCTGTATAACGGAAACAAACCGCATCTGACGACATTGCAGTACGAATTGATGAAAGTACTCGCCAGCACCAACCAGGGCTCGGGGATGGTTAATGCCAATGATATGGCGAATCTGATGGCTCAGGTATCGCCTGAATCGATCAAGATGGCAATTACAATTGTTGTCACGTTGCCGATCCTTCTGGTGTATCCGTTCCTTCAAAGATACTTTGTATCGGGTATGACCTTGGGTGCAGTTAAGGCCTAAGTCCTTGCCTCCCTTACTCCGCAGAGCGTAAAGCAAGCTCTGCGGAACCGGGAGGAGATCAGAGCAGCCCTTTTTTTAAATCCGTTATGTAAGCCCTTACTTGACAAGGCGTGCGGATAAGCCACGGTATAAACAGGCAATGCCTGATATACAATATGCATCAAAAATAATGAATCAGGGGGAAAGTAGACATGAAGTGGAAAACTCCAAAAACCTTTGCAGCTCTCTTGCTGGCCACTACATTGCTTATCGGCGGTTGCGGTAACTCCGGCGACAACGCTTCAAGCAACACAGGCAGCACAGGAAACACTGGCAATAATGCGGAAAATTCGCAAAACGCAGCAGAAGATACCAGCCCGATTACATTCACCTTCTTCGGTGCGGACGCGAGTCCGAACTGGAACAATATGCAGGATGAAGTGGGTAAAGTCATCACCGAAAAAACCGGCGTTACGATTCAAGCTGAATATGATGTAGGCAGCGGCGGCGGCGAACAAAAAATCGCGCTCATGACGGCAAGCGGCGACGTGCCTGATTTCATTTTTGCAAAAGGCAGCTTGTCCAAGCTTGTTGATGCAGGACTTGTACTTGACCTGACCGATCTGATTGAAGAACATGCCCCTAATATCAAGAAGATTCTGGGCGATAACATGAATCGCATGAAATACAGCAACGACGATCAGTCGATTTATCAGATTACAACAAATATGGGTGTCGACCAACAATCCTTTGATGCAGGCGGCGGATTTGAAATTCAACAGCGTGTACTGAAAGAATTCGGTTACCCAGAAATTCGCACAGTGAAGGACTTTGAAGACATTCTTAGAAAGTATAAGGAGAAATATCCTGAGACTGACGGACAACCTACGATTCCTCTCACATTGAATGCCGATGACTGGAAGATCATGATTACTGTAACAAACCCTGGGTTTATTTCAACAGGAGCTCCGGATGATGGTGAATACTATGTAAATCCGGAAACTTATGAAGCCCAATTGCACTACAAGCGTCCTGAGGAAAAAGAATACTTCCGTTGGCTGAACCATATGTACAACGAAGGTCTTCTCGATAAGGATACTTTCGTCCAAAAGGATGACCAGTACAAAGCGAAGATTGCAAGTGGACGCGTACTTGGCTTGATCAGCCAAGAATGGGAATACCAAGACGGCGAGAACGCGTTGAAGGCAGCAGGCAAGGATGAGTATACCTACGCTCACTTCCCTGTCACGCTGACTGAAGATTATGTAGACCATTCCTTCCAGCCTGCAGGTCTCGATGGATCTGGTATCGCTATTTCGACGAAATGTAAAGATCCGGTTCGTCTGATTAAGTTCCTCGACTGGCTCGCTTCTGAAGAAGGTCAAGTATTGATGAACTGGGGTATTGAAGGCAAACACTACAATGTCGAGAACGGCGTTCGTGTAGTTCCGCAAGAAATTCAAGACAGAAAAGTGAATGACACCAATAACTTCAACAAAGAATCCGGTATCAGCTTGTACACTGCAATGACTGTTCACTATGGTGATGGTGTGAAGGATTCGACGGGCAACTACTATACAACGAACTTCCCTGAACAAATCGTTGCGGGCTACACTGAAGCTGAAAAGGAAACCTTGGCTGCTTACGGAGCAACGACCTGGAAAGATCTGTTCCCGCAAGAAAGCGACTTCGAGCCGAAAGAATGGGGCGCTCTGTACAACATGCCGGTTCCAACGGATGGCGATTATCAAGTAATCTACCAAAAGACACAAGACATTATCCGCAAGCGGATTCCGGAAGCCGTTCTGGCTAAGCCAGACCAATTCGACAAGATCTTTGATGACTTCCTTGCCGAGCTGGATAAAGCCGGTGCAAAGGAAATGGAAGCGGAATATACAGCACTTGTGAAGAAGAGAGTATCGCTCTTCACAGGTAAGGATGTACAATAAATCTAATAGTTCTAAATACAAAGGAAAAGGCCCGGATTCAACGGGCCTTTTCCTTAAGTTATAGGAGCGGAGGAGCACACCGTGAGCGAAAACCACCGGAAACAAGGGAACTGGAGACTGTGGTACAAGCAGCCTGCGGCCCGTTGGGAAGAGGCATTGCCGATCGGTAATGGCCGAATTGGCGCGATGGTCTATGGAGGACTTCAAGAGGAAGTTATAGCCTTAAATGAAGATACCTTATGGTCGGGAATTCCGAGAGATACGCAAAACTATGATGCTATACGTCACTTAAAGAGTGCCCGGGAATTGATATTTTCCGGGAAATACAAAGAGGCCGAGGAGTTAATTAATCTGCGTATGCTTGAGCGGCGTACCGAATCCTATCAGCCGCTTGGAAACTTGCGGATACAACAGCTTGGTATGGAGACGATCGAGGAGTATAGCCGTGAGCTGGATTTGTTGACTGGTCTGGCATCTGTTCAATATTCTGGTATGGGACAGTGCTTTGAGCGCGAGGGATTCATCAGCGCTGTGGATCAGGTAATGGTTCTGAGATATACCTCAACAGAAGGCTCGTTAAACCTGCGTATTGCTATGGACTCCCTGCTGCAGCATCATATTGAAGCGAGTAGCCAGGGGATACTAGTTATGAAAGGAAAGGCTCCCAGCCATATCGCCGACAATTACAGGGGGGACCATCCGCAGTCCATCCTCTATGAGGATGGAAGGGGTCTATCCTTTCAGGCTCATATAAGGGTTCTGACAGAGGGTGGAAGCGTAGCACAGGAAGGGGACGGGGTTCTCGTATCCGAAGCTGACTCGGTTCTGATTCTGTTTACAGCGGCTACCGATTTCGCCGGCTTTGATGTTGTGCCGGGAGTTATTCCGGAAGAACAGATCCGCCAGAGATGTCAGGAATGGCTGGATGCCGCTGCCAGTAAAGGCTATGAGGAATTGCTGAACAGACATCTGGATGATCATCAAGCCCTCTTTTCCCGCGTAAATTTGTATCTCGGAACATCGGCTATATCGAAGTTGCCTACGGATGAACGATTGATCCGCTATCGGGAAGGTAAAGAAGATCCAGCGCTCGAAGCCCTGTATTTTCAATATGGACGCTATTTACTGATGGCCAGCTCAAGGCCGGGTACTCAGCCTGCCAACCTTCAAGGCATCTGGAATCCTCACATGCAACCGCCATGGAACAGTAATTACACAACAAATATCAATGTGGAAATGAATTACTGGCCGGCCGAAGTAGGCAATCTGCCGGAATGCCATGAGCCGCTATTTGATATGATCAAGGACCTGAGCATTTCAGGAGCAAGAACGGCTAAGATCCATTATGGGGCAAGAGGCTGGACCGCACACCATAATGTCGATCTGTGGAGAACCTCTACACCGAGTGACGGAGATGCCAGCTGGGCGTTTTGGCCGATGAGCGGTGTATGGCTGTGCGGACATCTGTGGGAGCGATATGCTTATTCAAAGGATCTCGATTTTCTGCGGAATAAGGCTTACCCGCTGATGAAGGGAGCGGCGGAGTTCTGTCTGGACTGGTTGATTGAGGATTCTTCCGGGCGGCTCGTTACGGCGCCTTCCACATCACCCGAGAACAAGTTCCTGACCGCTGAAGGAGAAGCCTGCAGTGTCAGCGCCGGTTCTACGATGGATCTGGCACTGATCCGGGAACTGCTTGAGCACTGTATCGAAGCGGCTAACTTATTGGATACAGATAGAGAGTGGGCCCAATCGGCCCGCAGGGCGCTGGAGAAGCTTGCCAAGCCTGAGATTGCTCCGGACGGACGACTCCGGGAATGGCTGGAGGACTTCCCCGAAGCTGAGCCTGGGCATCGGCATGTATCCCATTTGTATGGTCTTTATCCGGGAAATGCGATTACGCTTGAGCATACGCCAGAGCTTGCAGAAGCGGCCCGCAAATCATTGGAGCAACGTATTGCAAGCGGCGGCGGGCATACGGGCTGGAGCTGTGCGTGGTTGATTAATCTGTATGCACGGCTTGCGGACAGTGAGCAGGCGTATAAATTTGTGCATACCTTGCTTGCCAGATCGACGTATCCGAATCTGTTCGATGATCACCCGCCGTTCCAAATTGACGGTAACTTCGGAGGGGTATCCGGCATCGCCGAGATGCTGATGCAGAGTCACCTGGATGACGTTCATCTCCTGCCGGCCTTGCCTGCAGCCTGGCCTAACGGCTGTGTGGAAGGAATTCGGGCAAGGGGAGGATATACCGTCGATATCGTCTGGAACGAAAGGGAATTGACTCTCGCCAGGGTAACGGCTTCCCGCAGCGGGTGGTGTCATATCCGGTACGCGGACAAGAAGCTGAGAATAGCCGCAGCTGACAAAGGCACGCTGGAATGGAAAGAAGACCGTTTCAAAATGGAGCCTGGAGGCTGTGTACTTGTAACCTTAGATGATTAAGCACATTAACAACTGTATATAGAATTTAACTTTTAAATGTGCAGCTTGCGAAATTGCTGGGGGGTCATCCCGGTATGCTTACGAAAGGTCGCTACAAAGTGACTGGCATCCCGAAACCCGCTCTCACCGGCGATTTGGATAACCGCTAGATCAGGTTGTCCGGCAAGCTGCTCTTTTGCTTTGTGTATCCTGTGTTGGACAAGATAAGCATAGGGAGAGATCGCGAATATGGACTGGAATAATTTATTTAGATGACGTCCGGAAATATTCAGCACTTCAGCCAGCGTATCCAGCCCGATATCAGGATTATCATAATTTTGGTTAATCCAGGTCAGGAGAGGCTGCAGCTTTTCAATCCCCCGGGTAATAGGAATTCGACTTGCTTGACCATACTTGCTCAGCAATCCCAAAAAGCGGTACGCGGCTGAAGAGACCTCCAACCCGAAGGGATCATTGCCTAATTGAAGCTGCTCAACAATAGATGCCAGAATGTCAGACAGGATGGAGTCGCTCTCCCAATCAAAACGCGCAGGCTCGTGAATGGCATAGGCGGACAAGACGGCAGCTGCCGCTTCCCCGCCAAAAGTAAGGTAATACGTCCCCCACTTATTTCGGTCAATCGTTTCATAGGCATGGGGCATCCCTGGAGGAAGCAGTATGCCGCTATTCGGCTTCAGTGTAATCGACTCGCCGCCATATGTGATTTTGCCCTCTCCGTCATCGGTCTGGAGCCAGTGGTAGCAAGGATAGCCTTCAGGCCTGTTCACCTTCTCCTGATCCGGATTGCAGCCGACGCTTTCAACGATGAGGGGTAAATGCGGGTTGGCAGAAGAGGGGAAGACAAAGCGGCGGTAAGCTGGAATTGACATACATTATACCTCCTGAGAGATGATCCATATTATTATATAGCCATTCACATTTATTATATGTAAAGCGGAATCTATCTGATTTACAATGGGATTATAATTATATCACATAATAAAGGATGTGCTTGGATTGATCAATCAAAAGCTGCCTAAAATCTGGTATGGCGGAGACTATAATCCGGAGCAATGGGACCGGGAAATCTGGAAAGAGGATGAGCGGATGTTCAAGCTCGCCGGGATTGATGTTGCGACGGTGAATGTCTTCTCCTGGGCGTTAACTCAACCCGATGAAGATACGTTTGACTTTTCTGTTCTTGATGAAACGATGGACCGATTGTATAAGGAAGGCGTATATATTTGCCTTGCAACCAGCACAGGCGCTCATCCTGCCTGGATGGCGAGAAAATATCCGGATGTACTGCGTGTAGATGTTCAAGGCCGGAAGCGTAAATTTGGAGGCCGGCATAATTCCTGCCCCAACTCTCCTTCCTACAGAAAGTTCTCTGTTCAGATCGCTGCCAAGCTTGCCGAGCGGTACAAAGATCATCCGGGTCTCCTGATCTGGCATGTGTCCAATGAGTATGGCGGCTACTGCTATTGTGAGAACTGTGCAGCAGGCTTCCGCACCTGGCTTAGGGAACGTTATGGTACACTGGATGCGCTGAATAAGGCTTGGAATACCCGCTTCTGGGGGCACACTTTCTATGATTGGGACGAGATCGTTGTTCCTAATGAGCTGAGTGAGGAATGGGGAGGCAACCGCACGAACTTCCAAGGAATTTCACTGGATTATCGCCGCTTCATGTCCTACAGTCTGCTGGAATGCTACAAGCTGGAACAGGCTGAATTGAAGAAGCATACACCGGATATTCCGGTGACGACGAATCTGATGGGCTTCTATCCGGAGCTGGATTACTTCGAGTGGGCCAAGCACATGGATATCGTATCCTGGGATAACTATCCGTCCTTGAATACGCCGGTCAGCTTCACGGCAATGACACATGACTTGATGCGCGGATTGAAGAGCGGAGATCCGTTCATGCTGATGGAACAGACGCCAAGCCAGCAGAACTGGCAGCCTTACAATTCCTTGAAGCGGCCTGGCGTGATGAGGCTGTGGAGCTATCAGGCGGTGGCGCGCGGCGCGGATACGGTGATGTTCTTCCAGCTCCGGCGTTCTATCGGAGCCTGCGAGAAATATCACGGTGCTGTAATTGAGCATGTCGGTCACGAGCATACGCGGGTATTCCGCGAATGTGCAGAGCTGGGACAAGAATTGCAGTCTTTGGGTGATAAGCTCCTGGATGCGCGGACACAGGCTCGAGTAGCCATTGTATATGATTGGGAGAATCGTTGGGCTCTTGAATTATCAAGCGGTCCGACCGTTGCGTTGAACTATGTGAATGAAGTGCATAAGTTTTACGATGCTTTATTCAAGATGAATGTAGAGGCGGACATGGTCTCGGTTGAAGAGGATTTCAGCAAATACGATATTGTGATTGCGCCGGTGCTATATATGGTGAAGCCAGGCTTTGCCAATCGTGCGGAGCAATTTGTATCATCTGGAGGCATCTTTGTTACAACCTTCTTCAGCGGCATTGTTAATGAGAACGATCTGGTGACGACAGGAGGATATCCGGGAGAGCTTCGCTCTTTGCTTGGAATCTGGTCGGAGGAAATTGATGCGTTGTTCCCGGATCAGAACAATGAAATCGTCATGAAGCAGGACTGGAACGGCTTGTCGGGCAGCTATGAGTGCGGCGTGCTTTGTGATCTCATTCATTCCGAAGGGGCAGAGGTACTGGCAGAGTATGGTCAGGATTTCTATCAAGGTATGCCGGTATTGACCCGCAACCGTTTTGGGTCGGGTAAAGCCTATTATGTAGCAAGCAGTCCGGATGAAGCGTTTATGGAGAGCTTCCTCGCTAATCTGTGCGAAGAGAAGGGGATTAAGGGACTGCTGCCGGATCGGGCCCCGGAAGGTGTAGAGACAGCCCGTCGTGTAAAGGATGGCAAAGAATATTTATTCCTGCTGAATCACAATGCGGAAGCAGCAGAGGTGAATATCGGGAACAATCCGCGGCAAGACCTGCTCGCGCATTCCTCGGTATCGGGATTAGTTACTGTTCCGGGACGAGGTGTTGTGATTCTGGAGAGCTGATCTCTTGACGATGCAGGACAATGAGAATAGATACTCTACATTTGAGACCGTCGGCTTGGCCGGCGGTTTCTGCTTCTCGTAGTAACCTGAAGAAGAAAGAGTGAGTCAAGGAGAGGATAGCATGAAAAATGCTCTGAAAAGGTCGTTAACCCCCGAGGAATTGAATCAGTTGACTGCACAGGTGTTTGGAGCGGATTCCGAAATTTTCAAGACCGTTGAATTAAAGGATGGATGGTTTAATACCGCATATGACTTACTCTTGAAGAACGGGTTGCATACGGTACTGAAGCTTGCTCCGCTAACCGGAGAAGGGGTAATGCGCTATGAACGGAATATGATGCAAACAGAAGTTGAGGTGCTCAAGCTGCTTCAGCAGATAGATTCCATCCCTGTACCTGAGGTTTATTTTGCCGGAAAAGATCCTCAAGGTGGCGAATGCTTCCTGATGAAGTTTATTAGCGGTCTTCCCTTAGACAAGGCAAAAATGCAACTGACCGAGCCGGAAATGCAAGCTGTTCGATATGAGCTGGGCACGATTAGTCAACGTATAAATGAGATTGAAGGGGAGCAGTTCGGATATTTTGCTGCGGGAGGAGTTCGAGGGCCTTCCTGGTACGAGGTATTTGAGAATATGACTCAAAATCTGCTTCTGGATGCACGCGACAAGGGAATAGCCTTGCCTGCGCATGAAGGAGAGATTTGCGGCGCTATAACCGTACGGCGAACCAGTCTGGAGGAAGTAACCGTACCTAAATTGGTGCATTGGGATTTATGGGATGGCAATGTATTCGTGGACAAAGGTCGGGTAACTGGTCTGATCGATTGTGAACGGGCTTTATGGGGAGATCCGCTGATGGAGTTCTATTTCAGGGAGTTGGCCGGCAATCAAGAAGCTTTTCTGAGGAGGTATGGGAAGACGAGCTTTTCCCCTGCCGAACGGGAGCGATTGGAGCTTTACGATCTGTATCTGGCCTTGATCATGCATATTGAATGTACGTACAGAGGATACGAAGACGAGAATCATCATAAATGGGCCGCTGAGCAGTTGGCTCATGTATGGGGGAGAGTGTCACGAAGGTCATCGTCATAGTTTCCTGCAAGAGCGCAGAAATGGCCAATATTAAACCGACCAATGGTTCTGCCTGCGTGCCGGGGGCAACGTGTGAAGTGTGCCTACGATCGCTGTTGTTCGCGGATTTCTTTGATTGAACTAAGCCATCATAAGGTAGAAATTCACTCACAAAGGCGACCACTTCGTTTCTTCAACACACTTCACACTTATGCCCCTCTAACGAGCCTTTTTAAGTTTAGCTATTACAGGGCCTCCCGAAAGATCAAGTCTTTCGGGAGGCCCTGTTTTGCTTTGCATGGATTAGCTGTTCTCCAAAATGGTGTTGAGCGTGGTACGGTCCAGCCCCTTAATGAGCTTGATCATTAGCTCCTTGGCAGCCTCATAGTCATCGGTGTGAATGATGGATGAGGAAGTATGAATGTAACGGGAGCAAATACCGATAATCGCGGATGGCACCCCAATACCGCTCAAATGGACTTGTCCGGCATCCGTGCCGCCTTGGGAGACAAAGTATTGATATTTAATTTTGTGGGTATCGGCCGTATCGCGAATATACTCCACCATTCCGCGATGGGTCAGCATCGTCGGATCATAAATCCGAAGCAATGCCCCTTGACCCAACTGACCGAAGGCGGATTTGTCCCCAGTTGTATCGTTCGCAGGGCTTGCGTCCATACCGAGGAAAATATCGGGCTGAATCAGGTTGGCAGATGTCCGCGCTCCTCGCAGTCCCAATTCTTCCTGCACGGTTGCGCCGCAATATAAGGTGTTGGGAAGCTGTACGTTATGGAGAGCTTCCATCACTTCCAGAGCAAGTCCAACGCCATAGCGGTTATCCCAGGCTTTAGCCATAATTTTCTTAGGGTTAATCATGGGCGTGAATTCGCAGATCGGCACGATCTGTTGACCTGGAGTGATCCCTGCCTCTTCTGCTTCCTGGCGGCTGTCAGCTCCGACATCCAGATACATGGTTTTGAGATCTACAGGCTTGCTGCGCTGAGCTTCATCCAGCAAATGTGTCGGCGTAGAGCCAACAATACCGATAATTCGTCCTTTAGGCGTAATGATCTGAAGACGCTGGGCAAGAACGGCCTGGCTCCACCAGCCGCCGATCGGCTGAAATTTTACCATGCCATTGTCGGTAATACTAGTCGTAATAAAGCCTACCTCATCAAAATGTCCGGCAACCATAATGCGCGGCCCTTGATCATCTCCGCGAAGCACTCCGAACAGGCTTCCAAGCCGGTCTTGAACAAATTCGCTCGTATAAGCGGACATCCGCTCCTTGAACCAGCCGCGCAGCTCACGTTCGAAGCCGGGTGCGGCCGGATATTCCGTTAATTGCTTAAAAAGTTCTCTTGTTTGGGTATTCATCATCGTTCTCTCCTTCCATGATATTCAGTATGTACCACCCTAATTAGATTGTCTATGATGCATGGGCACCATTAGGACGCACTCTACATATAATACATCAATTCACCCCGCATTACACCGTTTCAGGGAGGCGCACAAGCCATGCTAGAAAGGCATTCCAAGGATTGGCTTCTAATTATCGTGCTGTTCATCTTACTGGTCATTATTTTGCAGTTGCTGTGATTCAAGTAATATTCACCAACTGAAACAGGCGTTCTCCACCGGAGACGCCTGTTTTTTTTGCTGGAATCAAGTGGTATTTATTTCCGGAACATAACAAAGCCATTAGGAGCAAATAATGTATATACAGCTTAGGAAAAAATTGAAGCACGAAAAGGAGGAGCGCATGTGCCAGCAAAATCAAAACCCGGCGCCAGAATGAAGCTGAATTCCATGTCGCTAACCGAACAAGACTATAAGCAGATCGCAAAAAAACATAAGCCGAAGCCCAAGGTGCTCACCAATTGCCTGAAGGCATTTCTCGTAGGCGGAACGATTTGTCTGATTGGCCAGTGTATCCAGCAACTGTTTATGACTTTTGCCGGAATGTCGGCGAAGGAGGCAAGCAGCCCCACTGTCGCAGTGCTGATCATCATATCAGTTATCCTCACCTGTTTTGGAGTTTACGATAAAATTGCCCAATGGGCCGGAGCGGGCTCGGCAGTTCCGGTAACCGGATTTGCGAATTCCATGTGCTCCTCGGCGCTGGAAGCAAGAGCGGAAGGGCTGGTTCTGGGAGTCGGAGCAAGCATGTTCAAGCTCGCTGGCTCGGTCATTGTGTTCGGGGTTGTCGCCGCCTTCATCATTGGCGTTATCCATGTGATATTCGGACTTGGGGGGAACCATTGATGCTGATCGGCACCCAGACCTGGGAGTTCAAATCCAAGCCGGTCATTCTTGGCACGGCGACCGTAGTTGGACCGGAAGAGGGACAAGGTCCCCTTTCTTCCGACTTTGACTTTGTATACGACAATCTTGAAATTGACGAAAAAACCTGGGAGAAAGCAGAGCGTAAATTGCTCGAACATGCCTCGTCACTGGCCCTGGTGCATGCCGGAATTTCCAAGGACCAACTGCAGCTGTTTGTCGGCGGTGATCTTATGAATCAGATTATCAGCGCGACCTTCGCGGCGCGGACAATCGGAGCGCCTTATCTTGGTGTATTCGGAGCCTGCTCCACCTCGATGGAAAGCCTGGCGGTTGCGGCAATGGTGGTGGATGCAGGCGGCGCACAGTATGCGCTGGCGGCGACAGCAAGCCATAACTGCACAGTGGAGAAGCAGTTCAGATATCCTACGGAATATGGATCGCAGAAGCCGCCGACTGCCCAATATACGATAACAGGCTCCGGAGCAGCGGTCGTAGCCTCATCAGGTTCAGGACCGCGAATTACCCATGCGACGATCGGAAAAATCCAGGATCTTGGTGTCAAGGATCCCTTTAATATGGGAGAGGCTATGGCTCCGGCGGCAGCGGATACGCTAGTCGCGCATTTCAAGGATACCGGCCGGACGCCGGAGGACTATGATCTCATTGTGACAGGGGATCTGGCTTCTATAGGACATGCCATCGTCAGCGATCTGCTGAAGCAGGATGGAGTCACCATGGAGAAGACGGCTTTTAATGACTGCGGGTTGATGATTTATGACCGGGAGAAGCAGCCCTTTGTCCTTGCAGGCGGCAGCGGCTGCGGCTGCTCGGCGGTCGTAACCTACGGTCATATTTTGAAGAGGATGAAGCAGGGGGAATTGAACCGGGTACTGGTCGTCGCAACCGGAGCCTTGTTGTCTCCACTGTCGTATCAGCAAGGAGAGAGTATTCCTTGCATTGCCCATGCAGTCTCTATTGAAAGGGGTGAAAGCTAAATATGATCTTTTTCTGGGCTTTTGTCGTCGGAGGTTTAATCTGTGTGGTGGGTCAGATCATGTTTGATATTTTCAAATTAACACCGGCTCATACGATGAGCACACTTGTCGTGATCGGCGCAGTTATGGATGCTCTGGGTTGGTATGACCCGCTTGTGAAGTTTGCCGGAGCCGGAGCCTCTGTGCCGATCACAAGCTTCGGCAACTCCCTGGTTCACGGCGCCTTGACCGAATTGCACCGTGATGGCTGGATTGGCGTCATTACGGGAATATTTGATGTGACGAGCGCAGGGATTTCGGCGGCTATTATTTTCTCTTTTCTGGCCGCTCTGGTTGTAAGACCGAAGGGATGAGCACCCTGAAGACAAAATGAGCAGCAGACTGTGTCCGGAGGCAGAAATTTTGCCCGAAGATGCGGTCTGTTTTTTTACTTCCATAGGAATCATCATGTACAATAGAAGTAATACACATCGGTACAATTCAGCATAGAGCGACAAGATGACTAAACGCCTGGAGGGATGAGCATGCCGATCGACGAGCAGTCAATTTCAGCGCTGAACGCTGTCAAGAGCAATCTGGAATCATGTATATTAGGGAAAACCTTTGAGATTAATCTATTGCTTACCGCCCTTCTTGCCGGAGGACATGTGTTGATTGAGGATGTTCCCGGTACCGGAAAGACGCAACTAATCAAGGCTCTGGCCAAATCGATGGACGGAGAATACAGAAGAATCCAGTGTAATCCGGATATTTTACCAAGCGATATCACAGGCGTATCCGTGTTTCACCCGCATGAGGAACGCTTTGTGTTCCGCCCGGGGCCGGTCATGACTAATATTTTGCTTGCGGATGAGATCAACCGTGCCACGACCAAGACGCAATCGGCATTGCTTGAAGTGATGGAAGAGAGAAGTGTGACGGCGGACGGGGTAACCTACGACCTGCCGGTGCCCTTCATGCTATGTGCAACCCAGAATCCGATTGATTTTGAAGGTACATATTTGCTTCCTGAAGCGCAGCTGGATCGTTTCATGTTGAAGATCAGCATGGGGTATCCGGATGCGGCAACCGAGAAAAGCATGCTTCGTTCGCATGCTGCCGGACAACCGGTTGATCAGCTTCGCCCGGTGACGAATATGTATGATATCGCGAGAATTCAACAAGAGATTACTCAGGTGCATATCAGCGATGCTCTGACTGACTATTTATTGGAAATCGTTAGAAGAACCCGTAGCCATGATTCTGTCCTGCTTGGGGCTTCACCGCGCGCATCGCTTGCTTTCATGAAGGCTGTGAGAGCCTACGCATTCTTGCAAGGGCGTGATTATACTTTGCCGGATGATATTAAGGTGCTTGCTCCATATGTACTTGGACACCGTATATTGCTTCGACCGGAAGCCCGGCTGGATAGCCGGAATGCCGGACAGATCGTGCAGCAGATTCTGCTGCAGGTCCAGGTTCCGGTTAGTGCGGGAATATAAGTCATGCGTACTGTAATGGGAGCTGTCAGAGCGGAATTGTCTTCCTTTAACTTTTGGAAAATGGCCTCCCTATGGATCATTTGCTTGTTGTATGTATTGTTCCAGGGGGGCAAAACTTCCTTGATGCTGCTGGCCATGACCCTGGTCTTATCCTGTTATTGGATTATAGGAGGGTGGGGAGGCATCCGCAGAACTCAAGGATCAAGAAGCTTGTCTGTAGACGGAGAACGCCCCGTTTTATTAAAGGCCGGCGACGCGGTTCAGATACGCCTCGAGGTTCAGACACCACGGTTCCTTCCGCTGCCCTATATTGTCCTTAAAGAGCACTTGCACAGGCATAATGGGGAGGCATGGGTTTTTCAGGAGAGTATCATTCCAAGAATGCAGAAGAACAGTACATTGGCTTACCAAACCCCTCCACTGGAGCGGGGCAGATATAGCTTTGAAGATACGGAATGCTATTCCGAGGATATCTTCGGATGGATGAAGCATAAGAGCAGCTTTATGGCTGGAGGCGAGTTCCGGATTCTTCCTCGTACCGTCTTCATTCCTTATTGGCAATTGCAGAGCCGAAACTCCCGGCTTGCCGGGACGGAAACGGCGGTATCCATGTCACGGAGGGAGACAACCCAGATTAACGGGGTCCGGGATTATGTGTACGGCGACCGTATTTCAAGGATTCATTGGAATGCAACGGCCAAGACAGGCACGTGGAAATCCAAAGAGTTCGAGCATGAGTCGCTCCCGAAGACATTCCTTGTGCTGGACGGGCATTCCATCGGCTACATGAAGCCTGAGCAATTTGAACTCGCAGTATCTACCGCCGCCTCCTTGCTTGAATTTGGCGCAAGGCAGCGGATTAATATGGGGCTGTGCACACTGGGCAAAGAAATTAGAGGTTTCGCGCCTTCCGAGGGACATCTGGAACGGCTTGAGATGCTGCATCATTTAGTGGATATTCATGCCGACGGATACGGCTCGCATATCCAGAAGCTGGACAAGGCAAGGATACTGCAATCACCGGGAGCCTTTTTTATCCTGATCAGTCCGCTAAGCGATGAGAACTTATTTTCTATCTTGCGTTGGGCCAAAAGTCATCACATGACGCCTTATCACATTCATATTGCTGCGAATACGACGGGTTCCGCTCGTAAAAGTCTTGTTAAGAGCATGCTGCAAGAACGGGGGATTCGGGGGATTTCCGTATCCTCGCTGGCTGAACTGCCTGCTGCGCTTGGAGGTGGAATCCAATGAAGTTCACTGAGCGTTCCTATTCCTGGTATCATATTCTTTCCGTTATCTGCATCTGGATTATTGCTTTTCAGTGGATTGACTTTACGGTTCCGTTATGGTTTCAGGCAACAACGACACTTGTTACGGTTACTCTGCTGATCGTGGGAGCAGTGGAGCTCCTCCCGCTTCGAGCAGGCTGGCGTTGGACGATGAAGCTGTTTGTTGTGGTCGCCTCCTGGAGAGTGATACTGGTAGGGTATGGTGTATACACTCCAAGCGGACAGCTCTACCCGGACCAGTTGCGTGATATGTCATTATCATTCCAGCCCTATATATGGTTTTCGCTCGCTGCTTGGTTTCTTTTTGAGCTAGTCCTGATGGCGGTGAAGGGGAAAGCTCGGATTATGCTGTTTTTAGCAGGTCATCTCATTGTGTTTGCCGCTCTGGACTCTTTCACACCTTACTATTTATGGATGAACGTAGCATGGATCGTATTTGCGGGCCTGAGCTGGCTGGCCGGCTACCATTTTCGGGAATATCAATTGAAGTTTCCTCAGGGCTGGGGCGTGTTGAAAAGTCATCCCTTGCAAATTTCCGGCAATATTATTGTCGTATTTGCCTGTGTACTGTTGATCGGAATCAATATGCCTGCGGTATCGCCGTTGTTGACTGACCCGTATACCGCCTGGGTGAACCGAAATAGCGGCAGCGGCGGAGGCGAAGGGGCTGTAGAAACGGCTGCATCGTCCATTTCGACCCTTGCTCCTGCCCTGGAACAAGATGCGGTTGTGTCGGGATACAGCAGAGACGATCAGGAGCTTGGCGGGGGCTTTGAGTTCAGCTATGGTCCGGTGATGTCCGTTGACTCTTCCGTAAGATCCTATTGGCGGGGAGAGACACGCAGATTATACACGGGCACAGGCTGGCTGGACTACTTAAGTGAAGGCAGGAGCAATAAAGGTGTAAACGCAAGTGAAGAGTTTCCGCTGAATGACCCTGCACCAAAGACCGAAACCATGCAAGTTGTACAGACAATTACGATGCAAAATGAGCAAATCTATCCAATTTTGTTCGGCGGATATGCCATTGCAAAAGTAGAGTATCTGGATGAGGAGTATCCCGAATTCTATAACTCAAGTGCTGCCTGGTATCCGGAAGAGGCGGAGCTGCGCTGGGACACATCCTCTGGAGCTGTTCAGGCATTGAGCAGTGTTGAGCCAACACGTCTCTATCCAAGAAGATACGCGGTCACTGCCAATATTCCGCTGATTCCGCTGGAAGAGGTGCGTGAAGCCGCATATCAGGAACTGTACCCTGAAGGTTCACGGGATGATCAGTATCTGCAGGTGCCCTCGGACTTTCCGGAGCGGGTTCGCCAATTGGCGGAGCAGATCACGTCGGAGGGGGATACCCCTTACAAGAAGATGGAGCTTCTACAGGCTTATTTGCGGCAAAACTTCGAATATACAAACAAGCCTGATTTATCCCGTAAACAAAGCGATGATTTTGTGGATAGCTTTTTGTTTGAAATACAGCAGGGGTATTGTGATTACTTCTCCACATCCATGGTTATGATGGCGCGGACGCTTGGCATTCCGGCACGCTGGGTGAAGGGGTACGCACCAGGCAGCCAACCGAGTCCGGAGACATTGGACAGATTCCCGGAGCGGGGCATGGCCTATCAGGTTAACAATGCCGATGCTCATTCCTGGGTAGAGCTGCACTTTGGCGATTATGGCTGGATTCCATTTGAGCCTACGCCCGGATTCAATGCCCCAGTACTGTACAAGCAGGACGATAGTGTAGTTGCCTTTGCAGATATAGAACAGCCTGACATGTCGGATCGCGAAGCGGCAAGCGGCGGCTTTATAGATCGTGTCTCACCCCAAGCGCTTCGGATCATCTCGATAATTTCAGCAGCGGTTATCCTGGTCTGGGCAGTGTACCGTTTCCGTTCCAATTTGTATTTCGTATTCATGCGGATGCGAATGGGTCACAAGCTCTCGGCAGCTGAGAAAACCGTTCTGGAGACGATGCGGGTAGTTCGAGCCCTCAGGTGGAGAGGGTTTACACGAAGCGAGGAAGAGACACTAAGAGAGACCTTTGCCCATTGGGGTGCTGCCAATCCTGACTTGTCTTCGATTCTGGACGATTTGCTGCAGGAATTCGAGCTGGCAAGCTACAGCCGGGATGCATATGGGGAAGAGCGCTGGCGGCATGTAAGAGATCTGAGCAAAGAATTATTCCGCAATACAGGCAAAAGAAGATAAATATAAGGAAGTTCAGGGTAGAATATGGTATAGTTTGTCGTATGTAAAAAACTGAGGTGAACAAAATTTGTTTGAAATTTTTATGCCCAAGCTGCGGGTGAATCATGTATTCGACATAGACCTTGAAGGCCTATATGAACAGGGTTACCGCGGAATTATAACGGATCTTGACAATACACTGGTGGGAGCGAAGGCCCCCCTGGCTACGCCGGAGCTGGTGGATTGGTTCGAGAAGGTCAAGAAAATCGGATTTAAACTTGTGATCGTATCCAACAATAATCTGGACAGGGTATCCAAATTTGCTGCCCCTTTAGATATTGAGTTCGTCCATAAAGCTAAAAAGCCGACCGGAGCTTCATTCCTTCGAGGAATGAAGCTGATGGGTCTTAGTCCGAAGGAGACGATCATGGTTGGTGACCAACTGATGACGGATGTATACGGGGGCAATCGTCAGGGGCTCTTTACGGTGCTTGTGCTGCCGATCTCGGTTCAAGATGAAGGATTCGGCACACGCATTAATCGGCGTCTGGAACGTATCGTGAAGTCCCGGCTGGGGAAGTCTGGATTATGGCTTGAGGAGGACAAACATAAATGACGGAAATGCAAAATACTGCGGACGCAGCCCGTTGCAGCGGCTGCGGCATCAAGCTGCAGACGGAAGCACAGGACAAGCCGGGCTATGTTCCGGCACAGGCTTTGGAACGTGAGCCTGTTATCTGCCAGCGGTGCTTCCGGATTAAGAACTATAATGAATCTTCATCCGTGACGGTGCTGCAGGATGAATTTCTTCGGCTGCTTGGGCAGATTGGAAGCAAGGATGCGCTTGTTATCCACATCGTGGATTTGTTTGATTTCCATGGAAGCGTTATTTCCGGTTTGCAGCGATTTATAGGCAACAACCCGGTACTTCTTGCCGTGAACAAGACCGACTTGCTGCCCAAGGTTACGAACTGGAACAAGGTCAGAAACTGGGTGCAGAAGGAAGCCAAAGAAATAGGCTTGAAGGTGGTCGATGTCGTTCTGTGCAGCGCCAAGCAGAACAGCGGGTTCGACCGCTTGCTGGAGATGCTGTCGCACTATCGGGGAGACCGTGATGTCTATGTAGTCGGTGCTACCAACGTAGGCAAATCTACGCTGATCAATAGGCTGATCCGGGATTACAGCGATCTGGATCAGGAGCTTACGGTGTCGAGATATCCCGGAACAACGCTGGATATGGTTCATATCCCGCTGGATGACGGCAAGTCGATTATCGATACGCCTGGAATCGTGTATCCTTCCCGATATAGCGAGCTGGTTAGCCCGCAGGACCTGGGCGTGATCATGCCGGATAAGCCTCTTAAACCGGCGGTATACCAGTTAAATGAAGGACAAACCTTATTCTTTGGCGGGTTTGGCCGCTTTGATTTTATCCAAGGCGAGCGTCAGTCCTTCACCTTCTTCGCAAGCAGCAGCATTCCGCTGCATCGGACCAAACTGGAGCGGGCCGACGAGCTATATGCTGATCATGCCGGGGAGTTGCTATCTCCGCCGGATCGGAGCAGTCTGGAGAAGCTGCCGGAATGGACCAGACATGACTTCCGGATACCGAAAGGCCGGCACTCGGATTTGTTTATCTCCGGCCTTGGCTGGATCAAAGTAAATAATGATAGCGGAGCTGTATTGGCTGTTCATGTGCCGAAGGGAGTCAAGGTGCTGGAGCGTCCGTCGCTGATTTGAAAAATTGGATTTTAGCAGGGAATAGGGGGGAGAGTAACCATGAATCTATTGCTAGGAGTGATGGGGGATCCTGTGATTCAATCCAAATCGCCGGTTATGCATCTGGCTGCTCTTCATGCCGCTGGTCTCCCTGGAACTTATGTCCCGTTACATGTGAAGGCGGATCAATTGGAAAGGGCCATTCAGGGGATTCGGGCGCTCGGGTTTCATGGGGTAAATGTCACGGTACCGCATAAGATCCGGGTGATGGATTATCTTGACGAGATTGATCCGGCAGCGGCTGCCATTGGTGCCGTCAATACAGTAGTGCATAAAGACGGCAGACTAATCGGTTACAACACCGATGGAATCGGATATTTGCGCTCATTGAAGGAAGAGACGGGAGCGAAGCTGAACGGTGCGAACATCGTTGTGCTTGGAGCGGGCGGCGCCTCTCGTGCCATTATTTATGCGTTGCTGCAGGAGAAGCCTAATTGCCTCACCATAGCGAACCGGACGGAGGCAACTGCTCAGGGGCTGGTTTCTGAATGGGGACATCTAGGAAGCCTGTCAGCCTGCGCATATCATAATGTTCGCGGCGCTCTGGAAACAGCGGACATTCTTATTAATACAACTACAGTAGGGATGTATCCGCATATCGAGGATATTCCTGTTGAACCGGATTGGTTGCCTTCAGGGATCATCGTCAGCGACTTGATATACAATCCGCTGGAGACCGTATTGCTTACGGAGGCGAAGCGAAAAAACTGCCGGATTCACAACGGACTGGGCATGTTTATCTATCAAGGTGCTTATGCCTTTGAATTATGGACAAATTCCAGTGCGCCGGTTGCCGAGATGCGAGCTGCAGTTACCGGTGAATTGAATAAAGAATACTATTAAACAATATTAAGGGGTTATGAACTACATGCTTAGCGGAAAACAAAAACGTTATTTACGGAGCCTTGCTCATCATCTTCAACCGATCTTTCAGGTCGGCAAGGGAGGAACGAACGAGCAGATTATCCGTCATATTTCCGAAGCGCTGGAACGCCGGGAACTGATTAAAGTCTCAATTCTGAATAACAATCTTGATGATCCGAAGGAGATTGCAGAAGAATTGGCGGAAGGAGCCGAAGCAGAGCTGGTTCAGCTGATCGGCAGAACGATTGTGTTGTATAAGGAGTCCCGGGATTACAAGCAGATCGAGCTCCCTTAACAGAAGATAATTCAAAGAGTCGGCTGAGAAGCCAGCCGTTTTTTTGAACTCGCTTAACAGGGAAGGGGAAGTTGAGATATGAAGAAAATCGGTATTATGGGCGGAGCCTTTGACCCGATCCATATCGGACACCTGTTGGCAGCCGAGGCAGCGCGGGAGAAATACGGGCTGGAGGAGGTATGGTTCATGCCTTCGCATATTCCGCCGCACAAGCATCAGGCAGGCGGAAGCGGAGAGCAGCGGCTAGAGATGGTTAAGGCTGCAACGCATAGCCATCCCGCTTTCAAGCCGCTTGATATTGAGCTGCGCCGGGGCGGGGTATCCTATACGGTAGATACCATTCGTGCGCTTCGCTCCGAGCATCCTGATCTGGAACTCTATTTTATCATTGGCGCAGATATGGTGAATTACTTGCCTAAGTGGGAAGGGATTGAAGAGCTGGTCGGCATGCTTCGGTTTATCGGCCTCCAGCGTCCCGGAAGCTTCCTGGAGCTGGATACACTTCCACCGCTGATCCGGGATGCTGTCATGCTCGCGGATATGCCGCTGGTTGATATTTCCTCGAGTCTGATCCGGTTCCGGATCTCCCGCGGACTCTCCGTCCGCTATATGGTGCCTGAGCCGGTGTATGAATATATCATGGGGAGCAGATTGTATGAAGTACTCGCGTGAACAACTGATCACTATGATCTCCGGGCAAATGCCGGAAAAGCGCTGGAGACATGTCGAGGGTGTCATGACAACCTCCGTATCTCTTGCAAAGCGTTATGGAGCCGATCCGGAAAAGGCGGATCTGGCAGCCTTGCTGCATGATCTGGCCAAATTTTGGCCGATGGAGCGGCAGGAAGCGGTTATGCTTGAGCATGGTCTGCAGCCGGAATTGCTTCAGTATGACCGGCAATTGCTTCATGCGGAGATCGGGGCATATGTAGCGGAGCAGGAATACGGAATTCAGGACGAGGAAGTTCTCAACGCTGTTCGCTACCATACGTCAGGCAGAGAGCAAATGACACTGTTGGATAAAATCGTCTGCCTGGCGGATTATATCGAGCTTGGCCGAAATTTCCCGGGCGTAGACCGGATCCGGGAGCTGGCTGAGGAGAACCTGGAGAAGGCGTTGATTTGCGGCTTTGATTCCACGATTTCTTTTCTCTTGCAGCAAGGGAAAATCATATTTCCACTAACGGTGATCGCGCGCAATAGCCTGATCCGTGAGTTAAATGAATAAAAAGAACGATAATACTATTTTCAGGAGGTTGAATGAATGGCAGTAGCACCTAATGAATTGCTGCGTATTGCAGTCGCGGCTGCAGAAGACAAGAAAGCGATGAATCTCGTGACACTCGATCTGAAGGGCGTATCCCTGATTGCGGATTATTTCGTAATCTGCCACGGGAATTCGGACACACAAGTACAGGCGATTGCAACAGAGGTTCGTAAACGGGCGCAGGAGGCCGGGGCAACGATTCGCGGAATTGAAGGGCTGAATTCTGCCCGTTGGGTCCTGATGGACCTTGGCGACGTTGTAGTCCATGTATTCCATCGCGATGAGCGCGAGTATTACAATATTGAGCGTCTGTGGTCAGACGCTAAAGTCGTGGAGAACGTATGAGCCTGATTGCCGGTACGGTTCTTTCACTCCCTGTATCCAGAGAAGTATCTCCTTACGGGTATTTCCTCAGCGGGGGAACACAGGATGTGCTGCTGCATTATTCGGAGCTGACCCGCGAAGTAAAGCCCGGAGATACAGTAGAGGTATTTTTATTCTATGATACAGAGGATCGGCTCGCGGCAACGATGAAGAAGCCCTTCCTGACGCTGGGTGAGCTGGCCCTTCTTGAAGTGGCGGATGTTCATCCCCGTCTGGGCTGCTTCCTTGAGATGGGGCTTGGCCGACAGCTTTTGCTGCCGATCCGTGAGTTGCCCGAGCTGCGGGAACTGCATCCCAAGGTAGGCGACCGGGTGTATGTCATCATGGAGCATGATAAGCAAGGACGGCTGCGGGCCAAATTGGCCGGGGAGCAGGAGCTGGCACCACTCTGTTTCCATGCGCCTGAATCCTGGAAGGATGAATGGAAGGAAGCTATCGTGTATAAGCCGCTGCAAATAGGTACCTTTGTCATTGTGGACGGAGGGGTGCTTGGCTTTGGAGCGATTGGGATGGTTCATGCTTCGGAACGCCCGAGACTTCTGCGGCTTGGTGAGCAAGTGAAGGTTCGGGTCGCGTTTGTTCGCGAGGACGGACGGGTCAACCTGTCGATGGCCGCCCGCAAAGAAATTGGAATGGGCGAAGATGCCGAACGGATTCTTAGCTATCTGGAAAGCCGTCCCGGCGGAGGAATGCCTTACTCTGATGCTACGGCTCCGGACTTAATCAAGCAGCGGTTCGGAATCAGCAAGTCTGCCTTTAAACGGGCTTTAGGCAAGCTGATGAAAGAGGGCAAGGTTACGCAGAGCGAGAACTGGACCTATCTTGTATCTGCCTTGAAAGATAAAGAGAATCAGGAAACAGAGTAAGCAGCCCACTGCGGCGTATGCTGGAAAGCGGTGAAGGAACGATGGTTGCATACCGAAAATTTGCTTATGTATATGATGAATTGATGGAGGACATGCCGTATCCGGAATGGATTGCCTTTGCCGAGCAAGCGTGGTCAGAGACAAGCAGGCCCAGAACCGTGGTGGATCTGGGCTGCGGAACCGGCAGTATTGCCATTCCGCTTGCGGTGGCCGGTTACCGGGTAACCGGACTTGACCTGTCGGAGGATATGCTGGCAGTTGCTCGTCAAAAGCTGGAGCGTTCTTCTCAGGGAACAAGGCTGTTTCGTGAGGGGAGCTTGCAATTGACCCGGCAGGATATGACTTCATGGACCCTGCCTGAGCCGGTGGATGCGGTCATTTCCTTCTGTGATTGTATGAACTATTTGCTTGAGGAAGAAGATATTATCCGTACTTTTCAAGCTACCTGGAATGCGCTCAAACCTGGCGGAACGTTTATCTTTGACGTGCATCATCCTGACACACTGCGCAGCTATGAGGAAGAACAGCCCTTTATTTGGGATGAGCCCTCATTGGCTTACATATGGACCTGTGAACGCAATGATGAACGGAATGAGATCGAGCATCATCTGACGATTTTTGCAAGAGAAGAAGAATCGGGAGCCGGCCTCTACCGAAGATTTGAAGAGACGCATATCCAGCGTGCCTATGATCCCGAGTGGATGAGAAAGATGCTGCTTCAATGCGGATTCAAAGGCGTATCCTGCCATGGCGATTTTAGCTGGAATGCGCCGATTGAGGATGCCGCAAGGCTGTTCTTTGTTGCTGTGAAATAAAAACTGTTGAGGTGGATTGTGATGTCACAAAACCGGCTGATTTTGTTTCAAGGGGATTCGATAACCGATGGGAATCGGGATCGCGGGCAGGATTTGAATCATATTTTAGGGCATGGGTACGCTTATATTATTGCAGGCATGCTTGGAGGAAAATATCCCGAGCGGAATTTGAGCTTCGTCAATCGCGGTGTCAGCGGGGACCGGGTATCCGATCTGTATGCGCGCTGGAATGAGGATGCCATCAGTCTGCAGCCCGAGGTCCTCAGCATTCTGATCGGAGTGAATGATGCCTGGAGAATCATGTCTGGCGAGCCAAGCGGTGCTACCGACAGATTTGAGCGTGCTTATGTGCATTTGCTTACGGAGACGGTTGAGGTGCTTCCGAAGACACGTCTGGTATTATGTGAGCCGTTTATTCTTCCCGTTGGCGCTACGGCGGACAAGTGGGAGGAGTGGCGGGCACTCCTTGGGCGCTATCAACGCATTACGCGTGAGCTTGCCGAGCAGTTTAATGCTGTGCATGTGCCGCTTCAGGATCGATTCGATGAGGCAGCCAAGCAGAAAGAGCCTGCTTATTGGTTATGGGACGGAGTACACCCCACTGCGGCAGGGCATCATTTGATTGCGGAGCGTTGGATGTCGGTTGCTGATCAGCATGGATTTTTGAAATAATGTCGGACACTTTGTTAAGCCTGTATTTTTCCCAGAGGAGATTATATGAATCATGAGTGAAGCTACTGAAAAACCAACCCAAGTTGCCAAAAATAATCGGCGTTCCAATTCTTCTCCGCCGCCAGTACGGGTGTATTCCCTGGGGGGGCTGGGAGAAATCGGGAAAAATATGTATGGTGTGGAATATAAGAATGAAATTATTATTATCGATGCCGGACTCAAATTTCCGGAATCCCGATTGACGGGCATTGATTATATCATTCCTGATATTACTTATTTGATTGAAAATCGTCATAAAATTAGGGGGTTGTTCCTGACTCATGGTCATGAGGATCATATCGGGGCCCTGCCATTTGTGCTTCGTCAATTGTCCGTGCCGGTATACGGAGGACCGTTAACGATTGGACTTGTAAAGGCTAAGCTGGAGGAATACCGGATGCTTGGCGAGGTCAAGCTGCATGTGTACGAAGAGAGTGACCGTTTTCAATTCCAGCATTTGGCCGTGCACTTTTTCCGGACAACCCATAGTATTCCCGATGCCTTCGGAATCGTGATTGATACTCCTTATGGTGCAGTAGTGCATACGGGAGACTTCAAGTTCGACTTTACACCGGAAGACCGGCCGGCTGATCTGTTCAAGATGGCTGCGGTTGGTGGCGAGGGCGTGCTGGCGCTGCTGGCAGACAGTACGAACAGTGAGAAAGAGGGATTTACTTCCTCTGAGCGCAAGGTTGGTACTTCGATTCTGGAAACGTTCCGCAAATGTGAAGGACGAATCCTGTTCGCTACCTTTGCTTCGAACGTTCATCGGCTGCAGCAGGTGGTTGATGCGGCAATTTCGTGCAATCGCAAAATCGTGGTCATTGGCCGAAGCATGGACAAGGCCTTCTCCATCGGACAAGATCTGGGATATATCCGGATTCCGGACGGTATGCTGATTGATGTGAAGCATATCGACCGATACGAGGATCGGCAAATCCTGATCGTTTGTACCGGAAGCCAAGGCGAACCCAATGCCGCGCTCAGCCGGATTGCCTCTGGTGCCCATCGCACGGTGCAGATTTATCCGGGAGATACAGTTATCTTTTCGTCCTCTCCGATTCCGGGCAATGGTCAAAACGTGAACCGCGTAATTGATACTTTGATGCGCGCGGATGCGAATGTCATTTACGGTTCGATCTTTGATATTCATACTTCCGGCCATGGGAATCGGGAAGACTTGAAGCTGATGCTGAGCTTTATCCGTCCGAAATATTTTATTCCGATCCATGGGGAGTACCGGATGCTGCTAAGACACAAGGACCTTGCGATCCAGACAGGCCTGACCGAGGATCGGGTATTCCTGCTCAACCTTGGCGAGACCGTCTCGATTTATCGGAACCGGGCCAAGCGCGGCCGCACGATTCCGTCCGGCGAAGTATTTGTGAGCAATGGCGAAATGCGTGCCCAAGAGGAGCAATTGGTTGAGGAACGCCTGGAGCTGTCGCAAGAGGGCATTGTGATCGTAGTGATGACGGTGGATGGTAAAACCGGACAGATTCTGGCCGGTCCGGATATCGTAACCCGCGGCTTTGTCTACATGCAGGATGCTCGTCCATTGCTGCGGAGAGCGGAGACCGTGCTGAAGCGGAATCTGGCCAAGCTGGCGGAGAAGCAAGCCTTTGATAAGGCGGTATGGCTCCGTTCGGTGCATAAAAGTATGAGAAAATACTTCATGAAGGAAGTAGGGCGCGCGCCTCATATCATGCCCTCAATATTGGAAGTTAAGTAGAAATGGAATGGTTGCGGGGGCTGGTCGGAGAGTCAGTATTAATGACTCTCCGACCAGCCTCTTTCCTGTGTTTTTGTCGTGTAAACGCCGTATGAGAATACGGAATAAGCATTAAAGATACGGGGCGATCAACCGCGGGAACACATCGACTGGCGGACGTTCTCTTTTCCTGCGGTCATCCGTGAGCACAACAACCGTTTCCAGACTAGGAATAACATAAATAAATTGTCCTCCATATCCGCGGGCGTAGAAATAATCAAAGGATGGCTTCCCGTCCTCCTCGAAACTGTCGCACCACCAATGCCAGGCATAAGAGCCGCTCCAGGGATCTGTAACTCTGATCGCAGGCTGCACGGAGTGGACCGCTAGCCCGGAAGAGATTAATTGGCGGTTCTCCCATTGCCCTTGTTGCAAGTATAGCCGCCCGAAATTCAGCAGGTCGACCGGACGGAGGGACAGCCCGAATCCTCCCGTATGAATGCCTTGGGGATCTTGCTCCCAGAGAAAGTCGTTAATCCCGAGGGGGCCAAATAAATAGGTCTCAGCAAATGAAGTTATAGAGCCGCCGGTCGCCTGGACAAGCAGATGGGACAGAATTTGAGAGCTTCCGGAATTGTACTCCATCATCTTGCCTGGCGGATTAGCCATAGGCTGCTCCATGGCAAAAGTAACCCAGTCCTGTGAGCGAGTCATCTGCGGGAAGGAGTTGATACCGCCAAATTCCTTCCACCTCCAGCCGCCAGACATCGTTAGCAGGTGACGGATCGTAATGTCTTTTCTCCAGTCTCCCCTTTCCTTATCCGGCATCGGAACATATTCGCCGATCCTTGTATCGGGCGGAGGAAAGAGTCCTTGGTCCAGGGCGATACAGATTAGTGCAGAGAGAAAGCTCTTTGTGCATGAATTAATTTTGGCTGTTTCATGCTTGACTTGTTCATGTCGATAATGCTCGAAAATTAGCTTTTCTTGACGATAAATGAGACAGCTCCTCAAATGAAGCGGCACAACAGCCGCAGAAATCCTTGACAGATTCACGCTGCAACATCCTTTCTTTCACTGGAATTATTGTATCATAAGCGCTAGAAAGCCCATATAATGAAAAGTTGCATCAAATTTGAAAATTTCATTTTTATTACTTTCTTCGACAACATTCGTCTTTTTTATCGAAAACTATACAATTAATTCACTCTTGCTCCGATAATATATGTGACTAAGGTCATATAAAAGCACACTGAAGAATGAATTGAAAGTATAGCATTCTTAAGAAGGAAGGGAAATAAAATGAAAATTCAGGCCAAATTAACTATTGTCATTATCGCAGTTACTATGTTTTCAACTTTGCTGATGGGCTTTTTCACAAGAAACAAGTCGATGGATGAGATTACGGAGCTGTCTGAAACGGCTATGAGACAAATGGCGGAGGGGAAAATCGATACGATTCGCGCTTTGATTTCCAAGGAATCCGAGTTTCTTAGGATGGTTGCGGATTACCCCGACATTACCCAGTTGCTGCAATCCTCAGGAGGAGCAAGCCAGAATCAGGAATTATTGAACAATCTCAATGCCAAGCTGCAGGAATGGGTGGATGAAGCAGGCAACTTGGAGCATATTTTCGTAGCGGATATGAAAGGGATTGGAGTGGCAGATAGTGATGCTGCGCTAATCGGCACTGATTTTAGTGAACGGAGTTATTTCAAGCAGGCCGTGGAAACTCAGCAATCCGTGATCAGTGAGACATTGAAATCTAAATCTACGGGCGCTTTCGTAGTAGCTTTTGTGGAGCCGGTTAAGGTAGACGGTCAAATGATCGGATTTGTTGCTGCGGCAGTCAGAAGTGACAGTCTGGTCACTTATCTGGCTAATTCAACTGTGTTGAATGCGAAATCATCTTATGCTTATCTGGCGGATGAGACGGGAACTCTCATCTTTCACCCTGACCCAACCCGAATCGGTACAGTGACAAAGGTTGAAAAAGTTGTTGAAGTCGTAAATAAATTAGCTGCCGGAGAAGAAGTTGTCCCAAGTCACTATGATTACATACTCGATGGTGTGGCAAAGTCTGCTTATTATACGACCATACCGGAAACTGGCTGGACCCTGGTCTTGACGGGAGATGAGAAAGACATTGTCGCTCCGGTTAAAGAGATGATTCTGTTTATCTGGATCATAGGAGCCATCAGCCTTGTGGTTACCATTATTGCGGCAGGCTTGATTGCACGCGGGATTTCCGTTCCGATTATCAAGCTGACGAGCCTGATTGATAAGACAGCTGATCTTGATCTGAAGAGATTGGACGGCTATGACCGTCTTGCCAAAGGCAAGGATGAAATCAGCTTGATGGCAGCAGCAACGCTTAAAACCCGCGAGGTCTTGAGAGAGACGGTTGGAGGTCTTTCCGAAATTTCCTCTAAAGTAGTGAACAATACTGTAGTGCTGGAGCAGCTGTCTACGGATGTCCGGGAAAATGCCCATGACAACGCGGCGACGACGGAGCAACTGTCTGCAGGAATGCAAGAGACAGCAGCGGCGTCGGAGGAAATGACGGCGGCAATTCACGAAATTAACTCTAATGTAAGCTCCATTGCAGATCAGGTTAGAAAAGGTGTCGAGGTCTCGGGGCAAATCACGGAACGCGCCCAGCATCTGCGGCAGGATGCCATGGAATCGTCAGAAAGAACCGAACAAATGTATGGGGAAGTCAGACAGAAGATGGAGCAAGCGATTCAGCAGTCAGCGGCGATCCAGGAGATCGACCAGCTCGCAGCTACGATCCTTGCCATTACGGGCCAGACAAACCTGCTGGCATTGAACGCGGCTATTGAAGCGGCGAGAGCAGGCGAAGCCGGAAAGGGCTTCTCCGTCGTTGCTGGTGAGATTCGCAAGCTGGCGGAGCAATCCTCTCATACAGCTTCAGGTATTAAGGAGATCGTAGAAAATGTGACCTCCTCCGTCAGCGAAATGAAGACTCAGTCTGAAGCCATGCTGGCATTCATTAATGATAGTGTATTGCATGACTATCGCAAGCTGGGGGATGTCAGCGTACAGTACAGCCAAGACGCGGTCATAATCGACGAACTGATGAGTGAGTTCGA
The DNA here is from genome assembly GCF_018919145.1 of Paenibacillus brevis. Lineage (GTDB taxonomy): Bacteria > Bacillota > Bacilli > Paenibacillales > Paenibacillaceae > Fontibacillus > Fontibacillus brevis. The sequence continues at coordinate 112,222 of NZ_JAHLQJ010000008.1, forward strand.
TAACTCTGCTTCTCAATTGAATTCGACCGTATCCGGTATTTCCACCGCCGTGAACGAAGTGGCCGCTACCATCAATGAAGGAGCTGTCGGCGTACAGGACATTGCCGAGAAGAACTCGGATATTGTGGAGAAAACCTTGGTAGAGGCTGCCAAAGCGGAAGAGACGCTGAATAGTGCTCGGGAGATGGAGCAACTGATGTCCAAGTTTACAATCTAATTAGAAATTCTATCAAAATGGGCTCTCTCAAAGGACTGGATCCGGCGGGAGGGCCTGTTTGTGTTAAGAGACCGGCGCGGCACAGAATTTCTTGGCAGGCGAAGGCAAGCATGAAATGTGCAATAGCGGGAAAGTGTGCAAAACATAAGAAGGCGAGTCAGAGGGGCAACGTGTGAAGAGTTGCTACGATCGCTGTTGTTCGCGGATTTCTTCAATTGGACTAAGTTCTGACAAGGGGGAAATCCGCTCACAAAGGCGACCGCTAACGCCTCTTCACAACCCTTCACACTTATGCCCTTGCTCTTTGCCGTTGCAATTTTAACTGAAAAGCAGTTTGCACATGGCTGCGCCGTAAACTGTGCTGCATTAAGCTTGCCTCTTGCCGTTCTGCGGCATACAAGCTTGGATGCTGCCGTCCGTATGCAGCAGACCCAATTAGCTTTACGTACAGCACCGACTACATACTGTATAGGCTGATTGCAGGGATAGTTGCACTGCCTGCAACTATCCCTGCACAAACTTGTCAAACAGTAAGTCTTAGTAACAAAATGTACAACTAGAGCCACCGACAATCACGACATTGGTTTGCTCCCTCTAACTGTAACTTCGAGTTTTGGCAGGTATAGCAGGGTTGGCTAGGCGTCTTCCCAGTGAAGGTACGATGCTGTATATCCTAATCTTACTGCCTATTACTCGATATAGAGGGTTATAGTGCATTTTGCCCTACAAAGCCGAGCTCAAGAGCCTGCGTTGTTAGGGTATAAGTGTGAAGTGTGTTGAAGAAACGGAGTGTTCGCCTTTGTGAGCAGATTTCTACTTCTACCTTGTTATGGCTTATTCAATCAGGAAATCCGCGAACAACAGCGATCGTAGGCACACTTTACACGTTGCCCCCGGAACGCAGAATCACTGGTCGGCTTTTTGCTGTTCTCTAAGTGGTTCCCTAATTTAAAGGGTAGGAAGAAGAGATATTTTGCTATATAGTAGTAAGATATTGGAAGGCTAGGAGGCACGAAGCGAGTGAGTATCATCGAGGCACGCGGGCTAAAAAAGGTATTCAAGCAAGCGATCAAGGACCCGGGATTAGGTGGGGCGATCAAACATTTGTTTACACAACAGTATCGGGAGAAATATGCGGTAGAGGGAATTGATTTGACGATTGAGGAGGGGGAGACTGTAGCCTACGTTGGTCCCAATGGAGCGGGAAAATCAACGACAATCAAGATGCTCTGCGGAGTACTTATCCCTTCAGGCGGAGAGATTCTCGTAGATGGCCGGGTTCCCCACAAGCAGAGAATGGAGAATGCCCAGCATATCGGTGCGGTATTCGGACAGCGGACTCAGCTCTGGTGGGATATTCCGGTACGTGAATCTCTGACTTTATTGAGAGATATCTATCAGGTTCCTCCGGCTGCATTCAAGAAAAATCTGGATGGATTTACCGAGCTGTTAGGGATGGAGTCCTTCCTCCATCTGTCGGCTCGCAAGCTGTCCTTGGGACAAAGGATGCGTGCCGATTTGGCAGCGGCATTGCTTCATGATCCGAAGATTGTCTATCTCGATGAACCGACGATCGGACTCGATGTGGCGGTTAAGCACCGGATTCGCGATTTTATCAAGGAAATGAACCGGGAGAAAGGCACGACTATGATGCTGACCACGCATGATTTGGGGGATATTGAGAACTTGTGTGAACGGCTGGTTATTATTGATCAAGGCCGGATTATCTACGACGGCAAGTTGCAGGAGGTGAAGGACGCCTTTGCCAGAGAACGAACCATACATACTCAACTCAGTGCGCCGATCGTTGGGGCGGAGGAGCTATTTGCCGATATGCCCGAAGTGACGGTTGAAAGCCGCGATGGCGATGAGGAAAAAGGAGATAGTATTCCTTCATTGTCTATTAAATTTGACCGTTTTCGTTGTACGGCAAGCGAGATTGTGAAGCGGGTCATGAATCACGGAGAGGTTGTCGATTTCAGGATCGATGAGCCGAGCATTGAGGAGATCATTACCCGCGTATATGAAGGACAGTTAGATTCTGCGGCGTTGTCGGAAGCAGGGAAGGGGAGGGAATGAAGGTGTCTGTGGCATCTTTCAAGAAGTACATTACTTTGGCCCTCTGCTCCATGCAGAATACGCTTGCTTACAGACTATCTTTTATATTGAATTTTCTAGCCAGCTTTATCGGACTTATCGCGATGTATTGTCTGTGGCAGGCGGTATATACCGGCAGAGATCAGCTATCCGGGTTTACGTGGGAACAAATGCAGGCTTATCTGCTCGTGACCTTTTTCGTAAATTCCATGCTGTCCTATTATTCTGAATCCAGTATTTCGGGGAAAATCATTGACGGCAGTGTCATGATGGATTTGCTTCGTCCCATCCAGTTCCAGAAGGCACGGCTCGCAGAGACACTTGGCTCTTGTGTGTTGGAAGGTCTGCTAAGCTGCATCTTGATCGGCACCGCCGCTGTGTTTACGCTGGGAATCTCATTGCCGCAGGATGGGGTGGGTATGCTCCAATTCGGGATCAGCATGCTGTCGTCTATTTTTGTGAAATTTTGTATCGTATATATGTCTGCTTTGCTCTGTTTCTGGACAACGAGCAGCTTTGGCATCTATTGGGCGCGAACCTCCATCACGAATTTGTTATCCGGGGCGCTTGTACCGTTGACGTTCTTTCCGGGGTGGCTGGAGTCGCTGGCAATGGCGCTTCCTTTTCAGGGAATTGTCAATACACCGGTCCGAATTGCGCTTGGTATGACGGGAAGAGCGGAAGCCTGGCAGATGATTGGCGTACAATGGATCTGGATTATCCTGCTCTGGCTGCTCGGCAGGTGGCTATGGTCCAGGGCTGTACGGCAAATCACGATTCATGGAGGTTAGTGGGATGGAGATCAGAAATACGCCGCGCCGAATTCTGTATTTATATTGGCGTCTTTACAGCCAACAGCTAAAAGCGATGCTGGAATATTCCGCTGATTTCTACATCATGATCGGGGCTGCTGCTTTGACCCAGATAACCGGATTTTTATTTCTGTGGGTGGTATTCTCCAGAATTCCGGATATTCAAGGATGGGGATTGTGGGAGGTTGCCTTTATGTATGCAGCCATATATGTCTCTGAGGGGGTAGGCTCCTTGTTTTTTGAGGGGACTTGGCGGATGCTGCGGCTGGTCAATTTAGGAGAATTGGACCGCTACCTTGTTCGGCCTGTTCCAATCGTATTGCAAATATTCTGTACGGGAATCGGAATGAACGGGATCGGAAATATATTGATCGGCGGGACGATTATCGGAATATCCTTAAGCCATGTGCAGATGGATTGGAATCTGTCGATGGTTCTGATGGCAATCCTTTTATTTGTCTCGGCGATTACGATCCGTATTGCTATCAATCTGGCTGCGAATTGTTCCTCCTTCTGGATACGAAGCAGCGGAAATGCCTTTCCGATCATGATTCACAATTTAGGCGAGTTCGCCAAATACCCGATTACAATCTTTTCGCTTGGGCTCCAGCTCTTTATTTCAATTGTTGTTCCGTTTGCTTTTGTCAGCTTCTTCCCGGCAGCCGTATTGTTCGGCAAGGAGCCATGGAGCTGGTGGGGATGGTTCGGGCCGCTTGTAGCCGTCTGTGCCGTTTGGCTGTCGCTTGGCTTACTGCGCGTCGGTCTCGGAAAATATGAAAGTGCAGGGAATTAATTAAATAGTGACCATCGTATAAAATCAGCCCCCGGGAGTCTATTTCCGGGGGCTGATCTATTGATTGCTATCATTATCTGGCCATCCATCCGCCATCCACACAGAGGATATGTCCATTTAAATAGTCGGCTGCCGAAGAAGCCAAGAAGATCGCAGGTCCCTTCAGATCATCGGGGGTTCCCCAGCGTCCTGCCGGAATCCGGTCGGTAATCGAGGCGGTGCGGTTCTCGTCGGCGCGGATCGGTGCAGTATTGTCTGTAGCCATGTATCCCGGCGCAATCGCATTAATCTGCACTCCGCCCGAAGCCCATTCATTGGCGAAGGCCCGAGTGAGCCCGGCGACACCGTGCTTGGAGGCGGTGTATCCCGGCACATTGATGCCGCCCTGATAGGACAGCATCGAGCAGATGTTGATGATTTTTCCGCTGCCCCGTTCCAGCATATGTCTTCCGGCAATCTGCGATAGCAGGAATACGGTATTCAGATTAATGTCGATCACCTCGAACCAATCTTTAGCCGGGTGGTCTTTCGCCGGCGCACGTCGGATAATGCCGGCGTTGTTCACCAGGATATCCACTTTCCCGGTCAGGGCGAGCGCTTGGTCAAAGGTGCTTTGCAGTTGGTCGTGATCGCTAAGATCCACTTCGATAGACAATGCTTTTCTTCCCAATGTATTAACCCGGTCCACAGTTTCTTGACTGGAGCCAAGAGAAGCACATACTACATCGGCTCCCGCTTCGGCCAGTGCAATTGAAATTCCTTGTCCCAGTCCGCTGGCAGCTCCGGTGACCAGGGCGGTTTTTCCTGAAAGGTCAAATAAATTCATTCCGTTCACTCCTCAATTATAAATGAAATAAGTCGGAAATCGTTACACGATAATTACGCCTGCATCTTTATAAGGCTTGGCCGTATCGTTCGGCAGATCATCCGTAATAATGCGGGTTAATTCATCTAATGTAGCAAAGGTACGCAGCGCTGTTTGTCCGAATTTATGATGGTTGATGACAGCAATCACCTCTCGGGCAGTCTCTATCAGCGCGCGCTTAAATTCGATCAATTCACCGGTATAGATGGACAGGCCGTGCTGGGGATGAATACCTGTTGCCGATATATAAGCCTTTTGGATATTCAATTGCTTGATGTATGAGCTGGCTTCCGGACCGGCAAGCATATTCCGGACACGGTGTCCGCCGGGTACGACGAGACGAATCATATCCTTGGAGGCCAACTCGCTGATGATATACACATCATTCGTGATGACGGTTAACGGCTGATTCTCCAGATGCCGGGCAATCTCCAGCGTAGTGCTGCCACCGTCCAGCGCGATAATATCATGAGGCAGGATTTCCTGAATCACCTTTGCGGCAATACTTGCCTTCTCCGCAGCATGCTTGATGACAGGTGCCTTGGAAGACAGGATACCAAGCTGATCGCTTTGCGCAAGAACTGCGCCGCCGTGTATTCTGGCAATAAGGCCTTGCTCCTCTAATCGCGTCAGATCCTCGCGGATGGTTTTGCCGGTAACACCAAGCTTGTCGCTGAGCTCTGCCACGGTGACTTCCTTTTTCGTTAGCAGAACCTCCATAATTTTCTCGTATCGCCGTATTGAACTCATCGTGTACTCAACTCTTCCGTTCTAGATTGACATTCGGTTCTATTTTAAAGCTTTCATAGAAACCGCGTCCATATCCGCGTACTTTTTATTATCTCCAGCCATACTCCAGATAAAAGTATAGTTATTGGTGCCGGCACCGCTATGAATGGACCAGCTTGGTGAAATTACCGCTTCCTCGTTCCGCATGACGATGTGCCGAGTTTCGCTCGGCTCTCCCATCAAGTGAATGACTACGGCGTCCTCGGGAAGATCAAAGTACATATAGGCCTCCATTCGGCGCGGATGCACATGTGCTGGCATGGTATTCCACATGCTGCCCGATTTCAGCTGAGTCATTCCCATGACCAATTGTGAGCTCTGGATGCCGCTCTCGTGAATAAAACGATGAATCGTTCGTTCGTTCGAATTCTCAATCGAACCCATAGCCCCGGATTCTGCCTCGGCGAGCGTTGTCTTGGCAGTAGGGAATTCCTTGTGCGCCGGAGCCGAGTTGAGGTAGAACCTAGCCGGATTGGCAGCATCCTTGCTGCGGAAAATAACTTCTCTGGAGCCCATCCCAATGTATAGGCAGTCCTTCCGTTCCAGATCATAGGCCGTGCCGTCGACGAGAATGATGCCAGGGCCGCCAACGTTGATTACACCGAGTTCCCGGCGCTCCAGAAAGTACTCGACACCCAGCTCCCTCAGATCGGTCTCCAGCTTCACGTCCGAGTTCACAGGTGCAGCTCCGCCGATGATCATTCGATCCTCATGAGTCAGAACAAGCTCCAACGCATTAGGGGTGAACAGCTTCGGAATATGAAATTCCTGGCGGAGACGCTCAGTGTCAAATTGCTTGACTTGACTTGGGTGTGATGCATAACGTCGTTCCATGAGATTGAATCGCTCCTTTTACGTTTGTTTATGTTCATATCGTTCATTTAGGTTTATATTATGTCATGAGGGATAAATTTGCAAGCTTTAAATTCCGGACTATAAATTGATTGAAGAGCCTGTGTAGAATAGGCATAAGTGGAAGCGTTAAAAGCTTTCCGTAAGAAAGCTGCTGTGGAAGCATAAATCACAAGCGTTCACCTTTATAAGTAGATTTCTACCCTTTATTTAGTTGTAAGTTCATTTGAAAAAAAAGAGAACAGGTCTATCAAAAAAGTTCATTTAGGTTTATTATGTGAAGAAGAAAGTAGAGTCGATATTCCGTATAAGATCAAAATGGGGAGAGACGCAAATGAAAAAGCTGCAATTGGTTCAAAAAATCGTAGAAGAGGGCGTTGTTGCTGTACTTCGCGGAGATACGCCCGAGCAGGTCGCGGAAATGGCCGAGCAGGCCATCGCAGGGGGAATCAAGGTTATTGAAATTACTATGACGGTGCCTTATGCACTCAAAGCTATTGAGACTCTCTCGCAAAAATATGCGTGGGATGCCGGCTCGCCGGAGCAGTATGCTATTATTGGGGTCGGTACGGTACTGGATCCGGAAACGGCTCGGGCAGCGATTCTTGCCGGAGCCCAGTTTGTGGTGGGACCCTCCTTGAATAGAGAGACCGTTCAGCTTTGCAACCGCTATCGAATTCCTGTGATGCCTGGCTGCATGACCATTCGGGATATCCAGGAAGCCTTGGAATTGGGAGTGGATATCGTCAAGCTCTTCCCGGGTAATCTGTATGATCCGTCGATGATCAAAGCGATTAAGGGCCCGCTGCCACAGGCGAACGTCATGCCTACTGGCGGAGTGTCTCTGGACAATCTGGCGGAATGGATCAAGGCAGGGGCCGTGGCCGTCGGGATTGGTTCGGACTTGACAAGTGAAGCACTCAAGAAGCAGGATTACAGCTTGATCAGCCAGAAATCGGCACAATACAAAGAAGCCTATCTGCAGGCTAAAAAGAAATAATGACAATAAAAAGCGCTTGTCTGTAAGGTGGATCCGTGAATTTCCGGGGATCACACCATACAGGCAAGCGCCATTTTTTTGTGCTTACATGGGGGGCAGCTTCAAAGCTTCTTCGACCGGTACATACGTGTAATTAAGATCACGGGCAACGGAAGGGTGGGTCACAGCTCCGCCCGCCACGTTCACCCCTTTGCGCAGGGCCAGATTACCGGCTACTGCTGCGTGAACGCCCTTATTGGCGATCTCAAGCGCATAGGGTACAGTTGCATTTACCAGGGCCATAGTGGATGTTCTTGGAACCGCACCAGGCATGTTGGCTACTGCGTAGTGAACAACCCCGTGCTTCACATAGGTCGGATCGGAGTGCAGCGTGACACGGTCAATTGTCTCGAAAATACCGCCCTGATCAATGGCCACATCAATAATGACCGATCCGGGCATCATTGCCTTAACGGTCTCCTCGCGAACGAGCTTTGGAGCTTTTGCACCTGGAATTAATACCGCTCCGATGACGAGATCGCTTCGCCGTACACATTCATCTATGGATTGCGGGTTAGACATCATGGTCTGGACAGAAGCGCCAAATTGCTCCTCCAGTTGGCGAAGACGCAACGGATCCAGATCCAGGATGGTGACCTCTGCGCCGAGACCGGCGGCAATTTTTGCAGCATTCATGCCGACCACGCCACCTCCGATGATCGTAACCCTTCCGCGCTTGACGCCGGGAACGCCGCCGAGCAGGATGCCTTTACCGCCATAGGGCTTCTCCAGGAACTGGGCCCCGATCTGTACAGACATCCGGCCGGCTACCTCGCTCATCGGCATTAACAGAGGAAGGGCATGATTGGCCTCCACCGTTTCGTATGCGATAGCGGTGACTCCCTTTTCCTTTAACACTTCCGCTAATGCCGGCTCAGCAGCCAGGTGCAAATAAGTGAACAGGATCAGCCCCTCGCGCAACATACGATATTCCTCCGGCTGGGGTTCCTTTACCTTCATGATCAAATCGGACTTTGCCCAGACATCTCCGGCAAGCTCCAGAATATCGGCTCCTGCATGAACGTATTCCTCGTCACTAAATCCACTGCCTGCTCCTGCAAGATGCTCAATGTGCACCTGATGCCCCGCATTAGTCAGCAGGGATACTCCCGAAGGGGTCAGGGCCACCCGATTTTCATTATTTTTAATCTCCTTCGGCACACCGATAATCATGATGTTTCCTCCTCATATCAATAAACATTACTACAAGTATATCCTTCTGACGTTATCGGGAATAGGGGGAAGCCAGGAAAATTGAATTGGCCTGCCTGAATCGACTATAATTTAAATGTGGCAAAACGGTAAGCTGACAAAAGGAGAAATTGGACTATGAATGCATTATTTCCAATCGAACAATTAAAAAAGATGAAGTATGACCTGACCCGCTTCTTGCTGGTATACAAATTTGCGCTCGATGAAATCGAGACCAAAATTGATATTTTGAAGGAAGAGTTCCAGTCTTTGCATGATTACAGCCCGATCGAGCACACCAAGTCCCGCATTAAGTCGCCGGAGAGTATTATGAACAAGATGCTTCGGAAAAATCATGAATTTTCGCTGGACGGAATTCGTGATAATATCAAGGATATTGCGGGATTAAGAATAACCTGTTCCTTTATCTCGGATATCTATGCGGTCAAGGATATGCTGGCGAACCAGGATGATCTGAAGGTTTTGGAGATTAAAGATTATATCAAGCACCCTAAGCCCAATGGATATCGCAGCCTTCATATGTTGGTTGAGGTTCCGGTCTTTATGTCCGACTGTTGTGAGCATGTCTGTGTTGAGGTACAGATTCGGACGATTGCGATGGATTTCTGGGCCAGTCTGGAGCATAAGATCTTCTATAAGTACAGTCAGGCGATTCCCGAACGTCTGCTTAATGAACTGAAAAATGCGGCGGAAGCTGCGAATTCGCTTGATTTGCAGATGGAGCGGCTGCACCGGGAGATTAAAGATATCAAGGATGCCAACGGTGACAGCGAATTCGATGAGCTCCGCCGGATTATGATCAATAATCAGCAGTTCGCGCTTCCGGCAGGATTCATGCAGCTGCTGACGGATGAATAGAATAGGCTTGAACATAAGCAGCTTTGTCCTCCCTGTGAGGATAAGGCTGTTTTTTCTTTTGTAGGGGACTTGGCCGAATTCGCCTAGCAAAGGATAGCAAGAATAATTTATACAGCAAAAGGGATATTAAGGGTGTATTGGAGGAGGCTGGTTACATGAATCAAGTGGAGCATTCCGGGTGGGAGCATGAACACATTCACAGCGAACGCACTCAATTCGTCGAGGTACTTAAGCATCGGCTTGGCGACAGCCCGGATATTATTTACAGGGATATTGCTTATCGGAATAATACGGTGCTGATCGTATATGTGGAGGGCATGTCAGATCCCAAATCTCTTATCGACGGCATGCTGGAGAATTTAGACGCTGCGGATTCTTCCGGGGAGGAATCACCGGAACAGGCGTATGAAAGACTCAAGAAGCAGGGGATTACGATGGGAAGGGTAAGAGATACGGATCATTACACGGAGCTGATCAGCGCCTTGCTCGCTGGAGGCTCGATCATTTTTGTCGAAGGACATTCCATATGCCTGCTTGTGGGAACGGAAAGCTTGAAGCAGCGGGGCGTGGAGGAGGCCAGCTCCCAATCCGTCGTCAGAGGGCCGCGGGAGGGCTTCACAGAATCGCTTAGAAATAATACCGCTTTGGTCAGAAGACGTATTCAAAGCCCGATGGTTAGAATAGAACAGCGTCGCTTGGGGGAGCAGACAAGAACAAACATCGCCATCATGTATATGGAGGGCATGGCCGATAAGGATGTTCTTAATGAACTGCGCACCCGACTCGATCAAGCCCAATTATCAAGTGTGCTGGAGAGCAGCTACATCGAGGAAATGATTCAGGATCGACGCTACAGTCCTTTTCCAACGATATTTAATTCAGAGCGTCCGGATGTGATCGCATCAGCTATTCTGGAGGGAAGAGTAGCTATTCTTATGGAAGGGACACCCTTTGTTTTAATTGTCCCGTCCCTGTTTGTTCAAGCCTTTCAATCCAGCGAGGACTACTACCAGCGTGCGGATTTTGCCAGTCTGGTCCGTCTGCTAAGATATTTTTGTTTCGTTCTGGCTTTATTGACGCCTTCTTTTTATATCGCCATCACTACCTTTCATCAGGAAATGATCCCTACCAATTTGCTGATCAGCTTGATCGGGCAACGGGAAGGGGTTCCTTTTCCGGCTTTTGTGGAAGCCTTGATTATGGAGATTACCTTTGAGATTCTACGGGAAGCGGGAATCAGACTGCCCAAGTCCATCGGTCAATCCGTCTCCATCGTAGGCACGCTGGTTATAGGACAAGCGGCGGTGGACGCCGGGCTGGTATCCGCGGCCATGGTAATCGTAGTAGCTATTACAGCAATCGCCAACTTTGCTTTACCTGCGTTCAATCTGGGGATTTCAGTACGGATGCTTCGGTTTCTCCTGATGGCGATTGCAGCCTCCTTCGGACTGTACGGGATCATGATCTCTCTGATCACTATCGCGCTCCATTTATGCAGCCTTCAATCGCTGGGCGTTCCCTATATGAGCTCTTTGGCTCCCTTAAAACGCAACAGCCAGAAGGATACTCTATTGCGGCTATCCCAGCGCATGGTCAAAAAACACTTCAGAGAAAACTAAAAGCGGGGAACGCTTATGTTACGTACAAAGCAAAAAGTTAGTCATATCAGCTTCCTTCTATTACTGGCTATACTTCTGGCGATTCTTCCAGGTTGCTGGAGTAAAAAGGAATTAAACGAGCTGGCTATCGTTATGGCGATGGGCATCGATTATGACGAATCCGATTATGAAGTATCGATTCAGGTCATGAAGTCAAGCGAGATTGGAAAGTCGGAAGGCAGGGCAGCCGGCGGAGCGCCTGTAATAACTTACAAAACGGTCGGCAAGACGATTCCTGAAGCGTTGCAGCGCATGTTAAGCGTCGCGCCCCGGGTTCCTTACCTTTCCCATGTCAGAGTACTCATCTTCGGTGAGAGCCTGGCACGTTCGGGGGTAAGCGATGCGCTGGACTTTCTCTCAAGAAACCAGCAGCTTCGCACCGATTTTTTCATGCTTGTCAGTAAAGGCGGCAAGGCTGCCGAAATTCTTGACGTGGTCACCTCCTTCGAGAACATTCCGGCCAATTCGCTCTATTCCTCGATTCTCTTATCCGAGAAGAAATGGGCGGTTACTAGCAGGGTGACCCTGCAGCAATTCATTACGCAGATGGAGAGACAAGGCTCCAATCCGGTACTGCCGGGTGTACAAGTCGTGGGAAATAAAGAGAAAGGGGAATCGCCTGATAACAAAAAAAGAGTGGTGCCGATTACGCTTCTCAAGCACGTGGGTCTGGCGGTATTTAATCGTGACCGGCTGGTCGGATGGTTGGGGGAGCCGTTAAGCAAGAGCACTAACTATGCGCTGAATGAGGTCAATACCACCTCCGGGTACATCGAGGGGCCTGAGGGAGGAATCGTTGGCTTTGAAGTAAGGAGAACAAAGAGCGACATTAAGGTGAAATTGGGCGAAGACAATATTCCCGAGTTTACCGTTAAAATGACGATGGAGACTGACCTGAACTCAGTCCAAAGCACGGTGGATCTGCAAAAATCTGACACGGTTGAATGGATCAACAGGAAAATTGAGCAAAAGGTGGACAACTATGTCACGCGGGATCTTCGAATTATTCAGGAGAAATACGGTACCGACGTATTCGGCTTTGGCGAGGCGCTTCACCGGAAGTATCCCAAGCTGTGGAAGAAGCTGAGAAACCATTGGGATGAGCAATTTAAACAATGCAAAATCACCGTGAAATCAAAAGTGGCTGTTAGAAGGATCGGCTCCATTGTTCAACCTGTAAAGCGGGAGATGAAAGAACAATGAACTGGTATATTATTTTGCTGCTGGTTATGGTATACACCCTCATTAAAGAGGGATTGCAACTCAAGAAACGGGCATTGCGCAGGGACCGTATCGTCTTTACCTTGCTATGGATGATGACTCTTGCTGTTCTGTTGACGGAATGGCGGGGAAATTCTGTGATCCGGCCCTTGGATTGGATTCGAGCGGCAACCTGGCCATTAAGCCGCTGGCTTGGCTAAATATATGGGGGAATAACTATGAAAACACCGTCCATTACAATCGACCAATTTTTTATTTTGACCTTTGGATTGACCATGGGCACTTCGATCTTGGTCACCCCGTCCGGGCTTGCCGGCATTGCGCGGGAGGATGCGTGGTTGGCCGCATTACTATCTATGGCCATCAACCTGCTTATGGTCTGTATCTATATCGTACTTACCCGACTTTACCCAGGCAGCAATTTATTTGAACTATTCGAGAATATCCTTGGAAAATGGTGCGGCAAAGCCTTGTCTCTGTTTTATCTCTTTTACATATTGATTTTAACCGGGACACTGCTTGGTAATCTTGGGTTTTTCCTGACGAGCGAGATGATACCCGAAACCCCGATCGAAGCGACCCAAATCTTATTTCTCATTGCGGCAGTTGTATGTGCAAGGCTTGGTATTGTTGTATTGGCAAGAGTTGGAGAGTTAATGTTTCCTTTTATCATCGTGCTGTTCCTTGTGCTTGTTCTAACGCTGATTCCGCAGATTCACTTGGATTTCATTCTCCCCATCTTCGATGACGGAATTGCCCCTATTATTAAGGCAGGTTCCCACGCTGCGGTATTTCAAGAATTGCTTATTATGATGGTATTCATTCCATTAGTCCAGGAGAAGAAGAAGGGGGAACGGGCTTATCTCGGAGGTGCATTGCTAGGAGGGATATTTCTTACACTTCTTGTTTTACTTAGTGTGCTGGTTCTTGGGATTGAACAGACAGAAAACAGTTCATTTCCGGCCTACGCCTTGGCTAAGACGATTAATGTGGGGAATTTCCTGCAGCGTGTGGAAGGAATTCTGGTGATGATATGGATTTTGACCTTTTTCATTAAAATCTCACTGTTATTCTTCTCCATGCTGAAAGGAATGAGAGTTGTGTTTGGTTTGAAGGAAGAGGGGATGCTAATTAATACGTTTTCTGTGCTCATCATTCTGGTCGCATGGGAAACCTACGTCAATTCCGTGTACATAGGAGAAATCATTCAAAAGGTCTGGTTCAGCTATGCCCTGCTCCATTTGGTCTTTGTCCCGTTTCTGCTCTGCCTGATCGGAATAATCAAGCGAAGACTGCTTCGAAAATAAGGTGAATTTGACTTCTTTGCTTTGTTCATTCATTGCTTGACCTCGCTCTCTCAGATAGAATAATAGGCAGAGTGTTCTACAAGAGAGGAGCCGCCAAAGATGTTTGGTAACGATTGGGATATTGTTTTACAGGATGAAATCGAGAAATCATACTTTCAAGAGCTTCGCTATGCGCTGGCCCGTGAATACAAACTACATACCGTATTTCCGCCCAAAGAGCTATTATTTTCCGCGTTGAAGCTGACACCTTATGAGAGCACGCGAGTCGTCATACTTGGTCAGGACCCTTATCACGGTCCGGGGCAGGCGCATGGCCTGAGCTTCTCGGTGAAGCCGGGAGTGCGTATTCCTCCTTCCCTGCAAAATATATATAAGGAGCTGGAGCAGGATCTTGGCCTGCAGCCGCCGAACCACGGCTATCTGCTGCCTTGGGCAGAGCAGGGAGTGCTGCTTCTGAATGCGGTATTGACTGTACGGCAGGGCCAGCCTAATTCCCATAAAGGGCTGGGCTGGGAGCAGTTCACCGATGCGGTAATGATGAAATTGAATGAGCGTGAGGCGCCGCTGGTGTTCATCCTTTGGGGAAGCTATGCCCAGCAAAAGGGAGCCTTTATTGACCGGGATCGTCATATGGTGATTCAATCTCCGCATCCCAGTCCGTTTTCGGCGCATAGAGGTTTCTTAGGCAGCAGGCCTTTTTCACGAACAAATACCTTTCTTGAACAGCATGGCATGCCGAAGATTGACTGGGCGTTGCCGAACCTGTAAGCAGCAGATGAAGGGATATGACACTATACAACAGGGAGAGCAGAGCTATGCAACCGATCATCGGTGAGATCCGGGACATCAACCGCTACCCGGTAAAATCATTTGCAGGAGAAGCGCTGGAAGTATGCGATATAGAGCCTTATGGCCTGGTGGGCGACCGGTTTTGCGCATTTTATGATGAGACCAAAGAAGGCTGGTCGCGCTTCGTAACGGCAAGGAATATTCCCGGTCTGTTATCCTATCATGCCAAATTCATCGATGGTGCTATCGAAGTAACCACTCCTGAAGGGACAGTCCTCGGCTGGGATGAGCGGCTCCTGGACGAAATTCAGAAGCTGTCCAAGAAGCCGATAACCATGTCCAGGCTGCGTGATCCGCACCCGCAATTTCCGCATTTGCTGTCCGTGGATGAGGCAAGTGTGCTTATTGTTACAGATGCAAGCCTGAGAAGGCTGGAAGAGGTATGGGGCCAGCCCGTGGATCATCGGCGGTTCCGGGGTAATTTTGTTGTAGCGGTGAGAGATGATTCTATCTTTGAAGGGGACTGGATCGGACAGCGTCTCGGCATTGGCGAGGCGGAATTACAGATAGACAGTTACTGCGAGCGTTGTGTCATGATTACGATGAACCCGGATAACCTGGACAGAGATCCTTCTTTGCTAAAGAAGGTGCACCAGAATTTCTCTCTTCGGTTTGGGGTATATGCTTCTGTCGTAAAGCCGGGGAGGGTTCAATTAGGCGACCAGGTGAAGCTGCTTGACAACCCGGAGGCAGACGCATTGCGCGCCTAGAATTCGGAATAGGTAAGGGTGTTCTTCTTCATCACAGATGAATGAAGGGACACTCTTGTTTTTTTTACAAAATTATGAAAATTTAGATATTCAAAAGATATAAATTGGTATATAATGGACTTAAACCTAATGATAGCGCTTCCAATTTGGGTTTCAGAGTACGGCGCGCGACGTGCTTTGAGATAGATGAACTATGTGAGGTGATAGAGAGGTTACCCAGGTAGATTTCTGCTTTGATGTATCATTCTATGAAGCTCTCATTTTAAAAATGGAGGGGAAAATGATGCTTAGAAGAGGAAAAGTAGTTGCGCTATTTGTGATCTTTACGTTGATATTGTCGATGATGCCCCCAATGAAGGCAAACGCTGCAACCTGGAACCTGGTCTGGAGTGATGAGTTCAACGGGACTTCTCTGAACACCTCCAACTGGGTTGCCGAAACCGGTACCGGAAGCGGTGGCTGGGGCAACAATGAGCTGCAATACTACACCAATCGTTCGCAGAATCTGCAAGTTACCGGTGGTAATCTCGTCATCACGGCTCTTAAAGAGAATTATGGCGGCATGCAATACACATCCGCCCGCATTAAGACGCAAGGTCTGAAGAGCTTCACTTACGGGAAGATTGAAGCTCGCATCAAGCTGCCTTCCGGTCAAGGGCTTTGGCCTGCCTTCTGGATGCTGGGCGACAATATCAGTTCGGTAGGCTGGCCGAGAAGCGGCGAGATCGACATCATGGAACGGATCAATTATGAATCCAACGTTCATGGTACCGTGCACTGGGATGCAAATGGCTATGCCTCCTTCGGCAGAGCATCGGGAGCTCTCGATTTCAGTCAATATCATGTATACAGCATTGAATGGGATGCGAATTATATCCGCTGGTTCGTAGATGGCGTTCAGTTCAACGAGATTCTTATTCAGAACGGGACCGGTAATACCGAGGAATTTCAGAAGCCTTTTTTCATACTGCTTAATATGGCTGTAGGCGGGAATTGGCCGGGGTCTCCGAACGGTTCAACCCCATTTCCTTCCCAAATGCTTGTTGATTATGTTCGAGTCTATCAACAGTCCAATTCCTCCAGTATTGTCAACAATGGAGTATATACTCTGACCTCCAAGGTCAGCGGTAAAGTGCTGGATGTTCTGGATGTGTCCACCGCTAACGGTGCAAAAATGCAGCAATGGACCAATTATACCGCAGCGAACCAACAATTCAGACTAACTGATACAGGGGATGGCTATTACAAGCTAACGGCTATTCATAGCGGCAAATGCCTTGATGTCCCAAGCGGAGCGAATACGGTAGGACTCCGGCTTCAGCAATGGGATGATAACGGCAGCAATGCCCAGAAGTGGAAGCTGGTAGATATGGGCGGCGGTTATTACAAGCTCGTCAACAAAGCCAGCGGGCTGGTCATGGATGTGTCCAATTCCTCCACGGCTGACGGAGCGGTTGTACAGCAGTGGAATGATAACGGAACGGATGCCCAGAGATGGTTTCTGACTCGTATACAATAAGCAGCATCTAGGCGAGCCCGTTCTCCGCATTTTGCGGAGGACGGGCTTTTAAAGTTATCATTGCTTTAGGAGGAATCAGCCTTGGGGCTGTGGCTTTGGTAGAATGACCATAGGAAGATCAGGCGTAGGAGCGGCTCTAACCGGCAGTAATTTTATTATCTTCCCTCTCCTGAAAAACACTGATTTTGTTGCCGTCGGGGTCAGCAAACCAAAACGAATACGTACCCCACGGCTTTTTTTCGGGTGTTGAGATTACCTCAATATCGGGAATTTCCCGCAACAACCGCCCGTATTCCGCATCGAGATCCACGACCCCGAATGTTAACCAAATATTTTTTTCCTTTGCCACGGTTACGCCGCCCGGATTATAAATAGCGACTTTACCGAATCCGTAATGGCTCCCCTCTACAAACGGTTCCTCTTGCAGAACAACCTTGTAAAATTCCGCGAGACGAGATGCGTTATCGGTCTCGATACATACTCCGCCAAATTTCATGATTTCACCCTTGTCAAAAATTTATCTGTTTTTCTGGTCGAGACGACAGGATTTGAACCTGCGGCCTCTTGCTCCCGAAGCAAGCACTCTACCAAGCTGAGCTACGTCTCGAAGCAACAATCATTGAAATACAACTAAAGTATACTCCTTTCAACGAAGCTGTAAAGCGGGGGTTCCAAATGCGTAGAAATAGACTCCTTATCCATGGATTGCCGCATTGAGGGCTTGCGTATCCCGACCTAAAATGGATATGAATTCAGGATTAAGCTTGGCTATCTATTTTTGGGGAGGGATTAGGAAATTGAAGAGATACTGGCTTTTTCCGGTTGCAATTATTTTAATCATGCTAGCTTGTTGGTTAAGCTTCAACTTGATTCGCCATGGCGGGGCAGGCAACAAAGAGTTACATGAAAACCCGGAATCCCCGGGAATGAAGGCAGCGGAATATGGTTCGGGGACGCTTCCTATCAAAATTTTCACAGATAGCGGGAAAAGCAGCGAGAACTACTTATCTCCATTATATGAAGTGAACGTTCACCAGGATATCGTTTATGCCAGCAAGAAGAACGAGACCGATGCGGCCGAACCCTTGACGTTGGACTTGTATGAGCCGGTCGAAGGCGGCACCGCGCCCAGGCCGGTCTTTATATTCATCCATGGCGGAGGATATAAGGAAGGGGTCAAGGAGGATGCGGGTGAAATCTCGATGGAGCTTGCCCGCAGAGGATATGCGGTTCTTTCCATGAATTACAGACTCAAGTCGGTGCCCTTCGCCAACTTTCAGAAGACTCTGTCTGATGCTTATGAGGATATCATGGATGTGATCACCTGGGTGCGCTTGAATGAGAAGACCTATAGTCTGAATAGCGGACGGATTGCATTAGGCGGAGATTCTGCCGGAGGGTATTTGGCAATCAATTTTGCGAATGAGTATTTGAAGCAGGATCCAAGCTTTGTAAAACCGATCTTTGCGCTGATCGATCTATACGGCGGAACCCTAGAGAGTGAGGCGCATCCGAATCTGCCGCCTGTCCTGATGATCCACGGCACGAATGACGCGATGATTCCTTATGAACAGAGTGTTGTATTGGCTTCGAATCTGGATCGGGCGGGGATTTATAACAATCTGTTCACGATGGAAGGCGTCGGCCATGATTATAAGGATCCTAGGTACTTCAGCGAGATTACCGAGACGACAGCCTATTTCTTATGGAATGTTATGGGGAATCCGGAGCATGAGTGGCTTCCGAAGTATACCGGCATTGTCGCTGCATCCGGGGATCGGATTGATATTTCCTTGCCGGAGAGATATGTTCATCATACTGTCAACAGAGCAATTCGAGTTACATTGCCGGAGGGCTGGGAGCTAGGAGAACAAACAGATCAAGCTGTGCTGAGTCTCCAATTGCCGTCCGGGCTCCAGCGGGGCAACCGGCACGTGCATATTGCTTTGGAGGAATACGGGGAAGAAGGGTTACAGGAATTCGGATTGAGTGTGAATGTCGTGGATCCGATAAGGGTCGGCTATGAAACTTACTTTAGCCGGAATGAACAGTTGATTAAAACCCGTTTGCAGCTTACGAATCAATCGAACCGCGATTACAGAGGCTTAGTACGAATAGAATACTCAACCTATACAAAGAAGGAACAATGTAGCTTTTCAAGAAGAGTAGATCTGCTGGAACCGGGTCAAAGCATCGTTATGGATATTCCGGAGTTAGCAGGGGGAAAGAGGCTTCTCAGCGTATTCGATGCATCCGGCGGCATTATGCAGAAGACAGAGAGCCAGGCTTCGGTGCTGGTTGTACCGAAGCTCAAACAAGAAATCCGGATTGACGGCCGCCTGAAGGATTGGAGCGACGCTTCTGCTGCTGCATTTCAAGTGAATGAACAGCGGATGAAGGATTGGACGGGCATGGAAGATCTCTCCGCCACAGGAACGATCAGCTGGGATCAGAAAAACCTGTATCTGGGGCTGCAGGTAGCCGATGATGTTCACCGTCAGACGGATGAAGGGGGCGAAATCTGGAGAGGAGACGGCGTGCAGATCGGAATTGGTATTGCCAATGACGATGGCAGTGTACCGCAGCAATATCATGAATTCGGGTTGGCAATGCAGGATGAGGCTCATTTGACGAAATGGCGATGGATTGCTCCAAGGGGCTTCGGGGCCGGAGAGCCGGAGAGCTTAGATTTCGCAGTTCGGCGAAGCGAGGATGCCGGAATCACCTTTTATGAAGCCGCCATTCCCTGGACCGAATTGATTCAGGACAGCGAACTTATCCATCCGGGATTGAAATTGAAATTTTCGCTGCTGGTCAATGATAATGATGGAGCAGGACGTAAAGGCTGGCTGGAATATAACAGCGGAATAGGGACGTCCAAGGATGCAAATCTGTTCGGGGATATATTTTTGATGGAATAAAGCCCCTTGTCTTTGGCGGGTTTGCGTGGCTACTGCGCAGAACCCGCCTTTTTTATTTTCTGGGTTCACCTGTCAGAAGAGCGTCGAGCCACCGCTGACCGGCACTATTGCAGATCGTTGAAGCTTTGAAACCTATAGCCGAACGGGCTGGCCTGTTTCAACAGAACGATAACCGGCCAGAGCTACCTCTGTGGAACGAAGACCGTCAACACCGTTGATGGGGACCGGCAAATCTTTTACAAGGGCTTCAATGAAGCCCTTAACGAGCAGATCATCCATTGAATCTCCCCAGAAATGATGTTGTCCCTTTCCGGCCTTATCTATGAACCATTCATTTTTTTGGGCGAGGCTGTCCACAGAGATTGTCCCCGCAGTTCCCACAATTTCCAGAGTAACGTCTCCCCAGGTCGGAAAAGATCTCGGGCGCGACCAGCTAGTATCAATAACGCCAAACACGCCATTATCAAACTTCACATGGATCATCCCGGTATCCTCCACCTTTATCTCCTCATGGAAAATCCGGTTCGCATAGGCATAGACATCCGTGACTCTTGAGTCAGGCAGAAACCAATTCATCAAATCCATAACATGTACAGTATGATCTAGCAATGCACCTCCACCGGAAAGAGAAGGTTCAATAAACCAGCCTCCTGGCATGCTGCCGCGATTCGTACCTTTCATGGAAATGATTTCGCCTATTTCGCCCTTCATTACGGCTTCCCTGGCTCGAACTACGGCGGATAGATAGCGGCAAGGGAAAGCGGTCATTAATTGAACGCCTGCTTCACGGCAGACCGAAATCATCTCTTCCATCTCGGGTACTGACAGCCCCAGGGGTTTCTCGCACATTACATGCTTGCCTGCCTTGGCGGCTTCAATCGTTAGTTGCGCATGATGAATATTCTCCGAACAGATAATTACTGCATCAATATCCGTCTGCAAGAGATCGTGATAATCCTCATAATAGTCAGCTTCCGTCCGCATAAGCGCATCCTCGATCTTGCTTCTTTCAGGATGTGAAATTCCGGTTACTACAGCTTCGGGAATCCGGGATAGCCCTTCTAGATAGGAAAAAGCATGTCCGTGGGCGAAACTGATCATTCCCACCTTAATTTGTTTTTTCATTGGTACGTCTCCCTTCCGAATTCATGGCCAAAATACACAACTTGACCTGTATCCGCGGACTCTCTGGCTGCATTGGCTACGATAAGCGCCCGACGGGCATCTTCGGGTGTAACTGTAGGATTAGAATCCTCTCGAATGCAATGGATGAAATGCTCTAACTCCAGGTAATAGGGAGAGTGAACCGAAGGGCTTTCCGGGATTTCGGCGAAACGATTTCCTTTAGAATCCAAAGCGGCTTTGCGAATGGTAATTGATTTGCTGTTCTCGCTGTCCGCGCGAATAACACCGCCGCTTCCTGCGAACTCTGCGGAGGTACGGAAATTTCCCGGATCACCCCAATGGCCTTCAAGATTAACTACAGCACCGTTATGGAACAATAGGGTAATTAGAGCATAGTCCGAAGCCTCACTGGTGCGGCGAAGGGTATACACCGATTTTGGCTCTCCCAGGGTCCACAAGGCAAAGTCAATATCGTGAATCATCAGATCAACAATGACGCCGCCGCTCTTCTCTTCATCGAAATACCATTCTCGCGCAGCTCCGGGATGAGAGCCGACCCGCTTCAGATGGACAACGCCTACCTTGCCAAGAATTCCCTCATCCACGGCCTTTTTGATTTGAGCGTATTCCGGAAAGAATCGTACTACATGTCCCAGGAAAAGCTTTACGCTATGCTGTTCACATGCCTGAATTGCCTCACGAGCATCTGCTGCCTTCAACGATATCGGCTTTTCGCTTATGACATGCACGCCCAGCTTGGCAGATCTGCAGATATATTCCTTATGCAGATGGCTCGGCAAGGCGAGGCTGACAACTTCCGGCTTTGCTTGAGACATCATATCCTCATAGGATGAAAATGCCCGGGTTCCTGTTCTTGCAGCAAGTTCTTCAGCTAGATGATACTCAATATCGCAGACTCCCACCAATTCCACCCCAGGCATTATTGCATATTCGCCTGCGTGCACTCGTCCCATTCCACCGCATCCGACGACGGCAACTCTCATGTACGCTCACTCCCTATCGAATTTTCTTTATTGAACGAATATCTGATACCAGCATATAATTAAGACTCGTGATGGGCTAGGCCGCTATTAGTCATGTTTATGTGCGATTTTATTCTCTGGCGCAAAGGAGATGCGATATGAATATTTTTCAGGAACCTATACTGTATCAACACCCCCATCTCTGCATCAAAACCTTGGATTTCGTCTGCAATGAGGAGGAAAGCAAGGAGGAATTGTCCTGGCATTACCATAAGGAAATCGAATTTGTAATGGTTATGCAAGGCACCCATGAGATTCGAACCGTTAAGCATAGCTATATGCTATATCCGGGCGATGTAGCCATTGTCGGCTCTTCACAGCTCCATTACGGACGTAAAAAGGGCTCGGGCGAAATGAAATGTTTCGTCCTGCACTTCGATCTGGAGCCTTACTTTGACCCGGCCATGATGAGCTATTATCGCAATTTCTCCGAAATCCATTATCAGCTGGATGAATTGAATGACCTTTTTACGGAGAACCCTTCGTTAAAAATAAAGATATCCGGTATCCTTCATGAAATTCGGCGGGAGATGCAGGATAGATCCAAAGGGTATGAGATCGCAGCTAGCATGCATATCAAACATTTACTGTTATTGCTTCTGCGCGCGGACAAGCGCGGTATTTTGGAGCCTGCCGACTGGGGGGATTCCAATACGTTAAAAAAAATTATCGACTATGTGGACTTGAATTTAACCAGTCCTATCTCTATGGATGAGGTGAGCCGGCTTGCCGGGATGAGTTATTCTTATTTTTCTAAGTTTTTCAAGAAAGCAATGGGAAATTCATTTACTGATTACATTAATTTACGGCGCATGCGCAACGTTGAACGAATGCTGGCAACCAGCAACCAGAGCGTAACTATCCTTGCGGAACAAGCGGGATTTACGAATCCGTCGCATTTCTACAAGCTGTTCAAGCGTCAGAACGGTTGCACGCCAAATGAATATAGGGCCAGGCTGAAAAAGAATTGATATTGCAGTGAACCACCAATGTACAGGGGGAAGCTATATTGCTAAATAACTGGTATCAGACCTTTCTCAAGGACAAGACACTCTCAAAGATAGTCATGATGTACAGCCTGATCGCCATTATCACTGTACTTGTGCTTGCTCAAGCGATTTATAGAAATATGACGGATTCAGCAGTGGAAAGCCAGATGGAAACTCAACGCAGGGCCTTGGAAAGCATCAATGCCTACATGCAGAAAAATTATGACTATCTGGAGCAGATCACGAATGAAATCTACAGCCAATCGGCGCTGGCAGATAACGTTTCTTACTTCCTTATGCATACTTACAACGAATATATAGATTACAGCCTGGATCAAATTACAGGTTCCAGCGCTTCCTATTGGGATGTCACCACCTTCTTCGGACGGAAGATGGATGCGAATCCGGCGATAAAAGAAATCATTCTATATGGCGTTGACAGTCAGCAGCTTTATCATTTTCAGCAAGGCGGCTTGAAGACCTACTATATAAATCCTGAGAGATCTTATGTGCCGGGAGCTATTATAAATGACACAGAGCGAGTATCTACGCCTAATTTGTGGATCAGGAAGCTGATTGGCGGAGAACAGAAGCGAATGTATACCACGCGTATCAACATTACAAATAGGTATAATTTAAAGTCGGTTGGATATCTTCTCGTAAATTATGATTCCGACTATATTGACTCCGTTTTAACCCCTTTTGAGGACAAGCTTAAAGGTAATCTTCTGGTGCTAAGCTCGAAGGGTCAGGTGATTTATGATCAGTCAGGGGAATATTATGACAAACCCTTCCCCTATAGAGAGCAGGTTCTTACACAAAGCGAATTGTCTGCATTGGAAAAGAATTCGTGGGTTAGTGCGATTCAAAGTGATAGCGGTGCCATTGTGCTCAGCATGGTTCCCAAATCAGAAATCACTGCAGGATTGGCGGATACTCGACGGACGATCATCTTTTTGAGCGCCCTTTGTATCTTGGTGATTATTTTAATTCCTTTCGGGTTTGCCATGAACTACACCAAACGAATGCATCAGATTATCCGTTCTATGCGTAGTGTCGAGACAGGAGAATTGTATGTCCGCATTCCTATTAGCCGTAAGGATGAGCTGGGGCTGATCGCCGGCAGCTTCAATCAGATGCTTAATAAACTCACTCACCATATTAACCTTAGCTACAAGGCTGAAGCGGAGCAAAGCCGTGCAGAAATGACAGCCCTTCAGGCCCGGGTTAATCCGCACTTTTTATTTAATACCCTTGAGGTAATTAGAATGAGGGCGGTATCGTTGGGGGTGGCCGAGGTCGGAGACATGGTGTTCAATTTGGCGAATTTGTTCCGTAATCTGGTTCAAGAAGATACGGTTGTAAGCCTTCAGCAGGAGATAGAGAACTGTCGCCTATATCTGGATCTGTTCAAATCCCGTTACCAGGACAGCTTTAGCTATGAGATCCGGCTGGACCCGATCATTGCCGAGTATAAGATTATTAAATTGTCCCTGCAGGTTGTTGTTGAAAACTTCATTGTTCACGGGCTTAGGGATGATGATATCGTGAACCGAATCGAGGTAAGCGCAGAGCAAACAGGCGAGTATGTCCGAATTATGGTCTGTGACAACGGATTGGGAATAGAAGAGGAGAGGCTGGAGCTCATTCGGAACTCCTTGTCGCAACCTAAAGAGGGCAATAATTCCTTCGGACTTCGGAGTGTCTATCAGCGACTGGTTTATTTGTACGGGGATAGCTGCACAATGGAATTGAACAGCAAGGTTGGGGAGGGCACTACCATAACGATCAGCATGCCTTATGTAAAGGAGGAATTGTAGTGTATAAGGTTCTATTGGTGGATGACGAGAAATTCATACTTGATGGATTAAGTAATTTGATTAAATGGGGCGAATTGGGGCTAGAGATCGTTGGCATGGCAAGAGGGGGACGAAAGGCGCTGGAATTTCTCGCCGTCAACGAGGTAGACATTCTGATTACCGATATTTCCATGCCCGGCATGAACGGACTGGAGTTGATCCGCAAGGCCAGACAGGACCATAGCGATCTTAAGGTTATTATTCTGAGCGGGTATAACGAATTTGACTATCTCAAAGAAGGGATGGGCCTGGGGATTGAAAATTATCTGTTGAAGCCGGTCGATGTGTCCGAGCTTATGCATACCCTGGTCACCCTAATAGAGAAGCTTGAAACCTCAAGGCCAAGCTATGATTATACCCATGATATTCACATTATTCGGAATAATACTCTCCATCGCTGGATGACCGGACAGATTGCGGCTTCTGAGTGGAAGGAACGCTGCGGGCTGCTTCAGCTTGGCCGGATCTGCCGATACAGGCTGGCGGCAGTAATTAGAAAAGGAGACTATGCGGACCGGGTCTACGATGAGCTGGTCAAAGCCACGGGTGATAACCACCCGCTGATCTATCGCGATTTTGTTGATGATGTTGCAATCATTTACCAGGCGGACAATAGGGATCAGCTGAGCAACGATGCTCAAAGCCATCTGAGAGAACTGCTTTCAACAGCGGAGCAGGTAGAGGAGAATCAGATTCGTATCGGGCTTGGACAGGTGGAGGAGACCGAAGCCTCCCCATCTCATAGTTATGACGAGGCCAAAAAGGCATTGGAATATTTCCTGTTGTTTCCGGACGAAAGAATCATCCGGTATGAAATGCTTAACCTGTCCAAAGGGATGGTGCGCTGGGGAAGTGATATTCGTTGGGAAAATTATATTCAACTGCTTCATGCCCGCAATACTGCTGAGCTGACAGAGACTATCCAGGAGGATTTTTCGAGATTGCAGCAGCAGGAGGGAATGCTGCCCAGAAGCCTTTGGCGGATTGCCGCCGAAATTACGATTCGGCTCAAGCTGGCTGTACAGGAGGTAAGACCCATAGAACCCGAGTTGTTGGAGAAGTTCTCCGATCATTTGGAGTTTCTTCATAATACCGTTGAATGGGGAGAACTGATGGAAGCCCTTGGACAAATCGCTCAATTATCAGTGGATTTGCTTCAGACGCCTAACTACAGTCCGGTGATCCAGCAAGTCCTGAAGCTGGTAAATGATACTTATACTGAAAATTGGACACTCATGCAGCTGGGAGACCGCTTTCATATTCATCCTGTTTATTTGGGCCAGCTATTTCGTAAAGAGACGGGGGAAAACTTTGCCGGGTATATGAACCGCTACCGGATTGAACAGGCAAAGAGAATGCTTCGCGAGACCAATCTAAAGATTCATCAGGTGGCCCGCGATGTAGGTTATTGGGAGGTTGCTTATTTCAACAGACAGTTTCGAAGATATGTCGGAGTTTCTCCAATGGAGTATAAAACACTGGTTTGAGAGGAAAATTAGTATGTTTCTTTAGTTTGTTTAAGGTATCTTTGCTTTGTCTGATATTGCATTAGGTTGAAATTTGATACCCTGAAAACGTAACCATTAAGCGGTTTCATAATAAAGGGGAGGTTTAAAGAGGATGAAAAAAAGTTCAAGACTGTCTCTGATTCTGGTACTGGTACTGGCATTCACTGCAATCCTGTCTGCCTGCGGCGGAGCCAAAAAGGAGGGGAGTGCCGGGACTGCCGGCAACCAAGAAGCAAAAAAAGATGTAGAGTTGATTTGGTATAACATTGGCACGCCTCAAAAAGATACGGACCTCGTAATGGCTGAAGTGAGTAAATACACTTCAGAAAAAATTGGTGTGACCGTTAAGATGAAGCAGATTGACTTCGGTGACTATACGCAGAAAATGCAGGTGCTGACGCAATCAGGCGAACAGATGGATATTTTGTTCACTGCTTCATGGGGGTTTGACTATGTACAAAATGCAAGAAAGGGAGCCTTCATGGAATTAAATGATCTTCTGGACCAGTATGGACAGGGAATCAAGGACACGCTTGATCCCGCATTTCTGGAAGGCTCCAAGGTAGACGGGAAAAACTATGGCATTCCTGCCAATAAAGAGCTTCCCGCCCAAGATGTTTGGCGTTTTAACAAGCAGTGGCTTGATAAGTACAACTTGGATATTACCGGTGTAAGAAGCATGGAAAGCCTAGAGCCGCTTTTGAAAACAATTAAGGACAACGAGCCTAATGTGGTTCCGTTCATGATTGACAGAAACTTTATTCCGAATCTTCCTTACGATTACATCATTCAGAATCTTCCATTGGCTGTAAAGCTGGATACAACCGATTATAAAATCGTTAACATTCTCGAAACTCCTGAGCTGAAAGAAGCCTTAAAGACGATGCGCAAATATTACCAGGCGGGATATATTGCCTCAGAGGTAGCGACAACAACCGACAATTCGGATTTAACTTTGACCGGCAATTGGTTTATGGATCGTCCTACGACACAACCTTTTGCAGATAATCTGTGGACCGCTTCTCTCGGTTATCCAGTGGTTTCTACACCGGCTACAGATGCCATTATTTACAACTGGTCGGTAATGGGTTCTCTGCAGGCGATATCCGCCAATTCCGAGCATCCGGTAGAAGCCATGAAATTCCTTAATTTGCTCAACACGGATCCATACCTGCGGAATCTTGTGGACTCCGGTATTGAGGGCGTGCACTATGAGAAGATCGGCGACAATGTCGCAAAGAACTTGGATAAGTCTAGAGACTATGATATGCCTACATTTGCAATAGGGAATATTATGCTGACTTACTTGCAAGAAGGAGATCCTGAAGATAAATGGGAAGGATTCCGTGAATTTAACGAGGCCGGAACACCGGCTCCGTTACTGGGCTTCAATTTTGACAGCTCAAATGTATCGGCAGAGCTTGCGGCTCTGACGAATGCTAAGGATCAATTCTGGGCTCCGCTTATGACTGGTTCCGTAGATCCGGACAAATATACGCCAATGGCTATTGAACAACTTAAAGCTGCAGGGTTGGACAACGTCATGGCTGAAGCTCAAAGACAGCTTGATGAGTGGCTCGCGGCACAAAAATAGATAATCAGGTATAGCAAGCCGCCAGACTGGGAGATTTCCCAGTCTGGTTTGCTCCTGAATACATGATGGACCTAGATAGGAGGGAAGGAAATGCATAGAGTCAGTCATTTTTTTAAAGATTTACACAAAAACCTGCCTATTTTGCTTATGGTTTTGCCAGGAGCCATCGGCTTTATATTATTCTCATACTTGCCTATGGGAGGAACACTGCTTTCCTTCAAGCAATACCGATACAACGGCGAGGGGTTTATATCCAGCTTTTTAAGCAGCGATTGGGTGGGACTCAGAAATTTCAAGTTTTTGTTTGGCACGAATGACGCCTATATCATCACGCGCAACACGCTGCTGTATAATGCAGCTTTTATCATACTCGGTACATTTGCCGCTATAGCAATGGCTATCCTGTTATCCGAGATTGTGAACAAACGTCTTTCTAAATTGTACCAGACGGGAATGTTTCTTCCGCATTTCATGTCATACGTTATTGTCGGATTTTTTGTTTATAGCTTTTTGAATATGGATAAAGGGCTGCTTAACAGTATACTGGAACGTTTTGATCTGCAAACCGTTTCCTGGTATACGACTCCTAAATATTGGCCTTATATACTAACCCTCACAAACCTGTGGAAAACGATCGGTTACAGCAGTGTGGTTTATTTGGCGGCGATTACCGGATTCGACCGGTCATTATATGAGGCTGCAATGATTGATGGAGCCAGCAAATGGCGGCAGATCCGCAACATCACCCTGCCTCTTTTAAAACCGCTGATCATCATAATGACGCTTCTAGCCGTCGGAAGAATATTTTATGCGGACTTTGGTTTGTTTTACAACATTCCGCGAGACTCCGGCGCCTTATATCCGGTGACGAATGTCATCGATACTTACGTATATCGCGGCCTGAAAACTACCGGTGAGATGGGAATGACGGCGGCGGCCGGATTATATCAATCCATAGTTGGATTTATCCTGGTTGTTACTTCCAACTACGTCGTTCGCAGAATCGATAAGGACAGCTCATTGTTCTAAAAATAAATTTGGAGAGGAGGATGCTCCTTGGCTGCAAATATTAAAAAATCCCGGGATATCCATAGTCTCTCACCGTTCATGAATATTGTGTTTAATGTGATTGCCGCTATGTTTTCCTTAGTCTGTGTTTTTCCGTTTGCATTTGTTGTGATTCTTTCGTTCACGGATGAGAAAAGCCTTGCTCAACATGGATACCGTCTCATTCCTGAAAAGTGGAGTACCTATGCCTATGAGTATATGTTCCAGAATGGGGCCCAGTTGCTTCAGTCCTATGGAGTTACCATTACGGTTACCGTAGTCGGGACATTGCTCAGCGTGATGATCATTGCCTTGTACGCCTACGGAATTTCCCGATCAAGCTTTAAATATCGCGGCTTTTTTTCATTTTTGGCATTATTCACGATGCTGTTCAACGGTGGGCTCGTGCCCACGTTCATTGTGGTTACGCAGGTGCTTCATTTAAAGGATACGATTTGGGCGCTCATATTACCAATGATGATGAATGCGTTCAACATCATGATTATGCGTACCTTTTTCAAGAGCCTTCCGGATGGAATCATTGAATCGGCAAAAATTGATGGAGCTACCGAGTTTCAGATTTTTCGTAAAGTTGTGCTTCCCCTGTCACTGCCCGGGCTGGCTACGATCGGGTTGTTTTGCACACTGGCTTACTGGAACGACTGGTTTAATGCCCTTCTGTATATAGACAATCCAAATCTGGTTCCACTGCAATCCATGTTGATGCGAATCGAAAGCAGTATGTCATTTATTCTGCAAAATTCAAATACCAGCGGATTGGGGTCCCTTGCCGCCAGCTTACCTCAGGAAACATCCCGGATGGCTATGGTTGTTCTGGCAACAGGTCCTATCGTATTGGCGTATCCGTTTTTCCAGCGCTTTTTCATTCAGGGGCTGACCGTAGGCTCATTGAAAGAATAGCGGGTACGCAGTAACTGCCGTAAGCAGAAATGGAGCGTAGAGATGAACAGAATTGAACGATTGATTCGTCACTTAAGTGAGTTGCAATGGAAGGAATCGCGAACACTGACCGGATGGAAGGTGAAGCGGGGACGGTACATCCTGCCTGGCCAATATGAATGGGATGAGGACATATCAGTTGAGCATGCAGGAGATGCGCTTGATGGAAATGCCGGAACTACGTATTTACTGCACAACCAATTGAATATTCCTTTAGAATGGCCTTCGGAAGAGATTGGACTGCGATTGCAATCTACCGGTGAGGGATTGCTGCGGATCAATGGGCACTCTTATCATGGCCTGGATAGCAATCATTCCTTTGTGTCGATTAATCCGCTTAAAGTAGGATACTTCCTTGAATTGGAAATCGAACTAATGGATCCGCACCCCAATCCGCCAGACTCCCTGAACCAGCAATTTGGCCCGCAACGGCAGCCGATTGCAGCCATAAATGCTCAGCTTGTACAAGTAAACCGGCCGGTCCGAAGTCTGATTTATACGCTTACAGTAGCGGCAGAAGCCGTAGCCCAGCTGCCGGAGCAGAATCTGGAAAAGGGCCGATTGATGAATGCTCTTTACAGGGTCTATGACGTCTTCCAGGATTTGTACGGTAATTGGGGGGAAGCGGGAGTTCCGGAGGCAAAAGAGATTCGGAAGCTTGAGGACGAGCTTCTCTATGCGCTTAACGAGGATTCCGCAGGCAACAAGGCTGGCGTAATGCATATGGTTGCCCAATCCCATATCGATATTGCATGGCTCTGGCCGATAAGAGAAACAGTGCGGAAAGGCAGCCGAACCTTCTCGACAGCGCTTCGCTTAATCGAAGAATTTCCGGAATTTCATTATGCACAGAGTCAGCCGCAATTATATGCCTATGTTAAAGAACATGATCCTGAGCTTTACAGCCGAGTGAAGGAACAGGTTGCCAAGGGACGATGGGAACTGGTAGGAGGGATGTGGGTTGAACCGGATCTGAACATCCCAAGTGGAGAGTCTCTAGTAAGGCAAAATTTATATGGACAGAAATTCTATCTGGAGGAGTTCGGCAAGCGTTCCTTTATTGAGTGGCTGCCGGATACCTTTGGATATTGCGCCTCCTTGCCGCAAATCTTGAAGCTTTCCGGCGTGGAGTTTTTCATGACCAGCAAGCTGAATTGGAGCGATACGAATCACTTTCCGTATGATATTTTTCATTGGGTGGGGATCGACGGAACTTCGATTCTGTCCTATCTTAATCACGGGCTGGGTGAAGATACTCGTCCAAAAGATATTAAGGAGCATTGGGACTTCTTTCGCCAAAAAAACGTCCATAGTGAAGAAATGCTGCTTTATGGCCATGGCGATGGGGGTGGAGGGGCTACCAGGGAAATGGTAGAGTACGTTGCACGTTCTGCCAGCCTTCCTGGATTGCCTGCCAGTAAATTCAGCACGGCCGAGAAGTATTTCCGCGGAATGGAGGCTTCTGCAGATCGTTTTCCTAAATGGTACGGTGACCTGTATCTGGAATATCACCGTGGGACTTATACCACCCAGGCAAGGAACAAGAAAATGAACCGGAAGATGGAGCTGTTATATCGGGAGGCAGAGGTATGGAGCACCCTAGCGGCCAGCTTGGATCGAGAAGATACTGCAACCGAAAAATCCCTGCCGGGATTGGATAAAGGCTGGAAGCTGATTCTGCTGAACCAATTCCATGATATTATTCCAGGCTCGTCGATTTCCGAAGTGTACGAGACTTCTTCCAATGAATACACTGAGATATCTAAAATCGGTAATGAAGTGTTAAGAACCGGGTTGGAGAGCCTCTGCTCGAAAATCAATACCTTGGGAGACGGTATTCCCTATATTGTATTCAACAGTCTTGGCTGGGAACGAAATGCTGTGATTAAGCTTCCGCTGGAAGCAGGAACTGAAGGAATGGCTGTTGACGGACAAGGGAGAAGACTGGAGTCTCAGATTACAGAGGAGGCGGAGGGGCGCTACCTGCTGGTGGTACACCCAGCAGTTCCAGCCTTCGGGTACACGACGATATGGCTTAGGACCAAACCGTTATCGTTGTCTTTGGCAGATAAACCGATTGCTTCACAGCAGCCGGATACGGATCAGCCATTACGATGGGAGACTGATCTGTATTTACTGGAATTTAACAAGTACGGAGAGATTACCCGTTGGCTGGACAAAGAAGAAAACCGCGAGCTGCTGAAAGCGGGAGTGGTAGCGAACGAACTGCAATTTTTCCATGACCTGCCCGTGGAGTGGGATGCGTGGGATCTAGATCATCGTTATGCCGAGCAGTCTGCCGGAAAAGCAAAGCTAGAATCCTTCGGGATCATCGAAGCCGGAAGTGTCAGAGATGTACTGGGTTTGCGCTGGTCTTGGAGCCATTCTGTCATAGAACAGAAAATCATTCTTCAACATGGCCTGCGAAGAGTGGACTTTAAAACCTCTGTCAACTGGCAGGAGAATCATAAATTGTGGAAGGTTGCTTTTCCTGTCGATCTTGTTTCTACAAAAGCCACCTACGAAATTCCGTTTGGTGCTCTGGAACGTTCTACTACCAATAATACGAGTTGGGATCAGGCACAGTATGAAGTTTGCGGGCACCGATGGGCAGATCTGTCCGAAGGCGGCTATGGAGTCAGTCTCCTGAATGATTGCAAATACGGATATGATATCAAGGAGGGAATTCTGAGACTATCGCTGCTGCGTGCGCCCAAATGGCCTGATGAGCATGCGGATTTGGGACATCACGAGTTCACCTATTCGGTATTTCCTCATCGGGGGAACTGGAGGGAGGCGCATGTCGTACGCACCGCAGCCGAATTAAACCAGCCGGTGATCATTGAGCAAGTAGGGACTAAGACAGGACCTCAGTTAAGCGAGGATTCATTCTTACACCTTTCCAGTAACCATGTTGTACTGGACACTATGAAATTGGCGGAGGATGGACAGGGAACCATTCTGCGGTTTTACGAATCATCAGGTGCCCGCGAAGTAATCCGAGTGCAGTGGAAATGCTCAGTCGAAAGGGCCGTGCTAGTTAATTTGATTGAAGAAGAAATTGAAGAAGTACTATTAAATAACGGTGAGATATTCCTTGATTTTCATCCTTATGAGATCAAGACGATTAAGCTGATTCGCTAGACCAAAAAATAAATGGAGCCGAAACGTTCGGCTCCATTTATTTTTATTAATGGCTCCAGCGTTGAACACGCGAAACGTGTGATACAGAATATTCAACCTAGGGTGACGGTTTAATTGTAAAAAATACACCTGATTTCTGAACTTTAGCTCCGAATTTGAAAATAGCTGTATAAAGTACAGTTAGATTCGCAAAAACTCAGTCATTCTGAAAAAAACAGACTTTTAGCTGTAGGTGGTGCACTTAAACCTATGAAATTTAGAAATGACAAGGTTTTAGTTGCACTTTCTACAATTCATCGACAAGGTGATCCAGCCATTAATCCCCGCGATCAGCCGCAACAGATTTAGGGTAGGGCTAGTGTCTTTAGGCGCAGTTTGGCAACAGGGGTTATAGCTGTTCACTGACTCTTACTTCAGATTACAGTATTTTTAAAAGCTATAGAACGAAGTCACTTCGCTAATAATTATCTATAAAAACAGGTTCCATGAACCAGTCTTTAGATCCATAACTGGATTCATGTAGACTTCTTACATCTCTCGTTATGCGATGCTCCAAAAGTAGTTTTCTTAATCGTTGGCTTAAAATTAAAGGGTGGTACACATAACTTCCGTTAGAATCCCATTCATTCAATACATACTCAATTTGTTTGGAGTATGAATAGTCAATAAAAAAACTTAACTTGTTTACTGCTATCATTCTTATTCATCTCCTTGTATATTTATTTAGGAAGAAGCGGAAGCAGTAACTCACCCCTGAATAAATTAATCCTACTACTTTGTATTGTGATTTCTATAAATCCAGATAGATATAAAAACGACCAGAAAAATAAAGGCAATAATTAAAAAAAGAAGTTTAAGAGGATTCTCTATCTCAATAATAAACATAGTGAGAAGAGCAGATAACAGTAATGATACATTTTCGAAAGTGTTTACTTTTGATCTATGCTTTAGTAAGCGAATAATCACTATTGACATAATGGAAAAATAAAGAGCAAGACCTAATACTACTAACCAATCAATAAAAATCACCCCATCTTGATCTATCGAATCTTTTATGAAACACATAGAGGAGCCTAAAATGCAGTAATATAAGTATCTATATTGTAGACGGTTCGTTTATTCCATCATAACCTGATTAATATATTTCCTCCAATGTGTTTGGCGTTTAAGAAACAAAAACAAAAAGACCCCCAAACAAAGAATTTCTCTGCGTTTGGGAGTCTTTTGTATCTACACACATATGTTCAATTCTTAGGTTCTGTGATCGAAAAAGGCAACTCCTCAGGCTTGTAGCTTCGGTAGCTTGGAGCAAGACCGAGCCGGAAATCCAGCGATTTCCCTGCCATGATGTCTTCATGGGTAATGAACAGCTTTTGATACGGTTCGTTATCCAGGTTGACATCAGCTACGAAATTAGACTGCGGATTATTATTGTGAGTCTCAATCTTCATATGCTTGCCGTTAGGCAGCTCGATCTTGACACGATCGAAAAGCGGAATCCCCAATACATATTCATTGCTGCCGGGACATACCGGATAGAAGCCCATGGAGCTGAATACGTACCAACCGGACATACTGCCGTTGTCCTCGTCCCCGGGATATCCGTCAAAGCCGCTGTTGAACAGATTGGCTAGCAGCTGCTTGATGACGACCTGCGAGGAGGCCGGCTGACCCACGTAATTAAACAGATAAGGGATATGGAAGCTCGGCTGATTGGAAATGGCTAACTGCCCATAATCGATGGCCGCCATTTCACTCATCTCATGAATTTCAAAGCCATAACCAAGTACATCAAATTCAGGTTCTTTATTGCACAGCTCGGTGATTTTTTCAAAGAAGCGCTCCTTAGAGCCGTAGGCCTCAATCAGACCCTGGATATCATGGAATACCGCGAAGCTGTTCTGCCAAGCGCTGCCTTCTGCATAATCAAGACCCCAGCTTGTGCTGTTAAAGTCAGGACGAAATTGTCCGGTTGCATCCTTGGCACGCATGAAGCCGGTCTCCGGATCGAAGATGTTCCGGTAATTCAGCGCGCTTTGACGGTAATACTCAGCGGCTTCCCCGTTGCCAAGCATTTCAGCGACTCGGCTGATACAGTAGTCACTATACGCATAGTCCAACGTATGGTTAACACTTTCATGATAATGACTTGGCACATAGCCGTACTTGATATAGTCAAGCGTACCTTGACGCCCATAGCAGTCTTTTTCGCTTTGTGTCTTGGCGGCGGTAAGCATGGCTTCCAGTAATTCAGGCATTAGCTGCCGCCCAATCCCCTTGGCAGCTGCATCAGCTATTACCGCGTCAATAAGCGTTCCCGGCATGAGTCCTCGTTCATCCGGAGACAGCCATTTTGGCAGAAAGCCGGTCTCATGATAACTGTTCAGGAAGCCCTCCAGCATCTCTTCATATTCCTTAGGAGCAATAATGGAATAAAGCGGGTACACGGTTTTATAAGTATCCCAGAAGCCGTTGTTGGTATACAGGAACCCTTTTTTGACGGCTTTGGCGGTAGTATCGTAATGAATCGGCTCCATATTCTCATCCAGCTCATAGAATTTCTGCGGGAACAGGAACATCCGGTACAGGCAGCCATAAAAGGTACGCAAATACTCTTCGTTCGAATGGGAGACTTGGATTTTGTTCAAGTAATGATTCCAGGCCTGTGCGGCTTGGTCCTTCTGCTTATGGAGCGACTGACCTGAATCCCGCTGTAAGTTAAG
Source organism: Paenibacillus brevis (assembly GCF_018919145.1). Lineage (GTDB taxonomy): Bacteria > Bacillota > Bacilli > Paenibacillales > Paenibacillaceae > Fontibacillus > Fontibacillus brevis. The sequence continues at coordinate 147,933 of NZ_JAHLQJ010000008.1, forward strand.
CTCGGCCTGCTCCAGGCTGATAAATGAAGTAGCAAGCTTGGCCTCCAGGACATCGGTTTCACAGTCATGGAAACGAATAACAACATGTTGATCCACACCGTTCAGGCGGGTTTTATTACAGAGAACGCCTTCAGCATTGTAATACCCGGAGGTGCTTAGATCAATATCTTTATTGAAGCTCATGGATACGTACATGCGGAACCCGTCGTCATGACAACCTGCGAAATTACTGATATAGCCGGTAATTTTACGATTCGCGGCATCGATATGAAATTCGCTGATGTTCTTCACGTTCAGCACGATCCCGGCTTGCTTGCCGGAGTTGTACTTGATGTTCATCGTGGCGCCATAGCAGGTCGGAACGAGCTCGGTAATGATATTGTAACGCTGCTGCTTGACCTTGACATAATGCGGCTTGAAGATCGCTTCTTCAGGCCGGTAAGAGCTTTGGCAAGAGAAGAGGGAGCCTTTAATTTTCTCGTCCGCAATCGGTGTCATTAAGAAATAGGAGAAGTCTCCCATCCATGGACTTGGCTGGTGAGTTAGACGCAAACCCAAAAAGACGCGGTCATGGGGATCAAAGAACCAGCTTCCTTCCTGGTTGGTCTGAACCACAAAATGATTCATGCCAAAGGGAACCGATGTATAGGGCAGTGTGTTACCGTGCGAAAAAGCATGCTTATTGTGGGAGCCTTGTCGTGTATCAATGTAATGCAGCATGCAGAACCTCCTAACATGTTATAAAAAGTAGTATTACAATCTTCTAACGGTTTGCCGTTCGACGAGCTGCACGGGAACTATGACATTTTCCCGCGGCGGATGGTGCGGATTCTCAATCGTTGCAATCAGACTTTTTGCTGCGAGATAGCCCATTCGGCCAAAATCCTGCGAGATCGTGGTCAGCTTAGGCTCAACAAAGCTGGACAGATGAATGTTGTCAAAGCCGACAATCGAGAAGTCCTCCGGTATGGATAGTCCGATTTCCTTGGCAATCTGCATGATCTCGATCGCAATCAGATCGTTCTCCGCTACAATCCCGGTAATGCCTTGCTCCTTAACTGCTTGAATGAATTGCAGATAATATGCTCTGCCTTGTCCGTCTTCATGGGTCAGATAACGCTCAGTTAAGTCATTGACGCTGTAATCATTCAGGTTGTAATCATGAAGAGCCTTCAAATAGCCGAAGTAGCGCTCACGGATCGACGAGAAATTCTCAACATTCAAGGAGGAGACATAGGCAATTTTCTTATGGTTATTGTCGATCAGATGCTTGCAAGCCATATAAGCTCCATTGGAATTATCGGAGACAACGGATAAGAATGGAATGCCGTCAATGGTCTTGTCCATCGTAACTAGCGGATATCGCTGTAAATGATATTGATATAGAATCCCGAGATCCGAATTGCTGCTAACCGGGTAGAAAATCAACCCGGCATTGAAGCTGCGCAGTGCTGCCTCCAGCAACTTACGTTGACCGACAAGCGTATTGGACTGAATGTTCAAGGTATAGTCCGTTGTTGCCAGAAATTCATTGATCCCCTTCTCATAATCACCAAGTCCCGGGTTATGGAAAAACGGAAGAATGAGCAAAATCTCTTTGCTGCCCTTAGCCAAGGTATGAGCAGGAGTGAGCTTAGTATTTACGAAGCTGCCCTTTCCTTGGACGCGAAAGATTAAATTGGCATTTTCCAGTTCGGTTAAAGCCCGCTTAGAAGTGATCCGGCTTACACTGAATTGCTTGGAAATCTCAGCTTCGGTAGGAAGCTGATCCCCAGCCTTCAGCTCTCCGGAATCAATTTTTGCTTTGAGGTTATTTACAATGTGTTGATATAGCGGGATTTGTTCCATAAGACATTTCACCTCGTCAAAATTGATATACCATTTTATTTATGTATATGTCAAATTATACAGAGCTACTAACGGACGAACTTAAATAACAATTACGTTGAATATACGATAGATCCCGTGTTTCGGCAATAGAAAAGAACATAGCGGGCAAAGAGCAGTAGTCCTTTTTACTCTATATTATGGGGGAGACATAAAGTTTTTAATCTTTACTAGTTTACATAATTATAAAGCTTTCGGAAACGAGCGCTTACATGTTTAAAGATCTTAAAATGTAAACGCTTGACAAAATAATATGGTATGCCTCAAAATAGGCTTTGTTCAGTGATTTGATATATCAAATTATGAGGGGGCATCCAAATGTTTCGTTCAAGAAAAGGGAAAGTTGTATTGCTTGGAACGTTAATGATGGCATTACTTGTTACTGGCTGCGGTGGTAATTCAGGAGGTTCAACAGAGAATAATAAGTCATCGGAATCCGGAAAGACCTCGTCATCCATTTCATTTCTTAGACCAAGCTGGAACAATTTGAGACCGGCATCTAAGGATCTATGGATGTGGCAAGAATACGAGAAAATGTCCGGCGTTCAGGTAGAATGGGAAGAACTGAGTGATATCGGCGAGAAGAAAAACGTGATTTTGACGAGAAAGCAGTTGCCGGATGCCTTTTATCAAGTGGACTGGAGCAATGGTGAGCTATTGAAATACGGCCAGCAAGGTCTTTTTCTCCCGCTGGAAGACTTGATCAAGGAGCATGCGCCTAATTTGCAGAAGCTTCTGGATGAGAACGAAGATATCCGTAAAGGACTGACCAGCGCCGACGGACACATTTATGCTACCCCTTACCTTGATCCCTATCCGGAAGGCAACCGGACGATCCGCTTGTATATAAACAAGAAATGGCTCGACAACCTCGGTATGGAGGTTCCTAAGACGACAGCCGAGCTTGAAGAAGCGTTGAATGCGTTCGTAACTCAAGATCCTAACGGCAACGGCGTTAACGACGAACAGGGCTGGTATATGCCGAGCGGCTCGCTTGGCTGGACTTTTGAGCAGATGATGATGGGTTCCTTCGGCATCGGAAACGGCGGACGGAAAGCCTTGGGGAACTTTATCTATGTCGATGACAATGATGAGATCCAGCTTACGATCGCCTCTGATGGATATAAAGAAGTTCTGAAATATGAAAACCGGATGTATGAGAGCGGGGCTATCAATAAGCAGGCTTTCAGCGGCGTGGATTATGACAAATGGACGGCAGATGCTGCCAAGGATACAGTGGGAGCCTGGAACTGGGCGGCTCCGGATTACATTGGCGAGAGTGTGAAGAATGATTTTGTACCGATTAACGTGCTTGCAGGACCGGACGGAGATACTGCTTCGCTGACAGATTCTCAGGTTGCGGGAGCATCCAGTCTTGTTATCACAAAGGACGCGAAAGACCCGGGAGCGATCCTGAAATGGGTGGACTATTTCTACAGTGAAGAGGGCAGTGTATTTGGCTACCTGGGCAAAGAAGGCGTTACCTATAATATGGAAGACAGCAACATGGTCTATATCGATGAAATCTTGAACTACAAGGACGGTATCGGGCTCGGTGCGTTTCAATATGTTGACAACGTATATGGCGGGTACTTCCCGTACATTGAATTATCACCGGAAATCAGGGCGGCTGCCGGCCGGCAGGAAGCGCCGGTGTACACCGATTTGACTGAAGAAACCTTGCCTGGAGTAACTCTTCCGGATCTGCCGGCAACGCAGGAGGAGGCTAATGAATCCTCCTCGATTGTGGCCGATCTAGGCAACTATGTGGGTCAAATGCGGGTGGAGTTCGTAACGGGTACGAAGGATATTGATCAAGAATGGGATAACTATATCGCCCAATTGAAGAAAATGGGTTCGGATAAATATTTGCAAATCAAGCAAGAGCAATACAAGCGTTATAAAGAAAGCTAAGAACACATCAAGAAGCGATGGGGAGATTCTCGGGAATCTCCCCCAAGTTTTAAAGAAAGGGGTAAACTATGGAATCTTCAGTGCGAAAGAAACTTCTTCCTAGCGCAAAAGGCAAATCGTTTCTGAAGCAAAGATGGCTCTACATCATGATGCTGCTGCCTTTGACTTCATTAATCATATGGAATTATATCCCTATGTACGGAATTATTATTTCCTTCAAGGATTATTCCCCTGCATTTGGCATCCTGCATAGCCCCTGGGTAGGGTTTGATCATTTTGAGCGGTTTTTTAATGCCTTCTATTTTAAGGATGTCATCATCAATACATTGAGAATCAGCCTGTATAGTCTGGCGGTTGGCGTTCCCCTTCCTATTATTCTGGCACTTATGTTTAACGAGATTCGCAATAAAAAGTACAAATCGATCGTCCAGACGATTTCCTATATCCCTAACTTTATTTCCGTAATCATCATCGTCGGCATGGTGATGTTCTTCACCTCTCCAGTAGACGGGGTCATTAATGCCGTGATCCAGTATTTTGGCGGCGAGCCTATCGATTTTATCGGGAATCCGAGGCTGTTCCCTCATGTATTTGTCTGGTCAGGCATCTGGCAATCTGTTGGCTGGGGAACGTTGATATACACCGCAGCGATGTCGGGCATTCCGCAGGATCAGTATGAGGCGGCTTATATAGAAGGTGCCTCCCGCTTGAAGTGCATCTGGTACATTACGATTCCGGCAATTATGCCAACGATTGTCATCTGTACGATTCTGGCTACGGGGTCCGTCATGTCCGTAGGGTTTGAAAAGGTGCTGTTGATGCAAAATGATGCCAACCTCGCTACTTCGGAGGTATTGTCTACCTACATGTACAAAGCCGGTATTTTGAATGCGGAGTATAGCTTCTCGGCTGCCGTGGGATTTTTTAACAACCTGATCAATTTCATCGTGCTGTACCTGGTCAATAAATTTGCCCAGAAATTCAGTGAGACCAGTCTGTGGTAAGGAGGGGCAATCGTGGATTATCAGTTATCCAGAGGAGATAAGGTTTTTAATTGGTTCAACATGGTCCTAGTCGGCATTTTAACGTTGATCATTCTTTATCCATTGCTATTCGTTGTGTTTGCGTCACTAAGCGATCCTAGACAAATTTTCGATCATGTATTGCTGCTCTGGCCAAGAGGCTTCACGCTGGATGGCTACAAGCGGGTATTCGGAAATAGCGATATCTGGATGGGATTTAAAAATGCAATCATCTATACCGGGCTGGGAACGGCCGTTAATGTGATCATGACTACCCTTGCGGCCTATCCCTTGTCCCGCAGGGATTTCAGAGGGCGGAACGTCATTACGATGCTGTTCACCTTCACAATGTTCTTCTCCGGAGGTCTGATTCCGACGTACCTCGTCAATCAAGCGCTTGGTATTGTCAATACGATGTGGGTCATGATTATTCCGGGAGCAATCAGCGTCTACAATATGATTATTATGCGCACTTATTTCCAGCAAAATATTCCGCTTGAGCTGGAAGAGAGCGCCTTTATTGATGGAGCGACTGATATGCAGCTGCTTTTAAAAATCGTCCTCCCGCTGTCCACGCCTATTATAGCTGTTATGATGATGTTCTATGGCGTAGGCAGATGGAATGGATATTTTGATGCGATGATTTACCTTTCCGATCGGAACCTGTTCCCATTGCAGTTGATTTTGCGGGAAATTCTTGTGCAGAACCAAATGGGGGATTCAGTGAATCAGGCGATTATGACCGCCAACCAAAGTGAAGTTAACTCGCTGAAGCAATCGATTAAATACGCGGTTGTTGTCGTGTCCAGCGTTCCGGTACTAATCTTCTATCCGGTAGTGTCCAAGTATTTTGAGAAGGGCATTATGGTTGGGGCGATTAAAGGATAATCGGTGCTTGAATGGAAATCATTTTTCCGAAAGGGAAATGTGAATATAGGTTAGGACCCATACGGAGGAGGTGTTAAACAGGAAATTATGTTTACACCTCCTTTTATTCATCAAAGATGGCGCGATATTTGAGAGAAAGTTGCTCTGGTTTTAGCTATAATATATTAAACAAATAGAGTAGCATCCAGGAGGAGAAAAATATGAACCCCCAAATTGCCCTGCAATTATGGAGCATTCAAGAAGCATGTAAAGAGAACTTTTATGAAGCACTCAAACAGGTGAAGGAAAGCGGATATGATGGCGTGGAATTTGCCGGCTATCATGGCAAAAGCGCAGCTGAAGTGAGAAGCTACCTGGACGAATTGGGCTTGAAGGTTGCCGCCTCCCATCTTCCATATGAAGCATTGCAAAAAGATCTTGAGGGTACGGTGTCCTTTGAAAAAGGCATTGGGAATAAGCGGCTCGTGGTTCCGGGCGTATCCTTCAAAACTCTGGAAGAGTGGAGAGGCTTTATTGATGATATGGAGAGAATCGCGAAGAGATTGGCTCAGGAAGGCATGGAATTGTACTACCACAATCATGCCCATGAATTCACGGAAATCCCGGGTGAAGATATTCTCGATTACATGGTAAATAACTCCAGACATATCCATCTGGAAGTAGACCTGTACTGGCTGGCCTGCTCAGATCATGACGTATTGCCTTGGCTCGAGGCTCACAAAGACCGCATTGGGCTTTTCCATATGAAAGATATGCATGGATCTTCCCGGGAGAGCACGGAGGTAGGATCCGGCATTTTGCCGATGAAGGAATATGTCCAAGTCGCGAAACAACTGGCTTTGCCTTGGCTCGTTGTGGAACAGGAAGAGTTCCAGCTTTATCAGCCTTTAGAGGCGACCGCGATCTGTTATCGGCAGCTTAAGGCGATTGTTGAGGAGGTCTATTCGTGATAAAAGTTACCGTATGGAATGAATTCCGCCACGAGAAGCACAATCAAGCTGTTCAGAAAATGTACCCGGAAGGCATTCACGGGCAGTTGGAGAAGTTCTTGTCCGAAGACGAGGTTATGGTGAGAACAGCGACTCTGGACGAGCCGGAGCACGGGTTAACGGAGGAAGTATTGAAGGAGACCGATGTCCTTGTCTGGTGGGGACATATGGCTCATGGTGAGGTCCAGGACGAAATTGTTGACCGCGTGCACAAGCGCATTCTTGAAGGGATGGGAATCGTGGTCCTGCATTCGGCACACTTTTCAAAAATTTTCAAGAAATTAATGGGAACGTCTTGTGACTTGAAATGGCGGGAGGATGGAGGCAATTGCCGGATATGGAATGTCAATCCGAGTCATCCTATCGTGGAAGGGATCGGCGAATTTATCGAGTTGGACGTTGAAGAGATGTATGGGGAGCATTTTGATATTCCGGAGCCGGATGAGTTGATCTTTGTAAGCTGGTTCCCGGGAGGCGAAGTCTTCCGGAGCGGTTGCACGTACCGCAGAGGGAACGGGAAAGTTTTCTATTTCCAGCCGGGTCATGAAACTTATCCTAGCTATTACAATGAAAAGGTGCAGCAGGTTATCAGAAATGGCGTTCGCTGGTGCGCGCCGACTCAAAATGCATATCCAACTTACGGACACTATGAAGCACGTCAACAAATTAAAATTTAAGGAGGAACAATCAATGAAGCTCGGTGTATTTACCCCCTTGTTTAACAATTTAAGCTTTGATGGGATGATCGAAGAGGTTGCGAAGAAAGGACTGCAAACGGTGGAAATCGGTACCGGCGGTTATCCGGGCAACGCGCATTTGGATATTGATAAACTGCTGGCGAGCAGCGAGGCGCGGGGAGAATATCTGGCAAAGCTGGCTGATAAAGGTCTGGAAATCTCGGCGCTAAGCTGCCACAATAATCCGATCTCACCAGCGAAGGAAGTGGCTGCCGAGGCAGATGAGTTGCTCCGCAAGACCATCAAGTTAGCCAGCTTGTTGCATGTTCCTGTCGTTAACGGGTTCTCCGGCATCGCTGGCGGGAATGCATCCGATACAACGGTGAACTGGCCTGTTATGCCTTGGCCAACCGAATACGATGACAGCTATACTTATCAGTGGGAGCAGAAGCTGATTCCTTATTGGAAAGGAATTAATACGGAAGCGGAAGCGGCCGGCGTGAAAATCGGCATTGAACTGCATGGCGGCTTCCTTGCCCATACGCCATATACTATGCTGAAATTGCGGGAGGCGACCGGAAAAGCGATCGGCTGTAATTTAGATCCCAGCCATTTGTGGTGGCAAGGCATTGATCCGGTTGCTGCTGTCAAGATTCTGGGAGAAGCCGGTGCCATCCATCATTTCCATGCCAAGGATACGTATCTGGACCAAGATAATATCAATATGTACGGATTAATGGACATGCAGCCTTATGGAGATGTAAAGACTCGTGCCTGGACCTTCCGCTCTGTGGGTTGCGGCCATGACTTGAAGGTATGGTCCGATATCATTTCCGCGTTACGCGTTTATGGATATGATTATGTCATCAGCATCGAGCATGAAGATCCGATTATGTCCATCGACGAAGGCTTAACTCGTGCCGTTACTAACCTGAAATCGATCATAATTCACGAACAGCCTTCCGCCATGTGGTGGGCATAAAAGGAGCAGCAAACAAACAAAACATGACCCAGCCTAGGATAGGAGCTATCTTGGGTTGGGTATTTTTTTATATAATAGATGCAACACACTATAGGTGTAATTTGGAGAACTGAAAATTCCCAGGAGGAAGAGGATGAACATAAAATTAATTAGCAAGCACGGAATTGAGATTGCATTAGTACATAGTGATGAAGTGTTAATCACGGATGTCCAGTCAGCATTGGATCTGATTGCATCGGTTAGTTTTGAGGCTGGGACGAATCGAATCATCTTGCCTAAGTCGGCAATCTGTGAAGAGTTCTTTGACTTGAAGACACGGCTGGCCGGTGAGATCCTGCAGAAATTTATTAATTATCAGACGAAAGTTGCCATTGTGGGCAGCTTCGCCAATTATCAAAGCGAAAGTTTGAAGGATTTTATATATGAGAGTAATAAGGGGAAGGATTTATTTTTCCTGTCGGATGAAGAACAGGCGACTGATAAATTGAGTAACGTATAATGACGCTTATGACCCAGCCAAGAAGGAGCTATCTCAGAATAGGTCTTTTCATAAAGTTTTGAACACCCTACATAGGCGTATTAAGGAGCTGAGAAGATGTACCTTCATAGAAATCTTGAGACCAGAGATCTTGAAGCCATTTGCACGTTTCCGCAAATCTGAAGAGGAGTTGCTTTTCATGAGTCCCAGGTTCGTATATCCTCTTACGTCTAACCAAATCATTGGTTTAGCAAAAGACCGATTTGAACCGACAGTGATAATAGACAGACAAACGGAAAAAGTGGTAGAATATGCAAATATTTATAAAGATAAAGATGGTTTCTGGCTAGGGAATGTCGTTGTGGCTCCTGAATATCGGGGGCAAGGGGCGTCACAGTATTTAATCCAAGTCATGATGGATAAAGCTAAAAATCTTCTGAAGCTTGAGCAGTTGAAATTGGTCTGTCACAATACGAACTCCAGAGGATTAGCCTTTTATTCAAAACTCGGTTTTAAGCCTTACGATTTAAAGAGTGTATTTATTGGACAGACAAAATTAATAACCATACTTATGAGTAAAGAACTTCATTAATCAGGAGATGATGATTTATGAGAAAGAGCCTAAAGTACCTCATAATTGTCTTTGTTTTTATGTTTTGCATGGCACTATTATCCGGTTGCGTACCTGGTGATGGCAGGAACAGCACTGAAGATCCAGCAGGTTTTTTCTGGGGCATATGGCATGGATGGGTGGCCCCTATTTCATTGATCATAGGATTTTTTAATCGCGAAATTAGAGTATATGAAATAAATAACGCGGGCTGGTGGTACGATCTAGGTTTCTATATTGCAGTGATCAGCGGGTTTGGCGGGATATCGTTCTTCCGGAGAAAAAAATCAAATAAAGATTGAAGGCTATTAGAATATGTAACTGAAACTAAGACAGAATTAAGTTAATTGGAGGCATCCGTAATGAAACAAATGAACCTTACTGCAATATTATGCTCTCTCATTGTAGGAATCGCAATTGTTGTTAGCAGCTTCGGCATCCATGATTCAAGCGGTCCAAAACCGAGTGATTCTATCGTCAACGGAAGTGGATATAAACCTCTAATGACGATCAAAGAAACAGCAGAGTATTTGAACTTAACCGAAGCTGAGGTAAAAGCAATTATTATTAGTGAAGATACCATGTTAAGAACAACAGGCGTATACTCCGGTAAGCTTTTCCCGGTAATTCGAATTGAATCCGAAAATTATGTAAGTATTGAGGGGTTGAAGGAATGGTTACTGGATTCAACGCTACAAAGAAAGGAGTATAAGTAAACATTTCAGAATAATCGGCCCCTTTTCTATTTAAAATTGAAGAACAATAGGATCATTTTTGTAAAAAGAGACTACTGCCCCTCAGCAGAAGTCTCTTTTTTCTGCTTTTACCAAGCTAAAAAATTAACAATGACTTTACCCCAAAATGGTTTTAGTTTAATACAAGCCCTTTATAGTACTAATTGTGAAGGAAATCAACCAACGTCTACACCAAATGAAGGAAAGTCTTCACTTAGGAGGGGAACATTTGCAGAGAGTGATTTGGTTTGACTTAGGGTATACGCTGGTTTACTGGAATCGGGAAGAGCTGTATCAAGAACATCTCCAACAGCTTGGTATTGAAAAATCATTAGATGAGCTGCTGATGGCTTATCACCTTACGGACAAGCATTTTATGAAGAATTTTCCGGGATTGCTCGGAAAAGATCGAAATCATTGGACGGAACCGTATTACAGAATGATCAACCGCTTTTTGCAAATTGATGAACATACGGAATTGCTTACTTCCAAGGAAGAACGTAAGGGGCGCCCCGAATGGAAGGCGTTTGAGGCAACACATTCGACGCTCGCACAGTTGAAGAAGGAAGGCTGTCAGATTGGACTGATTTCCAACTGGAATTTGACCGCAAGAGAGGTGCTGGAGAATACAGGAATTATGCCGTATCTGGATTACGTCGTTATTTCATCCGAGGTTAATATCGAGAAGCCGGACGAACGGATTTTCCGTCATGCACTTGAATTGGCAGGGGTTCAGGCAAGCCAGTGCCTCATGGTGGGCGATAATTATTACGATGATATCATCGGATGCCGGCAAGTCGGCATGGAGGGCATTCTTATCAATCCGTATGCCAAGCAAGGAATCGAAGAAATCCATGATGTTGAAGTGATTTCCTCAATTCATGATTTATCCGCCCTCGTTTTTGGAGGTAAAACTTGATAAAGGATCTATAGTTGAATGGAAAATATCACAGGGCTAATTCAAACTAAATACGATCAATTGAGCAGCTCGCAAAAGAAGACGGCATATTACATTCTCGAAAATCTGCAGGATGCGGCCATCTCTTCCGCTCAAAAAATTGCGGCCGCCTCAGACGTGTCGGAAGCGACCGTACACAGGCTTGCACAAAAGCTTGGCTTCGATAGTTTCATGGTGCTGAAAAAAGAGCTTCGAAACGATTTGCGGAAAAAGACCCGGGCGATCAATAACCTGGAATCCATCTCCACGGTGAAGGATGATTCCTGGTTAAACAGTCACTTTTATCTGGAAGCCGAAAACATTCTGGAAACCAGTAAAGAAATATCTACGGAAGAGATCAAGAGCGCCGCAACACTCATTCTCGATGCGAAGACCGTCTGGGTGGGGGGATGGCGAATGGGATTATCGGTTACCTCCTACATGTCCTTTATTCTGAACTACATGCTGGGAAACAGTTATTTGATCCCTCAGGGTGAGGTTGCCGAATATTTGGCCCGATTCTCCGAAGGGGATGTCGTCTTTCTGTGTTCCTTCCCTCGATATAACAAAGTAATTACGGAAGTCGCCGAGTTTGCTAAAGAAAGAAGCCTGAAGGTCATTGCGATCACCGATTCACCGGTTTCACCCATTTGCAAATATGCCGACGTTGTCTTTATCGCCAAGTCTGCTTCCAAGAGCTTTGTCGATTCCTATACGGCCGCGGTATCTGTGTGCAATGCAATTGTTAATGAAGTCTCTTATCTAGGAAAAGAAAGAGTCCGAGAGCATATTGAAAAAGTCGAAGACCATTACCTCAGCTTTAAAGAGCTTCAGAACAAATTTTAAAAATACGGCTATGGAGGTTACGATGAAAAAACTTTTAAATGCGTTACCGGTCCTGATGATGGTTGCGATTCTTGCAGCATGCGGAAGCAACAATGGCGCGGCTTCGACGCCAGCTCCAACCAACAACACGGCTGCCGAGGGCTCGGAGGCAGAGGTTAAAGCGCCGGTAAAAACGGAATTGAAAATGGCTCTTACCGTGGATCCGGATGGACTCGATCCGCATCGAACAACTGCAGCCTCCACCTTTCAAATCACGAATAACATTTACGACACCTTGGTCAAAGTGTCCTTGGACGGTGAATTTGTTCCAGGCTTGGCCGAGGAATGGAAAGTATCCGAAGATGGATTAACGATTGCGTTCAAATTGCGGGAGGGCGTAAAATTCCACAACGGCCGTGAGATGACCGCGGAAGATGTGAAGTTCTCCTTCGAACGCTTGAAGGGCGAGGAAAGTCCGCGGGCCGGAGACTTTGCCAATATCGTAAGCATTACTGCTGTGGACCATTACAATATTGAATTTGTAACAAAAGCGCTTGATGTTGCTTTGGTCTCCCAGTTCGCCTATCCATGGACCGCGATTGTTCCGGAGGAAGCAGCAGAACAACTAAGAAACAATCCGGTAGGTACAGGGCCGTTCAAGCTGGAGCAATGGGTCCCGCAGCAACAAATTGTTCTCACAAGAAATAACGACTATTTTACACCGGCGAAATTGGAAAAGGTCAGCTTCATTATGATGCCGGATGCAACTTCGCAAATTACGGCTCTGCAAAGCGGTGAACTGGATATTATTAGCGTTAGCGGTGACGCCGTGCCCCAGTTCGAGAATAATTCGGATTATAGCATTATCGAGACTCAAGCAAACGCCGTGCAAGTGATGGCGATGAACCTGGACAATGAAGCTCTCTCGGATGCCCGCGTAAGACAAGCCATCAATTATGCAGTGGATAAACAAGCCCTGATTGATACCGTTTGGTGGGGCTATGGACAAGAAATCGGATCCCATTATCCGCCTATGCTGAAAGAGTACCTGGATACAAATGAGGCCATCATTTACGATCCTGAAAAAGCAAAACAACTGCTTGAAGAGGCCGGATATGCCCAGGGCTTAACTCTGGAAATGTACCTGCCGAGCTCTTATCCAAACTATGTTGCTGCAGGGCAGGTGATTGCCGACCAGCTGAAAAAAGTTGGATTAACGATTAATATTCATACGGTAGAATGGGGCTTTTGGCTGAGCGATGTGTATACGGGCAGAAAATATGACCTGACCGTTACCGGCCATACCGGAAGACTTGATCCTTATGCATTGCTTGCTCGCTACCATTCCGAAAGCAAAGAAAACTATATGAACTATAAGAACGAACGGGTCGATGAAATTCTAACCCAGGTTCAGCAAGAGCGCGATGAACAACAACGGTTGGAGCTCTATCAGGAATTGCAGCAAATTCTCGCTGAAGATGTCCCGGCGCTGTACATTCAATCCCCGATCGGCTTGACTGTAACAGCAGCTAATGTCGCGGGATATCAATCTTATCCGATTGATATTTATGAAATGAAGGATGTCTATTTCACGAATTAATCGAGCTTTGTTTGATGAGCTCCTCTGCCTAGAGGAGCTTTCATACTTATTATGAAAAAAGAGGTTTGAGATGGTTAAATACACAATCAATCGATTACTAAGCGGTGTTGTTGTGTTATTTGTAATTTCGTGGATTACTTTCTTTGTATTAACCGTCATCCCGGGAGATGCGGCTTTATTATCGCTCGGAACCGATGCGACACCGGAACGGCTGGAGGCATTGCGGGAATCGATGGGACTGAACCAGCCGTGGTATGAACGTTACTTCTCCTGGCTAACTCATTTCCTGGCCGGTGATTGGGGCAACTCATTGTTCTTCGGTGAGGAAGTTTTGACGCTGATTATGCAAAGGTTGATGATAACCGTTTCTTTGGCCGTATTTTCCTTACTGTTAGCGATACCGGTTGCTGCAATCATAGGGATCTTGTCTGCCATATATCAGGATAAGTGGATTGATCGGTTAGCACGAACGGTTATGCAGTTGGGAGACGCCATCCCGCAGTTTTGGCTTGCTCTAATTTTTCTTGTTTTCTTTTCCGGAAAGCTGGGTTGGTTTCCGGTCCCTGGATTCATTCCTGTTGAAGAGGGCTGGTGGAGAAGTATCCAATCCTTGCTGCTACCCTCGATCGTGGTGGCGATTGGTTTGGTCGGCTATCTGATCCGGATCATCCGAAGCTCGATGCTTAGTGCTCTGGAGCAGGATTTTATGCTGATGACACGAGTTAATGGGTTATCGAGCGCACAAGCGGTCTTCAAGTACGCATTGCGAAGTGCGGTTATCGCTCCGGTTACGACGATTTTGATGCAGCTTGCCGGATTGCTGGCCGGTACTGTGTTAGTAGAAAGTATATTCGCCCTCCCGGGAGTTGGACGTCTGTTATTGGTCGCCGTTGAGCAGCGGGATGTTATCCTTTTACAAGGAACGGTTATGTTTATTACCGGCGTAGTAGTCTGCGTGAATTTTCTGGCAGATATTTTATATCGTGTGATCAATCCTATGATCCAATTCGGCGGTGAAAGAAATGCGTAAAGGGAAAAACAATCGGCTCGTCCTGCTTGGGATCGCCTTGGTCAGCATGGTGGTGTTGCTTTGTCTAATTTCATTTATTTATCTTCCGCATGATCCTAATAATATGAATACGTTAGATCGGCTGCATCGCCCCAGCGGGGAATATTTCCTGGGTACGGACCAGTTTGGCCGCGATATATTAAGCCGCATTATGGTATCAACGAGATACGCTTTACTCGTCGGTCTGGTGTCCGTTTCCGTCGGCGCCAGCATTGGTGTCGTGATCGGTTCAATCGGCGGCATTGCCAAAGGTGTATTGCAAAGTGTGATCATGCGGATTATTGATGGATTCATGGCGTTTCCGGGGATGCTTCTTGCATTGATGCTGGTTGCTGTAACAGGGAAAGGGCTATGGAATTCGGTGCTTGCGATTGCGATTTTTATGATACCTACCTATGCCAGATTAGCCTATTCACTTGTTATAGATCAGAAAAACGAATTGTATATCAAGGCAGCCAAAAGCTATGGGGCAACTCCTTTGCGTATTATTGGGAAGCATATCCTGCCTTCCATGCTGCCCAAATTAATCACGCAATTTTCATCGAGCATTGGCGGAGCGATCCTGCTCGAATCCTCGCTGTCATTTTTGGGACTCGGTGTACAGCCGCCGAATGCGAGTCTGGGTCTGATGCTGAGTGAATCCCGCCAATTTACATTGAGCTACCCGTATTTGGCGATTCCCTCCGGCATTGTTTTAGTCATTGCGATTTTAGGATTCAATTTGATCGGAGATGCGTTGAATGATTACACCGTGGGGAGGAGAACGTCGGCATGAGCTCCAAGCTAATGGAAGTAAGAGGGCTGACCATTAAGGATTCATCAGGCACCGTCCTGGTGGAGAATGTTTCCCTAGAACTGAATGACAAGGAGTTTGTCGGGATTGTCGGGGAGTCCGGCTCCGGAAAGTCATTGACCACACAAGCCATCTTAAATGTATTGCCGAAAAGCTTGCAGGCGGAATACAAACAATTGGCCTTGATGGACCGGAGCGTGGAAGGGCTGGATGCCGCACAGATTCGTGCCTTGGTCGGCCGCGAAATCGGCTTTGTTCCGCAAAACACCGTATCCTTCCTGCATCCTTTGATCAAAATCAAGCATCAAATCGGCGATGCTTACATGCGTCACATGAAAAAAAGCAGGAAAGATGCCTATGCCAAGGCTTGCCGCTTGCTATCCAAAGTCGGTATCAAGGACCCGGACAGGGTGATGAATGCGTATCCTTTTCAAATTTCGGGCGGCATGAAGCAACGCGTCAATATTGCATTGGCTTTGATGACCGACCCTAAAGCAATTATTGCCGATGAACCGACCACGGCCTTGGATACCGTTATTCAGAGACAGGTCATGGATCTGTTCGATACGATGAATAGACTAGAGGGGGTCCCGATCCTGTTCATATCGCATGATTTGAACATCATTCGAAGGTACTGCAGCCGTGTTTACGTCATGTATAAAGGCAAGCTTGTTGAGTCCGGCAGCACCGAGCTGGTCTTTTCACAGCCCAAGCATCCGTACACAAGGCAATTGTTGGACTCTACCATGACCATCAAATAGGCTACAGCCTCGATAGGGAAAATTGCTTCCGTAAGGAGGACTATGATATGGATATGATTATTGAAGCGAAGGATATTGTGAAGACCTTCAAATTAAAAAAGCAAAGCATCTTTGATAAACAAGCCTATTTCACCGCGGTCGATCGCGTTTCGGTTCGGATTCCAAGAAAGAAAACAGTGGGGGTAGTCGGCGAATCGGGTTCGGGCAAATCGACGTTTGCCGAGATTGTCGGGAATTTGCAGCAGCCTACATCTGGAGAAATTCTATATTACGGCAAGAACATTAAGGAGCTATCCAAAGCAGAATATAAGAAATACCGAAGCAATGTGCAGTTTATTTTCCAGAGCGCCAAGGAGTCTTTAAACCCGCATCTCTCAATTAAAGAAGTGTTGATGGAGCCTTTGAAAATTGCAAGCGATAGCTTTGATGCCAACGCAGCTCTCCATCAAATCAAGGAAATGCTGCATAGAGTAAAGCTGGAAGACAGCATTCTCAACAAGCATGCAACTGAAATTAGCGGAGGTCAAGCACAGCGGGTGGCCATTGCCAGGTCTTTGTTGCTGAAGCCGCAGCTTATCGTCTGCGATGAATCCGTCTCGGCCCTGGACGTGTCGGTTCAGAAGCAAATTCTCGATTTGCTGTTGGAATTGCAAAGAGAGCTTGAAATTTCCTACCTATTTATTACTCATGATATTGGTGTTGTTAATTATATGTCTGATTCTATAATGGTGATGAAGCACGGGAAAATGGTCGAGCAAGGGACCAAAGAGGAAGTGCTCTTTGCGCCGAAGGACGAGTATACCCAGACCCTGGTCTCCAGTTCATTTTTGTTCGATAAGGAGAGTAATTATGCAATGTAGAATCATCGGCATGTGGGGCGGCTTTCCGAAGCAAAATGGCCCTACATCAGGTTATTTGATTGAGCATCAAGGCTATACGGTTATGGTGGACTGCGGGAGCGGAGTCCTGGTTAAAGCCCAGGAATATATCGATTTGAATGACATTGAGCATGTGGTGCTGTCTCACTATCATTATGATCATAATGCCGATATTGGAGCTTATCTGTATTCAAGGCTAGTGAACACTCAGATCGGGCGGGCGGATAGGGTGTTAAACATTTATGGTCCGGAAAGCGAGAGCTTTCGTAAAGAGGTGGAGGGGATAATAGGGTCCCGTTTTGAAAGTTTCGATGCAACCACATCACTGACATTAGGCCCATTTAGGTTTGAATTCAAGAAAAATGCACATACCGTTGAAGCTTATGCGATGAAGATCACCTGTGAAGATAAAGTGCTGGTCTACACCTCTGATACCATGTTTACGGAAGATTTAATTTCGTTTGCGCTGGAAGCAGATTTGTTGATAGCCGAATGCAGCTTGTATCATGGGACGGACGGATCGCGCATGGGTCATATGACATCCAAAGAAGCCGGAATATTGGCACACCGTTCCCATGCAAAAAAGGTCCTGCTGACGCACCTGCCGCATTACGGAAATTTGCAGGATTTATTGGCGGATGCCAAACAACAAGGAAACCGGAATGTTCATTTGGCAGAGCCGGGCATGTTGATAGAATTGTGAGTGTGCAATGGGGTGGCCGCACAAATGAATGTGTAGTGACGACATTGACGCCAAGCTTTGATTTCTATATAATGGTTGTGATTAAATTGGATATTCAGAAGCAATGATGAGGAGTAGTAATTCAAGTTCTGCCACCCAGAGAGCCGGCGGTCTGGTGCAAGCCGGTTGGGGAATAAGAATGAACTCGCCTCGGAGTGATGATGCGAACCATCATCGTTTTACCCGCGTTAAGGGTGTAAAGGGAGCGTTAGACAAAGGATGTCCGACGCTAACTAGGGTGGTACCACGGGAAACTTCCTCTCGTCCCTAGCGATGATACGCTAAGGATCGGGAGGTTTTTTTTATTCCCTTCGATAGCTGGGTTGAATTATGTACTCTAGGGAGGACTAGAAATGACAGAGAAGCAAACATCGCATGATGTGTATCAGGCTCAGACGATCGAGCCAAAGTGGCAGGCTTACTGGGATGAGCACCAGACCTTTAAGACTCGTGAAGAAGCAGGAAAACCGAAATTTTATGCGCTTGATATGTTTCCTTATCCATCCGGCGCGGGACTTCACGTGGGTCACCCGGAAGGCTATACGGCTACTGATATCGTGTCCAGATTCAAGCGGATGCGCGGCTACAATGTGCTTCATCCGATGGGATGGGACGCCTTCGGGCTGCCGGCGGAGCAGCATGCTCTTGATACGGGAGAACATCCGCGCGATATTACGGTCAAAAATATCAACAACTTCCGACGCCAGATCAAATCGCTGGGCTTCTCCTATGACTGGGATCGTGAGATCAGTACGACAGATCCTGAATATTACAAATGGACACAATGGATTTTTATCCAACTCTATAAAAAGGGTCTTGCTTACGTAGCTGAAGTGCCTGTGAACTGGTGCCCTGCACTTGGAACCGTACTCGCAAACGAAGAAGTCATCGACGGCAAGAGCGAGCGGGGCGGCCATCCGGTTGTACGCAAGCCAATGCGCCAATGGGTGCTTAAAATTACCGAATATGCAGAACGATTGCTTGAGGATCTGGAAGAACTGGACTGGTCGGAGAGCATTAAGGATATGCAGCGCAACTGGATTGGCAAATCCGAAGGAGCTGAAGTGGTCTTTGCTATCGCTGGACACGAAGAGACGCTGACGGTATTTACGACTCGTCCTGACACTTTGTTCGGTGCCAGTTATGCGGTTCTGGCTCCTGAGCATGAGCTCGTGGCTCATATTACCGCAGAGGCGCAGGCAGCTGCAGTGAAGGCGTACCAGGATCAAGCCGCCCGCAAGAGCGATCTGGAACGGACTGATCTGGCCAAGGAAAAAACCGGCGTATTCACGGGTGCTTATGCGGTCAATCCGGCCAACGGCGCAAAGCTGCCGATCTGGATTGCCGACTATGTGCTTGCTGGCTATGGAACGGGTGCCATTATGGCTGTTCCGGGTCATGATGAGCGGGACTACGAATTCGCCAAGCAGTTCGAGCTGCCAATTATTGAAGTAGTGTCCGGAGGTAACCTGGACGAAGAAGCTTACAGCGGGGATGGAGCGCATGTCAATTCCGACTTCCTGAACGGTCTTCGTAATGAAGAGGCCATCAAGAAGATGATCGTCTGGCTTGAGGAAAAGGGTAAAGGAAAGGGAAAAGTAACCTATCGTCTGCGCGATTGGCTGTTCAGCCGTCAGCGGTATTGGGGAGAGCCGATCCCGATTCTGCATCTGGAAGACGGAACGATGAAGCCGGTGCCTGAGGATCAGTTGCCGCTCGTTCTGCCTGATGTGGATGCAATCAAGCCATCGGGTACGGGAGAATCTCCGCTTGCCAATGTGACGGAATGGGTAAATACGACCGACCCTGAGACTGGCCTGCCAGCACGCCGCGAGACGAATACCATGCCGCAATGGGCGGGAAGCTGCTGGTACTACCTGCGTTATATTGATCCGCATAATAATGAAGAGCTTTGCTCAAAGGAAAAGCAGCAGGAATGGCTGCCGGTTGATCTGTATATCGGCGGTGCGGAGCATGCGGTACTCCATCTGCTGTACGCCCGATTCTGGCACAAGGTGCTGTATGACCTTGGCGTGGTCTCGACGAAGGAACCGTTCCACAAGCTGGTAAACCAAGGGATGATCCTTGGAACGAATAATGAGAAAATGAGTAAATCCCGCGGTAACGTAATTAATCCGGATGAGATTGTCAACGAATTCGGTGCAGATACCTTGCGGATGTATGAAATGTTTATGGGACCATTGGAGGCGACCAAGCCTTGGAATGCTAACGGTGTGGAAGGCACGCATCGCTTCCTGGCCCGGATCTGGCGTTTGTTTGTTGCTGAAAACGGCAGCCTGAATGCCAAAATTGTGGACGGGGACGGCAGTGACGAGTTCAAACGGACCTGGCACAAGACGATTAAGAAGGTCACGGAGGACATGGAAGCACTTCGTTTCAATACAGCGATCAGCCAACTGATGATCTTCATTAATGAAGCCTACAAGACCGAGGTTATACCAAAAGCGGCAGCAGCGAGCTTCGTGCAAATGCTGTCTCCGTTGGCTCCGCATCTGGCCGAGGAACTGTGGGAGCGTCTTGGACATCAAGAAAGCATTTCTTATGAGCCTTGGCCAGTCTATGATGAAGCGTGGACTGTGGATGCCGAGGTTGAAATCGTGGTGCAGGTTAACGGCAAAATCGTGGAGCGCACGAAGATCTCCAAAGATATGGATCAAGCGGCCATGCAGGAGTACAGCCTGGGATTGCCGAATGTCAAACAGGCGACAGAAGGCAAGACAGTCCGCAAGATTGTCGCTGTTCCGGGTAAACTGGTTAACATTGTAGTAGGTTAAAGCACGGTCAGGCAGGCCAGGCGTACATCCTTCAATGGGATGAACTAGACCTGACCTGCCTGTTTTGTAAACAATTGATCCAGCTTGCTTAGATCCTCCTCATATTTGCGGTGTGTCGTCTCGATCAGTGCGCTGAACACATGCTGTAGACGGACTCTTAGCACAGCGATTCCCTCGGCGGTCACTCCCCCGGGAACCGCTACCCGGCGTTGCAGCTCTTCCGGAGAGAAGCCGCTCCCGGTAAGCAGCTTGCCTGTGCCATGCAGCATTTCTGCACCAAGCCTTATCGCGTGGTGATACTCGAGGCCGGTATGTCTCGCAGCGGCCTCGGCCCATTCCTGAAGGATGAAGGCAATGAAGGCAGGACCGCAGCTCGAGATATCCGATGCTATCCGCGTTTCGGATTCATCAATCACTACGGGCTCACTGATGGACGACATTAGTTGTTCAAGCAATAAGCGATCCTCGGGCAATATGCGCTGTCCATAAATGCATAGCGATGCCCCGGACAAGGCAGAGTGTGTAATGCTCGGAATAATCTTGGCAATTTTGCACGGAATTCTTCCTTCAAGCATTTCGATCTGGACAGGACTTGTTATTGACACGACGATCTGACTTTCATCCAGCACGTCAGCGATCTCAGCCAGAATAAGCGGATAATCCAGCGGCTTTACGCACAGGAAAATAATCTGGCTCCCTGCAGCGGCTTCCACATTGCTGCTGACGGCTTGCAGTCCTGGATAACGCTTGGCCAGCCCGTCTGCTTTTTCCCGGGAACGATTGCTGGCACAAATAAAATGCGGGTGCAACGCACCGGAACGCAGGAAAGCTTCAATCAGCAAGCTTCCCATCGATCCAGTTCCGATGAAGGCTACTTTCATCCTTGTTCCCCCTTCCGTATGCAACCTCGTAATATATAACCTGATATAGTAGGTTTATGCTCACAGAATGCATATTCATGACTTATTTCATGGAAATTTTAAGGTCGGGGGATGCCAATGATTAGAAAAGGGTACGTCATAACATCACTGATCTCGGCGATGGTAGGAGCAGCACTGGTATGGTTTGCGGCTGGAGACCGCCAAGACCGGGTTATCGATGACTGGATTCCGCTGAATATGGAGATTGCCGCTGCTGTATCGCTGCAAGAGACGGCTGCCGAGCCGCAAGTCGAGACAACGACTCCACCGGAGGCCGTGCCTGCTACTACGGATACGATCCAAACACCGGCCCCTGCCGAGACGGCAGTTACGCTGCCGTTACAGACTTCTCAATTAGAGAATGCGGCTGCAGTATCCAATGTAATTTCTATTAATACAGCTTCAATGGCAGAGTTAATGGAGATTCCAGGCATCGGAGAGAAGAAAGCGCAGGCTATTATTGAATACAGAACTTCTCATGGATTATTTAAAACCGTGGAGGATTTAACGAAGGTCAAGGGAATTGGAGATAAGATGCTGGAAAAAATGAAGCCGCATATCGGGCTGTAGGAATGGAGGAATTTGCTTATGATAAGTCCGGAGACGCGTAAAGATTGGGATACCTACTTCATGGATATTGCTTATATGGTGTCAACCCGCTCACGCTGCAGCCGCAGACATGTGGGTGCTGTATTGGTACAGGGCAAGAAGCTGCTGGGCACGGCATACAATGGTGCCCCGTCCGGCGTGCCCGATTGTCTGGAGGCCGGGTGCATGATCGCCGAGGATTACGAGGTTACCGTTGTAGAAGGCCAGGAAAAAGTAATCAAGAAGCAAAGATGCATCCGGACGATTCATGCGGAGCAAAACCTGCTTCTGTTCACGGATCGGGTAGATCGGGAGGGGTCAAGCGTTTATGTTACGGATGAGCCTTGCTGGACCTGTGCCAACATGCTGGCGAACAGCGGAATTACAGAAATCGTGTATCACCGCCCTTATCCGAAGGATACGGGAAAGGTAACGGCAATGATGCAGCAAAAAGGCATCGTCTTCAGAAGGCTGGACACCTATTCTCCTCCTCCGGAGACCGTAGTCATGATTCAGGATTAAAATTTTGATTAAGATGCAGGAAGGACCTCATCTGTCTAAAAGACAGGCGAGGTTCTTTTTATTTTGAACGAAAAAGGAAGGTTCACTATGAAGCAGAGACCTTTGGTTCAGGCGGCTTGCTTTTGGATTGCGGGCAGCACAGCCGCTTGTCTGTTGCAAGGAACGGAGTTCTGGCTGCTATGGGCAGGCATGGTGCTGATGCTGCCGCTTTACGGGTTAATATGCTCCTTGTCCTGGAAGAAGCTTCTGATTTTAGGGGTTGTTTTCTCGGCGGCTGCCGGATATTGGATGGTTCAGGACAAGCTTAACACTAGCAAGCTGTCGGATTCGTATAAAGAGATAAGGCAATCCGTCCTTCCCGACAAGACAACGGCTGCCATGCAAGGCACCCTTATGACTTCTCCGGACATCGATGGCGACCGGGTAACCTTTACGCTCCGTTTGAAGGGAGAAGTCGAGCTGGCCCTTGGGCACACTGATACCGATCTGCTGCCTGCCGAGAAGAAGCTGTCTAATGTGGACGGCGAGAGAGTTCTGGTGCAGGTAACTTTGGCAAAGAAAGAGGAACTGGACGAAGCATCCTTATGGGGAAGGGGACAGGAAATTCAGATTCGAGGGGCGCTTGAACGGCCTGGCATATCCAGCAATTATGGCGGCTTCGACTACAGGAACTACCTCCGCTATCAGCGGATACATTGGCTGCTGAAGGTTAAGGGTGCTTCGGAAGTAGTGCAATCGAATCGTGCCGGAGGCTGGGGAACCCCGCAGCTGCTTAGCAATATTGATCAGCTCCGGCAAGCGCTTGGGGCGAAGGTGGATACGTTATTCCCGGATTGGCAGGGCGGATATATGAAAGGGCTTCTGATCGGCCTGGCTGATGAACTGGAGCCTGATAAATACACTCAATTTACGAACCTGGGGCTTAGTCATATTTTGGCGATATCCGGAAGTCATGTGGCTATCAATATTGGCTTGCTTTTGGGGCTTTGCCGGTTGTGCAGGCTTACTAAAGAGACCTCGCAGATGTTAGCGTTAGGCTTCACTCCGTTTTATGTTCTGCTGACAGGATTTACCCCTTCTGTTATCCGTGCCGGAATGATGACTATGCTGGGACTGTATTTGCTCCGCAGAGGGCTGTTGAAGGATGGTCTCCACCTAGTCTCCGCTTCTTGTCTGGTCATGCTGATCTGGGACCCTTACTTACTTGTAAATGTGAGCTTTCAGCTGTCCTTTGCCGTAACCGCCGGCTTAATCGTGTTTGTACCGTTGCTTATGCCATGGCTAAAATGGCTGCCTAGTCGATTTCGCTCTGCAGTAGCCATTACTGTTGCGGCCCAGTTGGTCTCCTTCCCTCTGACGATTTTTTATTTTAATCAGGTCTCGATTCTGTCCCTGGCAGCAAATCTGGTGCTTGTTCCAGTGGTCAGTCTTGTTTCGCTTCCGGGAGGAACGGCTGCTCTGCTGGTCGGTCTGATCTGGATGCCTCTTGCCCGCTTTATTGCCTACCCGGTAATTCAGCTCAATCGCTTAACCTTTATTATCACAGAGTGGCTGAATAGCTGGATGGGGTCTATGACGTATTGGAAATCTCCCTCGTTGCTCTGGATTCTCTCCTTTTACGTTGTGCTGTATTGGCTTTTGTCACGGGAAGCAGGTACAGCGAAGGAACGGGAGCGGAATCGTGGCAGCCTTCTGGCGCAAGAGGATACGGCCCCGCTTCCGTCCTACCCAGATCATCATGCAGGGCCAGCTTCAGCACCCGGTCCGTTCCCCTTCTTCAATGAGCCCCGCCGATCGTGGCGCGATATCGGAATATCGCTGGCAGCCGCAGCTATCATAGGGGTTCTTCTCTATGCCGGCTTCCAGTCTGACTATCGCCAAGGAACCGGGTATGTTGAATTTTTGGATGTCGGACAAGGGGATAGTGCATTAATTACAACGCCTGAGGGACTTCATATTCTGATAGACGGCGGGGGAACCGTCACTTTCCGAAAATCCGGCGATACTTGGCGGCAGCGCAAAGACCCTTTTGAGGTAGGTAAGAAGACGCTTGTCCCTCTGCTAAAAAAGCGGGGTATTCACCGGCTGGATGCCGTGGTGCTGACCCATGGAGATCAGGATCATATCGGCGGCTTGCAGGCGGTTTTGGACAGCTACCCCGTTGGAATGATTTTTCTTAATGGCAGTCTTGCGGACTCGGCAACGATGAATCAGCTCATGAAGACGGCTTTAGAACAGGATGTCCCCATTTATGCAGTCAAAACAGGACAAGTATTACAGCCTGACCAGAAAACCCGGCTTGTATTTCTGGCTCCGGAGGATGAACGTATCACCTCGAATTTTCCTTATACTAAGGATCAGAATACGCGATCCGTAGTGTTCCGGCTAACTATGGATGGGGTTTCGTTTCTATTTACGGGAGACATGGATGCTAAGGCAGAACGGCGAATTTTGGAGAAGCTGGAGAGTCAAGCAATCAAGGGCTTTCAGCTTCAAAGCGATATATTGAAGGTCGCTCATCATGGCAGCAAGACCTCCTCCACACAGGAATGGCTGGGCCAAGTGCAGCCTAGGGTTTCTGTTATTTCAGCGGGCAGGTCAAACGTGTATGGTCATCCTAACAGCAGTGTTGTCGAACGGCTCGAAGCAACAGGCAGCCAGATTTATCGGACCGATTTGAACGGAGGAATCCAGTTCAGAATTCTACAGGGGGAACTCTACGTTCGGAGCAAGTGGCAGACTTTAAATGAAGCGTACTGATCTTCCAGCAGCCTGCGGATGACGCAATCTATTTTTTTTGATATTCTAAGGTGAGTTAATCAGGAATTTATCAAAAATAATAGTAACAACATTGCAACATATTTCGGGACGATCCCGTCTGTAAGGTTGCAAGAGAGGGGGAGCCTTTGTGGTGGAGCAAGGACTCGTCAGAGCCGCTCAATCGGGCGATCGCGACGCTCTAATCACCCTATTGCGAGAAATTGAGAATCATGTATATACTACGGCCTTTTACATTCTAAAAAATGAACAGGATGCTATGGACGCTGCGCAGGAAGCACTTATCCGCATTTATACAAAAATTGATTCTTATGAGGAGAAGGCGCAGTTCAAGACCTGGGTTCAACGAATCGTAACAAATATCTGTATCGACAAATTTCGCCGGGCTAAGCCGACCGTATCCATTGATGAGCATGAAATGGTCTTTCAGGGAAAGGAAAGCGTAGAACGCGAGGTAATGTCCGGTTATCTGGCTCAAGATATCCGGGAGGCGATTGACCAATTACCCGAACAGCATCGAATGGTCGTTGTACTGAGGTACTTGCAGGACTTCTCTTACAATGAAATAGCCGATAGTCTGAATCTGCCGCTGAATACGGTGAAATCCTATTTGTTCAGAGCCAGGCAGCAGCTTCAGCACTTACTTCAAGATTATCAGAAAGGTGGTGTATCAGGATGAAATGCTCGGAGGCGGTGGAATGGATGCATCGTTATATCGACCATGATCTGAGCGAGGAAGAGAGCTCGGCACTGTTTGAGCATATTCAGAGCTGCCGTGATTGTGAAGAAGAGTTCGCTATGCTCAAGGAGCTGTCTGCCCAATTGGAGGAGCTTCCGGTGTTGGCCCCGCGTTACAGCCTTGTCGATGCGATTCTCCCGCAGCTTGAGGCGCTTGATCTTGGTCGCCGGGAAGAGGGCAGCGCATCCGAGGAGATCCCTGCCGCGACAATGGCAGCTGCACCGGTCAATCGCCGGCGCGAGCGGACCTCGGGCCGCAGCCGTGCTTATCGCACAGGCGCGTTCGGTCTGGCGGCAGCAGTGATTTTGGGTGTGTTCATTTATCAGGTAGAGCCGCGTACCGTTCGCGATGCTGAGATAGCTTCTTATTCCGTAATGGACACGAGTGAGAATTCAGCTTCGTTGGAATCCTCTACTCAGGATATAGCGCAGTCGTCGGATGCACAAAATATGACAGCCGGCAGTGAGCAGGAAGAAGCTGCTCAGGATGCCACATCAACAGATCCAGAGTCTGAGGCATCTGACAATAAGTCAGCTTCTTCAGATGAACGCAGCACGGCGGACAGCAGTCCGATTGCTGGTTCTGACCATTCGACGGGGGCAGCTCCGGAGCAGCCGGATTCCCCGGCCTCGAATCAGAAGAGCCCATCGTCTTCTTCAGGACAAAAGTCGACTGGCCAGGAAAATGAGAGGTCAGCCAACAAGGAAGATACGTCTGCCGGACACCGCGCTGGCGGTTCGGACGGTGCCGTAAGTGATGAAAGCGCAGCTGATGCTCCTTTGCTCCAGAAGAATGACGGCATTACTGAACAGGAGTCGGATGTGCAGGACGAAAGAATAATGATGGGGATCTCCGGGTTTGCAATGTTAAATGAGTGGCCTTCTCCGGATGGACTCTTCCTGGTGAAATATCTGGATGAACATTTGTATTTGTACCGGAATGAGTCCGACAGCTCAACCGTTGTTACGGACTTGCCTGTAGAAGGCGAGTGGATTAGCGGCGAGTGGTCTGAGGATGGGACAGTCTTTACTTATATTGTAGAGAAAGACGGAGTATCTGCTTCCTATACCCTTCAGCCTGTTCGCTAAAAATACAGAGATAAAGAAAACGGGCCCCAAACGGTGGCACCTTTTCGGAAGATATGGAATAGGTTATATCTATATAAGCTGAACTGAAGATTGTGTATCTTGGGGGCAACGTATGTAATGTGCTTGCGAGCGCTGCCGCTTCTACAGCACATAGCACACTTATGCCTTATCCACGCACACGTTCATTTAATTCATCTTATATAGCTACGGTAAAGAGCTACACCCTGAACGTCGTATGACCGCAGGCGGGATTGTTTCTAGAGCCTTCCGGCCTGCGTTTATATAGATGCTCTGGGACAAAGGGACTTTCGCACAGCGAGGGTTCCTTTGTTGCTTTTCATGCAAGGCTTGGACGAATCCGCCATTTCACAGTATCATAGAGACTAGATAAGTTGGAAAGAAGCCACGTTGCCCCCCAGCAGCGTACCCTTCTTAGGCCAGCTTATAGGTATTTGAGCATGTTCTTAGAAACCTGAAGGAGTTGCATGATGGACGTCAAGACAGTGCTGAAACAAATCAAACAAGGGCAGATTGCCCCGATTTATTTATGCTATGGTACGGAGAAATATCAGATTCAGGAATTCGTTAGCCTGCTGCAGTCGCAGATTACGGATCCGGAGCAGCGGGATTTCTCGCTTGCATCCTATGACTTGGCTGATACGCCGATTGAGATGATTGTGGAAGAAGCCGAGATGCTTCCCTTTCTTGTAGAGAGGAAATTGATTCTGGTTCGCGATGTGTCGCTGTTTGGCACAGGGAAGGATAACGGCAAGATCGAACATAAGCTTGAGACGCTGACGTCTTATCTGTCCAATCCGGCTGAGCACAGTGTAATTGTCTTTTTAGTGCAGGGGGACAAGCTGGATGAGCGTAAGAAGATCGTCAAGGCTGTAAAAGCGGCGGGCACGGTGCTTTCCTTTATGCCACTGGGCGGCAGCGAATTAACAAGCTGGGTGATCCGGGAGGTTGAGAAGAGAGGCAGCCGAATCGGCCGCGAGGCGGCTGAGGCGTTAATTCAGACGGTAGGCGTCCAGATGTCCCCGTTGGCTACTGAAATAGACAAGCTCTGTCTATATGCCGGACAAGGCGGAATGATTGATTCTGCGGTTATTGAACAGCTTGTTGCCAAGACGACGGAGCAGAATGTATTTGTCATGGTTGAGCATATCGCGAACCTCCGACTTGAACAGGCGTTGGATATTTTCTATGAATTATTGAAGCAGCGGGAGGAACCCATCAAAATTGCATCTCTGATTGCCCGGCAGTTCCGGATTATGCTTCAGGTGAAGGATATGGCGAGACAGAGCTATTCGCAGCAACAGATTGCTTCACAGCTGGGCCTGCATCCTTATGCGGTTAAGATTGCAGGTGAACAAGCTAGGAAGTTTGAGCCTTCTCGGCTTAAGGGGATTTTATCGGATCTTGCGCAGCTTGATTACCAAATGAAGAGCGGTGGAATTGATAAGGTGCTGGGGCTGGAGCTGTTTTTGCTCAAACTGGGCGCTTAAGAGGATATTCGAACTCATAAGAAAAACGTCTATCGACGTACTTGCATGGAAGACAGACCGCGGTTAGCGGAGGTTTTTCTTGCGATATCAGGGAGCTAATGCTCCGAAGTTTATACTTGCTGATATCTTCAAAAAGACCTGAACGATTATCGTTCAGGTCTTTTTGAGCTTAAGTTTATAAATAGCGACGCTTACGCTTGCGACGTAAGGGCGTTCAATTTTTTAGCCAAGCGGGACTTCTTGCGGGCAGCTGCATTTTTATGGATCAAACCTTTAGTAACGGCTTTGTCCAATTTTTTGGAAGCAGCGGCGAAAGCAGACTTCGCAGTTTCCACTTCATTGTTAGCCAGAGCTGTGTCAGCAGCTTTAACAACAGTACGAAGAGCGGATTTTTGCGAAGCGTTCAGCGCACGGCGCTTGTCATTCGTTTTTACGCGTTTGATTGCGGATTTAATGTTTGGCATTGCATTCACCTCCTGTAAAGCATATATCATCCCAGATGATTCACAACTTAAAATAGTTTATCACGATGCCCAGCAAATTGCAATCAGTTCCTACAAACAATTCGGCAGGCCCTAAAGGGGAATTAAACGTGAATAATCGCTTGCGCTGTCCCGCAAACTATAGCTGCGAGCAAGAAAAAAGGAGGCATGAGCAATGACATTGGATTTGCAAAAATACTCGGTCCGCACCGATCTGGCTGTGGAATCCCGAGAGCTTGCCGAGACTATCCATGGCGGGCCGCTCCCTGGAATTCACGAGCAGGTTGACGAGCAGGATGGCATTAAGGTTACCCGTCTTGATGTGCTGGACGAAGCTGCTTCAGCCAAGCTTGGCAGAATCAAAGGACATTACATTACCATTGAGGTCCCCGGACTGCGGGGTCAGGACAGTGAGCTGCAGGATAAGGTAGCCGAAGCGTTTGCCAAAGAATTCAGCGGCTTTCTTAACAAGCTTGGTATTGCCAAAGGAGCGAAGGCTCTTATTGTCGGGCTCGGGAACTGGAATGTAACACCGGATGCACTGGGCCCGCTTGTCGTTGAAAATGTGCTGATCACCCGCCACTATTTCGAGCTGACTCCGGATCAGGTATCTCCGGGTTACCGTCCGGTCAGCGCGATTGCTCCCGGAGTGATGGGAATTACGGGCATCGAGTCGAGCGAGGTTGTGCAAGGGATTGTGGATCGTACAAGGCCAGATCTCATTATCGCTATCGATGCGCTTGCCTCCCGTTCGCTGGAACGGATTAATACGACCATCCAGATTGCGGATATCGGCATCCATCCGGGATCAGGCATAGGGAATAAACGCCGCGGGTTAACCCGTGAGATTCTCGGAGTGCCTTGTATCGCCATCGGAGTACCCACCGTGTGCTATGCTTCCACCATCGTGAACAATGTATTCGATATGATGAAGACCCATTTCGATCAGGAGCAGGATGACGGACAACAGATGCAGACCAAGCAAATTCTTGGACTATTGACCGAGTTAAGCGAAAGCGAACGCTTGGGATTGGTCAAGGAGGTGCTGGAGCCGCTGGGTCACGATCTGATCGTGACGCCTAAAGAAATCGACGAGTTTATTGAAGATATCGCGAACGTAATTGCCAACGGCCTGAATCTTGCATTGCACGAGGCGGTTAATCAGGAAAACGTATCCGCCTACACCCACTAACTCTCTATGAAGTTCGCATTCTCGCGAACTTCTTTTTTATGATAATAGCAAGTTCTATCCTCTCCGATAGGTTCATAGATTTGAAGTATATGAGATCAGAGCCTAAGCATACTGGCTGGAGGAGGATAACACATAATGAAGTTCAGAGCATGGAATGTTGGGAAAATCAGAGCGAATCTGCTGCAGGGGCTTGTAATGGGACGCACCTTTTTATTAATGTCAGCGATGTCGGTTGTCTTTTTTGTTCTATTGGGTACGTTCGGGATCGCAGAAAAGCACCTGCATACCTCTCCCGTATCGTCGATGAAGGGGCTGGCGGCTTCGCTGTCCAGCCAATTCTTCATCCAAATGGTAGGCATGGAGCTCCCGCATTCAGGAGGCGATTCGGACAGTCCAGCAATATCTGCCGGACAGGTCTCCCGGTTTGTCTTCCAATTGTTGACGGACGTAAATCCATCGGATCCGAAAAGCCTGGTAGCCCGTGAGGTTCCGGGTCTCGGCGCGGACAATCCCGTACTGCTTCGCATTGGTTCAGGAAATAAGACCGTACAGGCGCCAGAGGATTATCATCCCGGCTCAGGGGCATCCGATACGGCTCCCGAGCATTCAGAACCTGACTTAGGGACAACTGACCCGGACCAGAATGACATCCCCCCGGCGGGGACGGATGGACAGAATCAACCGCCAACCAATCCTGATCAGCAGCCGGCAAACCAGCCAGGCTACAAAAATGTCGTCATGATCTACCATTCTCATCCCCAGGAATCCTACAATCCTATTCTCGGGACCAATATAGATAATCCAAGCTCAGCGGAAGAAAAGAAAAATGTCGGATTGGTCGGCGAGTTTATGGCCGAAGAGTTGGAGCGCTTAGGGATTGCTACCCTGCATTCGTTCAAGAACTATGCAGCTACAGTTAGTAATTACAACTATAACTATTCATATAAATATTCCAGAGAGACGGTAAAGACTGCGATGGCTGAAAACGGGATGCTGGAATACTTCATTGATATTCATCGCGATTCACAGCGGCATGATAAGACGACAACCACGATCGAGGGCCTTTCCTACGCCCAGGTGTATTTCATCATTGGACATGGTAATGAAAATTGGCGCAAGAACGAATCCTTTGCGAATAAGATTCATGATCGATTGGAGGCAGCTTATCCGGGGATTTCAAGAGGAATCTGGGGCAAGACGAGTTCGCAGGGGAATGGCGAATACAATCAGTCTCTGTCACCGCAAAGCATCCTGATCGAAGTTGGCGGAATCGACAATACGGAGGAAGAACTCCAACGGACAGCAAAAGTGCTGGCCCAGATTATTTCCGACCTGTATTGGGAGAATCAGGAGGCATTGAAGGCTGGCTCGTTGACACAAAGCGGTACTAGCGGCAACGGAACTCAAGATCAAAGCAATCATCAATCCTGATGCAAGTTCATGTTCGGAAGGAGTGTTACTGATGGGGAAATCGCTTAAGAAAACACTGCTGTATGTGCTGCTGTTAGCTGCAGGAGTCACGCTCGGAATGCAAATATCGGAGCCGGTCTCACCGGGCCCGCAGGGCTCTGAGACAACAACCGTGCCTGAGAACGGGTCCGGGTTACAGCAAGCCGATCATGCTGCGGCGAACCCGATCAAGGAGGTATATACCTTTATAACTCCGGACGGCAAAACCGGATACTTTATGGTTCCGGGGCAGACAGACTCTGCTCAAGGCGAAGCTGACTCGCTGCTACCCTCCGCCGCAGAGGAGATTGCGGAGGGGCTGCAGACACCGGCTGATTTGCTGCTGCCGGACCCGAAGGCTCCCGCTGTTGACCGGTTTGCAGACAAGACGGCGAGCCTGCTTCAGCAACTGTCCAGCAAGAGTATTCATTGGGTCTCATCCTGGTTTGATTCCGGGGAATAGAACTGTGCAGCAAGGCATACCCCAAGGACAGCTATTTGTTATAATAATGGTAGTGTTATTAGACTAACGGATTATGTCGGGGGTTATTTAGTGAAGAAAGTTACGATGCAACATATCGCCGACCATTTGGGGGTATCCAAATTTGTCGTGTCGAAAGCCTTGTCCGGAAAGGGAGGCGTGAATGAAATAACGAAAGACCGGGTCATTCAAGCAGCATCTCAGCTTGGTTATTTCAATCAGAAGAATGCTTATATGAAGCACGGGTCTTTGCCGCGGACATTCGCACCCGCATCCGGCTCGTCGAGGCAATCGGTCATTGTCCTGATGCCGAACAACCGCTTTCAGACGAAGGAGTCTCTGTATTGGGGCAAAATCTTGGAGGGAATCGACAGAGAACTGGAGTCCCGAGGGATCGGAATGATGACAATCTCGGAATCAAGGGCTGAGGATCTCAGTCACATCCTCAATCCCGAGGGGATATTGGGACTGATCGGCGTAGGCAACATCGAATCCTCTCTTCTGCTTGAGGTACACCGGCTTGGAATTCCCATGGTGTTGGTTGATCATGAGGATGCGTTGATTCCGACAGATACGGTATTTGCGAACAATGCTGATAGTGTAATGCGTCTCTGCCAGTATTTAATTGAGCTTGGACATGAGCAACTGCATTTTATCGGAGATATTTCCTTCTCCCGAAGCTTCCGGGATCGTTGGCTAGGGTACCGGGAGGCGATGGAGGCTAACGGACTGGTGATACCCGGCAATGGCGACGCAATGCTGCAGCCGACTAATGTAGAGCTTGGAGAGAAGTATGTCTCTCTTGTGCAGCAGTGGGCGAAGGAAAGGTCGCGGGAAGGAACAATGCCTACCGCGATGATCTGCGCGAATGATGCGATTGCTCTTCATGTCGTGGATGCGCTCCAGCATGTTGGAATCGATGTGCCCGGACAGGTTAGTGTTACGGGGTTTGATAATATTGATGATGCATTCCGCAGCTCGCCGATGCTCACCACGATCCATGTACCTAAGGAGGCGATGGGACAACGTGCCGTCCGGAAGCTGTTTGAGCGAATTGACTGCCCGGATCAGATCCGGGAGAAAATACTTGTCTCGGCCGAACTTGTCCTCCGCTCCTCGACAAAGGAATTGAAGCGTTGATGCAGCCCCTCTCAACTGATATAATGAATTGATTGACTACGAGGATTTGTGGTGGGGGTAAGAATGACTGACATTCGGGAAAGACAAAAGAAGATTCGTAATTTTTGTATAATCGCACATATAGACCATGGAAAGTCGACCTTGGCCGACCGGATTCTGGAATATACTGGAGCGCTTACCTCGAGAGAAATGCAGCAGCAGGTTCTGGACCAGATGGATCTGGAACGGGAGCGCGGTATTACAATTAAACTGCAAGCGGTTCGCTTGTCTTATCGTGCGGACAATGGAGAAGAGTATATACTCAATCTGATCGATACACCGGGGCACGTCGATTTTACGTATGAAGTATCCCGAAGCCTTGCGGCCTGTGAAGGAGCATTGCTGGTCGTGGATGCCGCGCAAGGAATCGAAGCGCAAACCCTGGCTAACGTCTATTTGGCCTTGGATAACAATCTTGAAATATTGCCTGTCATTAATAAGATAGATCTGCCAAGCGCTGATCCGGAACGCGTCAAGCAGGAAGTAGAGGATGTTATCGGTCTGGATGCCAGCGATGCCGTACTTGCTTCTGCAAAGGCCGGGATCGGGATCAAGGAAATTCTGGAACAGGTGGTTCAGAAGGTTCCGGCACCGACAGGAGATCCGGTTCAGCCGCTGAAGGCGCTCATTTTTGACTCGCACTATGACCCTTATAAAGGAGTTATCGTCTACGTGCGGGTAGTTGACGGCCACATCAAGGCCGGTTCCAAGATCAGAATGATGGCGACCGACAAAACGTTTGAAGTTATTGAGGTCGGCGCATTCAAACCGCGGATGACTGTAGTGGACGAGCTTAGCGTAGGCGATGTCGGCTTTATCGTGGCCGGGATCAAGAATGTGGGGGATACCCGGGTCGGGGATACGGTAACGGATGCCAAGAACTCAACGACAGAGCCGCTACCAGGGTACCGGAAGATTAATCCAATGGTATACTGCGGCTTGTATCCGATCGAGACTTCGGACTACAACGATCTGCGTGAAGCCCTGGAGAAGCTCCAATTGAATGATGCATCGCTAAGCTTTGAGCCCGAGACCTCCAGTGCGCTGGGCTTTGGATTCCGCTGCGGATTCCTCGGCTTGCTTCACATGGATGTTATCCAGGAGCGCATTGAGCGTGAGTTCAATATTCCGTTGATTACAACGGCACCGAGCGTAATTTATCATGTCACCTTGACCAACGGGGATCAGATTTCAATTGATAATCCGTCGAATTATCCTGAGGTTGGCAAGATTGAGTATGTGGAAGAGCCGTTTGTTAAGGCAAGCATTATTGTTCCGAACGATTATGTTGGAACCGTCATGGAGCTTTGCCAGAGCAAGCGCGGCGAATTCGTCAATATGGAATATCTGGATACGACGCGGGTCACCATTATCTATCAGGTCCCGCTGTCGGAGATCGTATATGACTTCTTCGATCAATTGAAATCGAGTACGAAGGGTTATGCTTCCTTCGACTACGAGCTGTCCGGCTATCGCCAGTCCAATCTGGTCAAGATGGAAATCCTGTTGAACGGAGAGCAAGTCGATGCATTGTCTTTCATCGTACACCGGGAGCGTGCCTACCATCGCGGACGGGCTATTTGCGAGAAGCTTCGCGAGCTGATTCCTCGTCAAATGTTCGAGGTGCCGATTCAGGCTTCGATCGGGACAAAGGTAATTGCCCGCGAGACGGTCAAGGCCATGCGGAAAAACGTGCTTGCCAAGTGCTACGGCGGGGATATCTCGCGGAAGCGCAAGCTGCTTGAGAAGCAGAAGGAAGGCAAGAAGCGGATGAAGCAGGTTGGTAATGTCGAGGTTCCGCAGGAAGCCTTCATGGCAGTACTGAAGATCGACGATAAATAGCAGGATTGACGAAGGAAAGCCGCCAGGCTTTCCTTTCGCGCTATATCGGACTTTCGGCTGGACATAGACATGAATCTGCAGTCATTAAGGAGGGAATAAGATGAGCCAGCAATCATCACCGCAAGCGGTGTATATTCATATACCATTCTGTACAAATAAATGCTTCTATTGCGATTTTAACTCTTACGTGCTGAAGGATCAGCCTGTCATGGACTATCTGCATGCACTGGACAGGGAGATGGAGCTTACGGTTCGAGAGACCCCTCCCGGAACGATAAAGTCCATTTTTGTAGGCGGAGGAACGCCAACCGTGCTCAAGCCGGATGAGATGGAGTATTTCCTGAGCTCAGTCAAGCGGCATTTTCCGGATTGGGCGGATGATATCGAATTCTCGATGGAAGCAAATCCGGGAACGACGGACCTGGAGAAGTTGTCGGTCATGAAGGCCGGCGGGGTGAATCGGGTCAGCTTTGGGGTACAGGCATTCCAGAACGACCTGCTTACGGGAATCGGACGGATCCATAATACGGATGATGTATATCGAAGTCTGGAGAATGCTCGCCTCGCTGGAATTTCAAATATGTCCATCGACCTGATGTTCGGGCTTCCGAATCAAACGGTTGACATGTTAAATGAGAGTATAGACCGGGCCCTTGAGCTGGAACTTCCCCATTACTCGATTTACAGCCTTAAGGTTGAGGAGAATACGCTATTTCATACCCTGTTTCAGCGAAATCAACTACCGCTTCCAAGTGAAGAGGATGAGTTGAATATGTACCTGCTTTTGATGTCCCGGATGAAGGCAGCAGGATATAAACAATATGAGATCAGTAATTTTGCCAAGCCTGGCCTGGAGAGTCGGCACAATACGACCTATTGGCGAAATGAGGATTACTACGGTCTTGGAGCCGGTGCGCACGGTTATGTAGGCGGTCAGCGCCATATGAATATTAAAGGGGTCAGCCCTTTTGTCGAAGCTGCCAAGACGAGACTTCCGCGATTGGAGCAATTCCAGGTTTCACGCGAGGAGGCGATGGAGGATTTTGTGATGGTTGGCTTGCGGATGCTGGACGGGATTCGCAGCAGCGACTTTAGCGATCAGTTTGGAGCTTCACTGGAGAGTATCTTTGAAAGCCAGCTTCAAAAAATGCTGAATGCCGGACTTCTTGAGCCTCATGCTGACCATGGAGGCTATCGTCTCAGCGAGCGCGGGATTTTACTCGGCAACGAAGTATTTGGTGAATTTGTCGGTGCGCTAACCAGCTAGGAAAATAGAATGTATATTCTCTCTTGAACTTTTATACACTGTGATGTATATTTATTCGTAAATCATTGCAGCGTTGATCGGAGGGGGAGAAGATATGCAGGCTGTTATCTTATGCAGACAAGCGAAGCTGGAGGATGTCGGTCAGCTTTTTGAGCTTATAGATGAATATGCAAAAAAGGGGATCATGCTCCCGCGCTCCCGGGCTGTGCTTGAACGGCAGATCGGAGATTTCATCGTTGCGGAGGCGGACGGTGTCATCGTAGGCTGCGGATCGTTATGCAAGCTCGGAGACGAGCTGGTGGAGATCCGCTCGCTTGGCATCTCGGACGGGTATAAAGGCCGCGGACTTGGCTCGATGCTTGTCGAGCAGCTGGAGAAGGAAGCGAGGAAGCAGGCTCTTCCCCGTGTGATGGCTCTTACTTACGAGGTCTCCTTCTTTTTAAAGAATGGATATCATGTGGTGGAAAAGGAAATTTTCCCCGAGAAAGTATGGCGGGATTGCGTGAACTGTTCGAAGCAGCAATGCTGCGACGAAATAGCTGTGCTTAAGATACTGAACTGACTTGACAATCGTCAGGTTGGTTTGGTA
Source organism: Paenibacillus brevis (assembly GCF_018919145.1). GTDB lineage: Bacteria > Bacillota > Bacilli > Paenibacillales > Paenibacillaceae > Fontibacillus > Fontibacillus brevis. The sequence continues at coordinate 185,138 of NZ_JAHLQJ010000008.1, forward strand.
TTTTTGTAATAGTGATTAGCACTCAACGACAACGAGTGCTAACGAGCTTGAAACAGAGCTTCATCCAAGTGATACAGGAGGGATTACCATGCTTACGGAACGCCAAAGGATGATACTTAATGCTATAGTTGATGATTATATCCGTTCAGCGGAGCCGGTGGGATCCCGGAGCATATCCAAGCGGGGAGATGTTTCTTACAGTCCAGCCACCATCCGCAATGAGATGGCCGACCTGGAAGAACTTGGATTTCTGGAGCAGCCTCATACTTCTGCAGGACGGATACCTTCTCATAAGGGATACCGATACTATGTGGACCATCTGGCTCCTCAGGATCTGATCAAGCCGAAGGAATTGCATACGCTGAAGACGTTTTTTGCGGAGAAGCTGAATGCGATTGAACAGATTGTACAGCATGCGGGCACCATTCTTTCCAATATGACGAATTACACTTCCATCCTGCTTGGGCCGGAAGTTTTTAATACGTCGTTACGTCATTTTCAGCTGTTACCGCTGAATGAGAATACGGCTGTCGCCATTATCGTGACCAATACGGGTCAAGTGGAGAACAAGACCGTATCCATTCCGGCCGGAATTTCAATTTCGGAGATCGAGCATTTCGTCAACCTGCTTAACCGAAAATTGACCGGGGTACCTATTTATAAGCTGAAGACGGCGCTCTACAACGAGATCGGTCAGGAAATGGATCGTTATGTGAGTCATTTCGAGGATATGATGAGTGTATTGGATGATGCGCTTGATAATGGGCAGGATACGCAGCGTTTGTTCCTTAGCGGGATGACGAATATGCTGACCCAGCCGGAATTCCGCGAGGTTGATAAGGTAAAGAGCATTCTCGATTTGTTCCAGGAGACGCCAACGATGCTGAAGATGATGACCTCGGCTTCAAGCCCGGGCGGCATACAGGTGAGGATCGGAACTGAAAATGGCCATGAAGCCTTTGCGAACTGCAGTCTGATTACAGCAACCTATGCAATTGACGGTGAAGCGGTGGGGACGATTGGTATTCTTGGTCCGACACGAATGGAGTATGCACGGGTTATTGGAATCCTGGACATCCTATCAAAAGACCTGAGCAGATTTTTATCCAGGATTCATTAAATTCAATAGGGTAAATGATGCAGATGAATTGCAGCAATTTTGTCTAAGGAGGTGACATCTTGAAGGAACAACAACCGATTCAAGACGAGATGGAGACTGGAGTTAAAGAAGAGCTGGAAAATGTGGATGCGGACAACGTAACGGATGCCGGCACTCCTGAAGAAGATGTTCAGGAACAGGCAGCGGGTGATCAGGATCAGGTCCTTGAGGCCGAGACGGAGAAGCTGAAGGCTGAAATAGAGGAGCACAAGCAGCGCCTGCTTCGTACACAGGCTGATTATGATAACTTCCGCCGCCGGACCGTGAAGGAGAAGGAAGAGCTGGGCAAGTATGCATCTGCCAAGCTTATTACCGAACTTCTGCCGGTCATTGACAATTTTGAACGCGCTTTGGGCTCGGTTCCCGATGTGCCGGAAGCAGCTTCTTATGCCAAGGGCGTTGAGATGATCTTCCGCCAACTGGAAGGTGTTCTTAAAGCGGAAGGCTTAGTGCCGATGGAGAGCGTGGGAACGCCGTTCAACCCCGAGTACCACCAGGCGATTATGCAGGTGGAGAGTGATGAATATAAGGAAGGCGATGTGGTCGAAGAAGTACAAAAAGGCTACATGCTGAAAGATAAAGTGCTTCGTCCGGCGATGGTCAAAGTTAAAGGTTAATCGCCCTTTTCCTAGTTTGCAGCATACATTTAAGGAGGAACTATTCCTATGAGTAAAGTTATTGGTATTGACCTTGGAACAACAAACTCTTGCGTAGCCGTTATGGAAGGCGGCGAGGCTGTCGTTATCCCGAATCCGGAAGGCGCACGCACCACCCCTTCGGTGGTAGGCTTCAAGAAAGACGGAGAACGCATTGTCGGTGAGACTGCAAAGCGTCAAGCGATTACGAATCCGGATCGCACCATCATGTCGGTGAAGAGACATATGGGAACGAACCATAAAGAAACAATTGACGGCAAGGACTTCACGCCGCAAGAAATTTCGGCAATTATTCTACAGAAGCTGAAGTCGGATGCAGAAGCTTACTTGGGACAACCGGTAACCCAGGCGGTTATTACAGTTCCGGCTTATTTCAATGACAGCCAGCGTCAAGCAACCAAGGATGCCGGTAAGATTGCGGGTCTGGAAGTGCTGCGGATCGTTAACGAGCCTACGGCGGCAGCTCTGGCTTATGGTCTTGAAAAAGCAGAAGATCAAACCATTCTGGTTTATGACCTGGGCGGCGGTACATTTGACGTATCGATTCTTGAGCTGGGCGACGGCTTCTTCGAAGTTAAGGCTACCAGCGGGGACAACAACCTGGGCGGCGATGATTTCGACCAAAAGATTATTGATTATCTCGTTGCTGAGTTCAAAAAGGATCAGGGCATTGACCTGAGCAAGGACAAAGCAGCCGTTCAGCGTCTGAAGGATGCTGCGGAAAAAGCGAAGAAGGAATTGTCCGGCGTTCTGACTACAACGATCTCGCTTCCGTTTATTACAGTAGTAGACGGCGTGCCTCAGCACCTTGAGATTAATCTGACTCGCGCTAAATTCGAAGAATTGACGGCTGACCTTGTAGAACGTACAATGGGACCAACCCGTCGCGCGCTTAGCGATGCAGGAATGACCTCTGCAGATATCCATAGAGTAGTGCTTGTTGGCGGTTCTACCCGGATCCCTGCCGTACAGGAAGCGATCAAGAAGCTGACTGGCAAGGAGCCTCATAAGGGTGTAAACCCGGATGAAGTGGTAGCACTTGGCGCCGCGGTTCAAGCGGGCGTGCTTACAGGTGATGTGAAGGACGTTGTATTGCTTGACGTAACCCCATTGTCGCTCGGTATCGAAACCGCAGGCGGCGTATTCACCAAGATGATCGAGCGCAACACTACCATTCCGACAAGCAAATCGCAAGTATTCTCCACGTATGCGGATAATCAGCCAAGTGTTGAAATCCACGTTCTGCAAGGTGAACGCGAAATGGCTGCCGGCAACAAAACACTGGGACGCTTCATGCTGGGTGACATTCCGCTTGCTCCGCGCGGTGTGCCTCAAATCGAAGTTACGTTCGACATCGATGCCAACGGGATCGTGAACGTATCTGCAACGGATAAAGGCACAGGCAAGAGCCAGAAGATTACAATCACTTCGTCCAGCGGTCTTAGCGATGATGAAGTGGATCGCATGATGAAGGACGCTGAGCTTCATGCGGAAGAAGACAAGAAGCGCAGAGAGCTTGTTGAAGCGAAAAACAACGGCGACCAATTGATTTACAGTGTTGACAAGACGTTGAAGGAGCTCGGGGATAAAGTCGATGCTTCCGAGACGGAAAAAGCGAACGCAGCCAAGGAAGAGCTCAAGAAAGCGCTGGAAAGCGATGACTTGGAAGTGATCAAGGCTGCTTCCGAGAAGCTGACCGAGATCGTTCAACAGCTGTCGGTGAAGCTGTACGAGCAAGCGGCTCAAGCCGGGGAACAAGCCGGCGGTGCGGAAGGCGAAGCTGCTGGCGGCAGAGACAATGTAGTCGATGCTGATTACGAGGTTGTTGACGAAGACAAGAAGAATTAATCCGAGGCAGATGCCTTGAATGCATAGAGTAAATAGACTTGGGTGAGCTGGGGAGGTCAAAGTGCGGGTTAGCCTGCGCTTTGACTTTCCTTTTGCCGGATTAAGGGCCGGTCTTTTATAGCAGAACTAGCAAGTCAGTATGGGGGTGGAAGGATGGCAGAGAAACGGGACTATTACGAGGTGCTGGGCCTCGGCAAGTCAGCTTCCGAGGAAGAGATCAAGAAGGCTTACCGAAAGCTGGCACGGCAGTATCATCCGGATGTGAACAAGGCGGATGACGCAGAGGCAAAGTTCAAGGAAGTGAAGGAAGCCTACGATGTGCTGAGCGATTCCGGAAAACGGGCGCAGTATGATCAATATGGGCATGTCGATCCTAACCAGGGGATGGGCGGAGGCTTTTCCGGCGATTTCGGCGGTTTTGGTGATATTTTCGATATGTTCTTCGGCGGCGGAGGGAATCGGCGTGATCCGAATGCTCCGCAGCGGGGCAATGATCTGCAATATACGATGACCATCGAATTCAAGGATGCCGTATTCGGCAAGGAAACAGATATCACGATTCCTCGGACCGAGAATTGCGATACTTGTAACGGGAGCGGAGCAAAGCCAGGTACCAAGCCTGAGACTTGTTCTGTCTGTCATGGTTCAGGCCAACAGGAGGTCGTGCAGAATACGCCGTTTGGCCGTATGGTTAACCGCCGTGCATGTTCTAACTGCGGCGGTAGAGGACAGATTATCAGGGAGAAGTGTACCACCTGTGGTGGTAACGGCAAGGTCAAGAAACAGCGGAAGATTCATGTCCGCATTCCGGCGGGCGTGGATGACGGCGCTCAGCTTCGGATGGCCGGAGAAGGTGAAGGCGGGCTGCGCGGAGGTCCAGCCGGCGATCTGTATATCATTATCCGCGTGAAATCCCATGATTTCTTCGATCGGGAAGGCGACGATATTTATTGTGAGATTCCGCTGACCTTTGCCCAGGCTGCCCTAGGCGATGAGATCGAAATTCCGACCTTGACGGAGAAGGTCAAGCTGAAGATTCCTGCCGGTACCCAGACGGGAACCTACTTCCGCCTGAAGGGCAAAGGGGTGCCTAAGCTGCGTGGCATCGGTCAAGGGGATCAGCATGTCAAGGTTGTGGTTGTTACGCCTAGCAAGCTCAACGAGGAGCAGAAGGAATTGCTGCGTCAATTCGCTTCGCTCGATGGGGAATTCACTCATGAGCATGAACAGTCGTTCTTCGACCGTATGAAGCGGGCTTTCCGCGGGGATTAATTTAACAGGATAGGCCTATAGCGGCATGTGGGCTGCCCGGACATCGCAGGATGGTGCCGGGCCGCTCTTTTTTTATTTTCAAAGGATAAATATTTATCCAGATACTCATCCTAATCTTCGAGGAACCTTCTAAGGTTCTGTTCATTAGTGAAGGAAGGACAGAATGCGGTATGGGCGAGAAAAATATTCTGGCGTATTTCAAAAGCCCTGAGGAAGCTGGTGAAGCAGCTGCCAAGCTCCGTGCATTAAGGGCGGCAGATGTATCTATCGATCGCATCAGCCGTTATGGAGAAGGATATGCTGTTGAGTTCGGAGACTCCTTAGGGATTCTTAGCGCTGCTGATCCGGCTTCTAGCGGTATGAGTCATGGCGGGCAAGGAGGGCCAACCGGAAGGGATATCCTGCTTACTGCCGTTGTGGATGAAGGCATTCATCATCAGGCGCTGCGGCTGATCGAGGACCTGGATGGACTGCTATAGCTTTTAGCAAGCAACTCAAATCTGTGAAGGGGGAAGGTACAAAATGTCCAAATTTAGTTCTGAGGATCGGCGTACGAAAAGGGGATCGGCCGATAGACGCCTGAACGATTTGTCCGGAGGATCCGGAGGATATAATGAAGACGTTGAATTTTCCGACGACTTGGCAGATCAGGAGGATTGGGAAGCCTTGGAGCGCAGTGAACGGGCAAATGCTAGACAGGAAGGAAAGCGAAAATTGTAATGAAAGCGCCGGGTGCTGATGCCCGGCTTTTTTTTGCGATAATGTCCCGGTCTATAGTACAATAAAACTTATGCATGATTTCAAGGAGGAAAACTTACGATGAAATGGAATGAACTTACAATACATACTACCGAAGAAGCCGTGGAGATGATCACCAACTTTCTGCATGAGGCAGGTGCAGGCGGCGTTACGATAGAAGAGCATGTCGATAATAGTAAGCCCCGCGATACCTCGCTCGGTCAATGGTTTGAAATTCCGCCCAATGACATTCCGGAGGGAGAGGCGAAGATTCTTGGCTATTTTCCGGAAGGGATTGCTCTGGATGAAGTGGCAGAACAGATCAAGCAGCGGGTTGAAGAGCTTCGTGAATATGACATTGATCCCGGACAGCCTGTTTACTCCGTCAGAGAGGTTGACGAGGATGATTGGGCGAATAACTGGAAGCAATATTTCAAGCCGTTAAAGGTGTCCGATCGCTTGACCATCAAGCCGACCTGGGAAGATTACACGCCGCAATCAGATCAAGAGCAGATTATCGAGCTTGATCCGGGTATGGCCTTCGGCACAGGCACACATCCTACGACATCGTTGTGCTTGCGTACATTAGAAGGTGTAATACAGCCAGGAGACGAAGTGATTGATGTTGGCACCGGCTCCGGAATTCTTGCCATAGGGGCATGCAGACTGGGGGCTTCCCGGGTGCTGGCTCTGGATCTGGATCCTGTAGCCGTCTCCAGTGCCGCGGAGAACACAAGACTGAACGGCCTGGAAGATCGGATTCAGGTCGTGGAAAGCGATCTGCTGTCGGTATTGAAGCAAGGTGTGAATACCCCGCTATCTGTGAAGCTTCCGGTTCGCGTTGTGGTGGCCAACATCTTGGCCGAAATCATTTTGCTATTCATTGAGGATGTCTATGAAGCGCTTGAGTCAGGCGGAATTTATATTGCTTCAGGCATTTATAAGAACAAGGAGCAGGCTGTGCAAGATGCACTGCTTGCTGCAGGTTTTGAAATCACGCAGACAGCCCGTGAAGAGGATTGGGTTGCATTTGTAGCGAGAAAGAGGTAAATAAATGGAGTTTCTAAATAAACTCTTGTATGTGCCAATCAGCGAGCTGCCGTTCTATCTGGTTACACTGCTGATTGCATTTACAGTCCATGAATTTTCTCATGCCTATTTTGCTTATCGGTTCGGTGATCCTACAGCCAAGATGCTTGGGAGGGTCACACTTAATCCGACGGTTCATTTTGATTTTTTCGGTATTGTCCTGCTGTTGATAGCAGGCTTCGGCTGGGCTAGACCGGTCCCGGTCAACCGCGACAACTTCGACAAGCCCCGCTTAATGGGCATTATCGTCTCGGTTGCCGGCCCGCTGAGCAATTTGTTGCTCGCCGTGCTCGGCTCGGTGATCTATGCAGCGCTTTTGCAGTTCGGAGTAGTATCTCCATTTATGGTAGAGGATAAGTTGCAGCAGGCGATTCATATCTTTTTCAGCACTTTTATCGTCATGAACTTCTTTCTGTGTCTGTTCAACCTTATTCCCTTGCCGCCGCTGGACGGTTACCGGATCATCGAAGATCTGGTGCCGCGCCGGATGCTGGGCATTTTGCACCGGTTTGAGCAATGGTCGATCCTGGTTTTCTTGATTATTTTGGTTGTGCCTACATTTCGGCTCTATACTATAGTGCCGCTGTACGAAGCAGCAAATGCGCTATACGAGCATTTTCTGATTTTCTTCCGTGTTCTGTTCGGAGCTTGAGAGGAATTCAAAAAGCTGACTTTTAAATTTGAGCTTAAAGGGGAGTTCTCCCTAAAACCGCCACTGGAATCCGGAAAATAAAAGTTGTATGATATATTTTGGTTTATTTTGTGCAAGGAATGGTGATTATGCAGCGGTACTTTATTGGTTCCGATCAATTCGGAGAGCGTTCTGTGACAATTACAGGTGAAGACGCCCACCATATAAGCAAAGTTATGAGATCCAGACCGGGCGACCAGTTCATCGTCAGTGACGGTGTATCCCGTGATGCCCTTGTTGAGATTGTATCGTTGGAGCCGCAGACAGTATTTGCGGAGATCCTTGAATTGCTTGAGCAGAAAGGCGAGCCCTGGATAAAAGTCACACTTGTCCAGAGCTTGCCGAAGGGCGACAAAATGGAGACGGTCATTCAAAAATGTACGGAGATTGGTGTAGATGGGTTTCTGCCCTGTATCTCGGAACGGACAGTTGTACAGTATGATGGCAAGAAGGAAGAGAAGCGGATAGCCCGGTGGCGTAAAATCGCCAAGGAAGCGGCTGAGCAATCACACCGCAGTGTAATTCCTGCTGTAGAGACTCCAATCTCATGGAAAGAATTGCTCCGTCGATTGGATACCTATGATCTGGTATGCATCTGCTATGAGAAGGAAGACGGCGGCGGGCTTAGAGATGTGCTTCGCCCCTTGATTGAAGCAACACCGCGGGAGAAGAAGTGCCGTGTTGCCGTTGTGGTTGGGCCGGAAGGCGGATTTTCGGAACGGGAAATCCAGGAGGCGGAGGAAGCAGGGGCCGTATCCACTTCGCTCGGAAGGCGGATTTTAAGAACGGAGACAGCGGGAATGGCTGCCCTGACATGCATCATGTATGAATCTGGAGAAATGGGGGGGATGTGACGTGGCATCCGTTGCATTTTATACTGTGGGCTGCAAGGTCAATTTCTATGATACCGAAGCAATCTGGCAGATGTTTAAAAATGAAGGCTATGAACAGGTGGATTTTGAACAGACCGCCGACGTGTATCTGATCAATACATGTACGGTAACGAATACCGGAGATAAGAAGAGCCGGCAGATTATTCGCCGTGCCATTCGCAGAAATCCGGATGCAATTGTGGCAGTAACGGGCTGCTATGCCCAGACCTCGCCTGCAGAAATCCTGGATATCCCGGGTGTGGATCTGGTTGTCGGTACGCAGGATCGCGACAAAATCATCCCGTATGTGAAGGAATTGCAAGCCCAGCGCCGTCCGATTAATGCTGTCCGCAATATCATGAAGACCCGGGAGTTTGAAGAGCTTGATGTGCCGGGCTTTGCGGATCATACCCGCGCCTTCCTCAAAATTCAGGAGGGTTGCAATAACTTCTGTACATTCTGCATTATTCCGTGGTCGCGCGGATTGTCGCGAAGCCGTGATCCGAAGAACGTTGTATCCCAGGCCAAGCAGCTGGTAGCCGCAGGCTATAATGAAATTGTGTTGACGGGCATCCATACTGGCGGATACGGCGATGATCTGGAGGATTTCAGTCTTGCCGATTTGTTATGGGAGCTTGATAAGATTGAGGGGTTGGGTCGGATCCGGATCAGCTCCATTGAAGCGAGCCAGATCGATGACCGGATGCTTGAGGTGCTCAAGCATTCGTCCAAGATGTGTCGTCACTTCCACATCCCGCTTCAGGCCGGAAGCAATGAGGTTCTCAAGCGGATGAGACGGAAATACACCATTGAAGAATTTGAGGAAAAGATTGCGAAGATCCGTGCCTTCATGCCAGAGGTGGCGATTACAACCGATTTGATCGTTGGCTTCCCGGGTGAGAGTGACGAGCTGTTCAAGGAAGGCTTCGAGGCCATCAAACGGATCGGCTTCTCGGAGATGCATGTATTTCCATACTCGAAACGGACCGGAACCCCGGCAGCGCGCATGGAAGACCAGGTTGACGAGGAAGTTAAAAATGCCAGAGTTCAGCAATTGATTGACCTTTCCGAGCAAATGCAGCTTTCCTATGCGGAGAAATTCGTTGGTCAAGTGCTTGAGGTCATCCCGGAGCGCGATGAAAAGGGCGCTTGGGGCGCCGGTTATGTGGCCGGCTTCAGCGATAACTATCTGCAGATTTGCTTTGAGGGATCGCAGGACCTGACCGGTAAGCTCTGCCGTGTTCAGGTAACGAAAGCGGACGCTAACACAAGCGAAGGCCGTCTCGTGCGTGTAATGGATCAAGCCGTTACGCAAGCTTTGGCTTAGGCGGATTTTGTGTAAATAAGATATATAAGTTGAATTTACAGGGATTTCAGCCCGGGTAGGCTGAAGTCCTTGTTGCCAATCAGGACCCGGAGCCGGGATGGTTCTGGAGTCAGGTAAGGCCAGGAGGGAGCAGAGATGCCGGAGACAGAAATATCCGCAGGAGGCATTGTGTATTGGCGGGAAGCGGGCGAGCTGCGGATTCAGTTGATTCGGGATCGCTACGGCCGGATATCGTATGCCAAGGGCAAACGGGAACCCGGTGAGACTGTAGAGCAGACTGCTCTTCGTGAGATCAAAGAGGAAACGGGCGTCAATGGCCGGATCAATGAGCTGATCGACATTATTGCTTATACCTACCGGCATCCGGCGCATGGAGCAGTGAATAAAGAAGTGCATTATTATCTGGTGGAGTATCAGAGCGGAGAGTTGAAGCCCCAACTGGAGGAGATTCGCAGTGTCGACTGGTATTCTCCGGAAGAGGCTTTGGAGAACCAAATGAAATTTGGCTATGATAATAATGATTTTATTCTGGAAAAGGCGCTGGTCATGCTTGGTGTTCAGCTCTAGCTACCTATGTCCCGGGGGGAACCATGTTCTTGTCCAGCCTGCTCCACAAGGGCAGGTAACAGACGGGCAGGGCCAGCATGGAGCAGACCACATTGAAGATGGTCTGGGAATGCGCGATTTGTGCTGCCGGATCGGATGAGATCCAGGCACTTGCCTCGGCCAGCAGCGGGGCAAGCGGCAGAAACAGTACAGCGCCGGCAACATTGAGCAATACGTGGGACCAGGCCACAAACCGGCCGGATCTTGTGCCGCCGATGGCGGCGATCACGGCCGTGACGCAGGTCCCCACATTTGCGCCGATGACCATAGCGATCCCGAACGGCACCGGAAGTACGCCGGTGGCGGTAAGCCCCATGGTCATCGCAATGGCGGCGGCGCTGCTGTGAATAAGCGCGGTGATGACCGCGCCTGCCGCAGCGCCCCACAGCAGGCTGTCTCCGGCATGCCCGAGTAGCCAGTCGATGACCCCGCGCGCTTCCAGCGCGGGACCTATCGATTGCATCCAGGCGATGGCAATCAGGATCAGGCTGAAGCCAAGGAGTACCAGTGCGCCAAGCTGCAGCGGGCGAAGCAGGTGGCTCCAGACGGCGATCGCGGCTCGCGGCGAAAATTCTTCCGTCAAGACGCTAGCGATCCATAGGATGATAGAGCCTACGGCCAGCACAGGTCCCCAGCGCGATATATTCAAGGCGATCAGTTCAGTGGTCAGACAGGTGCCGATATTGCCCCCTAGAATGATTCCCAGTGTGCGCGCGTAACTGAGCAGGCCGGCATTTACGAGCCCGATGGTCATCACGGTCACGGCAGTACTGCTCTGAAGCAAGGCCGTTACGACAGTGCTTGATAGCATGCCGGTCAAGGGCGTCTTGGTTGAGGTCCGGAGTCCGGCTATGAGCCGGGGGCCTGCCCAGGCCTGCAGCGCGGCCTCCATTAGCTTCATTCCGAACAGGAAAAGGGCCAGACCGAAGGTTACAGGAAAAATGATGTCGCGTACCAAGGAAATACCTCCTGGATGTACAAGTTATATCTAAGCTTATGTCAGGGGGGATGGCTGCATGCTAACCGGTGTCGAATGCGGCTACCCCTGTTGCAGCAGCAGGAATAAAGGCGGATTCTTATCAGAATCAGATTTGAAGTAGGATGAACGGAGTTGAAGCGTGTGGCATCGGTAATTTTGCATAAAGCTCGAAAGAAAAGATTGGAACAGGGACATCCCTGGATTTATAATAATGAGATTGAACGGGTTGAAGGGGAGCCGCAGCCGGGGAGTCTGGTGCGGATCATGGACTATCGCCAGCGTTTTCTGGCGACGGGCTATTACAATCCTGCCTCGCAGATTACGGTGCGTGCTGTATCGTATCTGGAATTGGAGGCGATGGATACCGCCTTTTTCGAGCACAGATTCCGCGAATGTCTGCTGCACCGAAACCGTTTTGTGGCGGACGATGCATACCGCCTTGTCTATGGAGAAGCGGACTTCCTGCCAGGCCTGATTGTAGACCGGTTCGGCGAGGTGCTCGTGGTACAAATTTTGACCCTCGGGATGGATCGTTGCAGGGATAGCATCGTAGAAGCGCTTGTCTCGGTCATGAACCCTGCAGGGATATATGAACGCAGCGATGTGCCGGTCCGGGAAATGGAGGGGCTGGAGCAGGTCAAGGGGCCGATCTACGGCAATCCGCCTCGCTTTGTGACGGTAAAAGAGAACGGCTTGCTCATTTCAGTTGACATTGAGCAAGGACAGAAGACCGGTTACTTTTTTGACCAGCGCGAGAACCGGGCGTCGACTGCCCCGCTTATGACGGGCTGGGGAGCAAAGAGCGGGATTGAACTCCAAGAGATCCCTAGTGAGGATGGATCCGTGCGTACTGCCCCGGTTAACCGGAATGGCAAGGAGGTAACATTTCCTTATTGGGACGGGGCAACCGTGCTGGAATGCTTCTCGCATACGGGCAGCTTCACGCTTCATGCTTGCAAATACGGCGCCAAAAAGGTTACCTGTCTGGACATTTCCGAGCATGCGATTGAGAGTGCTCGCCAAAATGCGGAGCTGAACGGCTTCCAGGATCGCGTCGAATTTGTGGTTGCCGATGCGTTTGAATATTTGCGCAGTCAGGTTAAAGGCTTGAATGAGCGGAGCCTTCGGGCAGCGGGAAGTGATAAGGCTGACACCTCGGTACCGATGACGGCCGGAGGCGGCAGAACCTGGGATGTCGTCATATTGGATCCGCCTGCCTTCGCCAAGACGCGCGGAGCGGTTAAGGGCGCATGCAGGGGGTATAAGGATATCAATCTGCACGGCATGAAGCTGGTGAATGAGGGCGGCTATCTGGTGACTGCCAGCTGCTCATACCATATGCGTCCTGATCTTTTTCTGGAGACGATTCAAGAGGCGGCTGCTGACGCGGGCAAGATTCTGCGCCTTGTAGAATGGCGTGCTGCCGGCAAGGATCACCCGCAGATTCTTGGCGTGGACGAAGGCCATTATCTGAAGTTCGCCATTTTCGAAGTAAGAAGCAAGCAGTTTTAATCAAAAGGGATTAGCAAAGAGAGTTGCTCCGATGATCGCGAAGCCGTCGGGCGCTCTCTTTTTGCGTCCATTACCGCAGATTCTTGCAATTCTGCAGCGTATATAACCATCTAAAGATTGATTCTGCGTTCCGGGGGTAACGTGTGAAGGTTGCTTTCGATCGCTGTTGCTCGCGGATTTTCTCTGATTGTAATAAGTTCTGACAAGGAAGAAATCCACTCGCAAAGGCGACCACTTCGTTTCTGCACCAACCTTCACACTTATACCCTTCCTACGCAGGTTATTGGTTTGACATTTATAGTGCCAGATGCACTATAGTAGCTCTCCCTCCGTACGTGGCAGAATGGCCAGAATCACTTGCCTGACCTACAGGCTCGTTCATTCAGCATAGCATAATGATGCCTGATGCATTACAAACAGTAAATGTGCAACACTGCATCATCATTGGATATGCCCCAATATCAACACTCCCACAGAGCAAGGGTTATTCCTGTAGATACTGAATATCCCTCCCAAGTAAGCATGCGTACACCTCGCACAGAGCGCGCGGCTCCCAGGGCGCGAAATTTCACGGCATGACGGTGGTCGGTCAACCGGATGAGAATAGGTCTTACGCATGTAGTTATGATGAACGTAGTACAGCCCCTATTCGCAAATCGTAGGTTAAAATAGAAGGTGAGAAACCACTATTTCAGAGCTACATGCGAAAGGAGCT
>NZ_JAHLQJ010000009.1 GCF_018919145.1 Paenibacillus brevis
AGCGGCAGCCGCAGGCGCCGACGCCCGTGCCGCAGCCTCGCGCGGCGGGCGCAGGCACGGCCCTGCCGGCCACCGACGCGACGGGCCGGCAACGGCTGCACGCCGCAGCAGCACAGCTGGCTGCGGCGGCGGAGGCGCTCGCTCCCTACCCGGCCTTCGGCTCGGGTGTGAGGGAGCTTCGCGCCCGGGCGGCCCAGCTGCGCGAGGGCCGCTACACGATTGCGCTGTTCGGTGCCTTCAGCGCAGGCAAATCCTCGTTCGCCAACGCCCTGCTCGGCGAACTCGTCCTGCCTGTATCGCCGCATCCGACAACGGCGGCGATTACGCGCATTGTTGCGCCCCCATCCGGTCGGGCGCACAAGGAGGCCTGCATCGCCTTCAAGTCGGCGGAAGCGATGCAGGCCGATCTCGCCCACTCTTATGAGGCGCTTCAGCTCGGCAAGTGGAAAGCGAATCGGTGGAGAGAGGAAGTGGCTCGGCTTAAGCCAGAAGAGATTCCTGCACCGGGAAGAACCCATTACACCTTCCTGAAAGCCGCGGCATCTCAGTGGGAAGCACATGAGGGGAAATTAGGGACACAGCAGTTAACGGATATCGAGGAGTTTGCCGCTTACGCAGCTCAGGAGGGCAAAGCCTGCTTTGTAGAGTGGATGGATCTCTACTATAGCTGTCCATTGACTGAACAAGGACTGACCATCGTCGATACGCCGGGGGCCGACTCCATTCATGCGCGGCATACCGGAGTCACCTTTGAATATATGAAGCAATGCGATGCTTTGCTCTACGTAACGTATTATAATCATGCCTTTTCCAGAGTGGACCGGCAGTTTTTAACTCATCTTGGCAGAGTGAAGGGCAGCTTCGCTTTAGACAAAATGTTCTTTATCGTCAACGCGGCAGATCTTGCTTCATCCAGCCAGGAGCTTGATGAAGTAACCGGCTATGTTAAAGAAGGCTTGATCCGGGCAGGCATAACTGAACCGCAGGTTTTCGCCCTCTCCAGCAAGCTTGCCCGCCAGGCCAAGGAGAGAGGGGATTCCTCCCTGTTGGATGCTTCGGGATTAACGGTATTCGAGCAGACCTTCTATACTTTCATCAACCGTCAGCTTACCCATCTGGCACTGGAATCGGCCTCCCGAGAGCTGCAAACTGTTCTTGCGCAGGCGAAAGAATGGCAGCTGGCACTGCAACACAGCCGGGAGCAGCGCGAAGAGAAGCTTGCAAGATTGCAGGAAGACTCGAAGGCGGTGTCGGCTTTTACAGCCAAGCTTGCGCGCGGGATTCGTCTTCCCGAGCTCAGGCAGGAGGCGGAAGAATTGCTTTTCCATGCGAGGAACCGCCTGAAGCTGTACGCAGGGGATTTATTCCAGGAATTTTTTCATCCCTCTTTGCTGTCCGAGGAAGCGGGATCGAAGCGGGCCAGATTCGGCGCTTCTTTTCACGGCTGGTTGAGCCAGCTCTCTATAGAACTGGAAAGGGAACTCCAAGCCACCTCGTTGCGGTTGGAAAAGAAATGCGAGAGCTTGATGTCGAGCCACATCCAAGGCGGGCTAGACGAGCTCATCCTCGAGCTTGAAGATGCCCCTGTATTTATAACCGAGCACAGGAGTCCCTGGGACACCCCTTCTCTCATGAAGAGAAGACTTGAACACAGCTTGGCAGCGGCAGATTATGATAGCTACTTCAAGAGCTCGAAATTATTCTTTGAAGGGGGTGGAAGACGCGAGTTAAGACAGGCTTTAGAACAGCCGCTTGCTGTTGTGCTTCAGGATGCCGTGGAGGAAGCTGGCCAAGGGCTTATTGAATATTATGCCCAAGGCTATTCCCGGAGACTGCGCGAGGTGACGGCATTCATCGAGGTCCAATGGAACGAATGGATGACCGGAATTCAAACACTGAGCGGGGATGAGACAGAGACGAGAGACTTTTTGCAGAGGCTGAAACAGGTCGAATCCTTCGAAGAGGTTGTTCAAAAAGTCATCTTTTGATCACGAAGTATTCCAAGGGGTTGATTCGACATCGAATCTTGCGTTCACCCTAGAAGTCCGGTACTCATGTAGGTTCTGCCTACACTCCGTTCCTCCTTCTTCGGGTTCTCGCAACCTTCTCGGTGCTGAAAAGCTGACGTTTTGAACTCACATTTAGAGGTTGTTCAAAAAGTCATCTTTTGATCACGAAGTATTCCAAGGGGTTGATTCGACATCGAATCTTGCGTTCACCCTAGAAGTCCGGTACTATGTAGGTTCTGCCTACACTCCGTTCCTTCTTCTTCGGGTTCCCGCAACCTTCTCGGTGCTGAAAAGCTGACTTTTTGAACTCACATTTAGACAAAGTTTTAAATAATTTGTAATAACTTGTCGAATTCTAGCGAATTTCGTAATTATGTACTTGCATTTAGGCTCCTCTAGCAGGAGAATAGGAGTAAAGCTATTTTTGGTTCGTAACGACCCATGATTGTTACCCTAGTCCGCAGTTTTTGGAGAACTGCGGCAAGTATATCAAAAGGTGGAGTGGTCCCATTGAGTAGTCAGGTTTGCAGTCCTGTCCTGGTGATTCGAAGAAGTTCCTGCGCAGATGTGCAGTACATGATTCCATTGATGCGGCAGTTGCGTTATCCGACAACGGTCAATGTATTGAAGGAGCGGCTTGCCATGCTGGAAAATCATGAGCAGATGTCCTGTCTGGTTGCCGAATTGGATGGCAAGGTGGTAGGTACGGTATTTCTTAAGCAGCATCAGACACATGATATGAGTAAACCTGTAACTTTGATTACAGCTCTGATCGTCGATGATGAACATCGGGGACAGGGGATAGGGCGACGTCTGCTGGACGAGGCCGAACGCTGGGGCGCTGTGCGCAGAAGCTCACAGCTGCATGTTTCGGTTGCCCGGGAGAGCAGCTTTTCCAGCAAGCCTTTTTATGAACGCTGCGGTTTTGTGAGTGCAGGCTATCATTTGAGTAAAAGAGTACAAGGGTAATTTCAAATTTCGTTTAAAAAGGATCATCTGTGGAAGTTCGCTTCCGACGGATGATCCTTTTATCATTTCTGCGGAGATTAATTGGCTTTAGCCGGGAGCAGGGTTATTTCCTGCAACGCGTATCCGGCCTTGGAATGGCAATATCTATCCCGGTAGTGGTTCAGCGAGCCGCGGAAATGAAGCTTCAGGCAGGAGCAAGTAGACAAATCGTCAGGCGTAGTCAAACAAGCGGATTTGTCCAACAGCTGCATGCCTGCATTCTGAAACACGCTGCTTACAAACTGGGAGCAAAAGAAGGAATTTTTTCCTCCAAGCTCCATGTTAAGCACGACGCCGAGGATGCCAAGGAAATTATAGCTGTATAAGTCCTTGTTTTCTTCGAATTGACGGACGTAGTCTCTCATTTGATGGTATATAGATTCACTGACCGTACAGCTGTATATTGCGCAGGAAGCCTTATCGAAGACGCGGGAATTAATGTTTTCCTTAACAAAGCCGCCCAGGATCGGAAGCATCGGATGCTTGCGGCCGAAGCTGTACATTTCTCTAAGCTCCGAATCGAACGCAATGGATGCATGATTATAAGGGGCTCTGGTGTAAAAGCCAATCATTTTAGCGACGACGGTATTGGGATTGCTGAGTAAGACATAAATTTGTTTGGTTTGTTCATTGTTCATATTTATTCCACACCCACATTATAATTGGTTAACAATTCCCAAATGGTCTGTTCCATTTGATATTAACATGGTATCGAAATACTTGGAATACTTAAATAGACCAGGGACGGAAAATGAAACTGGACCAAGGTCGTGGATCAGAAGCAGCAGCAGCGTTTAGAAACCGTTTACAAAAATGCAAGTATCGGGTAGAATCGGTTGTTGGAAATGAGTGAGAATCCTAGATGAAGAAGGTTGATTCGGATGTACAAGCTGTTGCTGGTGGATGACGAAGTCGATGTAAGAGAAGGATTGCTGAGTTTGATAGATTGGCAGAGTATCGGCTGCGAGGTGGTAGATACGGCTGAAAATGGAAGAGAAGCCATGGAGCTGGTCGAGAAATATTTGCCTGACATCGTGGTGACAGACATTCAGATGCCATTCATGAACGGTCTTCAGCTGTCGGAATGGATCCGATCGGTATACCCGGACACGAAAATAGTTATTTTAACCGGATTTGAGGAATTCGAATATGCTCAGCGAGCGGTTTCGCTTGGCATTGACGACTATCTGCTCAAGCCCTTCTCTGCCGGGGAATTGTGTGCCGTGCTCGATAAAGTGAAGGACAGGCTGGATCAACAGCGCCAGGCGAGGGAGGATATCCAGCAGCTCAAAGAGCATTATTACCGAAATCTCCCGGTCCTGCGCAGTTTGTTCCTGAGCAGTCTTGTTAGCCATTCGCTGGGCAGGGAAGAAATCCTTGAGAAATGCAGCCAGTATGATCTGGATCTGCAGGGCGAAGGGTATATGGTTGCTGTCATTCATAGAGATGAGATTCAGGAGAAGGATCCCGAGCTCCAGCTGTTTGCCGTGTTGAATGTCGCTGAAGAGCTGGTGCGCCGTTGCTCCAAGTCTCTTGTATTCATTCATCTCAATGCGGTCATTGTTCTGGCTGTATTCGAAAGCCAGGATCATGAAGAGATGACAAGCAAGACGCTGAAGCTGCTTGAAGAGATCCGTTATACGGCTGAACGCTACTTGAAGCTGACCCTGACCATCGGAGCGGGTTCGGCAGTAAAGGAGCTTAGCAACCTCAATTCCTCGTATCAGGATGCGATGCGGGCACTGGATTACCAGCTTATACTAGGCAACAACAAGGTCATCTGGATTGATGATGTAGAGATGAGGCAGGTTGTCCCCTTCACCTTTGATAAAGAAAAGGAAAGAGAACTAATCCGCTGTCTGAAGCTTGGAAGCGATGAGGAGCTTGAACAATTGCTGGACGGATTGTTTAACGGATTGCTGGATAGCCGGACTACAGATCAGGATTTGCAAGCATACCTGCTTCTGATGCTGACTGCTGTGGTTAAGGCCGCACAGGAGATGCATGAAAATCTGGAGGCGTTGTTCGGAGAAGCGGGCGCTTTCCTGGGGCAGTTCTCCCGGCTGAATCATTCGGCCGAAGCCAAGGGATGGTTTACGGGAATTTGCTTCACCTTGAAGCGATCCATTGCGAGCGAGCGGCAGACGGGCTATCAGAAGCTGGTAGAGGAAGCCAAGCAGTTCATGAATGAGCATTATCAGGACAGCGAGCTTTCCATCGGCAAAGTATGCAAGCAGCTCCACATCAGCACCGGATATTTCAGCAATATTTTTAAAAAGGAAACGAAGACAACCTTCGTGAATTATTTGATGGGCTTAAGAATGGAGGCGGCGAAGCATCTGCTTCTGACCACGGACATGAAGTCCTTTGAAATTGCAGAGCATGTCGGGTTTGCAGACCCGAATTATTTCAGCTTTTGCTTCCGCAAGAAATTCGGAATCTCGCCTAAAGAATTCCGGAATGGAGTCCAGCCGTTATGAGCTGGCTGCGTTATATCGGCAAAGCAATTCGGAATTTCCATTTCCGCAAGATTCAGGTGCTGATTTCGATGTCTTCTGTGACCGTGACTATTGTCGCCGTGGTTCTGGTTAGCGTGCTGCTTGTTGAGCGGTCTGCCCGAACGGCGGAAGAGAATGCTTACATGAATCTGGGGCAGATCATCGAGCAGGTGAATGCCAATCTGGAGCTGTATGTCGGCGGGATGCAGGATGTGTTCACGGTGGCCGAGAAGCGGATTCAGCAATCTCCGAATCTCCATGGCGATGTCAGGCTGGGAGATCAGATGGAGACTATTCTGAGCACCCGGGAGGATCTAGTGACGATGGCTCTCTTCACGCAGGAAGGGGAGCTTGTGCGAAATCTGCCTACTAATGGGATGCGCAAAAATACAAAGCTGACCGAGCAGAACTGGTTCGAATCGGCTCTCCAATACCCGAACAGCCTGCAATTTTCGCCTCCGCACATTCAGAACCTGTTCAAATCGGATTACCGGTGGGTCGTATCGA
This sequence comes from Paenibacillus brevis, assembly GCF_018919145.1. Taxonomy (GTDB): domain Bacteria; phylum Bacillota; class Bacilli; order Paenibacillales; family Paenibacillaceae; genus Fontibacillus; species Fontibacillus brevis. The sequence continues at coordinate 6,023 of NZ_JAHLQJ010000009.1, forward strand.
TGAGCAAGCTTGTTCAATATAATGACGGGGCGCAAGAGAAGCAAGGGGTTCTGGTCATGGACTTCAATTTCCGGACCATTGACGAACTGAGCCAGCGGGTAAGTCTGGGCAAGAAGGGTTACGTCTATATCATCGATAATGTGGGGAATATCGTCTACCATCCGCAGCAGCAACTGATCTATGCCGGGTTGAAATATGAAAATCTGGAGCCGGTTCTTAACTATTCCTATGGCAGTTATATGGACAATCTGGATGGCGAGAAGCGCCTGATTACGATACAGACGGTGAGGCCGGCAGGATGGAAAATTGTCGGGGTTGCCTATGCGGATGAGTTCTTGACGACCCGTCAGGAATTGAGCCAATTTCTATACGGGTTTCTTTTGGTTGCGATTGTTATCATTATGGCTGTCAATATTTATGTGTCCGCGAAAATATCCCAGCCGATTCAGCGCCTGGAACGTTCGGTGCAGATGGTGGAGCGGGGTGATTTCGGAACCAATGTGTATGTCAGCGGGGCTTATGAGGTAGAGCAGCTGTCCAAGCGCTTTAATCTGATGCTTCGGCGGATCCGGGAACTGATGGATCAGATTATTAACGAGCAGGAAGCAAAGCGCAAAAGCGAGCTTGATGTGCTGCAATCGCAGATTAATCCGCATTTTCTTTATAACACGCTCAATTCGGTTACCCGAATGGCGGAGCTCGGACGGAACGAAGAGGTAGTAACGACGATTACCTCCTTGTCACGCTTCTTCCGGATCAGCCTGAGTAAGGGGGATCATATTATCCCGCTTCGGGATGAGCTGGAGCATGTCCGGCATTATTTGATTATTCAAAATATCCGCTTCAAAAATAAATTCCGCTATGAGATAGAGGCGGAAGAGGACATTCTGGATGCATTGACCTTGAAGCTGATCCTCCAGCCGATTGTGGAAAATGCGATTCAACACGGAATCGAGCCGTCGCCAGAGCCGGGCTTGATCCGTATCCGTACGCTCAGAGAAGGAGATCTTCTGAACATCGTGATTTCCGATAATGGAGTAGGGATGGACAAGGAGAGACTTGCCGGACTGAAGGCAGGCAAGCTTCGCAGTGAAAGCGGCTCCGGGGTGGGAGTCAACAATGTGCAGGAGCGAATTGGGCTCTATTACGGAAAGCCTTATGGATTGCATTATGAGAGCGAGCCGGAGGAGGGCACGACGGTGACGATTACCTTGCCGCTGACCGTACAAGACTCTAATTCCCGCGAAGGGGGCATGTAAGAATGAAGCAGTTATCACACTTATTCAGGACTGGATTCGCGATCTCACTGTTAATCATAACTGCGGCCTGTACGGGTGCCGGAGATCTGCCCAATGATGAAGATACTATTGTAATTGATATGATCGTCAAGATGAACCGGGGCGATTATTGGAGCACGATCCAGATGGGGGCTGAAGTTGCCGCCAAGGAATATAATGTCAGCCTGAATGTGCTTGCTCCGGAGAATGAAAATGATATTCAAGGACAAATTCAGCTGATGGAGGACTCCATTGCCCGACGGCCGGATGCGATTATTTTGGCCGCAAGCGATTATGAGGCTCTGGGCCAAGTGACGGATCGAACCTCCTATTACGATATCCCGGTCATTTCCATGGACTCCGAGGTGGCCTCCACGAAGGTAAAGACCTATGTCGGTACCAACAATTACGAAGCCGGTCAAAAGGCAGCCGAGCGTCTTATGGAGCTGACTGGCGGTCAAGGAGACATCGGCATCGTGAACTTTGTGCAAGGCGCGAGAAATGCGGATCAGCGGGAGGAAGGCTTTATGGACTATGCCGCCCGATTTCCGGGCATTCGGATTGTGGATGTGCTGTATTGCGGATCAGATGAGGAACTGGCGTACAGGCTAACCCGCGAAATGATTAGGCAGCATCCTGGATTGACCGGGCTTGTGTCGCTCAGTGCTGAATCGTCGATCGGGGCGGGAAGAGCCGTGGAGGAAGCGGGACTTGGCCCGCGTTTTAAAATGATTGCTTTTGACAATCCTCCAGAAATGCTGGAACTGCTCCAGGAGGAGACGGTTCAAGCCATGGTGGTTCAGAATCCGTTCAATAACGGCTACATGGCGGTAGCAGCGGCTGTCAAGGCAGCCCGGGGCGAACGGCTTGACGATAAGATTCCTACGGATACCAAACTGATCGATCTGGATAATATGCTGTGGCCGGAGCATCAGAAGCTGTTATTTCCCTTTGTCAAATAATTGATCACAGTAGAATTTTCATAAAACATCTCAGAATATTTGATTCGCAGCAGCCGGAAAAGCCTGCATAATGAAAGCGTATCCAAATTGAAAGAGAAAATAATCAGGAGGTCAAAACATGAAAAAAATCGGAACTGCACTCATGGCGGCGGCATTGCTGGGCGCCACCCTGACAGGATGCTCCGGGAGCGGAGACAAGTCCAGCGGAGGAAACGGCGAGACCAACATCGGTGTAGCGATTTACAAATTTGATGATACCTTTATGACCGGTGTCCGCAACGCGATTGAGAAAAATGCAAGCGGCATTGCCAAGGTGGATATCGTAGACAGCCAGAACTCGCAGCCGACGCAGAACGATAAGATTGACCTGTTCCTTACGAAGAAGACGAATGCCTTGATTGTTAACCCGGTTGACCGTACAGCCGCCGGCGTCATTATCGATAAAGCCAAAGCGAAGGATACGCCGGTGGTCTTCCTGAACCGCGAGCCGTTGCCGGAGGATATGAAGAAATGGGATAAGGTGTATTATGTGGGCGCCAGAGCTGAAGAGTCAGGCACCCTGTCCGGCCAAATCATTGTGGATTACTGGAATGCCAATCCTTCGGCGGACAAGAACGGAGACGGTGTGCTGCAATATGTCATGCTGAAGGGCGAGCCAGGGCATCAGGATGCTGAGCTTCGCACTCAATACTCGATCCAGGCGGTTGAGGATGCCGGGATCAAGGTGGAGAAGGTAGCGGAAGACACGGCGATGTGGGACCGCGTTAAGGGACAAGAAAAAATGGCTGCTTTCCTCGCCGCCAACGGCGACAAGATTGAAGCTGTATTTGCCAATAACGACGATATGGCGCTTGGTGCCATTGAAGCATTGAAAGCAGCGGGGTATTTCGCAGGCGACAAATTCATGCCGGTTGTCGGTGTAGATGCAACTGCGCCGGCACTTCAGGCCCTAGAGCAAGGAACCATGCTGGGTACGGTGCTGAACGATGCCGAGAACCAAGGCAAGGCAGCTGTAGTGCTGGCCTCCCTGCTGGCTAAGGGCAGTGAAGTGAATAAGGATAGTGTAGGCTTTGAAATTACGGATAACCAGTACGTATGGATTCCTTATCAAAAAGTGACGAAAGAAAATGCAGCCGATTTCAAATAAGCCGCTGCACTTGCAGCAGGACTTCTCATAATCAGCTGAGCAATGGGAGGTTCGTACCGGACGGTTCGGACCTCCTTTATTTATTGGAATGGAGTCTGGAGGAGAAGCAGGACTGTGCCTCTGTACGATTAACCTTGCTAGGGGGCGAAACAAGTGTCAGAACAGGAATATGCATTGGAAATGATCGGAATCTCAAAGGAGTTTCCCGGTGTCAAAGCGCTTGACGGCGTTACTTTACAAGTCAGACCGGGGACCGTTCATGCCCTGATGGGGGAAAATGGAGCCGGGAAATCGACTTTGATGAAATGCTTGTTCGGGATTTATAAGCAGGATGACGGCGAAATAAAAATTAACGGCGAGAAAGTTGAGATTAACAATTCCAGCGATGCATTAAGGCATCGGGTATCGATGATTCACCAGGAGCTCCACCCGGTACCTTTCCGGAATGTGATGGAGAACATCTGGCTCGGACGGTTTCCGATGATGGGCTGGGGACCGGTCAAATTCGTCAACCATAAGAAGATGTACAAGGACACGGAAGATCTGTTCAAGCAACTAGATATTGATTTGAGCCCGGATACACTCGTCGGAAAACTGTCGGTCTCAAAAATACAGTCTATCGAAATTGCCAAGGCGGTTTCCTTTAATTCGCAAATTATCGTGATGGACGAACCTACTTCCTCCCTGACAGGAGTCGAAGTAGAGCACTTGTTCCGAATCATCAATGATTTGAAGAAGCGCGGCGTGTCTATCATTTATATTTCTCACAAAATGGAGGAGATTCTCAGAATCTCCGATGACGTCACGATTATGCGGGACGGAAAAAAAATCGGTACCTGGCCGGCAAGCGAGTTGACGACCGATCTGATTATCTCGAAAATGGTCGGCCGCGATTTGACGCAGCGCTTCCCTGACCGGTTCAACGTTCCGAACGGCGTCATCCTGAAGGTTGAGGGCTTGACCTCGCCGGAGCCGAAATCGTTCAAGGATATTAGCTTCGAGCTCCGCAAAGGCGAAATTCTCGGGATCGGCGGCCTGGTAGGCGCACAGCGGACCGAGCTGGTCGAAGCACTGTTCGGATTGCGGGCAATCTCGTTGGGAAGTGTCTTGATTAACGGCAAGGAGGTCAAGATTACAAGCCCTGAGGATGCCAAGAAGCATGGCTTGGCCTTGCTTACCGAGGAGCGGCGTACGACAGGGATATTCCCAGTGCTGTCCGTGCACGAGAATGGGGCGATCGCTAATATGAAACGTTATGTGACCCCTTATTTTTTGCTTAATGAAAAGCGAAAGAAAGAAGAAGTCAACAAGATGGTGGAAAAGCTGCGCACAAAGACGCCGACACCGAAGACGCTCATTATGAATCTGTCCGGGGGCAATCAGCAGAAAGTGCTGCTCGCCCGCTGGCTGCTTACCGATCCTGACATTCTGCTATTGGATGAACCGACAAGAGGGATCGACGTCGGCGCAAAATACGAGATTTATACACTCATTGCGGATCTGGCAAAGCAAGGCAAGAGCATTATCATGATTTCATCCGAAATGCCGGAACTGCTAGGCATGTCTGATCGAGTGATGGTCATGTCCGAAGGCCGGCTCACGGGAATCCTTGACAGAGCCCAGGCTACGGAAGAAGAAGTTATGCGTCTGGCTGCCCAGCATTAACGGAATGAGAAGGAGGATAAAATCATGAATGTAAATATTAAAAAAATACAAGGCTTTGTGTCTCAAAACGCCATTTATATCGTGCTTGCGGTGCTGGTCATTGGAATTGCCATTTATAATCCTAACTTTATCGGCATCAACACGTTCCGCGATATTTTGGTTCAATCTTCAACCCGTGTCATTATTGCGCTTGGTGTAGCTTTCATTCTCATTACCGGGGGCACCGACCTGTCTGCAGGCCGGATGGTGGGACTCACAGCCGTCATTTCGGCTTCCATGCTTCAGGTAGAGGACTATCCGCGGCGTTTCTTCCCGGATCTCCCGCAGCTTTGGTTGGTTTGGCCGATTTTGATTGCCATCGTTGTCGGTCTGATCTTTGGCATGATCAATGGAATTATCGTCTCCAAGCTTAAGGTTCCGCCATTTATCGCAACGCTCGGTACGATGGTAGCCATATACGGGATTAACTCCCTGTATTTCGATACCGATCCGAATCAATCTCAACCGATCGGCGGGCTTCGCGAAGACTTTACGAGGATCGGTTCGGGAAGCTTCGGGAGCGGCGATTTCAAGATCCCATTTATCGTTTTAATCGCTATAGCCGTAAGTATTATCGTATGGGTGCTGTTCAATAAGACGCGTCTCGGCAAGAACATGTACGCCATCGGCGGAAATGAGCAAGCGGCAAGGGTATCCGGGATCAATGTAACTAAATATCTGATCATCATTTATTCAATTGCCGGTGCGCTCTATGGCCTTGCAGGGGTATTGGAAGCGGCCAGAACCGGCGGCGCAACCAACAACTACGGAAATATGTACGAGCTGGATGCGATCGCGGCTTGCGTCGTAGGCGGAGTATCGACCACAGGCGGGATCGGTACAGTCCCTGGCGTGATGGCAGGGGTGCTGATTTTCACAGTCATTAACTACGGCTTGACGTTCATTGGTGTCGGCCCTTACTGGCAGCTTATTATCAAGGGGGCCATCATTGTAGCAGCCGTAGCATTCGATATGCGGAAATACGCCTCAAAAAAATAAAGGATCACTCCGTTGGAAAAATCCAAATAGGCCTCTTCGCATCCCGAAAGGGGATCATGATTACCCTTCGTTGATTTGCGGAGAGGTTTTTTGCCACTATTTTCCCATGAATTGAGCACCTGGCTATGCTAAAATATGACAAGAAGCACATTTTTTATCCAGAAAACATCTGCCGACTTAACGCGGATTAGCTCGTGGGAGGATCACATCATGAAGAAGCCATTCATTAAATGGATCTCTGCAGGCATGATCGCTTGCATCTTGGGGACAGGGATTGGAGCAGGTCAAGCCGGCTACCAAGTTACATATGCGGCAACGAACACTGCTGTAGCTGCCTTGTATGCCCAGATACAGAAGGAACGGGCTGCCGAGGTGGTTGCACTGGTCAATCAGATTCGGGTTGAAGCCGGATTGAAGCCGCTTACGGTGCACACAAACTTGACGAAAATGGCCAAGACCAAGGCCGTGGAAATGTACAACAGGAACTATTTCAATCACACATCTCCTGTATATGGCTCTCCTTTCGAAATGATGGATGCGTTCAATATTACGTACCGTTATGCCGGCGAGAATATTGCCAAGGGTCAATGGTCTGCCAAGGAGGTTGTGCAGGACTGGATGGACAGTCCGGGGCACAAGGCAAATATTCTGAACAAGAACTATAATCTGATCGGTGTAGGGTACTACAACGGTTATTGGGTGCAAGAATTTATCGGAACAGGCAAATAGAATGGATTTATTAGCATCCGCTTGGACTTCTAGGGTGAACGCAAGATTTGATGTCGAATCAACATCTCGAAATACTTCGTGATCAAAAGATGATTTTTTGAATAATCTCTAAAAAGAGTTGAAACCTCTAATTGAAAGGCACGTAAACATTTATCAAGATCTATATTTTTATTAGGGAGGCTAATTCAATGTCGATTTTTAAAAGATTGCGTGACCTGACCATGTCTAATATTCATGCCATGATTGATAAAGCGGAGGATCCGATCAAGCTGACTGACCAGTATATCCGGGATATGCAAGAGGATCTGGAAGACGCTGAAAAGGCTGTCGCTGCACAAATTGCGATCGAGAAGAAGTTCAAAGCGCTTTTTGAGGAGCAGGAAGCTCTGGTAGCGAAGCGGACCCAACAGGCCCATACGGCCGCACAGGCTCAGAACGTGGAGCTTGCCCGCCGCGCACTGGAAGAGAAGAAAACGGCCGAGGGCAAGATGGCTGAATACAAGACAGCGTATGAGCAAAATAAAGCTTCCGCAGACAATCTTCGCAGCAAGCTGGATGAAATGCGCAAGCAATTGGCTGATATGAAAAACAAGCGTGAAACCTTGGTTGCCCGCTACAATGCGGCAAAGGCTCAAACCGAGATCAACAAGGCTATGGGGGGCTTCAACGCCGATTCTGCTAGCAGCGGAATGAAGCGGATGGAGGAGAAAATGCTGCAAATGGAAGCTCATGCGGAAGCCAGCAACGACATGCTCAACAAGCCATCGAGTCTGGATGACGAGTTTGACAAGCTTGGCAAGGATCAGCAAGTGGAAGATGAACTGGCTGCATTGCTCAAGCAATACGAGGAAAAGAAGTAAGCTTATAGTGAGGTCTTGTCTGATATGAATGTCTGGAGAAGGATCGGGAATCTGTTCGCGAAGACAGAGCCGCCGGTGGCGGAGAAGAGCATGCTGTCGCTTGCCCCGGGAGATATGTGCGAGGTATCACTGGTTACCTATGCAGTACAAGGCCGCGTACACAACGCAAGCCGCAATGCGGTTGTGTTGACACTGCAGGACGGAGTGAAGATCAGCTATCTGCATATTGAGGAACGGGAGACCTTGCAGTATCAGTTATATCGGCCGATTGACGGAAGGCTGGATACACCTGATGCGGTTCCTGCGGAGATTGAACTGGACGGTCGTCAGTTTCATCTGGAGGAGCAATATATCGGCGCGGTGACGGTTGCCGGACGAACTCCTTTTATGCAGGGCGGAGAACAGCATGTGTGGCAGTTCCAGTCCGATGATTATGCATTGCTCCGGGTGGAATGGCAGAACGGCCGGTTTATGCTCTATGAAGGCGAGAAGATCATTCCCGCCGATGTCAAGGTGATACGTGCAAGCTAATGGTTTCATACTGGCAGTGCCTTTCGGCACTGCCCTTTCTTTTGCCGCTCCGTTTGCATTTGATGGACCAGATGTTTTATGTTTATTGCATGAATGGGAGAGATTAGATAGAAGTGCAACGTTAGGAGGGCAGGGAATGGGGAAAGGAAGCAGAGTTTGGAAAATAACGGGGGTAGTGTCGGTGGCGGCAACGCTGATGCTGGTCTGCGGGTTTGCATATGCTGTATCCGACGTCATCTTTCCAGTGCCGCCGGATACCGGTTCTGCCGGGCTTGAAAATGCAGCATCCGATGAGCGGCAAGTTGCTCCCGGGAATATGGATGTGACGGCTGTAGGGGATTCTCTGGCAAAGGGAACCGGAGATGATACGGGAAGCGGCTTTGCTAGGGCCGTCTCTGAGCTGCTTCAAAAGCAAGGGGTGGATTCCAAGCTTGTTAACAACCTTGGAATTAACGGGCTGACGACCTCCGGGGTGTTGCCTATGCTGGACGAGGACGGCGTGCAATATGCTCTCCGTCAAGCGGGTGTAATCATCCTATCCATCGGAGCAAATGATCTGTTCGCTGGAGCGGATCAAATGACCGGGTTGCCGGATGAGGACCAGCTTTTAAATAAGATGAAGCAGGCTGAAGAACGGTTTGTGAAGATTGTTGAAGAAATCCGAAAGATTAATTCGGAAGCGCAGCTCGTGTATGTCATGCTATACAACCCTTTCTCTGACTTGGAAGAGGTAAGGGAGCAGGGGAACCGAATTGTTCAGGAGTGGAATCAGTTTGCCGCGGCAGTGATGGCCTCCACGGGACAAGGATTGGCGATTCCCACCTCCGATTTATTTACTTTCAATGCTGGACGCTACTTGGCCGAGGATCATTTTCATCCGAACCGCGATGGATACCAGGCGATTGCCGAACGGATTGTTCAGGCTCTTGCTGTTACTACAGTGTCGGGGGAGGAGCGCAAATGAAGCTTGAAAGCCATGCGGATCGAGCGGCAAATCTGCCTGAGGTGGTTCTTCAGGTAGATAGGCTGAAGAAGGTGATCGGCAAAAAGACGATTGTGGAGAATGTATCCTTCACTGTACGAGAAGGCGAGATATTCGGATTTCTAGGCCCGAATGGTGCAGGGAAGACGACAACGATCCGGATGCTGGTGGACTTGATTCGTCCAACAGAAGGAAGCGTGAGCATTTGCGGGCATCAGGTTAATCGCAATCCCGAGCTTGCGCTGTCCTATGTCGGCTCCATTGTGGAGAATCCCGAGGTATACAGCTATCTGACCGGTTATGAGAATCTGGAGCAATTTGCACGGATGCAGCCGGGGATCTCCAAGGAACGGCTGAAAGAAGTAGCTGCCTTGGTCGGGTTGGATGCGCGGATTCATGACAAGGTTAAGACTTATTCGCTCGGAATGCGACAGCGGCTTGGCATTGCCCAGGCTTTGCTTGGGGCTCCCAAACTGTTGATCCTTGATGAGCCAACGAATGGTCTGGACCCGAAAGGGATCAAAGAGCTCAGACAGTTTATCCGAAGCCTGGCGGATCAGGGAATGGCTGTCGTAGTATCCAGCCATCTGCTGAGCGAGATTCAGTTAATGTGCGACAGAGTTGCGATCATCAGCAGGGGGAAGGTGCTGGCCTCCGGGCCGGTTGCCGAGCTGATCCGCAATAGCAGCAGCTATGTCGCCTGGCAGTTAGTTCCCCGGGTACGGGGGGAAGAGGCGCTGCGTGCTCTCGGCTGCCAACTGATCGAGCATCCGGGGGAGGTGCTGGATGATGCGCTGTTAACCGGAAGCATGGAAGGATCCATTCTGACAGAAATGAGGGAAGAAGAGATCCGGGAGCTCATTCCCCAGCTTGTGAAGGCTGGAATTCAAATTCAGGGGGCCCACAAGATTAATCCCACTCTTGAGCAGCTGTTCTTGGAGATGACGGAGCGTGAGAGCATTGAATAATCAAATCATGGGGCTTGTTCAGAATGAAACTGAAAAGATGATTAAGAAGAAGCGTTTCTATGTTGTACTCCTGGTGCTGCTCGTGTTGGTGCCGGTGTTCTCTTATGCGCAAATGAAGCAGGCGGAGAGCAAGCGGGAGAAGTATGGCACCGATTGGCGCAGAGAGGTCCAGCAGGCGATCACGGACAATCAGAACTCCCTAGGCAGTGACCGTGTCCCCGAAGAATGGAAGAAGTACCGCCAAGTCTATATTCAGCAGATGAAGTATTACCTGGAGCATAATGTGAATCCTGCGGCGCCGGGAGGAGTTACCTTCACGCGCGAGTTCTTGGATAACGCTGCAACCCTGTTTATTCCATTGTTGATTATGGGTTTGGGATCCGATATCGTGTCCGCGGAACGCACGACGGGAACGATAAAGATGCTCCTGACGCGCCCGGTGCGCAGATGGAAGATCCTGCTAAGCAAGCTGATCACACTGCTGATGTTCGTGTCATTGACAGTGCTGGCTGTTTTTGTGATATGCTATCTAATCTCGGGTATGTTTTTTGGCTATAAGGGATTTCAGCTTCCCGTCTTCACTGGCTTCCGGTTGGATGGAGCAAGTGTTGATCTATCCTCAGTCCATGCAGTTCCGCAATGGAAATACCTGTTCATGCAGGCCGGTCTGGTCTGGTACGTAGGAGTAGTCGTGGCTATCCTCGCGTTGATGGTTTCGGTTCTGGTAAGAAGCACGGCGGCAAGCATCATCATCATGATGTCCTCGCTGATCGCGGGCAATATTTTGACCAATATGGCCTCAGCCTGGACGAGTGCAAAATATCTGTTCATGGTGAATTTGGGTCTAACGGATTATTTAGCTGGGACTCCAGTCCCGATTGAGGGCATGAGTCTCGGGTTTTCCTTGATAGTACTAGGGATATGGGCAGCTTGTTCGCTGATTGTTTCATTCCTTGTCTTTACTAAACAGGATATCTTGAATTAAAATGGACAAGGAATAACAAAACATCTGTTTGCATTTTTGCAGGTATAGATTACATATTGAAGTAAAAGGGGGAGCATGAATGGCCGAACAAATCGATTTGTTCGAAGGGACGAACGGACCTGCGTCCGGAACCGGATCTTCGGGATACGACGCGGACGACATTCAGGTGCTCGAAGGGCTTGTCGCAGTTCGCAAACGACCTGGTATGTATATCGGCAGTACGAGCTCGTCGGGACTTCATCATCTGGTATGGGAGATTGTAGACAATGCGGTCGACGAGCATCTGGCCAAATTTTGTACCAAGATCGACATTTCGCTGAACAAGGACGGCTCCGTTACGGTAACCGATAATGGGCGGGGAATTCCAACCGGGATGCATAAGACCGGTGTCCCAACGCCGCAGGTTGTATATACAATTCTCCATGCCGGCGGGAAATTCGGCGGCTCCGGCTACAAGAAATCCGGCGGCCTGCACGGTGTAGGCGCCTCCGTAACGAATGCGTTGTCAGAATGGCTGGAGGTTGAGATTTACCGGGAAGGTAAGGTTCACCGTATGCGCTTCGAATATTGGGTGGATAACCATGGCGTCGAGCATGTCGGTGAGCCAGTGACTGGCCTTGAGGTGCTGGGCAACACCAACAAGAGCGGCACCAAGGTAACGTTTAAACCGGACAAACGTGTGTTTGTGAATGGAATCGGACTTAACTACGATACACTCGCGGAACGTTTGCAGGAGATCGCTTTTCTGAATTCAGGTTTGAAGGTCAGCCTGAAGGATGAGCGATCCGACCGTTCCGACGAGTTTTTTTACGAGGGCGGAGCGAGCCAGTTCGTGGAATTCCTGAATGATGGCAAAGATGTGCTCCATGAAGTGGTGCATTTCTATGCGGAACGGGATGATATCGAGGTGGAGGTGGCGCTGCAATACAATGCGGGCTACACCGAGACACTGGTCTCTTTCGTGAACTCGATCCCTACACGGGGCGGAGGAACTCATGAGACAGGCTTTAAGACGGCCTATACGCGAGTGATGAATGATTATGCCCGGAAATATGCGATTCTCAAGGAGAAGGACAAAAATCTGGAGGGCAATGACCTGCGGGAGGGCATGATGGCGGTAATCAGCGTCAAAATGTCCGAGGTTGAATTTGTGGGACAGACCAAGGATCAGCTTGGCAGCGCATCAGCCAGAAGTGCGGTGGATGCTGTAGTATCCGAGAAAATGGCGTTGTTCCTGGAGGAAAATCCTCAGGTTGCCCAGACGCTGATCAAAAAGGCGATTCAGGCGTCCCGTGCAAGAGAGGCGGCCCGAAAGGCCAGAGACGAGATGCGTACCGGGAAGAAGCGGAGCGAGAGCTCGAATCTGGGCGGCAAGCTGACCCCGGCGCAGTCGAAGGATTTTTCACGGACCGAGCTGTTTATCGTGGAAGGGGACTCGGCCGGCGGATCGGCGAAGCAAGGCAGAGACTCCAAAATTCAGGCGATCTTGCCGCTGAAGGGCAAGCCGATGAATCCTGAGAAGGCCAAGCTGGCTGATATTATGAAGAACGATGAGTATCGGGCGATCATAGCTGCCATAGGCGCGGGAATCGGCAATGAATTTGCCGTCGAGGACAGCAACTATTCGAAGATTATCATTATGACGGATGCGGATACAGATGGCGCGCACATCCAGGTGCTGCTGCTGACGTTCTTTTACCGTTATATGAAGCCGTTGATTGATGCGGGAAGGGTGTATATTGCTCAACCGCCGCTCTATAAGATTACCCGCCGTTCCGGAAAGCTGGAGACGATTCGTTATGCCTGGAGCGATGAGCAGCTGCAAAACTATTTGAAGGAGTTCGGCAAGAACTTTGAGCTTCAACGCTATAAGGGACTTGGAGAAATGAATCCGGAGCAGCTGTGGGAGACGACCATGGATCCGGAGACCCGGACGATGCTTCAGGTGCAGATTGAAGATGCCGCCAAGGCGGAGCGCAGGGTGTCCACCCTTATGGGGGACAAGGTCGATCCGCGGAAGCGCTGGATCGTCGAAAACGTGGACTTTACGGAGTATGAGGAATAGAAGGTGAATGAATTGAGCTCATTGGAGAACTTTTTACCGGCTTTTCTCGAGGAAGTGGTGGGTGACCGCTTTGGCCGGTATTCCAAATATATTATTCAGGACCGGGCGATTCCCGATGTGCGAGACGGACTGAAGCCTGTCCAACGCCGGATCCTGTATGCGATGTACGATTCGGGCAACACGCCGGACAAGCCGTACCGCAAGTCGGCCAAGACGGTCGGGGATGTCATGGGGAATTATCACCCGCATGGCGACTCTTCCATTTATGAAGGCATGGTGCGGATGGCACAGCCGTGGAAGATGGGACATGTGCTGGTGGACGGACACGGGAACTGGGGCTCACAGGACGACGATCCTGCTGCAGCAATGCGGTACACGGAAGCCCGCCTCTCGCCGATTGCGCTTGAGCTGCTAAGAGATATCGAGAAACGAACGGTTCCATTTAAGGATAACTTCGATAACACGGCGATGGAACCGGTTGTTCTCCCAGCCAGATTCCCTAATTTGCTAGTGAACGGGGCCAGCGGTATTTCTGCCGGATTCGCCACGGAGATCCCTCCCCACAACCTGCGCGAGGTGATTGATGCTTGTGTAGCATTGATGGAAAATCCGCAGCTGGAGCTGGGCGATATTCGGGCGTACATTAAGGGGCCGGATTTTCCAACCGGCGGAATTATTATGGGCGAAGAGGGAATCCGCGAGGCATACGAGTCAGGGAAAGGCCGGATTTATTTACGCTCGAAAACAGAGATCGAGTCCCTGCGCGGCGGTAAACAACAAATTGTAATTACCGAAATTCCTTATCAGGTTGTGAAGTCTCGCCTTGTAACCGCCATGGAGAATATTCGTCTGGAGAAAAAAGTAGACGGTATTGCCGAGGTGCGCGATGAAAGCGGGCGTGCTGGTCTGAGAATCGTCGTGGAATTGAAGAAGGACGCGGATGCCCAGGGAATTTTAGCTTATCTCCTCAAAAAGACGGACCTTCAAGTGACTTACAATTTCAATATGGTTGCCATTGTGAATAAGGCTCCGCGCCAATTGGGGCTTAAAGCGATGCTCGACGCCTATATTGCGCATCAGCGCGAGGTCGTTACCTTCCGTACTCGGTTTGAGCTGGAGAAGCTGGAGGATCGCGCTCATGTGTTGGAGGGTCTGGTTAAGGCGCTGAATATTCTGGATGAGGTCATCGCCGCGATCAAGGCTTCGAAGAACCGGCAGGATGCCCAGAACAATCTGCAGTGGATGTTCGGCTTCACAGAGCGTCAAGCGGATTCCATTCTGTCCCTGCAGCTCTATCGGCTGACAAATCTGGAGATTACCTCTTTGCAAAAGGAACTGGAAGATATCCAGAAGAAGATCGCCACACTTCGCGGAATTTTGGAGAGCGACCGTAAGCTGATCGCACTGATCAAGAAAGAGCTTCTTGAAATCCGGGAAAAATACGGCATCGACCGCCGTTCGCAAATTCAGGGCGAGGTTGAAGAACTCAAGGTGAATCTGGAAGTGCTTGTGGCACAGGAGGATGTGCTGGTCACCCTTTCGAACGACGGGTACATCAAGCGCACTAGCATGTTGTCCTTTACTCGTTCTGGAGCGGAGCGCAGCGGGTCTGGAGTCAAGGATGGCGACTACATCCGACAGATCATTGACGTGAATACGCTGCAAAATCTATTGATTTTCACGCAGCATGGTCAATATTTCGTGCTTCCTGTACACCAGATTCCGGAGTTCAAATGGAAGGATAACGGCACCGCGATCGTCAATGTGATTCCGCTCGCCAAGGATGACCGCATTGTCAGCGTCATTCCGCTTGCCGGATTCGATGAGGCTGCAGCCAGCCTGGTGTTCATTACGAAGCGCGGCCAGGTGAAGCGGACAGAGCTGAAGGAGTACGAGACGAAGCGCACCGGGTCGGTTGCTGCCTGCAAGGTAGCTTCAGGCGATGAAGTGATTTCGGTTACGCTCAGCTATAATCGGCAAGAGATTTTACTCTTGACCAAGCTTGGAATGGCTATCCGGTTTGCCGAATCCGAAGTAAATCCGATGGGACGCGTATCTGCGGGCGTGAAAGGCATTACGCTCAAGGCGGATGATGAAGTGATCACGGGCCTGTGGGTAGAGGGCGATGAAGGGGAAGTGCTGGTCTTATCCGATCTCGGATATGGCAAGCGCAGTCTGCTTCTGGATTACCCGCTGCAAAGCCGGGGCGGTAAAGGCCTGCAAACCTTCGAATTCAAGGAAGGCAAGCGGGTGAAGCCGAATGGCAGCGTATTGGCAGGCGGTTTCCATTGCAAGGATCCGTTGCAGTTGTCTGCGGTGACGAAGGAAGGCGAAGTTCACAGCTTCAGCTCTGAGGCTGCGCCGCTGGCCGACCGCAAATCGACGGGCAAGATTCTCGTTCCCGTCGCTAAAAATGATCATATTGCGGATATTTACGTCCTCAGTTAGGGTTGAGCTTCGCTG
Source organism: Paenibacillus brevis (assembly GCF_018919145.1). Lineage (GTDB taxonomy): Bacteria > Bacillota > Bacilli > Paenibacillales > Paenibacillaceae > Fontibacillus > Fontibacillus brevis. Next base: position 21,695 of record NZ_JAHLQJ010000009.1, read on the forward strand.
GCAGCGCATAGGCGCGGCTCGCGAAGCTTATTTTCCTTGCAGGTAACGCGCCTCCAGATGGAGAATAAATTGATTTAACGCCGGGTCCAAGAAGGTTGATTTTTTATAGACAAGCCCGACCTCCTTCCGGGGAGCAGAGGGAGCCAAAGGGATGATTGCCAGGCCGGTAGAGCGGGTAATTGCCGCATAGGAGGCGGGGAGGATCGTTGCGCCAATCCCTTGCTCTGCCATCCGGATCTGCGAATCCATGGTGGACAGCTCGATTACAGGCCTTAAGGCAATCCCAGCTTGACGGCAAGCCTGATCAAGCAATTGCCTGGCAAGAAATTTCTGCTGGAACAAAATCAGCGGTACATCTCTTAACTCGGGCAGGGTGATCTGCGGAATGCTGGCCAGCTTGTGATGCTTGGAGATAATGAATACCAGTTCCTCATTGAATAGCGGTCGGCTCATTAATTGCTCATCTTCTAACGGCAGGAAGACGACTCCAAGGTCGAGCCGGTTCGTCAACAATCCCTCATGGGTCTCATCGGTGGCCAGCTCCATAACGGTCAGCTCGATATCCGGGTGCAGCTGGTGGAACGAAATCAACGATTCGGTCAGCAAATGATTGCCGGAGCAGCCGATTCGCAGCCTGCCGCGCTTCAAGCCCGATAGTTCGCCGATCTTCAAACGGGCCTGAGTGAGTTCGTGATGCACCTGCTGCGCATGCTCCATCAGTATGCTTCCGGCGGAGGTGAGATAGGTTTTCTTGCCGGAGCGCTGGAACAACGGTGTTCCCAGTTCTTGCTCGAGAAGCTTGATCTGATGGCTGAGGGTCGGCTGGGTAATTCCCAGACGGTCGGCCGCCTTTGTGAAATGCAGTTCTTCGGCCAGAACCAGAAAGTAGTCAAGCAGACGGTGCTCCATTTTTTTCTCCCCTTCTTACTATTTCAGTTGAACTAAAGAAGCAACGTTGCCCCCAGCGTGGAATCATCAGTTTAACTGAGATAGTATAGATAATTTCTATGATTATAATCGATACTATGGTATTGATCAATGCAAGCGCTAAGCGTATAGTTAATTCAAATGATACGGCATTTTCAAAAGGAGCGTATTTCAGTGAAAGAGATCAAAGTAGTTCGCAATGAACAGCTAAAGACCAAGCCGGACGGAGATAGCCTCGGTTTCGGTAAATATTTTACAGACCACATGCTGGTTATGGATTATTCTGCTGAACAGGGCTGGCATGAGCCAATGATCGTTCCTTACGGTCCGATTACTCTGGATCCTTCTGCAATGGTGTTTCATTATGGCCAGGAGGTATTCGAAGGGATGAAGGCCTACAAAACAGCGGATGGTCATGTCTGTCTGTTTCGGCCCGATGCCAATATGCATCGTCTGAATCAATCCAGCGAGCGGATCAGCATCCCTGAAGTGGATGAGGAGCTGCTGCTCGAAGGAATCATCGCGCTGGTGCGTGAGGATCAGGACTGGATCCCGGATGGAGCGGAGTCATCCTTGTACATCCGTCCGTTTATTATCGCAACCGAGCCAGGGCTTGGCGTAAGGGCTGCTAGACAATACAAGCTCATGGTGATCATGTCTCCATCCGGCTCTTACTATCCGGAGGGGATTCATCCGGTTTCGATCTTTGTAGAAAATCAATATGTGCGGGCAGTACGCGGGGGGACGGGCACGGCCAAGACGGCCGGGAACTATGCCTCCGGAATCAAGGCCCAGGAGATTGCTCAGAAGCAAGGTTATTCTCAGGTGCTTTGGCTCGATGGCGTAGAAAAGAAATATATCGAAGAAGTCGGAAGCATGAATGTATTCTTTAAAATTTCCGGCGAAATCGTGACACCTGAGCTCTCTGGGAGTATTCTTGCCGGAATCACCAGAGATTCAGTAATTCGCTTGCTGCAGTCCTGGGGGCACCAGGTTACTGAACGCAAGATTTCGGTTGAGGAACTGTTTGAAGCCTCCAGGGCGGGAACGCTTGAGGAAGCCTTCGGCACAGGAACGGCTGCTGTTATCTCGCCGATCGGCAAGATGAAATGGGACACCGAAGAAATTACAATTAGCGGCGGACATACCGGCGAAATCTCCAAGAAGTTGTATGATACGATTACAGGAATCCAGAAAGGGGTTCTGGAGGATCCATTCGGCTGGAGAAAAGTGATCCTTTAAGCATGAGTTCCAAAAGTCAATTTATAAGCACCTTGAATCCATTGGGGTCAAGCAGGAGTTTACCTCTCAAACGTCGAAGAATGCATGACAGTACAAATAAAGAGGATCATTCGGATTCGTTCTTGAGGGGTGACAGAATGTGCATACGGCTGAATTCGGCAAGCTTCTTGGGATAATTACCAAGGATTATCAGACGCATATGGAGGGGCAACTGGCTCCAACTTTGACGATGAGCCAGCTTGCGGTATTGGAACATCTGGAACGGGAAGGGAGCCTGAAGCCTTCTGAATTAATTCCGTTCCTGTCAATCACCCCAGCCGCGGTGACAATGCTGCTTGACCGCATGGAGCGCGGCGGACTCATCCATCGAGAACGGGATGAGGAAGACCGGCGTATCGTGTGGGTCTCGATTACGGATAAAGGTAAGCAAGAAGTCCTGCGAGGCGTTCAGCTAAGAGACAGCTATCTGGAGGGTGTGCTCGATCGGCTTTCGACCCATAACCAGCAGCTTCTAGTTTATCTGCTGGGCAAGATTTCAGGGGCGAAAGCATAGGAATAAGGGTTGATCAATAGATCGAGGTCTTATACCTCTAATCAGAGAAGTTAAAAAGACTAAGCTGCGCCAACGCGTACCGGTATTCCGCCGGTGCGCGTTGTTTTTATTTACTCTGAAATCAAGTTTCTTCACGATAGCCTGACAGATGGACGAAGATGGAATATAATGATAAAAACTTCTTACACTGATATGTCATGGAATATGCCTAGAGAAACAAGGAGCAGGGGGAATAAATGCGATGAATCTAGCCGTCAAGATGATCCGGGAATTCAAAGATCGCGATAATCTGCAAAAGCTGAAGAGCTGCCGGGAGAAAGTGGAGCTCATCAGGAAACGGAACTTGGGAGCATGGAACGAAAAGCAGCTGCAAGCGGAATCGCTCCGGCTGAAAAAGGAGGCACAGACGGGCAGGCCTTTGGACGAGCTGCTTATCGATGCCTATGCGCTGGTCTGCGAGGCCGCGAAGAGAACGATCGGATTACAACCCTATGATGTCCAGATCATGGCTGCCATTGCTTTGCACGAACGCTTTTTGATCGAGCAGCATACCGGAGAAGGAAAGACGCTCTCTGCGGTTATGCCAGCTTATCTAAATGCGTTGACTGGAGAAGGCGTACATGTGCTGACTTTTAACGATTATTTGGCGAAGCGGGATGCAGAGTGGATGGGGCCGATCTATCGCTTCCTAGGATTAACGGTTCAAGCGATTCAAGCGGGTATGAACTTGTCCGAAAAACGGGAGGTCTATGCTGCTGATGTAACCTATGTGACAGCTAAAGAAGCGGGATTCGATTATTTGCGCGACACGATTGCTCTAGACTCATCCGATATGGTGCATCGTCCTTTTCACTACGTCATCGTCGATGAAGCGGATTCCCTGCTCCTCGATGAAGCAAGGGTGCCGTTGGTCATTGCCGGTGATTCGGAATTTTCCAACAATGATGATTTTTCTTATGCAGAGGTGGCTCGACAGCTACAGCAAGATGAGCATTATGAGTTCGACGAATTTCAGCGAAATGTTTATTTGATTGAAGCAGGAGCTGCAAAAGCGGAGTCATTACTGGGATGTGACAATTTGTATGATCCCCATAACGCTCATTTGTTAACGTCATTAAATTGCGCATTGCATGTAGAAACATTAATGAAGAAAGACATTGACTACATTGTTCGGGACGACAAAATCGAGTTGGTTGAAGAATATACCGGACGTGTGGCGGAGAACAGATATTTACCGGATGGGCTCCAGGCCGCACTTGCGGCCAAGGAAGGAGTGCATTGGGAGTCTGGCGGGAAAATTCTAGGAACAATCACCATTCAACATTTCATCAGCCTGTATCCGAAAATCTGCGGAATGACGGCTACCGCACTCGCTTCTGCAATGGATTTCAAGCACATTTATGCGCTGCAGGTGCTGCCAGTCCCTTCAAATCTGCCCAATAGACGGATTGATTACCCGCACCGGATATATACGCACAAAGAAGCTAAGCTCAAGGCGCTTGTGCAGGAAATCTCTTCTGTCCATGCGACGGGGCGTCCTATTCTCATTGGTACGTCAAGCGTCGAGGAGTCGGATAAACTGGCGGCAGCGCTGGCGGTTGCCCATGTACCTTGTCATGTTCTGAATGCTAAGAATGATGCTGAAGAAGCTGAAATCATCGCAAAAGCAGGGGAGATCGGCGCGGTAACGGTATCTACAAATATGGCGGGCCGCGGCGTTGACATCACGCTTGGAGGAGGTAACGATGAGCAGGCTGAGGTTGTTGCCCAGCTAGGCGGTTTGTATGTGATTGGCACCTATGTGAACGAAAGCGTGCGAATTGACAATCAGCTCCGCGGGCGTTCAGGCCGTCAGGGTGACCCGGGCTCCTCCATATTTTTTGTCAGCCTGGAAGACGAGCTGTTGCTGCGATTCGGTATGGATACCATGCTGTATATTCCTAAACAAGAAGAGGCTATCGAAGATCCGGTGCTTGTGAGGAAGATCGCCCATATTCAGCGTGTCGTCATGGGTCAAAACTTCGATATCCACCAGGAGCTGAACAGCTATTCCGATATGGTAGAGGATCAGCGGCGAATACTATATAAGGAGCGGCTCCGCATTTTGAAAGGCGAAAAGCCGATGACTCCTTCGGAGCAGCGGGTGCGGCTTTTTTATATCGACAAGTATTGGGCTGACCATTTGGCTTATGTTTCATATCTTCGCGAGGGTATTCACCTGGAGAGTCTGACCAGCCGCAGTCCTATCGACGAGTTTCACATGCAGATCACACAAGCCTATGAGCAAATTCCAGCTCAAATTGATGTTGAGACGATGAATATGCTTAGAAGACTCGGAGGTTCGAATGATCCTGCGGAATGGGAGAAGCTTGGCTTAAAGAGCCCGACCTCAACCCGGACTTATATTATCAATGATCAATATATTCAGAATAAACGCAGCTCTTGGACGGCAACAACGGTACTTGCATATTGGTCTCGTCCCTTCCTGAGATGGGCATTGTGGCCGGTACACAAGCTGTCGAAATTTTAACAGAGCACGGGGCTGTTCGATGCCGACTAATGATTATGCGTGCGGGGGCAAACGTGTGAAGGATGCTTGCGGTCGCTGTTTGCGGCTTTCTTTTATTGGACTAAGTTCTGGAAGAGAAATCCACTCACACTTATATACGAAAAGTCGTACAAAAAACATCTGCTCGCGGCCACTTCCTACAAACACAAAAAAGCCGGATGGAAAATATCACCTTTTCCTTCTGGCTTTTGTGTTCAGGGACTTTTGGGACAGCCCCGTTGCCCCGCCTTACTAGTCCTCTGATATCAATTTGTTAAGTAATCTTTATTCGTTGTCTCCGGCTACGCTATCCTCAGCCGCTTGCTTGCAGATCCTTTCATCCCAAAGCGACCATGGGAAGACTCTGGGCGGGAGAGAGATCAGGTCAACCGGCGTTTTGCTGACCGGATGGGGGAAGCCGACATATACGGACCAGAGCGCTAACTGTTCCCCGGGAGTATTCAACTCTGCTCCATACTTCTGATCTCCATACAAAGGGCAGCCTATTCCGCTTAACTGAACGCGGATTTGATGAGATCGGCCTGTAAGCAATTTGACACGAACCAGGCTAAGGTTCTGTTCCGCAGCGTATCCGACAACCTTAAAATCAAGAATGGCTTCCTTGCCCCCCATTGTTCCAGTCGGAACGATGCTCACGGTATTGGTCCGTTCATCCTTCAGCAGCGTATCCTTCAGTCTTCCCTCGATGTGAGCCGGCTTGCCGCGCACGACGGCCAAATAGGTTTTCTCCAGCTTGCGGATTCTAACGGCATCCGATAATCTTGAGGCGGCCTTGGAGGTTTTGGCAAAGATCATGGCTCCTCCAACCGGGCGGTCAAGCCGGTGCACAAGCCCGAGATAAACATTGCCCGGCTTGGCATATCTCTGGCGGAGATCCTTCTTGAGCAGATTAAGCAGATCCTCATCGCCGCTTGCATCGGCCTGGGTCGGGATATTAACCGGCTTCACAATCCCAAGTAAGTGGTTATCTTCGAACAGGATGGCGATGTCTTGCATCAGGATTCCTCCCACCGTCCAAGAATGCCGCAAGGCAGATAAAGACCGGAGCGGGTAATAGGAAGGCCTAGTTCACCTGCAGAGATCGTACCGCCGCAGCGCTGCTTGACGGTCATGGACAATATATTATGAAGCACCGTAGGTGAGATGCCTGTGGTATAGGAATTAATCAGGAAGAAAAGCGGATTGTCAGAGAGTATGGACATGCAGGATTCGACGAAGGGATACAAGCTCGTCTCCAGCTTCCACATTTCACCTCCGGGTCCTCTTCCATAGGATGGCGGGTCCATAATGATGGCATCGTATTTATTGCCGCGGCGCTGCTCCCGCTGCACGAATTTGAATACATCATCGGTAATGAAGCGGACAGGGCGATCTGCAAGACCTGAGAGGGCGAGATTTTCCTTGGCCCATTGCACCATGCCCTTCGCAGCATCGACGTGTACAACGGATGCACCGGCGGATGCGGCTGCTACGGTCGCGCCTCCTGTGTAAGCGAACAGGTTAAGAACTTGAATCGGACGGCCTGCGGATGCTATCTTGTCCATCATCCAGCGCCAGTTCGCTGCCTGCTCCGGGAACAATCCGGTATGTTTGAAATTGGTCGGTTTAATGTGGAATTTAAGCCGGTCGTAAGAGATGCTCCAGCGATCCGGAAGGGATTTTTTCATTTCCCATTGTCCGCCGCCTGAAGAGCTGCGGTGATAATGGCCATGCACGTCACGCCACTTGGCATTCTCATCCTGGATGGGCCAGATAATCTGCGGATCTGGCCTGCGAAGCACTACATCCCCCCAGCGCTCCAGCTTTTCTCCATTGCCGGTATCGATAACCTCGTAATCTTTCCAGTCGTTTGCTACATACATTCGTGTCTTCCATCCTTCCATGCGTAAACGGGTTTCCGTGTCTCAAGCGGCTTCCGGGAAAAGAAACCGATTCGCTTGTTATTGTACCTTATTTCGCTATGACCATGCCAACAATATTGATTAATTCAATTTTGGTCTTTGAAAAATGTTATAATTGTGTTACTGTGTTCAGCATTAGATAAATAGATAGATAGGAGAGAAGAGGATGTTACGCCGTTTTTTTTCATATTATAAGCCTTACAAAAATCTGTTTATTCTGGATTTCGGCTGTGCGGTCATTGCCGGTCTCCTGGAGCTGGGATTTCCGATCGCGGTTAATCAATTCGTAGACAAGCTTCTCCCGGGGAAGGATTGGAATCTGATCATTCTTGCAAGCGCCGCATTGCTGGGTGTTTACGTCTTGAATACAGTATTGAATTACATCGTTACTTACTGGGGGCATATGCTGGGTGTCAATATCGAGACCCGGATGCGCAGAAAGATGTTCGGTCATCTTCAGAAGCTGTCCTTTCGCTTTTATGACAATAATAAAACAGGCCACTTGATGTCCAGAATCTCGAATGATCTGGATAATATCGGCGAGGTTGCCCACCATGGACCGGAGGACGTCTTTATTGCGTTCATGACGCTGATCGGCTCTTTCCTGTTGATGCTGTCCATTCACTGGAAGCTGGCTGTGTTGACCTTCCTTGTTGTTCCTGTACTTGTATGGGTGGCGCTTCATTATAATGGAAAGATGACGAAGACCTACCGGGGATTATTTGGGGCCCTGGCTGATTTCAATGCAAGAGTTGAGGAGAACATCGGCGGAATCCGCGTCGTTCAGGCCTTCGCGAACGAAGAGCACGAGAAGAAGCAATTCGCTGAGAATAACGGAAAATACCGTACTACCAAGCTTCAAGCCTATAAGATTATGGCGGGCAGTATGTCGATTAACTATATGATGATGCGTCTGGTATCCCTGTTTGTTATGGTATGCGGGACCTGGTTCGTCATTCGCGGTGAGCTGTCCTACGGCGAGTTCATCGGATTCTTGCTGCTTGCTAACGTATTCACGCGTCCGATAGAGAAGATTAATGCTATTATCGAGAGCTATCCGAAGGGCATAGCCGGCTTTAAGCGTTATCTTGAGATTATGGATACGGCTCCTGATGTAACGGACCAAGCGGATGCAGTCGATGCGGGCTGGCTGAAGGGGGATATCGTATTCGATCGCGTGAGTTTCGGATATGACGGCGAGGCGAAGGTGCTAAATGATATTTCGCTAAAGATTCAGGCCGGTGAGACCGTTGCCTTTGTCGGACCTTCCGGAGCCGGGAAGACGACGCTGTGCAGCTTGCTTCCGAGATTTTATGAACCTAATGACGGATCGATCTCCATTGACGGAACCGATATCCGGAAGATGACGTTGTCCTCACTTCGCCGTAATATCGGAATCGTGCAGCAGGATGTGTATTTATTCTCGGGTTCCATCCGGGAAAATATTTCTTACGGCAAGCTTGATGCTAACGAACAGGAAATTTGGGAGGCCGCACGCCGGGCGAAGCTGGAGGAATTCATTCTGGCTCAGCCGGAAGGAATGGATACGGTTATCGGGGAGCGGGGTGTCAAGCTGTCCGGCGGGCAAAAGCAGCGCCTGGCTATTGCACGAATGTTCCTCAAGAATCCGCCGATCCTGATTCTGGACGAAGCGACCTCAGCATTGGATACCGAGACAGAACTGGCGATTCAGAAGTCGCTGGCTGAGCTGTCCGAAGGCCGCACAACGCTTGTGATCGCTCACCGTCTTGCAACGATCAAGAATGCAGACCGAATTGTGGTCGTATCTGAGGAAGGAATTTCGGAGCAGGGAAGACATGAAGACCTGGTAGGAGCTGGCGGCCATTACAGCCGACTGCATCAGGCTCAATTCGGCGTATTGAATTCCTAAGGAGGCAGATGGAGATGAGCAATTATGTGGAGCTGGAGCAGGTGAGCTGGAGACGGGAAGGCAAAGAAGTCTTAAGCGATATGAACTGGAAGGCGAAGAATGGGGAGCATTGGGCGATCTTTGGATTGAACGGGTCCGGAAAGACCACGTTGCTGAATCTGATCTGCGGGTATATCTGGCCGTCAACCGGACAAATTCGAGTGTTGGGTGAAAAATACGGAGAGATCGATCTTCGCGAGTTGCGCAAATCCATTGGCTGGGTTAGCTCCTCCCTTCAAGCAAGAATTCATGGGGGAGAGACGGCTCAGCGGCTGGTCGTCAGCGGCAAGTTTGCGTCGATTGGCATTTATGAGCAGCCTGAGCCAGAGGATTTCGACCGAGCCAGACAATTAATGGATCAATTACGATGCGGGCATTTATGGGACAGAACGTATCAGACCTGTTCCCAAGGAGAACAACAAAAGCTGCTGATTGCCCGGGCCTTAATGGCTAACCCGAAGCTGTTAATTCTGGATGAAGCCGCTAACGGGCTTGATTTTATCTCCAGAGAAGGGCTGCTGGACAGCATTGCCGAGCTTGGCGCCCTGCCGGATTCGCCTCATATGATGTATGTAACGCACCATACGGAAGAGATCCTGCCTCTTTTCTCCAAGACATTACTGCTCCGTCGGGGCCAGATCTTCAAGCAGGGAAATACGAGAGATATGTTAAATAGCGAGGTGTTATCCTCGTTCTTTGAGCTTCCGGTTCATGTAGAATGGAATCAAGACCGCGCTTGGCTGTCCCGGCAAATGTAATCAGAATTTTTTGCGACCAATACTTGCTTTCTCCGTATTAATGATATGACCGCCAGACATGGCCTAACTAACAGAACGATATGGGGGAGAGCAGATGGAGACAGTAAACCAAACGCCGAAGAAAGTGCGGAATATGAGGGGATTAACGACTACGGCAGTGCTGGTAGTGTTGTTGTTGATTGTAGGTGCGAGCAGTGTGGCCCAAGTGGAATACGGGCATGTAGGATTGTATAAAACATTCGGTAAGCTGCACAGCAGTGTGTTGGCACCGGGCCTTCATTTAAAGATTCCATTTGTTCAAAATGTTATTCAAGTTAATACCCAGGTGACGAAATCGGAAACGGATGCAACGGCGTCCTCCAAGGATCTGCAGCCCGTATCCACCCACGTTGCGGTAAACTTCTCCGTGAACAAGGAATCGGCTTTCGAATTGATGAACAATGTGGGCAGCAATTATGACGCGATCATTATTAATCCTGCGATTCAAGAGATCGTGAAGGAAGTGACGGCCCGCTATCAGGCGGAGGATTTGATCGCCAAACGTGATCTTGTAGCCGGTGAGATCAGTGAGCATTTGACCAATCGTCTGGCCAAATACGACTTGATCGTGAACGAAGTGAATATCGTGAATTTCAAATTCTCTGATGCCTTTAATCAGTCGATCGAGGCCAAGCAGGTTGCTCAGCAACAGGCATTGAAGGCCAGCAACGATCTGAAGCGGATCGAGATCGAAGCCCAACAGACGATTGCTCAAGCAGAAGCGGAAGCGGCTGCGCTCAAGTTGAAGAAGCAAGAGGTTACCCCCGAGCTGGTACAGCTGAAGCAAATCGAAGTTCAGGAAAAGGCCTTGGAGAAATGGGATGGACGTCTCCCGTCCGTTACCGGAGGGGCTACTCCATTTATTGATCTCCAATCGGTTACAGGCAGCATATCCACTCAATCTACACCTTAAACTATTAAGTAAGCCCGCCGGCGTTTAGCCGGCGGGCTTTGCTTTGCGCATATGGGTTCGGATCAGCAGCATAATCCAGTAGAGCCAAGGGATCAGAAATTCGGCAATCAGCAAGATGAATATGAATTCATATTCAAGGAAACCAACCAACTCAGGCTGGGTTTGGATAACCACGAGCGAGTAGACCCCGATGAAGGCAGATACAGGCAGGGCGTAGGATCTGTATTCCTTTACACCCGTAATATGACTCAAACACAATACGCATAAGAACAGGTTGAAGGATATTTTCACAAATACGCTTGTTAGAAACAGAATGATTAGAATGGGATCAAAGGTCTCGATGAACGAGCCTACCCGGACAAACCGAACCAGGTCCATTGCAGGATACATTAAATTTGCGGTGAGCTCGGGCCCAAAGGTTAAGAGCACGGAAATAACGTGGGCCAATAAGATTACAGTAGCAGTACATGTGGTAAATATAAAGGTGCGGAACGTCTTTTTCGGTTTTTTCAAGTAAGGAAACAGCAGGAACAGAAAGCCTAATTGACCAAACGTCAAGATAATCTTGAGCATTCCATAGCCGAATGCCTTTGGTTGAAGATGCGTTGCAAGGGCAACGAACATATCCATCTCAATCTCTTGGAAGGCAAAGAAGGGAATGATCAGAAAGATCAACGCATTGACCAGGAATATGCCTTGAGCGACGAGGAAAATCGTCTCGATCCCGCAATACACCACATATGCAACGCAGATCATAAAGATAGTTACAATCGCCCAACCGGGCGTCCCGATCAAGTATTCAGACAATAGAAAATCAGAAAGCTGTCTTAAATCAATGGTCGTAATAATCAAATTGATAAGCAGATAATAAATCATAAAGCTGTAGTGAGGAATTCTCCCCACCAACTCATGACCATAATTCCCCAGGAACTCACCAGGTCTGGACATGCCTACTTTATAAGCCGGATAAACCATCATGCAGCCTACAATCGCTCCTGCTATTGTGGCAGCCGGAGTTGAGAAGGCACTGCCTTCGACCAGAAGACCAAGCATGAACGCAATAATCGTCGTGAAGCTATATAAATTGAACAGGGAGAAGACGGACATATTTGTGACCTTCGTATTCATGATCCAAACCTCCAATCTTGTAGCGTATACAAAAATTCAGATTACAGCATTTTCGAAGCTTTTCTAAGCAACATGGGAAGGGTCCATTGATCCTGAAAGAAGAAGAGCAGTTCTGCTAACAGAAACAATCCGACGGATACGACAATAATGATCATTTTGTCCTTGCGCTTAAAATCATCCTTATGCTGTAACCGCCAATTGGTCCACATTACAATCAAGAATATAATCAAAACTCCGACCATGATATCTCTCCTTTTTCACAATATCTTTTCGGTTTCCTGTTTAACTGAGCGATAAACGCCGCCTGTTCGATTTAACCGGATGCTGACATCGATCTCGATCGGCAATTCGGTCGCATAATAGGATTTCCACCGATCCTTGATGGAATGCCATGCTTTGGGATATCTCCAATCCAGATACTGACTCATAAGAAAGGAATCGGATTGGGCTTGACGTGTTTTATCAATAACAAGTCTCAATCTTTCTTCCGTGGATTTATCGAGGATTTTTTCGATCTTAAGAATGATCTCAGGATCTTTCAAATCAATCTCTGACATTGAGGACAAGACATGGGCCTTGGCTTTGCTCTTGATCTTGAATGAGATTTGTCCATTCTTGACGATGGGCTTAATGCTGGTGCTTATCCCTTCCGTCGTACAACTGATCTCTCTGCCATCGCTCGGAGAGTTGATTGTTATAATAGATGATTTCATCTGTGAGCTGATCCAGAGAGCTCCCTGCAACTCCTTCCGGTTCATGGTAATTTTAGACATCTTTCCGCCGCTGAAGATCGCGGCACCGCCGGAGCCCATCCACATACTCTTCTTTGGGTCTTCCGTACTGATCTCCGAGGCCTTGCCGAAGACAAGCAGCGGGGTCAGGATATCGCCGCCTTTATATTTGGCAAGCTTAAAATCCTTGACCGTGGTATCCAGGGTAACATGCGTACTCACATAGCGCTTGAGGATATCGGACAGAAATCGTTCGAACACCAATGGGATTTTCATGATTTCTTCAACTTCATTCGTCGTGACATACAAGTTGGCGCTCAAACGGAAGGCAGGCTGCCGGTTGACGAATTCAATAACTTCATCAATGCCATGCTCCGCCATTCTTCTGCCAACAACGATGACTCTAGTCTGTCCAAATGAGATACTTCTGGAGATATCGACCTGAATTAAGCGCAGCGCCTGGGATATGTTTTCCGCTTTTTTTCCAACAAAAGTGAACGGATCGGTTGCTTGGGGGCTGCTTCCGCCTGCTTGTCCGGGCACCATACGATTGGGTAAGGGAACACCGACATAGAGCTGAATTTGACCATCTTCGGTCCGGTCAATCAATACGGATTGAATAAAAGCGCGAGTATTCAATTCCATGGAGGACCAGCATCCACCGACACCTGTAAACAGAAGCAGAATAAGCAGGGCTATAGCCAAGAACCTTCGTTGTTTGTTAAGAAAGCTCATTCTAATTCTCCTTTCTGCTTTGCCCATGCCCGTGCATGGCTCCCTTGTCTAGTAATATTGCGAGTTAATTGCAGTGGCCGTTTATCCATCTTCCACCAAGGAGCTCGAACCAGAGTGTCGTTGAGATCCTTGGTAACGAGTGGAGCTACAGGCGACATGTAAGGTACTCCGAACGACTTCAGATGGACGAGATGAACGAAGACCAGTATCAATCCGCAGGCAATGCCGTACATGCCCAATACAGAGGCAAGCAACATGATCGGAAAGCGCAGGAGTCTGAAGGATAATCCCAGGTCAAAGTGCGGAATGATAAAGGACGCGATGCCTGTCAAGGAAACGATAATGACCATCGCGGCAGACACGATTCCTGCTTCAACAGCAGCTGTCCCGATAATCAATGCACCGATGATCGACACCGCCTGTCCGATCGACTTCGGAATGCGGACGGAGGCTTCGCGGAGCGCTTCGAAAGCGATCTCCATCATGAAGGCTTCCATTAGAGCCGGAAAGGGCACATTTTCCCGAGCCGCCGCGATGGTGATTAAAAGCTTGGATGGGATCATCTCGGGATGAAACGTGGTGACTGCGATATAAAGGGACGGCAGAAGCAGGGACACGACAACAAACATGAAACGAATCCAGCGGATCCAGTTCGCTGCGATATATCGTTGATAATAGTCTTCAGCAGATTGCAGCAGCATAGGGAGCGTTGCAGGAGCAAGCAGTGCCATAGGTGTCCCGTCCACCATGATCGCAATCCTGCCTTCAAGTATGGAGCCGCACACCACATCCGGCCGTTCCGTATATTGCATTTGAGGAAAAGGCGAATAGGGGTTATCCTCGATGATCTCTTCGATGCTGGTTGATCCTTCGATACTGGCTGTATCCATATGAGCCATCCGTCTCTTGACTTCTTTCACTAGTTCTGGCTTGCAGACGCCTTCTACATAGACAATTGCAATCGAAGTATTCGTTATTCTACCAAGAGTTTTGAATTCAATCTTCAATTGCTTACTCTTAATCCGTCTACGCAGAAAGGTTAAATTTTTCTCTAAATCCTCGATAAATGATTCCCTGGGACCCCGAATTACCGATTCATTAGGAGCGTCCTCAATGGACCGCGTGGGATAATCCGAGAGATTGAATGTGAGCATGCGCTCATCACCGTCGATTAACAGCAATACCCCGGATTGAAGCACGGCTTCCATGCCCTGCTTTAAGTCACTAATTACATCATCCTGGGAGGCGGACAAGCCTCTTGCGTCGAACAGAAATTCGAAAATATTGTACTCTTTCAGTTCTGCGGCTTCCCGTTGCAGACTTCGAATGATCGAATTTTGCACGGTCAGTTGATTGATCATATTGCGGATATAAATAATGGCGCAATTATTGCCGGTGCTTATTGTAAACCTGCGGATAATAATATCCGCGCAATTCTCAAATTCATTCTCGAGCCAATGCAGACGGGATTCCAAATCCGTACCATAGTCTTGGTTCTGCTGAGAAGATGAAGAATTGCCGGTTTTTCTTTGTTTAGGCAGTGGTGTTTTCCGTCGGAATGGCATCGCTTTGACTCCTTTCTGATGGTTAGATGAGCAGAGTATTATATAGAATGGCTTTAGATGGAAAAATTATTCTGGTGTCGAAGAGCCTACTTTTGAACTATTCAATAAAGAGGACAAATGAACGATATTTAAGTTAGTTGAATTAAGGAGGGAATATGATGAAGACACATGTGATGGACCTTCGTGAAGGAGACAGGCTCAGATCGGATATTTTTAATCGTGCGGGATTGCATGTCCTCCCGGCCGGCACAAGCATACATAAGGAAGAAATTGCGCTTCTAATCCGCCATAGCATAGAGTACGCAGATATTCTTGAGCGAGAGGAACTGGATTCCTTGACAGGATTGAACCGCGAGCAGTTCTTACAGAGACTCAAGAAAGATTACGACCGTACAGTAAAGGGATTTCAGGCTATCTTTCTGGAGGCGCTAACAACGGGCAAGATTAACCAGAATATGGTGGATGAGCGCCTTAAGCCGATGGTCGAAATGTTTGACCGCAGTAAGGATGTGGTCTCTCTGATGATCATGTTCAGCGAGGAAGATGTAAATATATATAACCACTCTTTGCAAGTGGGTCTTTTGTCCTACTACCTGGCATCGTGGCTCGGTTATAGCAGGGAGGAATGCTTCCAGATTGGCAAAGCCGGATGTCTTCATGATATCGGCAAGAGCAAAGTAGGCCAGGAGCTTCGCAATCAAGCGGAGGAATTGAACCCCGCCCAGAAAGACGAGATGCAGCGGCATACCCGATATGGCTATGAGATTATTAGGGACTCTATGCCGGATATTGCTCCTGCACTAGTCGCGCTTCAACACCATGAAAGGGAGGACGGAACCGGCTACCCGCAAGGGCTGAATGCTGATGATATCCATCCTTATTCCAAAATCGTGGCAGTTGCAAACAGATATGTTGACCTGACGGCTACGGATCGGGTGAACGGAAAACCCGGCCTGCTCACGGTGCTTAAGAAAGTATACGATCTGGGCTTCGGAGAATTGAGTGAGCGGGCGGTTCAGGCACTGACCCGACAATTGCTCCCTCATTTCGTAGGGAAGCAGGCAAGGCTCAGCAATGGAGAGACGGCGCGAATCGTATGGAACAATCCGACCGACTATTTCCGTCCGCTGGTGCAAGTAGATGAACGATTTGTGGATTTATCTGCCGAACGTGACATTGTAGTGGAAGAGATCATGATGTAGGGCGAATCCTTCTCTGTAACAAATGGGCTCTATCTGACATACATTGGATAGACACATACCTATGGAGGGGGAATACAGCTTTGACAGGTTACCTCATGCAATCGAATAATCTCCAACTGGCCGGAGATTCCAATGTCGTCTTAAATTATAAACGGGATCCGCATAACTACATTACGCAATTGTTCGGCGAGCAGCTGCCAGCCATCCGGACCGGCTTCTTCAATGTCCATTTAACAAAGGGCATAATGGTGAATCCGCATTGGCACACAAATGTGAATGAAATGGTCTATGTCATCCACGGAGAAGTGATTACCTCCGTCTTTAATCCCTTTCAGCAGCGCTTGATGACTTATTGCCTTAAGCCGGGACAGGTAGCTCTTTTTCCAAAAGGGTGGTTCCACTGGATCATCACTCAATCCGAGCATGCCCATATCCTGACGATTTTTGATGAGCCTACACCGGACATTGTATACGCATCGGACTTTCTGCGCTGTACGCCTAAAGAAGTCTTTAAACAGGCCTATTGTATCAATGAGGAGGAGTACGAGAGAGCGGTCGCTCCACTGAAGGAATCAGTGATTCTAGGACCGCCGCTGGATTGCTTCCCTGCAAATGCACATATGGCCTCGGCCAATCAACAGCATATGGCCAACCAGCCTCATATGGCGAATTCGATGCATTTTGCCCGATGATAATGCTTCTATTCTTGATTTTCAGGTCCTGTGCAGAGCCTTCATGCTCTGCCGGGATTTTTTTGCATTGATCCTGTAAAAAGCCTCTATCCTTATCAACAGAGATTAGTTAGACTGAAGTATGGTCTTGTTATATCTGCGGTCTGCAAAGAGATGAAGAGGAGGAAACCGTAATGTTAAAGGACAAGCTGGCTCTGCTTCCTGCTGTACCGGGGGTCTATTTTATGAAGGATGCAGCGGGAGGAATTATCTATGTCGGGAAATCAAAAAACTTGAAGCAGCGGGTCCAATCCTATTTTCATCTCTCGGAAGCCCATTCCAACAAAGTAAGACGGATGGTCTCCCAGATTAAGGATCTGGACATCCACCCGACAGATACCGAATTTGAAGCGCTTTTGCTAGAGTGCAGTTATATTCATAAATATAAACCGGTCTACAATAAAAAGATGAAAAATACGCTTGCTTATGCGTATATCGTTATTCATCCGGAGGAAGTGCTGCGACGTATCAGAGTGACGCATCATCCGGAGAAATGGCATGGAGGGGTAAGCTTCGGACCTTATACCTCAAGCATTCATCGAATAGAGGAAGCGGTCCAAGGGATTCTGGACAGCTTCCGGATTGATTGTAATCAGACCTCGCACTCCGGCAAGCCCTGTCTGAATTATTCCCTTGGAAAATGTATCGGGTTGTGCGCGGATGACGCAGCCCGGGAGGAGTATGAAAGGATTATCGACAAGATCCATGCTTTTTTTAGTGATGAAGATCAGCAATTAATACTAGATATGGAACAAATGATGCAAGAAGCTGCAGAAAGATATGATTTCGAAGGTGCTTTGAAGGTCAGAGACCGCTTGAACATGCTTATTCCATTAAAGCGAAAGAATCAAGTGATTGAATTCATGAAGGAGGATCATTGTATTCTTTGTCTGGAGCCTCTGGATGCTGAAGCGTACAAGCTGTTCTTGATCCATAGAAACAAGATGCTATGGAGCGGCATTTATCCTATTCAGGAGCTTGAGACGCAAACGTCCCAAGCTGAGATCCGATCCCTGCTCATGACCCATCTTTATGAGCGGGTGGCCTATTCCGTTGAAAGCCTTACTCGTGACGAAATTGATGAAGCACAGATTATCTACAGTTATTTGCAAGGGAATGCTTCCAAGCACGTGCTGATTCCGAAGAAGTGGCTTTCGAAGGAGTATGAAGACAGGTTTACGGAGGCTATTCGAGCTTTTTTAATCTTTAATGTCGGCAAGGAGGTTGAAGGCAGTGATGAAATCTGCTGAGATACTATCGTTAAACACGGGCAAGCCTGCCCCGCTTATGTACAAGAATAAAGAGGTTGCATCGGCAATCAAGAAGCTTCCGGTCACGGATGTCATCTTCCTGTCCCATTGCAATTTTGACGGGGATGAGCAAGCGGATCTTGTTAATCACGGCGGCAGGGACAAGGCGGTGTGCGTATATCCATACGAGCATTATCCTTATTGGGAAGGCGAGCTCAAAACGAGGCTAGAAATGGGGGCGTTCGGAGAAAACTTGACGACCAAGGGCCTCCTGGAGAAGGATGCGTGCATCGGAGACATTTATATGCTTGGAGAAGTCTTGGTGCAGATAAGCCAGCCCCGGCAGCCTTGCTACAAGCTGGCGGCACGTTATGGAGCTCAGGACATGCCGCTGAAGGTGCAGGAGACCGGTTTCACCGGTTTTTATTTTCGCGTGCTGAGGGAAGGTATGGTTTCATGGACAGACAGTTTGATCCTGGAACAGCGCCATCCGTTGGGGGTTACCGTCTCTTTCGCGAACCGAATCAAGTACATAGACAAGGAGAATCAGGAAGCCATCCACACCATTCTTGCTGTAGAAGAATTGTCTGACAGCTGGAGAACAAGCCTGTCGAAGCGATTGCAAGCGAACTGAAGCAGCATAAGGAATGATTATAATCGTTCTTTCACTTGGCTGCGGCCCATATTCATGTAGAATGGTAATGGTAATGATAGCCATTCAATAATACAAATGCATCTTTGGCTTGCGGATGGGGGTGGGCACTGTGCCCAAAAAAGAAAAAATATCGATGGCATGGCTGATGAAATACTTAAGGCCGGTCAAGTGGCGAATGCTGCTGCTGCTTGTTCTGCTTCTTGCATCCACCGGAATGCAGCTATTCAATCCTCAAGTGGTTCAGCGCTTTATTGACACTGCGGCGGAAGGCGGGACACTTGAACGCCTGCTCTTTCTTGCCTGCCTGTTTCTGATCGTGGCCTTTTCTAATCAGTTGATTGCGGTAGTGGTCAGCTACCTTGGCAATGATGTCTCATGGCGGGCAACGAATCGGCTTCGCGGCGATCTGCTTCTGCATTGCCTGCGGCTGGACATGAAATTTCACAATGAAAAAACGCCGGGAGAGATGATCGAACGAATCGATGGCGATGTGACGAGTGTCTCGAATTTCTTTGCGATGTTCATCGTGCAGGTAATCGGCAGCTTTGTTCTCTTAACGGGGATCCTTGGCTTTATGTTCACTGTCAATGTTCCGATCGCATTGGTCATGACAGTCTTTACGCTGCTGTCGATTCTCTTCATGGTCGTAATCCGCAATTGGGGGGTGAATTCCTCCAAGCAGGAACGCGAGGCGAGCGCATCGTTATTCGGGCTGATTGAAGAACGAATCGCGGGCATCGAGGATGTTCAAGGGAACGGTAATGTCGGCTATGTCATGAACCGGTATTTCAAGCTGATGCGCACCGTATTTCTGAAGGGCCGCAGAGCGTGGATGATGCGGGTCATTCCGTGGAACACGACCGTGGTCTTGTTCGCGCTTGCAGTGACGGCAGTGCTGCTGTTCGGCGTACGTTATTATTTCGCAGGGGAGATCAGCCTTGGCACCTTGTTTCTTATCTATCAGTACACGCAGATGCTGAACGATCCGATCGAGCAATTGGGGGATCAGGTGCAGGAATTTCAAAAGGCTAAATCAGGCATGCTGCGTTCCCGGGAGCTGCTGTCGCTGTACAGCGATATTGCCGATGGGAAGGGAGAAGCGCTTCCAGAAGGAGCGCTGGACCTGGAATTTGATCATGTTAATTTCAGCTACACGCAAGAGAAGCCTGTGCTGCACAATATTACTTTCCGGGTGGAGCCCGGAGAACGTCTGGGAATCATTGGACGGACCGGCAGCGGCAAATCCAGTCTCAGCCGGGTGCTGCTCCGTCTATATAATATCGACAGCGGTGTTATTCGGGTCGGCGGAATTGACATTACGAGCATGAAGCTGCCTGCTCTATACCGCAGGGTAGGCATGGTGACGCAGGATGTCCAGCTGTTTGATGGCTCGCTTCGCGATAATCTGACCCTCTTTAATGGAGAAATTACGGATGCGGAAATTCTGGAGACGACGAAGCGGCTTGGGCTGCGTCAATGGATCGACGCACAGCCCGACGGGCTCAATACGCATTTAAGCTCCGGAGGGTCTTCTTTGTCAGCCGGTGAAGCACAGTTGTTTGCCTTAACCCGGGTATTTCTGACAGAGCCCAGCCTTGTCATTCTGGATGAACCGTCCTCAAGATTGGATGCGGCAACAGAATCGCTCCTGCAAGGAGCAGTAGACCAGTTGATGAGCCGCTCTACAGGGATAATTATCGCCCATCGGCTGGCAACATTGGAGCAGGTCGATAAAATCATGGTGCTCGGGAACGGACGCATTTTGGAATTTGGAGAGCGCACAGCGCTAGCAGAGGATCCGGGCTCCCATTATGCCAGGCTGCTGATGACCGGACGGGAGGAGGAGCTGGCATGACGGTATCGGGTTTTATACGGCGATTGTTTCGGTTTACGCCGTTTCTCTTTTTTATCAATGGATTATTGTGGTGTATCTTTCATACGGTTCCGCTGGTTATCGGAATTGGCATGCAGTGGTTCTTTGACCGCGCGGCGGATCAACAATCCGGTTACCTGTGGCTGGCTGTGCCGCTGATTTGCATCGCAATTGCCCGATTGTTCAGGGTAGGCACCTTCTTTACTGCTTTTTATCAATGGGTGACTTATATCTATCATATACAGGCGATTTTGCGTACCAATATGCTGGCAGGAATCATGCGCTGGCCGGGGCGAAACTTGCCGGCATCGCCTGGCGAGGCCATGAGCCGCTTCCGGGATGATGTCAATGAGGTTGTCGATTACGTGGAATCCTGGGTGGATTTCTGGGGAAGACTTGTGTTTTCCTTGGTGTCTATTACCATCATGGCTTCGATCAATTGGAAAATTACGCTGGTCGCCGTACTTCCGCTTGTTGTGGTAACCTTGATGAACAATTTGACGGGGAATAGGGCTCGTAAATACGGGCAGAAGAACCGGGAAGCGACAGGACGGATCACGAGCTTCATTGCGGAGAGCTTTGGGGCGGTGCAGGCCTTAAAGCTGGGCCAGTCGGAGAACTACGTGCATAAGAGATTTACCAAGCTGAATGAAGAACGTAGGCAAGCCGCACTGAAGGACAATTTGTTCAAGCAGTGGATGCAGTCGATCAGCCAGAACATTATCAGCATATCCACCGGCTTAATCTTGCTGATGTGCGCGGCCGAGATGAAGGCAGGGGCCTTTACCGTGGGGGATTTTGCGTTATTTAATACGTATTTGGTTAACATCGGTTACGGTATTTCCTTATTCGGATATATGGTCTATCAACATAAACGCCTTAAGGTTCCATATGACCGGATGCGAGCCTTGTTTCAACCGGGAGAAGAGGACCGGATCATGGATTCCCGCGAGACTTACCTCAATACCGAGCCTCCGGAGCTGTCCGAGATTCAGGATGACCCGAAGCAGCAGCTTCGTTCCCTGGAGGTTCAGCGGTTGGCCTATCGTTATCCTGACAGCGGGCATGGGATTGAGGATATCAGCCTCAGCTTGAAGCAGGGTCAATTTGTGGTTATTACTGGACGGATCGGATCAGGGAAGTCGACATTGGTGCGTACTCTGTTGGGACTTTTGCCGAAGCAGGAGGGGAAGATCCTATGGAACGGCCGGGAAATCGATCCTGCTTCCTTCATGATTCCGCCGAGGGCGGCATATACTCCTCAGGTCCCGCGTCTGTTCAGCGATACGTTAAGAGAGAACATCGTGCAAGGCAGAAGCCGGGGAGGCGAGGGGAGATTAAATCGTTCCTTGCGGCTTGCCGTTATGGAGAAGGATGTTACGGATTTGGAAAAAGGGCTGGAGACTTATGTCGGACCAAGGGGCGTTATGCTGTCCGGCGGACAGATTCAGCGAGCCGCAACGGCCAGAATGTTAATGGCGAGCGCCGATCTCTATATTTTTGACGATCTGTCCAGCGCTTTGGACGTGGAAACCGAGCAGCTGGTATGGGAAGGCTTGTTCCGTGAACAAGACGTAACCTGCATCGCAGTTTCACATCGGAGAGCGGCGCTTACCAGAGCGGATCATATCATCGTGATGAAGGATGGCCGGATTGAAGCGGAAGGGACGCTGAATGATCTGCTTGAGCAGAACGAAGAAATGCAGCTGCTCTGGTACGGGGATGTTGCCGCTTCCTCATCTGCCCCCAAGGTTAGTATTGGCTAGGGGAGTTGAACTTAAAAAGCTGCATCGAAAGCATAAACTCGGAAGGGTTCGCCTTTGAGAGCGGAGTTCTTCATTTTCATGGCTAAGTTCAGTCCAAGAAATCCGCGAACAACAGCGATTGTAAGAACACTTTATACATTTGAGCAGCTACAAAGATTGAAAGGCGACCACGACAGAGCCAAGCATAATGGCGATCCCGCTGATTTTGGACGTGAAGAAATAAAAGTCGCTAGGTTCGGGCTGTTCGAACCAAATCCAGCGGAGCGAAGCCCAGAACAGGATCCGCTGGAACTTTTCATATCGGAAAGTACACCAGCCAAACATAAACAAAGTAACAGACAGTATCAAAATGCCGAAGCTTCCTTGCGAGTCGTGGAATTCGGGATGCGCCGCGATAACCAGAGCAGAGGGGAAATATCGCTCTTCTCCGGGAGAAAGCACTCTGGTGCCGTTCACCTCCATTGTGAGCTCGGGAATAAAATCTCCTTGTTCATCGAGAGCCAAGAACATATCTCCTTGACGGGTTACCCGATACGTCGTCCCCTCGGGATAACGTACCTCATACTCAAATCCACTCAAGGCTTTCTCGTAAATGATCGAGAAGGTCTTTCCGTTGATTGAAAGTTCAAGGTTATCTCCCGCTTCTTGAACCAGAACCTTAGGACCCGAGGGGGATGTATATAGAGACTTGCCGCTCTCGGTATGATCAAGGGTATACTTAGCCTGATCCAGATAGAATACGCGCACAGAGTAGTAGTGAGTGTAAGCATAGCCGAGGAAAACCAGAACCGCAGTGAACAGCAAGATTATAACCGTAATTCCGCCGATTCTGCGGGCTTTTGGTATGTTAATTTTCATGGAGTCGATTCTTCCTTCCTGAAATGGGTAATGATTATCCGAATAAGAATATCCGAACCGGGCGTTGGAAAGACTATGTCCATTCGGAATGCCGATATCTTTCTTAACGCAGCAGCAGATGCAAAGTTCCGAAAAGATATTTGGCTGCAGATCAAATTCAATAATGTCGAGGAGGATATAACTGTGAAGATTGCAAAGAGCTTGTTGATTGCCGGAATGGCGCTTGCCTTGTTGGCCGGTTGCGGAAACAATGCCAATAACGGAAATACGGGGACAGGAAACAACGATACTGCCAATACAGGTAATAATACTGCAGGTAACGGTGAAACGGACGTCGTAACGACTCCTTCCATTGTGAATGAGCCTGATGCGTTCGTGAAGGCGGTAAGTGAGCAAGGTACCTGGATTATTGCTACATTAAATGATTTAAATATTGACGAAGAGGTCACGGTTGCGGGAACATTCCATGACAAAGGGGCCGCAGACGGAGATATTTACCGTAAGATTGCCCTGTATGCTCAGGATGCAGATCATAACATCACGGACAGCTATACCCTGACTGTGCCTAAGTTAACTGTTAAGAGTGAAAACCTTCGGATTCAGGGGGGAACTGTCAAGGGAGACGTCTTTGTTGATGCTGCCGGCTTCAACCTGGATGCCACGGCAACCATAGACGGAAACCTTTATTTCTCGAGTGAAGATATGAAGACCTCCGCGAAGATTGACGGAAAAGTGACTGGAGCGAACGAAGTCAAACAATAAAGGGCCCCTGATAATAAAGCAGCCCTATTAACAGCCTGCAGCTCGGTATCTATTGGATACTTGATCTGCAGGCTTTATACTGTGATATACTGTTTATGCGATAAACAGTATATTGAATGGAAAGTAGGACAATCGGTATGTCAAAGGATGAAAAACCAAAATTGGGCGCACCGGCAAAAACGATGCCTTATGGGGTTGCTATTGCCTGGGGATTAGTCAAGGAACCGCAGCGCGGACCGAAACGGGAACTCAGCATCAAAAAAATTGTAGATAGCGCGATTGCTATCGCCGATGAAGACGGTATTGCGGCGGTATCCATGAGCCGGGTCGCAGCCTCGCTCGGTCACACTGCTATGTCCTTATACCGTTATATTCCCAGCAAGGACGATCTCCTGCTGCTCATGCAGGATGCCGTATATGATTTAACGCTGCCTGAACACGCTGATTCGGCTGGCTGGCGTGATAGCATGAAATATTTTGTCTGGGGCACGATATCAGTCTTTAGAGATCACCCCTGGATTTCCGACATTCCGATATCCGGAGCTCCTGTTACGCCGAACACGCTGCGGATTGTGGATTGGGCGCTTCAAGGATTGAGCGGCTTCGGGCTCGGCGCAAACTTCAAGACAGGCATGATTCTGCTTTTAAGCAATTATGCCAGAGCGTGTGGACAATTGCTCGTTGATATGTCCCGCACATTTCAAACAGGCAAGAGCTTCGGCGAATACACCGTTGAGGATTATAGCCAGGTACTCAAAGAGCTTGTGAGCGCAGAACAGTTTCCTAATTTGTACCCGCTGCTTTTATCCGACAGCGATACCTCTGACGACAGCAGCTATCAGGATTTGGATCAAGAATTCGACTTTGGGCTTGAGTTGATTCTGGATGGCATCGAGCTCCGATTGAAAAGGATAAAGGAGTCTATTGAACAAGGCTAAATCATAATGATTGTCATAACAATTATAGTAGTGTACATTATAAACAGTATACGTCGTAAACAATATATCGGGGGTTTTTTATGGAGAATTGGAAAAGGAATATCATTCTGTTTTTAAGCAGCCAAACGATTTCGCTGTTTGGATCTTCACTTGTGCAGTATGCGATCATGTGGCACATCACACTGACAACCGAGTCGGGCCTGATGATGACCTTGTTCATTGTTTGCGGGTTCATCCCGACGTTCCTTCTGTCACCGGTTGCTGGCGTATGGGCTGACCGTTATAACCGAAAAAAGCTGATTATTATAGCAGATGCCATGATTGCCATCTCTACATTCGTTCTTGCTATTGTATTCCTGACGGGATATAAGGAGATCTGGCTGTTATTTGTCATGTCCGCGATTCGTGCGGTCGGAGCCGGTATTCAAACCCCTGCGGTTGGAGCCATATTGCCGCAAATCGTCCCTGCTGACAAGCTGACTCAAGTCAATGGCGTAAATGGAACTTTACAGGCGATCATGATGTTCGTTGCCCCTATGGCCAGTGCAGCATTGCTTACTATGGCTACACTGGAAGCGATCTTCTTTATTGATGTGATTACAGCAGCGATTGCTATCCTGACGCTGCTCCTGTTCTTTAAAATTCCTGTGCATGTAAAGGCGTCTGCCGAGCAAACGACGAGCTATCTGGCAGATTTCAAACAAGGCCTGACTTATATTCAGCAGCATCCTTATCTAAAATCCTTTTTCCTTTTCTTTGCTGTCTTCTTCGTTCTGATGGCTCCAGCCTCTTTCCTGACCCCGCTTCAGGTTACCAGAACCTTCGGAGACGACGTATGGCGGCTCACAGCGATTGAGATCGCCTTCTCAATCGGCATGATGGCCGGCGGCGCAATTATCGCTTCCTGGGGCGGATTCCGCAATAAAGTCCATACGATGGCCTTCGCCAGCCTGATCATGGCTATCTGCACATTTGCCCTCGGTCTAGCGCCGTTCTTTTGGCTGTATCTGCTGTTCATGGGCACCTTTGGGATTGCCGTGCCACTCTTTAATACGCCGACAACAGTATTGATACAGGAGAGGGTAGATGAGAGCTATCTCGGCCGCATCTTTGGGATTTTCAGCATGATCTCAACCTCGATGATGCCGATCGGCATGCTGATATTCGGACCGATTGCGGATGTCATTGCCATTGAATGGCTACTCATAGGAACCGGGCTGTTGATGATCGTTATATCTCTGCTATTGTCCCGGAACAAACAGCTTGTGGAGATAGGAAAACCACTTGAGAGCTCAAATATTTAATTGGATTAAAGGGCTTTTTCATACGGAAAAGCCCTTGCTTGCCTATATGAAAATGCTCGAAATTGGTAGAAATAATGAGGAAAAGTATGGATGATCTCACTGAGCTTCGTTCATGTCCATGCAGAGCGCAGAATGCTTAAATAAGAGCGCTTACAAACCTTTAAATTTTAAGTGTTTAGAGGTAGAATAAAGACATCATCAAAAGTACCTGCTCACAAGGGGTTCCGATGATGATGCGTATCAAGAGTTTTCCATTCCATGCAAGAATACTTGCTAAGAAGGAGCGCGATTCCGATGGAAAAGGGAAAGCGAAGCGTACAATCATAACGATGGATTCACCTGATAAGACGCGACCGTGACAGCGCGGCTTGTGAACATCGTGTACGCGGGAACTCACCCCTGTATGCAGGACATGGAACTACCGCCCGACAGGAGTGCGAGAAAATTCGGAAGTCAAATCAATGAACACCATGTCTTGGATATGGATTGGTTGACAGTTGGAGGACAGAAGACAATTGAATAACGAGTATAATGAAGCATAAATACCCGGTGCGGTACAGCAGCGGGTATTTATGCTTTTTCTTATTGGGGGCAAAATCCAGGATTTTGACGGCTTAAATAAGCAGCATACTCGGGATTCTGCCTGGCAAGCTCATCATAATAGCTGCTGATCACATGATTCAGGCTGACCGAGCCGTTCTGGAATTCCAGCATCCAGCGAGATTTTACATGGCTAAAATAGTAGACCGCTTCCTGCTTGGGCGGTTTGTAGACGTTGGGAGGAGCAAGCGGCACAATATCAAACAGATTAGCAATGCGATAGCTGTCAGAGACATAATTGGCACAGGCTTTGCTGAACGCTGGATCCCCAACTCTGGGAGAACCGAAGGTAAATAGTTGGATAGAAGTGAAAGAGGTATTGGCGGCTAGATCCAAGGCGCATAAGGTCGCCAAGGCCCCGCCGAGACTATGGCCTGTAATATACAGCTTCTTAGAAGCAGGCAGCTTACGAATCGAGGCGATTAATTTGTCTCTGGACGAAGCGTAAATGTCAGTGAAGCCTTTATGTGAGTATATTGGCCCCTTGAGGTAGGGATAGCGCTTTTGAGAGGCGATGAAATCTGAAATCCAGTCTTGGGCCGAGCTTGTGCCGCGAAAGGCGATAATGATCTCCTCGGGCGACTCCAAAATGAAGCCAAACCGTTCCGTGGTTCCGGATATAGATTTTGCGAGAATTGAATCGTGGAATTGATAGGATAACGGCACGACGAAGACGCCGTCCGGATTGTTGAATTGGACATAAGTCTGTCCGCAAATTGCGGCGAAGAATAGGGCTCGCTGTTCCAGCGAAGAACCGTAACTCACCGACATCCCTCCTTCCTCTATACCATTGATGTATGAGGAAGGAGGACATTCGATGCATAGGGAATTCAGTTCATCCCGAAGCAGCTTTCTTGCGGAAAGCTTTCACTTCAGCACACTTCACACTTTTGCCCTTTTTACGCAGTTTTATAGTTCAGCTTATATATTTCATTAAGATCCGATACGTTCGACAGCTTGCGTAAAGCGCGTGAGCGCCTCGGCCAGTACATCTCTAGGACAAGCCAGGTTAATGCGAAGGAAGCCCTCGCCTGTCTTGCCGTAAATCGAGCCTTCGTTGAAGGCTATTTTGGCATCCCGGTACATTAACCGCTTCAATGCGGCGGGGGCAAGTCCTAAAGAACGGCAGTCCACCCAGAGGAGATAGGTTCCCTCCGAAGGAATCGGAATCAGGCCGGGTAAATGCTCGCCTAAATATTGAATGGCATAATCATGATTATCCTTGACATAGGTTAATACCGATTCCAGCCATGGCTCTCCTTGGGTATAAGCAGCGATGGTTGCGGTAGGTCCGAAGAAATTGACCGAGCCGATGGACAGAGCGGAGACCTCTCCATCAAAAAGACGCTTCAGACTAGGATTGGAGATAGCGACGAACGAAGTCTGCAATCCGGGAATATTAAACGTCTTCGATGGGGCCAGGCAGGTGACGGTCCGTTCAGCCAAGGCGGATGACAAGGAAGAAAAGGGATAATGCTTGTTGCCATCAAAGACGAGGTCGCAGTGAATTTCGTCTGCAACGACTTGCACATCGTATTTGATGCACAGTTCTCCGAGCTGAAGCAATTCCTCCTTCGTCCATACGCGTCCCCCGGGATTATGGGGACTGCAGAGCAGAAGCAGCTTTGCACCGGCTTGCATGTGCTCTTCCAGCGTGACAAAATCCATTTCATAGCGCCCATCCTTAAGGATCAAGGGACTATCCGCAATGCTTCGTTCATTTTTTACAATCACATCATAAAAAGGATTATAAACCGGTGACATTACGATCACCTGGTCGCCGGGAGAGGTAAGAGTACGGACAGCGATGCTCAAGGAAGGAACGACGCCCGGAGAATCCGTCAGCCAGGAAGGATCGATCATCCATTGGTGTCTGCCTTGGAACCATCCTGTGATCGCGTTCACATATTCCTGGCTCTTGATTGTGTATCCGTAGATCCCCTGGGACGCCCTTGCTACGACGGCCTCGACAATCGCGGGAGAACATTTGAAGTCCATATCGGCTACCCAAAGCGGCAAGACATCTTCGCCGCCAAACAACTTCTCCCGTTGATCCCATTTGTATGAGAAGGTTCCACGACGATCCGGCAATTCATTAAAGTTCATAGCCAATGTTCACCTTCACTTTCTTATGCGTTGTTTCCATCGATGATCAGTTCCAGAGCCCCTGTTGTTGAATCAATCAGCAGGCCATGCACAGGAATGTGCGGAGGGAGCAATGGATGTTTCTTGACGATGTTCACCGTCTGAATGATGCCTTCTTTTTCATTATCAAAGCCCCGCAGCCATTTGCGCAGTTTAATGCCCGAGTTCTCCAGTGTGCTAAGCACCTCATCGGAGATTCCCTGATCCTGCATGGAGTGAATGACCCGGTCAGCATTAAGTGCTGCCATCCCGCACCCCGTATGACCTACGATAAATACCTCCGCGGCTTTCAGTTCATAGATCGCTACGAGAAGACTACGCATGACACTACCGAAGGGCTGGGAAATAACTGCGCCAGCGTTCTTGATAATCTTCGCATCTCCATTACGCAAATTCATTGCTTTCGGAAGAAGTTCCACCAGCCGTGTATCCATGCAAGTGACGATCGCCATCTTCTTCTCCGGAAACTTGTCGGTAATATACGACTCATATTCCTTATTGGCGACAAACTCCCGGTTGTGCTCAAGTATTGATTGCAGCTGGTTCAAAAGAATCTCCTCCTTTTTTTTTGTCCATTGTTAGCGACCTTTGGCAATTGGGTAAGCAAATAAGTGTTCTCAAAATTTGATTATACGGTTTGTAAAAAGTATCATCAAGAAGAATAGAAAAATCATGAAACCGAGGTGGTAGTATTCATGAAGCAGGAAACGGCAGAACAATGGAAATTATTTCTGGATCTCTTGCGTAAAATCAGCAGCTACCAAGAGGCTGTTAGCCTGATGCACTGGGATTTGCGTACAGGTGCGCCGAGAAAGGGAGCCGAAGCGCGGTCTGAGACCATCGGACTTCTCTCGACTGAAGCATTCAAGCTTCAAACCTCGCCTGAAATGGGACAATATTTGAGCTACCTTAACCATGACACCGTGCTCGGCGAGCTGGATGCGATAGGCCGCAGACTGGTGGAGTTGGTTCAAGAAGAATACGACCGCAGCGTTAAAATTCCTCCGGAGAAGTACCAGGAGTATGTTGAGCTTACTGCGCATGCGGAGACCCTATGGGCTGATTTCAAGGAAAACAATGATTTCGCAGGTTTTGAGCCCTACTTGACCCGAATTGTGGAGCTGACGCAAGAGTTTATTGACTACTGGGGACCGAAGGATACCCGTTATGATACGCTCTTGGATATGTATGAGCCCGATTTGACTGTAGAAAAGCTGGATCAGGTATTCGGACAGTTCCGTGACCGAGTCGTCCCACTGGTGGATGCAATCACATCTTCACCGAACAAGCCGGAGGCTCCGTTCTTGAATCAGCTGTATGATAAAGGACAGCAAGAAAAGATAGGGCTTTTCCTGCTCGAGCAAATTGGTTATGACTTTGAGGCAGGGCGTCTGGATGAGACGGTGCATCCTTTCGAGATTACTTTGAATCAGGGGGATGTTCGGATCACTACGCATTATTTGCAGGATGATCCTACCAGCTCGATGTTCAGTACTCTTCATGAAGGCGGTCATGCCTTGTATGAACAAAATGTCTCTCCTGAGCTGGCAGGCACACCGCTGAGCCAGGGAACCTCGATGGGCATTCATGAATCCCAGTCCCGTTTCTGGGAGAATATCATCGGCCGAAGCCAGGCATTCTGGACAAGATATTACGGAGATCTGCAACAGCACTTTCCGGAGCAGCTGAAGGACGTGACTGCAGACCAGTTCTACCGTGCGGCCAACCGGGTAGAGAACTCCTTAATCCGGACCGAAGCGGACGAGCTGACATACAATCTGCACATTATTATCCGCTATGAGATTGAGAAGATGATCTTCAACGAAGGCCTGCCTATCAGCGAGCTGCCTAAGGTATGGAATGAGAAGTACAAGGCTTATCTGGGACTCACACCGCCAAATGACGGACTCGGGGTATTGCAGGATGTGCATTGGTCAGGAGGAAGCTTCGGGTATTTCCCATCTTATGCGCTTGGAAATATGTATGCGGCACAGATTACAAATACATTACGCAAGGAGCTTCCGCAATTTGACGGCTTTGTGGAAGATGGCAACTTCGCACCGATCAGGGAGTGGCTGACCGAGAAAATTTATAAACACGGCAAGAGTCTCAAGCCTGCCGAGATTATTATGAATATTACGGGTGAGCCGCTGAATCCGGATTATCTTGCAGCTTATCTGGAGGAAAAATTCAAAGCGATCTACGGTATTTAATAGAGGCTGTTCAATAGCATAAGATTGTTTTTGGCAGGAAGCTTAAGTTCAGCTCCCTGCCTTTTTTGCGTTCGTATGGCTTAACCATTCCTTCCTGTGCCGCATACATTGAACCATGGTAAATACCTATATTGCATGAAAGAGGTGAATAGCATGTCGTTCAAAAGATATGATGTGCTTGCCATCGCACTGGTCGTTCTGCTTGTCGGTATGCTCAGCGGCTGCGGCAACGGAAGCACGGCACAGAAGGTCCGGATTGGCGAGGTGACGAGATCGGTATTCTATGCGCCCGAATATGTGGCGTTGGAGAAGGGATTTTTCAAGGAAGAAGGGCTTGAAGTAGAACTGCAGACCACAGCAGGCGGAGACAAGACGATGACAGCGCTCCTGTCGGGGGCGATTGATGTAGCCTTAGTTGGTGCAGAAACATCGATTTATGTGTATCAGCAAGGTGCGGAGGACCCGGTCATTAATTTTGCGCAGTTAACCCAAACGGACGGGACCTTTCTGGTAGCAAGAAAGCAAGCAGGAGACTTTGACTGGAACGAGCTGAAGGGAAGCACCTTCCTCGGACAGCGAAAGGGCGGCATGCCGCAAATGGCAGGAGAGTTCACGCTGAAGAAGCATGGTATTGATCCGCAAGGGGATCTGGAACTGATTCAGAATATTGAATTTGCTAATATTGCTGCTGCCTTTGCTTCCGGCACAGGGCAGTATGTGCAGCTATTCGAACCGCAGGCCTCAATATTTGAACGCGAAGGAAAGGGGCATGTTATTGCCTCATTCGGGACGGAAAGCGGGCGGCTTCCCTACACGGTATTCATGACAAAGCAGAGCTACATTGCAAAACATGGAGACACGGTTCAAAAGTTTACGAACGCTATTCATAAGGCGCAAATATGGGTACGCGATCATTCGCCGGAAGAAACGGCCAAGACGATTGCCCCTTATTTCAAGGACACGGATGAAGACATTCTTGTCAGCTCTGTAAAGCGTTATTTGGAGCAAGGCTCTTATGCGGAGTCTCCGGTGCTTCATGAATCAGCTTGGAATAACCTCCTGGATGTGATGGACAGTGCAGGTGAACTCAAGAGCAGAGTAGAGCTTGACCAGGTAGCGGATAACTCCTTTGGCGAGAAGGCATTGCAATCCGCTGAATAGTTCAGAACGGCCGGAAAGGAGGGTGTATGCAATGAATGCAGTACCTGTCGTTGAATTAAGGAATCTGGATCTGATCTATGTGACCGACCGTGAAGCGGTATTGGCTTTGGAGGGACTTGATTTGTCAGTGTACTCCGGAGAGCTGATCAGCCTGGTCGGCCCAAGCGGCTGCGGCAAAACCACACTTCTGTCCGTCATTGCCGGATTAATCCGCCCGTCTCGGGGCCAGGTTCTGCTGCACGGCAAACCGGTTAGCGGCCCCTCGCCTGAGGTGGGGTATATGCTTCAACAAGACTACTTGTTTCCATGGAGGAGCATACTTGACAATGCACTGCTTGGTTTGGAGCTGACGGGGAGATTGGATGACCGGAGCAGGGAGGGGGTCCTTGAGCTCTTGAATGGCCTCGGACTGGAAAATACGGCGGATAAGTATCCCCATCAGCTATCCGGAGGGATGCGGCAACGTGTGGCACTGGTTCGCACCCTCGCGACAAATCCGGATCTGCTTCTTCTGGATGAGCCCTTCTCGGCGCTTGATTATCAAATCAAGCTTCAATTGGAGGATCTGGTCGTGGACACATTACGCCAGCGCGGCAAGACCGGCGTGCTCGTTACCCATGATTTATCGGAAGCGATCGCGGTCAGTGACCGGGTCATTGTGCTTGAGGCGCGCCCCGGAAGAATTCGCAGCATGTATCAGATCCCGGAACACATCCGGAAGGCTCAGCCCTTTTACGCCCGGGAAGAGACCGGATTTAATGAATTATTCCATGAAATCTGGCGGGATCTCGAGTCACAGGAAGAGAGGGGGAACCGGAATTGAATTCCATGCCTGTCAGCGGAGAAGAAAGTGATCGGAAACTGTGGATCAAGGAGAAATGGCTGCAGCATCGTAAGCGCAAGAAGCGGATGGCACGGCAGGTGCTTGCGACTCAATTGTTGTTGCTCTTATCCCTGATTGGACTTTGGGAGCTTGCAGGACGCTTGCGATGGATTGATGTCCTGATCTTCAGCTATCCCTCGAAAGTAGGAGCCCAGATCGTCAAGGATATCGTGACCGGGGAGTTGTGGCCGCATCTGTTCATGACGGTGGGAGAGACGGCTGTCGGCTTCCTGCTGGGTACGCTGGTTGGTACATTGATTGCAGTCCTTATTTGGTGGTCGCCTTTTCTATCAAAAGTGCTTGACCCCTATATGGTTGTATTCAACAGCATGCCCAAGGTTGCGCTGGGGCCGATCTTCATCGTGCTGTTTGGCGCGGGCTTTACCGCGATTGTAGTGACGACGCTATCGATTACGGTTATTGTAACCACATTAGTTGTCTACAACAGCTTCAACGAAGTGGACTCCAATCTGATCAAGGTTATTCGGACCTTTGGCGGGAACCGTAGAGATGTATTTGTCAAAGCGATTCTGCCCGCCTCGTTCCCAGCTATCGTCTCTACACTCAAAGTGAATGTCGGCATGTCCTGGGTCGGCGTTATTGTCGGCGAGTTTTTGGTCGCCAAGATCGGTCTCGGTTATTTGATCGTTTATGGGTTTCAGGTGTTTAATTTCACGCTGGTCCTGTCGAGTCTGGTTATAATCGCTGTAGTGGCAACGGCTATGTATCAGATGGTGGTCTACGTGGAGCGCAAGCTGCTCAAGGAGCGGTGAACGCTCCTTGCCGTCTGCAAGCAAGGAACTCTGTGGAGCCCCCGATTTCGTATTGTCGCTTTCGGTAAAAAAAGGTACGATGTTATAGCAAAAGCCAACAAATTATGACTAAGGGTGGTTTCATGGGATTCCGGATCATTAAAACAGCAGTCGCAACACTGATTGCCATTATTATTGCAGATTGGACAGGGGTGGAGGGGCATTTGTCCGCCGGATTACTGGCGATATTAGGCGTGGATGTGACACGTAAACGGAGCATTATGACGGTGTCCTCGCGCTTCTTTGCCTCTCTGCTGGGACTGGCTGTCGCCTTTGCCATCTTTTATTTGCTGGGCTTCCATATCTGGAGCCTGATTATATACATTCTGATTGCCTTCCCGCTGATTTCAAAAGCAAACTTCAAAGAGGGGATCGTAACCAGCTCGGTCGTGGTCTTTCGGGTGTTTGGGGGCGAAGAGCTAAGCTGGCATGTGCTGCTTACCCAAATTGAGCTGCTCGTTATCGGTCTTGGCGCGGCTATGCTGGTCAATATGGCATATATGCCAAAAGCGGAGGACAAGCTGCAGCAGATTCGCAGCAAGGTAGACGGATTGTTCTCGGTCATCTTCGGTCACTTTGCATTATCCCTGCGTGATCCCTACCATGTGTGGGACGGCAAGGAAATGATTGAGGCAGAGAGAGCCGTTCAGGATGGGCTCAGCCTTGCCAACCGGGCGCTGGAAAATCAACTGATTTCGCCAAGCGAATCCTGGAGCATCTATTTCTACATGAGAAAGGAACAGCTTGTACGGATTGAGAGCATGCTTGAATTGATCTCCCTCGTCTACCAACGAATGCCGCAAGGGGAAATTACGGCCATTCTCTTCGATACGCTGAGCAGAGACGTGAGCAGTTATGAATACATCGGCGAGACAGAACGGATGCTGGCCGAGCTGGAGCAGCAATTCAAGCGGATGGAGCTCCCGTCGACCCGGGAAGAATTTGAGATTCGTTCAGCCATTCTCCAGCTTTGCCGCGAGTTGGCCCACTACCTTGAGATATCCAAGAAGGATAAGGCACGGAGCTCAGGCACCGCTTTTGCATCGGTACAATGACGTGCTGCAGGTGATGCATGAGAAAAATTTTATATAATGACTTAGTTCAATCAGAGAAATCCATGGACAACAGCGATCGTAAGCACGCTTCACACGTTGCCCTCAGAACGTAAAACTTACTAGTTCAACATATATAGCTTCTATATCTGTATTTTTCTTTTATAACTTGGAACATTAGCCCAGCTCTTGCATACATATGTAATGAATGATGTATGGAGGAGGAATAAAACCATGTCATTGAAATATCAAAGTAGAGAGATTATCACGAAAGCGATCTGCGGAAAAGGTCGTAAGTTCTCTACCGTAACACATACCGTGAGTCCGCCTCACAAACCGACCAGCATTCTGGGGGCCTGGATTATTAACCACCAGTATGAAGCGGTTGCCGCGGGTGACGGAATTGAAGTTATTGGTACTTACGATATCAACATTTGGTACTCCTACGACAGAAACTCGCAGACAGAGGTTGCCAAAGAAACCGTATCGTACGTTGAACATGTGCCGCTCAGCTATCTGGACAGCAGACATCGTGCTTCAACCGTGGAAGTGACTGCGGAGGCAACGCAGGAGCCGAGCACGGTTGAAGCGAATGTGACCGGGGACGGCCGGGTTGCGATTCGCGTGGAGCGCGAGTTCGCCGTAGAGCTTGTGGCCGAGACCAAGCTGAATGTGCTTGTCGTACCGGGCAGTGACGACGGAGATAAGGATTACGACTTTGGATCCGATTTCGACGACTACGAAGATCTGGATCCAGACCTCCTCGACGACGAGCTGTAGGACTGCGGACATCTCTTGCGAGGAGCCGCTCACAGCTTCCCGGCAACAATGATGGATGGTTAGTATGGTCTACTATATGCGGCAGGGGCGTCGTCGTCGAGGGCGGCTGCCCTCTTTTTGTTTATAGAGGTAGCCCAAAAGTCATTTTCCATCGCGAAGAGCTTCAAAAGGTTGATTCGGGTTCTCGCAACCTTCTCGGTGCTGAAAAGCTGACTTTTTGAACAAGAGTTAAGCAGGGAAGAAAGATTCCGCAATCGCCGTTATATCCGATATAGAAGATGAAGGAGAGTCGTTGTGATGAGCGTCCGCCATGTGCTTGTACTCCCGTCCCTGAATGCGGAGATGAAAAGAAAGCTGATCCTTGCTCTGAACCGTAACGAAGGACCTTTCCGAGTGCTGAACCTTGCCGACGACCGCCTACAGGTCTTTCGCGAAGGACGGCTTGGTACGAAAGACAGATGGAATAACGGGCGGGTTAGATTGCAGGATAACTGTCTTTGTTATGGACCTGCGGATGCTGATGCAGGAGGAGATCTGTGCGAGTGGCCGATGAACTTCGGCGCCGGGCTAGTTAGAAACCGAAGTGTTAAGCAAATGGAATCCCGGCTACGCATGGAAGGGATTTCCTCGGAGTTAAGCAGGGGGCCTGCTATAAAAGGGTACTATCGCCGGTATCTGGTTCAGGTGTATCATTTACAGCCTCTTCAAATGGTTCCTTGGAACGGTGAAGACGCATTAAGCGGCATGGCGCTGCCGCAATCCGCTGCCGCTCCTGTACCCGGCTCTCCACTCTGGAAGCGGTTGTCGAGGACGGCTGTTCACTCCTTATATGCGCTAGGCCTTGACTACGGAGAGGTGATGCTCCGCACTGATGGGGACGGCCAATCTATTGTGGAGCATGTGGCGGACGGGACAGATTGGCGGTCTCCAGGCTGGGAATGGCGGATGGCAGATGCGATGAGGCAGCAATTGCAGCTGCTGAGTCAATGGCAGTCGGAATTGCCGGTCCCCCTGATCGGGATGGACCCGGAATTTTTGCTGTATAACCCGGACACCCGCAAGGTCATTCCGGCATCCCGGTATTTGGACCGCCAGGGAGTAGCAGGCTGTGATGTGTTAAGGTACCGGGGACGAAGAATGCTTCCGCTTGCTGAGCTGCGTCCTAAACCTGGCTCGGAGCCTAGAGAGGTCGTCCTTCATCTGTTGGCAGCGTTCCGTACAGCACGTGCGGCGATATCTGATGACCAGTTGATTTGGCAGGCGGGAGGGATGCCGCAGCAAGGCTTTCCATTGGGAGGACATCTGCATTTCAGCGGTGTTCCGCTATCCGGAGAGCTGCTTCGAGTGCTTGATAATTATTTGGCATTGCCGGTGGCGCTTCTAGAGGATGAGCGGAGTGCCCGTCGCCGTCCGCGCTATGGGAGTCTTGGTGATTACAGGCTCCAGGATTACGGAGGCTTCGAATATCGAACCCTGCCGAGCTTCCTGATCTCTCCTATGGTGACAAAAGGAATTGTCGCACTAGCCAGGGCCATTACTGAAAGCTATAGAGAGCTTGATCAACGGCCGCTTGAGCTTAATGAGGTGCGGAAAGCTTTTTACCGGGGGACGAAGACAGTATTGGCACGAGAATGGCCGCCATTGGCACGCAGGTTAAGGGAGCTTCCTGCTTACGAACGCTATCAAAGCTATATCGATCCATTGCTTGACGCAATTTCCTCCGGTGCAACCTGGGATGAGTCGGCAGATATCCGGCTGATGTGGAGGCTGTAATTTCACTCGTAACCCTGACCGCCTTTCTGGTATAATAGAGATCTATGAAAGGGAATTTGGAGGTTGCGAATGGCTACATATACCCCAATGATCGAACAATATTTGAGTGTAAAAGCCCAGGCTCAGGATGCTTTTCTCTTTTTCCGGCTGGGCGATTTTTATGAGATGTTTTTTGAGGATGCCTTGCTTGCCTCGAAGGAGCTGGAGATTACGCTGACCGGACGGGATGGCGGAGTCGAGGAGAAAATCCCGATGTGCGGCGTTCCCTATCATTCGGCGGAGAATTATATCCAGCGCCTGATCGAGAAGGGATACAAGGTGGCCATCTGCGAGCAAGTGGAAGACCCGGCTACGGCCAAAGGGGTCGTCCGGCGGGAGATTATCCGCGTCGTGACCCCGGGAACGGTCATGGAGGGCAAAACGATAGGAGAAGGCGCCAACAACTATCTCGTCTGCTTGACTGAGCAGGACGGCACGATGGCGCTGGCTGCCTGCGATCTGTCCACAGGGGAGCTGTATGTCACCTCTTCGCCGTCGAGCTGGGAATGGCTCAAGGGAGAGGTTGGTGTCTACGATCCTTCCGAGCTGATCGGGGATGAAGCACTGCTCTCCTATATTGAAGGACAAGCTGCTCCTTTGGGCAAAAGCGTGGTCTATACTGCATGGGATAAAGGCAAGGAGGAGCTGTCCCGCAAGCAGTTCGGCGAGGCTGCCTGGATTCGTCTTGAAAATGAACGCCGAAGCTGTATCTCTCTGTTAATCGGTTATCTTAGCGAGACGCAGAAGCGCTCTCTGGGGCAATTGACCAAGTTCTCCTCCTATGAGCCGGAGCAATATATGATTCTCGATCCTTTTACCCGGCGGAACCTGGAGCTGGTGGAGACGGTCAGAGAGCGTTCCAAGAAGGGATCGCTCTTGTGGCTGCTCGACCGGACCGAGACCTCGATGGGAGCGCGTCTGCTTCGTCGCTGGGTAGATAAGCCGCTGCTCAAGCGTGCTGAGATCGAAGCCCGTCTGGAGGCGGTGGAGAAGCTTCGCGACGGCTTTATCGTTCGTGAGGATTTGCGGGCTTCCCTGGAGGAGGTCTACGACCTGGAGCGGCTGACCGGGCGAATCGCCTTCGGAAGTGCGAACGGCCGGGATATGAATGCGCTCAAGTTATCCCTGCGCAAGGCTCCGGGCATTAAGGAGCTGTGTCAATCCTCCGGCTCGGCAACATTAGGGCAATTGGCGGAAGAAATGGATGTATGCAGCGACCTGGCTGATCTGATCGATGCGGCAATCGCGGAGGATCCCCCGGTATCGGTCAGAGATGGAGGCGTCATCCGCAACGGGTATCATGAACGGCTAGACGAGCTGCGTGAGGCGGGCAGCAACGGCAAGCGCTGGATTGCCGAGCTGGAAGCGGCAGAACGCCGGCATACCGGCATCAAGTCGCTTAAAATCGGCTACAACAAGGTGTTTGGTTATTATATCGAGGTGACCAAATCGAATTTGAGTTCTTTGCCTGAAGGACGCTATGAGCGCAAGCAGACGCTCGCCAATGCCGAACGCTTTGTAACCCCTGAACTGAAGGAAAAGGAGACGCTTATTCTGGAGGCTGAGGAGCAGATGGCCGATCTGGAATATCGCTTGTTCAGCGAGCTGCGGGAGCAGATAGCCGGACAAATCGAGCGTCTGCAGCTGCTCGCCGAGCAGCTCTCCAAGATCGATGTCCTGTGCGCGCTCGCCGCAGTAGCGGCGGACGGCGGATATGTGCGTCCGCAATTGACGGACGGGTATGATTTGCGGATCGAGCAGGGACGTCACCCTGTTGTCGAGACCGTCATGAAGGATGCCTCATTTATAGATAATGGAACGGCGCTGGAAAAAGACAAGGCCAGCATTCTCCTGATTACCGGACCTAATATGGCCGGGAAGAGTACGTATATGCGTCAGGTGGCGTTGATCTCCATCCTGGCCCAGATCGGCAGCTTTGTGCCGGCGGCCAAGGCGGAGATTCCGGTTGTGGACCGGATTTTCACCCGAATAGGGGCAGCAGATGACCTGATCGGCGGGCAAAGCACGTTTATGGTGGAAATGGCCGACATCCAGATTATGACCGAAAAAGCCACCTCAAGAAGTCTGATTATCATTGACGAGCTGGGCCGGGGAACCTCGACAAGCGAAGGGATGGCCATTGCCCAGGCTGTCATTGAATATGTCCATCATCATATCGGCTGCAAGGCACTGGTATCCACGCATTTTCATGAGCTTGCCCATCTGGAGAGCAGTCTGTCAGGCTTAAGCAACTATCGCATGGCTGTGCAGGAAAGCGGGGATAAGGTGCACTTTCTGCGCAAGCTGGTGCCCGGGGCGGCCGACACAAGCTATGGCATCTATTGTGCCAGACTTGCGGGCCTGCCGAATGGCATCATCGAGCGTGCGTACGGGCTGCTTCAGAGCCTGGAGCAGGCGGCCGCAGCGGTTGCAGTAGGGGATCTCCCTGTCCAATCAGAGGCGGGAGGGTCTTTGCCGGACAAGCAAATTGCACCTGAAGTCCCGCCAACATCCGATGTTGTGCAGCTCTCTATTTTTGGCGATGAGCCTGTGGAAAGAAAGAGCAAACCGATACAGGATGACAGCGGGTTGAAGCAAATTGTTAATACCATTAAGAA
Source organism: Paenibacillus brevis (assembly GCF_018919145.1). Classification (GTDB taxonomy): domain Bacteria; phylum Bacillota; class Bacilli; order Paenibacillales; family Paenibacillaceae; genus Fontibacillus; species Fontibacillus brevis. The sequence goes on from NZ_JAHLQJ010000009.1 coordinate 62,101, forward strand.
TTGCGATTTAATGAATATGACACCACTGGAGGCTATGCAGCTTGTAAATGAGCTGAAGCAGAAGGTGAAGCAGCTGTAGTTAGGTATATATAGGTTGAACTAGAAAGCTACACAGAAAGGGCATAAGTGTGAAGTGTTCAGTAGAAGCGTTAGCGTTCGCCTTTGTGAGCGGATTTCTACTTTAAGATGGCTTAGTTCAGTCCAAGAAATCCGCGAACAACAGCGATCGTAAGAACACTTCACACGTTGTCTCTCGTGTACAAATCTTTAGTTCAACTAGTATAGTTGACGGGAGGGGAACATGCATGGCAAAAATAACGGTACTGGATGAGCATATTGCAAACCAGATCGCGGCGGGCGAGGTTGTGGAGCGTCCTGCTTCAGTGGTGAAGGAGTTGGTCGAGAACTCCGTAGACTCTGGCGCCTCCAAAATTGAGGTTCAAGTGGAGGAAGGCGGACTGGAGCTGATCAAGGTCACGGATAACGGCTTGGGGATCGAGTCGGATGACTGCGAAAAGGCTTTTTATCGTCATGCTACCAGCAAGCTTGCAAACGGGCGGGACCTGTTCCAGATCCGAAGCCTTGGCTTCCGCGGGGAGGCATTGCCCAGTATTGCGGCCGTTTCCAAGGTCCGTCTTGTATCCTCTGCCGACGACAGCGGCCTTGGCCGCGTAATCGCAATTGAAGGCGGCACGCTGAAGGAGAATGAGCTGACCGCAGCGCCTCAGGGAACGGATATTACCATTAAGGAATTATTTTACAACACACCGGCCAGGCTTAAATATATGAAGACGATTCAGACGGAGCTGGGGCATGTGTCGGATGTGATGTACCGGCAGGCTTTGGCCCATCCTGAAATATCGTTCAGTCTCAGGCATAACGGCAATACGCTCCTCCAAACCGGGGGGAGCGGCGGCCTGCTCCAGGTCATTGCTGCAATCTACGGGATCAATACTTCGAAAGCAATGATCCCTATCGAAGGAGAGAATCTTGATTACCGGGTTACCGGCTTTATCGGTCTTCCGGAGCTGACCCGTTCCAGCCGGACCGGCATGTCGACGATCATTAACGGCCGGTATATCCGGAATACGGGTCTGCAGCAAAGTGTTCTGCGCGCATACCATACGTTGCTTCCGATCAACCGCTATCCGCTGGTGGTGCTTCAACTGGAGATGCACCCGTCACTGGTTGACGTGAACGTGCACCCGGCCAAGCTGGAGGTTCGCTTCAGCAAGGAGATCGAGCTGAATGCCTTTGTGGAGGAGACGCTGCGGCAGGCCTTGTCACAGCAGGTGCTGATTCCTCAGGTCGCCAAGCAGCCGCTCGGTAAGCCAGGCTCCGGATCGGTGATCCAGGAGCAGCTGCGCTTCCCGGCCTTCCGGCCGGACAGCAGCGCAGAATCCGCCGCGCCTGCGGCTGCGGCGGTGCCGCGGCCGGCTCATGAGACGGCCGGACAGGCCTTGCCCGGCGCCGCTCCAGCCAGCGGCGACTACACCAGCCCTGCGGCCCGCGAAGCGGCTGCCGCGGGGTGGCCATCGGCGCTGCGCGAGCGCCCGGCGCCGGGCAGCTTTGCCGGCAGCGCAGGCGGAGCCGCGCAGCCGAGCTCTGCGCCGCCCGCTTCGCGCGGGGCGGCGGCACAGCCGGCGCGGCCTGCCGATGCCGACGCGCTGTATAGCGCTCCGGACGCATCGCCGGAGCTGCCGGCCTTTCCGGAGCTGACCCTGATCGGGCAGCACCATGGCACTTACCTGATCGCTCAAGATGAGCAGGGGCTGTACTTGATCGATCAGCATGCGGCCCATGAACGGGTGAATTACGAATATTACTACGAGAAATTCGGCAAACCAGCCGATGCGTCCCAGGAGCTGCTGCTGCCTTTGACGCTTGAATTTACGCCTGCCGAGGCGGAGAAGCTGAAGGATCGCCTTAGCTGGTTTGAGCAGGCGGGTGTGATTCTTGAGCCTTTTGGAGGCGGAACATTCCGCGTTGCTGCTTATCCTTACTGGTTTCCGGAAGGAGAAGAGGCCTCGATCATAACGGAGATGGCTGAGTGGGTGTTGAATGAACGCCAATTGGATTTGGCCAAGCTTCGGGAGAAATCATCCATTATGGTCTCCTGCAAGGCCTCGATCAAAGCGAATCAAAAGCTGACAAATGAGGAGGCAGACACTCTGCTTGCCCGATTGGCCAGCTGCAAGCAGCCTTATACCTGCCCTCACGGGCGGCCAATTGTCATTTCCTTTAGTAACTATGATCTGGAAAAATTATTCAAGCGGGTCATGTAAGGAAGTTCAAAAAGTTATCTTTTGATCACGAAGTGTTACGAGAGGTTGATTCGACATCGAATCTTGCGTTCACCCTCGAAGTCCAAGCGGATGCTTACGAGGTATGCTTCCTTTGGAAGCATTTCACTCGTGTAGGTATTGCCTACACTCCGTTCCTCCTTCTTCGGGTTCTCGCAACCTTCTCGGCGCTGAAAAGCTATCTTTTTGAACACGTATGTAAAGAGGTAGTTCAAAAAGTCACCTTTCGATCAACTATAGAGAACGGAGGAACGAGCGCCAGTGATTATAACAACAGGAGATCATCCGGCCCAGGCAACCGTGAGAAGAGCCGAGAGCCTTGCTGCGAAGACAGGCGTGCGCTACCTTCCTAGGAACAGAACCTCTCTTTCAAAGATGAGCCTTCAAACGGGGGACGGGGACATATTAGTGGTTCTCGAAGGTGGGGCAAGGCTTTATCGGCAGAATGAGGAGGATATGCACTTTCATCCCAGCATGTCTTTTGTCCGTGCGAAGCGGGTCCTGCGCGGGGAGCGCGATCCGATGCTGGAGGCGGCGAAGCTGCTGCCGGGGGATTCCGTGGTGGATTGCACCGCCGGGCTAGGCTCGGATTCGGCGATATTCTCGTTGGGAGCCGGAGCTGCCGGAAAGGTCCTTGCGCTCGAGCAATCCCTTCCGCTGTGGAGTTTGCTTCATGAAGGTTTTGCTAACTATGTATCCGGGGTAAAAGAGTTTGATGAGGCGCTTCGGCGGATCGAGCTGGTGCGCAGCGATCATCTGGAAGCCTTAAAGGGGCTGCCGGATAAGAGCGCCGATGTTGTCTACTTTGATCCCATGTTCCGGGATCCGGTGGCGGAATCGTCAGCGATCTCCCCGCTGAGAGCATTTGCGAATAACAGCTGCCTTACCCGGGAAGCTGTTCAGGAGGCTTGCCGGGTAGCGCGCAAGGTCGTCATGCTGAAGGAAAAGAAAGACAGCGGTGAATTTCAGCGTTTGGGCTTTACGATCTGCCGCCGTTCCCAGGCCAAAATTGTGTACGGAGTGATTGAGCTTGACAACATTGGATAAACCGAAGCTGGTGGTCTTACTTGGTCCGACAGCAGTAGGCAAGACAAGGCTGAGCATTGAGCTGGCCAAGGCATTCTCCTGCGAGATTATTTCCGGGGATTCCATGCAGGTGTACCGGGGAATGGATATCGGAACCGCTAAAATAACCCTTGAAGAAACGCAGGGCATTCCTCATCACCTGATTGATGTGCTGGAGCCGGACGAACCGTTCTCGGTCGCGCTGTTTCAGGAATGGTGCGGGCAGTTGATTCCGGAGATCCATGCCAGAGGCCGCCTGCCATTCATAGTAGGTGGTACGGGCTTGTATATTGAATCCGTCTGCTATGGCTTTCAGTTCACCGAGGCTTCTGCCGATGAAGAGTTCCGGGCACGTCAGCAGCAAATCTATGAGCTGGAGGGACCGGAGGCGCTTCATGCCAAGCTGGCCGAGGTCGATCCGAAATCCGCTGAGCGGCTGCACCCCAATGATATCCGGAGGGTGATCCGGGCTCTTGAGGTATTCCATGTCACAGGTGAACGGTTATCTGCGAGTCTGGAGCGGCAAAAGAGGGAATCTCCGTATGAACTCTGCCTCATCGGTTTGACAATGGACCGTCAAATGCTATATAACCGTATTGAACAGCGTATTGACGAAATGGTCGCTTCAGGACTGGTTGAGGAGGTTCGCCAGCTTCTGGAGAGAGGAATTCCACGGGATACGGTATCCATGCAGGGACTTGGCTACAAGGAAATCATCGAGCATCTGGAGGATGAAGTTCCACTGGAGGCTGCGGTGTACAAATTGAAACGGGATACCCGTCATTTTGCCAAGCGGCAGTTATCCTGGTTCCGCCACATGAAGGATATTTCCTGGATCGATGTGGGGGACGGCCAAAATTTTCAGTCAATTTTCATGGAAGCACAGGCTATAATAGCAGGAAAGTTTTCATCAGATATTGAATATAATTCTAAACACTAAATGATTCCTATTGGGGGTACGGCTAATGAACAAGTCCATTAATATCCAAGATACATTCCTGAATCAAATGCGCAAAGAGAGTATTCCTGTTACGGTGTTTCTGACGAACGGTTTCCAGATCAGAGGGACAATCAAGGCATTTGACAACTATATCATCGTAATCGACAGTGACGGCCGTCAACAAATGGTGTACAAGCATGCGATTTCGACTTTCCAGCCGCAGCGCAACGTGTCCCTGATGCAAGAAACCCAAAATGATGCATAAGACATCTGAAACTTTTTAAATTGCAAGACGTTTAAGTGTATAGGAAGAAGAGTGGAGCAACCTGAGAGAGGTTGTTCTTTTCTTTCCGGGGCCAATTCAATGTAATGCTCGCAGTTATAATGCGAGTTCAAAAAGTCAACTTTTCAGCACCGAGAAGGTTGCGGGAATCCGAAGAAGGAGGAACGGAATGTAGGCAGACCCTACATGAGTACCGGAGTTCTAGGGTGAACGCAAGATTCGACGTCGAATGATCCTCTTGAAACACTTCGTGATCAAAAGGGAACTTTTTGAACAACCTCTTTAAGTAAAGTAGAGAGAGGATCGAAAGATCGGTAAGAAGGGAGTCAACACCATGCCAGACAAGAGAACTTCCAGACTGGAGAGAAGCAGCAAGCCGGCACAAAAGCAAGGGGCATCCCAGGGACAGAAAAAGAAAAAGAAACGGATCACCACGAAAAAGCTGTTGTGGACCTCGTTCTTCACGATTGCCTTTGCGATTTTCTGCGCGATTGCAGGCTATATGTACATTACGATCAGCGGCGAGAAGATTCTGGCCGAGAATCAAGACAAGCTGTTTATTTACGAGACCTCCAAAGTTTACGACCGCACAGGCAAATTAATGGGTGAGCTGTCGGTCAACCGGAGCGAACCTGTGGAAGAGGAAGATATCCCTGAGTTGTTGAAAGATGCATTCAAGGCGACTGAGGACCGTCGCTTTGACGAGCATAACGGGATCGATTTGTGGGCGATCGGCCGGGCTGCGGTCAAGGATATCATGGCACGCTCGCTTGTTGAAGGGGGAAGTACCATCACCCAGCAATTAGCGAAGAACATGTTCTTGGACTTTGACAAGACCTTCTTTCGGAAGGCAACAGAAATGTCGATTGCAATGGCCTTGGAGCGCCACAATACGAAGGATGAAATTTTGACGATGTATTTAAACCGGATTTTCTTCGGTCAGAAGTCCTACGGTATCAAGGCGGCATCCCAGCGCTACTTCGGGAAGAGCGATCTGAACGAGCTTGAGCTATGGGAAATAGCGACTCTGGCGGCAATTCCTAAAGGTCCGTCTATCTACAACCCGGTCGCTAATCCTGAGCAGTCCAAGCAGCGGCGTGCTGTCGTCCTGGAGCTGATGTACCAAGAGGGCTATATTACTGCAGCGGAGCGGGATCAGGCCAAAGCGGTGGATTATACCTACGCGGCACCGGACAAAAGCGGCAGCTATCAGGGATTTATCGATTATGTGGTGAAGGAAGCCGAAGAGAAGTTCGGGTTGACGGAAGACCAATTGAACCGTGGCGGTTATAAAATCTATACGACGATGGACATTCAAGCACAAAAAGCTGTAGAAAAGGCCTTTGCCAATGACGATTTCTTTGAAAAAAGCGTCGATGATCAGCAGGTACAGGCATCCATTGTTATTCAGAATCATGAGAATGGAAGTCTGATCGCCCTGCTGGGCGGCCGCGATTATGAGCGTAAAGGCTTCAGCCGGGTAACAAGCCGCCGTCAGCCGGGGTCAACGTTCAAGCCGATCGTCTCCTATGCTCCTGCACTCGAGAGCGGCAAGTTCACACCTAACTCTCTGATCAGCAATGAGCAGCAGTGCTTCGGCGACTATTGTCCAAAAAACCTGCACGGCTATTCCAAAACAATTGATATGACTACTGCATTAACGAAATCGGAAAACATCCCCTCTGTCTGGCTTCTTAATGAAGTAGGCGTTGGCGCAGGCTTGAAGATGGCTACGGATATGGGAATTACGATGGATAAGGACGACCGCAATCTTGCGATTGCGCTTGGCGGACTTACCTATGGCACGAATACCCTCGAGATGGCAGGAGCCTTCAGCGTATTTGCTAATGGGGGCAATTACAATGCGCCTTACTCCATCAAGTCGATTCAGGATCATGATGGTGTAGAGAAATACAAATACAATGCTCCTAAGACGAAGCGGGTGATTTCCGAACAGACCGCTTATTATATGACGAGCATGTTGCAGAATGTTATCAATGACGGGACAGGGAAACGGGCCAAGATCGACCGTCCCGTAGCCGGCAAGACGGGAACAACGCAGCACGGAATTAGCGGACTTAAGAGCAGCAAGAACAGAGATGTCTGGTTCGTAGGCTATACGCCGGAATGGACCGCATCGATCTGGATGGGCTATGATCAGCCTGATAAAAATCATCTGCTCAACGGCAGCAGCGGCCAGGCCGCTAGTCTGTTCGCAACGATTATGAAGGAAGCTTTGGCAGGATATCCTGTGAAGGACTTCCCGGTGCCGGCTGATCTGGAGCCGGTTGAGCCGGAAGAAGAACTGGTTCTGAATCCTGCCAACCTGTCCGCTTCTTACAATAAGGATACAGGCATTATTGCCTTGACCTGGGATGGCGTGGATACCGAAGGAGCGGTATATCGTCTCTATCGTAGAGCACTTACGGAAATGGACTTTGCATTGTATTATGAGACCCAAGCAACATCTGCAGAGGATATCGCAGCAGAGGTTGGTTCCGGTTATGAATACTATGTAACTGCTTATGATCCGGCCAATGATGAAGAAAGCGATCCGTCCAATATTGCACAGGTGCTGATTGTGGCAGATGATCCTCCAATGGACGATATCGATCCTGACGATGGCATCATTGTTGACCCGGGTTCGGGGAATGACACCGGACAGGAAGGCGGCAACGGTCAAGGTCCTGGTTCGGGACAAGGGAATGGAACCGACAATGGAAATGGTCCCGGCAATAGCGATAACGGCAGCAACGGAAATCAGAACGGCCAAAATCCTGATCAGGGACAAGGCGGCGGCAATCCGGGCGGGGGCGGAGAGGAGCCTCCGGGCAACGGGGATATAGACGGATCAGCACAGGAAGGACAGGGCGGAGATGATCCGGCTGCCCAGGTGCAAGGAGATCCGAATACCGGCGGATAATCCGCTATAGACAGAAGTGAAACAGGGCATCGGCTTAGGGCCGATGTCCTGTTTTTTTATGAAAACCTATGAACTCCAAATTTCATTTTTGAGACTCCCTATCAAATATGGTAAGCTGATTATACATTGTGTTGAAAGGGATCAGCCTATGAAGAGAAAATTCGGAGACCGTGCGAATTGGCGGCGCATTACCCAGCGCCAGTTCAAATCCAAGTATGTGGAAAGCGAAGCATTTACAGGCTATATGACGCTGTACAATATCCATGCCTTGAGAGACCCCCTCTGGAAAACCTACGGAGGGCATACGTTCCGTATTGCCGACAAGGGCTACACTTGGCTCCAGTATTATCCAAAGGGGGCACACTTTATCGTGACCGCGATGTTTGACAATCAAGGCGAGATCGTGGAATGGTATATTGATGTGTGCAAAACCCAGGGAGTTACAGATCAAGGCGTGCCCTGGTTCGATGATTTATACCTGGATATTGTGGTGCTTCGGAATGGAGAGGTCTTCCTGCTGGATGAGGATGAGCTAGACGATGCTTTGGGCAAAGGCTCGATTACGGTTAAGGATTATGATCTGGCGACAGAGACGGCTCGTGAGCTGCTTGGGGAGATCCGTGCTCATCGGTTCCCTTATTTTTCGATGTCTCTGGAGGATTTCAAGAAGCATGCCTTTGAGCTGAATCCACCGCGAACAGGAGGCAAAGATGGATTATCGGACTAGACCGGTTGTAGCGGTATCTAGGCGCAGGACAAGCGGGATGCGTCGACGTCTCCTGCTTTTTCTTGTGTGCTGCGTGCTGGCCGGGTTGCTGTGGATCGGATTTTGCCTGTATCAAATCGGCAGTGTTGACCGGAATCCGGCAGTGAACAGATATGACCAGAAGCCAGCCGATGCAGGGATCGTCCTTGGAGCCTCTATGTGGGGCGATACGCCAAGTCCGGGGTTGCAGGAGCGTCTGAATCAGGCATTGGCAGATTATAGAGCGGGCAAGTTCGAAAAGCTCATCCTGACCGGCGGACTGGATAAGCCGGATTACAAGTATACCGAGGCGGAGGGGATGGCTAACTTTCTGATCTCGCACGGGATCCCTGAAGAAGCGCTCCTGTTGGAGAATGAATCAACAAGCACCTATGAGAATTTGTTATTCAGCCGGGAGATCATGGAGGATCACGGTCTGAAATCATCAGTCATTATCACACATACCTATCATGGAAACCGGGCCTACGAGATTGCAGAGATGCTGAATTACGATCACCCGGGGCTATCCCTAACGGAGACGAAGGTTCTAAAGCCTAATCAAACCGTTTTGCGGGAGGTCCTGGCTTACACGAAGTGGAAGATGGATCAGATCAGGCTCGTCCTGGGCTGGAAATAGCAAAACTTCTAATAACGGAGCAGAAGAGAGAATACATTCTATAAGCGTGTTCAAAAAGTCAGCTTTTGAACAACCTCTCTATTAGCTAATCCCATTGGTTAGAGGTGATCCATAGATGTCAGGACGTGTTGTGGCCAGAAGCGGATTTCCTGAAGAGCGACCTTCAAGACAGATTAACGTCATTCTTCGAAGTTCCGAGCCTCCGGTTGTATCCCAGCCTCAGACCCAAGAGAGTGAAGGGCAGCAGATCGCGGGAACCAAGGGCAATCCTCAGCAGCAAAACCTGTTCCATGAGCTTCAAAAGGAATTAGACGGCCTTGTAGGTCTGGATCATATTAAGGAATTCATGTTTGAGATATTCGCTCTGCTGCAAATTGCGGCAATGCGTTCGGAGGCAGGTCTGATATCAGACCCTCAGGTATTCCATATGGTGTTTAAGGGGAACCCGGGAACAGGAAAGACCACGGTAGCAAGAATCGTCGCCAAAATGTTTCAGCGGATGGGAGTTCTCAGTAAGGGGCATTTGATCGAGGTGGAGAGAGCTGATCTTGTCGGCGAATATATCGGACACACCGCACAGAAGACGAGAGACCTAATCAAGAAGGCGCTGGGAGGCATTCTTTTCATCGATGAAGCCTACAGTCTGGCTCGCGGCGGAGATAAGGACTTCGGCAAGGAAGCGATTGATACACTTGTAAAAGCGATGGAGGACCAGAAGAATCAATTCATCTTGATTTTAGCTGGTTACTCTGATGAAATGGATTTCTTTCTGGCTACAAATCCAGGGCTGCCGTCCCGTTTTCCGATTCAGATGGATTTTCCGGATTACTCGATTGATCAATTAATTCAAATTGCTGAAGGAATGGTTAAGGAACGGGATTATATTTTGATGCCTCAGGCGATACTCAAAATTAAGCAGCATTTGGTTCAAGAGAAATGTGAGACGGAACATCTTTTCAGTAATGCCAGATATGTCCGCAATGTGATTGAGCGGTCTATCCGCCAGCAGGCTGTCCGGCTGCTTCAGCAATACAGCGGCGGATCGCCAGGCAAGCTGGAACTGATGACCATTCGAACTGAGGATTTGAAGCTAGAGAAGAAATGAGGGCTTATCAAGTCATGTCAAGATTAACCTATGAGACCAGGACGATGGAACCCGATCGGGCTGTTGTAGCCAGTCTGATCACGCCGGATATGAAGAAAGAAGGGATATCACCGGAAAATTCGCTGGACGAATTGATTCAACTGGCTGATACGGCGGGGGTTGAGGTTACCGGGCAGATAGTTCAGTATCGGGACAGGCCGGACCCCCGTTTTTTGCTGGGCAAAGGCAAGGTGCTGGAGTTGAAGGAACTGCTCCAGGAGCAGGAGGCAAATACGGCGATTTTCGATCAAGAGCTGTCCGGAGCGCAGGTACGTAATCTGGAACAGCTGCTTGATGTGCGGATCATTGACCGTACTCAGCTGATCCTGGACATTTTTGCACAGCGTGCCAGAACCCGGGAGGGGATCATCCAGGTAGAGCTTGCCCAGTTGACTTATCTGCTTCCGAGATTATCCGGGCACGGCAAGAATCTGTCCCGGTTAGGCGGCGGTATCGGAACCCGGGGTCCGGGTGAGAGTAAGCTGGAGACCGACAGACGTCATATCCGCAGACGAATAGGGGAATTAAAGCGGCAGCTTCATGAAGTAACCCGGCATCGCCAACTGCACCGTTCCAGAAGAAAGGAAACCGGTATTGTCCAGGTTGCGCTGGTAGGCTACACCAATGCAGGAAAATCGACTTTGTTAAAAGCGTTGACAGATGCGGATGTATTGATTGAGAACCGGCTGTTTGCTACGCTGGATCCAACCTCGAGAACGATGGAACTGCCCGGGGGCAGAGAAGTGGTATTAACCGATACCGTTGGCTTTATACAGAATCTTCCTCATGATCTGGTGGCGGCCTTCCGTGCGACGCTGGAGGAGGTCAATGAGGCTGATCTGATTCTGCATGTCATCGACGCATCGTCCGCAATGCGGGAGGAACAGCAGGAGGTAGTGGACCGTATTCTTCATGAGCTGGGGGCAGGAGGAAAGCCGCAGCTTGTGCTCTATAATAAAATGGATCTCTGTGAAGAGCGTCAGAAGGAGATGCTGCATGGGGGCAGCGGTTACCTGAAGGTAAGCGCCTTTAATGAGCATGATATGAACCGTATTCGTGAGGCCGTGCAAGAATCCCTGTCAGGCGGACTGCGTACGTTCCGGATTCCGGCCGCCAGGGGAGACTTGACGCCTGTACTATACAGGATCGGACAAGTTATAAATCATCGGTATGACGAAACGGATACCATTTATTCGATCGATGTCAGCCGGGGTGAATATGATAAATATGCTTACTTGCTGGCTCCGTTTGCTACCAAAGAGCAGGAAGAGCCACTGAAGCATTAAGTTATTCATTTGTTTGAATTTGAATGGGAGAGGGATTATCAACATGGCAGCATTTTCAGAAGAGATTGTCCGCTGGGTTCAAGAGGCGGAGGAGCAGGTGACTGACAAGTTCCGCGAGATGGACCGGATCGCAGATTTGAATCAATGGAAGGTGATCGAGGCCTTCCAGAAGTTTCAGGTCAGCGACTTTCATTTTGCCGGATCGACCGGTTATGCTTACAATGACCGAGGAAGAGAGATTCTTGACCAGGTCTATGCCGAGGTGTTCGGTGCGCAGGCCGCGCTTGTGCGCCCGCATTTTGCTTCCGGGACGCATACGATTGCCACGGCGCTGTTTGGGGTGCTTCGTCCTGGCGACCGACTCTTATACATTTCAGGAACACCTTATGATACCTTGCACAAGGTAATTGGTACGCCGGGAGATGGCACCGGATCGCTCCAGGATTTCGGAATCGGTTATGATGAAGTTTCGTTGCTTGCCGATGGCACCGTGGATTGGGATACGGTCAGTACCAAAATTACCGATCGTACCAAGGTCATCGGAATCCAGCGTTCACGCGGCTACGATTGGCGGGATTCCTTCTCGGTTGCCGAGATCGGCGAAATGGTGGCCAGAGTAAAACGCCTGCATCCCGATTGCATTGTGTTTGTCGATAACTGCTACGGCGAGTTTACGGAGGAACTGGAGCCGACTCAGGTAGGGGCTGACTTAATCGCAGGCTCACTGATTAAAAATCCGGGGGGAGGCTTAGCTGAAACCGGAGGTTATATCTGTGGCAAAGCAAAGCTGGTAGAATTGGCTGCGTATCGTTTGACTGCGCCGGGGATTGGCGGAGAGGTTGGCGCTATGCTGGGTACAACCCGCGGCATCTACCAAGGACTGTTCCTTGCTCCTGTGATTGTGGGACAAGCTGTGAAGGGAAGCATTTTGGCTGCAGCTGTATTTGCCAAGGCCGGATTCTTGAGCCGTCCCGCGTGGAATGCGAAGCGTACCGATCTGATTCAAGCTATTTCTTTCGGCCGTGAAGAGCAGCTTGTTGCCTTCGTACAAGGCATACAACGAGCCGCAGCTGTGGATGGGCATGTAGTGCCTGAAGCATGGGACATGCCCGGCTACGAGCATCCGGTCATCATGGCCGCCGGCACCTTTATTCAGGGAGGGAGCCTTGAACTGTCGGCAGATGCCCCGATCCGCGAGCCATATATTGCTTATATGCAAGGCGGACTTACCTATTCTCATGTAAAATTCGGTATTCTAACTGCGCTGCAATTAATGCTGGACCGCAAGCTGCTGGAGATTTCCGGCTAAAAGATATGAAGAAGAAGTACCTTCCTGATGAAGTCAGGGGGTACTTCTTTTGTGAGTTAATCTAACATAAGTATTGACATGTCAGGATACTTTACATAGAATAATAACATGATTATCTAACTGGAAGGTTGAGAGCGATGAGTGACGAAATTCGCAGAAATATGGCCTTGTTTCCGATTGGAATTGTAATGAAGCTCACGGATTTAACGGCTAGGCAAATTCGTTATTACGAGCAGCATCAATTAATCGTTCCCGCACGTACGTCCGGCAATCAGCGATTGTTCTCGTTTAACGATGTGGAGCGCTTGTTGGAGATCAAGGGTCTAATTGATAAGGGAGTTAATATTGCCGGCATCAAGCAGGTGATGAACCCGATGACCAAGGATTCTCAAGAGGCTACTGTAATTACGAAGGATACCGAAGTGAAGCGGAAGGAAATGTCTGATTCCCAACTGTACCGGATGCTAAAGCAGCAGTTATTAACTGGAGGAACACGGCCGGGCCAGGTATCGTTGATCCAGGGAGAACTGTCCAGCTTTTTCAAATTATAAATATGGGGAGAGATTAGTTTGGGTTACACTAGAGAAGATATTACACGTATTGCCAAAGAAGAAAATGTTCGCTTTATCCGCTTGCAGTTCACGGATCTGCTCGGTACCATCAAGAACGTTGAAATTCCGGTGAGCCAGCTGGAGAAGGCGCTTGATAACAAGATGATGTTTGACGGTTCTTCCATCGAAGGCTATGTACGTATCGAAGAATCTGATATGTATCTCTTCCCGGACCTGGACACCTGGGTTGTATTTCCTTGGGTAGCACAAGACCGCGTTGCCCGTCTGATCTGTGATGTGTATATGCCGGACGGTACTCCTTTTGCCGGCGATCCTCGCGGTATTCTGAAGCGGGTACTGCGTGAAGCCGAAGAAATGGGCTACACTTCCATGAATGTGGGTCCTGAGCCGGAATTTTTCCTGTTCAAGACAGATGAAAAAGGCAATCCAACCATGGAACTGAATGACCAAGGCGGATATTTTGACCTTGCTCCTACTGATCTTGGCGAGAACTGTCGTCGTGAAATCGTATTGACCCTGGAAGAGATGGGCTTTGAAATCGAAGCTTCTCACCATGAAGTTGCCCCGGGCCAGCACGAAATCGATTTTAAATATGCGGATGCGATTAAAGCTGCAGACCAAATTCAAACCTTCAAGCTGGTTGTAAAGACCATCGCCCGTCAGCATGGACTGCATGCGACATTTATGCCGAAGCCGTTGTTCGGGGTTAGCGGTTCGGGTATGCACTGTCACCAGTCGTTGTTCCGCGGCAATGTGAATGCATTCTATGAGGAAAGCGATGCGTTGGGACTGAGTCAAGAAGCTCGCCATTACATGGCGGGTATTCTGAAGCATGCTCGTGCATTTGCAGCGATCACTAACCCGACCGTCAACTCTTATAAGCGTTTGGTTCCTGGCTATGAAGCACCTTGCTATGTTGCCTGGTCCTCCAGCAACCGCAGCCCGATGATCCGTATTCCTGCATCACGCGGACTGAGTACACGGATTGAGGTTCGTAATCCGGATCCTGCTGCGAATCCATACCTTGCTTTGGCAGTTATGCTGAAGGCAGGCCTGGACGGCATTAAGAACAAGCTTTCGCTGGTGGATCCGGTGGACCGCAACATCTATGTAATGTCCGAAGAGGAAAGAATCGAAGAGGGGATCCCTAGCTTGCCGGTTGACCTGAAGGAAGCAATTAATGAATTGATCCGCAGTGAGGTCATTACGGAAGCGCTCGGCGATCATGCCTTGACCCACTTCTTCGAATTGAAGGAAATCGAGTGGGATATCTTCCGCACGCAAGTTCACAACTGGGAAAGAGATCAATATATGACGTTGTATTAATCAAGGAATCCCCCGAGGCCGTTGGCTTCGGGGGATTGATGCATAAGAATGCGAAAAAAGACGCCCTAGGGCGTCTTTTTCTATATACTGTATCAAATCAGTGCAAATCCCGAAACAAGCCAATAACTTTGCCCAAAATGGTAACCTGCTTCAAGCGAATAGGCTCCATGGTCGGATTCTCGGGTTGAAGACGAATATGGTCCTTCTCTTTATAGAAGGTCTTGACGGTAGCTTCATCATCTTCATTCATGGCAACGACAATATCTCCGTTATTAGCGGTCTGCTGTTGCTTGACGATGACAAAGTCTCCGCTATGTATGCCAGCCTCGATCATGCTGTCACCCACCACGGACAACATAAATACTTCTCCTTCTTCTCCGTAGTGCTGCGGAAGAGGGAAGTAGTCTTCGATATTCTCGGTAGCCGTGATAGGAACACCGGCTGTTACCTTGCCTACGACAGGAACACGGGCGATGCTATGTGTGAATAAAGCCAGTCCATCCTCATCCTCTTGGCCGAGTATTTCAATAGCTCTCGGTTTGGTAGGATCCCGGCGGATCAGTCCTTTCTTCTCCAGACGGTCAAGATGACCATGGACGGTCGAGCTGGATGCCAGTCCAACAGCTTCCCCGATCTCACGGACGGAGGGTGGGTAGCCTTTCATACGGACCTCGTTGCGGATAAATTCTAGTATTGCCTGTTGACGGCTGGACACCTTGGACATTTCAATATCCCCCATTAGTAACGTTTGGAAAAATTATAACATAGAACTGTCGTTCGTACAAACATAAGTTCTAAATTAAATCGAAAATAAAGGGAACGATTGTTCTAAAAAGTATTGAATCAAACAAGTGTTCGTGTTATATTAAAAAACAAGAACGAGAACATTTGTTTGGAGGATGATAATAATGTTAAAATACACTACATATAAGAGTATCTATGAGACACCCGAATCGGCCTCGCCGGCTTCCTTTCTTGAATCCTGTATGAAGAGATGGGGGAAGGGGGCTATAAAGCTGGTCCTGTTTCTTTTACTTCTAAGTGTTACGGGAACAGGAGTCGTTTCTGCATTCGCTTCATCTGACAGTTCTTCGAATAAACAGGAATCGGCCACAGTGGTTATTGTTCATGGAGGGGATACGCTGTGGGAGATTGCCTTGGATAATAAGCCTGCAAGCGAGGATACTCGTGTCTATGTAGAGAGAATCAAGCGTTTTAACGACTTGCATTCAAGTAATATCCGGGTTGGCGACACCCTGAGAATGCCTTGATCAGCTTTAAAGGTTGGTGATGCATTTATTCCATTAATTGAGTTCAGATTTACAGCAATTTCATTGCTTCCCAGGAAGAGCTTGACTCAAGGACTGACTTGCCTTGACAAGCTCTTTTTCTCATGTCAAAGTAAGATTGTTGTATTATTTTTTCTACTAGATGTCAGGAGGGACACCATGGATATAGATGCTTTGATTCAAAGAATCAACGAACTGGCCCGGAAGAACAATTCCGAGGGCTTAACGGAAGACGAAAAGCTGGAAAGAGCGCATCTGCGTGAGGTTTATCTGCAAAATGTCCGGAGAAATTTCCGGCAGCAGTTGGAATCCATCGAAATTGTGGATAAATAAAGCAAAGCTATATTGACTTCATCATTGAACTAGGAGGAGCAAGAATGGGATCGTTTGACCGAAAAGTGGAGCGTAATCAAAAGAAGATGTACAAAAACGGGAAGGGGCCTGCCGTAAAGACCAGATCGAACAGGGATCCCCGAACTGCGCTTGGCGCAAAAGGTGATGGTGAGATTTTTAAGGGCCGGAAGATTATTTTGCCTGTCGTATTAGCGCTCCTGGCAATCCTGTATGGCGTGATCGGAACGATTGGAAACACGGCTGAGCTAAGTTCTACTATTTTCTGGCTGACGATCGTCTTGTACCTGTTGTTGGCTCTGATGATCTTCCTCAGAAGACCCTATTTGAGAATCGACAGAACCTGGCTGTACACATCCAAGTACAACCGAGACAAGATCATCGAAGCGAACAATATCAGCAAGATCAAAGTGAGTAAAAACCGCAACAAGATCACGATTGTTCCTAAGAGCAAGGATGTAAATTGGGTATTTTCCCGCAGCCGCAATCTGTTTGATACTCAAGCAATGGCTGCTCATCTGGAGCAGTATGCTAAAGTGAACCATGTAGCGTTTGAAACGGAATAAAAAATAGATCTAGACAGGGAGTGCGAGTGGAATGACGATTAAGGCCGTATGTTTTGACTTGGACGATACATTGTTATGGGATGATCGTAGCGTCCGTGAAGCTTTTGAGGCAACCTGCCTGAAGGCACAGGAAACCGCCGGAACCGACCCGGTTAGGCTGGAGGAAGCTGTACGCAGAGAAGCCAGAGAGTTGTACGAGTCTTATGAGACATTCCCATTCACAAAAATGATTGGTATCAATCCGTTCGAAGGCTTGTGGGCTACTTTTTCGGCGGGAGAACAACCGGAATTCCGCAAGCTGGAGCAACTGGCTCCGGTCTATCGCAAGGAATCGTGGCGTAGGGGTCTGCTATCGCTTGGTGTGGATGATGAGCGACTTGCCGAAGAACTCGCTAACCTGTTTGGAAGGGAACGTCGTAGCCGCCCTCACGTATACGAAGAGACCTTCCGCATTCTTGACGAGCTGAAAGGGAAGGTTAGGCTGCTGCTGTTGACGAACGGATGTCCGGCGCTGCAGCAAGAGAAGATTAACGGTGTACCTGAGCTGGCGTCCTATTTTGATCATATTGTTATTTCGGGATCTTTCGGGAAAGGTAAACCGGATTTGACGATCTTTGAGCATGCATTGGAGAAACTGGAGCTGAATGCAGATGAGTGTCTGATGGTCGGCGATAAGCTAACAACTGATATTTGTGGCGGACTTGGAGCCGGAATGACAACAGTATGGGTGAACCGTGAGCATAAGCCGCGTACCGATGAGATCGTTCCGCACCATGAAATTGAGCACTTGTCAGAACTGCATGCTATTATTGAAGCTCTTTCTTAAGTGATGAACAGGATATCACCTTGATGATCGAAATAAAGGAGGGGAAGATAGATGAAAATATGTCTACAAAGATCGCTGCTGCCGGCATTATGCGCTTTAATCCTTCTCCTTGGGGGTTGCGGAAACAAACAGGATCAGTATAACCATGCTTCTGTCGGCGTGACGGAAGCGATTCTGGTGGAGTTGACCGTAATTCCGGGCGAGGTGAAGGTCGGGGAAAACATCAGGTTTGAGGCAAAAGTGACCTATCAGGATCAGCCGGTGGATGATGCGAAAGAGGTTATGTTTGAATTAGGCAGAACGGACGGATCGACTGATGAACAACATGTCATGGAAACGGTAGCGAGTTCGGGAGACGGACTTTATGTGTGGGAGACGTCACTTGATGAAGCTGGAGAGTATGAAGTGACTTCCCATGTAACGGCAATGGATCAGCATTCCATGCCATCGGAGACATTCGTTGTAAATGAATAAGCTATAGGAGGAGCGCCTGCAAAGCGCTCTTTTCTTGTATTTCCAAACATTCGAACGATTTTAGAATATAATAATTTAATGTTCGGAAATACCTAATTACACTAAATAAATAGGATTACTATATTTAATGAATCGGACAGCTGCTAAGCTTAAGAAGATTATCCCTTTTCTTAACGGCTTGCTTCTGCTAAACTAAAACATAACGTTTTACGGGAGGGATTGGTCATGAGTAAACCTAGCTTGGAAATGATGATGAAAGAACGAATATTAATACTTGATGGAGCTATGGGTACCATGATCCAGCAGGAGAATCTGGAAAGTGAGGATTTCGGCGGTGAGGAACTGGACGGATGTAACGAAATTCTCGTACTTACCCGGCCTGAGCTGATTCAGAACATACATGAACAGTACCTTGAGGCGGGTGCTGATTTAATTGAGACGAACACCTTCGGGGCAACCTCGGTGGTTCTGGCCGAATATGACCTGCAGGATCGCTCGCGCGAAATTAATCTTGCGGCTGCTAAATTAGCGGTGGCAGCTGCGGAGAAATATAGCACCCCTGAGCACCCCAGATATGTGGTAGGCGCGATGGGACCTACTACAAAGACGCTGTCTGTTACTGGAGGGATCACGTTTCAGGAGCTGATCAACACCTATGAAGAGCAGGCGATTGCCCTGATTGACGCGGGTGTTGATGCACTTTTGCTTGAGACATCTCAAGACACATTAAACGTAAAAGCAGGAAGCATCGGGATACGCAATGCGTATACGAAGACAGGGAAATCTCTGCCGCTCATGATCTCGGGTACGATTGAGCCGATGGGTACAACCCTTGCCGGTCAAAATATCGAAGCCTTCTATATTTCGCTAGAGCATCTCAAGCCGGTCTCGGTAGGTTTGAACTGTGCGACTGGACCGGAATTTATGCGTGATCATCTTCGCACCTTGTCCGAAATGGCGAAGGCAGGGGTGAGTTGTTATCCCAATGCCGGTTTGCCTGATGAAAACGGAAATTACCATGAGTCTCCGGATTCGCTGGCCAAGAAAATGGCTGGGTTTGCCGAGCAAGGATGGCTGAATATTGCCGGAGGCTGCTGCGGCACAACCCCTGCTCATATCCGGGCGATGGCTGAGCAATTGAAGGCGTATCCTCCGCGGCCGTTAAACGGCAATCATTTGCCTGCGATATCCGGAATTGATCCGGTATATATCGAGAGCGACAACCGGCCTTATATGGTCGGAGAGAGAACGAATGTTCTGGGTTCGCGCAAATTTAAACGTTTAATTGTGGAGGGAAAATATGAGGAAGCTTCCGAGATTGCCAGAGCCCAGGTAAAGAGCGGCGCACAGGTCATTGATGTATGCGTTCAGGACCCGGACCGGGATGAAGCCGAAGATATCAAGAAGTTCCTTGAACTGGTTGCTAAAAAAGTGAAGGTACCGCTGATGATCGATACCACCGACCCAACGGTGCTGGATTTAGCCTTGAGCTACAGCCAGGGGAAATCGATTATTAACTCCATTAATCTTGAAGATGGGGAAGAAAAGTTTGAGCATGTTACTCCTCTGATTCATAAATATGGCGCTTCGGTTGTCGTAGGAACCATAGATGAGCGGGGACAAGCAATCAAACGGATGGACAAGCTGGAGGTTGCCAAGCGGTCTCATGATTTGCTTGTGCACAAATATGGTCTTCAAGCGGAAAACCTGATCTTTGATCCGCTTGTTTTCCCTGTTGGCACAGGGGATGAGCAGTACCTTGGTTCAGCGAAGGAGACGATTGAAGGAATCAGGCTGATTAAGCAGGAGCTTCCTGCTTGCCAGACCGTGCTTGGGATCAGTAATGTCTCATTCGGGCTTCCGGAGGCAGGGCGCGAGGTGCTTAACTCCGTATTCCTGTATGAGTGCACCAAGGCAGGGCTTGATTATGCCATCGTCAATACCGAGAAGCTGGAACGGTATGCCTCGATTCCGGAGGAAGAACGCAGACTTGCTGAAGAATTAATCTACAATACAAATGATGAGACATTGGCCGCCTTTGTCGCCGCATTCCGGAATAAGAAGCCGGAGAAAAAAGAAAAGGCGGTCCTCCTTAACCTGGAAGAACGTCTGGCATCTTATGTCGTTGAAGGCTCGAAGGAAGGCCTGATCCCGGATTTGGAAGAAGCGCTGGGCAAATACTCTGCGCTGGAGGTCATAAACGGTCCGTTGATGGCCGGGATGGAGGAAGTAGGCCGGTTGTTCAACAAGAATGAACTGATCGTGGCCGAAGTACTGCAAAGCGCAGAGGTGATGAAGGCATCGGTGGGTTTCCTGGAGCCTCATATGGAGAAGAATGAGAGCTCGGTGAAAGGGAAGATTTTGCTTGCTACCGTTAAAGGCGACGTGCATGACATCGGCAAAAATCTGGTGGAGATCATTCTATCCAATAACGGTTACAAAATCATCAATTTGGGTATAAAAGTACCACCGGAACGGATCATTGAATCCTGCCG
Organism: Paenibacillus brevis; assembly: GCF_018919145.1. Taxonomy (GTDB): domain Bacteria; phylum Bacillota; class Bacilli; order Paenibacillales; family Paenibacillaceae; genus Fontibacillus; species Fontibacillus brevis. The sequence continues at coordinate 82,635 of NZ_JAHLQJ010000009.1, forward strand.
GGAAGAGAAACCGGATGCGATCGGTTTGTCCGGGCTGTTGGTGAAGTCTGCGCAGCAGATGGTCACAACCGCACAAGATTTGCGGACGGCAGGCATCGATGTCCCGATTTTGGTTGGCGGTGCCGCCCTGACCCGTAAATTTACTAGAACGAGAATTCGGCCAGAATATGAAGGTATGGTGCTGTATGCCAAGGATGCAATGGACGGGCTTGATCTGGCGAACCAGCTGATGGATCCTTCCCGCCGGGAGTTGATCCGGAAGGAACAGATTAAGGAGCTCGAGGCGGATGCGGTCCAGAAGCCTGTTCAACCGTTGCCGACGCTAACCCGTGCGCTGAGATCAAGCATTTCTCCGGATGCCCCGGTATATATCCCGCCGGATCTCGATCGCCACGTGCTTCGGGATTATCCGATGAATCACATTATTCCGTACATTAATATGCAAATGCTGCTGGGGCATCATCTTGGCTTGCGGGGCTCCGTGGAACAGCTGCTGGCTTCCGGCGATGAGAAGGCAACGCAGCTGAAAGAAACTGTCGATTCTATTTTGCAATCGGCGGTGCAGCACGGTACGATTAAAGCACAAGCGATGTACCGTTTTTTTCCTGCACAATCGCGGGGAGATGATATTCTGGTCTATGACCCGGCAGATCCTTCCCGTGTGCTCCACACCTTTACCTTCCCGAGACAACGGGTCGAGCCCTTCCTGTGCCTTGCGGATTTCCTTAAATCGGTTGAGAGCGGAGTTATGGACTACGTAGGATTCCTCGTTGTTACCGCAGGTCAAGGCATCAGCGAGCAGGCCGAGCAATGGAAGCAGAATGGCGATTACTTGCGTTCGCATGCTCTTCAAGCCGTTGCTTTGGAGACTGCGGAGGCACTTGCAGAACGGGTCCATCACATTATGCGAGATATCTGGGGATTTCCAGATTCGCCTGAAATGACGATGAAGCAGCGGCATGGTGCCCGATATCAAGGAATTCGAGTGTCTTACGGCTATCCGGCTTGTCCGGATCTGGAATACCAGCAGCCGCTATTTGAGCTGATGAAGCCGGAAGACATCGGAATACAGCTTACTGACGGCTTCATGATGGAGCCGGAGGCCTCGGTCACAGCAATGGTCTTCGCGCATCCCGAAGCACAGTACTTTAATGTCGACAAAGCTTAGAATCCCCGTTCCAGGAACCCTCCGAGATCTCGGAGGGTTTTGACAATGCGGGTGATTCCCGGCGATGAGATGGAGGCGAATTATGGATCTGTACTTTATGGGAACCAATGCCGGAGTGCCTTCTCTGGAGAGAAATGTAACCTCCCTAGCGTTAAGATTGTTTGACGAGCGGAGAAGCTTCTGGCTGTTCGACTGCGGCGAGGCGACACAGCATCAGATTTTGCGTTCACCGTTAAAGCTGAGCAAGCTTGAATTTATCTTTATCACTCATTTGCATGGTGACCATCTGTTTGGCCTGCCCGGATTATTGTCCAGCAGGGCCTATCAGGGGGGAGATACGCCGCTCGTACTGTTTGGACCTCCTGGGATCAAACGGTTTGTGAATACTGTGCTTGAGCTCAGCGAATCCAGAATTAATTACAAATTGGAGATTGTGGAGCATGAAGGCGGCAGTTTATTCGAGGATGCCTCGTTTCGGGTGGAGTCTGCGAAGCTGGATCATCGGATTGACAGCTACGGCTACCGAATCGTGGAGAAGAGCCAGCCCGGCAAGCTGAACCAGGAGCTCCTGGCGAAGCATGGCATCTCACCGGGGCCTCTCTATGGTCAATTGAAGCGAGGGGAGAGCATACAGACAGCAGACGGGACCATTCTGCGTCCTGAGGATGTGCTAGGAGAACCGAAGCGTGGAAGAATCGTGACCATCCTCGGAGATACGCGCCCTTGTCCGGCCGAGCATCCGCTTGCTGATAGAGCGGATGTATTAGTGCATGAAGCGACATTCATGCATGATCTGGCTGAGACAGCTTATACTTATCATCACAGTACGGCGCGCCAGGCCGCCGAGGTTGCTAAGCAAAGTGAATGTAAGAGCCTATATCTTACCCACTTTAGCTCCCGTTACAAATATGAGCATCAGCTGGAACAACTGCTGTCTGAGGCAAGAGAAGTTTTTCCGGATTCCTATCTGGCTCAGGAGCATGAGTTGTACCCAGTCCTGCGATAAGTATAAATTATTTTCCGGGAAAGCGCAGGAAATGACAGTTATTACCAAGGTTAGCGGGCTCTAAATTGGCCATTTGGACTGTTGTTGAGCGCATTCGACAAAATATAAGCTGATTTGAACCGTTTTCGGAAATAAGCAACTGGAGGAATTTGCCTGCTCTTTGTATTTATAGGTACAATAGAGATCAGAGGGTGAATAAATGAACATGACAACGATGCGATGGAAAGCTTATCTGATTGATCTTGATGGAACTTTATATCACGGAAATCGTATGATTGATGGAGCGGATATTTTGATCGCGGGATTTCAACAGACTTCGACCCCGTATCTCTTTGTGACGAACAACTCTTCAAAGACGCCGGAAGAGGTTGCCGAGCGGTTATCCTCCATGGGGATTCCTGCCAAGGCAGACCAAGTATGCACCTCAGCTGTGGCGGCAGCCGAATATATAGCGGGTGAACAGCCTGGCTGCCGGGTCGCCTATATCGGCGAACAGGGATTGTCCAGCGCGCTGGAGGATGCCGGATTGAGGCTTGTGGAGGATGATCCTGAAGTGGTAGTGCAAGGGATCGATCTTTCTTTTACATATGACAAGCTTGCAAATGCGGCAGGCTGGATCAGAAATGGAGCCAAGTATGTGTTAACCAACCCGGATCTCTTGCTGCCTGCGAATGGCGGGCTGATGCCGGGGGCTGGAACCCTGTCAGCCGCGATTCAAGCAGCTACCGGCAGCAAGCCCGTTGTCATCGGCAAGCCGTCAGGGATATTGATGAAGCATGCGATTGATCGCCTGGGATTGAGCCCTGAAGAGGTTGCTGTTGTCGGCGATAATATGCTGACCGACATATCTGCAGGCGTGCAAGCCGGATGTGGAACCATACTTGTGCTTACCGGAATTACAACCGATGCGAATCTCCAGAGCTTTATTGCTGATGCGGGAGTACAGCCGGATCTGATTTACCGTAATTTGCATGAATTGCGTCAGAGCATCGCCGGTGCATTCTAAGAATCGAGAACACTTTACGAGTAGTCCAACTTAAGAATTATTTGGTTCAATGTATATGCAGATGTAAATGGAACGCTAGTTGAAAGGACGATGAAGATGCCGGAATTACCGGAAATGGAGCATTACCGGATTGAGCTGTCCAAGCGCCTCTTGGACAAAGAAATTACGGATGTGCAGATTAACAGGGAAAAATCGTTGAATATAACCGCAGAGCTGTTTAAAGAACGAGTGGTTGGGAAAAAGATTATTTTCGTGGAACGGCGGGCCAAGCATCTGTTGTTTCATCTGGATAACGGGCGCCGTCTTTTGCTTCATCTTATGCTTGGAGGCTTAATCTATTTAGGTGCCAAAGATGACCGGCCTAACCGCAATACCCAGATCGAAATCGAATTCGGTCCTGAGCTGGTTCTTTATTTCATCGGGCTGCGGCTGGGATATTTACATGAAATGAGCGCGCGTGAGGCGGACGAAACCTTGTCCCACCTGGGACCGGAGCCATTCGGACGAAAAATGAATCTGGAGTTGTTCAAAAAACTGCTGCAAAAGCGCCGGGGCAGCCTGAAGACGGTGCTGGTCAATCAAGATGTGATCTCAGGCATTGGCAACTGTTATGCCGATGAGATTGCATTTGCGGCCGAATTGAGACCTACTGTGAAGGTGCAGAGTCTCGGGGATGAGGATCTTGAGCGGTTGTATGAAGCAATGCGGGAGACTCTGTCTGAAATGACCGAAGCCGGAGGTTATATGGAACTGCCGCTAACGCAAGCGGATACCGTGACCGGCGGTGCAAATGACCGCTTGAAGGTCTATGACCGCGAGGGGGAGCCTTGTCCAAGGTGCGGTGATAGCATTGTGAAGGAAGAAATGAATGGACGTAAAGTATTCTACAGCCCTGGCTGTCAGGATGTCCGATAAAATAAGGATCGGCGGCCATCTCAGTATCAGGGGAGGATACGGTAAGGCAGCAGAAGAAGCGAGACTGCATTGTGCCGGGGCGTTTCAGTATTTTCCGAAAAACCCTCGCAGTTTGGCAGTGAAGGATTATGATAAGAGAGACGCATCCCGTTGCAAGGAAATCAGCTCAAAGCATGGAATTATCTCTGTTGCTCACACGCCTTATCCCTCAAATCTGGCTTTAGGACAAGAAGCGGATGCAGGGCAATACGCAGCAGTTGTGTCGTCACTTAGGAATGATCTTGAAATTGCGGAGAGTTGCGGCTCATTGGGAATTGTTGTTCATTTTGGCACATATAAGAAAAGAAACCCCTTACAAGGATATCAAAATGTTATACAATGTATAAATGAAGTGCTATCCGGCTGGGGAGGTATCGCCAAGCTTCTGATCGAGAATCAGGCTGGCGACCATGGTATGATGGGCATGACACTGGAAGAAATGGTGCAGATTCGAGACCTGTGCCAATCGCCGGGCAGTATTGGGTTTTGCCTGGATTCGTGCCATGCGTTTGCATCCGGAATGTGGCGCGGCGAGAATGATGATGACTTTATACCAAGAGCTGAGCAACTCGGTTACTTGGATGCGCTTGAAGTCATTCATTTGAATGACTCCCGGTATCCGGTTCTGTCCCGGAAGGATCGACACGCCAGAGTCGGTCAGGGATTCATTGGCAAGGCAGGCTTTTGCAGTCTGTTAAGCCATCCTGTAATTCGGACGAAGCCGATGATTATGGAGAGCGAATCGGGAGAAGACGGCACCTACATGGAAGATATTAATCGTGTTTTTGAATGGATAGAGGCAGAACAACCGGAATAATTGCGGAAAGGAAGAATTAATGTGATTCATGTATATATGGATGACTTTCGACGATGTCCCGAAGGATTCACCTTGGCAAGATCGGTCGACGAATGTCTGGAGCTGCTCAGGCAAGCAGAGGTAGACATCTTGTCGCTTGATTTTGATATGGGACCAAATGAGAAGACGGGGAATGATGTAGCTACCGCTATTGCAATGGAAGGGCTTTATGCCCGCGAGATTTATCTACATTCCTCCAGCATGTATGGAAGAAGAAGCATGTATGACATATTGCATCAGAATAAGCCGGACCATGTCATTCTGCATACCGGCCCGATTCCGTTTGATCTCCTGGATGAAATTGAACGTAAAGCAGGGGGATACTAGGTTGACGACAAGATTAATATGCTCGGCAAATCACGGGTTTGCTCCATATGCACAGGAAGAGCTGCGCCGTCGGTTCGGTGCTGTAAAGAGCCGCTTTTTGGTGCCGGGAGAAGTATTTGTGGCTGTGATTGAAGAGCCGGCAGAGAATTTGGTAGAGCAAATGGTAAGCCAGCCTCCTATTTTCCTGCGGCATATGTTCGTCGTTGATCAGGCTTGGGAAATCGCTGGGCAAGGAGAGTCCGGGGTGGAAAAAGAGGATGCTGTTCCTCCTGCTTGGCTATCTGAGATACAGGAGCTCCTGAAAAATGATGATAGGCTGCAGCAAAGCCGGATTGCCGTTCAGACAAGAAAAAGCGAGCAATCCGTATGGAATTGTTCAGCGGCAGAGCTAAAGGATGCGATCCAGAGCGGCCTGGATGAACTGAATGCCGAGTTTGCAGTTCGCGATGCGGACTGGATTATCTCAGTGTTCGCGGCTGCAAATGCCGTATATATGGGAATTGCTAAGCCTGAACATAATATATCGGACTGGAACGGCGGCGCTGTCCGATTTCAAAAGGAAGAGGGGCAAATCTCCCGGGCCAAGTTCAAACTGCTCGAAGCGGAGAAGGTGTTCGGAATTGACTTTACCTCCTTCCATCAAGCGCTGGATATCGGAGCTGCACCAGGAGGCTGGACCTCCTTCTTGCTGGAAAGAGGTCTGAATGTTACTGCGGTGGATCCAGCGAAACTGCATCCCACCGTCCTTGCTTCTCCCAGACTGACTTATATTCAGAAGAATGCCGGGAGTGTGCAGTTCAAGGATAATCAGTTCGACCTGCTTGTCTGTGATATGAGCTGGAGTCCGAAGCTGACCGCTAAGCTGGTATCTGAGCTGCTGTATTGCTTGGCTCCAGGGGGGACTGCGGTAATCACGGTGAAGCTGCTGACCAAAAAGCCAATGGCATTGATTCAGGAGGTCATGACGACCTTCCAGAATGCGAGACTCCAGATTCAACGGGCCAAGCAGCTCTTCCATAACCGAGACGAAATCACGCTATACATGATTAAATATTAATGCGATTAATTAAATTGGAATGAAATATTGCTTTACAAAGGCAGCCAGCATGGTCTATACTGGTTCCAAAATTATACAAATGACGCATGGGAAAGTATCCTTTGTCCGTCCGCAGGTTGCGGATAAGACAGGAGACTTTCCTTTTTTGCGTTCTCAAGGAGGTGAGTATGGATGACTGCTCCGGATTGCGGCGACGTGGTGGCGGGACGCTATCGCTTATTGAAGCTGCTGGGAGAAGGCGGCATCAGCAAAGTGTTTCTTGCCGCCGATTTGAAGCTGTCCGGAAAGCGATGGGCCATCAAGGTCACTGCAGGCGGAGAAGCAGCGGGAGTTGATGCTGAAGAGGAGGCGCATCTTTTAACCGCATTGAATCATCACCGGTTGCCGACCATTATAGATTTTGTGGCTGATCCGCTGCTGGGTTGCGATTTTTTAGTTATGGATTACGTGGACGGCAGACATCTTGACCAATATGCAAGCGACCTAAAACAGCGCCTGACGGCGGAGCGGCTTGCTGTTATCGGAATGCAAATCTGCGAAGGATTATCTTATTTGCATGGGCTTGATCCGCCTATAATTCATCGGGATTTAAAGCCGTCAAATCTAATGGTTGACGCAAGCGGCGACATTCGATTTATCGATTTCGGCATTTCTCGAAGGTACAGCATCCATCGTGATGAGGATACGGTAAAGCTCGGCACTATCGGCTTTGCCGCACCGGAGCAGTATGGCGGCAGCCAGAGTGATGCAAGGAGTGATCTGTATTCGCTAGGAGCCGTTTTGCTTTATTTGGCCACAGAGGGGCAGCATAGCTTCTGGTGTGAAAAGGCGGAGCAACTTATAGGGAGACGGGGATTATCCTCATTGAACCCGGTACTGTCCAAGCTGCTGGCGCAAGAAAAGGAGGAAAGATACGAATCAGCGGATCAGACCTATTTTGCGTTAAGAAGCATCCTGCAGAACAGCTCGCAGCAGCCATCCTCAGGAAGCGGAAGAGGGCATCGAAGCAGTGTTGCGGCTAGCATGCATAGGCCGCTAACGATTGCGGTTATGAGTGCTTTTCCCGGAGCAGGCTCTACGCATACTTCGATTCTGTTAGCTCATACTCTTGCCCAACTGGGCTTTGAGACAGCTGTAATAGAAACTGACAGCAAGGCTTCTGATTTTCGGAAGCTTGCCGCAGCGGCAATCGAAGAAGGATTGATTGATGAGCAAGCGGAATCGGCACGCGCTTTCAGTCTGGAAGGAGTTGAGTATCTATCTTCACCGTCACGCGCAGAGCGCCTTGAACTACTAACAAGTGATAGAGCATGTATTGTATTCGATCAAGGGGAAAGCCGGAGCAAAGAGGAGCTCGAGGAATTTGCCCGTGCAGATCTTGCAATTTGGATCGAAGGGGCGGGAGTCTGGCGCAGAGCGGAAGCAGAGTTTCATGAGATTTGCCCTGCGGCTGGACGCCGGGGATTAGTATGCGTAATTCCCTTCGCGTCAGAGAGAACCGTAAAGCGGATGCGAAGGCTGAAGTCGCCTGTCTCCGTATATGCCTTGCCGGCCGAAGATAATCCGTTTCAACCCGGAGTGGAGGCAATCGAGGCGGCATGCGAATTGCTCAAGCTGATATTCCCGATGATAGGGGAGCCTGTCAAGCGTTCCGGCAGCTTTGCCCGATTAAGACAACGCTGGAAAGGAAGGATGTAATGTTTAAGCTGAGACGAAAAACGCGCCATCTGCTTTTTGCGGCAGGCGCAGGGTTCATACTATCTGCTCTTATTGCCGGTTCATTGTGGCTGGCATATGCGCAGCAAGTAAGAGAAGCACGGCAAGCTGCCGAGGAAAAATGGAATCAGGAGCTATCTGCGCTGAAGGAGGCTTTGGAGCACAGCACCGTAAAAGTGTGGGTTCCTTCAAAACCGTTGGAAACCGGTCAAATGATCACGATCGAAGACTTGACGCAGCAAGAGCTGCCTAAAGATCGGATCCCGGACCAATTACTTACCTCTTCCGAGGATATAGTCGGCCGTGTCGCCAAGCTGTCTCTTCAAGCGAACATGCCGCTGACGGAAAACCTGCTCTGGGAGAATGAACCTCTCTCTCATGATTTGAGATACCGGGAGATGGGTTTTATTCAACTTCCCGAAGCCGCCAGCAATGGAAGCATGGTCGATGTGCGTATTCAGTTTCCGACTGGACAAGATTACATACTGCTTTCGAAAAAGAAGATCAGCGAGCTTCGCGACCAGGATGGGGTTGTGACCATGACTTTGGATGAGAAGGAACTGCTGTCCCTTTCCAGTGCCATAGTCGATGCGTATCTTCATAAAGCCTCCATTTATGCTTTGCTTTACGTGGAGCCGGGCATTCAGGCTGAGGCCATCCCAACCTATCCGGCTAACGAAGCCGTTCTTCAATTGATGAAGAAGGATCCTAATATTGTAAAGCTAGCCGAGCTTGAACTGGCAGCCTCCGCTCGGGCAAGACTGGATGGAGAATTAGCCGTTCTGGACGGACAGTCATCTGCGGCTTTTGCAGTTAGCTTAGGTTCAACATCCGGGCAACAAAGGATTTCCGACAATGAAGCGCAATTTGTGATGAGCCCGTCCGATTGATGCATATCGTGCGGGGAGAGGAGAGAAATGGATTGAAGCAATGGCTGTTTATGGGTGGATGCGACAAGCGGGATCTTGTGCTGTATACCTGCAAATTGATGGCGCTTGGCGGAAGCAAGGTGCTGCTGGTGGATTGGACAGACGGACATATGTACCGCTATTTGACTAATACAGGAATAGAAGAGCTGGCAGTAACCGAGTACAACGGATTTGATATTACCTGGTCACCGGAGGACGCAGAATTAGCAGAGTATAACTATTGTCTGTATGACATAGGAACAGCTAATGAATCTATCGATATGCAGTTAGAGGGCGAAGATAGATTGGTCTGGGTAAGTACGCCTGATCATTGTGAGTTAGGCCGAAGTATAGAATGGCTCCATAATATCTGTAAGCAATATCCGCAGTTTCATGGAAGAGAGATTCAGCCAGTCTTCATCAGGGCTTTGGATTCCATCAGGAATCACGATTATACACTTGACTTGCTTACCGAGCTGCCGCTGGTCTGGAGGGAGAAGATGATCTCGATTCCGTGGAAAGAAGAAAATGAAGAGATTCGCCTTTCCAATGAGCATACCGGCATGATTCGGATGAAACGGATATCCAGAGCCTACAAGCAAGCTTTAATAGGACTCGTAAGAGAGCTTACGGGCTGGGCGCACACTGAGGTCTGGAGTGTATTTCGTCATGCAGAAAGGAGAGGCGCATGAGCCGAGTTCATTTTTGGGATTACGGAGATGGTGGTGCTGCTGACATCGCTGCTGCCATTGCTGTCTACCATAGTTTAAGACGGCCCGGAAGGGTCCTGCTGCTCAATGAGCATAAAGCAGGGGGAGGCTTGGAGTCCGGCCTGAGGCTTCATGCCGATGGCTTGCAGGACTCCTCCGGGTTCCAGGTTCGTGAGCATGGTATTGAATCATTGCTCAGATTACAGGCTAATCAAAGGCTGTCTGCGGGTAACTTTAGGGATTATACCTACTCCTTGATCGCGGAGAAGCTGGATATCGTATCCGGATTTATTCATGGCAAGATACCTGCTATCGGGCTTTATCGTTTAGCCGAGCAGATTTATGGGCTCACAATTACTTATTCGAGCGAGGCTCAGAGCTTGCCCCATTCTGAAATTCGAGTTGCAGTGCTGACACAAAATCGAATGCTGCTGGAGAAATTTTTTGAAGAAAAGGACGGAGCAGATCCATCTGACATTCGCTTATCGTACGAGGTATTGGTGCTGAGGGACTTTGACAGGAGCTCGCGCTGGAGCGTGAATAACATCCGGCGCCGGTATAAAGCCCGTGTTCCGATCATTGCACTGGATTATTGTACTGCCTTTCGGGATGCGGTTAATCATCGGGACTTATTGAGGTTCATGTACTATCACACCTCCGAACCGCTTGGCAAAAGGACATCGGGTCCGTTCTTCTCCGGTTTGGAGAGATTGACGGAGCAGATTATGCAGCAAACACCGACTGGCAGAACGCTGTCCGCCGTTGGCGGAGAGGAGAGATAACGCATGAGCTTTCATGGCTGGAACACATTGATCCTGGTCTCAATCATTACAGCAGCGCTTGCCTTTTTGTGGTTTAAAATACGCACATTCAATTCGGCCTCGTCTAGTAACATGCTTGTCCATGATCCATATGTAATTACTGAGCTCATTAAATATGTGAAGCGGGAGCTCCATGAATTAAGCCGAAACCCGGAGCGTGAATGGAGCTTGAACGAAGAGGCCTGGGCACGAAGGGTGAGGGTGCGGACAGAGCTGAGACAGGCGCTTAGAGGAGCCGCATTTGGTGATGTGCAGGACAAGGCCTACGTGAAGTCATTTATTAAAGATTTACTGCTTAATGGTTATGGGATTCAGCCGGATAACATTGACCGGATTATTCCCTTTGAAGAGCGCGAGCGATTAAGCGCCCAGGACCAGTTCGAGATCATTCTTTATCTGTATGCGCTGAGGCATGGTGATGGAGCCCTTACGGCATTAATTGAAGAATATGAGCTGGACAGGCTGAGACATCCTGCTGGCGGGGAACTGGGCGGATATTATGAGATCAATGCGGATGATATTTTCGGCATTTATTATCGGGAAGGCCGTCGGCTATTATTTGAAGAGAAGCTGGAACTGGTCGTTCAGCGGATTTATCAGTTGTATAAAGGTTATTCTGTCATTGATGTCATTCGGGAGCAGCGGATTGATGGCGTGAGCGGCGGGGTGAGCGGAGTAACCGATGCTACGCTAAGAAGTATTTTAGATCAATCGGACACCCCTGACAAAGGGGAGAGGCTTGATGGCGACGGGTTCCCGGTAACATCGGCTTGGGACAGTGTTTGGATTTTTTATAAGGGGAAAAGTATCCGGATATCGTTCCTGACCTTTGGCAGTGAGGCCGAGTTAAAGCGTGTGTGTCAAAACATATATAAGTACAATTTGCCCGGACAATTGTCGGAAGCGAATGGCTATAAGGTCAATGAAATGAAGGATGGTTCCCGTGTCGTTGTGGTGCGGCCGCCATTTGCCGAGACCTGGGCATTCTTTATCCGGAAATTCGATATTCAAAATGCTGCATTGCCAGACTTGATTCCGGGCAGAAACGCCGTGCTCCCCATTACATTGCTGAAATATTTGATGAAGGGCGGTAGAATTACGGCAATTACGGGAGCGCAGGGCTCGGGCAAGACAACCTTGTTGATGGCGTTGGTGCGGCATATCGATCCGACCTATACGCTGCGTGTTCAGGAGATGTCCTTCGAGTTGAATTTGCGGCGAATCTATTCCTCGCGGAATATTCTCAGCTTTAAAGAGACAAACACAGTCTCAGGACAAGCCGGATTGGATCTTCAGAAGAAGACGGACGGTACTGTACATATCCTCGGAGAGGTGGCAACCGATGAGGTCGCCTCCTGGATGATTCAGACAGCACAAGTGGCGAGCTTGTTTACCGTATTCACGCATCACGCCAAAACCTTTCGCAATCTAATCGAGTCCTTACGCAATTCTTTGCTGAAAAGCGGCGTTTTTCGCGATGAGACTATTGCCGAGCAGCAGGTAGCCGATGTCATCGATTTTGATATTCACCTGTGTAAGGATGCCAAGGGAAATCGGTATATTGAACGGATTACCGAATGCTGCAGAGAGCCTGGCGACGAGGAGAAAGAGAAAGGATTTTCCGGACGGAGGAAGGGCTACATTGAGCGTACGATTGTGGAATACAGAGAGGGGGCCTATGTCGCTATAGAGCCACTATCTTTGATTAGCCGCACAGAAATGGCGAAGTCCATGCAAATTCAGGATGCTGCCTCGTTTCTGGATTTTACCGCTGAGGTCTGGAGGGAGAATATTGGAGCTTAGAGCCGTGCTTTGGCTGGCAGCCGGTGGTTCCTTCATCGTCTTCCTGCTCCTCATGATGCTTGGCCGGCACAAGGGAAGGATGGAAGCTGTTGCTGCGGGATCAAGTGAAGAAATGCAATCTCGAGCAGGCTATAAAGGGCTCTGTCAGCAATTTATGCTGAGATCTTATTCGCTTGCCTTAAAGACGGTGTGGATACGCTATTTGCTGATGAAGGTCCGTACAAGAATGTCGGTTATCCAAATGTATGAGGAGCGAACACTTCGGATCCAGAGCATGCAAATGCTTTATGTGCTGGCTGGAATAAATACGGCTACGTTAATTGGCTTATTGGTGATGAACCCTGGTGTGATCTTCGGCCTTACCTCGCTCATCGTCAGCGCGGTCATTCAAGGGCAGCTGCTGGAACTGAAGGTGAATCGGCTTGAGGTCAAGCTGCTTGAGGGAATGCTGTCTCTTTTGTCCGGGGTAAGACATGCCTATCAACGTCATGGTATGGCAGCAGACGCAGTTGAAGAAGCGGGGGAAGACGCTGCTGAACCGGTCCGCCGTCATGCAAGATTCATTCATGATGCGCTAACGGACAGCAAGCCTGAAGAAGCATTGGAGCGCTATTATGAGACTGCCCCTAATCGCTTTCTGAAGGCATTCGCCGGAATATCCCGATTAATCATGGAGTTTGGGGATCAGAACAAGGGAAAGGGTTCGCTCTATTTGCGCGGACTGGGCAATTTGACCGGAGAAATCCAGCTGGATGTGCTTCGCAGAAAAAGATTGGATTATCTGCTGAAAGGATTAAGTTTCATCGCGCTGCTGCCGGTATTCTTTACCCGGCCGGTCGAACGTTGGGCCATTTCCAGCTTTCCTTTAACAGAACAGTTTTACTTAAGCAAGGCAGGAATTTTCGTGAAGGCAGGCCTTTTGCTCATCGTATTGCTGAGTACATTGCTGTTGCAGAAGCTGAAGGGCGAGGAGGAGTACGCTACTCGTCACAGGGAAGACAGCATGAGTTGGGAGGCGAAGCTCTATCGGCTTCAGGGGTTAAGGCAAATCGCGCTTTGTTTTATCCCGTTGCCGGGCTCCCGGGCCCGGATTCATCTCCAGCAGCTATTGAAGGATACCAACCACTCCCAGAGCTTGGAGCTATTCCAGCTTCGACGAATCTTGGTGTTTATCCTGTGCACGGTGCTCGCAGTGGGCGGGGCATTCAGTATGCACTGGAAAAGCAAACAGTGGATCGAGAATGAGGCTCCTGCCGGATACACTTTCTTCGGCTCGCTTTCTTCCCAGGATCGGGAGGCTGCTGAAAGAGCTGTTGGTCTGGACAAGCAGCTTCTACTCTCCGATGCCTTTCGTTCAGGGACGGATAAAGAGCAGTTAAAGGCTGAGATCATGGAAGCTCTGTCCGAGGGAAACCAAAATAGAGCTGCACTTGAGCTCGAAGCTGAGGCTGTTTATATCCGGATTATCGATAAACTGAATCGGCTTGATCAGGAGTACTTCAAATGGTGGGAGCTTCCGGCGGCTGCCGGACTCGGTATGGCCGGTTACTACATGCCGTACTTAATGCTGCTGCTAAAGCGAAGAATCAGGATGATCGACAGGAAGAATGAAGTATATCAGTTTCAGACAATGATTTATATTTTGAGGGAATTAGACAGGATTTCGGTAGAAGAGATTTTGGAATGGATGTACAGCTATGCCGTCATCTTCAGACAGCCGCTGCAAAAATGCCTGCTGCATTTCTCGCATGGATCGGAAGCTGCTCTTCTGGAACTGAAAGAAGAAGCCGGGCTGGAGGAATTTCGCCAGCTTGTAGACAAGCTGATACTGGCCAACGAGAAAATAACGATTCACGCGGCCTTTGATGATCTGGAGAGCGACATGTCCTTTCAATTTGAACAAAGACGCCTTCAATTTGAAAAGTCTCTGGATACGAAGGCTGAGCTGGGGCGGATGTTCGGGTTCGCACCATTGTATTCCCTAATATTCGGATACCTGGTCATCCCGTTGATCTGGATGAGCTTCCGGCAGATGGACATCTATTTTGAGCAAATTCAGCACTTATAATGTGCTAATTCACAGGAGGTTTTAGTTATGAATAATGCATCTTCCGCTTTAAAAGTAGCCGCGGGTATTTTTTTGACAATAGCATTGATTACAATTGTGGTCATTTTATTTGTATCCGCTCAGGAGGCGACCAAAACGGCGCAAAATAATTTCTCCGATATCCAAACCGAGCTGTCGCAAGCTTCCTTTACAGTATATGACGATACAACGGTCAGCGGGTCCCAGGTCACCAATGCGCTGCGAAAGTTCAAGGACCGCGCAGAGTTTGGAATTCAGGTGAAGACGGGAAAAAATGCAGCCGGTGAATGGTATGGGGATATGCTGCGCATCACGGGAACTCTGACGAATGAGCAGTATGGATCTGTTATTGGAGCAAGCGGTGCTAACATCAGCAACACCTGGAATGAGAAGCTAAACGAATACGTGAATCCAAGCGGCAAGTTCAAAGCCAAGGTGATTAAAGATAATTCAAATGTTGTGCGCGGTCTCGTCTTCACACAAACCACAGTCAGTCCATAAGAGTCCGGTTGCTATGAATAGTCCGATCAAAGCGTTGCTATGGACAGGCTCCGGAGCCTCAATCGCTGTCATGGCATTATGGGGTGTCCTGCAGCAGGTGCAAGTACAGGATGCTGTTCTCATACATACCGCAGCCCATATCCAAAATCAGGAGCACACCGTTGCCTATGGCAAGGAGACGCTGCCAAGAATCGATAGTTCGGGCATTCCGGGGCCGGGTACATACAGCGGATTGCAGATGCTGTACGGAATGCGCGGATGGGCGGCTGAAGGAGCTGAAATCGTGGTCGATGGGGAGGTCATCCAACCGATTTTTCCGGATTTGAATGATCCCGCTGCCTTATACGATCAGGATCTTTATCGACTGCTTGGTGTGATTGATTTGTCAGCATCTTATACGGCATCGGTAACTACAGAAAGAGCTGGTGGCCTGATAACAATACAATTTAAGAGAGATTAGGGGGAGGAAGGTGGGGAATGCACTCTCATCGATTACTGCTGCGTTGCTGGCCATTGTGCTGATCCTGTTTTTCCCGTTAATGCAGACAGCTCAGCGCGAGGAGGATTTGCGCATGCTTTCCGCTTATAACAGTCTGGTGCAATTTACCGATGCGGTTAGAAATAAAGGGTATGTATCGCCTGAGATGGTCGAGGACTTTAGCAGGGAACTTGCGCGCAGCGGTGTTGTGTTCGATATTGAGCTGGAACATAGACACAAGAAATACCATCCGGAATACGATGACCCGGCAGATGCCGCGACCTTTCAGCATGAATTTAAGGTTGTCTATGACGCCTACTTTACTGAGGATGTGATGGAGGTGTTATATCCTGAGGTTTCCGGCGGGAACGGGAGCTTGGATCGAAGGCTGTATGTGATGGAACTGGGGGACTTCTGGGTGGTGACACTAACTCCCCGCTCACGATCGACCTACCAGATTTTATCCGGATACTTGGTTGGACTGACCGGGAAAGAAAGCAGCAGCGGAAGGCTTGCCTATGGAGGGATGATCCTGAATGAAGATTACTGATTGGTCATTGATCTTCGTGATCATTCTCTTACCGCTCTGTGTGGTGACGGGATGGAATACCGCACAGCTCCGGCAGGCCCGTGTGCTGGAAATCCAGTATACAACAGCGCTCAGGACAGCAGTGCAGGATGCGGGAGTTGTTCTGACCCGTAACTATTTACAGGCTGATGAGTATGGCTATGCTTCGGACAAGCAATCAAGGGTGAACAAAGAAGAGGCGCTATCTGTGCTGCGGAGTTCTCTTGGATATAATTTTGGCATTGCTGACGATTCGGCGGCGTTGGATGCATTCATGCTGTACATTCCGGCTATTATTGTTATTGATTATGACGGATATTATATGTATGAACTCGCTGACGAAATGGACGGGAGCAATGTTATCCAGTCATCCCATCAATGGATGCCAAAGAAGCCCTTCATTTATGAGGATAAGCAAGGCTATAGTGCCGCATTCACACTGGATGATCAGGTTGCTGTCATTGACCACCAGACAGGCGAGCAAATCCAGGGCAAGCGAGGGGAGCTTCCGCATGTCTTGCTTCCGGATCTGCTCTCAGATCCAGTGCAATTCGACCAGCTGAGAAGATCGGCAATTGTGCACTCCATTGAACAAGACCTTTCCCGAGCTATAGAAAGCCACAATACGGTCGTGCGGCAGCTTGGATGGACTTACCTGTTTACGATGCCGACAATTTCACAGGAAGATTGGAGCAATACGCTGGATGAACCCGGCATGCTGGTATTTCTCCAAGGGATTCCCGCAGGAGTGAGCCGGTTCAATAACTATGCACTAGGCGGAGGGAGAGTAGTGAGAGCCAAGGAATTTCTGGCCGGTAAGGATCCCGTCTCAGGATTTCCTTATGCCTCATCGCGAATTTGCAATTTGCCTTTTGCAGCAGAAGAAGTGTATGTTCATAGGCGGAATGCCGCAGAGGCTGGATACTATGAGTGGAATTGCCGGTGAAGGATTACGTGCTGTTGCTCTAGTGCTCTAGTGGAGAGGCAGCGGCATTTAGTATCCTTGGAGCAGACCATTTCGCTAAGGAATGGTTTGCTTTTATTTTGCCCATCTTAACTGTAATTGGGATTACCCGGATTGAACAAGGCTGGAGGCAGATATCAAATGAAGGAAAGCATATTAATCGTTGAGGTAAATCATTTCGACGCTTCCGAGCGAAAGGAGGAACTGGAGCAGCTTGGCCTTGAACCCTGGCTGTATCCGGACATAGATGAAGCAAAGGCACACATGGATCGGATCGCCCCGGAAGCATGCCTTATCTTCGCGTCATCGCTGGAGGAGATTGCTTGGAATCGGCTGAGAGCCTGGGATATCCGGTTATCCTTACCCTGGATTTTTATTGTCGAGAACTGGACCAGCAGGCAATTAGCCCAAGCCTACTCTTCCGGAGCACACGAGATATTGCCGGAGGGAATCCCAACCGTAGAATTAGCCATCCGTGTTCGCCACTGGATAGAGTTATTCAAACGCATTGCAGACGGCAACCCTTTGGAGCTTGCATATGCTGACTTGAGGATGGAACTGAAGGCCAAGCGGGTGTTTCGGGGCGAAGAGTTAATCAGGTTAACGGTCAAGGAATTTGAATTGCTGCGGTTTTTGGTAAAGCGAGCTGAACAGGTTTGCCCGAGAGAAATTATCCTTCAGGAGGTATGGGGCTATGATTTTTCAACAGGTACGAATGTGGTGGACGTATATATCAGGCATTTGCGAAAAAAGATTGATAAAGGCCATCGCCATAAGCTGATTCATACTGTGAGAGGAACAGGATATGTGCTTCGATGACAAAAGGACTGCCTTCTGGTCGTTTAGCCAGGAAGCAGTCCTTGTGCGGTCGAGGTAATAATGCTATGAGATCAATTACTAGAGTACTCTACGAGCCTTTACATAGGCATTTTTCCAGAAAGTCGAGTTCAAGTTGGATATCGTTACGCCTGGGCTGCCATACGTATGAAGAATTTTGCCATTCCCCATATAAACGGCGACGTGGGTAATGTTTTTCCCGGTAGAGCGGCTGCCGCTAGAGAAGAATACCAAATCTCCGGCTTTCAGATTAGACTTGGATACAGCAACGCCAACCTTGGATTGCTGAACAGAAGTTCTAGGCAATGTTACGCCATACTTCTTGAAAATATGCTTCATAAAGGAAGAACAGTCGAATACTTTGGTTGTAGACGTAGATGCTCCGAATTTATATGGGGTACCCATAAATGTTTTTCCGTAATTAACGACCTGCGTGCCTCTGGATACAGCAGCGCTTTCCGCTTGCTGTACCGATGCCGCTTCGGCTCCTCCTGCAAGCAGTGTGCCGAATCCGATAGTCGATGCGATTCCAATTGTCAGTACTTTTTGGAATAGTGTGTGTCTGTTCAAGTTAGTATACCTCCAAATTTCTTGTATTTTGTCGACCGGCTTGTAAACCGAGTATATCAGCTTTTTATACACCCAAAATCATCCATAATTGCTGTATTGCTTGCAGGGCAAGGGATTCCCCCTGATTATTAAAAACAGATTAAAGTTACAAAATAGTAAGAATTTAAGTGAAAAAACAAACGAAAAAACACGAAAATCCCTTGATATATCAAGAAAAATTCCGTGTTTTCAAAAGAAGAAACATAGGTATAAATTTATTACGAATCTGTCATTTTTTATAGATGTTTTGTTTCCGTCTCAGTCCTTGCTCTGAATAATTAATAGCAAGCCGCTGTCTATCCGGATCACTCCTCGACCATGGGTCAGACGATTGCTGACACCAAGCGATTGTCCCATCTTAATGGTTGCGTTCTCCAGGGGATACATGAAGCCTTCCAGCGTTATTCCCGTTACCTCTGTGGTCAGAGGGAGCAAAGATACATATGTATACCCTCGATCTTCCAGCTCGCAGCTCGTCCCGGTCAGGGTAATGTAGTTGTTCGCATCCCAGATGGAACTTGCGATTTGATGCTGCAGTCCGCGCATCATAATGTGCACATTGGCTAAAGAGTGGTCGAACCGGGTTCCCAATACGCCGAGCATCGTCACTTCGGTGGCCTTATTGTCAATTGCCAGATCAAAAGCCAACTCCGTATCCGTTAAATCTTTGTCTATGGCATCACAGGAAATGAATTGCTTGCTGTTAGCGGCGATCAAGTCCAGTTCTTCCGGGCTGACGGAATCAAAGTCACCGACTGCAATATCAGGAGACAGGCCATGTTGTATTAGAAATAAAGCGCCGCGATCAGCTCCGATGATCATATCAGATTCGGAGAATGTGATTTGCTCAAGACAGGAGGGATCAATTCGGCCGCCGGCAAAAATATACACCCGTTTCTCTTCCATGTCTGAAATCTTCCTTTCTAGGTCTCAATCCGGTAGTTCATCTTATCAATATTAAATATTAGTATAATTCAACTTTTAAGCTTGCACAATTTAAGCTGCCCGGAATACAATGGACGAAAGAAACATTGTATGTGAGAGGGAGCAGAGAACAGAAGATGCATTTATTTGATATTTTCAGCATCATCGGCACAGCTGCTTTTGCCATGTCGGGCGCGTTCGTGGCAATGGAGGAGGACTATGATATCCTCGGTGTGCTTGTCCTTGGATTGGTAACCGCATTTGGAGGCGGTGTTATCCGCAACGTCTTAATAGGAGTTCCTGTTACAACATTATGGTCACAGGGTGAATTGATTCTGTGGGCGGTGTTATCGATCCTTGCAGCCTTCTTGCTTCCGATCAAGTGGATTCCCCATTGGAAGAAGACAGAAGCGTTGTTTGATGCAATTGGTTTGTCAGCCTTTGCGATCCAAGGAGCTTTATATGCTACAAACATGAACCATCCGTTAATTGCGGTTGTCGTTGCTGCGGTACTAACCGGAATTGGCGGGGGGATGATTCGGGATTGTCTTGCCGGACGGAAGCCGCTTGTGCTTAGGGATGAGATTTATGCGGTATGGGCAATGATTGGCGGTCTTAGTGTCGGGCTGGGCATCTTCAGCAATACAGTAGGATTATTATTCCTGTTTGCTCTGATCGTATTTGCTCGCATGCTGTCGGTGCACTTCAAATGGAAGCTGCCGCGCCGTTCCCTGAAATCCTCCAGCAAAAATGTGAATTCAGAGCATAGCAGCTTTTTATAAATAAAGCACCGGCTGTCCA
Source organism: Paenibacillus brevis (assembly GCF_018919145.1). Lineage (GTDB taxonomy): Bacteria > Bacillota > Bacilli > Paenibacillales > Paenibacillaceae > Fontibacillus > Fontibacillus brevis. The sequence continues at coordinate 102,735 of NZ_JAHLQJ010000009.1, forward strand.
AAAGTTGAAAGATAACTAAGAATTGCTGATGGGGAAGCCTCATCGGATAGAAATAAGCACTGAAACAAATTAAAAAAAGTTGAGCGAGAAACCTTGCGTTTTCTCGCTCAACTTTTTTGCTCTTTTATCGGGTAATTATCCTAAAAAGTGAATCAGCGCATCAGGCAATTCCTGTTGCCAGAAGCCCCATAGATGCTTCCCGTCCTTCTCCGCATAGGAGACCTTAGCTCCGCGCTCTTCAAGCAAAGCTTTGGCTCTTCGATTTAATTCGACAAAGTTATAGGTTCCCGTATCTGTCGTATATGTCTGCTCTTGAAGACCTACAATCATAAAAACAGATAAAGAAGAGAGGTCGGAGTAAGATTCGATTATGTTCAATGAAGCCTCGTAAAATGCGCCGGACAAGCTAATAATATTGCAAAACAGATCCCTATGTTTCATCGCCAGATGAAGAGAGAAGGAGCCGCCCAGGGAATCTCCGGCCAGAATACGCTCGCGCGTTTCGCGCCGAACGGGATATTTGCTTTCGACAAAGGGAATAATCTCATCAGTTATACAGTTCATGTAGGCATCAAAGCGATTCCCGAAAGGAGCATATTCTTCAGTTCGGATCGAAGTATCGACTTCAATGCCGACAATGATGAATGGATCGATGCCTTCATCTAATATCAGCTGATTCGCATGGGTTGCGATTCGCCCGAAATTAAAAAATTCTTCGCCGTCCTGACAATATACAACAGGGTAACTTAGGATTTCGTTGTAGCCAGGCGGCAGGTAGATTCGAAGCTTTCGCTTCTCTTCCAGGTATCGGCTTTCGAGCTCTTCCTTAATAATTGTCCGCTTTAAATAACGGGAATCTGTCATGGTTAGGCACGCTCCTTGCTTCTTTAAGATTTTGCTTTTGGAGTCTCTTTAAGTTAAGATATCCAGTAGTACGGAAAACGCATACAAGCCAAATACAGGATTTCTGTTATACAATTATTCACTAACTGTTATACGTACAAAGATAAAAAGTTTAGTCATTTTATCGCAATTCCTTTGACTAATCAGGTGAAACAGTTGTATAATAATTCTATAACAGAGGAACATGATAATCAAATATTTTGTCGAGGTGAAGAAAATGAGCAGGATTCCTTATGAAGTATATACGGAGGAAGTCGAAGCTTTAACCGTCCTTTCGCCGGATGGAGAAATTGTAAACAAAGAGATGGTTCCGAATTTGTCGGACGATCAGTTAAAAGAATTAATGTACCGTATGGTATTTACACGTACTTGGGACGAACGCGCCATTAACCTCGGACGCCAAGGTCGTCTCGGATTTTATGCTCCGGTATCCGGACAAGAAGCAACGATGGTCGGCAGTGAATTCGCGCTGGACAAGAATGACTTTGTCTGCCCGGGTTACCGCGATATGCCTCAGCTCGTATGGCATGGTCTTCCATTGTACCAAGCTTTCCTGTATTCCCGCGGTCATCAACACGGCGGACAAATTCCGGAAGGCGTTAATGTACTTATGCCTCAAATTATTATCGGCGCACAGGTTCTTCATGCCATGGGTATTGCCATGGGCTACAAGCTGAAGAAGCAGAAGCAAGTGGCCATTACTTATACCGGTGACGGCGGATCGTCCGAAGGCGATTTCTACGAAGCACTGAACTATGCAGGCGTATATAAGCTGCCGGTTATTTTCTTTGTGCAAAATAACGGTTATGCCATTACAACTCCATTCTCGAAGCAAACAGCGGCTTTGTCCATTGCTCATAAAGCGGTAGCGGCAGGGATTCGCGGTATCAAGATCGACGGTATGGACGTATTCGCGGTGATCAGTGCGGTTCAGGAAGCTGCTGAACGTGCGCGTAACGGCGAAGGAGCTACGTTGATCGAAGCTGTGACTTACCGTTTCCGTCCGCATTCCTTGTCCGATGACACAAGTAAGTACCGGACGAAGGAAGAAGAAGGACAATGGGGCGAGAAGGACCCGATTGCCCGTCTTGCCAAGTACCTGGAGAAAAAGGGACTTTGGAACGATGAAGAAACGGCCCGCGTGAAGGAAGAAGCCAAGGCAAAAGTGAACGAACAGATTAAGAAAGCGGAACAAACCGAGAAAATGACGATTCCTGGTTTGATCGACAGCATGTTCGAGCAAACGCCTAAGCATCTGGAAGAGCAAAAAGCGGATTTTAAATAAGCCTGAAAGAAGTTCTATTGAGGAGGATATGAAGCAATGGCACAAATGAATATGAAAGAAGCAATTCGCGATGCGATGCGCGTAGAGTTGAACCGGGATCCGAATGTCGTGCTGTTCGGAGAAGACGTAGGTAATGTCGGCGGGGTATTCCGCGTTACAGAAGGTTTGCAAAAGGAGTTCGGAGAAGAGCGTGTATTTGATACGCCGCTGGCTGAATCCGCAATTGGCGGTATGGCTGTCGGCCTCGGGATTCAAGGCTTCCGTCCTGTAGCGGAAATTCAATTCGTCGGCTTTATTTTCGAAGCACTCGATCAAATACTGGTTCAGGCAGCGCGCATGCGTTACCGTTCCGGCGGACGCTATCATTCTCCGATTGTATTCCGTACGCCATACGGCGGCGGTGTTAAAGCTGCTGAACTCCATACGGATGCTCTCGAAGGCTTGATCGCCCAAACTCCGGGGATCAAACTGGTTATTCCTTCGAATCCTTATGATGCCAAGGGTCTTATGATCTCCGCTATTCGCGATAACGATCCTGTATTCTTCATGGAGCATTTGAATCTGTACCATGCTTTCCGCGCTGAAGTGCCGGAAGGAGAATATACGGTTGAGCTTGGCAAAGCTAACATTGTTCGCGAAGGCTCCGATGTTACGATTATTGCTTACGGCATGATGGTTCATACTGCTGTGAAGGCTGCTGAAGAACTGGAGAAAACCAAGGGAATCAAGGCTGAAGTCATCGATCTTCGTACCCTTGTGCCGCTTGATATCGATACAATCCTTGCTTCCGTGAAGAAGACAAATCGTGCGATCGTGGTTCAGGAGGCTCAAAAATCCGCAGGTATGGCGGCTGAGATTATCGCTCAGATCAATGAAAGAGCTATCCTGCATCTGGAAGCTCCAGTGCTTCGTATCACGCCTCCGGATACTATATATCCGTTTGCGCAAATCGAAGATCAGTGGCTTCCTACTCCGGCCCGGATTATTGAAGGGGTCAACAAGGTTCTTGAATTCTAATTGACAACAATTATAAGAGGTTGTTCAAAAAGTCATCTTTTGATCACGAAGTAATTTATGAGGTTAATTCGACATCGAATCTTGCGCTCACCCTAGAAGTCCGAGCGGATGCTTACGAGGTATGCTTCCTTTAGAAGCATTTTGCTCATGTAGGTTTTGCCTACACTCCGTTCCTCCTTCTTCGGGTTCTCACAACCTTCTCGGTGCTGAAAATCTGACTTTTCGAACACGTACTATAACTATCCTAAATTGAAACAGGAGGTCTTCCAGGTGGCTAAATTTGAATATCGCTTCCCTGAGCTCGGCGAAGGATTGCATGAAGGCGAAATTATTAAAATGCATATCAAAGCCGGCGACAAAGTAACTGACGAAGATATCGTAATGGAGGTTCAGAACGACAAGGCTGTCGTTGAGGTGCCTTGCCCAGTCAATGGTACGGTGCTTGAAGTATTCGGTACTGACGGCGCGATCTTCCGCGTAGGCCAAGTTGTGGCTGTAATTGATGCGGAAGGCGACATCCCTGAGCAAGAGCCGGCACATGAAGAAGCACAAGCCCAAGAAGCCGATTCGGCGAAGGGCGGAGCGGATACGGCTTCTTCTCCGGCAGCCTCCAGTCCTGCTGATGCCAAAGAGGGCGCAGCAAATGGTACTGCTGCACCGGCAGCCCCTAGCCATGAAGTTCTTGCAACACCGAGCGTACGCAAATATGCTCGCGAGCAAGGTATTGATATTGCACAAGTGACGGGCAGCGGCAAAGCTGGTAAAGTGACTCGCGAGGACGTAGATGCATTCAAGAGCGGCGGCACTTCTGCTGCACCGGCGGCCGTAGCTTCCCAGGCATCCGAAGAATCGGTTAGCGCACCTGCAGCGGCTTCTGCGGCTTCAAGCAGCGCTGATCTGGAAGAAGAACGCGTACCGTTCAAGGGCATCCGCAAGGCGATTTCCAATGCGATGGTTAAATCGGCATATACAGCTCCTCACGTTACGATCATGGACGAAGTGGACGTAACCGAGCTGGTAGCCTTCCGCACACGGATGAAGCCGGTTGCCGAGAAGAAGGGCATCAAGGTAACTTACCTGCCATTTATCGTTAAGGCTCTGGTAGCTGCATCCCGTAAATTCCCTGCACTTAACGCTTCGATTGATGAAGTGAACAACGAAATTGTATACAAGAAGCACTATGATATCGGGATTGCTACAGATACCGACAACGGCTTGATCGTTCCGGTAATCAAATCGGCAGACCGCAAGAGCATCTGGATGATCGCCGAAGCCATCAGTGATCTGGCAGCACGGGGCCGCGATGGCAAGCTCTCTGCTAATGAAATGAAGGGCAGCACGATTTCGATCTCGAATATCGGTTCTGCGGGCGGTATGTTCTTCACACCAATCATTAACTACCCTGAGGTAGCTATCCTTGGTACGGGCCGTATTAGTGAAAAGCCTGTTGTGAGAAACGGCGAGGTTGTAGTGGCTCCTGTAATGGCGTTGTCGCTCAGCTTTGACCATCGCCTCATCGACGGTGCAACGGCACAAAACTTCATGAACTATATCAAACAGCTGCTCGGCAACCCAGAGCTGCTCGTAATGGAGGTATAACAACATGGTAGTAGGAGACGCTTCTTTAGATATTGATACCCTAGTCGTAGGCGCCGGTCCCGGCGGATATGTGGCGGCCATTCGTGCCGCCCAGCTGGGCCAAAAGGTTGTCATCGTCGATAAATCAGAACTCGGCGGCGTGTGCTTGAACCGCGGATGTATCCCATCGAAGGCTCTGATCGCTGCTGCTCATCAATTTGAGGCAGCCCTTCATGGCGAAGCTTTCGGGATTACGGCTGAAAATGTAAAGGTTGACTTCAAGAAGACTCAAGAATTCAAGAGCGGTGTCGTTAAGAAAATGACTCAAGGCGTAACGGGTCTGCTTAAAGGCAACAAGATTGAAGTGTTCAGCGGTGAAGTGATGTTCATCAATGAGAGCGAAGCGCGCGCATTCAACGATCATGAATCCCCGCGTTACCGTTTCAAGCATTGCATCCTGGCTACTGGCTCTCGTCCGATTGAATTGAAGCCATTCCCGTTCGGCGGACGTATCCTGTCCTCGACTGAAGCGCTTGAGCTTCAAGAAGTTCCAGGCAGCCTCGTTGTAATCGGCGGTGGCTACATCGGCGCAGAGCTTGGTCAAATGTTCTCCAAGTTCGGAACCAAGGTAACGATCATCGAAGGAATGGACACTGTTCTTCCTGGCTTTGACAAGGATATGACTCGCCTGGTTGCGAAGAGCATGGAGAAGACTGGCGTTGAAATCGTAACAAATGCCAAAGCGGAAAGTGCAGAACAAACCGATAAGAGCGTTACTGTGAAATATTCCGTGAATGGTGAAAATAAAGAAGTAACTGCAGACTACCTGCTTGTAACTGTTGGTCGTCGTCCGAATACGGACGGAGACCTGGGTCTGGATCTTGCAGGTGTGGAACTGACCGAACGTGGTCTGGTCAAAGTTGACCATCAAGGACGCACTAGCAATCCGCAGATCTTCGCGATTGGCGATATCGTTCCTGGGCTTGCTCTTGCGCACAAAGCTTCTTATGAAGGTAAAGTTGCTGCAGAAGTTATCTCTGGTCTGCCTTCCGTGGTAGACTACAAAGGAATGCCTGCGGTTGTGTTCACAGATCCTGAATGCTCCAGCGTAGGTCTTACCGAGAAGGAAGCAAAGGAGCAAGGCTTCAAGGTAAAATCCGGCAAGTTCCCATTTGCGGGTAATGGCCGTGCAACGTCCCTGAACCAGCCTGAAGGCTTCATCAAGATCGTAGCTAATGAAGAGAACGAGGTTGTTCTCGGGGCACAAATCGTCGGTATCGAGGCATCCAACCTGATTGCCGAGCTTGGGCTTGCTATTGAGATGGGTGCGACACTTGAAGATATTTCCCTCACGATTCATGCGCATCCTACACTTGGCGAAATCGTGATGGAAGCTGCTGAATTGGTCGAAGGTCATCCAATTCACGTCATTTCCCGTTAATATTCGTTCACTTTGAATGACCGTCTTTACGTTTTACTCCTAAGGATATGGATAGGGCAGGACCGATTTTGTGGTCTTGCCCTCTTTTTTTGGCACCCGCTAGAATGTTTATGAAACCCTGACCTGCAAAATGGAGTATTATTTACATAGGTGAAAAATCCGGAGGGGAATAGGGGGAGATTACGATCGGAATTATATCAAGATTTACAGAGATTATGAGTGTCAATATTCGCTCTTTGCTGGAGTCGTCGAAGCAGCCTGAGCAAGCGGTGAAGGAATATCTGCGGACTCTCCAGATGGATCTGGGTGCACTGAAGGCTGAGACAGCAGCTGCAGAGGCCGAGGAGCAGCGCTCCAGACGCGCCTTGGAGGAATGCCAGGCCGAAATCAGCAAGCTTCAGCGCTATGCTGAAAAGTCCGTGGAAGCTGGCGAGGAACAGCGTGCCCTTGGATTTCTAGAGAAAAAGAAGCAGCTAAGCGGCAAGCTGGCTCAGCTTGAAGCTGCTTACAGACAGGCGGCAGAACAACCATTAAAGTTAAAGCAAATGCAGTTGAAGCTTGCTTCTGATCTTACGAAGCTGGAAGCTAAAAATCAGGAGTTGAAGGAAAAGCTGTCTGAAGTGGAGAAGTTAAACCGGGAGCAGCAGAAGGGCAAGGCCTCCTTTGACGAGCTGGAGGCGAAGGCTGATCAGGCCTTGAATGAAGCGCTAGCCCTGGCTGAATTAAAGGCGGGCCCGAAGGATTTTGATGAGGAATTCAGAGCTTGGGAGGAAAGTATGGGCTTAAGCAATGCTGAGACACGCACTCCGCAGGAGGAACTGGCAGCTCTGAAAGACAAACAGAACAATTAGGCAGCTTGCTGCTGAACATAACGGGGTGAGTATGTAATGCCGGTAATTGAGTATAAATGTCCCAACTGCGGGGGCAATATGAAGTTTGACGGCGACAGCGGGATGCTGACCTGCGAGAGCTGCGGCCGTCAAGACAATATCGAGGAGAGGCTTGATCCGATAGCACAGCAGGTATTTGAAAAGGATGAAGCTATTGAATATCAATGTACGAGCTGCGGTGCGGTATTGATTACGAACAAAGATACTTCGGCAACCATATGCAGCTTCTGCGGCTCTCCGGTGGTGCTGGGTGACCGGCTGAGCGGTCAGCTTGCGCCATCTATGGTCATCCCATTTACGGTAACGGAACAAGAAGCCATACAGGCCTTCCGCAAATGGTGCAAGCGGGGATTGTTGACCCCCAGCGGCTTTATGACCGCGGACCGGATTAAGGAGATTACAGGGATCTATGTTCCTTTCTGGCTGTACGATCTTCACCATGATGCTCAGGTTTACGGAGAAGGAACCAAGGTAAGATCGTATACGCGCGGCGATTATCATATTACCGAGACCGAATACTATGATGTCTATCGCAGACTGAAGCTCAATTATGTCAAGGTTCCGGTGGATGCTGCGGAGAAAATGGACGATACCCTGATGGATAAACTAGAGCCGTTTCATTATGAGCATCTCAAGGAATTCAAGACGCCTTATTTATCGGGCTATATGGCTGAGAAATACAGTCAGAGTGACAGGCAGTTGCTTCCCCGGGCGAAGGACAAGGTTGCCGGTTACATTAGATCAGCTATTCAGGCATCAGTCACCGGATACACGACTATGAATTACTCGAATCAGCACATTACTACGACGCATGCAAGTGCAAGATATGTGCTGCTGCCGGTATGGATTCTTACTTATGATTACAATCGGCAGGAGCATATGTTTGCGATGAACGGGCAGACCGGTAAGGTGGTTGGCAAACCGCCGCTTAGCAAGCTCAAGATCTTCTCCTGGTTCGCAGGCATCTCTGCCGGCACGCTGTTGATTTTGAAGCTGATCTCCTTGAGCATGGGAGGTGGGTTCCTGTGATGAATAACAAATGGGCGATGCGGATGCTCTCCATCTGGATCGGTATCTTGCTGCTCGTCCCGCTTCAGACGATTAACGCATCGAGCGTGGATGAGACGAGGCAGTTAATCTATGATGAGGCAGGACTGTTAAGCAGCAGCCAGACTGAAACATTAAATCAGCGTGCTAATGAATACAGCCAAAGATGGGACACGGACTTTATTGTTTATACTTCCAATAACCCTGCTGGAACGGATGTTCAGGTTTTGATGGGTGATTTTTACGATGATTATGAATTGAATTCCGATGTGCGCAATGTCAGTGTGGTGATGCTGACGTTGGACATGAACAACCGTGAACTGTATGTGTCCGGGTTCTATAAAGGGATGGAATACGTGAACAATGAACGGGCTGATCAAATCCGTGATTTGATCACTCCTTCTTTGTCAGCTGGGAACTACGAGCAGGCATTTACGAAGTTTTTAGATAAAGCGAATGAGTTCATGGGAATCGAGCCGGCGCCTGCATACGATCCGGGCAGCGGCAGCTCGGGAATCTCCAGCCCAGGCGTTCCTCGGACTGACTATACACCTGCTTCGGACGATGATGAAGAATCTATTATTTCCAACGGCTGGTTCCAGTTGATCGTATCGCTGGCAGTGGGCGGTATTGCCGTAGGCATCATGGCAGCGAACGCGGGAGGACGCGTAACGGTGAACCGGTTTACTTATGAAGACTCCAGAAATTCCGGCGTGGTATCCAGGAAGGATCAATATATCCGTACTACGGTCTCCAAACGTAAAATTGAGCGCAACACCAACAGTGGCGGGGGAGGCGGCGGAGGCAGAACAGGCGGAGGACACAGTCACAGCGGCAGCAGAGGATCATTTTAGAGAGGATGGATGAGCATGGGATTTTTTAAGAATCAGTTTGCCAATGTAGTGGAATGGGAAGAGTTCCGTGAGGATATGATTTTTTGGAAATGGAGCAACCGTGAAATAAAGAAGGGAAGTAAGCTGATCATCCGCTCGGGTCAGGATGCAATCTTCGTGAATAATGGCAAGATCGAGGGGATTTTCAAGGACGATGGCGAGTACAATATCGATTCGGATATTATTCCGTTCCTTTCCACGCTGAAGGGCTTCAAATTCGGATTCAACAGCGGGATGAGAGTGGAAGTTCTCTTCGTGAATACGAAGGAATTTACGGTGAAATGGGGAACGCAAAATCCGGTGCTCATCCCGACGCCTCAGCTTCCTGGAGGGATGCCGATTCGCGCTAACGGTACCTTTACCTTCCAGGTCACTGATTATGTAACGCTGATCGACAAAATCGCCGGTATTCGCAACAGTTATCTGGTTGAGGATGTCAAAATCCGAATTACTTCGGTGCTCGATCAGTTGCTGATGAAATGGATTAGCCGGGAAGGCAAGGATATGTTCAATCTTCAGGCAAATGCTTCTGACATTGCGAAGGGGATTCGCGAGGATCTGGATATGGAGGTGCTTAACAACGGTATCTCGATTACCGGCTTCCAGGTGATGAGCTTTAACTATCCAAAGGAAATCCAGGATATGATCACCAAGACAGCGTCGCATGAAATGATCGGCAACCTGCAAAAATACCAGCAGGTAAGCATGACGGACGGAATCGCTTCAGGTAAAGTAAAGGGCGGCGGTGTTGCCGGCGACATGGCTGGAATGATGATGGGAATGAATCTCGCAGGGGAGATGATGAAGAACATGAATCAGAATCCGTCTTCTTCCGGCAATCAATCCTCGAATTCCGGCTCTCCGGCTCAAGGGGGCGGCCAAAAGCCGAATTTCTGTCCGAACTGCGGCGCAAAGAACGAAGGCGCTAATTTCTGCTCGAATTGCGGCCAGAAGCTGGTTTAAGGCCGATCCTTAATAGTGTAAATTAAGTGTAAATTATGAGCTGACTAACGCATGTTGAGAATGAAAAATAATCATCAAAAATCAGAAGGAAGAGGGTGGCTTTCACCTTCTTCCTTTGTTTGTAACAGTCAGACAAGCCTCGGTCGAGCCGCTGTTTTCTAACTTCATTGTATTTTTAACAAACTTTTCATTTCTTGGAAAACAAGTTCTGTTACAATGGGAGTATACGAGCTCAAATCCGATACGAGGTGCCCCGAACAATGAAAAAGAAGACGATTACATTCATTGCTGGTCTCATACTGTTATTGCTGGGAGTTTTAGCATCCAATCACTTCAATGCCAACTCGACCGGAGCACATTCCCTTACAGAGCGGCAGGTTATTAATGAAGATCCCACTGCCCTCGCACAAGCAGAATTGCCGTTAAAGGACCAAATTGCAAAGTGGATTGTTGAGCAGGGCCAAAGAGAGGAATATTATTTGGAGGGACTGTCGTATGTCGAGGTGCAACTAGACACGGACAGCGAGCTGGAAATCATCGCGGGTATTGACGGCGGAGTCCATCTGGGTCAATTCTTTATTTTTGATTCTGGTGCGGACGGAGAATACAAGTTGATCGCAGAGAAAGATTGGAAGGTAGAACAGCTTCATCCCGGCATGGTGAAAGACGTGGAATTGAAGATGATCTTCGAGACGGTCGATCGTACCGGGGGAACCGGAGTGGATGTGTATGAGGCCCACTTATGGCATCTGGATAACGGAGAGTTCAAGGAAGTCTGGAACGGCTGGTTAAAGGGAAGGAATGCGATGATCGCAGGGAGCCATTCTCTATTGGCTGGAAGCTATCAAGTCATTGATGGCTGGTTGTACAATTGGGAGACGGTAGTCAAGTTGGAGGACGATGACGTTACGCAGAAAGAACCGCCACAAACAACGCTGAAAGTATACAGCTTTAACGGAGAAATGTTTGAACTTGTTGAATCAAAGGAATTGGCGGAAGCGGATAACAAGGCGGTTAATTAATAAATAAAGCGGCAAGTTCAGTATTTTTCTGAGCTTGCCGCTTTTCATTCCATATAACATTTACGCGTTACTACTCAGTGTCAGTCATCAGTTCAACTTGCCGCGGAATATTTAGATGAATAGATTAATGCCCGATTGGTCGGCTTTACCGAGATAGTAGCCTACGCCGCCGATTTTAATGCCGTCAATCAGCTCTTCCTGCCGGATGCCCATAACGTCCATCGACATTTGGCAGGCAACAAGTTCAACGTCCTGGTCAAGCGCAGATTGCATCAGCTCCTCCAAGGACGCAATGTTGCCGCTTTTCATGACGCCCCGGATCATCTTCGCGCCTATCCCCATCATGTTCATTTTTGAGAGGCTTAGCTTGCGGCTTCCGCGCGGCATCATCTTGCCAAACATTTTTCCGATCAGATTTTTTTTGACCTGTACCTTCTCCGGCTTACGGATTACGTTCAATCCCCAGAAGGTGAAGAACATGGTCACTTTTTTACCGCTGGCCGCAGCGCCGTTTGCAATGATGAAGGAGGCGATCGCTTTGTCTAAATCGCCGCTGAATACGACCATGGACGTACCCTCCGTGCCCGTGGATGTTGAGGTCTGTTTACCAACGGATCCCTGGTCGGCAGGGTCGCCCTTCCTCACATAGGCTTCAATTTTCCCTGCGGGCAACTTGTTGATCTGAAGCGCCTGATGCTGCGACATTTTGGCCCAGGAGGCAATATCCTCATAGAATCCCGGATCGGTAGCGGTTATGTGCAGTACTTGACCCGGCTTCAACTGGTCCATCGATTGCTTGACCTGAATAAGCGGGCCGGGGCAGCATAATCCGCAGGCATCCAGCACAGCGTCGGCAGTAATCGTATCTGCGGACAGACGCTCTTTGCGCTCCGAAGTGGAGGCGGAAGCCGGCTCAACCGCTGCCGCTGCTGTCTCCAACTCAGCGTCAGCGGATGGATAATATGGCTTTGGGGCGTACCGGCTCATGAGATAGCTCTTGTATCCGCCGGTCAGATTACGGACGCGGAAGCCGTGCTGCCGAAGGATGCTGGAAGCGGTATAGCCGCGCAGGCCAACCTGGCAATACACCCATATTTCTTTGCCGGAATCAAGTTCAGATATTCTTTCCCGCAAATCATCGACAGATATATTGAGGGAGCCCGGAATATGGCCGTTCGCATACTCAAGCGGTGACCTTACATCGAGAAGCAGCGTTGAGTCCGGATCTCGCATTTCCAGTTCGGCAGGCATGAACACCGAAGTTTTGTCAGTGAGAATATTTTCAGCGGTGTACCCGGCCATATTTACCGGATCCTTCGCCGAGGAATAGGGAGGGGCATAGGCCAGCTCCAGCTCGGTTAGGTCAGTCACGCTTCCCTTGAGACGGATGACGGTTGCTATGACGTCTATTCGTTTGTCTACGCCGTCATAGCCAACCGCTTGAGCTCCGAGAACAGCCCCTTCGTCATTGAACAGCAGCTTGATGGTCATCGGCACGGCTCCCGGATAATAGGCGGCGTGTGAATTCGGATGGACATAAGTCACCTGGTAAGGCATGCCCAGCCGCTGCAACGTCCTCTCATTAAGACCCGTGGCTGCCCCTGTCAGACCGAACACTTTGATGATGGAGGTCCCTTGCGTCCCTTTATACGTCGTACCCAGGCCGCATACATTGTCTGCGGCAATTCTGCCTTGCTTGTTGGCCGGGCCCGCAAGCGGAACTGCGGTCTGTGTGCCGCTGACAAAATCGGTAATCTGGATAGCATCGCCCACTGCAAAAATATCAGGCAGGTTGGTCTGCAGCTTGTCGTTAACCAGGATATGTCCCTTGGGACCGAGCTCGATACCATTGCCTTGCAGGAACTTGGTATCCGGAGCCACACCGATTGCGAGGATGATCAGCTCTGCAGACAGAGTCAATTCGCCGGACAGCATGACTTCCGTCCTATCGCCAAGCTCCCGAAAGCCTTGCACACTGTGAGAGAGCAGGAGCTTGACGCCCTGGGCCTCCAGCTCCTTGGACAGGGCGCCGGCCATGTCGGCATCGAAAGGGGCAAGAATTTGCGGCCCGCCTTCAATAAGCGTGACCTCCAGCCCGATTTCACGGAGATTTTCGGCCATCTCTACCCCGATGAATCCTCCGCCGATGACGGCTGCCGACCGGATGCCCTTTTCCTCGATATGATGCTTAATCCGGTCCGTATCCGGAATGTTGCGGAGCGTCATGATTTGCGGGCTCTCGATCCCAGGAAGGGCAGGCCGAAGGGGACTTGCTCCGGGAGACAGAATGAGCGAATCGTAGGACTCTTCGTATTCACCGCGGCTCTTGCTTCTGACTGTGACCGACTTTTGCTCCGGATGAACGGCAATGACCTCGCTGTCAATGCGCACATCGATCCGGAAGCGCTGGTGCATCGCTTCCGGCGTCTGAACCAGAAGCTTGGATCGGTCCTGAATCGTATCTCCGATATAATAGGGAAGCCCGCAATTGGCGAACGAAATATAAGAGCCCCGCTCGAACATAATAATTTCTGCTTCTTCATCCAATCGGCGCAATCGGGCTGCAGCCGAAGCTCCTCCGGCAACCCCGCCGACAATAAGTATCTTTTTACCCATATGTGCTATTCCTCCTTAAAAAGTAGCTCAACCAGCTGCGTGATCCGCGTATCCGAGACATGGTACAGCACCTCTAGTCCGTTGCGCTCCGTCTCCACAATGCCCATGCTGCGCAGCTTCTGCAAATGCTGGGATACCGTCGACTGCGGCAGACCGAGACATTCCTGCATATAGGACACATTGCACTCCTTTTTCTCCAGAAGGCCCTTCACGATACATAGACGTACCGGATGCGCGAGCGCCTTGAGCAATTCGGAGGCCTCTTCATAACGCTTGATGTTGTTGTCCAATCGGTTGTCCTCCCGTTTTATATTTGTATATCGCAATATTACGATATAACGATATTGATGTCAAATCCGAGTCATGGATGGATGGTTCGATTACATAGGATAAAAGTAGGGAATTGTCCAGATAGTTGATTTTGAGCAAGCGATGCTGTTAAAGTAATGAGGTATGTTTATTTCGTGCTCTATGGATAAGAGTTGGTCAAAGGAGAGTTAGACACTATGGAAGATATCTTCACAATATTAAAATCGATTATTCTGGGAATTGTCGAAGGGATTACGGAATTCCTGCCTGTGTCTTCAACAGGACATCTGGTCATTTTCAGCAACCTACTGAGCTTTAGCGGAACGACGCCATCTTATGTTGAAATGTATACTTATGTCATTCAATTAGGGGCCATATTGGCCGTGATTGTACTCTATTGGAAAAAGATCAAAGATACGCTAGTAAATTTCTTCCCTCAAAAGGTAGGCTTCCAGCGTTCTGGCTTTCGATTTTGGCTGATGCTGGCGATTGCCTGCATTCCGGGCGGCGTATTCGGCGTTCTGCTGAATGACTGGTCTGACAAGCATCTCTTCACTCCGGTTGTTGTGGCATTTTCACTCTTCTTCGGCGGTTTATGGATGTTGTATGCGGAGAACAAATTCCGCAACAATAAGCCCGGAGGCGGAGGTGACGAGCTCAACGTGACCGTGAAACAGGCACTTATTATTGGCGCCTTTCAATGCCTGGCCATTATTCCGGGCATGTCCCGATCCGCTTCCACAATCATTGGCGGTTGGGTTGCCGGATTAACGACAGTAGCAGCTGCTGAATTTTCCTTCTTCCTTGCTATTCCGGTCATGGTCGGGATGAGTGCGCTTAAGATCATCAAAATCGGCGGGTTTGGCAGCATGACTTCGATGGAGCTTGTCTCGCTTGGCGTTGGTTTTCTGGTATCGTTTATCGTCGCTTTGGCTGTCATCAACAAATTTATTTCCTATCTGCAGAAGAAGCCAATGAAGGTATTTGTATATTACCGTATGATTTTTGCGATTATTGTACTGTTAGCGGGTATTATCGGAGTATTCGGATAATTTCAAGCGCTTGTCAGAGGCCGGTCATCCGATAAAGGGTGGCCGACTTTTTTTGCATACGAGCGGTTTGGTCGGAAGTGAGCCGACACGGTAGAGGAGGACATCGATATGAATCGGATTGATATTGTCTATGCGCTCTTGCCAAGCGAGGATGGCAGCCGGATTCTGATGGTACACAACACAGGAAGCCGAAATACTTGGACACTTCCCGGCGGAACGGTAGAGCAGGGGGAGACGCTGCAGGAGGCCTTAATCCGCGAAGTGAAGGAAGAGGCGGGACTTGATATCAAGGTGCTGGATGTTGCGGCTATTAATGAGCTTCGGACACCTGAGAGCAGCAAGCATTATTTGCTTATCACATTTCACGCCAAGATTATCGGCGGGCAGTTAGGGACCAATGTGCCCGAGGAAGTAGCCGAGGTGGAATGGATTGAACTTCCAAGAGCCGATTTGCTGATGCCTTATTACCAAAAGGGGATAAGCAGTCTCATTCAGCAGCAGAAAGGCGTTCCTTATTTCGATGAGGGTGTTCAATATGGGGAGAAAGAATAAGTAGGAAGCGAAAATAGATTGATTAGCTCTCTATTTCCGAACATAATAAAGATAACTATAAACGATACGGGGGCATATGATATGAGAAGTTATTTGGACTTGCTGCAGGATGTATTGGATCACGGAACAGCGAAGGAAGACCGGACCGGTACCGGAACGATCTCTGTATTCGGACGTCAGCTTCGCTTCGATCTGTCTCAGGGGTTTCCGCTGATGACCACCAAACGGATTCATTTGAAATCGGTCATTCACGAGCTGCTGTGGTTCCTGAGCGGAGAAACCAATATTGCTTATTTGAAAGAAAACGGTGTAAGAATATGGGATGAATGGGCGGATGAGAACGGAGATTTGGGTCCGGTATACGGCTCCCAGTGGCGTTCGTGGGAAGCTCCTGACGGCCGGACGATTGACCAGATTACGAATTTAATCGAGGGGATCAAGAAGAATCCTGACTCGCGCCGGCATTTGGTCAGCGCCTGGAACGTGGCCGAGGTGGACAAGATGAAGCTGCCTCCTTGCCACTTCGTCTTTCAATTTTATGTAGCGGACGGCAAGCTGTCCTGTATGCTGACGATGCGCTCGGTCGACACCTTTCTGGGCCTTCCGTTCAATATTGCAAGCTATGCGCTGCTGACGCATATGGTGGCCCAGCAATGTGATCTGGAGGTCGGAGACTTTATCTGGTCCGGCGGAGATGTGCATATCTACAACAACCACCTGGAGCAGGTCAAGACACAACTGGAACGTGAGCCGTATCCATTGCCGCAGTTAATTATCAAGCGGAAGCCGGAGTCCATTTTCGACTATGTATATGAAGACTTTGAATTCAGCGGTTATCAGTATCATCCGACGATCAAGGCTGCAGTTTCAGTATAGGAATCACTTAAGCAATCGGTTGTATGAGAGGAGCGGTAAGCTTGTCAATCACATTGATTTGGGCCATGTCGCGAAATAGAGTGATCGGCCGTAATAATAAGCTGCCATGGCGGCTTCCGGCAGACTTGAAGTATTTTAAAGCGCAGACGACAGGTAAGACGATTCTAATGGGAAGAAGCACCTGGGAATCGATCGGCAGCAAGCCGCTGCCTGGACGCAGAAATATCGTTCTGACGCATAACGCCGAATATATGGCAACAGGGGCGGAAGTGGTGCATTCTATGAACGAAGCTCTGGAGCTGGCCCGGCAGGAAGAGCTGTGGGTGATCGGTGGAGCGGCGGTATATCGCCAATTTCTGGAGCACGCAGATCGCCTGCTGGTTACACTGATTGATGAGGATGTAGAAGGCGATGCTTACTTCCCGGATTTTCAGTGGGATGATGACTATGTGCTCAGTGGGGAAGAAGAGGGAATTCGTGATGAGAAGAACCCTTATGATTACCGCTTTTTGACGTATGTACGCCCTGGTTCGAGTGCTGAATAGTGCAAAATATCGTATCAATAATCCATTAATAACAAATCCCCCGAATGCTAACATCAAGATACATTGAAATGTGAGAGTTTCCAAGATCGTTTGGGGACTTTTACATAGACGGATGGGGGATTAATGGATGTCTACACCAACTGGATTTATGGAATACAACAGACAGCTTCCCGGCGACCGAAGCCCGTCCGAACGGGTTCAGGATTGGCAGGAGTTTCACAAACATATGTCTGAGGAGGAGCTGAGAAAACAAGGCTCGCGCTGCATGGATTGCGGCACTCCTTATTGTCACACAGGTATTGATATGCTAGGGGGAACATCCGGTTGTCCGGTGCACAACCTCATTCCGGAGTGGAATAACCTCGTGTATAGAGGACTGTGGAAGGATGCGCTGGAACGCCTGCATAAGACGAATAATTTTCCCGAATTTACCGGACGGGTATGTCCTGCACCCTGTGAAGGCTCTTGTACGGTGGGTCTGATCGGACAGCCTGTGACGATCAAAAATATTGAGCAGGCTATTGTTGACCGGGGATTTGAAGAAGGCTGGATTGTACCGGAGCCGCCGAATCGGCGGACCGGCCGCAGAGTCGCTGTCGTAGGCTCAGGGCCTGCTGGCCTTGCCTGTGCGGCGCAGTTGAATAAAGCCGGTCACGAGGTCACCGTATATGAGCGGGCTGACCGAATCGGCGGACTGCTGATGTACGGTATCCCTGCGATGAAGCTGGATAAGCAGATTGTTCAGCGCAGAGTCGATCTGCTTGCGGCAGAGGGGATTCATTTTGTCACTAATACGGAAATCGGAAAAGATATCCCTGCCCAGCAGCTTGTCGAAGATTATGATGCAGTTGTCTTATGCGGAGGAGCTACCAAGCCCCGGGAGTTCAACATAGAGGGCAGCCATTTGAACGGGGTTCAATATGCGATGCCGTTTCTGAACGCAACGATCAAGAGCTATCTGGATTCCGGACTGGAGGATGGCCAATATTTGTCTGCCGAGGACAAGGACGTGATCGTCATTGGCGGCGGGGATACCGGATCGGATTGCGTAGCAACCTCGCTTCGTCACGGCTGCCGGAGCATCACTCAATTTGGAACCCATGCCATGGCGCCTCTGGAGCGCGATCAGATCAACAATCCATGGCCGCAGTTTCCGAATGTCTACACACTGGATTATGCCCAAGAGGAAGCCAAGGCTTTATTCGGCAGCGATCCCAGAGAATTCTCGATCATGACAACCCGTTTTGTCGGCGATGATGAGGGGAATTTGAAGGAGTTGCACACGATCCAGATTCAGCGGATTGTCGATGAGACCGGCCGGAAGATTTATCAGCCTATCCCGGGAACCGAGCGCGTATTTCCGGCCCAGCTGGCACTGATCGCCATCGGATTTGACGGACCGGAGCAGACCTTGCCCGAGCAGTTGGGGCTTGCAACCGATCGGCGGAGCAATGTGAAGGCGCGTTACGGCAAATATAATACCAACGTTGACAAAGTGTTTGCCGCTGGCGATATGAGACGCGGGCAGAGCCTTGTTGTCTGGGCCATTCATGAAGGCCGCGAAGCAGCGAAGGAGGTCGACAAGTATCTGATGGGTGCAACCGTGCTAGCTTAACCGCTCTATTAATGACTGTTCATAAAGAGGCAACGTGTGAGGTGTTCTTACGATCACTGTTGTTCGCAGATTTCTTTGATTGAAATAAACCATCCAAGGTTGAAATCTACTCACAAAGGCGAACGCTCCGCTTCTTCAGAACACCTCACACTTATGCCCTATATATGAACTTTTGTTCAACAACATGGTAGTTAAGGAATGCAAATATGTACTGATCGCTTTTCGCTTGGGCGACCTGCGGGCAGCTTTCATTCCCGCCAGAGTGGATGAAGCCCCGCGGGATTTGCTCATAGCCCAAGAAGACAGGGAGAAAACCTGTTCAATGCTAATGCCACTTGAACCAGTTATTTCTTCGTTATAGTATTCATAGACTTGGAGACATTCGTATCGTCTTTGTGCCCTTTTGCCCTCCAAAAAAGCGGTTTAAAAGGAACTGTTCTTCATGTCAAGAGTTGAGCTTCTAATTTGAATTGAGGCTTTAGCTGCTTTAGGGCGTAGCAGTCTAAGGATTCTCTTCTAATGCCTTTTATATTAGTTGGACCAATGAGACTACGGAGAAAGGCATAAGTGTGAAGTTTGCTGAAGAAGCGTTAGCGTTCGCCTTTGTTTGCGGATTTCTCCCTTGCCTGAACTTGGTCCAATCAGAGAAATCCGCGAACAACAGCGATCGTAAGCATACTTCACACGTTGCCCCCGAGAGTAGAATCATTAGTCCAACTATTACCTCCTGATTCCAAAATATGATATAATAGATTCAGCTACAGGGCTGCGCCAGAGGCGTGGCCCTTTTCTTGACCTTATAAGGATTTGAATGCAAGAAAGAGGGGCCTTGAGATCATGAAGACACTGGTTATTGCCGAAAAGCCGGATATGGGAAGGACGATTGCGGCGGTCATTGAGCCGAAGGCGAAAAATAATCGATCCTATCTGGAAGGTGAGCGGTACATTATAACTTGGGCCATCGGACATCTGCTTGGCCTGGCCGAGCCTGACGCATATGACGATAAGTACAAACGATGGAACTTTGGAGATTTACCGATCCTCCCCGAGCAATTCAAAATTGTTCCGAACCCGCGCACCAAGGATCAGCTCAAGATAATCGGCGAGCTGGCTAAACGATGCTCGGCGCTCGTGAATGCCTGTGACGCAGGGAGAGAGGGTCAGTACATATTCGCGTTGATTCAGCAGCAGCTGAAGCTGACGCAGCCAGTCAAACGCCTGTGGATCTCGGACCTGACCGCCGAGAGTATTGCCAAGGGCTTCGCCGAGCTGCGTGAAGGCAGGGAGTTCGAAAATCTGACCTTGGCAGCCAGTGCCCGCAGTGAAGCGGATTGGCTTGTCGGCATGAATGCATCGCGCGCATTTACGACCAAGCACCGGACACTTTTATCGGTGGGACGCGTGCAGACTCCTGTCTTGGCCTTAATCTATGATCGGCAGCGAGAGATTGAGAGCTTTGATTCGCTTACTTACTATGAGATCAAAGCAGAGTTCAAGCAGGATACCCGTGTCTATTCAGGAGCCTGGCAAGGGGAGCGCCTGACCGATGCGGAGAAGGCAGCGGGAATTGCTGAGAAGGTGCGTGGCAAACAAGGAAGAATCACAGATTATGAGGTTAAGGATACGAGAGAATATCCCTATAAGCTATATGATCTGACCCTGCTGCAGCGGGATGCAAATGCGAAGTTTGGGTACTCAGCCAAGAAGACGCTGGATCTGGCTCAAGCGCTTTACGAGAAGCATAAGGTCATTACTTATCCGCGTACCAGCTCGAACTATGTAAATGAGCAAAATATTGAAGGCATGCACAAAGCGCTCCATATGCTGAAATCAACAGCCTATAGGGACCTCGCTGAGCAAGGAAGGCCCGCTCTTGTGCATACGGGTAACAGATCGGTCTGCAACCCGTCCAAGGTGGAGGATCACCACGCGATTCTGCCTACCCTTCGCCGTGCCGGGGCATTGGGTAAGGAGGAGCAGCAAATCTATGATCTGATCGTGCGCCGCTTCTTGTCCCACTTTTATCCGCCGGCTGAGTATAAGCAGCATACGGTATGGACTGAAGTGGAATCGGAAATGTTCAAGACCAATGTGAAGGAACTGCTCTCTCTTGGCTGGAAGGTGTGCATGCCGAATGATGACAGCGGTGCGAAATCCTCCGGACGCGGAAAGAAGCAGGAGGATGAGGAGGAAGCGGAGGAGCTGGTCAGCGAGCCGTTTGCGGTTGATCCCTCAGCTCCGGTAACTTGTAGCGCTGCTGAAGCAAAAGAGAAGGCGACTCAGCCGCCTAAGGCCTATACCGAAGGGACATTGCTAAAGGCCATGGAGAGCGCAGGCAAGCAACTGGAAAATGAGGAGCTGCGCGAGGTCATGAAGGAAGCGGGACTGGGCACGCCTGCCACTCGAGCCGCAACGATCGAGCGTCTCAAAAAGGTGGGCTACATTACGATGCAGGGCAAGCGGATCACCGTCACGCAGAAGGGGCGGACAGCGATTGAGTTGATCCGCCATGCTGGCGTGGAGCTGTTGACGTCGCCGGAAATGACGGGTCAGTGGGAGCGCAGGCTGCATCAGATTTCCAAGGGTGAGGCGGCCCGTGAGAAGTTCATGGACAATGTGAAGCGCTTTACGATCTCCATCATTGATAAGGTTAGGACCCAGCCGAAAGCCGAGGCCTCCCGGTTCGAGCCGGGGGAAGAGAAGAGTGCCGGACAATCCAGAGGGAAAGCGGCAGGAAGAGGAGGCCGCAAGACATCCACGGAAAAGAAAAGCGAAGCGAAAGCAGCGACGGCTTCTTCTTCAAGCACCGGCAGCATGCAGCCGCTCGCGGACTGTCCGCGGCAGGGCTGCGGCGGGCAACTGATCGAGGGCAAGAAAGGCTACGGCTGTACTCATTATAAGCAGGGCTGCAGTTTCGTCATCTGGAAGGATTTTTCCGGCAAGAAAATCTCCCATGCCATGCTGAAGACATTGCTGGAGAAGGGCCAGACGCAACTGCTGGCCTTTAAGGACGGAGATCAATCTTACAAGGCAAGAATCGTCCTGAACGATTCCAATACCGGCAAATTGGAACTGCAGAATGCTGATTCCTAAGTGAACGCAAATAAAAGACCTCCTTGACTCTTCGTAAGAAGAATCAAGGAGGTCTCATTTTGTGTTAATTGCTGCCGGCGGCAGATTGCTTTACGCCAGAAAAGGAAGACAGCGACAGTTTGTTGGCAATGACCGTTGGAATCTCTTCCAGCGCGGAAATGGTGTACATTTCAGACTTGGTATCATGCTTAAGTTCGACCAGGTTAAAGGACCATTCGTTGGGACGCTTGATATATATCGAGTGAATCCCAGCCGACAGGGCAGGCATAATATCTGTCCGCAGACTATTGCCGATCATCCAGGTGCGGCTCCGGTCGAAGGGACATGAAGTGAGAATTTCTTCGAGGGCATCCACGTTCTTATGCCGGCGGATATAGATGCGTTCTTCGAAATAGTCCGTCAGCCGCATTTGATCGATTTTGCGCTGCTGAATAACACTCTCTCCGCCAGTATACAGATGGAGCTGATGACCTTGACTGCGCAGCAGGTTCAACGTCTGTGTCATGCCCGGATAAGCCTCAATCTCCCGGTCGTATACACTCATTCCGAGCTTCATGAGCTGTTCTTCCTGGGCAAAGCCGGCTTCAAGACCCAGGAGCCGGGAGAAATAGCGGTACGTCTCGATCAGGGATTGAGGAAAATGGGTGCTGATAAACCCGATTTGCTCGACGCCGGCAACATCGATTTCGATTTGCTTGGCACGGATCTCTTGATCGGTGATTCTGGTACTTGCGAACCAACTGGACAGCAGCTCCGTGAATTCATCCAATATTTGATCGAAATATATATTGCAATGCACGAGCGTATCGTCGAGATCGAATATAATCTGTTGTGTCAGTGTCTTGCTCATTATAATGTCACTCCTTCGGGTTAAGACAGGATGCCTTGTTCCATGCATCAATCCGTATGTAGCTATTATAGTCGAATATAGGATTCCAGGAAAATTTGCAGTTCAGAAGCGCCATCCGGACGAATCGTGAACTTCTCTGTATCCCGCTCAACCAGATGAATCCGCAGCAGTCCTGCAACACGCAGCAGCATCAGATGATGCATAAGATACTCCTTGGATTGGGACAGGCTTTGGGCCAGTTCAAAAATGGATTTAGGCTCATCTGCAATGTAGCGGAGCAGGCGAAGCCGTTCCGGGCTAGCGAGCGCTCTTGTTAACCGAAGCAGGCAGATCGGCGGCTCTTCTTCATCAAGCTCGGGAAGATCCAGCGGATATTGGATAACCAGTGTGCTTTCATAGAAACAATAAGTATTGATTGGCCGAAAATGAATGGAAGGCAAAAGTACAACCTTATTCACAGGCAAGCCAGGCTCTACTACAAGACCTGCCGATGCATATTCAACCAGAGCACCCGGGTCCATTTTGTAAAACAACGCGCGCTTCTCTTCGGCATCCTCGAGCAGTAATGCTTCATACTGCTGTTCAATCTCACGGAAATAGCGGTCATACCAAATGCGAAGCAGGGGAATATACCCCTTAAGCCGCGAAATATCCTGACTATTCACAGTGAGAACATAGGAATTGAGTTTAAAAAGAAGGGCTTCCTCTGTCGACTCAGCCAAGTCATCAAGAAATTGCACCGCATCAGCTTCTGGCTGTCGTTCCAGAATAAGTGCATACAGCAGGTCGTAGTCGCTGAACGGAAGCTCGGAAGCCTCAGCAAAGGCTGCGCGTTCTTCCTTGCTGAGCCGGGATTCAATCTCATCAATCCACTCCTGGCCGACATCCAGGTTGTTCACCCATTTTCGCGTCGTGTATATGATAAAGCTACTCAAAAGTTCATACACCGATGAAACGTCAATTTTCACGTCATAGTACATGACTTAACCTCCCACAGGACAAGCATTCATATTCATTATCACCCTTTGATGGAGAGCTTGTCTACTCTTATGTCAGGTCTTTTTTAATCAAAGTATAAAAATGAATAGGCTGTAATGGATTTTCACGGCTATTTCCAATAAACTATAAGATAGAGCTTGTACAGACCAAAGGAGAATCGGACTTATGATGAATGTCGAGCGCTTGACATTAAGTGTAGAAGGCAACACAAAGGAAGTATTGCACGGAATCACCACCCAGTTTAAGCAGGGGGAAATGATCGGGCTTGTCGGACCGAGCGGCGGAGGCAAGAGTACGCTGCTGAGATGCTTGGCTTTGCGCGACCCATGGACCGGGGGAGACTATAGCTGGGATGACAAAAAAATTATTTCCGGCGGGGGCAAGGGGTCGCAGAAATACCGTTCCAAATGTGCTTATCTGGAGCAAAATCCGTCTTTAAACCCGGAAAAAACCGCGCTGAAAAATGTGTTGATCGGGCAGGTGGGCCAGACCTCATGGATTCGCCGCGTGACCGGAATGGTCAGATCGGACGATTACATGGGGGCTATGGATGAACTTGAGAAGTTCGGCTTATTGGACAAGGCTCATGTGAAGGCAGGCAAGCTGAGCGGCGGTGAACGGCAGCGTGTCGCGATTTGCCGGGCTTTAGTGCATGGTGCGGACTTCATCGCGGCAGATGAGCCGGTGATCGGTCTGGATCCGAAATCGGCGGAGAATGTGCTGGGAACGCTTCAGGACTTGTGCAAGAATAAAGGCAAAACCGTAATTGCCGCGCTTCCAATCGAGCTTGCCGAACGTTTCTGCTCCCGCATCTGGGGGCTGGTAGACGGAAAAATCGAGCTAGATGTAACCGGCCGGAGATTAACGGAAAGTGAAAAGAGATCAATTGATCTGATATGAGAAATGTGGTGAAGTGGTTGTTCAAAGGCTGGCTGACAATATTGGCCGGAAGTATGTTGCTCATTGTGCTTAGCGGCTGCAGTATTATCAAGGATCCCAAATCGCTGATGGAGACCCCGCAGCTGACCTCGGACAAGGAATCCTTGATCAGTGTGATCAATGCGGAGATCAAGGGCGCCCAGAAAATTCGTCCCCGGGACGTGAATGATATCAGCTCCATTCGCACGATTGACCTCAATAACGATGGGATCATGGAGGCGATTGTGTTCTATGAGACACCGGATGAGGCTGTCCGCATTCATGGACTGATCCTGGAGTATGTCAATGGAACCTGGTCGGCGAAGACGACGTTCGATGGAGAGGGGCAGGTGCTGGAGACCTTTGCGCTCCGGGATATAACCGGGGATGGAAGACCCGATATCATTGCGGGCTTCTCCAGCGGTGAAGATGATGCGCAGAAAGGACTCATCGTATATACGTACGACGGGCAAGAGATTAATAGGCTGGTATCCCTGCCTTATTATGATTTCCTGCTGGATGATCTGAATCAGGATGGCAGGCTGGATCTGACCGTTATTACGCTCAAGCGGGATCAAAGCGCGGTGGTGACGACCTATCAATACGATGAGACCTTTAAGGAGCTGGATCACATTGAACTGGATGATCCAATCAAGGAATACTATAACGCGGTCAGCGGCAATATTACCCCTGATTTGAAGGGGATCGTATTGGATGCCTCCTTTGGCTCGCATTATGCCTATTCGCATATGCTTGTTATGCAGGATAGCAAATGGGTGGATCTGCTGCCTTCACAGGACTCGACCTTTAAAAATTATCCTATTCTCAGCGGCGACGTAAATAATGACGGCATGCTGGAGGTCGGCAGATCAGAGAAGCCTAAGGGCTGGGAAGACAAACCTTATGATGATCTTCCGTTATTCTCGTATTACCAGTGGGATGCGGACACCGGGTTGAAGTTTGTCCTGCAGCAGTATATGGATCCTGAAGGAAGGTTTTATTTCAGTCTTCCGGTGGAATGGCGGGATACCGTATCGATTGATCCGAAATCGGATACGAACGAGCACCTGTGGTTTACAAGGCTGGATAACGGTGAGGTCGTGGCTGAAATCCGTTTCTTCTCTTTATCGGAATGGGAGAGAAACAAAGAGGATTGGGAGCTGCTGTCCCGGGAGAATAATAGTGTGATCGGCTTCTTGAGCCATACGGACGTGAAGTTGAATAAGGGAGAAAAAGAAATTAAGCGAACAGGCTCAACGAATTAAGGGAGGGATCGTACATGAGCAAAGTATTAATCTTGGAGGATGAGGAATCCATTCGCAGCTTCATCGTGATTAACTTGAAGCGATACGGATTTGAAGTGATTGAAGCGGCGGAAGGCAACGATGCCCTGAGCAAGCTGCAGAGCATACCAGATATTGACATAGCGCTTCTTGACGTCATGGTGCCGGGGATCGACGGATTCGAAGTATGTCGGCGTATTCGCGAGACGAATGAACGGCTCGGGATTATTTTTCTGACGGCAAAGGTTCAGGAGCAGGACAAGGTATATGCACTATCCGTGGGCGCGGATGATCATGTCAGCAAGCCGTTCAGTCCGACGGAGCTGATTGCAAGAATCCAGTCTCTGCTGCGGAGAGTGAACGTATACCGGGAGAGCAGTGCGAAGGTGACCTTTACTTCGGGGCCGTTCACCTTAGACCTGATCTCCAAGCAATTTAAGAAAAACGGAGCCTTGATCGAGCTGACGCCGACTGAATTTTCGTTGATTCAATATTTCTTGGAGCAGGAGAATACGCCGCTGAGCCGGGATTCGCTGCTTGATCATGTGTGGGGCAAGGAATATATGGGCGATCCGAAGATCGTAGATGTCAATATTCGCCGCCTCCGCCAGAAGATTGAGGATAACCCTTCCGAACCGGCATTTTTGCAAACCGTGTGGGGACACGGTTATAAATGGAAAGGCGAGGGACAATGATCAAAAAAGGCATCGGCCGGCAAATTGTAATGCATTATTTTATCGTGGTTTTTGTTACCCTGTTCATGGTCGAGATTATTTTCTCGCTGGCGATCCGGGTTTATTACTACGAAACGGTATATAACCATATGTACACTCACTCCACCTGGGCTTCGGACTTCTTCCAAAAATTTGTCCGGCTCAGCTCCGACCGGGATCCGGATTATTTCACGGAAATGCTGCGGACGTTCGAGCTCGATAATACCGAGCTGATGATCCTGAACCGTAACGGGGATGTGATGGCCAGCAGCAATGCATTCCAGGCTGACAAGGCCGTACAGACCAGCGATGTCTCTCAGGCATCGGCAGGCTCTGTCGGCAAATGGATTGGCAGACAGCCTTCGACGGGCGAGATGGTCATGGCTGTGTCCATGCCGCTCATGGAAAGAGGCGAGAACCGGTTTGTTGTCAGATTCGTGACTTCACTGGAGGGAATTAATGCTAATCTGATGAAGCTGACGTTACTCTCGATAGGCGTCTGTCTGGCGGTTCTTGCGTTGGTTACCCTATTTAGCATCGGGCTGGCAAATTCGATTGTTAAGCCTATTAACAATATTCGGGCTGTATCCGCCCAAATGGCGAAGGGAAGGTTCGATATCCGGATCCGGGGCAAATATCCCTATGAGCTTGGCGAACTGGCAGCGACACTGAACTATATGGCGAAAGAGATCGTGCGGAGCAATCAGATCAAGGATGACTTCATCTCATCGATCTCTCATGAGCTGAGAACTCCGCTCACGGGAATCAAGGGCTGGAGCGAGACGTTGACGATCGGCGGCTTTGATCCGGAGGAGACGAAGCTGGGGATTGGAATCATCTCGAAAGAAACGGATCGCCTGATCGGACTTGTAGAAGAGATGCTGGATTTCTCCAAGCTTCAGCAGAATGAAATGAAGCTGGTTATTTCACGCGTCAATCTGAAGGAATTGCTGCAGGAGACCATGCTCAATGTATGGGCCAAGGCTGAGCAAAAAGGAATTCAGATCAAGCTGGAGGATGAGACCGATCAGCCTGTCACTGTTGTTGGAGATGGGAACCGTCTGAAGCAGGTATTTCTGAATCTGGTCGATAATGCCATCAAGTTCTCCCATGAGAATAGCTGGATACATCTCGTTGTATCCTTGAAGGGGGACAAGCGCGTGCTGGTTCAGGTCGTTGATTCCGGGATCGGGATCAGCGAGGAGCATCTGAACAAGGTGAAGGATCGTTTCTTTCAGGTCAACCATCAAGGAGGAGGAACCGGATTAGGCCTTGCGATTACACAGCAGCTTGTTGAATTGCATCATGGCGATATCGATCTTCAGAGCGAGCTCGGCGTAGGCACAACCGTGCTGGTAGAGCTGCCGCTGGCTGAGCCGGAAGAACAAACCGGCGAAGAACAAACCTCTTCGACCGAGGGAGGAAGCGCTCATGAATGAAGTCGTAGGAAGCGTTCAAGCCGGACATATGGATCTTACGATATGTGTAGCAGAGGATAAGGATGCGGCGCTAATCAGGGACTTGCTGGTGGAGACGGCTACCTGGATGAATGCTGCAGGAATCGAGCAGTGGTATCCGCAGCAATTCACTGAAGAACTGATTCAGACTTATCTTCGGGAACGGGAGATTTTTCTGTGCATGAATGGTGATGTGCCGGCAGGAATGTTCACGCTGCAAGGCAGTGATCCCGATTATTGGGGAGAGCTGAATGACGAGAGCTTCCATTATCTGCATCGGCTGCTTGTTCGGGCGTCGTACCGTGGAATTGGGCTCAGTAAGGCCCTGATCTACTGGGCTGCCCGGTACAGCAGGGAACAAGGCAAGCAAGGTTTAAGGTTCGATTGCTGGGATCAAAACCGCAAGCTCAATCCCTACTACGAGTCGCTTGGTATGGTTCCGCAAGGAAAGGGAACGATCGGAGCGAGAAGCTATATTCTGTATCAAATGGCTTCTGATGTATATAGAAGTGCATAAAGGTCAATAGCTAAAAAGGGTGTCTGTCAACATATTGTCGACGGACACCCTTTTATATTCGGACTCACGAGGATAATCCTTCTGCACGAAGCCGTGCAGTCTTGTCGTAAACCTCTTTCAGGAGACGTGCCGGCTGAGGGCGCATAATCGGCTTAGCCGCAACGGTCTCATAAGGAGCAATCACGGCAATTTCGCCTTCGGCACCTTTAATGATGGCCCCGTCATGAATCACGGCTCCTTCGCCAATAATTGCATGCTCAATCATGACATTACGCCCGATCCTTACATTCGGCATAACAACGCTGTCCTTGATTCGGGAATATTTCCCGATTTCGCTCCCGCCAAATAAGACAGAGCGCTCTGCATAGCCATCGAGACTGCAGCCCTCATTGACAAGGCAGCTCTTTGGCTGCACAGGACGTGATTTCAGAGACCGTGAATGGGTAAAATTTTGGTGTGTGTACATCGGCCATTCCTCACGGAACATATTCCAGTCTGAATTTTTGGTTAAGAGGTCCATATGGGCATCCCACAGGCTCTGTACTGTACCGACATCCCGCCAGTACCCTTTGAATTTGAATCCATGCAGCGGGTTTTGGCCGGACAGCATCTTCGGAATGATATCCTTCCCGAAATCATGGCTGGACGCCTCATCAAGCGCATCCTCAAGCAAATGCTGCTTCAAGAAATCCCACTTAAACATATAAATGCCCATGGATGCCATATTACTTAACGGCTTTTGCGGTTTTTCCACAAAATCGGTAATTTGATTGCTGTCATTCAGAGACATGACGCCAAAGCGATGCGCCTCTTCCCAGGGTACAGGCATAACAGAAATGGTAGCCGAGGCATTGGATTCGGTATGGAATTGCAGCAATTCACGGTAATCCATATGATAAATATGATCACCGGATAAAATTAGTACATTTTCAGGATTATAGCTATCCACAAATTCCAGGTTTTTAAAGATGGCATCTGCGGTTCCTGCATATTCTTCTACACCGGCATTGTATGATGGCAGTAGAGATATGCCTCCCTGCTCACTGCAGCGAAGATTCCAGGCATCGCCTTCTCCAATGTGGTCATGCAGGGATTCAGCTTCATATTGTGTGAGAACACCAATGGTGTCAATTCCAGAATTCACACAGTTGCTGAGAGGAAAATCGATGATCCGATAATTTCCGCCAAAGGGCACAGCGGGTTTGGCTTGCCTGGACGTAAGCGGCGATAACCGTCTACCTTCCCCACCGGCCAGCAGCATTGCAATACAGTCTTTCTTCTTCATTTCGTTTCCCTCCCGTATGGTATCGTCTGTGTAGTACATAAATAAACGAGATATAATGTTGTTGAAACTAAAATTATGGAAAACAGAAGAAAATATTACATTAATTTTTTTCAATTTCAAAATCAGGTTCATTTTTCCCGAAAGTTGGGTAAATATTTAATTGGGACTATTACATAAAGCAGGTGATCGGTTGACGAACAGTGATGTTTATTTATTTCATGAAGGGACGCTCCATAGAGGCTACCGGTTATTCGGCGCACACCTTACAGTTGAAGAGGGGCAGACGGGCGTTCGATTTACGGTATGGGCCCCTCATGCGGTACAGGTCTCGCTGGCCAGCGATAAGTATGGTTGGACAGGAAGTCATGAGAGTGCGTTCACAAGGATTTCCGAGTCCGGGATCTGGAGCCGCTTTTTCCCAGGCATGACCGAAGGGACAATCTACAAATATGAAATAATGGATCGAGAAGGCAACCGCATGTTGAAGAGCGATCCGTTCGCATTTCATGCTGAGATTCGTCCAGCTACTGCGTCCATTGTGAAGAGCATAGAAGGCTATGCATGGTCAGATGCGGCCTGGCGTCGAAAGAGAAGAAATCTGTTCCAACGGCCGGTGAACATATACGAGCTGCATTTCGGAACCTGGAAACAAAAAGAAGACGGGTCGCTTTACAGCTACCGCGAAATGGCGGAGCTGCTTATCCCTTATGTCGTCAAGATGGGCTATACGCATATTGAGATTATGCCCCTTACGGAGCATCCTTATGATTTGTCGTGGGGATATCAATCCACAGGTTATTTTGCCCCGACCAGCCGCTATGGTGAGCCGGAGGATTTGATGTACTTTGTAGACCAGTGCCATGCAGCGAATATTGGCATACTGCTGGATTGGGTGCCCGGACATTTCACCAAGGATGCGCATGGACTGCGGCGCTTTGACGGGACACCGCTATATGAGTACAGTGACCCTGCCAAGGCGGAAAAGCCGGGGTGGGGAACGCTTAGCTTTGATTTTGGCAAGCCGGAAGTAAGATCATTTCTGATCTCCAGCGCCTTGTATTGGCTGGATTTGTATCACTTTGACGGCCTAAGGGTCGATGCGGTGACCAGTATGATCAGGCTGGATTTCGAGAAGCGTGAGGGTGAATATGCGCCCAATCAGTATGGGGGTGTGGAAAATCTTGAAGCCATTAGCTTTCTCAAGGACTTGAATAAGGCGGTATTCGAGCATTATCCCTATACCCTGATGATGGCGGAGGAATCGAGCTCCTGGCCTGGCGTAACAACGCCGGTTCATGAGGGCGGCTTGGGCTTCAATTACAAATGGAATATGGGCTGGATGAACGATACCCTTGCTTATCTGGAGACCGACTTTGCACAGCGTCCCCAGCGCCATAACCTGCTTACCTTTCCGATCTGGTATGCCTACTCGGAGAACTTTACACTGCCTCTCTCCCACGACGAAGTCGTTCACGGCAAGAAATCGCTGCTCGACAAAATGCCTGGCAGTTATGAGCAGAAATTTGAGGGGCTGCGCATCTTGCTGGGTTACCTCATGACCTTCCCCGGCAAGAAGCTGGTGTTTATGGGAGGGGAATTTGGTCAATTCATAGAATGGCGGGATCAAGGGGAACTGGACTGGTTCCTGCTGGATTATGATTCCCATTTTGGACTACAGCAATATACCGCTGCGCTGAATCAGTTCTATCTTCGCGAGCCTGCGCTGTGGGAGCTTGATCATAGCTGCGATGGATATGAATGGATTAATCCGGATGATGCCGGCCAGAGTGTGATTTGTTATTTGCGGAAAGGAAAAAGAGTAAAGGACACCTTGCTGATCATCATTAATTTTCAGCCGGTCGCCCGTCCGGTTTATCGTGTCGGTGTGCCTAAGCCGGGAATGTATGAGCAAATTTTCAGCAGTGTGATTCCGGAGCTGGACGCTCATGGCCGTGAGATAAGGGTTACCAAGTCCAGCGAGGAGGTATCCTGGCACCAACAGCAGCATAGTATGGAGCTTGCGCTGGCTCCATTAAGCTTCTCGGTATGGAAGAGAACCGGCAATCTGCCGACACCTAAAAAAAGGAGGGCAAAAGCATGAAGATCTTGTTCGCGGCGGCCGAGGTCGTTCCATTCATTAAAACCGGCGGTCTGGCCGATGTGATCGGGGCGCTGCCCAAAGCATTGAAGCAAGCGGGTCATGATGTTCGGATCGTGATGCCGAAATATAAGGATATCTCCTCGAACTATCAGGAGCAAATGCGCCATCTCGGCTCCAGTGAAGTAGCCGTTGGCTGGCGCAGAGTATATGGCGGGGTGGAAACGCTGGAGTGGGAGGGCATCCCTGTTTATTTTCTCGACAATGAATCCTACTTCGGCAGGGACGGGGTCTACGGATACTGGGATGACGGCGAACGGTTTGCCTTTTTGAACCGGGCGATACTAGACTTGCTCCCGATCATGGATTTTTGGCCGGATATTATTCATTGCCATGACTGGCATACGGCGATGGTTCCGCTGCTTTTGAAAGAACATTTTTCGTGGAATCAGGACTACAGCCGGATCCGTACTGTTTTTACGATCCACAATTTGCTGTATCAAGGGATCTTCCCATATATTGTCCTTGGAGATCTTCTTGGGCTGCCCGACAAGTATTTCACTTCAGAGGGAGTGGAGTACAACGGAAATGTCAGCTTCATGAAGGCCGGACTTGTCTACAGCGATCATGTAACAACCGTAAGCCCTACCTATGCGCGAGAAATTTGCACCCCTCATTACGGCTATGGTCTGGATGGTCTGTTAAGGTCGCTGGGCGACAGACTGTCGGGGATCGTAAACGGAATTGATGTCAAATTGTATAATCCCGCAACAGATGCCGAGCTTCCGGTTCGTTACCGGAGCAGTCTGGCCAAAAAGCGTGAGAATAAAGAGGCTCTGCAGAGAGAACTCGGTCTGCCGGTGAAGCCGGAGGTTCCGTTGGCAGGAATGATTACACGCCTGGTGGAGCCGAAGGGACTGGATCTGATTACCCGGATTATGGATGAATGGCTTCACTTTGACGATGTGCAGTTTGTCTTGCTGGGAACCGGAGACAGAGCTTATGAGGATTGGTTCAAGGAGGCCGCGGGACGCCATCCTGACAAATTATCGGCTCAGATCCGCTTCAGCGATCAACTGTCTCGCCGGATTTATGCCGGCAGCGATCTGTTCCTTATGCCGTCACGTTTTGAGCCGTGTGGAATCAGCCAGCTGCTGGCGCTCCGATATGGCAGCATACCTGTTGTGCGGGAGACGGGCGGCCTGAATGACACGGTCCATTCCTACAACGAAACTTCCGGAGAGGGAAATGGCTTCTCTTTCCAAAATTTCAACGCACATGATCTGCTCTATACGCTTCGTCGAGCCGTCTCCTTCTACCATCGGCCCGAGGAATGGAAACGGATTGCAGCTAACGCGTTTGCGGGAGATTACAGCTGGGATAGCTCGGCAAGAAAATATATAGAGATCTATACAAGACTGACTGAATGACATTAACAAAAGCAAAGAGGGCATCCGGATCATGATCCAGGATAGCCCTCTATCTGTGCCCTTTTAGCATCTTTTATTTCAGCTTACGGCAGAGAATGCGGAAGCCGTAGGGATCCAATCCGATTTCCATTGTGCCGTTCTTCGGCTTCACGCCGTCCCCAGTCAGGGCGTCGAACCAGTCTTCCGTCTCCATGGGGTGTGAGAGGACGCGTTGTTTGCCGGTATTGTTCATCCAGATGGTGAAGTGCATCTGTTCATCAATCCGTTCATACACAATGCATGGGTCATTCTTCACGGCCTGCAGGAAACGAAAGCGTCCGCGCCGCAGAGCAGGATGCCGCTTGCGGAGGTCGATCATCATTCGGTAGAAGTCGTAAAGCTCCTTGTCTTGCTTCTTCGGATCCCATTCCATGCATTTTCGACAATCGGGATCCCCGCCGCCATTCAGGCCGATTTCATCTCCGTAGAAGATGCAGGGAGTCCCGTAGTACGTAAACAAGAACACAACGCATAGCTTAAGCTTTCGCTTATCGTTGCCGACCCTGGTGAGCAGGCGGGGGGTATCATGACTGCACAGCATATTGAATACCACTTCGTTCGTCTGTTGCGGATAGCGCATAATCAGCGAGCCCATTTCATTGGAGAAATCGTATCCGTCCATGCCGCCGTTGAAGAATTCCATGACCTGATCGGCAAACGGATAATTCATCACCGAGTCAAATTGATCCCCTAATAGCCAATTCAATGAATCGCTCCAAACCTCGCCGATAATATAGGCTTCCGGATTAGCTTTCTTAACCACCTGGCGGAACTCTCTCCAGAAGTGGTGATCCACTTCATTCGCCACATCCAGCCGCCAGCCATCCAGCTTGATCTCCCGGATCCAATACTCGGCAACACCAAGCAGATATTCCTTAACTTCGGGATTGGCAGTATTGAATTTTGGCATATTGCCATAGAAGCCAAACGTATCGTAAGTAGGAATGCCGTCTTTAACCTGGATAGGGAAGGAATGAATATGGAACCAGTCCGCATATTTGGAGCTTTCCCCGTTCTTGATGACATCCTGGAAGGGAGGAAATTGTTCGCCGCAATGATTGAACACGGCGTCAAGCACGACCCGGATTCCTTTGTCGTGACAGGCCTCCACCACCTGCTTCAGCAGAGCATTATCTCCGAAGTGAGGATCAACCTGCTTATAATCGACTGTATCGTACTTGTGGTTGGATGGTGAGACGAACAGGGGGGTAAAATAAATCGCATTAATGCCAAGTGCAACAAGGTCATCCAAATGGTCCAGCACACCTTTTAAATCCCCGCCGAAAAAGTTGCCATTTTGGGGAACACCGCCCCAGGCTTCTGTGTTCTCCGGGTCATTCGAGGGATCTCCATTAGCAAAGCGCTCCGGCATGATCTGATAGAATACCGCCTTTTTGGCCCATTCCGGTACTTTGAACAGATCCACCTCATGAATGTACGGGAACTCGTAATGATCACCCGGCGGTGTTGGCCCGTCATGCTGAATTCCTGTATCGAGCATATATACGGTCTCCTTGCCGGCAGTTAATTTGAAGGCGTAGGACAGGCGCTTGAACTTGGGCTTAACAGCGACCTCCCAGTAATCGAACATCAGGTCGTGAGCCGCCTTTTCCATTTCAATCTCCTGGTAAGTACCGTCCCAATTATACTTATCTCCAGTCATAGCATAGACATGCTCGACATCATCACGCTTTGTTCTGATCCGCAGGTGAATGGTCGAGGAATCATAGGCATAGGCCCATTTATCCCGAGGTACATGATACAAGGCTTCAAGCAGCATAGGGCCACCTCCTAGTAAAAAATTAGATAGTGCGAGTTCAAAAATCGGCCTTCTTTTTGAATAACTTCTATAGGAAAAGAACAAGTAGTTGTTAATTCAGCACTTTTTACCCATAATACGCTTGCTATGAACCAGTATTCCCGTTCGTTTCGCATGTATGTCTATCAATTATGCACAAAAACACTGTATACCATGAATATAATTCAATATTTATGTAAAATTTTATTAGTTAATCGAGATAGCTCTCTTGGTATGTAGGTTGGAATTCCAAACATTTATTGACCAAAGTATGAATAGTGATT
This sequence comes from Paenibacillus brevis, assembly GCF_018919145.1. Lineage (GTDB taxonomy): Bacteria > Bacillota > Bacilli > Paenibacillales > Paenibacillaceae > Fontibacillus > Fontibacillus brevis. Next base: position 138,103 of record NZ_JAHLQJ010000009.1, read on the forward strand.
GCATATATATACATCCTGATTTATAATTAGCCCAGTGATTCACTCAGTGTCATTATTATTATGCTGAACGGGAGAGAGACAGATGAAAAAATGGGGTATGTTATTAACAGCGGTATTGATGGCTGCTGTCGTATTGTCGGCTTGCGGAACGAAGAAGAGCGATAACCTGGTGCTCGGCTTGAGCGCGGATTTTCCGCCTTACGAATTTCACATTACAAATGATCAAGGTAAAGATGAGATTGTCGGATTCGACGTAGAAATCGCCAAGGAAATTGCCAAGGATCTGGGCAAGGAGCTTGAAATTAAAGATATGAACTTTGATTCCCTCTTGAATGAGCTGGAGAGCGGACGTGTAGACCTGGTTATCTCGGGATTAAGCCCGACCCCGGATCGAGCCGAACAAGTGGGCCTGTCTAATATTTACTATACGGCCGAACAAGCGATTGTTACCTTGACAGAGAACAAGGATAAATACGCTACGATGGAATCGCTGGAAGGCGCGAATATCGGCGTACAGAAGAGCTCGATTCAAGAAGAGATTGCTCAAGGCATCCCAGGTGCGAAGCTGACTTCGCTGACGAAGATCAATGACATTATCATGCAGCTTCAATCCGGACGTGTAGACGCAGCTGTTCTTGAAGGTCCGGTGGCTGAAGCATTCGTCAAGAATGTAGAAGGCATCACGATTACGGACGCCAAGCCTGAGACTGAGGATGATGGCTATGTGGTAGGGGTTAAAAAGAGTAATCAAGAGTTGCTCGATCAGGTCAATAAGACGCTGGAGAGGCTCATCAATGATGGGTCGATCGATAAATTCGTAGCTGAGGCGAGCGCATTGGCTGAAAAATAATCAACTGCGCTTCCTTCCGGAAAATAGCGAAGTAGAGCTTCGCTATTTTCCGTTTTTTTGTAGGAAGCAGGGAAATGAACGGGAGGACTGATATTTACATGGAGTTGTTTTCGGTATTTTTACAGTACAAAAGCTATTTTCTGATCGGGATTCAATATACGCTCCTGCTAGCGGCAATTGGAGTCTTATGCGGCTTTATCTTGGGACTGGTTGTGGCGTTGGTACGGATGTCTCCTTGGGCGTGGCTGCGGTTTATAGGACATGCTTGGGTGGAGTTCCTGCGGGGCACCCCGATGCTGGTGCAGTTATTGATTATCCACTATGGTTTCGCAACCGCCTTTGATATTAATTTTTCGGCAATGCAATCCGGTGCCATTACCCTGTCGCTGAATAGCTCGGCCTATTTGGCGGAAATATTCCGTGCAGGTATCCAGGGCGTTGATCGGGGGCAAGGAGAGGCAGCAAGATCGTTGGGGATGACCCAGGGGATGTCTATGCGCTTCATCATTATCCCGCAAGCCATAAAATCAGTACTGCCGGCGATCGGCAACGAGTTTGTTACGATTATTAAGGAGTCGTCCATTGTCTCCTTCATCGGTGTAACCGAGTTGATGTTCCAGTCAGGAAGGGTCTCCGGTCTTACCTACGATGGGATGACGCCTTATCTGATCGTCGCAATCATCTATTTTATTCTTACATTTACACTCTCCCGTATTTTGGGTGTGTTTGAAAGGAAGTTGAAGGCCAGTGATCACAGTTAAGGGCTTGCACAAGAAGTTCGGACAGCTCCATATTTTGAAGGGAATCGATCTGGAGATCAGCAAGGGCGAGGTTGTTGTTGTGATCGGCCCCAGCGGCTCAGGCAAGAGTACACTTCTCCGCTGTTTGAATCTGCTGGAGGAACCGAGCGGCGGCGAGATTACGTTTGAAGGTGAATCCATCACAACCAAGGGCTATAATATCAATCGAACACGCGAAAAAATGGGAATGGTATTCCAGCAGTTCAACCTATTCCCGCATAAAAAGGTGATCGATAACATTACACTGGCACCGATTCGTGTCAAGAAGCTGGAGAAGGCCAAGGCGGAAGCGCGAGCGATGGAGCTGCTGCGGACAGTAGGCTTGGAGGAAAAACGCGATGCCTACCCGTCCCAGTTATCCGGCGGACAGAAGCAGCGTATTGCGATTGCCCGTGCGCTGGCGATGGAGCCGCATGTGATGCTGTTCGATGAGCCCACCTCGGCTTTGGATCCGGAAATGGTCGGCGAAGTGCTGGATGTGATGAAGAAGCTTGCTCAGAAGGGGATGACGATGGTCATCGTGACCCATGAGATGGGCTTTGCCCGCGAAGTAGGAGACCGGATTCTGTTCATGGATCAAGGGGTTCTACTGGAGCAGGGAACACCGGAGCAGGTATTCGGAGCGCCGAAGCATTTGCGTACCCGGGAGTTTTTAAGCAAGGTTTTATAACTGAAATAGAAGTTAATCAAGAGGGAGTTCCAAAATCATCGCAGATGATTAGGAGTCCCTCTTTTTACATAATTGTTACCTTTACAACCGCCTAAATTCACAAAAAAGTCGTTGTGCCCCAAGACTTTGAGCGAATTGGAAGGTTTTTCATGGACTCAAGGTTACAAAATTGTGATATATTCATAGCAGCCAAAATCGATTGCAGCAATGCAGTGTTATAGGAGGAATTGAACAACATGAAGAAAAGCATAATTTGGTCCCGCAGCTTCAAAACAATAATCCTAGCCGCAGGTTTAACCGGAATGCTCCAGGGAATGCCGGCGTATGCGGATTCGATACATACAGCAAAGGATGGCGATACCTTCTACCTGTTGGCCAAGCAATACAATATCAGCCTGGACAAGCTGATGGAAGCCAATCCTAAAGTTGAGGCTAAGAACATATACAGCGGACTTAAGCTAACAATTCCAGACGCGGAAGAGGGATTGACTGCCTTTTCAACTTCAGTGGCGGAAAGCCTTGACGAGACAACCTTAACGGTCCAGCCGACACTTAAGGTATTCTCATCGGAGAATGTCGTTGAGGCCTGGGGGAAAACGCTCAACTATACTAAGACAATCCAAGTGAAGGCTTCCGCCTATTCTGCCGCTGCAAGCGAGAACGGAAAGTGGGGAGCAGTAGACTATTTCGGCAACCCGCTCGGGCTTGGAACGATAGCGGTTGATCCGAAGGTCATTCCGATGGGAACTAAGGTATTGGTTACGGGTCACAGCCATAGCAATCTTCCGAAGGCCGCATTTATTGCTACAGCATCAGATCAGGGCGGTGCAATAAAGGGCAACCGAATCGATATCTTTATTCCCGGCAGCCAACAATCCGTAAAGCAATTCGGCTTCCAGGACATTACGCTCTATATTCTTGAATAGTGAAAAAGCTGCTCCGGCTGTCGTAAGACGGGCCGGGGCAGCTTTATTTTGATTGGGATACATCAAGCAGCTCTGGAAGGGTGACAAATTGATACCCCTTGGCTTGAAGCTCATGAATAATATCAGGCAACGCTTCAATGGAGCCGGCCAGATTAGATCCGGTTCCGCCGCCCCCGTGCATCAGGATAATAGAACCAGGTCCAGCGGCGTTTAACACGTTCTTTTTTACCTTCTCTTTGTTAATTCCTTTCCAATCCAGAGAGTCTACATTCCAGTTGACGAGCTTATAGCCGTGCTGCTTGGCCCAACGGACTTGATTCTCGGTGATTTCGCCATAGGGCGGACGGATCAAGCGGGGGCGGTAGCCAATAAGCTCAGCAATGATATCCTCTGTACGCTGAATTTCCTTCTGGAACTGGATAACGGACTTGTTGCTGAACTGGGGATGGCTGTAGGAATGGTTGCCGATTACATGTCCCTCATTATGGATTCTCCGCAGCAGGTCCGGATGCTTCTTTACCCGATGACCGACGACGAAAAAGGTCGCGCGCACCCCCTGCTTGCTAAGTGCCTCGAGGATTTGCGGGGTAAACCGGGGATCAGGCACATCATCAAAGGTGAGGGCCACTTGCTTAACCTCAGGACCTTTAAACTTGAAGGTTTCCGAATAGCTGCGGCGCAGCTCGCTTAATGACTTTGGACGATCTTGTGTGACTGCGGTTTGCGCTTGGTAAGCGGATGACTCCTGATCCTGAATCGTCGAATTGGACTGCTGTTTCATTTGATAATGCTCAGCCAGCGTCGCGGAAGGCTCTATAGTGAGCCCTATACATGCGATACAAATAATCAATAGCTTAAACAGCCGTATTTCAAACCTTCCAGACCGCATCATCACCCCTCCTTCACAAAAGCATACATTATGCCTTGGTATGTCCTGAATACGACAGATGTATGCGGAGGATAAGTATTTTGATTGCGGTATGACAAATATCACAGACTTGACAGCTGGAAAAATTGCATCTTATAGAGAAGTGTATTTTCAGCATCATCATGTATAGAGAGGGGAGAGGGCATTGCCGGCAGTCATCTATAATGAGCAGATTGCAGAAGGTGTATACCGTCTTGCCGTAGAAGGCTCCTATGCCGCACGGATGGGACAGTTTTATATGTTAAGGGCGTGGGATATGTATCCACTGCTATCAAGACCGCTTAGCGTATTTAACGTGGAGGATAACTATATTGAATTTCTGTACCTGGTTGCAGGAGAAGGAACCGCGATCTTCTCGAAGCTGCAAGCAGGGGATGAAATCATGCTGGAAGGCCCGCTCGGCAATGGATTTTCGAAGTCTGCGGGACGGACAGCTTTTGTTGGCGGGGGAATCGGGATTGCCCCGTTTTATTATGCGCTGAAACAGGTGCCGGAGGCCGATGTATATCTCGGCTTCAGCCGCGAGGCGTATTTGGTGGACGAGTTTAAGGCATTAACGTCAGGCGAGGTTATTACGAATGTTGGCGGGATTATTTTGAATCAGGTCGACTTTAACCAATACGATACGATCTATACCTGCGGTCCTCACAAGATGCTTGAGGCTGTGCAGCAGAAGCAGGCGGATTCAGGTACAGCGGCGGATGTGTACGTATCCCTTGAAAATCGAATGGCTTGCGGGATCGGAGCCTGCCTCGTATGCAGCGTCAAGTGCAAGGAAAAACGCAAAAAGGCTTGCGCAGACGGACCTGTATTCCGTGCGGAGGAGGTTGTTTTTGAATGATCAACACATCATACACGATGGCAGGGGTAACCTTCAAAAACCCGGTCGTTATGGCTTCAGGAACCTTTGGATTCGGTAAGGAGTACGGGACGTATTATGATCTGAACCGGCTTGGCGGTATTTCGGGAAAAGGACTGACCCTTCATCCCAAGGAAGGGAACTCAGGCCTTCGTGTCTACGAGACGCCTTCCGGCATGCTCAATAGTGTGGGATTGGAGAATCCGGGTGTCGCCGCGTTTCTCCAGGAGGAATGCCCGCGATGGGAGGCGCTTGATCTGGCCCGGATCGTGAATCTGGGCGGGAACACGCTTCAGGATTACATTGAAGGAGCCCGGTTGATTGAAGAGGATGCAATTGCCCGGCAACAGTCAGGACGGCCTGCAGTAGATATGATCGAGCTGAACATCTCTTGTCCGAATGTAAAGGCGGGCGGAATGGCGTACGGCATCAAGACAGAGGTTGCCCGGGAGGTGGTGCGGGAGATTCGTGCGGTGACAACACTGCCGCTGATCATTAAGCTCTCTCCAAATGCCGAGGACCTGGTCTCAATGGCTGAGATGTGTGAAACAGAGGGTGCGGATGCTATATCACTGGTTAATACATTTTCCGCTATGAAGATAGATATCTATAAGCGCCGCAGCGTCTTTAACAATCTGTATGCCGGGCTCTCCGGACCGGCGATCAAGCCGATCGCGCTCCGCATGGTCCATCAGGTGTGCAAGGCGGTAGAGATTCCTGTCATGGGAATGGGCGGCATCAGCAGTACGGAGGATATCATCGAGTTCATTATGGCTGGAGCCGCGGTGATTCAAGTGGGAACTTATAACTTTATTAATATTAGAGCCGGAATTGATCTGGTCGACGGCGTAGAATGTTTTATGCGGGACCAGGGAATCCGGTCGTTGGACGAAATCCGCGGTATCCTTTAAAATGAGAGGCAGATTGGTTGTCGACAGGGGGCATTGCGGATGGATCCATTTTCAGATATCAAGCTTGAGGCCGCTTCGCTCGGACGAGACCTGCTGGTGACGATCACCGGCGGGGAGGTCCATATCGGGGCGGCCTCAACCGCTTATTGGGCGGACGGCAGGGTGGACGTGCAGACCGCTGCCTTACCTGGGCATAAGGAGCATGTGCTTACCGTGAAGCTGGCAGAGCGGGCAGCCGCTCAGCTTCATTGTACGGTTACCCTTGTTATGGGAATTCACTATGATAATCTGACAAAGCTTGAAATTGATCAGATTAGCAAGCGTACGGAACAGTTAATGGAGCAATATTTGCTGCAGGCTGAGAGAAGAAACGGAGATGAACAACATGGGTGAAGATCAACAGGATAAAATGTCGCGGAGGGCCTTACCGGTGTCTACTGCCCAAGAGAAGGTCATTTCCTACTGCGGAAAATTAACCAGTGAATTCGTCGGTCTTTCTGCGGCTAAAGACCGTGTGCTGGCCGAAACGGTCAAGGCTCCGCATCCGTATCCGCATTTCCGCCGCTCGGGCATGGATGGATATGCAATTATTAGCAGCGATACAGCAGGCTGCTCGGCACAAACTCCGGTTCATCTCGAGGTGATCGACGAGATCCCTTGCGGCAGTCTGCCCTCGGTAGCCCTTATTCCCGGAACTGCTGCAAGAATTATGACAGGGGCCAAGGTTCCGGATGAAGCGGATGCGGTAGTCATGTTTGAGATGACTGAGGCCACCGATGGAGAGTCGGGATATTACGTAAAGCTAAAGCGAGAGATTGCTGCCGGAGCGAATATTACACCGGTGGGATTGGAGCTTGCCGAAGGTGATGTGATTCTGGAGGCTGGCCAGGTAATCTCGGCAGGCGAAATCTCGGTTCTGGCTACGTTCGGAATCTCCGAGGTCGCCGTGATCCGCAAGCCGCGCGTAGCGGTGATGGCAACCGGCTCAGAGCTGCTTGGCGTTGATGAACCGCTGCAAGACGGCCGGATCCGCAACAGCAACACCTATATGCTTGAAAGTCAGATAAGAGATGCCGGTGCAGAGCCGATTATTCTGGACGCGATTGCGGACGATCTTTCCACGGCGAGAAGCAGGGTGCTCGAAGCGATCGAGGAATACGATCTCGTCATTTCCACAGGTGGCGTCTCGGTCGGCGACTTCGATATTATGGCCGATCTTGTGCTGGGCGATGAGATGGAAATGCTGTTCAACAAGGTGATGATGCGCCCGGGCAGTGTAACGACAGCCGCGGTCAGGCAGGGGAAGCTTCTGTTTGCCCTGTCTGGCAATCCTGGAGCCTGCTTTGTCGGTTTCGAGCTGTTCGTCAGACCCGCTATCGGCCGTATGATGGGGATAGAGCAACCCTTCCTGAAAGAGGTTGAGGCGACACTGGCGGCCGATTATCCCAAGATCAATGCCTACACCCGGTTTGTTCGAGGAAGAATCACTGTTGAAGGAGCTCGGCTGCGGGCTTATCCGGCTGTTCTTGATGAATCCAGCGTGATGATTACGATTAAGGATAGCAACGCCTTGCTCGTGATTCCGCCGACAACCGAAGGAGTTCAAGCAGGGGAGCTGATCAAGGTTCTGCTGCTGCCGGGAGTCGTGGCCTAATGTAATGCTCCACTTGCCGCAGTTTCCTGCAAATGTGCAACAAGACCTGCGTAAGCAGGGGGTAACGTGTGAAGTGTGCTTACGATCGCTGTAGAAATCCGCGAGCAACAGCGATTGTAGCAACTCTTCCCACGTTGCCCCATCTAAACTAGCTTGTCAGTTCCGGCGTTCAATCGCTTCGGACATGGTCTTATCGGTCAGATGGGCATAGACCTCGGTCGTCTCGGTCGATGCGTGTCCTAGCTGTTCCTTGGTCTTGTAGATATCATTCTGCAGATAATAATCCGTGGCAAAGGAATGGCGCAGCTTATGCACGGTAAGATAAGGCTTGCCGAAGCGTTTCGCGTATTTGATGATCATGGCCTGAATCGCCCGCTTGGTCATGCGCTTGCCTTCCTTGCTTCCGTTCGGAATGGTTACAAACAGGGCTTTTTCCCGCTTCGGAGTTTTGTAGCGTGTGTGGCGCAGGGTAAGATAATGAGTCAAATCGTCCTTGGATTGCTCCCGGAAATAGACCGGTGTCTTGAAGGTCTCGTCATTGTGTCCCTTGCGGAATACATAGAGCAGCTTATTCGCCAAATCCAGATCATTCACATTCAAATTGACGATCTCAGATACCCGGAGCCCGGAATTCAGAATAAGGCTTGCAATACAGGCATCGCGCTCCCGGTTAAGCTCAAAAGCATGAAGTGCCTGCTTATTGTCCTGAATATCCTCGCGGTACCCCTCTGCAATGTAAGTAATAAATTCCGTGATTTCTTCTTCCTCAAGTATTTTTCCTTTTAGCTTTGCTGCCGTATCCTTAGGCTTGTGGATCCGTTTGATCTCCACCTTGGCCATAATGTTCCTTTTTAGCAACGGGTAAAAGTTCTCGTCTTCGGCAATCTGGCTCAAATAATGAAACAGCGAGCGAAGAGAGGACATTTTGCGGGACACCGTTACTTTTGAATTGGTTCCTTCTGTCCGAGTGGTTAGATGCAAGCGGTACGCCACGATGCTCTCCATATGAAGCACTTCAAGATCGTAAAGTGTAATATCCCCGATCACAGCAGCACTCGTCAAGCCTTCGGCAATAAGCCAACCGAAGAATTGCTCGTAATCCCGCACATATTCAAGCAGGGTAGAGGGAGACAGATCAGGTAGCTTGTAATCTATAAATTGCTGAACATAGCCGGGCATTCGCACAATCCGTTCATCCAGCTTTTTCCGGTCAATCGTCTTTTGAATACTCATAATGTCATGCAGCCTCCTGATTTTAGCAAGGTATTTTCAATCAAATAAAATGAAAACTTCAACATATGAAAAATTCAGAACAGAACCCTTATATTTGCTGGATCTAGTTCAGTTACTACATATTCCATCTTTACTGGTAATTATATCATTCTTCTATCCGTAAAAAGAAGGCGCTACGTAAATCATCGATGAAAGGGTAACACATTAATTGTTATGTTAACTTTCAAAAAGCAACATGAAGGAGGTGTGACCGGAGGATCATGATCTCTCGATAATTAATCAGATAAATCAAAAAAACAATTAGTCTCATTAATTAATACTGAAAAAAGGGCGACAAATCCGTGACCTTAAGCGGGGCCCGCGTTTGTCGCCTTTCTTTTTACAAATCCAGCTTGCTGATTTCATCCTTGAGCTTATTGGCTGAGGCCTGGAACTGCGCCAGCTCCTGATCGCCTAATTCGAGCTCAAGCACTTGTCTAACCCCGGAACCATCAACGATACATGGAACGCCAAGATACACATCTGACACGCCGTTGTAGTCGGTCAGCAGGGTTGAGACATTCAATACAGAGCCTTCGTCCTGCAGGATGGAGGTAATAATCCGGTCAAGTGCCAATGCGATAGCATAAGAGGTTGCTCCCTTGGCATTGATGATTTCATAGGCAGCATTTTTTGTATTATTGAAAATCTCCTCGCGGTCCTGTTCGGAGAACTCCAGACTGATTCCGGCGACATTGGCGAGGCTCCATAGCGGAAGCTCCGAATCTCCATGCTCACCGACGATATGCGCGTGAATGCTGCGTGGATTAATCCCTTTATTTTGACCGATCAAATAACGGAATCGGGCACTGTCCAGCAAGGTCCCTGAACCGATGACACGGTTGGAGGGGAAGCCGCTCTTGCGCAGGGACACATAGCTCAAGATATCAACCGGATTAGTCGCGACCAGAATAATCCCGTGATCATTGTATTGCACAATATTCTTAATAATGCTGTCGAAGATTCCAGCGTTCCGCTTGAGCAGATCAATGCGAGTCTCACCTGGCTTCTGTGAAGCACCCGCGGCAATCACAATAACATCCGCATCCTTGCAATCGCTGTAATCACCAGCCCAAATCTTCACGCCTCCTGTAAAAGGAAGTCCATGATTCATATCCAGGGCTTCGCCCAATGCTTTGTCTTTATTCGCATCGATCAGAACCAGTTCAGATACACGTTCCCGAAGAAACAGGGTATATGCCGTGGTTGTTCCAACGGCTCCGGTTCCGATAATGACCACTCTGCTGGAACGCAATTGCGTATTCATGAGACCATCTCCCTACATCTGGATTCAACCACTCTTAGGTTGTTCAGCATCATGAGCGGTTATGTACTTACTTACTCTAATTATTGTACATGAAACAGAAGTTAATAGGCAAAATTGCGGATACAAAAAAGTAAGACAATTCATTACTTAACTCAATAAGTTAACATAACATATTTTCTGTTTCCTTTTATTGAAGTAATAACTTTGTAACCGTAGATGTAACCATTCTGTAAGGACGAGGAGGGCAGTTTTATATTATTCTAGTTATATCATCAGATAGAGAGAGGATCTTGATATAGCCATGATAAATCATCCTACTTCCGAAAGCCGCACCACGTCCCGTTCACAGCACAGATCAGGCAAAACGATGAAAGCGCTAGTCACTGTCGCTCTCATTCTATCGTCTATCTCGATTGTTATGTCTGCTTATGCAACTAATCAAATTATCCATGGATCCAAGTCGGCGACGGGAGCAGAAATGCAGACCCCTCCCCCAGTAGCTTCACCGGTCACCGTACCGCAGGTCTCAACACCGAAGCCCAAGGACAGCTCCTCTGAAGGAGCTGCTTTAACCGAGAAGCCGGCTGTTAAACCTGGCACGGAAGATAAGAGTATAGCAAACACAGGCAAGACTCCGGCTTCGTCAGAGAAGACAGATACTCAATCCACGGTCTCTGCACAGAAAGTAGTCTATCTAACCTTTGACGACGGACCGAGTAAATATACCGATACAATAGTGGATCTGCTGCAAAAACGGGGAATACACGCTACCTTTTTCATGATTGGCAGTCAATTGACGGATCATGAGGAATCCGTCAACCGGACGATCGAGTTGGGAAATTATGTAGGGCTTCATAGCATGAGTCACAGCAAGAAGAAGCTTTATGATAGCGGGAAGGCGGACCCGTTCTTAAAGGAATATCAACAGGAACAGGCTTTGGTGAATGAGCTTACGGGAACGACACCTTGGCTGATTCGGGCTCCTTATGGCAGCAAGCCGGGAGTGAATGCGGATATTCGCGACCGTCTGGCAGAAGCTAACTTCAAAATGTGGGATTGGACCGTAGACTCCAAAGACTGGAACTATACGGGCAAGCCGGATAAAATCATTCAGGAAGTGAAGCGTCAGGTTCACCGGGATACCGAAGTTATTTTAATGCATGAAAAGTCTCAGACCGTTCAGGCTCTTCCCGACATCATTGATTATCTGCAGAAAAAAGGTTATTCCTTCGCCGTCTATAAGCCTGAGATGCATTTCCCTGTAAATTTTGCCAAGGATGATCGTTTATGATCCGGATGGTATAATAGATTGCATGGATTCTACTAAGTCTGACAGACTGGAAATGAGGTATTCCGTAATGAACAGCTGTCTACGCTTCATCAGCGCCTTGTTGATCATGGGGATGCTGCTCGCGGCTTGCTCGGCGGACCCATCAATTCCTGCGAACAGCCCAGTCTCTATTGAGGATACGCAGGAAGAGGGACAGACGCTCACGATCATTAACCCTGAATCTATCGATTCAAATATACAAGTAGAACAGCCGGCGGATGGGAAGAAGTATCAAATCCAGACCCGGCTCACAGATTTTCACCTGCTCAGCTCGACGACAGGGCTGGCATGGGGGTCTACACGAAATGAGCTCCGTCTATACCGCACCGAGGACAACGGTGTAACCTGGACGAATATTTCTCCGTCCTCTTCGGTCTTATTTTCCAGCAATCCTGAATTTGGGAAGGATATCTTCTTCTTGAATAATGATACAGGATGGATTGTTAGAAATGCGATCAGCTCTGGCGAGGCTATTGTTCTGCGGACGAATAATGGCGGTCTGACCTGGAAAATGGCTTCTTTGCCTGATACGGCCCGGGTTGTATCTGTCTTCTTCCTTGATGCAGAACAAGGCTGGATTGTTACCGAAGGCGATTACAGAGCCAGCAGCGAGGCAAAGGCTGTCTATTCAACCAAAGATAGCGGCGCAACCTGGAAGAAAATCATGAGTACGCCGATCATTGCTGCTGATGCATCAGCACGCCTTAACAAGCTGCCTAAAATCGGGGTCATCTCCGGAATGAGCTTTACAGATAAGAACCATGGGTTTGTTAGTGTGCTTGAAGCCGGCCAGCCATCTCTTTACAAAACGACAAACAGCGGTGTGAACTGGAGTAAAGTGGAGGGATGGTTCGATCATTCGAAGTTTTCGTCCTGTTCGCGCCTCAATGTGGATGCCCCGGAATTCTTCCGTGGCAACACGAAGTATGGATGGGTTCCTTTTGGTTGTGTAAAAGAGGATAATATTAAATACCAGGGATACTTCACTGAGGATGGAGGAGCTTCATGGAGCTTCGTGCCTTTCTCTGTGCCTTGGCAGCAAGGAGATTCAGCTGCCAAGGCAACGACCTTCCTGAACCGCAGGGAAGGGTGGTCGCTCCATGGGTCATCGGTCTACCATACAACCGATCTCGGAGCAAATTGGTCATTGCTTCCTCAGAGTGCGAAGCTTTCTGAAATTGTTCTAGAGTATCCTAAAGTTCTTAAGATACAATTTTTCAATTCTCAATTTGGTTGGCTGCTAGTAGGACAGAGTGATAATAACCGTTCGTTGCTTATGCAGACCATGGATGGAGGAGCCACCTGGCAGGTACTTTAAAAATAATATACAATGTGACTTTCTTCATGAAGTTCATCATTTTGTGAAATTTATCACGTGCACTCCAAAAACTTTGTGATATATTTAACTTGTAAGAAGAAATGAGAGAAATGCAAGTTCAATCATATACAAAACCTTAGGAGTGTGAGTCATGATGAAAACAGTCAACCAAGAAAACGTAACCCGTAACTACCTGCAATTCTGCTACACTTGCGAGGATGCTCATCTGTGCACGACCGAAGAGACTTGCCAGGCTTGTTGGGCAGAGCAAGGATTATGCGCTGCGCCGGAAGAGAACGCTGAAGAGACCAGAGAATTGCTGCAATTATACTATGCATAAAAAGAACGAGAATCCGGCGTAACCTTCGCGCATCCCGGGCGAGGGTTATTTTTTTGCAAAAAAACGGGACAAGGCTTGAATAATTTACCTGGGACGTGAATACAAGTTTTCGATCTAAGAGCATATACATGAGAATGAAAAGGGAGGATGACCGAAAAGCGCTAGCTTGCGCGATAAGGAGGGGAAGCATGCAATCGTGGGTAGAAATGTTCGATATAATGAACTCTGCTTTTCCAATCTTCATCGTCGTCTTGGTCGGGATTCTTGCTATTACTACAGTCAGCGGCATTCATCGTCATGTATCCAACAGCCGGAAGCCTATGCTCAGCGTCCATTCCCTCATTGTAGGCAAGCGTACAGAGGTGTCCCATCGTCATGATCCCGATCTGTCGGTGAATCGCACGGATTCCAAATACTTTGTAACCTTTGAGGTGGAGAGCGGAGACCGGTTGGAGTTCACAGTGAGCGGAGAGGAATATGGGCAGTGCTCGGAGGGTGATGAGGGCAAACTAACGTTTCAGGGAACGCGCTATCTCGGGTTTGAGCGGATGAGAAGGGCCTATCGGACCACGGGGATGCAAGAGTATAGGCACTACTAACTTTAAGGATAAAATCAAGAGCTGTCCCGAGGGAACAGCTCTTTTTGTGTGGGTTCAGCTTCTATTGTGCAACCGCATGCAACTGTAATCTCTCGGCGAGAATCTGTTGCGCGGCCGCTCGCCCGCTTGAGAATGAGCGTTCGGCCAACTCGCCCTTACCCTCGCAGCCGTCACCGCAGAAGAAGAGCGGCGTACCGGGAAGCTGGACAGGAAGGAGCTGGTTGGAGTGAATATTCTTAATACTGGACACCATGGCCTTCTTCGATACTCTCTTCACTTCAGCGTGTTCCCGCCAGCCCGGGTAATACGTATCGAATAGTGCTTCCATCTGCTGCAGTCTTTCATCCAGGTAGTGCTTCTTCTGCTCTTCATCCTCAAAGGTGTCATTCAAATAAGCAATGCCCTGGAGCAGTTGGCCACCGGCTGGAGCCACCGTATGATCTGTGGCCGATACGTCACTGATAAAGACTTTATGATCCATATCGCTGATATAGTGGAAGGGGCGGGCAACGACGTGATTGAAGCCGACGTCGTATACGAGCACCTCTGTGCAGCTGTTAGCATTATAGGCGGAAAGTTTATCCGCCCACGGCGTAGAGTCCAGCAGCTTCCCCGCTTGTTGAATCGGCATGGCCATAATGACCTGATCAAAGATCAACTCATCCCTAGTCTTGGTCTTTAATCTGAATTGTCCATTTACATAATCAATAGATTCGACAGCATCCTTCACCGCAATGTCCCATCTGCGATTATTGCGAATCTTGTCGGCTAATTGATTCGTAATGGTGGACCAGCTGCCAAGGATATAGTTGACCGGCCGAGTAGAGAGAAATAAATTATGATAATATTCTGCGATAACCTCACCGGATACTTGCCGTGCATCTTCCGGAGTGATGAAGAAGTTGGAGCAGACAAGATGCTCCCATAGTTCCTTCACATCTTCCGAGGAATGCGCCTGGTCGAGATATTCTCCGAGCGTGGCAAAATTCTTCAGATGATGCACATTCCCAATCACTGCAGCAACCTCGGCCACAAACCTCAGTTTTTCCTTTACCGTAAGCACATCGGTCTTCATAATGTTTACAAAATCAAGCGGAGCAGGGGTGAGGACACCATTCTTGGCATAGACAACCTTTCGCTTGTCAACCTGCTTGCTGTCAAAATGAAGCTGGAGCTCCTGTTCCATCATCTGCAGGGTGTGCCGGTCGAACCCATAAACAGCGTGAGCGCCAAAATTCAAAGTGAATCCGGATTTCTCATAAGTAAATGCCCGCCCGCCAAGCTGTGGACTTCGTTCAAACACAGTTCCTTCCGTCTCCGGGCTTTTGGATAAGTATGCCGCAGCAGTCAACCCGGCCAGACCGCCGCCAATAATTGCGATTTTCATGTGGGAACCTCCTAAAAGGTTGTTGAAAACAAACGTTTAGATCATGCACATGGTAGAGAACGCAAAGGGGCACCAAGCTTTATCAATCTTAGTATATGCTATTCATGTAAGCGCGTCCATAGAAATAGACACTAAATATTCAAAATTGTAATCGCATTCACAACCTATTTAATGATTACCCCTTGACAAGCCTGAAATAACTTTTTGTATATGCACCTCCTTGGGCTATCGCACATAAAATACACCACTGGAGAAGAAGGGAAGGAGGGAATAGAAACTTGGCTGTAATTCAAACGAACTCAGAAGACGTTAAGCTGTTAGCCAGATTGATCCGGGCCGAGGCAGAAGGAGAAGGGCTGGAAGGTATGCTGATGGTCGGTAATGTCGGCGTAAACCGGATCCTGGGCAATTGCCTGGATTTCCGGGACATCCGTAGCATGAGAGACATGGTCTTCCAATCTCCGGGCGGATTCGAAGCCACCCAGAAGGGATACTTTTACCAAGGTGCTCGGGAACGTGATATAGCTCTGGCAAGAAGAGTCATTAATGGTGAAAAGATTCATCCCGCTTCCAATGCTTTATGGTTCTTCAGACCGGCAGGAGGCTGCCCGTCTACATGGTATAACCAGCAAAACACCGGACGCTTTAAAGCCCA
Source organism: Paenibacillus brevis (assembly GCF_018919145.1). Lineage (GTDB taxonomy): Bacteria > Bacillota > Bacilli > Paenibacillales > Paenibacillaceae > Fontibacillus > Fontibacillus brevis. The sequence continues at coordinate 153,869 of NZ_JAHLQJ010000009.1, forward strand.
CTGCTTCTTCGCTCCTACTGCGGGGGATTGTCCGCAGGTCTACTAACTTCAAGAAAATAGAAGGAGGATTTATCCACATGTTCAATTCAACGTTTCAGCAAGGGGCATTCGGACAAGGAGGCGCGGGATTCCGTCCCTACCCGATGATGAACGGACCTATGCCTTATGCCGTCCAGCAGACCCAGACCATGCCGCCTAACGTTCCAAGCGGGAGTCCAATGACGTCTTCCGGAACTGTAGTACCGGTGCAAATTCCCGCCTACGAACAATCGTACATCGAGAATATTTTAAGGCTGAATTTGGGCAAAGTCGGCACATTTTATATGACCTATGAGAACAATTCGGAATGGAATGCAAAAATATTCAAGGGTGTGCTTGAAGCAGCAGGAAGAGATCATATTATTATCAGCGATCCTACAACCGGCGTACGGACCATTCTGTTGATGGTGAATCTGAACTATGCGACCTTTGACCAGCCGCTTGTCTATCAATACCCGGGAACCATCGGCAACATGCCTACAACAAGATAGGATAGACGGCGAAAGCGCGGCAGTATAGGATAAAACCGTTTAAAGATTGATTTTGCGTGCCTGGGGCAACGTGTGAAGGGTGCTTACGATCGCTGTTGTTCGCGGATTTCTTGATTGAGTAAACCATAGCAAGGTAGAAATCCGCTCACAAAGGCGACCACTCCGTTTCTACAGCACCCTTCACACTTATGCCCTTTTTACGCATCCTACTTAGTTCGGCTTTATAGTGCCGGATGCACTATAGTAGCTCATCCAAGGCTTTCTATGCGATGGCAGAGCACTTGAATTCATCGGCATGTACATACAAGCTAGTCATATCCGGCATATAAGGAAACCGGATGACGCTGATGTATTGCAGGCTCTACTGAAGCGTGCCGCACGAGCTCCAACTCCAGCAATAACTGCATACAATGTGAAAAGCTAAACGCGCGAGTTGCTATGCAGGGGGCTTTGCCAAGGCTTGATCGAAGTATCCCATACAAGCTACATAGCGGTAGGCTTACGAGCAGTACCTGCTTGCATACCGCAGGCGGCAAGCTTATTGCAGAGCAGCAAATTGTATTGCATCTTGCAGCACTGTATGTGCATGTTGCATTGCTGCAGTTTGCGGCACAGCCATATGCAAACTGCATTATAGTTAAACTCCTAAGGCGAAGTAGCAAGGGCATATGTGAAGTGTGCTGAAAGTCCAATCAGAGAAATCCGCGAACAACAGCGATCGTAGGCACCCTTCACACGTTGCCCCAGCTAACTCGCCCTTTTTCACTAAAAGCACGCTTGAACGGATTATTTTTGACCGAAAGCCTGGCTATCTGTCATAGACCAAAGTTTGACTGTGTAGTGTATAATTATATAATTAATTATAAATATTCATATTACGGAGATGAGCTTGTTCTGTTCACTCTATACCGCGAAGGAGGTGCTCCTATTCTCCGAATTTGTGGCGGGAATAGGAAACAAATTGACTGACCCTTTACCGAGTCTTTTTTCATTAGGATTAATGCTGCTATTGGTGCTGCTGAATGGTTTCTTTGTCTCTGCGGAGTTCGCCATCGTCAAGATCAGAAGCAGCCGAATGGATGCCTTAATCGAAGAAGGACGCAAAAGTGCCGTCATTGCTAAAAATCTGCTTCAACATCTGGACGGATACTTATCAGCCTGTCAGCTGGGAATTACGCTTTGTTCACTAGGTTTGGGATGGCTCGGCGAGCCGCTGGTAGCGGGATTGTTGGACCCGGTGTTTGAGGCTGCCGGATTGACTGACCGTGCTGCGCATGTAACTTCACTCGCTATATCCTTTATCTTGATCGCAGTTCTACATATCGTGCTTGGAGAATTAGCTCCAAAGTCTTTCGCCGTCCGAAAATATGAGAAAATAACCTTGTTGTGGGCGAGGCCAATGCTTGTCTTTTACCGGATCATGTATCCTGTTGTCTGGGTACTGAACCACTTGTCTTCTGGATTACTTCGGTTGGTGGGAATCACGCCTTTGGAAGGACAGAATCGTCTGCATACTGAGGAAGAAATCCGGGTGATGATGAAGGAAAGCTCGGAGAGCGGATTAATCGACAGTACCGAAATGTCGCTGGTTGACAATATTTTTGACTTCACGGCTACCAGTGCAAGAGAAATCATGATTCCCCGTACGGAAATGATATGTCTTTATACGCAAAATTCACTGGAAGAAAACCTGACGATCGCTCTGGACGGGACACGCACGAGATATCCCGTGTGTAATGTAGATAAGGATCATATTATCGGATTCATTCATATCAAGGATCTGATCCGCTCAAGCACACAGGATTACCGTGAACTGGTCAGACCGATTATGGCGGTGCCGGAATCGACTCAGATCAGTGAACTGATGAAGCGAATGCAGCGTGGAAAGACGCAGATTGCCATCTTGATCGATGAATACGGCGGTACTTCGGGAATGGTGACCTTGGAGGATATCGTCGAAGAGATCGTAGGGGAAATTCAGGATGAATTTGATGAAGAACGTCCTGGCATCGAGCAGAAGAGCGAGGATGAATTTTCGATTGATGGGCTGATGCTGATCGAATCCGTCAATGACCGTTTTGGCTTCGAGCTGGATTGTGAGGATTACGATACGATCGGCGGCTGGCTGTATTCGCGAATTGAGATTCTGCCGCCAACTGTCGGGCAATTCGTGGAATACGAAGGACATCTGTTTAGTGTAGAGGAAATTGATCATAAACGAATCTCACGCGTCAAGCTGCTCAAACGGCAATTCGTACCGATCGAGGAAGCCGGCGCCTAAGAAATTCGAAGGCTGCTCTGTCCGCAAAACTGCGGACAAAGCAGCCTTCTTTGTTGTTTGTTCATGCCATTAATCATCAGGAAGGATCTTCTTCATCCGGCAGCATCGATTCATAATCACCACTGTTGCGGCGTGCTGCCATGGCAGGCGAATCGGAATTGCCGAAGCGCTCCACTGTACGCCAAGCGCCTGCATCGTCAAATCGTCCGCTATGCTGCCAGCCGATCTCATCCGGACGGGCAGGCGGGGGAGTGATGAGGTCTTCCTCCACAGGGCGTGACGTGAGGCCTTGTTCCTCAGCTTCTTTTCGTGCATGTTCTGTGCAAAATTCTGTATATGGCATGACGATTAATCGTTCATAGGGAATGGCTTGACCGCAGATGACACAATTTCCGTATGTGCCTTGGCGGATTCGGCCCAATGCTTCTCCTATTTCGCTCATTCGCTGCTTCAGATTATCATCAATGGCCAGATCCCGGCTGCGTTCAAATAGTTCAGTGCCTATATCGGCAGGATGGTTGTCATAAGCAGAGAGCTCGCCGGTCGAATCGGACAGGGAGTCTTCGCCGGAGTTATCAAAATGATGTTCCAGCTCCCGCTGTTCCTCCAGCAGGGCATGCTCCAGCGTGCGCAATTGTGAATCGCTAAGATGATTCATGCTCATTCCTCCTTTGCAGACATGTTACCCGTTCAAGCATAGAACAAATCACCCTGCCGGAATTCATCCGGCAGGGTAATGGAGGTTCAACGTATATGGACCGGGCTGAACAATCTGTTAAAACGCCCAATTTCCTTTAGCAAATACAGGCTCTTCCGTTCCGTCGGCAGTGACGCCGTAGATGTCCATTTCCGCGGAGCCGACCATAAAGTCTTCATGTGCGAAGCTTGCATTCAGGCCATGCTGGTTCAATTCCTCGCGGGTCATTGATTTGCCGCCTTCCAGGTTGAAGGCATAAGCATTTCCGATCGCCAGGTGGTTCGAGGCATTTTCATCAAATAAGGTATTGTAGAACAAAATACCCGACTGGGAAATCGGTGAACCATGAGGAACCAGGGCAACCTCGCCAAGATAATGGGAGCCTTCATCCAGCTCAACCAGCTGCTTCAGCGTCGCTTCCCCTACCTTGGCGGAATAATCAACGATCCGTCCGTCCTTGAAGGTCAGCTGGAACTCGTCGATAATGTTGCCGTTGTAGCTAAGCGGCTTCGTGCTGGACACGGTTCCGTTCACGCCGGTCTTCAGCGGAGCGGTGAACACTTCCTCGGTCGGAAGATTCGCCAGGAAGGTGTTGCCTTGGGCATTCAAGCTCTCGGCAGCAACCCATAGATGTCCCTTCGGAAGCTCGATCGTAAGATCCGTACCCGGAGCTATGTAGTGAAGCTTCTTATATTTCTTGCTATTCAGATACTCTGATTTTTGCGTGAGGTTGGCGATATGCTTTTTCCATGCGGCAACCGGATCAGGCTGATCGATCCGTACCGTCTTGAAGATCGCTTCCCAGAGGGCGTCGACTTGCTCGTTCTCCGGAAGCTCGGGGAACACCTTGGCTGCCCAGCTCTTGGAGGGTACTGCCACGATGGACCAGCTGAATTTGTCGGCCATTTGCAGCTCACGGTATTTGCTCATCGCCTTGCCGTAGGTCTTCTGGTGATTCGTAATGCGCTGCGGATCAATACCTGTCAATAAATCCGGGTCGGAAGAGATCACATGCAGCACGGCAGCACCATTCTCTACATATTCGAGCATTTCGCCTGCATACCATTTCGGATCATCAAGGAACGACTCATCAGCAGCCTTCTCATAACGGAGACGCGTTACGGTATCATCCGTCCAGTTCACCTTAACGAATCTTGCTCCGGCTTCATACGCTTGCTTAACGATCAGGCGCACCAGCTCGGCGGAATCAACCGTTGCTACGACGATCAGATTTTGACCGGGTTGGACATTTACACCGATTCGGACTGCCAGATCGGCATATTTTTGCAGCTTGTCTTGAAAATTGGACATGGTTTCGTCTCCTCCACAACTAATGGAATAGGTTTTTTTACTATCATACTACGATTAAGAAGCTTGTTCCAATTAACCGATGGTTATTTTCCCCTCCGGATATTTGTACAGCTCCTTCTCCGATTTTGGCGTGATTGCATATGCCAGTGTAACAGGCCCGATCCGGCCCAGGAACATAACGATGCAGAGGATCACCTTGCTGATATCCGTTAGGCGCGGAGTCAAGTCCAGACTCAGTCCGGCGGTCGCGAAAGCGGAAGTCGTCTCGAACAGCAGCGGCAAGAACTCGCGGTCCTCCAGCGTCGAGAGGATCATTCCTGTTAAGACAACGAGGATTAAGGCCAGCCAGGTCTGGGTAATAGCCCGCATGATGGATTCCTTAGACAGTCTTCTCCGGAAAAACACAATATCCTCACGCCCCCGCAGCATGGCGTACATGGCTCCAAGCAGCACTGCGAAGACGGTAACCTTGATCCCGCCCCCGGTTGATCCGGGTGCTGCGCCGATAAACATCAAAAGAATGAGCAAGAACTGTGTTGAATGCTCCATTTCCGCAACACTCAAGGTGGTGACTCCTCCGGATCTGGAGCTGATGGAATGGAAGAAGGAGCCCAGCAGCTTGTCGCCGAAGGATTCGGATTGCAGGGTAGCCGGATTTCTCATTTCCAGCAACAGGATCAACAAAGCCCCTGCAACAATCAGAATGCCGGACATGCTGAGCACGACCTTGGAGTGCAAGGTCAGCTTTCGGGTATGGCGATAGTGCAGCAGATCCGAAATCACGATAAAGCCAATTCCGCCGAGGAAGATCAGCACCATGACAACGATATTGACATAAGGATCGCCTGCATATTCAGCCAAGCCGCTGAATTTCCCGTGGATCGAGCCGAACAGATCAAAGCCTGCATTATTAAAGATAGAAATGCTGTGGAACAACCCGAAATAGAGCGCCTGTCCAAGCGGCATATCGACCGCCCATCGTGCAGCGAGCAGAAGGGCTCCGATGCCCTCGATAGCAAGCGAATACTGAATGACCCGGCGAAGCAGGGTCAAGAGATTCTCCATCGAGTTATAGTTCATTGCCTCCTGCAGCACCAGCCGGTCCCGGAGCGAGATGCGGCGGTTGAAGGCGAGCGCGATCAAGGTACCGATGACCATGAAGCCCAGACCGCCGATTTGGACCAGAAGGAGCAGCACAACTTGTCCGAAGAGGGAAAAATGAGTGCCGGTGTCCACGACGGCAAGACCTGTGACACAGGTTGCAGAGGTAGCCGTAAACAGGGCATCGATCAAGCTCATCGGCTTGCCGTCAGCAGAAGCCGGTCCTAGCGACAGCAAGAAGGTACCCAGAATAATGATGATGCCGAAGCCGTAAGATAATACTTTCGCCGGAGTTAGCGCACCGGACTTTTGGTTGGTTTTAGCCAAAGAAGATTCACCTCATACATGTTGTTGCTATATACGCAAAAAATGATACGATAATATCACCCATTATAGTGGAACTTGACAATAGAAGAAATCAATTTCACTACAAAAACGTAGAAAGGGAGTTTGCACCGATGAAATTTAACATTGTGGAAGCCTCCATGCATAAAGATTCCGAAGGGGCTTTTTTGGGTAAAACCGTCTTTGAGGTTGAAGGACACAAAGCAGCCTACGAGGTCACCTTCTTTAGCAAGAGGGGGAAGGAGTGGGACTACAGCCTTAATTATGCCCATGAATCCGGAATAGAGGCGCAATTTATGCAGGTCGACGCTGCGCTTGAAGAGGATGATGACTGGTTTGATGCGCTGCTGGAAGCAGCCCAGGCCACGCTTGAAGCGTAGCCAGCCATACATAGGAAATCGTGAAGGGAGAGGCTGCCTATGATGGATAAGCCTTTTTACAGAAGAGCCCTTGGCACCATTATGATTCTCACCATTATTTATTTGATACACAAGGTGAAATTCATTTTCAATCCGCTAGAGACACTGGTACAGATTCTGATTGTTCCATTCACGATCTCCGGGTTTCTGTACTATTTGCTTAGACCGATCGTTCAGTTCCTTGAGGTCAGAAAGCTCAATCGAATGCTGTCGATTCTGCTGATTTATTTACTGTTTGCCGGCCTGGCCGCCTTGTTTCTAATTCTGGTCTGGCCACCTCTCCAGAAGCAGATCATCGATTTTGGCAACAACATTCCGAAGCTGGTCACGAGCCTGGAGGCGCAGTTCAATGCGATTCGGGACAATCGATTCATGTCCATGCTGCAAACCGAGAACACACAGTTGATGGAAAAGATAACCGAGTACGTCAATCAGGGGTTGAAGCAAGCGAGCGGATATGTATCTCACATCTTCACCTTCCTGAATGACTTCTTCATTGTAGTGGGGACAGTGCCGATCATGCTTTACTACATGCTGAAGGAAGACCAAAGGGTCAGACCGGCGCTGTTGCGGACGGTTCCCAAGACATACCGCGGCGAAGCCCACTCCGTCCTTAGCGAAATCGACGGCATGCTAAAAGGGTTCATCGCGGGCAGAATGATCAGCGCTATCGTGCTTGCCATTATGAGCTTCGTCGGATTTTGGAGTATCGGACTTCCGTATCCGCTTTTGCTGGCCATTGTAGGAGCCTTGTTCAACTTCATTCCTTATTTCGGCGCTTTGCTGGGAGCAATCCCCTGCGTCATTGTGGCCTTTACGGTATCACCGACCATGGTGATCGGGGTGATCATCATTGTTGTAGCAGCCCAGCAGATCGAAGGGAATCTGGTCGCACCTTACATTTACGGAAAAACAATTAATATCCATCCGCTGACTACGATCGTTCTGCTCTTGATTGCAGGTGATTTTGCAGGGATTCTCGGTATGATTCTAGCAATTCCGACCTATATGGTCGCGAAAATCGTGATCGTGAAAATCTACAGAATTTATATGGATTCGAAGACAGAAGAGATCAGTCTGTAGTCCCAAAACTTTTCCACAACCTCTTTTTTGGTGAGGAAAATCATATCACCAGCTCCACTCCTTGCGAGATGATTAATCTAATAAATTGGTTAATCAAAAATGCTCGGGGGATGATAAGAAATGGCAGTAACCGCCAAAAACGGGAAGTACTTTTATGCCTGGAGTAAAATACTGCCCGACGGATCCTTTTACCTGCCGGATCAGGCCCTGCAGGAGTACGGGATTCGTACGAATTCCAACGTGATTCTGATGTCTGGACGCAATACGGCAAAAGGATTCAGCGTCGTATGCAAAGAACTGATTGATAATTCACCCCTCGCGAAGGTTTTTGCCGCCGTTCCGGAGATCCAGAACTTCCAGGTGCCTCCCGGCCATGTTTCCAGTGTTAAAGAGCGTGTATTTTGCTGGACGCATCTGGCCTCGGATCACTATATCCGTCTGCCCCTGCATACCTGGGAGCAATTCGGCGTTCAGCCCGGGGATCGATTATTGAGCTTGCGAGCTACGCATCTTGCCTTTAACAACCTTGCCGAAGGGCCGTACATCGAATTGGCCAAGCAAGTACGCGGGATGACGGTATACGAATAACATCTCTTATGCAAACCAAAAGCACTTTGTCTGCCTTTCCAGGGGACAAGGTGCTTTTTAAATTCATGGATTACTATATAAGTTGAGCTGAAGAAGCTATGTTACCCATGCGCACAAATCAGTGTCTCAACTTATAAAGATTCCGTGTAATTCATCTTGAATAGGAAAGCCTGATAAGGAAGCCAAAGAGATGAAGGGAGCACATTGGATGAAGGCATTAACCTATCAAGGAAAGAGAGCTGTTCGGGTGAAGGAGGTACCGGATGCCAAGCTGGAGAAAAAGGATGATATTCTCATTCGGGTGACTTCAACGGCGATCTGCGGATCTGATCTGCACATTTATAATGGGGAAGTCCCGGGGATGTACGATGATTATGTGATCGGCCATGAGCCAATGGGGATTGTGACTGATGTCGGTCCCGCCGTGGAGCGAATCAAGAAGGGAGACCGCGTCATCATTCCGTTCAACGTGGCTTGCGGGGAGTGCTTCTTCTGCAAGAACCAACTGGAGAGCCAATGCGATCAAGCCAATCCGGAACGGGATACAGGGGGCTACTTCGGCTATTCGTCAAGATACGGCGATTATGCTGGAGGACAGGCAGAGCTGCTTAGAGTTCCATTCGGCAATTTCGTTCCTTTTGTAGTTCCTGAGCATGCGGAGATCGAGGATGAGATGCTGTTGTTCCTCTCCGACGTTATTCCGACAGCCTATTGGAGCGTTATCAATGGAGGGGTAAAGCCTGGAGACACGGTCATGATATTGGGCTGCGGGCCCATCGGCCTGATGGCGCAGAAATTCGCTTGGCAGAAAGGCGCGAAGCGTGTGATTGCCGTGGACCATCTGGAATATCGGCTCGCTCATGCGAAAACTACAAACAAGGCGGAAATTTTTAATTTCGAGGAATTTGACGATTTTGAAGCGCATATGAAGGAAATCACGCGTGGCGGTGCCGATGTAGTCATTGACTGCGTCGGATTGGATGCCAAAAAATCGGTAGCTGAAACGATCGAGACCGCACTGATGCTGCAAGGCGGTTCACTTCAAGCCTTCAATACGGCAACGAAGGTCGTGCGTAAAGGCGGGACCATCCAGGTTACCGGTGTCTACGGCCTGAAATACAACATGTTCCCGTTCGGAGATTTATTTGAGCGTAATGTGAATATCCGGACTGGACAGGCTCCAATTATTCACCTAATCCCTGAGCTTTATCAGCAAATCGTATCCGGCAAGCTCGATCCCACCGATATTATTACTCATCGGCTCTCGCTGGATCAGGCTGAGGATGCTTACAGCATGTTCAATGACAAGAAAGACGGTTGTATCAAAGTAGTCTTGAAGCCATAAGAAAGTTTGGGCAGCCCCGTTCTGATCCGCGGGCTGCCCGCTTGGTTTGCAGGTTCCCATGTCCTTCCTGAAACGTGTATAATAGAAGCAACTTCATAGAAAATCCATTTATTTGAAAGGAGGTTGGTATATGAATCCTGCATTATTGATCATTGATTTACAGGAAGGACATATTCCTGGTCCAAGGAAGCGGGGCGAGGTAGAAGAGGTATGCCAGTATATTAACTATGTATCCAATCTGTTTCGGGATGCGGGCAAGCCTATTGTGGTTATCCAGGACATCGAGATTGAAGGAGGAATCGACTCGGAGGACTTCGCAGTCATTCCTGAAATTGAGCTGACAGGGGGAGAATTAATACTTCATAAGGAATGGTCGAACGCCTTCTGGAAGACAAATCTGGAGGAGGTGCTTCGGCAGGAGGGCGTTGATTTTGTAATTGTATGCGGCTTCGCCGCTGAGCACTGTGTTACATTCACTTATAATGGAGCCAAGGAGCGCGGATTTGGCGCAGCCTATTTGCAAAACGGACTGCTTGGCGAGCATCCGAATGCAGTACAAGCGATCACCGAGGTTCGGCCGCTCATATCTTATCCTGTTATCGCTTCAATATTGAAGTCTTAAGGAGGGACTTATGTTTGATCCTACGGTATTCGACAATCTGAAGGTTGTGCTTGAAGGAGCCGTTTACGACATGGACTCTGAGGGACAATTGCAAGTGATAGGGCGGACGGACAGAATCGAGCTGTCAGCCATGTCGCGGTTTTACGCGATCAAATTCACCTTGCCGGAGCAGAAGGACACATGGGCAGAGCTTAGATTATGGGCCGATACAGAGGATTTGGCAGGTGAAATCATGGAACTGGGCTCTGTCACGCTGGGATGCCATATGCAGCCTGTATTCTTCAAATATGTTCGAGATCCCGCCACAGATTGTCCTCGCATTGAGCAGCTGGTCACAGAAATCTGGGGACGGCATGTGGGACAGACACAACGAATTTCAACGATATACGGTCAGTCCGACGCACTCCCGCTCAACGAAATTTCCGTTCATTTCATGCGCAGATTCGGTGAAGAAGTGATTCAGGACTTACCGCAGATGCTTGAACATATGCTAATTATGTTGGAACAGTTGTGAGAGCTGAGGAGCGCGACTATATTACATAGGGAATTTATATATCTGGGGAGGAAATGACGTGGCGGCACATGATATCGATTACCGCATTATTGGGGAAGAAATGCAATGCGTGGAAATTCAACTCGACCAAAGAGAGAGCGTCGTTGCCGAGGCCGGCAGCTTCATGATGATGGATCAGGATATCCACATGGAGACGATCTTTGGCGACGGGAGCAATCAGGGCGGCGGCTTGATGGGCAAATTGATGGGAGCGGGCAAGCGTCTGCTTACCGGAGAAGGGCTGTTCATGACCGTTTTTACGAATGAAGGCTATCAACGTCAGAGCGTCACCTTTGCTTCACCGTATCCCGGGAAAATCATTCCTATGGATCTTTCCATGCTTGGCGGTAAGATTATCTGTCAAAAGGATTCCTTCCTATGTGCAGCCAAAGGCGTGTCCCTAGGAATCGAATTTCAGCGCCGGTTGGGGACAGGCTTCTTCGGCGGCGAAGGCTTCATTATGCAGAAGCTGGAGGGGGACGGATTGGCCTTTGTTCATTCCGGCGGGCTAGTGCTGGAGCGGACGCTTGCACCAGGAGAGGTGTTGCGTCTGGATACAGGCTGTCTCGTTGCCATGACCGCATCGGTGGATTATAACATCGAGATGGTTAAAGGCGTGAAGACAGCCTTGTTTGGAGGCGAAGGTCTTTTCTACGCCACCTTGCGCGGACCTGGTAAGGTCTGGGTTCAGTCCTTGCCATTCAGCCGTCTTGCGGATCGTGTGTTGTCTTCAGCCCGTTATGGCCGCGGCAGTAAGGATGAGGGCAGTGTATTAGGCGGTCTTGGCAATTTATTTGAACGCTGATTTCAGTGAAGAAGTGACAAAGGGAATTGACATTTCCGAGTATTTGTAACTATGATAGTTACATCAAGAAGGAAAAGAGGGTCAACCATGACGATCAGTTCCCGGTTTGCCGTAGCAATACATGCACTTTCTTTGCTGGAACTAAATAAAGACGGAGTAAATACCTCCGATTATATTGCAAGCAGCGTGAACACGAATCCTGTAGTGATCCGCCGGATTCTGGGCATGCTAAATAAAGCGGGTATTGTTCAGGTTCGTCCGGGTGTAGCGGGAACGCGGCTGGCTCGTTCCGTCTCCGAGCTTACACTACTGGATATTTATCGTGCTGTTGAGGTCGTCGAAGAGGATGGTCTGTTCGCGATTCATGAGAAGCCGAATCCCAACTGTCCGGTCGGCAAGCATATACAAGAATCCATCGAGCCGGTATTTTCCGCGGCTCAGCATGCCATGGAGCAGACCTTGGCGAAGGTGAGTCTGGAAGAGATTGTCGGCAGGCTGAATCATGTTGTCTGCGATGATAACCAGAATGCACCGGAGCAGATTAGATAAAGTCCCCGTCATGGGGGCTTTTTTGTTCTTTATAAATTCTGCTTGACAATGTCGTCATTCTGTAACTATAATGGTTACAAGTTGATGTAACTGAAGTGGTTACAGTCAAAAATAGGAGCTCGAAAGGAAGGGCGGAATATGAACAGGATCCATCCTCGAACTGAAATAGGACTTGTACAATTAAAAATAAGCAACATGGAGACCTCGCTCCGATTTTATCAAGAAGTGATCGGTCTCAAGCTGCTTCGCCAGGAGGGAGCTATAGCTGAATTGAGTGCCGACGGCATACATCCGTTGGTGGTTCTTGAGGAGAATCCTCTCTTCCAGAAGCAGCGCAACCGCAGAACTTCAGGGCTATACCATTTTGCGATTCTACTGCCGGATCGTCGTTCGCTGGGAGTAACGTTGCGGAATCTGATCCGTCATCAGATTCCGGTTGGTCAGGGCGATCATCTTGTCAGCGAGGCCCTGTATCTTGACGATCCTGACGGCAACGGGATCGAAATTTATGCAGACCGCCCAAGGGATACCTGGAGGAGAGACGAACATGGAGGCATCATCATGACCACGGATCCGGTGGATGTCAGCGGCCTCATGGCGATCTCCGAGGGGGTTGGCTGGCAAGGGGTGCCCGCCAGCACCAAGATCGGGCATATCCATCTGCATGTCGGTGATTTACAAATAGCGGAGCATTTCTACTGCGATGTCATTGGATTCGATCGAATCACAACTTATGGAGATGCAGCCCTATTCATCTCCGCAGGCGGATATCATCATCATATTGGTCTCAATACCTGGGCAGGCAAGGGGGCCCCGCCGGCTCCTGAGCAAGCAGCAGGATTAAGATATTATTCCATTCTTATCCCGGATGAAGCATCTTTGCAGGAAATTCTGAACCGTCTTGATGCAGAGGGAACAGCATTTGCAAAGCTTGAAGGTCAGCAAGGAGTTGCGCTCAAGGATCCATTCGGTAACGGGATCAAGCTAGTAGTTCTTGATTAAGTAATTCATCTCATTAATTAATTTAAAACCTAGGAGGACAAAGAAACATGGCAAAGATTGCGGTTATTGGAGCGAACGGGAAGGCTGGAAGCCGTATTTTGGGAGAAGCAAAGCAAAGAGGTCATCAGGTTACTGCGATTGTACGGGATGGGTCCAAGCTTGAGGAGAAGGACACTGCTTACATTGAAAAAGACATCTTTAAATTAACTGCAGCAGACTTTGAAAGCTTTGATGTGGTCGTTAACGCATTCGCAGCTCCGATCGGACAAGAGGAGCAATATGTGGAAGCAGGAAATGTGCTGATCGAGGCTTTGCGGAATAAACCGGACACTCGCCTGTTCGTTGTCGGCGGAGCAGGAAGCTTGTTTGTGGATGAGAATCAATCACTGCGGCTGATGGATACGCCGGAATTCCCGGACTTCGTGTATCCAACGGCATCAAATGCAGGCAAGAACCTGGAGGCGCTGCAAGCTGCGGAAGGACTTAACTGGACCTATCTGAGTCCATCGGCAACCTTTGCGCTTGGACGCCGTACGGGAACCTATATTTCCGGCAAGGACCATGTGCTTGTCAATTCAGCCGGAGACAGCTATGTGAGCTATGAGGATTTTGCAGTTGCTGTCGTTGACGAGATTGAACAGCCTAAACATATTCGCGAGCGTTTCACGGTAGCATCAGAACTTTAAATTTCAGTGCGTATTCAAAAGCTGTCTTTTTGAACTGCCTCTTTAGGAAAAACCTTTCTCAATCCCGGCATTTCGCCTATAATGAAGTTAAATTTGACTTGTTATTCCAGCGCGAAAGGGACGAGCGAGATGCCGTTATTTCCCCAATTAGAGACGGAAAGATTTATTTTGCGCAAATTGACGTCGGCTGATGCCGGAGATTTGTTTCATTACTTCTCTAATGATGAAGTGACCCGGTATTATGATTTGGAGAGCTTTGTTGAGCTGAGCCAGGCTGAAGAACTTATCTTTGCCTGGAATAGCCGCTATCTGGAGAAGAAGGGGTTCCGCTGGGCGATCACCGTCAAACCCGACAACAAGGTGATCGGAACCTGTGGTTACCATAATTGGTCCAGAGAGCATTTCAAATCGGAGATCGGTTATGAGCTGAATCCTGCTTATTGGGGACAGGGCGTAATGTCCGAGGTGCTGCAAGAGGTCATGCGCTTTGGCTTCGAGGATCTGGGACTGAACCGCATTGAGGCTTTTATTGATCCGGACAATATCCGTTCAAGATATTTGCTTGAGAAGACCGGTTTTCATGAGGAAGGATATCTGAAGCAGTGCTTCTATGAGAAGGGACAATTCGCCGATGCGGTATTGTTCGCGCTGCTGAAGCAGCAATATGAAGCCAATCAAGAGGAGTAATCAGAGCTGCTGAATTCGAATTTCGGTTTCATAATTTTTACCAAGCCAGCTCCTGCCGGGAAGAACTGAGGTTCTTTGATGGGCAGGAGTTTTTGGTATGAATCATTCCTGCGTTAAAGTTCAGGCTCAAAAAGGCAACAGATAACATTTTGAACATCCTCTGCAAGTGACTTGTTGAATGACCCTCATTGCATATATAATATGACGGTATATATCGTAAATAGAAAAGGTGTAGATTCATGAGCATATTAAACGTTGAACGACTTAGTCACGGCTTCGGAGACCGTGCGATTTTTACGGATGTCTCCTTCCGGTTGCTGAAGGGGGAGCATATCGGCCTGATCGGTGCCAATGGAGAAGGGAAATCTACCTTCATGAACATTATCACTGGCAAGCTGCAGCCTGATGAAGGCAAGGTAGAATGGGCACGGCGTACACGGGTTGGCTATCTGGACCAGCATGCTGTGCTGAGCCAGGGGATGTCGATTCGCGACGTGCTTCGCGGAGCATTTCAATATTTGTTCGATCTGGAAGCGGAAATGAATGACATGTACGGCCGAATGGGTGAGGTCACCCCGGAGGAACTGGAGCAGCTGCTGGAGGATGTCGGCACGATTCAGGATACGCTGACGAATCAGGATTTCTATCTGATCGATGCGAAGATTGAAGAGACGGCACGCGGATTGGGACTTACCGATATCGGCCTGGAGAAGGATGTCAATGATCTGAGCGGAGGACAACGGACCAAGGTGCTCTTGGCCAAGCTGCTGCTGGAGAAGCCTGATATTCTGCTCCTCGACGAGCCAACCAACTATTTGGATGAGCAGCATATTGAATGGCTCAAGCGCTACTTGCAGGAGTATGAGAATGCCTTCATTTTGATTTCCCATGATATTCCGTTCCTCAATAGCGTTATCAACCTGATCTACCACATGGAGAATCAGGAGTTGAACCGGTATGTCGGGGACTATGACTATTTCTTGCAGGTGCATGAAGCGAAGAAGCAACAGCTCGAGTCCGCTTATAAGCGCCAGCAGCAGGAAATCGCTGACCTTAAGGATTTCGTGGCCCGGAACAAGGCGAGTGTAGCCACGCGCAATATGGCCATGTCCCGGCAAAAGAAGCTGGACAAGATGGATATTATCGAGCTGGCTAAGGAAAAGCCGAAGCCGCAGTTTAATTTCAAGGATGGAAGAACCTCGGGCAAGCTGATCTTCGAGACGACAGACCTAGTGATCGGTTATGATTCGCCGCTGTCCCGCCCGCTGAACCTTCGGATGGAGCGCGGACAGAAGATCGCGCTTGTTGGTGCGAACGGCATCGGAAAGACCACTCTGCTGCGCAGTATTCTGGGTCAAATTCCGGCTATTAGCGGATCTGTTCATTTGGGTGAACTCCAGGAAATCGGTTATTTCGAGCAAGAAGCCAAAGAAACCAACTATAATACTTGTATTGAAGAGATCTGGAACGAGTTCCCTTCCTTTACGCAGTTTGAAGTACGGGCAGCGCTGGCTAAATGCGGCTTGACGACCAAGCACATCGAGAGCAAGGTTGCTGTATTGAGCGGGGGAGAGAAGGCCAAGGTTCGTCTTTGCAAGCTGATTAACCGCGAGACGAATATTCTGGTACTTGACGAGCCGACGAACCATCTGGATGTAGATGCCAAGGATGAGTTGAAACGGGCGTTGAAAGCTTATAAGGGCAGCATTCTGCTAATCTCCCACGAACCGGAATTTTACCGGGATGTGGTGACGGAGACTTGGAATTGCGAGTCCTGGACAACCAAAGTATTCTAAATGCTACCTCTTAAACAAAAAGGTTCATCCTGCAGCCGATAAGGCTTTAAAGGATGAACCTTTTTGTTTTGAATGCCTGACATCAGGAGATAAACAACATTACCGCCTGATAGGACGCAAGCGTAAAGACCAGACTAAGCGGCAGAGCCAGGTACGCCTTTTTATTCCGGCGGTATACAGCCATCAGTCCAGCTAAACATCCTATGGCCAGGCCCAGATAAAGAAGAGCTGAGGGATGCCCTTGCAAGACTAGACCTGAAGGCGGATCAGGTTGCGACTCTGGAGTGGCCTGCTGATTCATATATCCAGTCATGATGTAAATGGCCAGCACCAGCACGGCCTCAGCGCGTATCCAGGAAGTCGGCTGATAGGAGTGGTCCTGAGACAGCTTGCTTTTGACAAGAAACCCGTTTATGAAGCTGAATAGCAGCAAGGGGATGATCAGCAGATGCTTCAGCAGTAAAGCTTTCCCATAAGATGAGACGGCTGCCGTTGCAAGCTGCGGAATAAGGACCGCGGACATCAGCCAGCCGGAGCCTATAATCAGAGTCATGGCGATCATCGCCAGAATGTGAAACCATCTCAAAAAACCAGACCAAGGTGAAGGCACAGGCTTGAACCATCCTGCTGCTATCAAGATTCCGGACCAGATCATGACGGACAGAAAATGAATGAGATGTACGAGAAGGCCAACTGGTCCATAGTTTGCCGTCATATGGCTGAACCAGTTGGTAGCGACCGCCAGGCCAAGACAAAGGATACAGCACAGCCACCAGCCCCAACCAGCCTTCCGGATGGAGATGAGCAAAGGCTTGATGCACATCGCTGACAACATCAAAAGGCAGAATAACAGGGTCCAGCCGTAGGCTTTACCTTCTGCAAGGGTAAACAGGACATTTTTCAAAGATACAACAAAGCCGGCATTCCCCGCAAAGAACAGTACGATTCTTAATACGGGAAGAAAGGAGAGCAAGCTAATTCCAATGATGGACATGATCACAAACGGCTTGGGGATCCGTGCGGCGATTTCGGTCTCTCCGGCACGAATGACAGCAAGCCAGCCTATGATAACCGCAAAGCAGAGATAAAGCAGCGGCTCTCCAAGCCAATAGATCATGAACGGCGTCTCCGCATGACGACAAGTACAACAGCAAGAATAATTGCAATGATCACAATCCCAGCAATAAGCATCGGCATGGAAAGCGATGAAGGTTCCTTGACGACTGCTGTATCTGTTACTTCGGTTGAATTTGTATCAGGATCAACGGCTGTGACGGACTCATCCGTAGCTGCATTGCCGTTGTTATCATTTGCCGGCGTATCGGCATTTGATGAAGTGTCTTCGGCTGACGGTTCTGTCTGTTCCTCAGTCACTGCTGACTCGGGAACATTTACGGAGAAGGAGTAGCTTCCTTCCATCGGATGCCCGTCTTCACCGACGATTTTCCAATCCACTGTATAGGTTCCGTTCTCCAAGTCCCCAGCCAATAACCCGGTCATCCGGGCACCCTCGACCTGAATCTCCTCCAGTTCAATTGCGCCTTGCTCTCCGGTGACCGTAAAGGAGCTTAGCGGAGCGATGTCCGTATGAAAGTCCAGCTGAATCTGATGAATCGGCTGCTCGACTTGCTCATCCTTCTCCGGTGAAGAAGACACCATATGGGTATGGGCAAAAGCAGAATGCGGCGTTACAAGCAGAACAAATGCTAATAATACTCCTACGACGTAAAATTTTTTCATCATATCCTCCAGGTTCTGTGTTCTCGCTTCCTATTCTACTTAAATTTTAAATTAAAACCAACTATCCTGAATTTGTTATGTATCTCCGGGCGTGCCCGGAGGAATTAATTTGCAAAGATATGATTGCCGATTTTTACGTTTTGCGTTCTGGACCAAATCCAGCTGCTTGTTGCGGTGTTTGGGTTAAAGTAGTACAACGAGCCTCCTGAAGGGTCCCAGCCACGAACGGCGTCCTGAGCTGCCAGATAGGCGGTTCTGTCAGGCGTCAACCAGTATTGACCGTCGTCAATAGCTGTAAAGGCGCCACGCTGAAACACCACCTCCGAGATCGTATCGGGAAAATCCGGTGACTGAATACGATTCATGACAACTGCTCCTACCGCAACCTGACCTGTATAGGACTCGCCGCGGGCTTCGCTGTATATGATTTTAGCCAAAATGTCCATCTCGTAGAGGTTCAAGGTGTGTTTTCTCAATAAGCTCCAGGTTTGGCTGCCTGCAATTCCGTCTGCATGGACACCATAAGCCAGCTGAAACTTGGCGACTGCCGCTTTGGTCTGCGTTCCGTACTGTCCGTCCAGCGATGGGGCATAATAACCGAGTACCTTTAACCGGTACTGTAAATCCCATATATCACCCACGGTATTGCCGTATTGTACGGATGGGGCAGCGTGGACGTTCGAGGTCACGGGCTGCAGTCCCACGATCACGGCCAATAATATGAAGGTTAGCAATCTGCGCTTCATCATTGGGCATGCCTCCTTTCCTGTTAGCATTATAGAATCAGCTCCAGAGGGGGAACAACCCACACTTATTGGAAATAAAATGGAAAATACCTCCGAGGTAAAATTAACCCTGAATATCCATGATAGTGTGTCGCGATTTTATATATTGAATTGTCGTATAAATACACTATTTAAATGTGTTTGAATATGGTACTTTATCAACAGATGTCAGAATTTCATATAAGCTAGGAGGCCATGTTTATGAGTATTCGAGTCGGAAAAATCAGCTTTTGGCATGTGCATGCATGGGAATACACGGAGCAAGCGCTGAATCATCCGGATACGATCGTCGTTGCTGTCTGGGATGAGGATCCTGTCCGTGGTCAAGCGGCAGCTGACAAGCTGGGAGTTCCATTCTATGCTTCGCTGGATGAAATGCTATCAAGTGATGACCTGGACGCAGTCATTGTGGATGCGCCGACCAACAGGCACAAAGAGGTGATATTGAAGGCTGCGCAGGCAGGCAAACATATTTTCACGGAAAAAGTAATTGCGCCTACGGTACAGGAAGTTGACGAGATCGTAGCCGCGGTATCGGAACGCAAGTTAACGTTTGTTGTATCTCTGCCGCGCTTAAATGCAGGATATACACTTGCTATTCACGATATTTTGGACAAGGGCTTGCTCGGAAAGGTCACTTATGCGAGAGTCCGTTTGTCTCACAATGGCGCGCTGGCCAATTGGCTTCCTGAGCATTTCTATAACCGGGAGCAGTGCGGCGGCGGGGCGATGATTGATCTGGGCTGCCATCCGATGTACTTGACTCGGCTTTTCCTTGGAGAAGAAATAAGCGGTGTCAGCGCGAATTTTGGCTATGTCACAGGCAAGGAAGTAGAGGATAATGCAGTGGTAACGCTGCAAACGGCATCCGGTGCTGTCGGCGTAGTTGAAGCAGGATTCGTGAATAGTCATTCTCCATTTACGATCGAGGTTCATGGAACAGAAGGAACGCTGCTGTACGGCACGCCAGAGGATAAGCTTCTGCTTAAGTCGAATCTGGATGAGAACGGCGGAAAGGCTTGGCGGGAATATCCGCTGCGCAGCAATCGGGAAAGCGCTTTCGATCAATGGGTAGGGCATATTCAAAACGGTACGACCGCCAGCACAAATGTGCAGACGGCCATCGAGCTGACCCGTCTGATGGAAGCGGCCAATCGTTCGGCACAGGAAGGAAGAGTCATTCCTCTTGAAGGCAGCGCACTTCTTCCATGACCGATTTCAGGCATAAAACGTCATTTCCGTATGAGGTGATGTTTGAGAAGCGGGATTTGCTTGAACGGCTGGACATTCAGGTTGACTGGGGCTACTACAGAATCAAGGTGCTTAGAATTCATTTGATTTCATTTGACCGGGGTCATGTGATTGATTTTCATAACCATGCGGAGTATGAATTTCACTTTATTCCGCGGGGGAAGGGAATCGTGATTCTGGAGGATCAAACCTTTGCCTTGTCGGAGGGAATGTTCTACCTGACCGGACCGGGAGTCGTTCATTATCAGGCCGCATCCTCCGAAGAAGCGATGGATGAGCTGTGCCTGCATGTCGATATCGTTCCGATAGAGCGGAATGAATGCGATCCTTGGGAAGCGGCCGAGGCGGAGGAATGCATGGAGAAGCTGTGCAATCTTCCCCGCAAGCCGGAGCAGGATCGGCACGGGGCCATGGCTTGCTTCCTGGAGGCCTATCAGGTGTGTGACGGGCGATACTCCGGATACTACACCTCGATCCGCCAACTGGTCCTTACCATTCTAATGAAGGCGGTCCGGGCCTATGATGCCGGCGTGATTACGACGGAGGCGCCGATCCGCAATATGACGGCCTATCGCTATCAATACGCGGTGCAGTATATGGAAGCGAACTCCTCCTCCAGCTTAACGCTGGAGAATGTAGCTGAGAAGCTCAATATCAGTGCGCGTCAATTGCAGCGGACCTTTCATCAGATGGATGCACAGAAGCCTTTCAGCAAGCTGCTGGAGGATATCCGGCTAAAGTCGGTTTGTAAAAGGCTGGAGGAAACAGATTTGTCGATTGAGCAGATTGCCCAGTCGGAGGGATTTGCGAATGCTACTTACTTGCATGCCGTATTCCGCAAGAAGATTGGCATGACACCGGCAGAATATCGCAAGAGCAAGCAATTTAAAGTGGAAACTATATAAACTGGGAGGAATTTAAAATGAGTAAAGTATATCGTATTGGGATTGTTGGCTGCGGCGGGATTGCAAACGGAAAGCATCTGCCAAGCTTGAAGAAGCTGGATAATGTTGAAGTCGTAGCTTTTTGCGATATCGTGGTGGAACGCGCTGAGAAGGCCGCACGCGAGTATGGTGCCGAGGGCGCACAAGTATACTCCGACTACCGGGAGCTACTAAAGGATCAATCCCTCGATATCGTGCATGTGCTAACCCCGAATGATTTCCATGCCGAGGTAACAATTGCGGCTCTTGAGGCCGACAAGCACGTCATGTGCGAAAAGCCGATGGCCAAGACCGCTGCGGATGCACGGAGAATGGTTGAAGCTGCCAAACGTACCGGCAAGAAGCTGACGATCGGGTACAATAACCGTTTCCGTCCGGACAGCCTGCATTTGAAGAAGCTGGTTGAAGAAGGACAACTGGGAGATATTTATTTCGCCAAGGCCCATGCCATTCGCAGAAGAGCCGTGCCAACCTGGGGCGTGTTCCTCGATGAAGAGAAGCAAGGGGGAGGACCGCTCATTGATATCGGTACGCATGCCCTGGATTTAACCTTGTGGATGATGAACAATTACAAACCGAAGGTTGTTCTCGGAACGAAATATCATGAGCTGTCACAGCGCGAAAATGCTGCTAACGCTTGGGGTCCATGGGATCCTGCCAAGTTCACGGTAGAGGATTCCGCCTTCGGGATGGTTGTCATGGAAAATGGCGCTACAGTGATGCTGGAATCCAGCTGGGCGCTGAACACGCTCGATGTGCATGAGGCCAAATGCAGCCTGAGCGGAACGGAAGCAGGGGCTGATATGAAGAACGGTCTTCGGATCAACGGAGAAGAGCATGGCCGTCTGTACACGAAGGAAGCCGAGCTTGGCTCTGGCGGGGTTGCCTTCTATGAAGGGAAAGCAGAGAATGATGCGGATACGGAAATGAGAACCTGGATCCGGGCCGTGGATCAAGATCTGGAGCCGGTCGTAACGCCTGAGCAAGCATGTGTTGTCTCGGAGATTCTTGAAGCGATTTATGAATCCGCGAAGACAGGCAAGGCTGTATATATGAATTCTTAATTTGTAAAGGAGTGTCCCCTTTGTCATCTATGATGATGGAGGGGACACTCCTTTTTCTTCACCGGGGTTCGTCCTGAATGAAGAATTCCAGCACCACCATCTGGTGGCAGGACCATGCGGGAACGGTATAGCGGACCACGCCGTTTTCCTGCTGAAAAGGAAGCGGCGTACGCTGCGGGGCGAGATACACCTCGCGTACAGGTCTGGCTGCCGCTATGGCAACCGGTGTCTCCATAATCGTCGGCAAATCCTCGATGATCTCCACGTTCTCCCCCCGGCGCACCGGCGGGCCGTACAACAGATGATGGACCCAGCGGTTTTTGGCGGTCTGTGCCTGCAGCGTAGTCACGCCTTGCGCGGGCAGGGCGACGGTCAGCGTTTTGGCGGCTATGCCCGTTTGGTCTGTTTGCATTCCGGCAACCAACGGCTGCCTGGAGGACACCTGCACGCCGGCCCCCGAGGCCAGCAGCCGGTCCAGCGCGTATGTTATTATCTCTTTGACCGGCAAGCTGCCCTTCAAGGCATAATCCTCAAATAGATTCCAAGCAATGTAAATGCCGTCCGGCCCTTCTGTTATGCCGGGGCCTGCATCCTGCAGATTGGACGGCGTATGCTGGTGCGAGGAAAAGGTGAACAAATCACGGTTGAAATATGGATTCTCGCGACTGGCCAGCCGGGTTCCGCCTGGTACAAGCGATACTTCCATGCCCTCCGCATAAATCACAAAGGAGGCCGTTCGCAGGGAAGGAAGCTCAAAGCCGGGCCGCAGGTATGCCGGTCTAAATGCAGAGACGCCTTGCCATTCTGCGCCAAAATCAAGCTCAAACCGCGTTACATCCGGCGCAAGTCCGGAGCGGCCGGTAGCAAGCAGCTTCCCACCGCCGCGAAGAAAATCCTTCAGCTTGGCTTTCAGCGGTGCGGTCACGGCAATAGAGTCCGGTAGTACGATCACTTTGTATTTTCCCAGATCGCTTTCCGTATCGATAACGTCAAACAGATAATGCCCCTCCAGTAAAATTCGCACCGCCCCTGTATCCGCTTGGCCAAGCGGCGCATCTGTGCGGCCAAAAGCATGCCCGGCAGCCTCGACGGACAGCAGCGCAATGTCGGCGACCGAGGCCGTGCCGCGGCACCATTCCTCCTTAGCCTCAACCTCCCGGTAAGCTTCTCCGATCAGGGTATAGGTGGCCGGGTCCATAAAGCCCTCCGGATGCAGCTGGTCGCCGATGGAGCAGCGGGCGCCGTTGGCCAGACTCAGCGCGGCTTCGTATCGCAGTGCGTTCGGATGCTTAAAGCCGCCGAATTCTCCCCAGGATAAATGGAATTTCCCGGTCATGCCCAGGAAGTCCAGACCAAGCCCTTGGGCATATCTGGCCGAAAGCGGAAAATGATCGTAACCCCAGCCTCCTGTCGGCAGTGATTCCAGCTCCAGATGGGTATTGACGAACGACAGATCGCGCCGCCCCCGGGATACGTGGCTGCTGTTATGGAACACCGGCAGGCCGGGCTTAACTGCGTGAACCGTCGCATTCATACGCTTGGCGTATTTCAGATACGTGTCCTCCCACAGCGCTTTCATATCCTCCGTATTGCGGGGATCGGAGCCGCGTCTGCGGATTTCGGTTACGCAATATTGACAGTAGCACTCTCGCACGCCGACAATGTCCAAAAAGATACCGTCCGCGTCATAACCCTCCGCCACTTCGTGCACCTGCTCGGCCAGCACGTCCAGATACGGCGAATTCATGCAAAACAAGTGGTAACCCGGCGACATGAAATCGCCTGCCCAGCCGATTTGCTCCTTCTGGTTGCGCACCAGCCAGTTGGGATGCCGGCGGGCCAGCTTCTCGTCCAACCCCGCCGAAAGATATACCGGTGTCTTGACGCCGATTTCATGAGCGGCTTCGATTTGTGCGCCAAGCAGGTCGAACGATAGATGCGGGTGCATTTCATTGGCAGTGCTGGGGTGGTATGCCCAGCCGTGATGGCATTTGGCAAAAACGGTAATGGAGTCGACGTGCCCCAGCTTGAGCATTTCCTGGAATTGCGGTTTGGAAAAACGGCTGCCGATGCCTTGAATGGCCTCGGAGGTGTGGAAATCGAGATGAACCTGACGGAATCTCATGTTTGCTGTCTCCTTATTATTCAATATAATAATCATATGATATCTACCACTTTACTCGATTTGTCACCTTGATTAAGCCGACAATATCGACCGTGTATCGTACGATTTCTACTTTTTAGTTTAAGGAGTGACGGGATGCTGGTTTTGGAGCTGCAGGTTCCTCCGTTCCCGCTGCTTGCCGCGGTAGGGCGCGCGGTTTGGCAGCCGGGAGTTACGCACGGTGAACGTACCTTTGATGCCTATGACCTGATTATTTGCATCCGCGGGGTGCTGTATATGGAAGAGGACGGCGTGAAATACGAAATTGCCGGGGGAAAAATGCTCGTGCTGGAGCCGGGCAAACACCATCGCGGCTATCGTCCGACTGAGGTCGAAACGGAGGTGTACTGGATACACTTCCGTTATCCACAAAAGCAAGATACACAGGACAACAAGGCGCTGTTAACCGAGAAAAACAACTGGAAGCAGCCCCCGATGCAGCGGACGGATCAGGATATCGAGCCTCATCCCGGAGCTGTAGATATCCCTAAATTCGGCCCGGTAGATTTGAGGGAGATCCGGCCGCTGCTGGACGAAATGGTGGTGCTGCATGCGGTGCTGACGCTGTACCGTTCCTATGAGCTGCAGGTTGTGTTCGGCAGATTACTGCTTGCGCTGCAAAGCGGCATGAGAGCGAGGGGGCCGCTATCTCGCTCCTTTCTGCTCAGCGAACAGGTCGCCGCTTATTTGGCGCACCATTTGGAGACTCCGTTTGACTCGGCGGAAATGGAACGGGAGCTTCATTACCATTTTGATTATTTGGCGCGCTGCCTGAAGCAATACACCGGAATGAGCCCGCTGGTCTACAGGCATCATCTGCAGGTGGAACGGGCTAAACGTCTGCTGGCCCACACGGAGCGAACGCTCAGTCAAATCGGGGAGCTGTGCGGCTTTCAAGACTATAACTATTTTGCCCGTTTATTCAAACGGACGACCGCGCTGACGCCCGGGGAGTACCGCAAGCGGTATCAGGTGTTCCGGATGGATTGAAAGCGGGCGGTCTGGGCGTCAGCCGTGGTTCGCGGTCACAGTCTGCCTGTCCACTACCGACTGTGAAATTAGACAGGTGATGCTTAAAAGCGCTGCCGCCATGATAGAAATGATCCGGAGAACATCGGCACTATTACTTTCCTTTTTTTATTGATAAACAATAAAAAATATATGAAATACAATAATTAATTATTGTTTTAATCTGAAATTGAGCTATAATAAACTCAAATTGGATGATCATGTTAAGGAGAGTGTAAGGATGAACCATTATGATGTCGCCATTATCGGATTGGGACCGGCAGGCTCCATCCTGGCTCAGTTGCTCAGCAAGGAATTTCGCGTAATAGCCATAGACATGAAATATACTTATGACCAAGGCTTTCAGAAGCCTTGCGGCGGTCTTCTGTCATCTGATGCTCAAAAGGCGCTTGCAGAATTGAACCTGACGCTGCCCAAGGAGGTAACCGTTGACCCGCAGATTTTTGCCGTCAAAACCATTGATCAGGAGCGGGAGCTTATTCGCCACTATCAGCGGACTTATGTCAATGTGGACCGGCATAAATTCGACTTATGGCTGAAATCGCTTATTCCAGGACATGTAGAGGTTCATGACCATTCGCGATGCTCTGCTGTGGAGAGGGTGGACTCCGGTTATCAGATCACGTTTCACGAGAATAAAATAAAACATGTGATTACGGCCAAGCATCTGGTTGGAGCAGACGGAGCGAATTCTTTGGTGCGGCGCTTTTTGTACCCGGATAAAAAGATACGGACCTACATGGCCATTCAGCAGTGGTTTCCCGAGCAGCACGATTCGCCGTTCTATTCCTGCATTTTTGACGAGAAGATCACGGACTGTTACTCCTGGTCGATTTCCAAGGATAATCACTTTATCTTTGGCGGCGCTTATCTTATGGATAAGCCGAGGGAACACTTCGACTTGCAAAAGGAGAGGATCCAGAGCATCGGATTCCAGTTTGGAGAACCGATCAAGACAGAAGCGTGCATGGTACTTCGGCCGGCTTCATTTCATGACTTTAGCTGCGGAAGGGATCATGCGTTCCTGATTGGCGAGGCGGCCGGCTTCATAAGCCCAAGTTCGCTGGAAGGGATCAGTTCGGCCATCAATAGTGCGCGTACCCTGAGTGAAGTGCTGAATGCCCGCAGCCTGCAACCGAACAAAAGCTATCAATTCAAGACGCTTCCCATTCAAATGAAAATGTATGCCAAGCTGATGAAGTGCCCGTTCATGTACAATCCGTTCTTGCGCAAACAGATTCTAAGGAGCGGAGTACAGAGCATTTCCATGCAGCCAGGGCATGAAAAGGTAAGGCATTCATTAAGAGGAAGCAGGGTCTAGGACGATCGAACAGGGTAGCAACGCAACAAATGATCTATCGAGGGCGTCTATCATTCTGCTTGGCAAGTTGAAATGAACATAAAAGAGCCGCTAAAAAGCGGCTCTTTTATGTTGAAGATTCTATTTTATGGAGATGTATTGGAATAATGGATCTCTATATGATTATTCTCCTTGGCCGAAGCCGCCATGCTCTGCATATATTTGCTCATAAACCCGGACTCCGCTTGCTCCCACAGCTTCATACCCGGAGAGCTCAGCCATTTTTCATCGATTATATTCACCGTGCCTGCGAAGTAATGCAGATTCAGTTCAGCCATGGTCTCTGCCATATTCTGAATCTGTACATCGTTATACCCTTGATCCTTCAAGGCATTCATAGCTTTATTGTAGGATTGGTCATGGAAAAAATCTCTTCCGTAATCCTTGAACTGCCTTAGCTGAGGGGCCCGCACGCCGTTACTTTCACTCCATTGCTCTACATCCACTGAACGGGTTTGATAAATGACTTTTGATACAGCTGTATCGAATTCCAAAACACCGAATTGGTATGGATACACCTCCATGGAGCTTGTCGCAATATCAGTAAGACCTTGATAAGAACGGATATCCTGGATATGAATATGGCCCGAGAGAGTGAGATGAATGTTTGATTCATTCAACACATTAAATACTTTGTCCGCATTATCCAAGGTGAACCCGGATGAGAAAATGGTGTGATCCAGCAGGTTATGGTGCATCACCGTGATCATCTCAGCCCCGTGATTTCGAGCAATCTCTGTCTGATGGATTATCCATTTCAGCGTTGAGTCTGAAAGACTCCCATTGGTCTTCGGGTATCCCAACTCCAGATTGTTCTTGTACTGGCAAGTATCCAGCATAAGAGCCCAGAGCTGATCGGTTATTTTAGCGACGTAACTAAGAGACTCGGGATCTGAATCCAGAGCTTCTCCATATCCGAACGAATGATAGATTTGCCGAAAGTCGTCCGCCGTAATGAACTCGGTCTTATATTGACGATCCCCCTTAAAGCTCCTGGCCCAAGGATTCAAGATATCATGATTGCCGGGAATGACCAGAACCTGGATGCCTGCACGTTCAATATAATCAAGCTTCTCCGCCAACTGCCGGTGGCTGGCTTGTTCACCGTTGTTGGTAAGATCCCCGCTTAAAATGACGGCTTGGGGTTGTCCGGCGATGATCTGTTCCGCCCACGCATCCATTAATTCATCTGAGTATTGCAGGAGCTTGGAATCACCTGCTTCTATATATTGCTGGAACGCTTCGCCGCCGTCGTGGAGGGAAGGGCTTAAGTAATGCATATCGGTCGCTACATAGATTTCAAAGGAAGGAGGAGAAGAGAGGCTCGGTGCAATACGCTCTGTTTTTCCTGATTCATAAGGTAGTAGAGGGAACAGCAACAGTATCAGAAGTACTACGGTCAGGGATAACAGGAGGATAGTAAGACGCTTGATTCGTGATTTCATGATATAAGTTCAGACTCCCGCATGTAATTTTGGAATTTTGAATAGATGCTGATAAGCACTTTAATGACTCCTATCTAGCATAATCGAAACTCCAGGATTTCACTAGTCGCCCTTAGATTCTTGACAAGCCCCGGCCACTGGCGTAGCTTAAGAAGTGTATTCGTTCACAAACATTATACACAAGGAGGCTATACATATGAGTGACTTCCAATCGATTATTAAAGATAGAAGATCGGCCAATCGTTTTGTCGAAGGGGTTGAGATTCCTCAAAGTGATTTGGAAGAGATATTTACCCTAAGCAAGTTTGCTCCATCGTCCTACAATCTGCAGCACACCCATTACTTGGTGGTAACAGATCGCGCCAAGATTGAAGAAATTTACGAACGCACGCATCAACAGTACAAGATCAAAACAGCTTCAGCAATTATTTACGTCCTGGGCGATATCAAGGCACATCTTAAGGCAGCTGACCTAAATGAGGGTCTGAAAAATCTTGGCGTTCTGAGCGAACAAGAGTACAATGCCGTAGTCGAACAAACGATTCAGTTTTATGAAAGCAAGGGAGACACCTTCCAACGCGAGGATGCGATCCGGAATGCCAGCATTGCAGCCATGCAAATGATGTTGATCGCCAAGGACCTGGGCTGGGACACTTGCCCGATGCATAACACAGAGGATGCGGTCTTTAAAGAAATGTTCGATGTACCGGACAATCTGATTCCGGTCATGATGATCGCTATGGGCAAGTCGGCACCCGAAAGCTTCCGCCCGCGCGGCTACCGTAAGCCGGTTAATGAATTTGTTCAATATTATAACTAATCATTAAAAACGGGTTGGAGCATGAGGAAATATCCTTGATCCAACCCGTTACTTATTTCATCTTATGGTTCGGTTCCCATACAAGCTGGTCATTTACATAACCCGTCACCTGTTGATGGGCTGCAAACTGACTGCCTGAAGCTTTAACCGAGTATATTACTGGTAGGCCAAGTTGCATTAATCCTAGGTTGCATTAATCCTGGTATGAGATAAGCTATATCTATCTGGTTGTATTTTCGGAAGGAGATGTCAAGATAGTTATGCTAACATTGGAGGTTCAAGATGAACAGAGTATGGTAAAATCCAGCCGCAATGAGAATAGCCAGGTGAAGTTAGTCTACTCTCAAGG
Source organism: Paenibacillus brevis (assembly GCF_018919145.1). Classification (GTDB taxonomy): domain Bacteria; phylum Bacillota; class Bacilli; order Paenibacillales; family Paenibacillaceae; genus Fontibacillus; species Fontibacillus brevis. The sequence continues at coordinate 183,220 of NZ_JAHLQJ010000009.1, forward strand.
CTATGAACCCGGAGATGCCATTGTTCTCCGAAGCACGGAAGTCCCGGTTAATTTGGTTATTCAGCTAGAAGACTCGATGCCGCCGGCATTCGTTTATCTATCGGAGGAGGCATTTCGCTTTGTCGTTCCGCATGGGGAGAAGAGGGCTTCCTACTCGCCGAAATCTTTTGTCGGGGAAATGCATGTAATTACAGCGCGTGTAGCCTTCCCAGAGGAAATACAGGCGTACAAAAACCTGGCGCTCAATCCTTATGACCAGCATGACAACTCAAGTTGTTATCCTCATGCCTCGGCCAATGCAGAGACGCGGGGCGAGTCGGTCTTTGCGGCCCGGAATGCCATTAACGGCAATACGGCCAATGATTCCCATGGGGAATGGCCCTATGAATCCTGGGGCATAAATGGCCGGGAAGATGCAGAAATTACAGTTCACCTCGGGAGAATCGTAATCATCGATAAGGTAGTATTGACGCTGCGGGCTGATTTTCCGCACGATAATTATTGGGAGCAAGTTACATTGAACTTCCCGGACGGAAGCTCCCATACGGCCTCGCTTGTGAAGACTCATCAGCCCCAAGTGATTTCGCTTGCTCCACGGAACGTTGATCGAATCACCCTTAGCAAATTAATAAAATCGGAGGACCCTTCTCCGTTTCCGGCATTGACCCAGATCGAGGTCTACGGCAGGGAGGATAGTCGTAAGTAATACTTGCTTATAATTAAATGTTCTTTTGATTTGACACATAGGGGTATGCTTAACTGTAAGTATAGAAGCTGTCAGCAGTTGTCTTTCGTGAATACTGCTGTTAACGGGATACGCTGAAGGCTATATCCCTTATAATTACAAGCTGATTTTTGGCTTTTCGCCGCAGAACAGCAGCTTCAAAGGAGGCTGCTGTTCTGCGGTATTTTTATGCCCAAAACGATTGGAGGACTTTATGATGAGAGAAATAAGGACCGAATCTCTGACACAAGCTTTAAACAAAATGCTTGGAACAAAAATAATCCGCGTCGAATTTCAAACCGAACAATTACATGGCGGTACAGTGGGGGATGTGCAGCTGGTAACGGGCAATGCCAAAACTACTGACGGCACGGATATACGCTACAAAATCATTTTGAAAGTACAGATGAAGTGGGAACGCTATGGAGATCCTGATTCATGGCGCAGGGAATATGGCTTCTATACATCCAATTTAGGCTCTCTGTTTTCTGAATCCTTCCGTTGGCCTGAATGCTACCATGCCGAAATGAACGGAGAAGAAAATGAAACGCAGATCTGGATGGAATATATCGACGGAATATCGGGTTTGAACTTAACCGGTGATATGTATGAGCGAGCAGCTGAAGAACTGGGCCGTTTTCAAGGCAGGTTATATGCCGAACAGCCCGCCTTTTTACAAAGCTTAGCCAATCTTAGTAAAGTGGATTATATGAAGAAATTTTATCTTCATTATCGTTCATGGAATAGAGTGTACGATTATGTACGCTCTGAGGATTGTGAAATTCCGGAGCATCTATGTAAAATGCTAATCGACATCGATGAAAGCGCAGACGAAATATTTAACCGAATCGAGAAGTTGCCTGTCGTGCTGTGCCACAGGGATTTTTGGGTGACAAATATATTATATTTAAATGGTCGAATCGTAGTCATCGACTGGGATACTGCCGGATGGGGTTATTTAGGTGAAGATATGGCAAGCCTTATTGCAGATAAAGCTGATATTGAACACATGGTAGATTACTACCACAGATGCATCCCCGCGTATTACAAAGGATTTTCAGAATACGCGAATATTTCACATATAGTGGATAACTTTGTCTACGAGATGATTCTGCTTATGTTCGGATACAGACTTGTAGAATGGTATATGAACGCAATTTCACAAGCTCCGCACCAGGATCAGGTCGATGAAAGTTCAATGTACTTAAGCACCTTGCAAAAGATTTATGAGATGAAAAATGAGTGATAATTTACTAAGCCAGAAATAAGAGATAAATCAATTTAGTTTTAGGAGTGTATTGCTTATACAGATGTAGATATGGGGAATGATTTAGTACTCAAATACAAAATCAGAATCAGACAGCATCGCTACAAAAGCTGCAGCAAAGACTGCGTTAGAGATATTAGATGAGTATTATAACTAAATATGACTTAACGAAGAGATGAGTGTGCAGTGAATGGATATTGGCTAGGCAATGCGAAAATTAGCAGTTGAATCCATTAACCAATGCCATTTCATCAATTCATTTACTACTTCTTCACAAAACCCGTATTTTGTACATATGTCTATTAGGCCATTCTTATCAAACATAATATTATGATTCAACTGTACAACGATAAAAAGTTCCTGCATATTTCGTTGCCAGAAAGGTTTAACTCTCTGGCAACTTTAATTTCCACTCGCTGATCTATGCTCAGTCCCTCTCATCTATTCTAGGAGCTCTACATTAATGAACTCTGATATTTCCTCGTGATCAAACGGATTTGATACCATGGCGTTGTTAATCATTATCGTTGGAGTTTGTTTGTACTATATCTTCTTGTAACGTCAAAATGATCCGTATTCCTTCAGTTTGCGAAGCACAATTTTACGATACATGCCATTAAACAAAATAGGCGAGTCGTCCTCTATTCGTATCGCTTTTTGATAGGGCGCTACAACCTCCTCGAAGCGCCTCCCTATGTCCGTTCCTAACATCTTGATAACCGGGCGCAGGACACTTTTAATAACGGTCAATTTTTGTTCAGGGGGAATAAATTTATCAAAGATCACTATTTGTCCATCCAGACATGTAACCCTTATCATTTCTCGTAAGCATTGTTCAGGATTAGGAACTACCGACAAGATGAGATTGGCTATAATCAGATCAAAAGAATCCTGTGGAAACGTCAGGTTCTGCGCATCCATCTCCAAAAGAGTAACTTGATGCGAGGCGTACTTCATTTTGGCTTTTTGAAGCATATCAGGTGACAGATCAATACCGGTGATTTCTACATTTTTATTCGTCAGGAACCGAACGTCTGCTCCCGTCCCGACGCCGACTAAAAGAATCTTTTGTTTGGGCTTCAGCTGTATACTCTTAAAGACCTTCTTTCGAGCGACCAAAAACTGTCCAGAGTTGAAAAAGAAATCGTATAATGGAGCCCAAACTTTATAAATGAACTTATTCCAGTGGTTGTCCAAAAGCTCCCTTCTTTCCTACTCATTTTATTAGAACACTACTATGCTTAATATAACTGTAAAGCGGAAATAAAGGAATCACCAGTACTTCACCATTCATTTATACAAAAAGGAAGAGATCGGCTGCTTTTCGTGTTGTGTGAACTTCTTCAAATTATTCATTCACTTTTGTAAGTACACCATCTATGGCTTCGTATTTTCTTTTTTCATTTTTTTCCATTTTATTCATTATCTCTTCTTCCAGGTTAATTCCCAGAAGTTCTGAAAGTCCTATTAAATAGAGTGCAACATCAGCCAACTCTTCCCCTAAATCGTCTTTCTTTTTCAGATAAGCTTCACAAGCTTCTGATAATTCACCATATATAAAGCAAAACTCTTGGTATATATCGGTAACATTAAATCCTTTCGCAATTTTATTCTGATAGACTCTTTTTTGCAATTGTAATAAATCAACCATTTTATTCTCACCTACCCTATATATGAATTATATGATAGGAATATTTTACTATTAAGGATATATATCTGCCAGAGTAAATACTTCATTACATTAGCCCGACCATTAGTTTAACCCCAAACAGCCACAGCCATCTCCTCCCCAGCGGGCGGAAATGGCTGTGGCTGTATCCACGTTACCGGGCAGACGTGTTTACTGTCAGCTCGCCTTTGCGAGTTTCGTGCCGCGAACCGATGCCGTGGCGTATACGACAAGCGCTGTCCAGATCAGCGCGAAGCCGATGAGAAGAACCGGCGAGACCGATTCCTTAAACACGAATATGCTAAGAAGCAGCATGATCGTCGGCCCGATGTATTGTACGAATCCGAGCGTGGACAGCGACATCCGGGCTGCTGCTCGCGCAAAGAAAAGCAGCGGTAGCGCCGTTACCACGCCGGAAAGAAGCAGCTCGACGAATGTGGACACAGGTAGCGTCCATGCCGTCGTCTTCCCCGCGGCGGCCAAATAGATCCAGTAGCCGAGCGCAACGGGCAGGACTACAGCCGTCTCCGACAGCAAGCCTACAGAAGCATCTTGTCCGATCTTCTTCTTCGCGAGGCCGTACAAACCAAAGGTCGCGGCCAGTGAAATTGAGATCCATGGGAACCGTCCGTAGTCGATGGCGATGATGAGCACCGCGGCGCCAGCGATGGCAATCGCGAGCCATTGGCCACGGCTTGGCTTCTCGCGAAGGAAGACTACCGCAAGCAGCACGTTCAGCAATGGGTTCAAATAATAACCTAGGCTCGTCTCGACGACATGGTCATTGTTGACCGCCCAGATGAAGATGAGCCAATTAGCAGCGATCAGCAGTCCGCTAGCGGTGAGTGACAGCAGAAGCGAGCGGCTAGCCGCAATCCGCTTCATGTCACCCCAGCGACGCTGGACTGCAACGAGAATGCCCATAAAGACGAACGACCAGACAACCCGATGTGACAGAATTTCGCCTGCCGGCACATCGTTAAACAACTTCCAATAAAGCGGGAGAACCCCCCACATGATATACGCGATAATAGCGTTAACTAACCCACTGTTCATAATCTGCTTCCCTCTTCTCACTCCGATGTCTTTACGAATTATACGCCTCGATCATCGTCTAAGTAAAGGGATGTGCAAATTTTTTGATACGTTCACCTATCTGATCACGTACTCTTTGAAATACCACCCATTTTTCTTCATCAGTTCCTTGCGCTTTCGCAGGATCATCAAAGCCCCAGTGCTCTCGTCTTACTTGTGGAGGCGTGATTGGACATTTATCTGCCGCATCACCGCATAGCGTCACTACAAGGTCAGCGCTATTTAACAGGTTGGGGTCGATAATATCCGATGTCTGGTTAGAAATATCAATATTCACTTCATTCATTGCTTTTACCGCACTAGGATTAAGTCCATGAGCTTCAATACCGGCACTGTATACACTCCAGGTTTCTCCCAGATATTTTTTAGCCCAACCTTCGGCCATCTGACTGCGGCAAGAGTTCCCTGTACACAAGAAATAAATCGTCTTTTTTTCCATAAATGCTACATCCCCTTTATAGTCCATTAAAAGATTAGTAACGATAAATACAAGCCCGCCAAGGTAATAAAAAGGGTTGGAATTGTCAGTATGACCCCCGTTTTAAAGTAAGTTCCCCAGGAGATTTTAACTCCCTTAGAGGCGAGCACATGCAGCCATAGTAAAGTAGCAAGAGATCCTATAGGTGTTATTTTCGGACCAAGGTCCGACCCGATGATGTTGGCGTAAATCAAAGCCTCCTTAATGCCCTCTGTTGCCGTCGTTGCATCTATAGCAAGTGCGTCGATCATGACAGTTGGCATGTTATTCATGATGGATGAGATCACAGCTGCAATAAAGCCCATTCCAACTGTAGCTGCAAATAATCCTTTGTCAGCAATACCTTGAATTACGTTAGCAAGTAAATCTGTTAGTCCGGCATTTCTTAAACCGTACACCACCACGTACATGCCAATGGAGAAAAAAACAATTGCCCAAGGAGCTCCTCTTACAATTTTCGCAGTAGGTACAGCAGTACTCCTATGTGCCATAATCAAGTAGAAGATAGCAATACTTCCAGCTACAAGTGATACCGGAATTGCAATGAACTCACTTATAATATATCCAAGCAGTAGCAAAGCAAGAATTATCCATGATAAACGGAATAACCTCATGTCTCTAATCGCTTCCTTTGGAGACTTCAGTTGTGAAGAATCAAATTTTTTCGGAATTGCATTTTTGAAATAGAGATAAAGCACCAAAATGCTGGCACCAAGTGAGAATAAAGTGGGTACAACCATTCTGCTGGCATATTCAGTAAAAGTAATACCAAAGTAATCAGCAGAAACGATGTTTACTAGGTTACTGACAACAAGCGGTAATGATGTGGTATCCGCTATAAATCCACTTGCGATAATAAACGGAAACACTTTCTTCTCGTCAAAATGAAGGGCCCTAACCATTGCTAGTACAATCGGTGTTAAAATCAATGCTGCTCCGTCGTTAGCGAAAAATGATGCTACGAAAGCACCTAAAACTGAAATATATATAAACATCCTGACTCCGTTACCTCGAGCTGCTCTAGCCATATGTAAGGCGGCCCATTCAAAGAATCCGATCTTATCCATTGTCAAAGAAATTAAGATAACCGCAACAAAGGCTAATGTTGCATTCCAAACGATCCGGGTCACATCCCAGACATCGTGAAAGTCAACGACACCTACTAAAAGTGCCAAAAGAGCTCCACCGCAAGCCGACCAGCCAATCGACAAGTTCTTAGGCTGCCAGATTACCAGCGTAAGCGTCACTATAAAAATAATACATGCCAAGATTACAATCATCACTTCTAAACCTCCGGACCATATATAAACACATAACTATATACTTATATAAAAGTTAAAAAACCTTATTTGCAAGCGCTGCTTCCCCCCTCTTTATTTAAGTCAGATAAGATTGTCCTAGAATCAGGCATGTGTTGCAGTAATTCCTTAATGTACGGTTTATCCTCAACATTTAACGAGTAATAAACCCATTGTCCACGTCTATCTTCCTTTACGATCCCCTGGTCCTTTAATTTTCGTAAATGCTGACTAATGCCTGGTTGTGATATTTCTAAAATGTCGACAAATTCACATACGCAGTATTCCCGTTCCTTCAAAAGCGATAGCATGGTCAAGCGAGTCTTATCCCCTAGAACCTTTAATTTCTCAGCTGCCTCACCAATCTGAATCACAGATGTCTCCCCCCTTTTCATATAAGTATATGCTTATATGATAATTGCCTTGTATCATTTAATCAATCACTTCTAAAGAAATTACAAATTTTTATATCGAAGTCCTCATTACATATAAGCGCAATATCGTATGGTCAAGTCTTTCTTTTATGAGAATCGCATTTGCATATTGAGTTGGAATGCCTTCATAGCCATAATAAATACCTGCCAGCCCTCCGGCAATAGCACCAATCGTATCAGAGTCACCGCCCAGATTTGCCGCCTTCTGTACGACTTCTTCAAAACGGGATGTATGAAGCAAAATATATAGAACCCATCGGAAAGTATGCACGATAAAACCGCTTGGCTGGCAATCGGGCAGTGCTTCTACTTTCTCTTCGTATTCACTCCCAGCAATCTCAGCTCTAATAGACGTTCTTAAATCTTCCCCCAGCAGTAGACGGTGAGCGATTCGGTTGTACATGAGGCAGACTTCGGCGCACCGGGGATCATAATGCGTCATTCGAGACTGCATGATCGTCACTCGATCGACATCAGCTAACTCTTCATAAGCCAGCGCGACCGGCAGGCATCGCATGAGCGAGCCATTCCCGCCGCTTTGTCCCATCTCTATGTGAGCGATAAAAGCGGCTTCAAACCAGTCTCCCTGATATTTTTCAAACACATGGCGAATGATGTTCCCTATATCTTTAGGCCGTGATTGGTACCATTCCATAAAATAATGTCCGATCGCTTCCCTAAGGTCTTCCGGATTTTCAAGTATCCCGTCGGCTACGCAAAGCGTCATCATCGTATCGTCAGTTACCTCTCCCGCTTCCAGGTCCCACACCCCGCCGCCGATGATTTCCGTTAAATAGCCATACTGTTCCTTAATCTCCCGTTTATTCATAAACTCCGTTGTTCCGCCAAGAGCGTCTCCTACAGCGACACCATACATTCCGCCTTTGATGCGGTCCATCAATTTATTGTCCATGCCAATCCCTCATTTGTTTATTAATTAACTTCAACATGGAAGTGTATATATTTTGGTTCATGATCAAATTCTTATCAGGCGTCACGCTTCCGGTAAAATATAATAGCTACTGTAATAACGATCAGAGTCCATAACATTAGAATCCCTGCCCCTTGCAACGGCGTCAAGACATTTATTTCATCTGGTGAAGGTAGCATATACATATAATATCCTGCCGTATCCGGAAGATAGTTTCTACTAATGGAAGGCATAAGTCCTCTCGTCAATGGACTGACAACGAAATAATAACCAAGCAGTGCCACTAAGGCAGTAGTAGATCGTCTAAATAGGGCTCCTATAGCTGCACTGAGAAGTGCGGTTAATGTTAGATAGCCTGTTGCACCTGCTAATGCTTCTATCATTATATCCATTTCAAACTCTAATGCGGTGTCTCTCATCCTATCTTTTCAAGTATAATCTCTCTCCTTGGTTGCAAGATAGCCTTATATTTCATTTTCAGAATACTACAATATAGATAATATACAAATGAATCATACGGAATTATTTTACAATATAAGAACCTGTTACTTGATTCCTTCTCACTGGACAATATTATTTTATATATTTTTTGTTAAGGCGTTGTTATACATTACTAATAACAGCCTTCCTCTGTTTCACTATCATGGCTGTATACTTTAACATGTGAGGTGAAGATATCATGACAGGCAATAAAATCACAGTGCAATTTACGCTGCTGACTTTCTGCATAGCCTATCTTGTGTCAGGCGCTTTGATTGCTCTTGGACCATTCGGCTATTCGGTTCACAATTGGGTTCACACATTCCAGCAATCCATGATGAATATTCCTTTTGCAATCTATATTTTGTCGCCAGCCATTGCTTCATACATTGTTCTAAAGAAAAATAAAAAAGTAGCCGATTTTAAGGAATGGTTAAAAACGGTTTTCCACGTCAAAAACAACATATTTATCTATTTGTTCGTTGTTGCAGGGCTTGCACTGTACTTTTTGATACATATTGCAGTTTCAGGCCGCACGGAAATGGTGCTTCCATTCTATACGTTTTTTCTTTCACTGCCTGGTAATCTTATCATCGGCGGCTTGGAGGAATCTGGCTGGATGTACATACTACAGCCTAAGCTTAACAAAAAATACGGTTTTATTTTATCCGCTCTCTTTGCTGGAATCATTTTAACGGTATGGCATATCCCACTTTTCTTCATTCCGGGGACGAATCACGGAGAGGGACTCATTAACTTTTGGATGTTTGTAGTTCAACTTATGTCGTTTCGGTTTTTCCACGGGGCAATCTACAAAATCTCAGGAAAAGGCCGTGTGTTTATGTCCGTCTTATTCCATACCATGTTCAATGCGGTATCCCCCATCTACGGCAATATGACTATGACCTGGGCTGAACCATTGCTGCAAATGCTGCGATTGTTCTTGTTTCAATGGTAGCTGTTATGATATACGACAAAAAGAGCAGGAGAATAGCATATTAAATAAAAATGGTCGCGGGCTCATGTCTTGGTTCCGGGCATTCGTGGAGACTCCCTCTGTTTCTCGACATAAGCTAAACAAAAAACAAGAGGTGAGCCTCTTACTATGAAATACAAAAGCAGCACCATCAAGAGTAAATGGCTGAAGACCCAATGGTTGCTTGAAGACCCCTATATTCAAAAATATATTCCGCACACACTGCCGTTTAACCAAAGAAATCTGATCTCCATGCTTGACGACTATACCAGCGTCTTCTTTAAGCCCACCAACGGATCCGGCGGTAAAAACATTATTCGTATCCGCAAGACAGCCAGTGGCTACCAAAGCCAGCTGAAAACTTCTAAGACATCGTACTCAACTGCAGCCCAATTATATCGTGAGCTGAATCGCTTTGCGGGAAGTCGGCCATATCTGCTGCAAAAAGGAATTCGCTTAGCCAGAAGCAATGGCAAGCCATTCGATATCCGGGTTATGGTCCAGAAAACGAAGCAAGGTGCTTGGGTCAGCACCGCCCTGTTCTCCAAAGTCGGCAGCCCAAATAAAGTAGCCACCAATTACAATCAAGGCGGCACCATCAAAACATTTGGTAAAACGATGAAAGGCACCGATTTCAGTTCCACCTTCACTCCATACCTGGAGCTGGAGCTCAAACGACTTGGGGTCGCCGTTGGCGAGAGCTTTGACCGCCATTATAAAGGCTTCCATGAACTCGGATTGGACGTAGCTGTCGATTCAAAAGGAAGAGCCTGGATTCTGGAAGTAAACACACGGCCGCAAATATACCCGCTCAAGGCATTAAATGATAAGAGCTTATATCATAAGATCTTATCTTATGGGAAGCATTATGGACGTTATAAATAGGCATAAAAAAACACCTTCAAGGTTGTCTCCATATCTTACGACATGGTTACTTTCTCTTGAAGGTGTTTTAATTTATCTTATGCTTTTGTCCTAATCGGGATTATAGGAATACGATCATCGATAATACGAACATAAACACTACACCCGCAATCATTGGAACCGATGTTCTTTTTACAAGGGCAATCGGATCTGTCTTTACAGTACCAGCCACAATGAGTATAACTGCGGCTACAGGTGACACCGCTCTGAAGAGGTTGCCTGACAGACCGAGCGGTACTGAGATCGCAATCGGGCTAATGCCGGCCGCCACTGCTAATGGTACGATCAATGGCACCATAGCAAAGATTAGCGCTGTGCCACTACCACTCAGGATAACGATTAGAGCCGTTAAGGCTACCAAGATAAGCGGCAGAATAAAATCTAATCCATTCCCTTGGATGCTTTGCATGGCCGATTGAAGCTCGTCTACCAAACCAATCGATTTCAGGCCTGTAACAAATACGGATGCCGCTACAAGCAGGGCCACAATTGGAACCGCTCCGCCCATTCCTTTAAAGAAAGCTTCCGTCTTTTCCAGAACACTCTTATTTCCTTTGTGTCTAATTAACTCACATACAATAGCTAGGACAAAGGATACCAAGGTAGCAATCTCGACGCTGATATTAATGGATTTGCCTATCGTTAATTGAACAGCGTAATTACCAAGCAAAAGGATAATCGGGAAGATCGGGAGTATCGCATATACGGTTTTATACAATTTGCCGCCCGTGATCGTGATCGCTTCAACTTTGCCCGCATCTACATGCTCATCATCCTTACCGGCTTGTCCTTGCACGTTCGCCTTCTTATCCATTCTCTTCTGCCAGAAATAGTGAACAATAGCAATTACAATCAAGGTCGGGATCGAAACCAAAGCATGATAGTTAAATACATAGTCCGTTACAGTCAATCCTGCAAATGAAGAATGCTTCGCCAATTCTTCCGCGATCGCCACGTTGTCGCTTCCTAACGGAGTCGGAACGATCGTTGCTGAAGTCGCGATAACAGCTCCAGTGGTTAATGCCGACATTCCAGCTTTTCTTAGGATAGGATACAAGGTAGCCAATAAGATAATGGCCAAATTCGATGCACTGGGAATAACGAGTGACAATGCATTTCCTAACAAGAATACAAGCGGAACAAGAACGTAGACCGACTTAATTTTGGAAATTGGTTTGGTTAATGCGCTTACAGTAACTTCATTGGCACCAATCGATGACATGTAAGCTGTATAGCCCCCTAAAAGGAGAATAATAAAGCCAGCAGCCGTAAAGGTCTGCTTAAACTGAGTGACAATCACCTCAAGAGGATCTAACCAAGCCGACCCGGTGGAGACAAAATCCTTGACAGCGATCTCATTTCCCATAGCGGTACTAACCAGGATCAGAACGATACCAATTAGGAACAGGGAAATCTTAATGTCCATCTTCTTAATCAACATATAAATTACTACCGCCACAGCGATAATAGCCGAGCCATACATTATTATATTGGAATTCATGATTGGGCCTCCTCTAATGGGCTGTTAGTTACATTTCTTCAAGCTATCCATGAACCATTGCTTGAACATTTGCGGATCAATATCCACGCATACTTTGGCGTTAGTAGGCTTTCCTAAATACCCCTTTAAATCTACTACGGTACATCCGGTCGTCATCGAACCATGCAGTTCTACATCGACGAACGTATCGACGACTTGGAACATTTCCGGCTGCAGCAAGTAGGCGATAGCGGTGCTGTCATACATTTTCAATCCAGTCTTCATGCTGCCGCCTCTGTATTTTTGGAAGAGCTGATAGATCATATTTCCTGTCTGATTCATCACCTTCAGTTGTTCACTATCTTCCGGGTACACCAGAGCCTTCAAACCAACATCAAGTCCAACCATTACAAGAGGCAGCTTGCTTTGGAATACGATCTTCGCTGCTTCAGGGTCGGCATAAATGTTGAACTCCGCCATAACCCCCGCGTTGCCTCGCCCTGTAGAGCCTCCCATTAATACAATTTCAGCAATGTTCTCTTTAACTTCAGGATACGTTTTTAGCAAAAGCGCTATATTCGTTAACGGTCCGATCGGAACAAGAGTTATCGGTTCTTTGCTGTTCATAATAACGCGATACATGGCATTCACGGCATTTTCCTTCAGAACAAGATCGTCCGTTAGTTCATCAAAATCAAAACCGTCCATCCCGGTAGAACCATGTATATCACTGGCATCAATCGGGTCCTTAATCAGCGGTCTGTCGGCACCAAGAGCAACAGGTACGGTCTTATTGAAAAACTTCAGTAATCTCAAGGCGTTATAGGTTACTTTATCAAGTCCGACATTCCCGGCAATCGTGGTGATCAATCGAACATCCAGCTTTTCACTGTAAAGTGCGATAGCAAGTGCCACAGCATCATCAATCCCTGGATCGGTGTCAATAATTATAGGTCTGGTTGTCATTGTGGTATTCCTCCTAGAATGTTTTGATTTGTTGTATGCGATTTCAGAAGTGATATATAGCTCTTAAGGCGCGATCATCCTCGGCTATTGATGAATGCTTCTACCTCCGCACCGGTAGGCATTCCTGTTTGAGCTCCAAGCTTAGTCGTGGATAAAGCGGCAACGGCATTGCCGTATTTACAAGCATCTCGCAAGCTTACTCCTTTGCCTAAAGCGTAAGCCAGTCCGCCGTTAAACGAATCTCCCGCTCCTGTAGTATCAACAACATCTATTTTATAGGCGGGAACATTTATTTCCCTTCCCTCTTCATAAATACAAACTCCTTCACTACCTTTTGTGACGATAAGTTTGCCGCTTAGCTCTTCCGCGCTTCTATCTTGTCTAAGCAGCATCTGTTCATGTTCATTCGGGGTAAGATAATCGATATCCTGAATGAGATCTGAAGGCAAGGATTGGATCGGTGCCGGATTAAGGATCACCTTAACCCCGTTTTCCTTGGCAATTTGTACTGCTTTTCTCACACCATCCAACGGTATTTCCAACTGAAGGACCAGAATATCACTGTTTGCGATAACCTCCCGTCTGGATTCAACGAAAGATGCTGTTACATAATTATTAGCTCCAGGGACAACAATAATACTATTGTCTTGATCAGCAACGACGATTGTAGCTGTGGCAGTTACATCTGTAACCGGTTCCACATTGCTCACATCAACACCTTGCTCTTGCAAATGGGCTACAATATCCTCTCCAAACCTGTCCTTCCCCACGCAACCAATGAGTTGAACATGTGCTCCTAGCCTGGCTGCAGCTACTGCTTGATTGGCTCCTTTTCCTCCGGGGTTCATTTGAAAATGCTCGCCAAATAGCGTCTCCCCTCTCTTCGGCACTTGAGAAGTAATCGTAACCAAGTCCATATTAATGCTTCCAACAACAGTAACTTTAGGTTTCTTCTCCATCTCTATCTCTGCTCCTTACGTTGAATTTCTCTCTACAAGCTCCACATCCAATATATAATAAGTTTGTCCGACTTCTTGCTGATTCATTAAACGAACTAACATTGTTGTAGCCTTTTCCCCTAACTCATAGATCGGCTGCACTATGGTCGTTAGTTCTGGAATCGTTACGGAAGATAAACGGATTCCGTCAAATCCAATAATCGCAAGTTCTTCCGGCACCCTCTTGCCAAGCTGGTTAGCTGCTTTCATAGCGCCAATCGCCATAACATCATTCGCTGCAAAAATCCCGTCGATTTCAGGATGTGACCTTAGAAGCTCTAATGTCGCTTCGATTGAGGATTCCATGTCATAATCCCCATCAACAATATAGCTCTCATTGAACCATGGCTGCTGACTTACTGCCTCTCTATACCCTTCACATCGTTCCTCCGCATTGACAACCCCCTTAGGACCTCGAATGTGAGCAATTCTGCTGCAACCCTTATCCAATAAAAAGCGAGCAGCCTTGCTGGCCCCTTTCATATTCTCCACAACAATCGTTGGCAGGCCTTTGCTGATTTCCCGGTCGATACTTACAACAGGAATATTAAGTTCTATAATCTGTTTTGCAGTCAGGGTATTTGATGAAACAATGATACCGTTTACATAGTTCTGCTGAAGCATATCCAAGTATGTTTGCTCTTTCTCCCTATCTTCATCGGAGTTACACAGGATAACGTTGTAGCCAAACTTAGAAGCCGTATCCTCAACAGCTCTAGCTAACTCGGGAAAATAAGGATTCATGATATCCGGCACAATCAAGCCAATCGTATTCGATTGCTTCTTGAACAGACTTCTAGCTACCTCATTTGGTTTGTAGTTCAACTCTTTAATCGCCTGTTCTACCATTTCCCTTGTATGCTGTCCTACGTATCCTTTATCATTCAGTACTCTGGATACAGTGGCAACGGACACACCAGCAAGCTTAGCAACATCTTTGATTGAAGCCATTATCCTCACTCCACTTCAGATAGGTAACCGGTTACACATTGAATATACTACTTAAGATTTTATAAGTCAAGACCTATTCAAGCCTATATGTTGTTGTGCTGTGATAATGTCACCCTATAACTGTTCTGAGATAATGTCACTATGGGACAGGAGACATT